>NZ_JAJJMN010000001.1:0-1339745 GCF_020905335.1 Flavobacterium lipolyticum | reverse complement strand
ATAATCTTTATAAGCTGTGGCGGAACAGAACCTTCAAATTCTATAAGTTTTCTGCAAAATCCTGTAAGCTTTCAGAAAAAAGTTCTTCTTTACTTTGTAGTGTAATAATTTTTTAAACTACAATCTCATGAAAGCTTTATATATTTTTATAGCTGCGGTTTTTCTTGTTTCTTGCCAGAATCAAGGAAAAGAGGATATCAATAAAGCAAAACAAGCTAGTATTGATTCGATGAAAGTTGAAATTAGTAAACAAAGAGTTATTGATTCAATGAGAACGGAAATGGCAAAAATCAGAGAAGAGCAAAAGGTAGAGGCACAACAAAAGTTAGAAACACAAAAAGTGGTAGTGGTCAATCACAAAGCTGACGGAACCTCGACCGCAACACAAACCACTCCCAAAAAGAAAGGCTGGAGTTCAGCAGCCAAAGGAGCTGTAATAGGTGCCGGAGTAGGAGCAGTGACAGGAGCCATTGTTAGCAAGAGAAAAGGGGAAGGTGCAATAATAGGCGGTTTAGCCGGAGCAGGTGTTGGAGCCGGAACCGGAGCTATTATCGATGGCAGCAAAAAGAAAAAAGAGTAAACTGGAAAAACAGTTTTAAAATAAAACCGCCGATTTAAATTTTAAATCGGCGGTTTCTTTATACCAACTCACAAGTTGGAACTTGAATTGTAGCCAGTTCCAGTTTGTAAAAATCGAATTGGTATTTGATTTTTTCGGGATCTTCCTGAAAATAGAAAGAAGACGAAAACAAATTTTCGTAATAGGCAATTCCTTCTAAGAGATTAGCTTTAAAAACAGTCCATTTCTTTAATTGGGCATTGGTGATTTCTCCCGAAATATTATTTATTTCATTCCTAAAATAGTCGATATACATTTTTAATTCCTTTACAAACAGATTAGGCCTGTTATTAGCCCTCAGGATGGAATTATTCCCATAAATATGTGCCAGCATATCAGACAAAGAAACTTCTTGGTCAAAATAGGCCATATTAGGCCCCGGACAGATAACAACTCCCTGTGCCTGACCTTTTATCTGGATATCATTTTCTAAATAGGACGCATTGGCCAATCCGACACATAAACAGGCTTTTTCGGTGATCGAAAACTGTTCTCTCTCATAAGCTTCCTTCGAAAGACTATTTTTTTTAGCAGCCAATTCTTCCAGTTTAATGTCCTGGAATTTTTTCGACGCTGTACAAATTCCATGTGGATCATATTCCTTACTCAAGGCCAGGAATTTTTTCGGGCAGGAACTTCCTGCTTTATTTTGCTCGATTCTTTTTTGCTTTAAAGCCTCATTTGTAGTGCCTTTTAAAGTATTAAACGGAACTCCTAATGGAGAAATGTGGCTCAGATACAAGTCTTTTTCTTTGGCATCCATTAATAATTTGCGAGTCGCCGGGTCTACAGAAGTCGCTTCGGGAACCAGTAAAAAAGGAGATCCCCATCCTACAGAGTCTACTTCGTAATTTTGCAATAAAAAATCGTGTTCTTCGGCAGTACCTACGCCTCCCTGAACCGTAATTTTCAAAGGCAATGGTACTTCAGGGACATGAACTTGTTTTTGCTGTAATACTTTTGTCATCAATTCATGTGCAGACTGAATGAGCTGATTCTTTTTCTGTTTGAATTCTTCTAAAATCGGACCTAGTAAAAGGCCTTCAGTGGCAAAAGCATGTCCGCCGCAGTTTAGTCCTGATTCTATGCGGTATTCAGAAACCCACAGGCCTTTTTTGGCTAGAAAATTTCCCTGTATCATAGCCGATCTGAAATCGCTGACTTTTAGAATAATTCTCTTTTTAAGTTCGTTTTTACTATTGGGAAAGAAATCCGTAAAATTTTCGAAATAGCTGTACAATCTTGGATTCATTCCGGCAGAAAGTACCACTGAAGATTCAAGATCACTATTAGCGAAACCTCGCAAAGCGGCATGAGCATCATTAAATTCAATGGGAAGCTGTTCGTTTTTTTCAAAATTATCTTTGTCGATTTTGGTCATAATGTTCACGTCAATACAACCGGGTGAAAGATGAGATTCGATATAGTTTTGAATGTTTTCCTTAAAAGAAATCCCGTCCTCCAATAAATTCTGAAACCCCTTTTTGATGTCGGAAGTATTCGGTAACATTGTAATATAATTTTCTACCGCAGTCTTGCTTTCGATTAATTCCGTTTTAAAATTTTCAAATTTCTCTTTCACAATTTTATCGACCAAATTGAGATACGAGGTAATGCGCTGTGCCCTGTAGTCCTGAAATTTTTGACTTATCTCCTCGTAGGGAAAATTAAATTTAGTACTGTAAAAATTACGCATCTTCTCAATTAGATCATCATCAGCGATAGAAACTACAGATGAAATACCAAATTGTGCCACTCGAATTGGACTGTCGATTGTATATGCGAGACCCATTACAGGGATATGGAAAGTGTGTATCGATGGTTTTGCCATTTGTTTTTAAATTAAAATAAAAGCAAAGGTTGGGAAAATAAAATTCAAAAAACCTGATAAATGTCAGGTTTGCAGTTTGTTATTCTTCAACTGCATTCGGAATGTTATTTTAAAGTAGAAAGTTAATTCATTAATTTTTAAAAGATTTTACTGCGATCAAAAAGACGCCTATTATAAAAGGAGCAAAAAAAATCTGTAAAATCTGCGTGAAAAAAAATACCACTCCCAAACATAGTTGATTTTAAATACATAAATTTAGACTTTTAAAAGCGATGTTTCTTACAGTATTTTAAATTTAAGGGACATTATTACAAAAACATTGATCCTTATACGTTTCATAAATATGAGAAAAATTAAAAAAATTCTGTTGGTTTTATTGGTATTGATTGTTATTCTTGGGATTGGTCTTTGTGCCTACATTTTTCATCTGAAGCCTAAATACGAAGGTGAAGTACAACTCAAAAACCTCCAGAAAGAAACCACGGTGTATTTTGATGATTTTGGAGTGCCTCATATTTATGCCGATTCTGAAAAAGACGCGATGACAGCACTTGGTTATGTTCATGCGCAGGAACGATTATGGCAAATGGAATTACTTCGAAGAATTGCACCCGGACGATTATCAGAAATCTTTGGATCGGTTGCACTAAAAAATGATAAATTTTTCTCCGGAATCGGTATAGAAGAAGCTTCAGCAAAAGCCATAGCAAAATTAGATCCGAACAGCCAGAGTTATAAAATGACCATGGCTTATCTGGACGGGATAAATCAGTACATGGAAGAGGGAGTAACGCCGATTGAGTTTACCCTGGTAGGAGTGAAAAAAGAAAAATTTACCATAAAAGACGTGTATAATATTTTTGGTTATATGTCTTTTAGTTTTGCAATGGCGCAAAAAACAGATCCTTTGTTAACTTTTATTCGTGATAAATACGGCGTTGCATATTTAAAAGATTTAGGGATCGAGGGAGAGTTTAATACCACCAGGATCAAAAACTCAAAAGAGAATATCGAAGAATATGCCACCATTTCAAAGTCGGTAGTGGCATTGCTGGAGAATTCGCTTATTCCTCCTTTTGTGGGAAGTAACAGCTGGGTCGCCGGTCCTACTAAAACGAAAAGCGGAAAAGTGATTTTTGCAAATGATCCGCACATTAGCTTTTCACAGCCAGGGACCTGGTATGAAGCACATTTGGTAACACCGGATTTCGAATTGTACGGCTGTTATCTGGCCGGAACGCCGTATCCGCTATTGGCGCACAATCGCAATTATGCTTACGGACTGACGATGTTCGAGAATGATGATATCGATTTTTATCAGGAAAAAAATAAAGAGGGTGATTCTAATCAATATCAGACACCAACAGGTTTTGCGGCTTATACGTCGATTAAAAAAACGATAAAAGTAAAAGATACGTCAGATGTTGTTCTAACGGTTAAATCAAGCCGTCACGGGCCTATCATGAATGATGTGCTGGATCGCTTAGGAAAAAAGAATCCTATTGCAATGTCGTGGGTGTATACACAACAGCCCATCCAGATTTTAGATGCCGTTTATGGACTTTCGCATGCTAAAAATAAAGACGATTTCAGAAAAGCAGTTTCGCTTGTAGCGGCACCGGGTTTGAATGTGATGTATGGTGATGCTAAAGGAAATGTGGCATGGTGGGCAACCGGAGCACTTTATAAACATGATAAAGGAGTGAATACCTTTTTTATTTTGGACGGTGCCAGCGGTAAAGACGATATTAAAGAACATTTAGATTTTTCGAAGAATCCTTCTGCCGAGAATCCAAAATGGGGTTATGTGTATTCTGCCAACAACCAGCCTGAGGCTATCGATGGCTTTTTATATCCGGGATATTATTTGCCGGAGGATCGTGCCAAAAGAATTTCAGGTTTAATGGAGGCAAAATCAGATTGGGACAAAGAAGCCATCAGTAAGATGATTTTTGACAATACGTCACTGGTTTCACCAGGAGTGGTGCAACGTTTAATTTCGACTGTAGCCGGAAGTTCGCTTTCAGCAGAAGAAAAAGAAGCGATAAACGCTTTGCAATCATGGAAAGGAACCAATAATACGGAGGATGTTGGACCAACGATTTACAACAAATGGGTTTATCTGTATCTGAAAAATACTTTTGAAGACGAGATGGGAGCCGATAACTTTAGTTTGTATCTTGATACCTCACTGGGGAAACAAATCATTGCAAGACAAATTCAGAATGAAAATTCCGTTTGGTGGGACAACATCAAAACCAAAAATGTAAAAGAAACCAGAAGTGATATCGTTTCAAAATCCTTCCATGAAGCCATAGCGGAACTTCAGGAACAATTTGGAAATCAGGTCGCAGATTGGAACTGGGGTAAAGCGCATACAGTTGAGCATGAACATCCTTTGGGTAAAATAGCTGCTTTACGCAGTTTGTTTAATGTAGGACCATTTGCAGCTCCGGGATCGAATGAAGTAATAAACAATCAGTTTTTCGGATTCAATAAAGAAGGGAAGTATCACGTAAAAGGCGGGCCATCAACCAGAAGAGTAGTGGATTTCTCGGATATCGAAAATAGCTGGAGTATTTTGCCAACGGGACAATCCGGTAATCCGTTTAGTAAACATTATGACGATCAGGCTGAGATGTACAATGCCGGTAAATTCAGAAAGATGAAACTGAACAAAGAAGAGATCATTAAAACATCCACCAAATTAGTTTTGAAACCAAAAGTGAAATAGTGCTTTTGGTTTCAGGTTTCGAGTTTCAGGTTTCAAGTTGCACGTTTCAGGTTTCAAGTTCCACTTGTACCTGCCGGGAAATGTTTTTTTTAGTTTTAGGATTACTGGTTTTACCGCAAAGTGAGCAAAGTCTTTTCGCAAAGATTCGCAAAGTTTCTTTTGCGTTTTTATGATTACATCTTTGTCAAAGTGTAAGCTTTGACAAAGATTAGAATCTTAGAATCTTAGAATCTAAGAACCTCAGTACCTCAGTACCTATTGAAACCAAAAGTGAAATAGTGCTTTTGGTTTCAGGTTTCAAGTTTCAAGTTGCACGTTTCAGGTTTCAAGTTTCATTTGTACCTGCCGGGAAATGGTTTTTTTAGTTTTAGGATTACTGGTTTTACCGCAAAGTGAGCAAAGTCTTTTCGCAAAGATTCGCAAAGTTTCTTTTGCGTTTTTATGATTACATCTTTGTCAAAGTGTAAGCTTTGACAAAGATTTGGAATCTTAGTACCTCAGAACCTCAGTACCTCAGAACCTCAGTACCTCAGAATCTCAGTACCTCAGAATCTCAGTACCTCAGAATCTCAGTACCTATTGAAACCAAAAGTGAAATAGTGCTTTTGGTTTCAGGTTTCAAGTTGCACGTTTCAGGTTTCACTTGTACCTGCCGGGAAATGTTTTTTTTAGTTTTAGGATTACTGGTTTTACCGCAAAGTGAGCAAAGTCTGCAAAGATTCGCAAAGTTTCTTTTGCGTTTTTATGATTACATCTTTGTCAAAGTGTAAGCTTTGACAAAGATTGGAACCTCAGAACCTCAGAACCTCAGAACCTCAGAACCTCAGAACCTCAGAACCTCAGAACCTCAGAACCTCAGAACCTCAGAACCTCAGAACCTCAGAACCTCAGAACCTCAGAACCTCAGAACCTCAGAACCTCAGAACCTCAGAACCTCAGAACCTCAGAACCTCAGAACCTCAGAACCTCAGAATCTCAGAACCTCAGAATCTCAGAACCTCAGTACCTCAGAACCTCAGAACCTACTTATACCTTCCCCGAACAATATCATTTGCAAATATTTCGAGGTTATAACCCAGTGCATCGTTGGTAACCATGACATTGGTTGTTTGATAGACAGTATCTTTCTGATAGGTTTTTAAAAGTGTTTCCAATTCTATTTCATTATAAAAAGCAAACATATTATAAACAGCATCCCGGAAGTTTTTGTAGTTGATACTCTCCGTTATTTCAATCGTTTTTTGATCGTTCCATTTTTCTTTAAGGGCAGCTTCGCTAATAGTTGCCAGACAAAAATCGGTCACATAATTTTTATAATGGGCAGCCTCGACAATTTTATCAATGATAATTTTGTTTTGCTGACTGGGCATCGGGACGGTCTTGGTTGAGGTTTGAGCACTACCGATAAGCGGAATAAACAGGCATAGTACGAGTACTAAAAGAGTTTGTGTCTTTAATTTTTTCATAGGTTAATAAAAACAGTTCACAACAGTTCTTGTTGTAAATCATGTTGATTTGAGGGTTTACTATTGTTTTTTTGGGCAGCGCTAAAATAGTATTTTTAATATTTAATTGTCGAATGTGACTGTTAGAAATTGTAACAAAAAAAACTCCGCTAAAACTGATTTCAAATCAATTTTAGCGGAGTTTTTAAAGAGGTTTGTTAAGAACTATTTCGTTTTGTTTTTCGAAATTTCTTCTAAGACCTTTTTTCCGTTTTCATTGGAAGGATCCAGTTCAACTGATTTGGAATAATTTGCAATCGCAAGCTTTTTATCCCCATCAGCCAAATAGGCCTCTCCTAAACTATCATACGCATTTCCGGATTTTGGAAAAGTCTCGGCATTAATTTTAAAAACTTCAATAGCTTCTTTCTTTTTTCCGCTTTGCAGCAATTGATAGCCGGCTTCGTTCATATCGTTTTCTTTAATAACAAAAGTGGGATCATTCTTTAGTTTTTTATAAGTATCAATTCCGGCTGTGACACCTTTTGTAGAGAAAATATCCAATAAATCAATTGCCAATGATTTTCTGGCAGGTTTATAAGGCTGGTTGTATAAAATAGCACGAATAGCAGTGTTCATTTCACCCAAAACAGTATTACCTGTATTGTTAAGTAACACCACTAGAATTTTATCGGCAGGAACGCGTGAAATGAGCGTGTTAAATCCGTTAATTCCTCCACCGTGCTCCGTAACTTTCAGTTTATCTTTGCTGCCATTATTAGCCTCTGAAATAAACCATCCGTAACTGTAAAAATCACCCCAGGCTTTTACATACGGTTTAAAAAGAGACTCCATAGATTTTTCTGAAAGCAATTTAGTCGTATAAAGTGCCTGATCCCATAAATATAAATCTTCGACAGTAGAATACAAAGATCCCGCGGCATATGGAATACTCATGTCAATGAAAGAAGAATTGACAAAATTTTTGCCTTGTTTTTCATAACCCGCAGCTCTGTTTTTAAGGATCACTTCACTATGATCAAAGCCTGTATTTACCATTTTTAAAGGAGTAAGAATAGTTTCCTGCAGATATTGTTCGTAGGTTTTGCCGGTAACTTTTTCGATAATATACCCCAAGAGGAAATATCCGGAATTACTGTAGTTGAATTTTTCACCCGGTTTAAATTCCAGAGGAAGTTTATTAAATGTTTTTACAAAGTCTTCCGGAGTATAAGGATTGCGGCTTTTATCTCTAAGAAAATTTGGTGTAGCAGTATAATTTGGAATTCCTGAAGAATGTGTTAGTAAATGATGAAGCGTTATTTTGTCGCCGGTTTCTTTAGGGTAATCCGGTAAGTAAGTAGTGATAGGGACGTCTAGTTTTAGTTTTCCGTCATCGACTAATTTTAAGATTAAAAAAGCGGTAAATTGTTTGGTGATCGAGCCTAATCTGAATTTGGTATTAGGCTGATTCGGAATATCCCATTCCATATTGGCTGAGCCAAATCCTTTTTTAAAAATTACCTTTCCATTTTCGGCAATCAGTGCCGAACCATTAAATTGGCCATATTGATGGTAGGTACTTAATAATTGGTCAATTTGTTTTCCTTTGTCCTGTGCGGAAGTAATGTTCAAAGCGAAAAACAGTAGAATAACACTAAGAACAACTAGTTTGATTGGTTTCTGCATATTGATTGATGATTAAGGTTAGTAAATCAGTGATTGATTTTTGATTTGATGATTGAAACTCTTTAATCTGTTCAGGATTATGTCGTTGTCTTTGGTTAGACGACGAATTTTCAATTATGTTTCAGGATCAATACTTTTTTATCTTTTTCTTAACACTCTAGCAGGAGAGCATAGGCCGAGAACTGCCAGGAACTACTATATATACGCCTATGCTCATAACTAACAAATTTCTTTTGAACCAATAATAGGTTTATGCAAATAGAACTTTACTTAACAACAACACAATAAGAATACATAATTTTACCATAGATTTCCGAATAATGATTTTGTAGACATCACTTTTTTGAATTGAGATTTACTTGGTTTCAATCTCAATTATTTGCTTCCCTTTTTTACCCATATAATGGGTAAGGATTTTTTCGTAAACCTTATATCCATCATCAACATTGGTAAAAATAATCAGACCTTGTTTGGCTTTTGGAAGTAACAGAAAAATCGTCTGAACCCCATTGTCAGCACCGCCATGAGACAAAGCAAAATCGTCATTCCCTAAATCATAAATCTCAAAGCCTAAACCAAAATATTTATTCTTTTTGGTTTGAACCTGATGTGCTGTCATGTCTTCATAAACTTTTTTACTCAAACCGTCACTGTTCATCACGCTGCATAGAAATGTCCCGTAATCTTCAAGGGTTGTGAGCAAGTCATCGGCTGCACTTGCCGTTTTATTTTTGGTAGGCTCGTAAGCATTCCCTTTATTGTCATAACCGATGGCATATCTTGAAACATCGGTTATGGCATTCCAGGTAAATTTAGTGTCATTCATTTTTAACGGTTTAAGAATTAATTCATCCGCTAATTGATCCAATGATTTGTGAAACTTTTTTTCCAGAGCTTTTCGCAAATATTCCATGCCTTCTCCTGAGTATTGGTATTTTGTTCCGGGTTTGAATTTGAAATCCAGTTTACCGGATTCGTTCATATACCTCCAATTCGGAAAACCGGTTTGGTGACTTAAGACAATTCTCGTCGTTAATAATTTAGTATTCGCATCATTTGCGATATCCGGATCTGTCCAGTATTTGTAAAGTGGTTCGTCGAGATTCCATTTTCCGGAACTTACTAATTTTAAAGCGACCATTGCAGTAATTGGCTTAGTCAGAGAAGCCACATTCCAAATCGTATTGTAGGGTGCTGCAACTCCTTTTTTAAGTTCACCAAAGACTTTTACTTCTTGTAGTTTTCCCTCATTGATCACACCAATACCCAGTGCTGGAACATTATTCTGAACCAGCCATTTTTTAATGGCTTCATCGTTGTCAAAAATATCCGATTTGGTACCCGCTGTATTGGCCTCCTGATGATCGTAGCTTAGAGATCTTTTAAGTTTCCAATCACCATTTTCTAAAACCCATAGGTGAGTAAATCGCGCAGTACTGCCAAATTTTTCTTTGGCATCTGCAAAAGATTCGTTTTTGCCTATTGATTTTTCGTAGAATTGGTGAATTCCCATTTGTATAGCGCCATACAATACGCCTTTGTTATAGAGCGGGTAAACTTCGGTACTGCCAGGAACCAGGTACCTTCTGGCTTTGTAAGTTTCAACCGATTTGCATAAGCCTTTTTTGAGATTGACTAAAAAAAGTGCCTTATCTGAAGGACCGTCCTTGTCGTGATAAAATTCAAAACCGTCACTGTAAAGATTTTCAAACTGGCTAATGTCGCAGGTATTAAAACCAATATTAAAAAGAAGGCTGTCTCTTGACATAATCGTTTTGTACAATGCTGAGTTTTTTTCTTCCTGAGAAAACCCGGTTTGGAAGTGGAAAAGTAATATTCCAATTAAAAAAACTTTTAACGGGAAAAGAGATGGATTGATTTTCATTTTATATTAATTTTGATTGATTGATGATTTTGCAATAGTACTGCAATCTAAAACCTAAAAATTGTACAAATGCGAAAATCTTATCTTTTTTTAGAAAGAAAGTACAAACTGGAGTTGAATGTTTTTGGAGTTGTTTTCATGACTCCTTTAAATTGTTTTATAAAATGCGACTGGTCAAAATACTTATTGTAAAGAGCAATCTCTGTCAGACTGAGTTTCTCAGGATTCGAATGCACCATCTGATCTACGGATTTTCTGAACTTCAGAATTTGAATGTATTTTTTAATCGTAAGCCCTGTTGCCGTTTTAAACTTCATTTGCAACAACCGTTGAGAGACTCTTAAAATCCCGCTAATTTCAGAAACTGAGATTTCTTCGTCATGATGTCTGATAATTTCGCAGATTCTTTCGATGGTATTTTTCTCTGAATGTAAAGCAGACAATTCTTCAAAATAAACATTTATAGCCTGCAATAAATTTTCAGCAACAGCATCAGTTTGTATTTTAAAGGGAAGCTCTTCGGGAGTAATCCTGATAATCGAATCGCTAAAATGGCTCAAATCATATTGCGGATACATCGAAAGCGTCCAGGGCTGCAATTGAATGATGGTTACTTTGGTTTTAGGTCTTATGTTGACCAAAACCTTGTTCGTCATTTGCGAACAAAAGTAAAAGCCTTCGTTCATTTCATATTTTCGCTTACTGGTGTGAACTTCTATGTGGGTTCCGCTAACAATAGCAAGATTAAAACAGCCGTTGGGTAAGACAAGCTTATTTTCAACTGTTGTTTCACCATTGCCATTATCCAGACACCAGATTTTGGTAACAAACCGCTCGCTTTTTTCGCTTACATAATGTTCTGAATAGAGGTTCATTTTGAGATTATGTTTTGATGAGTTGTGACCTACGATTTTTCGACGGTACAATACAGTAAATAATTTTGAATTCTTTCTAAAAGTCTTTTTTCTAAATAAGCGTTACCGCCTTTAAGTGTATTTAGTATTTGTACCGCTTGTTTATGATATTCTCTTATCTTTTCCACACTCCAGTTTTCTGGTGGAACCTGTAAATTAGTTATTCTGTCAGCTAATTTCACAGCCCATACCTCTTTTGATAATGCTTTAATTCGGGCCAGACTGTCGGTCATTCTTTCTTCTTTAGGTATTTTAGAATTCTTGGTTAGTGCCAGGACGGCCTGAGCAATTTCTTCATCAAATTCCGCTGCAAGTTCTTCAAATGTAGTTGCTGTATCTTCAAGAATATCGTGGAGTAATGCAATTTGAATTGCAAATGCAGTATTAAAAGATGTTGTGTTTTGCGAAGCAAATAGAATCTCCATGGTTACATTGCTTAAATGAACAACATACGGTAAATTGGTTCCGGGAATTACTTGATTTTGATCGGCATGTCTTTTGGCAGCAAATTTTAGGGTTCTTTGATAGATCGTCTGCAATTCAGTCATAGATGAGGTACTTTAGAATAAGCTAAAATACCATTTTTCTATCACAATAATTGAGGCGCTTTTCTTATATAAATTCAGGGAAGTAATTCGTTTTAACTGCTTGCCAGTCTTCGGGAATAATACTGTAATAAACGTCATCTTTGCTTTTTCCTTCCGAATCGATATAGTTATTTCTAAAAAGACCTTCTTTAGTTGCTCCTAGTTTTTCAATCGCCCGTTGTGACTTTTTGTTTTCAAGATCAGCACTCAATTGTATTCTTCTAAATTGAATGACTTCAAATCCAAAATTTAACAATTCAAATTTACAGGCTTTGTTTAAACCGGTTCCCTGAAATTTTTCCCCGTACCAGGTCCAGCCAATTTCACACTTCTGACTAGCATGATTCAGGTAACCGTATCTGGTACTTCCTGCAACCCGATTGGTCGTTTTATCAATGATTAAAAAAGGATAACAAAGCCCGGCGGCTTTTTGCTGTAAAGTATTTTGAATGTAATTTTTAAAATCTTTTTCATTGCGAACATACATACCCATGTATTTCCAGATCCCATCATCAAAAATGATTTCTGTGAGTTCTGTATTTCTTTCGCTCTCAAACGGAACTAATAGTACTTTTTCGTTTTCCAGAATAATTTCTGATTGTAAAATTGTGCTGTCCATGATGGGGATATATATTAAGGTAAAACCGAAAGCGAATGTAAGAGTTTAATTTTTTCAGATAAATTGAATAAAATAACATTTTGTTATATTTTTGAATTAACTCTGAATTTTGGCAAAAATCGAAACGGTTGTGAGTCGGTACAGTAAATAATTTATTTATTTTAAAGCTTATGTACAATTATTACTTATTTTTACGATCTTATATTTAGATTTTTCTTGATGCAAACTCCACTAAAAATTGCTGTTGTTGGTTCCGGATTAGTAGGATCACTCTTGTCGATTTATCTTAAAAAAGCAGGTCATACCGTTCATGTTTATGATCGTAGTCCTGATATCCGTAAAATTAATTTCTCAGGCCGTTCTATAAATCTGGCAATGTCAAACCGGGGCTGGAAAACGCTTGATGGTGTTGGTGTTGGAGATGCCGTTCGGGAAATCGCTATCCCAATGGACAAACGTGCCATTCACTTGGTTGATAAACTCAATTTTCAGAACTACGGTCAGGAAGGCGAGTCCATTTATTCCATTTCCAGAGGAACTTTAAACCGGAAAATGATTGATCTTGCAGAAGAAGCCGGTGCAGAATTTCTTTTCGAACAAAAAATCTGGGACGTAACGTTAAATGATGCTACGTTACATATAGGTGAAACCGAAAGAGGAGAGTGGGAAGAGAAAAAATACGATATGGTTTTTGGTGCCGATGGTGCTTTCTCGAGAATACGACACCGAATGCAGCGTCAGAACATGTTCAATTATTCCCAGGAATTTTTGAATATGGGGTACAAAGAACTAAACATTCCGGCAAATGCAGACGCTTCACATAAACTAGACAAGAACTCTTTTCATATATGGCCTCGTGGCGAGTACATGTTAATCGCACTCCCTAATCTCGATGGAAGTTTTACTTGTACTTTGTTTATGCCTTTTGAAGGCGAAAATTCATTTGCATCGCTTAAAGATCGTAAAATGGTTGAAGACTTCTTTTTGAAGAATTTCCCCGACTCGATCGAAGTAATCCCGAAGCTGGCCGAAGATTTCTTTAAAAATCCAACCAGTACTTTGGTAACCATGAAATGTTTTCCGTGGACATACGAAGATAAAATCGCTTTAATCGGAGATGCTTGTCATGCAATTGTTCCCTTTTACGGACAAGGTATGAATGCGGGTTTTGAAGATATCACCGTTTTAAGTGAAATGATCGCAAAGTATGGAGACGACTGGAAGAAAATCTTCTCGGAGTATCAAATTTCACGTAAACCGAATGCCGATGCTATTGCCGAATTGTCTTATCGAAATTTCATGGAGATGAGTACCAAAACGGCCGATGAAAAATTCTTATTGCAAAAGAAAATCGAAAAAGCATTCTCAGACAAACATCCTGATAAATGGATTCCACTTTACAGTCGTGTAACTTTTAGTGATCGCCCGTATTCCGAAGCCCTGGCAATTGGCGATTTTCAAAATGTAATTATGGAACAAGTTTTACGAATAGAAAATATTGAAAACATCTGGAACAGTCCGGAAGTAGAAAATAAGATTCTGGAATTATTGCAAAAATAGATCGATTACAATAGCAATATCAAAAAACAATATCAAAAAGCAATGTCAAAAGTCAATTTAAAATTAGTATTGACATTGCAATTGATTTTTGATATTGACATTGGCATTGCCATTGATTTTTGATAAGTTATTTCTTGAATATTTTTGATAAAACTCCAAAAACACCTCTTATAAAGGTAGCGCTGGTAACCACTTTTAAAACCGATTTGCCAACTACACTTGCTGTACTTGGTTCAGATTTAGATGATTTTGTCGGTGTTTCTTCTTCCTGTTCTGCAGCTGCCTGAGTGGCGTCTTCAATTTTCTTATTCAGAATTTCATAAGCGCTCTCCCGATCAATTTCTTCAAGGTATTTTTTTACGAGTTTCGATTTAGTATTGATTCCTTCAATTTCATCAGCAGTTAAAACATCCATTCGACTCATAGGCGCACGCATCATAGTCGCTACAAGTGGAGTAGGGACTCCCTTTTCATTTAATGCCGTTACCAAAGCCTCTCCAATTCCTAAACTGGTTAGTAACTCATCTGTCTTATAATAAGGAGAAGTTGGATAATTGTCTGCTGTTTTTTTAATCGCCTGACGGTCATTGGCAGTAAAAGCCCTTAGCGCATGCTGAATTTTCAAACCCAATTGTGCCAATACACCACTCGGGACATCCATTGGATTCTGAGTTACAAAATAAATCCCAACTCCTTTAGAACGTATTAGTTTTACAATCGTTTCAATTTGTTCCAGAAGAGCCTTGCTGGCTTCATTAAAAATCAAATGTGCTTCATCAATAAAAATAACCAGCTCAGGTTGCACAACATCTCCTTTTTCCGGCATTTGCTGATAAATCTCAGCCAATAAACTCAGCATAAAAGTCGAGAACAATTTAGGTTTGTCCTGAATATCCGTCAAACGAATAATGTTTACGTAACCCTTACCGTTTTCATCAATTCGCATTAAATCATCAATTTCAAACGAAAGTTCACCAAAGAACAAGTCACCGCCTTGCTGCTCTAATTCTATGATTTTTCTCAGAATCGTTCCTGTGGTTGCGGTTGAAATTTTACCATAATTGGCAGATATTTCATCTTTGCCTTCCTCGGTAATATAATTGAGGACCTTTTTTATATCCTTTAAATCTAAAAGCGGCATTTTATTATCATCGCAATATTTAAAGATAACGGCAACCACACCTGCCTGGGTATCATTCAGGTCTAATATTCGGGAAAACAATACCGGTCCGAACTCCGAAACAGTAGCTCTTAAGCGAACTCCGTTCTGTTTAGAAAGTGACATTAATTCAACAGGAAAAGAAGCTATATTATAAGGTATGTTTATTTTAGCATGACGTTCCGTTATAAAACCTTCTTCTTTACCCTCTTTAGCAATTCCACTAAAGTCACCTTTAATATCCATCATCAAAACAGGAACTCCCACATTTGAAAGCTGCTCAGAGAAAACCTGTATCGTTTTGGTTTTTCCGGTTCCCGTTGCCCCTGCGATCAGCCCGTGGCGGTTTAATGTTTTTAAAGGGATTTTGACATGAGCTTCTCCAAGTGGTTCTCCGTCCAGAATGGCACTTCCGAGAACAATACTGTCGCCCTTTGTAGAATAGCCATTGTTGATATCCTGAATGAAATTGTCTTTTTTATTCATGTTTTTATTTGTAATTTAGATGATTATAAGAGGTTTGCTAGGTTTATTAACATTTTAGGCTGTTTTTCTTTAGTAGGAAAAAACTTTTTTGGGTTAAAAAAAATATAAAAAACAATTTCGCAACTTTTTAAGAAGATATCAATGGAATGTTTGAATATTTACTAAAACGTTGTAATTTTCCCATTATTAGCCCTTATTTTTGTTTTATCTAAAAAATGATATCGGCAATTTAATGAGATATTTTTTAAATTGACGTTAAATTTCCTTCAATTAAATTAAAAAAAGTTTTTTTATTTAAACTAAACGTATAAATTTGCTCCTCTACAAGTTAAATATAACTAAAAAATAAAATTATTTAAAACTATTAAAATTAAAAAAAATGGCAAACGTTAAAGTTAAAAAAGAAAGCACTTCAAACGGAGGAGGAATGATCACTGGAATCATTATTGTAGCGTGTATTTTAGTTGGGGTGTTTATTTGGAAAGTAATCATGGGAGATGCAGCTAACTTTGAAGGTGGAAATCCAGAAACTGGTCACCCTATCAATACATTAGGACAGGTTTATAAAGGAGGTTTTATCGTACCAGTATTATTAGGTATGTTTTTAATGGTTGTTGTTTTTTCTATTGAAAGATTTATTGTTATCGGTAAAGCTGCTGGTAAAGCTAACTTAGATACATTTATGAAAAATGTACAAGGAAGTATTAAAGAAGGAAACATCGAGGCTGCTATCGCTTCATGTGACAAACAACAAGGTTCAGTTGCAAATGCAATTAAATCTGCTTTGATTAAATATCAAGATGTTAAAAAAGAAGGTTTCAACAGTGAAGAAGCTTCAGAAGTAATCCACAAAGAAATCGAAGAGGCAACTTCATTAGAAATGCCAATGTTAGAAAAAAACATGACTATTATCTCTACTTTAGTATCATTAGGAACTTTAGGAGGATTATTAGGAACAGTATCTGGTATGATTAAAGCGTTTGGTGCGTTAGCTTCTGCTGGAACTCCAGACCAGGCTGCTCTTGCAACAGGTATTTCTGAGGCACTTATCAACACTGCAACAGGTATCTCTACTTCAATCTTAGCGATCGTTTCTTACAACTTCTTTACTGCTAAAATTGATGATTTAACTTACTCTATCGATGAGGCTGGTACTACAATCGTAAATACTTACAGAAGATTCAGAGGAAGTTTGAAACAATAATTAATTTTTGATATTATATAATTAATTATTTATCAAAATAAAATAAAAGAGAATGGCTAAAATAAAAATGAAAAAAAAGTCAACATCGACAGATATGACTGCCATGTGTGATGTTGCGTTCCTTTTGCTTACGTTCTTTATTTTGACCGCTACTGCTAAGGTGCCAGAAGCACTTCCTGTAGACATGCCTTCTTCTACTGTTCAAAGTAAATTACCAGATTCTGATTTGGCAATTATTACGATAGGTAAAGGAGCAGACGGAAAAAGCAAAGTGTTTTTTGATATCAAAGGAAGAGAGATTCGTAAAAGAACTCTTGAAGGAATGGGAGCTAAATTTGGTGTGACTTTCTCAGAAGATGATAAAACTAAATTTGCCTTAATGGATGACTTCGGTGTACCAGTAGCAAATTTGAAACAAATTATCGCTATGAAAGCTGCGGATAGAGTGAAAGCTGATCAACCTGGAATTCCAATTGATTCTTTAGACAATCAATTAAAAGAATGGCTTTTGGTTTCAAGAAGAGCCGCAATTGACCTTGATGATAAAGAATTGCAGATTGCGATCAAAGGTGACGCTAAAGAGCAGTATCCACAAATCAAAAAGATTATGGATATTTTACAAGATCAAAAAATCAATTCCTTTAACTTAGTTACAGGTATGAGAGGAAAAGACTTTTAATTAAAAAAGATACACTAAAATGGCTGAATTAAATACCGGCGACGGTGGTGGCGGAAAAGGTGGTAAAGTAAGAAGTAAAAAGCAAAACTCGAAAGTCGATTTAACGGCGATGGTAGATTTGGCATTCTTATTGATCACATTCTTTATGTTAACCACATCGTTGTCAAAACCTCAATCGATGGATTTGTCTTTACCAGATAAAGATCCAGACGATAAGACACCTCCAGTTAAAGTTGATGAGAATCGTACAATGACTGTTATGATGGGGGAAAACAATAAAATGGTATATTATATGGGATTATTGGCAACACCTAAGGTTGGGCCTAAAGATATTGCATATGGTAAGGATGGTATTCGTAAGGAGTTATTGAAGCAAAAGAAAGAAGTATTAGCTTATTCTGCTGCTTTAGGAAAACCTAAGAATGGAATTATAGTTATCATTAAGCCAACTAAAAAAGCAACTTACCGCAATTTAGTTGATATGTTGGATGAGATGGCTATCACTGGAGTAGATACTTATGCTATCGTTCCTGAGTTTTCACCTGAGGAAACAAAATTGATTGATAAACAATAAGGGTTGTCTTTTTTTGAACCTCCTAATAATCAAGAAAAATGAAATTAGATATAATTAAAAATCAGTGGCTTGATATCGTATTCGAAGGGCGTAATAAGATATATGGTGCATATGAGTTAAGAAAATCGAACGGTAAGACGACTGTAAAGTCTCTTATTATTGGATCGGTTATTTTTAGCTTTGCTGTAGCAGCTCCTCTTATTGCAAGCTTACTTCCAGATTCTAGTGAAGAAGATGTGAATAATGATATCAAGATAGCGACAGTAAAATTACCTCCTAAAAAAGAGGAAGTAAAGCCAAACCAACCGCCACCACCACCACCACCACCAAAAGTGGATCAGGTGAAGTTCGTGAAACCGGTCGTTGCTAAGGCAAATGAAGTTACTGAAGATCCTCCGAAAATTGAGGAACTTAAAGATAAAAAAGTTGGTAACGAAACCATCAAAGGAGATCCGGATGCAGTTTTAACTGTTGATGAGCCAGTTGGTAAAGGACCAGTTACAGAGATCATTGCAGAAGATAACAACGTTTATAATACTGCAGGTATCGAAGTAAAACCAGATTTCCCAGGAGGAATTGAGAAATTCTACAAATTCGTAGGAAACAATTACAAGACTCCGGAAGAAGAAGGTTTAAAAGGTAAAGTTTATGTTACTTTTGTAGTTGAAAAAGACGGTTCATTAACCGACATTAAAGTTTTAAGGGATATCGGTTACGGTACAGGAGCAGAAGCAATTCGTGTTCTTAAAAAGTGTCCAAAATGGACTCCCGGCGAGCAAAATGGTAAAAAAGTTAGGGTACTTTACTCTCTGCCTATTACTATTCAATCTGCAGAATAATGTTAAAAGGTATACTTAATAATATTCAGAAGAAATCGCTCAAAGAGCGATTTCTTCTTGTTTTAGGAATACTGTTCTTTTTAATATATCTTGTACTCGGTTTAATGATCATGTTTTGGGAGAAACTTCCGCTAAATATGGAGCAAAAGTATAGATATGCTTTTGGAGGATTATTGATAGTGTATTCGGCCATTCGTTTTTTGAGATTAATTAATTCAAACGCAGAATAATTATGTTAAAGTATAGTAAGATTGCAGGCTTGGTTGTTTTTGTTTTTTTGTTTGCCATGTGCAACCAAAAAAGTAAAAACGATAAGGAAACAATTTTAAAAGGAGCAATCGACATTACTGTCGATGAAACTGTAAAACCTATTGTGGACGATCAGGTTGCTGTCTTTGAAGGAACTTACTACGATGCAAAGATTACGGTAAAACCTAAGTCAGAAGCTGAGCTTATAAATGATTTGCTCAATCAGAAAGCTGCAGTAGTGGTGACAACAAGAGATTTGACTAAAGAAGAATTGGCTAAATTCGAAAAAAGTAAAATAAAACCCAGAGTTACCCCTTTTGCGACAGATGCAATAGCTTTTATTTCGAACAAAGGCAATAATGATACATTAATAGCGTTGAAAACGGTAATCGATTTTATGCAGGGCAAACCTGATGCAAGAATTAAAGGACTGGTGTTTGATAATCCAAATTCAAGTACCGTACGTTATATGAAAGAATTGGCTAAAGTTAAAGATGTTCCTGTAAAAGGAGTGTTTTCTTTTAAAACGAACGATGAAGTTATTAAATTTGTATCTGAGAATGATGGTATGATTGGGGTAGTTGGTGTAAACTGGCTTTCTCAACCGTCACCAAAAATGGCAGAAGTGCTTAAGAGAATAAATGTGATGAGTGTTAAGGGATTAAACAGTAATCAATATTACAGCCCAACTCAGAATGATCTTGCAGAAGTGAAATACCCTTTGGCACGTGATTTGTTTATCATAAATTGCCAGGGTTATTCTGGCTTAGGAATGGGATTTGCATCCTTTATTGCCGGCGATATTGGACAGAGGATAGTTTTGAAATCAGGGTTGTTACCGGTTAGAACTCCTGGAAGAAAGCTTAAAATAAGGAATCAAATAGTAAAAGATAAAGAATAAATTAATTACAATTAGAGATGAATAAATTTAAAATTTTTAGTCTTGCCTTAGTTGCTTCAGCTACTGTAGTAAAAGCGCAAGATATCAAAGAAGCTAAAAAAGCAATCGATGCTGAGCAATTTCAAAAAGCAAAGTCATTGCTAAAATCAATCATCAAAGCAAAGCCTTCTGATGGAGAAGCTAATTTTGTTTTAGGTAATGTGTATTTAAATCAGGCAATCATTGATTCTGCTAAAATTTATTATGCAAATGGTTTACAGGCATCAGATAAGAAAAACTTAAATTATATTGGATTAGGTCAGTTAGATCTTGATGCGAAGAATGCTGCTGCAGCTCAGGCAAATTTTGCTTTAGCTACAAAAGATATGAAACGTAAAGATGTAGAGGAATTTATTTACATTGGTAGAGCTTACATGAATTCTTCTACACCTGATTATACAAATGCTATAGCTGTTTTGAAGCGTGCGTTGGTAATTGATCCTCAAAATGCAACGGCACTTTTAGCTATTGGTGATGCATACTACGGAGCAAACAATCAAAACGATGCTTACAAGGCATACCGTGATGCGTTTACAGCTGATCCAACACTTTTAAGAGCAAAAATGCAACTAGGAGTTTTATTAAAAGGGGCTAAATCTTATGATGAAGCAATTAAATCTTTTAATGAAGTTATTGCTTTGAGTGCTAATTATGGTCCGGTTTACAGAGAGTTAGCGGAGACTTATTATAAATGGGGAAGAAATAAACCATCTACTTCTAAAGTTAACATGCAAAATGCAATTACAAACTACGAGAAGTACTTAAATCTTACGGATTACTCTTTAGACTCTAAAATGCGTCACGCAGATTTCTTGATCTTGGTTAAAGATTACAAAAGTTTAGAGACTGTTGCAAACAAAATGATTGCTGAGGATAAGGTAAATCCTAGAATTTTCAGATATTTAGGTTATGCTGCTTTTGAGAATGGAAATGTTGATGTAGCAATCAAATCTATTGAAGATTATATCAAAGTGCCTTCTAACAAAGTAATTGGTAGAGATTATTTGTATTTAGGTTTGTCTAAGATTAAAAAAGGAACCGCAGCTGACGGAACTGTTGATCAGACTTCTTTTGATGCTGGTGTAGCTGATATCAAAAAAGCGATCGAACTAGAGCCTTTGGTGGTTGAGGAATTATCTGATTTAGGAAAAGCTTTGTTCGGGAAAAAACAATTTGCTCAGGCTGCTACTGTTTTAGAGCTTGGAACAACGAACAAAGAGTCTAAAAACTACTTAGATGATAATATTTACTACGGTATTTCTCTTTATTATGCTAACGCAAATAAAACAAATGGAGCTGCAGATGCTGTAGCTTTAGGAAAAGCGGATGTTGCTTTTGACAGAATCTTAGAAGCTTCTCCAACTTATAATGAGGCTTACTTGTACAAAGGTAGAATCAACAACTTGTTAGAAAAAGATGATTTAATCATTAAAAACTACGAAGAGTACGTAACAAGAATTACGGCAAAAGGTGCTGAAGAATTGGCTAAGCCGGCTACAGTTAAAAAAGTTGTAGAAGCTTACAATAGTATCGGTGCTAGTTATGCAAATACTGATAAAGCAAAAGCAATTGAGTATTTCAATAAGAGTTTAGCTTTAGATCCTGCAAATGCTTACGCTGCACAATCTGTAAAAGCTTTGAAATAATATAAATTTACAGTCAAATATAAAGCCGGTAGTTTCTTTAAACTATCGGTTTTTTTTGTTCCGTATTTAATTGACTATCTTTGCACTTTAAAATCGAATAATGTTATCAAAAGAAATACAATTAGAAGTAAATAAAGGAGCGATGTTGCCTTTGATGGAAGAATTTTATACCATTCAGGGAGAAGGTTTTCATACCGGGACTGCTGCTTACTTTATACGAATTGGAGGCTGCGATGTGGGTTGTCACTGGTGTGATGTGAAGGAAAGTTGGAATGCTGAGTTACATCCGCCAACTAGTATTGATTTAATTGTAAATAATGCATCAAGTCTGGCTGATACTGTTGTGATTACAGGTGGTGAGCCTTTAACTTGGGATATGAGTTTATTGACTCAACAGTTGAAGGATAAAAACATGAAAGTTCATATCGAGACCTCGGGAGCTTATCCGTTATCGGGTACTTGGGACTGGATTTGTCTTTCGCCTAAAAAAAATAAGCTGCCTACTCAAACGGTGTATGACAACGCACATGAGTTGAAAGTAATTATCTATAACAAACACGATTTTATTTTTGCAGAAGAACAAGCCGAGCTGGTAAATGACAACGCAATTTTGTTCCTTCAGCCAGAATGGAGCAAAAAAGAAGAAATGACGCCTCTGATTGTGGACTATGTGATGAACAACCCAAAATGGAGAGTTTCGCTTCAAACGCATAAATATTTAAATATTCCTTAAGGGGTATAAACAAAAAATCTCTTCAATTGAAGAGATTTTTTGTTTCTGGTAAATAGTATACACTGTGTAAAAAAGAAACATCAGATTTAGATCCAATTTTTAGTGTTCTTTAAATTTGTTATATGGGCCAGATGATGGCTGCTGTGCCAGGCATACATTCCAATGATTTGTTTGATTAGATATTCAGAGTTGTTTTCGGGATGAATAAATGATTTGTTTAAATCTTGTGGACTTAGATTTTTCATGATATAAGCCAGTCTGTAATGTAATCCTTCCAGTAATTGTAAGGTTGGTTGGATGGGCATGGTTAGATTGTCCTGTAATTCCGACCATAGTTTTTCATCATAAGCTTTTATTACAGGATTATTTTCAGTCAAAGCCCATTTTATTCTGATATAACAGTTCATGTGACTTTCGGCGCAATGATGAATTACTTGACGTACAGTCCACCCGTCCGGACGATAAGGAGTGTCTAGTTGTTCGTCGGTTAAATGAATTGTTTCTTTTTTTAATCTTTCAGGAAAAGATGCAATGATGGCGATACTATCAGAAATGTACTCCGAGGTATAATCTGTTGGGGTTTTAAACTTTCCGATTGGATATTTTAGTATTTCTAAATCTGTTTCGTTCATGTTTTGGTGTTTTATAAAGAAAGTTTAGCTAAATAATCGTAGTGGTCGCCTTCCAGGATAAGTTCACATTTTAATCCATTTGCAGTAGCAGCATTTTGAAGAGTATTGTAATCAAGGTATAACCAGTCGAAGGGTTCTTCTTTCTCGCCTTTATAAGAAATGTTGAACACAAGCTCTCCGTAATAATTATTATGAGATGGGATCCATTTTCCGCCATCTTCATCTTCGTCAAACATGTAGATAATGTCTGAGCTGTCGAGTAAAATTTGTCCGCCCGGGTTGAGAAGTGTTTTTAGTTTAGAAAGATACTTGTTGCAATTGTCTAGTTTGCCAAAAATTCCGACTCCATTCATTAGTAAAATGATCGTATCGAATTTTTCCCCTTCAAAATCCAGAATATTTTTGACTATAGCATTTTTGACTCCGCGAAGCTTACAGGTTTCGATTGCATTTTTTGAAATGTCAATTGAAACAAGCTCCAGATTTCTGTCATTTTGTAAAGATAAGCTATGGCTTCCGGCTCCGCAGCCTACGTCCAGAGTTTTTCCGAAGGCTAATTGCAGTGCTTTTTGTTCGAGTTTAGGCATTTCATTGTACGAACGGAATAAATAATCCACGCTCATTTCATCTTCTTCAGAAATCGAAGTTTCAGTGATAATATTCTCAGGTGAATTATGGGTTTGGAAATCGTACATGGCTTTCCCGAAAAGATCTTTCATTGTATTTTAGTTCAAAGTTTAAGGTTACAAGTTTAAAGTTGTTTAATTTTGCAGTTCAACTTTAAATCTTAAACTTGAAGCAAATTTTAAATAACTTAAATAAGTTAGCCAAAGATAAGCATATCGAAAACAAAAAGTATTTCGATAAGCTTAAAAAGAAACAGCCAAAGAATTTGGATTATGTGATGCAGGATTTGCATGACACCGAATTTAAAAAAACAGACTGCTTACAATGCGCGAATTGCTGCAAAACTACGGGCCCTTTGTTTACTTTGGCTGATATCGAAAGGATTTCGAAATCATTCCGACAAAAGCCGCAGCAATTTATCGAACAATATCTCAGAATTGATGAGGACAAAGATTATGTTTTAAAAAGTGTTCCTTGTACTTTTTTGGATAATGAAAATTATTGTATGATTTATGATGTTCGTCCGAAAGCATGCAGAGAATTTCCACATACAGATCGTAAAAAGTTTCATCAGATAGCGGACTTAACATTGAAGAATGTTGCTATTTGTCCTGCAGCATATAATATAGTGGAGGAAATGAAGAAAAAGCTTCCTTTGTAACCTTCTAAACATTTGATAATTGTTCTTAGAAGCAATTCATTTTTGCTTTTTAAAATGTACTTTTGATTCGAATGAACCGGAAACGGATGTAATTAATAATTTCAAGACAACATAAAATTTGAGTTTAGAATATTTCATAGCTAAAAGGCTAATTACTGCAAAAGATTTTAAGAGCAGTATTTCGGCGCCTATTATTAAAATTGCTATTTCGGCCATTGCTATTGGTATGATAATGATGATCGTTTCTGTTGCGACAGGGATTGGTCTTCAGAAAAAAATAAGGGATAAAGTTTCAGCTTTTAACGGGCAGATTATAATTTCAAACTACGATAATAACAATTCTGATGTTACTTTAATTCCTATTTCTAAAAAACAGGAGTTTTATCCTGAATTTAAATCAGTTCCTGAGGTGAGTCATATTCAGGCAATCGCTAGTAAAGCTGGAATTATCAGGACAGAGAATTCTTTTGAAGGTATAATCTTCAAAGGAGTCGGAGCGGATTACGACTGGAAAAATATAGAAGAGTATTTGGTGGAAGGAAGGTTACCTGATTTTTCAGCTGCTTTAAACGAAGATGTTCTGATTTCAAAATTCCTTGCAGATCGGCTTCATCTTAAAGTAGGTGATAATTTTAATACTTTTTTTATCAAAGAAGAACAAGGGAAAATGCCTAATAGCCGCCGATTCAGGATAGCGGGTGTTTTTAGTTCCGGTTTTCAGGATTTTGACGCCACCTATATATTGGGGGATATTAGACATATTCAAAGAATTAATAAATGGAGTCCCAATCAGGTTGGTGCTTTTGAGGTATTCATCAATGACTTTGATGCTATTAAAACAACGGGAGAAAAAATCTACGATCAAACATCGTCTAATCTGGATACCAAAACAATAATAGAGAAGTATAGTTATATATTTGATTGGTTGCAGCTTTTCGATTTTAATATCATAGTAATATTAGGGGTAATGATATTGGTGGCTACCATTAACATGGTTGTGGCGCTATTGGTTTTGATTTTGGAGCGTACTCAGATGATTGGGATTTTAAAAGCACTGGGAGCCAATAACTGGATGGTTCGTAAAGTGTTTTTATATAACGCGTTCTATTTGATTGTGCGGGGATTGTTTTGGGGGAATTTAATTGGTATTGCTTTGTTGTTAATTCAACAGCAGTTTGGAGTGATTCGCTTAAATCCTGAAAATTACTATGTAAATCAGGCTCCGGTCTATTTTAATATTTGGCATATTATTTTATTGAATTTGCTTACGGTCGGGGTTTGTTTTGTAGTGCTATTGATTCCTTCCTATATAATCACAAAGATTTCTCCGGTTAAAGCTATTCGTTTCGAGTAATTGTATTGTTCTGGAGTGTGTATACAACCCGACAGGTTTTCAAAACCTGTCGGGTTTGTTTTTTTACTACCTATATATAAAGAGTGATTCTGTCCAGCTGAGCGAAAATGCAAGAAAAGTAGTTTCTGTCCGGCTGAGCGAATTCGAAGCTTGGTATTTGAGATTCTATACTATATATAAAGAGTGATTTTGTCCAGCTGAGCGAAGTCGAAGCCTTTATCCGTTACTATCGGGGCTAGGGCATGGGTTTTCAAAGGAAAGATCGGTCATAAAACAAAAACTTCGCGCCTTTGCGTCATTGCGAGATTAGTAAAAACCCAGTAAAAATGGGGCTTTGTATCTAAGAGTTTCATTTGAAAGAAGAAAAATCTTTCAAACCTGAAAATGGTTTAATTTGTAAAAGAGGTGTTATCAGACTGTTAAGAGAGAGTTTAAAAAAAGATTAAAAATAAGTTTAGAAAAAGCTTGTGAAAGCGGATAAAGTGACTACTTTTGCACCCGCAACAGCGATAAACGTTCACCGAAATACTGACAAGCAAACGAATTAAGACGAAAAGAAATTTTCAAAAAAAGATTCCAAAAAGCTTGCGAGATTCGAAAACGGGTATTACATTTGCACCCCGCAAAACATGGGAAGTTCATTGAAAGATTGGTTAGGAGGGAAGTTAAAAACGAAAAGAAATTTTCTAAAAAAAACTTCAAAAAACTCTTGCCGATTAGAAATAAGTTTTCTACTTTTGCACCCGCTTTGAGAGACAAGCGAAACAATAAAAAGAACACGTTCGTAGACATATTGAATTGACAGCCGTTTCGATGAAAATCGGAACAAAAGAATAAGAGTAATAGAATCGTAAGATTCGAAAAGAACCGATAGATATTCATCGCAATATAATATAAAAATATACGATGAAGAGTTTGATCCTGGCTCAGGATGAACGCTAGCGGCAGGCTTAACACATGCAAGTCGAGGGGTATATGTCTTCGGATATAGAGACCGGCGCACGGGTGCGTAACGCGTATGCAATCTACCTTTTACAGAGGGATAGCCCAGAGAAATTTGGATTAATACCTCATAGCATAGCAGTCTCGCATGAGATCACTATTAAAGTCACAACGGTAAAAGATGAGCATGCGTCCCATTAGCTAGTTGGTAAGGTAACGGCTTACCAAGGCTACGATGGGTAGGGGTCCTGAGAGGGAGATCCCCCACACTGGTACTGAGACACGGACCAGACTCCTACGGGAGGCAGCAGTGAGGAATATTGGACAATGGGCGCAAGCCTGATCCAGCCATGCCGCGTGCAGGATGACGGTCCTATGGATTGTAAACTGCTTTTGTACGAGAAGAAACACCCCGACGTGTCGGGACTTGACGGTATCGTAAGAATAAGGATCGGCTAACTCCGTGCCAGCAGCCGCGGTAATACGGAGGATCCAAGCGTTATCCGGAATCATTGGGTTTAAAGGGTCCGTAGGCGGTTTAGTAAGTCAGTGGTGAAAGCCCATCGCTCAACGGTGGAACGGCCATTGATACTGCTAAACTTGAATTATTAGGAAGTAACTAGAATATGTAGTGTAGCGGTGAAATGCTTAGAGATTACATGGAATACCAATTGCGAAGGCAGGTTACTACTAATGGATTGACGCTGATGGACGAAAGCGTGGGTAGCGAACAGGATTAGATACCCTGGTAGTCCACGCCGTAAACGATGGATACTAGCTGTTGGAAGCAATTTCAGTGGCTAAGCGAAAGTGATAAGTATCCCACCTGGGGAGTACGTTCGCAAGAATGAAACTCAAAGGAATTGACGGGGGCCCGCACAAGCGGTGGAGCATGTGGTTTAATTCGATGATACGCGAGGAACCTTACCAAGGCTTAAATGTAGTTTGACCGGTTTGGAAACAGATCTTTCGCAAGACAAATTACAAGGTGCTGCATGGTTGTCGTCAGCTCGTGCCGTGAGGTGTCAGGTTAAGTCCTATAACGAGCGCAACCCCTGTTGTTAGTTGCCAGCGAGTGAAGTCGGGAACTCTAACAAGACTGCCAGTGCAAACTGTGAGGAAGGTGGGGATGACGTCAAATCATCACGGCCCTTACGCCTTGGGCTACACACGTGCTACAATGGCCGGTACAGAGAGCAGCCACTGGGTGACCAGGAGCGAATCTATAAAACCGGTCACAGTTCGGATCGGAGTCTGCAACTCGACTCCGTGAAGCTGGAATCGCTAGTAATCGGATATCAGCCATGATCCGGTGAATACGTTCCCGGGCCTTGTACACACCGCCCGTCAAGCCATGGAAGCTGGGGGTGCCTGAAGTCGGTGACCGCAAGGAGCTGCCTAGGGTAAAACTGGTAACTAGGGCTAAGTCGTAACAAGGTAGCCGTACCGGAAGGTGCGGCTGGAACACCTCCTTTCTAGAGCCTTAATGTTAGCCTAGTGCACGTTAAGGAAAAAAGATGATTATTTATGGGTCTCTGAATTGGAGATTGTATTACTCTTGCTGTTAATTTAAAAAAATGAAAAGAATTAAGTAAAAACAGAGTCTCGTAGCTCAGCTGGTTAGAGTACTACACTGATAATGTAGGGGTCGGCAGTTCGAGTCTGCCCGGGACTACTTTTTAAAACAATTGACAATTGATAATTAACAATTGATAATTAATAACTAAAAAGACTGTAAGTTTAATTTAAAAGGAAATTTTAGAGGTTGAGTGACCGTTTTAAGTACTGTTAACTGAGAACTGTTAACTGACAACTAAAAAATGGGGGATTAGCTCAGCTGGCTAGAGCGCCTGCCTTGCACGCAGGAGGTCAACGGTTCGACTCCGTTATTCTCCACTAAGGGCTATAAGCTATAAGCTGTAGGCCGTAAGCTAAAAAGCTTAAAGCGTATTGCTTAAAGCCTAAAGCGAAACAAAGTTCATTGACATATTGAGATAAGAAAATAATAAGAAAGTAGAAAGCGTTTTTTGTTATTCGTAACAAAAGACAAAGAAAAACGGTCTTGTTTTATAGCAAGATTGGTACAATAAGCAAAATAAGGGCGTATGGGGGATGCCTAGGCTCTCAGAGGCGAAGAAGGACGTGATAAGCTGCGAAAAGCTACGGGGACGAGCACACATCGATTGATCCGTAGATATCCGAATGGGGCAACCCACTATGTTGAAGACATAGTACACCGATAGGTGGGCAAACCCGCTGAACTGAAACATCTAAGTAGGCGGAGGAGAAGAAAACAAAAGTGATTCCGTAAGTAGTGGCGAGCGAACGCGGATTAGCCCAAACCAATGATGTTACGGCATTGTTGGGGTTGTAGGACCACGACATTTTATGTACAAGGAACCAGAATCGACTGGAAAGTCGAGCCATAGAGAGTGATAGCCTCGTATGGGTAACAAGTATAATAGATAGTGGTATCCTGAGTAGGGCGGGGCACGTGAAACCCTGTCTGAATTTGGCGGGACCATCCGCTAAGGCTAAATACTCCTGAGAGACCGATAGTGAACCAGTACCGTGAGGGAAAGGTGAAAAGAACCGTGAATAACGGAGTGAAATAGATCCTGAAACCATACGCTTACAAGCGGTCGGAGCCCTTTAGTGGGGTGACGGCGTGCCTTTTGCATAATGAGCCTACGAGTTAACGTTGCTGGCAAGGTTAAGTGATTAAGTCACGGATCCGTAGCGAAAGCGAGTCTGAATAGGGCGCTTTAGTCAGTAGTGTTAGACGCGAAACCGTGTGATCTACCCATGGGCAGGATGAAGCGCTGGTAACACAGTGTGGAGGTCCGAACCGGTTGACGTTGAAAAGTCTTCGGATGACCTGTGGGTAGGGGTGAAAGGCCAATCAAAC
Organism: Flavobacterium lipolyticum; assembly: GCF_020905335.1. Taxonomy (NCBI): domain Bacteria; kingdom Pseudomonadati; phylum Bacteroidota; class Flavobacteriia; order Flavobacteriales; family Flavobacteriaceae; genus Flavobacterium; species Flavobacterium lipolyticum. Next base: position 1,310,229 of record NZ_JAJJMN010000001.1, on the reverse strand, counting down.
TCGGAAATAGCTCGTACTCCCCGAAATGCATTTAGGTGCAGCGTTATTTTAGTTATATAGAGGTAGAGCTACTGATTGGATGCGGGGGCTTCACCGCCTACCAATTCCTGACAAACTCCGAATGCTATATAATGATTGATAACAGTGAGGGCTTGGGTGCTAAGGTCCAAGTCCGAGAGGGAAAGAACCCAGACCATCAGCTAAGGTCCCCAAATATATGCTAAGTTGAAAGAACGAGGTTTGTCTGCCCAGACAGCTAGGATGTTGGCTTGGAAGCAGCCATTCATTTAAAGAGTGCGTAACAGCTCACTAGTCGAGCGGACGAGCATGGATAATAATCGGGCATAAGCATATTACCGAAGCTATGGATTTTGTAGTAATACAAAGTGGTAGGGGAGCATTCTAACAGGGTTGAAGGTGTATCGTAAGGTATGCTGGACTGGTTAGAAAAGAAAATGTAGGCATAAGTAACGATAATGCGGGCGAGAAACCCGCACACCGAAAAACTAAGGTTTCCACAGCTATGCTAATCAGCTGTGGGTTAGTCTGGTCCTAAGGCGAACCCGAAAGGGACAGTCGATGGCCAACGGGTTAATATTCCCGTACTACTAATTACTGTGATGGGGTGACGGAGTGATGAAAGCGCCGCGAACTGACGGAATAGTTCGTTGAAGTACCTAGCTATATTCTCTATAGGCAAATCCGTAGAGAATGGTGAAATACGATAGTACTCGGAGTCTTCGGACAAAGAGATAGTGCGCCTAAGGGCTTCCAAGAAAAACCTCTAAACTTCAGGTAATTAGTACCAGTACCGTAAACCGACACAGGTAGTTGAGGAGAGAATCCTAAGGTGCTCGAGAGATTCATGGCTAAGGAATTAGGCAAAATAGACCCGTAACTTCGGGAGAAGGGTCGCCCCGAGTAATCGGGGCCGCAGTGAAGAGGTCCAGGCGACTGTTTATCAAAAACACAGGGCTCTGCAAAATCGTAAGATGAAGTATAGGGCCTGACACCTGCCCGGTGCTGGAAGGTTAAGAGGAGATGTTATCTTCGGAGAAGCATTGAATTGAAGCCCCAGTAAACGGCGGCCGTAACTATAACGGTCCTAAGGTAGCGAAATTCCTTGTCGGGTAAGTTCCGACCTGCACGAATGGTGTAACGATCTGGACACTGTCTCAGCCATGAGCTCGGTGAAATTGTAGTAACGGTGAAGATGCCGTTTACCCGCAGTGGGACGAAAAGACCCTGTGCACCTTTACTATAGCTTAGTATTGACCTTGGATAAATGATGTGTAGGATAGGTTGGAGACTGTGAAGTGGCGTCGCCAGGCGTTGTGGAGTCATTGTTGAAATACAACCCTTTGTTTATCTGAGGCCTAACTCTTCGATGAAGAGGACAGTGCTTGGTGGGTAGTTTGACTGGGGTGGTCGCCTCCAAAAGAGTAACGGAGGCTTCTAAAGGTTCCCTCAGTACGCTTGGTAACCGTGCGTAGAGTGCAATGGCATAAGGGAGCTTGACTGAGAGACATACAGGTCGATCAGGTACGAAAGTAGAGCATAGTGATCCGGTGGTTCCGCATGGAAGGGCCATCGCTCAAAGGATAAAAGGTACGCCGGGGATAACAGGCTGATCTCCCCCAAGAGCTCATATCGACGGGGGGGTTTGGCACCTCGATGTCGGCTCGTCACATCCTGGGGCTGGAGAAGGTCCCAAGGGTTGGGCTGTTCGCCCATTAAAGTGGCACGCGAGCTGGGTTCAGAACGTCGTGAGACAGTTCGGTCTCTATCTACTGTGGGCGTTAGAAATTTGAGTGGATCTGATTCTAGTACGAGAGGACCGAATTGGACAAACCTCTAGTGTATCTGTTGTCCCGCCAGGGGCACCGCAGAGTAGCTACGTTTGGAAGGGATAAGCGCTGAAAGCATATAAGCGCGAAACCCACCACAAGATGAGATTTCTTTTAAGGATCGTGGAAGATGACCACGTTGATAGGCTATAGATGTAAAGGCAGTAATGTCATAGTCGAGTAGTACTAATAATCCGTAAGCTTATGTACGCACTTTTCCTCCCGATGCAAATCGGGAGGAGAGAACTTTCTTAACAAAAAAACTTATTTGTTTCTTTATCTCAGTATGTTAAAATATTGTCCGCACGCGGAAAGTGACTAGTGAAGAGTGACTAGTAAAGAGTCTAAGGACTAATTACTAAGGGCTAATAACTAATTACTAATGACCTTAAGGTGGTTATTGCGGCGGGGCTCACCTCTTCCCATCCCGAACAGAGAAGTTAAGCCCGCCTGCGCAGATGGTACTGCAGTTATGTGGGAGAGTATGTCGTCGCCTTTCTTTTAAGAACCCTATCCAAATCGGATAGGGTTTTTTGTTTTATAACGTTTTTTAAATCCTTGCGTGCTTTGCGTAAATCGTCGCGCTCTTTGTGGTTGAAAATAGTACGCGGATGATACGGATTCGCCAGGCGAAAACGCGGATTGAAACGGATTTTTTATTGGATTCAAATTGCTTTTGCCCTTTCAGGGCGAAAATGACATTATTTTTATTTATTTCATGGCGCTTTGCACCATGCTCTTTGCTTTTGGGCTTTCAGCCCTTTTTTCTTGTGTGCTTTGCGTAAACCTTCGCGCTCTTTGCGGTTAAAAAAATAGCACATGGATGAAACGGATTGGCCAGGCGAAAACGAGGATCAAAACGGATTTTTTTTTTTTTTTTTTTTTTTTTTGATTTGTAGAGGTGAAAATTGCTTTTGCCCTTTCAAGGCGAAAATGACATTATTTTTATTTATTTCATAGTGCTTTGCACCATGCTCTTTGCTTTTGGGGCCTTCAGCCCTTTTTTCTTTGCGTAAACCTTCGCGGACTTTGCGGTTAAAAAATAATAGCACGCGGATGGTACGGGTTCGCCAGGTGAAAACGCGGATCAAAACGGATTTTTTTTGATTTGCAGAAATGAAAATTGCTTTTGCCTTTTCAGGGCGATAGTTGCTGCTTATTTTGGTTCATATGTAGTGCCTCGCATCATGCGCTCTGCTCTTTGGAAGGGTGGAATAAAACTTTTGAATTGCTCGAACTTCATTGGTTTGTAAATTCGAATCTCTGTAGCCTGCTTTTGTTTTTGTTAAATTGTTTCCTGATGGCAATAAGTTGAATTGTGAATGATAAATGTCTTCTAGGTGTAAATGAGTATCGGTTTAGTGTTTTCTCGGTTTTTTAGGTTGAATCTTTATTATGGTTGCTTTTTTTAAAGATCGAGATTGGAGTGGTTTTTAATTTGCTGTGTTTGTTTCGAGATGGTTTTAGTAGTTGTTTGGGGTGTAAAGCTGTTAGGGCAGGTGAGGTTGTCATTGTTTGTGGATTAAAATTTGGCAATAAATAATGAAATATGTTGAGAATGATGTAAAAAAGGAATAATGTTCAAGGGTAATATTGTGATAGATATGTATGAATGAAGAAAAATCCTATGATTCTAAAAGAAATAAGAAGGTGTAAAGGGTGTGTTATCAGACTGTTAAGAAGAATTTTTAAAAAAGATTAAAAATAAGTTTAGAAAAAGCTTGTGAAAGCGGATAAAGTGCCTACTTTTGCACCCGCAACAGCGATAAACGTTCACCGAAATACTGACAAGCAAACGAATTAAGACGAAAAGAAATTTTCAAAAAAAGATTCCAAAAAGCTTGCGAGATTCGAAAACGGGTATTACATTTGCACCCCGCAAAACATGGGAAGTTCATTGAAAGATTGGTTAGGAGGGAAGTTAAAAACGAAAAGAAATTTTCTAAAAAAAACTTCAAAAAACTCTTGCCGATTAGAAATAAGTTTTCTACTTTTGCACCCGCTTTGAGAGACAAGCGAAACAATAAAAAGAACACGTTCGTTGACATATTGAATTGACAGCCGTTTCGATGAAAATCGGAACAAAAGAATAAGAGTAATAGAATCGTAAGATTCGAAAAGAACCGATAGATATTCATCGCAATATAATATAAAAATATACGATGAAGAGTTTGATCCTGGCTCAGGATGAACGCTAGCGGCAGGCTTAACACATGCAAGTCGAGGGGTATATGTCTTCGGATATAGAGACCGGCGCACGGGTGCGTAACGCGTATGCAATCTACCTTTTACAGAGGGATAGCCCAGAGAAATTTGGATTAATACCTCATAGCATAGCAGTCTCGCATGAGATCACTATTAAAGTCACAACGGTAAAAGATGAGCATGCGTCCCATTAGCTAGTTGGTAAGGTAACGGCTTACCAAGGCTACGATGGGTAGGGGTCCTGAGAGGGAGATCCCCCACACTGGTACTGAGACACGGACCAGACTCCTACGGGAGGCAGCAGTGAGGAATATTGGACAATGGGCGCAAGCCTGATCCAGCCATGCCGCGTGCAGGATGACGGTCCTATGGATTGTAAACTGCTTTTGTACGAGAAGAAACACCCCGACGTGTCGGGACTTGACGGTATCGTAAGAATAAGGATCGGCTAACTCCGTGCCAGCAGCCGCGGTAATACGGAGGATCCAAGCGTTATCCGGAATCATTGGGTTTAAAGGGTCCGTAGGCGGTTTAGTAAGTCAGTGGTGAAAGCCCATCGCTCAACGGTGGAACGGCCATTGATACTGCTAAACTTGAATTATTAGGAAGTAACTAGAATATGTAGTGTAGCGGTGAAATGCTTAGAGATTACATGGAATACCAATTGCGAAGGCAGGTTACTACTAATGGATTGACGCTGATGGACGAAAGCGTGGGTAGCGAACAGGATTAGATACCCTGGTAGTCCACGCCGTAAACGATGGATACTAGCTGTTGGAAGCAATTTCAGTGGCTAAGCGAAAGTGATAAGTATCCCACCTGGGGAGTACGTTCGCAAGAATGAAACTCAAAGGAATTGACGGGGGCCCGCACAAGCGGTGGAGCATGTGGTTTAATTCGATGATACGCGAGGAACCTTACCAAGGCTTAAATGTAGTTTGACCGGTTTGGAAACAGATCTTTCGCAAGACAAATTACAAGGTGCTGCATGGTTGTCGTCAGCTCGTGCCGTGAGGTGTCAGGTTAAGTCCTATAACGAGCGCAACCCCTGTTGTTAGTTGCCAGCGAGTGAAGTCGGGAACTCTAACAAGACTGCCAGTGCAAACTGTGAGGAAGGTGGGGATGACGTCAAATCATCACGGCCCTTACGCCTTGGGCTACACACGTGCTACAATGGCCGGTACAGAGAGCAGCCACTGGGTGACCAGGAGCGAATCTATAAAACCGGTCACAGTTCGGATCGGAGTCTGCAACTCGACTCCGTGAAGCTGGAATCGCTAGTAATCGGATATCAGCCATGATCCGGTGAATACGTTCCCGGGCCTTGTACACACCGCCCGTCAAGCCATGGAAGCTGGGGGTGCCTGAAGTCGGTGACCGCAAGGAGCTGCCTAGGGTAAAACTGGTAACTAGGGCTAAGTCGTAACAAGGTAGCCGTACCGGAAGGTGCGGCTGGAACACCTCCTTTCTAGAGCCTTAATGTTAGCCTAGTGCACGTTAAGGAAAAAAGATGATTATTTATGGGTCTCTGAATTGGAGATTGTATTACTCTTGCTGTTAATTTAAAAAAATGAAAAGAATTAAGTAAAAACAGAGTCTCGTAGCTCAGCTGGTTAGAGTACTACACTGATAATGTAGGGGTCGGCAGTTCGAGTCTGCCCGGGACTACTTTTTAAAACAATTGACAATTGATAATTAACAATTGATAATTAATAACTAAAAAGACTGTAAGTTTAATTTAAAAGGAAATTTTAGAGGTTGAGTGACCGTTTTAAGTACTGTTAACTGAGAACTGTTAACTGACAACTAAAAAATGGGGGATTAGCTCAGCTGGCTAGAGCGCCTGCCTTGCACGCAGGAGGTCAACGGTTCGACTCCGTTATTCTCCACTAAGGGCTATAAGCTATAAGCTGTAGGCCGTAAGCTAAAAAGCTTAAAGCGTATTGCTTAAAGCCTAAAGCGAAACAAAGTTCATTGACATATTGAGATAAGAAAATAATAAGAAAGTAGAAAAAACACTTTTAGACGAAAGTCTTAAAGTTGAAAGTCGAAAGTCTTCGGGCTTTATGACTTTAGACTTTATAACTTTAGACTAAAAAAGTACAATAAGCAAAATAAGGGCGTATGGGGGATGCCTAGGCTCTCAGAGGCGAAGAAGGACGTGATAAGCTGCGAAAAGCTACGGGGACGAGCACACATCGATTGATCCGTAGATATCCGAATGGGGCAACCCACTATGTTGAAGACATAGTACACCGATAGGTGGGCAAACCCGCTGAACTGAAACATCTAAGTAGGCGGAGGAGAAGAAAACAAAAGTGATTCCGTAAGTAGTGGCGAGCGAACGCGGATTAGCCCAAACCAATGATGTTACGGCATTGTTGGGGTTGTAGGACCACGACATTTTATGTACAAGGAACCAGAATCGACTGGAAAGTCGAGCCATAGAGAGTGATAGCCTCGTATGGGTAACAAGTATAATAGATAGTGGTATCCTGAGTAGGGCGGGGCACGTGAAACCCTGTCTGAATTTGGCGGGACCATCCGCTAAGGCTAAATACTCCTGAGAGACCGATAGTGAACCAGTACCGTGAGGGAAAGGTGAAAAGAACCGTGAATAACGGAGTGAAATAGATCCTGAAACCATACGCTTACAAGCGGTCGGAGCCCTTTAGTGGGGTGACGGCGTGCCTTTTGCATAATGAGCCTACGAGTTAACGTTGCTGGCAAGGTTAAGTGATTAAGTCACGGATCCGTAGCGAAAGCGAGTCTGAATAGGGCGCTTTAGTCAGTAGTGTTAGACGCGAAACCGTGTGATCTACCCATGGGCAGGATGAAGCGCTGGTAACACAGTGTGGAGGTCCGAACCGGTTGACGTTGAAAAGTCTTCGGATGACCTGTGGGTAGGGGTGAAAGGCCAATCAAACTCGGAAATAGCTCGTACTCCCCGAAATGCATTTAGGTGCAGCGTTATTTTAGTTATATAGAGGTAGAGCTACTGATTGGATGCGGGGGCTTCACCGCCTACCAATTCCTGACAAACTCCGAATGCTATATAATGATTGATAACAGTGAGGGCTTGGGTGCTAAGGTCCAAGTCCGAGAGGGAAAGAACCCAGACCATCAGCTAAGGTCCCCAAATATATGCTAAGTTGAAAGAACGAGGTTTGTCTGCCCAGACAGCTAGGATGTTGGCTTGGAAGCAGCCATTCATTTAAAGAGTGCGTAACAGCTCACTAGTCGAGCGGACGAGCATGGATAATAATCGGGCATAAGCATATTACCGAAGCTATGGATTTTGTAGTAATACAAAGTGGTAGGGGAGCATTCTAACAGGGTTGAAGGTGTATCGTAAGGTATGCTGGACTGGTTAGAAAAGAAAATGTAGGCATAAGTAACGATAATGCGGGCGAGAAACCCGCACACCGAAAAACTAAGGTTTCCACAGCTATGCTAATCAGCTGTGGGTTAGTCTGGTCCTAAGGCGAACCCGAAAGGGACAGTCGATGGCCAACGGGTTAATATTCCCGTACTACTAATTACTGTGATGGGGTGACGGAGTGATGAAAGCGCCGCGAACTGACGGAATAGTTCGTTGAAGTACCTAGCTATATTCTCTATAGGCAAATCCGTAGAGAATGGTGAAATACGATAGTACTCGGAGTCTTCGGACAAAGAGATAGTGCGCCTAAGGGCTTCCAAGAAAAACCTCTAAACTTCAGGTAATTAGTACCAGTACCGTAAACCGACACAGGTAGTTGAGGAGAGAATCCTAAGGTGCTCGAGAGATTCATGGCTAAGGAATTAGGCAAAATAGACCCGTAACTTCGGGAGAAGGGTCGCCCCGAGTAATCGGGGCCGCAGTGAAGAGGTCCAGGCGACTGTTTATCAAAAACACAGGGCTCTGCAAAATCGTAAGATGAAGTATAGGGCCTGACACCTGCCCGGTGCTGGAAGGTTAAGAGGAGATGTTATCTTCGGAGAAGCATTGAATTGAAGCCCCAGTAAACGGCGGCCGTAACTATAACGGTCCTAAGGTAGCGAAATTCCTTGTCGGGTAAGTTCCGACCTGCACGAATGGTGTAACGATCTGGACACTGTCTCAGCCATGAGCTCGGTGAAATTGTAGTAACGGTGAAGATGCCGTTTACCCGCAGTGGGACGAAAAGACCCTGTGCACCTTTACTATAGCTTAGTATTGACCTTGGATAAATGATGTGTAGGATAGGTTGGAGACTGTGAAGTGGCGTCGCCAGGCGTTGTGGAGTCATTGTTGAAATACAACCCTTTGTTTATCTGAGGCCTAACTCTTCGATGAAGAGGACAGTGCTTGGTGGGTAGTTTGACTGGGGTGGTCGCCTCCAAAAGAGTAACGGAGGCTTCTAAAGGTTCCCTCAGTACGCTTGGTAACCGTGCGTAGAGTGCAATGGCATAAGGGAGCTTGACTGAGAGACATACAGGTCGATCAGGTACGAAAGTAGAGCATAGTGATCCGGTGGTTCCGCATGGAAGGGCCATCGCTCAAAGGATAAAAGGTACGCCGGGGATAACAGGCTGATCTCCCCCAAGAGCTCATATCGACGGGGGGGTTTGGCACCTCGATGTCGGCTCGTCACATCCTGGGGCTGGAGAAGGTCCCAAGGGTTGGGCTGTTCGCCCATTAAAGTGGCACGCGAGCTGGGTTCAGAACGTCGTGAGACAGTTCGGTCTCTATCTACTGTGGGCGTTAGAAATTTGAGTGGATCTGATTCTAGTACGAGAGGACCGAATTGGACAAACCTCTAGTGTATCTGTTGTCCCGCCAGGGGCACCGCAGAGTAGCTACGTTTGGAAGGGATAAGCGCTGAAAGCATATAAGCGCGAAACCCACCACAAGATGAGATTTCTTTTAAGGATCGTGGAAGATGACCACGTTGATAGGCTATAGATGTAAAGGCAGTAATGTCATAGTCGAGTAGTACTAATAATCCGTAAGCTTATGTACACCCTTTTCCCTCCGAGCAATCGGAGGGAGGAAACTTTCTCTCTTCGACTCCAGCTCAGAGCTGAGTGAAGTCTTATTTGTTTCTTTATCTCAGTATGTTAAAATATTGTCCGCACGCGGAAAGTGACTAGTGAAGAGTGACTAGTAAAGAGTCTAAGGACTAATTACTAAGGGCTAATAACTAATTACTAATGACCTTAAGGTGGTTATTGCGGCGGGGCTCACCTCTTCCCATCCCGAACAGAGAAGTTAAGCCCGCCTGCGCAGATGGTACTGCAGTTATGTGGGAGAGTATGTCGTCGCCTTTCTTTTAAGAACCCTATCCAAATCGGATAGGGTTTTTTGTTTTATAACGTTTTTTAAATCTTTGCGTGCTTTGTGTAAACCTTCGCGCTCTTTGCGGTTCAAAAAAAATAACACACGGATGATACGGATTCGCTAGGCGAAAACGCGGATTGGAAGGGATTTTTTATTGGATTCAAATTGCTTTTGCCCTTTCAGGGCGAAAATGACATTATTTTTATTTATTTCATGGTGCTTTGCGCCATGCTCTTGCTTTTCGGGCTTTCAGCCCTTTTTTCTTGCGTGCTTTGCGTAAACCTTCGCGCTCTTTGCGGTAAAAAAAAAATAGTACGCGAACAGATACAGATTCGCCAGGCGAAAACGCGGATTGGAACGGATTTTTTTTGATTTGTAGAGATGGAAATTGCTTTTGCCCTTTCAAGGCGATAGTTGCTGTTCATTTTGGTTCAGATATAGTGCCTCGCATCATGCTCTTTGCTTTTGGGGCTTTCAGCCCTTTTTCCTTGTGTGCTTTGCGTAAATCTTCGCGCTCTTTGCGGTTAAAAACTATAGTCCCTTTTTTCTTTAAATATTCTTTTTATCGTTGACTGCGTTAGGGATGGGAGCGATATCCTTTTGCGATGACCGTATATTTAAAAAATCCCTGAAACTTCTATCGCAAAAGATTTAGCGGACAGCCCGACCCAAAGGGGAACGCCATAATAATTAGCTAACACGAAAAAATGAATATGCAACCGTATAGAGAATGCGTAGTTGAGATGTTTTTTAAGTGTTTTTAGTACTTTATTTTTAGTTTTATCTGGAGAGTAAGGTTTCTTGCTTGTTTTAGATGAGAAAAGCGATTTAAATCGCCTGTTTTGAAGTGGTTTTTATGGGAAGTAGTATAGGGTTAAATTGCTACATCGTAGCCAACTTTTACCTTGTCCATTATTACATGAGTGTAGAAATGTTTAACATTAGGATCGTCCATTAGCCATTTTTTGGCAAAAGATTCGTAATGCTGCATGTCTTTTGTGTTTACAATAATGACAAAATCATAGGTACCGGTGACGAAATAACATTGCATCACTTCGTGGCATTTCCGCATAGAGTTCTTAAATTTTTCTAAGGCTTTTGAATTTCCGTCCGCTAGAATAATGTCTACTACGCAAGTAATCGTTAAGCCAATAATGCTTGGTGCTATTATCGATATATCAGCCTCTATTATTTTATTTTCTCTTAATCTTGCTAATCTTCTTTGTACGGCTGAACTGCTTAAATTCACTAAGTCGCCAAGTTCTTGCGCAGTCAATCTATTGTTTTTTTGAATGTATTGTAAAATTTTTTTGTCGTATTCGTCGAGTGCTTGCATTTTTTACCTGATTTTCAAGTAAATTTAGGTTAAATTAGTTATTTGTAGTATTTATTCGCGGAAATAAAGCAGGAAGGTATAAGTAGTTTTGTGTTGTAATATTTAACATAAAAGAAGAATAATGAAAAGAAATGAAAGTGTTTTTTCTGAAGAAGAAATCGAAAAGTTTAGAAGTGAAACAATTGGGTGTGAAAATGTAAACCATCTTAACAATGCTGGTGCAGGTCTAATGCCTGATGTGGTAACTCGATCTATTTTGGAACATGTAAAGTTAGAGTCTGAAATTGGGGGGTATGAGGCTGCAGCTTTGAAGGCAGATGTAATAAAGGAATTTTACGCTCAGGCGGGAAAATTAGTTAATTGTAATCCGTCGAATATTGCTTTTACGGCGAGTGCTACGGATTCTTATACCCGTGCGTTGTCTTCTATTCCTTTTTTGATGGGTGATGTAATTTTGACTGATAATGATGATTTTATTTCGAATCAAATTCAGTTTATTTCATGTCAGAAACGATTTGGAATAAAAATAGTAAGAATAAAGAATGCTGAGGCCGGAGGTGTTGATCTGAAAGATCTCGAGGAAAAATTATTTTCTCTTCAGCCAAGATTACTGGCTATAACGCATATTCCAACCAATTCCGGTTTGGTTCAGCCTGTTAAAAGTATAGGTGAAATATACGATCGTTATGCCAAAGTGCATATTGATAAAACCTGGTATATTTTGGATGCTTGTCAATCAGTAGGGCAATTGAAATTGGATGTTGAGGAATTGAAATGTGATTTTTTAAGTATTACGGTAAGGAAATTTTTGAGAGGTCCGCGTGGCACTGGGTTTTTGTATGTTTCGGACAAGGTTCTTGAGTCTGGACTCGAGCCTTTGTTTATTGATATGAGAGGTGCTGATTGGATTGAAAAAGATGAATATAAACAACAACCGGACGCTAAACGTTTTGAAGATTGGGAATTTGCTTATGCTCTTGTTTTGGGAAGTAAAGCTGCTATTGAATATTGTTTAAGTATTGGAGAGGATAGAATTTGGAGGCAAATACAGTTGTTGTCAAAATATATGAGAGACGAACTGGCTAAAATTTCTAAAGTTAGGGTTTTGGATAAAGGACCTGAACTTGGAGGCCTGGTGACATTTTTTGTCGAGGATTCTCAACCAAAATATATTGTTGATGAGTTACTGAAGAGAAAAATAAATGTGGTTCCGAGTTTTAGAAATTTCGCTGTTATTGATTTTGATGAAAAGGGGGTGAAATGGGCAGTGAGAGCATCTCCTCATTATTATAATACTTTCGATGAAATTGATTTGTTTATCGAGGCAGTTAAGGAAATTGTGTCTGTTTAATATGGTCAATATGTAGTGAAAAATAGCACAAAAAACTCCTTAATTTCTTAAGGAGTTTTTTGTGGAGTGTCAGGGTTCACAGTCGAACACTTAATACCTGTTTTAACATTTTTTTGAAACTTTAAAATGAAGTGCTAACGAACATATTGTGGTTTATCTAGGTTATGAATTTTAACTAGGATGTATCTATCAAAAGAGATATATAAAATAAAAACTCTAATTCAAATATATCAATCTTTCAAAAAAGCGGTTAGTTTACGTTTTTTTGAGCCACAAGTCTTATAATTTCCATTTTATCATTTGCGTTCTTTTGAATCCCAATACTAGCATCATAATCCTCATAACCTTCAATCTCTCGCTCCAAAGATTCAATTAATTCAGATTGATATTCTAAATCTTCATTTTCTTCGAATATTTCATCTGTAAAAATCTCGGGAATTAGTCCATCTATATTTTTGGTAATATCCCAAATTTGATTCTCATTAAACTTTTTCGCATTCCTTTTATAATTTGAATGTAGATCTAAACGATATACCTTAAATTTAGTTTTCTTTATGTGAGATTGCCAGAATTCTTTAGATCCTGGACTTGTATGATACTTATCGGACAATAATTTGTAGTTGAATTCATATATAAGAAGTTCAAATAAATATGTCAAATAACCTTGCTTAGGAAATTTAGAATAGCTCCAAACAATTTCAAAATAATCTGTATCGTGATAAGTGTTAATCTCTCCATGAATGAGACAAACAAGATCTCTTTGATTTTTATCAATTAGTTTGAATGTAAGCTTGTCAGTAGAAACTTTGATTTCTTCATACCTTCTTGAACTTACTTCTGTAGGAATATAAATTTCAAAAATCTTATTTTCATAGAGCCTTTCTAAATAGTCATAATCTAAATCTTCCGAATTTTTAATTATTGGCATGTTGTTTGACTAAAATTTTGACTCTTATAGCTAGCCTTGTTAGATTTTCATTAAAAGATCTATCGCCTTTTGTCTAATGTTTCCATATAATTCAATAAAATTGTCTGGAAAAAAGTAAATGAATAAATCGACCTTTTTTTCATGATTCATAAGAGTCTTAGTATCGCTCTTCATCGTCGCGTAAGTTCCATCAGGTTCTGCTTCTAACTTTTCCAGATAACGTTCAATTGATACAATTGGTTGATTTAAAGCTAACTTGCCTTCAAAGAAATCACTATTTTCTAACATTTCCTTTTTGATAATTTGAACTGTTGGTTTTAAAAGTGAGTATGGATTTATACTTATTTCACTCCAAGAAAATATTGTACTTTGAACTCTATGCGAATAGCTTCCATTTCTTGTATTAGGTCCTTGCAGTTCTTCTGAGCAAAATTTATTCAAATCTTTCAAATCATAAGCCTTAGAAACTACTAATAAATCAGTAAATATTTCCGAAAGTTTTTTTTCCTTTTTAGTTAAGTCTTTAATTGATGCAGAAATTATTTGGTTTAGTGAATTTGAATTATGCTTTGACGGTAATGATTTCAGCCAATCATTGATACGGATAGTATCATATGCTGATGCTTCAGTATTGGAAGATCCATTACGATAATAAACTTTTCCAGTTTCAAGCCCTTTCATTCCAGCAACACTTGGCACGATTGGTAATTCATATTTTTCAATTGGAAAGGCTAAATAGTCAAACAATTTATCTCCATACTTAATTGTAGAATATGAAAAGAGAGGTCTAGGTATAACTTTATCTTTTATCTTTTCTTGAAGGATTGCATCGTCAATTGTTTTGGGAATTCCAATCAAAATTGATTCATCGTTTACATTTTTCTTAACTCCAAAAATTATATATGATGTTTCGGTTCTAACTGTATTTGAAAAACTAATTATGTCCTTCACAAATTTTGCTGTAGCATTTGCCTTGTCTTTTTCAAAGTCATACAAATCTGCCTTAAAATCCAAAATTGAACTTTCATTATTTCCTAAATATATTTCAAATTCTTGTACGGTCATGACAAAATTGGTTATAACTCATATAAACACTATCGTATGATGCTTATCTACTTAATATAGGTGTATGTGCATTGAGTAACGATTGAAAATTTTTACAATAATACACAAAAACAGAATATTAGGATTGGTATTTTTAAATAAATTGAATCTTGTTTTTAATACAATAGGAAATATGTAAGGCGGTTTGTAAAGTATAGCAAAAAAACAACGCCATTGGATTCCAATGGCGTTGTTTGTCTTTGTGTGGGCGATGAGGGGTTCGAACCCCCGACCCCCTCGGTGTAAACGAGGTGCTCTGAACCAGCTGAGCTAATCGCCCTATTTTACTAGGTTGCTATCGTTTGTGATTGCGAGTGCAAATATACGCTAGTTTTTGAGTTCTGCAAAGAAAATCGAATAAAAAATAAAACTTTTTTAAAAAGGTTTTGTATCTCTCTGTTTATGAATTTGTTATTAAATTGTTTTTTTGCAGCTTTTTTTGCTCTTGGGACTTTTGTTTAGGCAAGAGGCAATTCAGCGACTACAAAAGTGCTTCCTCCAACGTAAATGAAATCATTTTTTGAAGCATTTTTTCTGGCTGCGACATAAGCATGTTCTACTGAGTCATAATTTTCCCCTATTAAATGGTGCTTTTTAGCGGCTTCATTTAAAATTTCAGTCTTTAGACCCCTGGACGAATTTGGACTGCAAAAATAGTATTGTGCATTTTTAGGAAAAAGAGGTAAAATAGAATCGAGATCTTTGTCGTTTACAACTCCCAGCACAATATGTAAATTTTCGAAACTTTCTTTTTGGATTTGTTTCATTACAACAGCCAGTCCGTGCTGGTTGTGGGCAGTATCACAGATGATCTTTGGGTTTTCTCCCAATTGCTGCCATCTGCCTTGTAAACCGGTATTTTTTACAACCTGTAATAAACCGTTTTTTAGATTTTCGTCTGAGATTTTAAACTCATTTTGAGAATCTAATATTTGGATGGTTTGCTGTACCGTTTTTTTATTGTGAAACTGATAATCGCCAATTAGATCGGAAGGAAAAACTTCTGTGATTAAATCGGAAGCAAAATAAATAGGAGCTTCATTTTCTTTTGCTTTGGCTAAGAATACGGGTTGAGTTTCAAAGGTGTATTCTCCAATGACAACAGGAACATTTGGTTTTATGATTCCGGCTTTTTCACCCGCAATTGCTGCCGGGGTATTTCCTAAAAACTGAGTATGGTCTAAATCGATGTTGGTAATAACGGATGCTAATGGTGTGATTATGTTGGTCGCATCGAGTCTTCCGCCAAGACCAACTTCGATAATAGCAATGTCAGTTTTCTCTGAAGCGAAGTAATCGAAGGCTAGTCCAACAGACATTTCGAAAAAACTCATATCATTGGCTTCAAAAAAGTTTTTGTGTTTGGCTACGAATTGACAAACAAAATCTTCGGAGATTTCCTGTCCATTAATTTTAATTCGTTCTCTAAAATCTTTAAGGTGCGGAGAGGTATACAATCCTACTTTATATCCGGCTTCCTGTAAAACTGAAGCCAGCATGTGCGAGGTCGATCCTTTACCATTGGTTCCGGCAACGTGGATGCATTTTAACTGATCTTGAGGGTTGCCAAGATGTGCGGCCAGCAACTTAATATTAGTCAAATCTTCTTTGTATGCCGAAGCTCCTTGAAGTTGGTACATTGGAAGCTGATTAAACATCCAGTTTGTGGTTTCCTGATAGTTCATTGAATTGAGTTAAAATAGTTTCGAATTGAAATAATTTTCATTTTTTTTAGTTTTATAAGGGAGTGAAAATTATCTTTATTGCAAATTTCAAATATTTTTTAGAATTAATTATTAAAAACAAGAATTAATATATGTTTAGCTACATTCAATTACA
Source organism: Flavobacterium lipolyticum (assembly GCF_020905335.1). Lineage (NCBI taxonomy): Bacteria > Pseudomonadati > Bacteroidota > Flavobacteriia > Flavobacteriales > Flavobacteriaceae > Flavobacterium > Flavobacterium lipolyticum. Next base: position 1,294,317 of record NZ_JAJJMN010000001.1, on the reverse strand, counting down.
AGCTGATACCATCGCAAATGCCTCAAACGTAGTTATCGAAAAGATTGCACCTGAAAATGAAATTTCAATGTTTGGGTTTATTATGAAAGGGGGAGTTTTCTTAATTCCGATTGCACTATTATTATTTTATACTATTTATATCATTTTTGAACGTTACTTATATATCAAAAAAGCATCAAGAATCGATTCGCGATTGATACAGGATGTGGGAGATAAATTAAATGCCGGAAATATTGAATTAGCCAGGACTATTGTAGAAAGAAGCGATACGGCAGCAGGAAATATTCTGAAAGAAGGTGTGCTGGTTATTGGAAGGCCAATTGCTGAGATTGAATCAAACATGGACCGTGCCGCTGATATTGAAATTGGTGAAATGGAAAGAAATTTGGGGCATCTGGGACTTATTGCCGGAATTGCACCTACGCTTGGTTTTATTGGAACTATTTCGGGTGTAATTAAGATTTTCTACAGTATTTCGGTTACTGAAAATATCAGTATCGGAAATATTTCGGGAGGATTGTATGAGAAAATGATCAGCTCGGGTTCCGGATTAATTGTGGGGATTATTGCCTATAGTGCTTATCATTTACTGAATGGAAAAATTGATGATTTTGCGTTGAAGATTCAGAAACAGATATTAGAATTTGTCAATATAATTCAAAGAGCATAAGGTATGTCTATCAAGAGAAAAAGAAGGTTTCATGCTGAAGTGGCGACATCGTCATTAAGTGATATTATGTTTTTCCTGTTGTTGTTTTTCCTTATTATATCAACACTTGCGAATCCTAATGTGATTAAAATGACATTACCGAAAGCCAAAGCCAATGAAAAAACAAATAAACAATTAATTAGTTTGTCTGTTACCGAAGATAAAAAGTTCTATATCGACAAAGTACCTGTTGAATTTGATGCATTGGAAACCACTCTAATGTCGAAAATTGGAGCCGACAAGCAGCAAACTGTAGTGGTTCGAATTCCGTTTAATCTTCAGGTTCAGGATTTAGTTGATGTGTTGCAAATCGGAGTGAAGAATAATTTAAAGTTTGTAATTGCCACCAGTCCGAAGTAAGACAAACACACAGTTTTGTTCTCTTGGGGCGACGGAAAAAAGAATAAACTACTTGATGAAAATAAAAAAGGCTTTCAGAATTTCCTGAAAGCCTTTTTTATGGAAACAGATTTATGTAAATCTGTATAATTTGTGTTTAATCCAGACTGAAATTGTAAATTATTTTTCCAACCTGTTTTGCAGCTGCTTTGTCGTCTGCTGACCATTTTGTGTTCAATGCCGCTATTTTTGCCTGTTCCAGTAAACAGCTTGCGGTATTAGTTGTTCCTTTTATTCCTGCAGTTGCGCTAATGGTTTTGCCATTTTGGTCTACGGTAACTTCTACCACTACTTTTCCTTCTTCATTGCAGGTATATTTTGGTGCCGGTTTAGACAGTGCTTTGCGTCCGTTTAACGAATATCCAGATCCTCCACCGGAACCGCCGCCACTTCCTGGGCCATAACCGCTTCCGTTACCAATTCCATTGCCGGTTCCGTTGCCACCGCCAGTTCCTCCTCCGGAACCTCCCGTTCCATAATATCCGTTCGAACTTAGACTGCCGTTCGCTTTTCCTTTGTTTCCAGCTGCTTTATCATCACCATCCCCGCCTTTATTGGATCCTTTTAAGATACTTGATAAGGCATCGTTTGTAGAATTGGAAACTTTTGGTTTCTCAGGAATCGGTTTCGCTTCCGGTTTTACAACGGGTGTTGCTTTTTTTGGTTTTTCTTTTGTTGGAATTACAACACTTTCGTCGGTTGTGGTATTTTCCTGAGTTAAAATTGCTTCGTCTGGTGTTGATTTTGCCGGAGTTTGTCGGGCTTCGTTTTTTACATTTATAACTTCGCTTTTATAATTTGCTCCCGAGCCTAAATCGCTGTCTCCAAAATTTACCGTAACACCTCCGCCACCTCCGCCGGAAGCCAAAGCCACATTGTTCTCCGGATTGTAAGGAGGCCAAAAGCGTATGAAAAATAACAACGCAATGAGTACTGCATAAATAACAGTAGTGAGTAGTAAGGATTTCTTTTGATCTGAAGAAATGGAACTCATTTTTATTCTGAATTTTGAAATTGTATTAATTAAAAAACGCTTAAAAGTAGTAAAAATTGTTTAGAATAGAAGAGGAGGGGATTTTGTGACTGAATGTTTTTTGCAGGCAGATTTTGCCGATTTGCACAGATTTTGTAATTAATGGGGAAGCGGAATCAAAAAGGATCAGCTGAATTAGCATGAAACATAAAAAAAGGCCAGATGTTCATCCGGCCCGTTTTGATAAAGTATAAAAAAATTATACTAGTTGTTTCAATGCAATTTCAAAAGCAGTTGCACTGATATTTGTTTTGGATGGATTTAAAGTGTGAGCTTTAACAATCGCATTTTTTATAATTTCTGAAGTATCATTGAAAATATCTTCGTCCGTCATCTGAACTTTTTTCTCCATGAAATAAGCAAAAACTCTTGCCATTCCACAGTTTGAAATAAAATCAGGAATCAAACTTACTTTGCGATCCACTTCTTCCATGATCGAACCGAAGAAAATTTCTTTATCAGCAAAAGGAACATTTGCTCCACATGAAATAACTTCTAATCCATTAGCGATTAAGTTGTCGATTTGCTCCTGAGTTACCAATCTTGAAGCCGCACAAGGGGTGAAGATTTCGGCACCAATTGTCCAGATTTTAGTGTTGATTTCGTCAAATGGGATCATGTTATCGGCAACTAATTTGTTTCCGTCTTTATTTAAAAACAAAGTTCTGATTTCTTCAAATGAAAAACCTTCTTCTTTTATTAATCCTCCATCGCGGTCAATAATTCCGATTACTTTAGCACCCATTTCGGCCAAATAGAAAGCGGCAGCTGAACCGACATTTCCAAATCCCTGTACAATTGTTTTTTTACCTTTGATGTCTCCACCGTAAGTGGCATAGAAATGACGAGCTGCTTCGGCAACACCATAACCGGTAATCATGTCGGCAACCGTATATTTTCGGGTTACATCAGGAGAGAACTTTGGGTTTTCGATTACTTTGATAACACCCTGACGCAATTGTCCGATTCTATTAATTTTATCTGCTTCGGTAGGTTTGAAGTGTCCGTTGAAAACGCCTTCCTGCGGATGCCATACACCACATTCTTCGGTCATTGGAATTACTTCGTGAATTTCATCTACATTTAAATCTCCCCCAGTTCCGTAGTAACTTTTTAATAAAGGTGAAACGGCTTTGTACCAACGTTGTAATACTCCTTTTTTACGTGGATCATTTGGGTCAAAATTTATTCCTGATTTGGCACCTCCAATGGCTGGTCCTGAAACAGAAAATTTAACTTCCATGGTTTTGGCCAACGATAAAACTTCATTCATATCTAAGCCTTTTCTCATTCTTGTTCCTCCACCCGCAGCTCCACCGCGCAGTGAGTTGATAACAGTCCATCCTTCGGCTTCTGTTTCGGAATCTTTCCAGTTAAAAACAATTTCAGGTGCTTTATTTTCAAATTGCTGTAATAAATCTTTCATTTTGTTGAGATATGTTTAGTTTGCGTAAAAGTATAAAATAGAATAATGCGAATAATGTATCTCGTGTCAAAATTTTAGCGAAGAGAAAAAAGAAAGCCGAAAACAATACGTTTTCGGCTTTAGAATTTTATAAATCTAACAAATTAGATTCCTAATAAGTGTTTTTTTAATGTCTCATCAACGGGTTTGTCTGAAAGCCAGATTCCGAATAATGCTTTTTTGAAATCAAATCCAGGAATTTTTCCTTTCAAAACTTCATTTTTGTAAACATTGACTGTTTGATCAAGCGGATTATAAGCAAGAACAAATACATCTTTTTCAGTAATCATGTCACTTAAAAAAGTTTTAAATTCTTCGATTCGGGGACGTAATTGCGTAAGATTGCTTCCCGTAGATTTTTCGAAACCGGCATTCATCGCTTTGGTCAGTTTACTTGAAGAAACCATTGAAGAGGTAATTTCAATTCGGATTGCCATTTCGGTATCGCTGTCAATAATAAATTGTGGATCCTGACTTAGCTGCGATAAATATAAGGCCTGAACATAAACTTCCAACCACATTTTTGATCGGCCTCCAGCACCATTAAGCTGTAAAGTTTTGCCTTGAAATTCAATTTTTCTTGGAACTGTTACGCCATTCACATCAAGCTGAGTCTGGGCTGAAACGGTTGAGAATTGTATACTAAAAAGGAATGTAAGTAGAAGTAAACTTTTTTTCATGTTTTATGGAAATTATAATTATTGAGCAAAAATAATGTTAATTTATCAATTTTATAGCGTTCTTAAATATGTTTTTTTTGACTCAATTTTGCTTTTTTTGTTTGTATAAGATTAGTAATCAAATTAGTAAGAGTTGTTTTACGGGAAACCGTATATTTTAAGAATTGTTTAATCTTTTGAAAAAACTAAACTTTACTAAAATTTTAGAATCGGACTTTTTTGATCGTGTATTTTATTCTTGTTTTTTAGAGTAATGATTGCAAATTTGATGCGTGTTACGCTAAATTTTTAAGATTATAACGAAAACGTTATCGTAATTATTGCCGATCTAGTAAATTTATATGCGCGCATTGTTAAACTCACTTTTAAAATTTATCTTTGGAAGCCTTTTTACAGAAAAGAGCAATTCAAAAAAACAAAACAAAAATAACCGTCATCTTAATTTCGATATTTTAAATCGGGTTAAGCTGAGAAAAATAAAACAGGATAACTATGGATTTTAATCTTACCGAAGAACATTTAATGATTCAACAAGCTGCAAGAGATTTTGCTCAAAACGAATTGCTGCCGGGAGTTATTGAACGTGACGAAAAACAAATTTTTCCGACAGAACAAATAAAAAAAATGGGGCAATTAGGATTCCTGGGAATGATGGTTGATCCTAAATATGGAGGAAGCGGACTGGATGCCATTTCTTATGTAATTGCGATGGAAGAAATTTCAAAAGTAGATGCATCAGCTTCTGTAGTGATGTCTGTAAACAACTCATTAGTTTGTTGGGGACTGCAGGAATTTGGAACTGAAGAACAAAAACAAAAGTATTTACCAGGTTTAGCATCAGGAGAGATTCACGGAGCATTTTGTTTGAGTGAGCCTGAGGCGGGTAGTGATGCTACTTCACAAAAAACAACTGCGGTTGATATGGGAGATCACTATTTGGTAAACGGAACGAAAAACTGGATTACCAACGGAAATACAGCATCTGTTTATTTAGTGATTGCACAAACGGATCCGGAGAAAAGACACAAAGGAATCAACGCTTTGATCATGACGAAAGACATGCCAGGCTTTTCTATTGGGCCAAAAGAACAAAAAATGGGAATCCGTGGTTCTGATACACACTCTTTAATGTTTAGTGATGTAAAAGTTCCTAAAGAAAACAGAATCGGAGAAGACGGTTTCGGATTTAAATTTGCCATGAAAACGCTTGCCGGAGGGCGTATCGGAATTGCTTCTCAGGCTTTAGGAATTGCTTCAGGAGCTTATGAACTGGCTTTAAAATATTCTAAAGAGCGTAAAGCTTTTGGAACTGAAATTTGCAACCACCAGGCCATTGCTTTTAAATTGGCAGATATGGCGGTTAATATTGAAGCAGCACGTCATTTGTGTATGAAAGCAGCTTGGGATAAAGACCAACATAAAAATTATGATGTAAGTGGTGCGATGGCGAAATTGTTTGCATCGCAAGTAGCAATGGATACCGCTGTTGAAGCGGTTCAGATTCATGGAGGTAACGGTTACGTAAAAGAGTACCATGTAGAGCGTTTAATGCGTGATGCAAAAATTACTCAGATTTACGAAGGAACTTCAGAAATTCAGAAAATTGTAATTTCAAGAGCTGTTATTGCAGGATAAATCTCTTCGAAACTTTGATAATCCAAACCCTTTCAGACTCTTCGATGTCTGAAAGGGTTTTTGTTTGGATTTTAATTTCGTTATATTTACAGAAATAAACTTTTTTATGTACGAAGATTTAAAATACTGGTATTTGCGGGACCACAAATTGTTTCGAACTTTGAGTTACTCGCAGATCAAGCAATTGTGTATTATCACAGGTTTTAAAAAAGCGTCAAAAGGAGAGATTATTTACTTTTCTACTTCAGATTTACCCCGTATATTTTTACTCAAAAAAGGGAATATTAAAATCGTATCGATCGATGAAGAAGGTAATGAAACCATAAAAGACATCATTCAGAAAGGAGATTTATTTGGAGAACTGACTTTGGAAACGGATGCCAAGAATGAAGAATATGCAAAAGTACTTTCGGACGATGTTGCGATTTGTAGTTTCCTGATGTCAGATTTTGAAGATTTATTGTTGAGAAATCCAACGCTCGCACTTTCGTATACCAAATTTGTCGGTTTGAAAATGAAACGGATTAAAAACAGTTATGCCAATTTAGTTTCTAAAGATGCCAAAACCAGATTGTATCAGTTTCTTAAAGACTGGGCCGATAAGGAAGGAGTAGCGGAAGGGAATTCGGTAACGATGGAAAACTATTTGACCCAGAATGATATTGCACAAATTATTTGTACTTCAAGACAAACGGCAACCCAATTGTTGAACGAGATGGAAACGAATGAACTGATACATTACAATAGAAAAGAGATTGTTATTGTTGATATTACCAAAATCTAAATTATTTTAGGCTAAGTGTAAATTAGCCGACATTTGCCTTTTTCATACCACCGTAATTTTACATTATCAAATTAAGATGTAAAAGTAAAAATTATGAAAAAAGTATTTTTTATTGCTTTAGTAGCCTTATGTACTGTTGCTACTGCGCAAAGTTCGCTTCCTAAAATGGCGACCGATATTGCTCCTTTATTAATAGGAGAGAAAATTCCAAATACCACATTAAAATCAGTTGAAAATGCAGCAGTAAAAATCTCTGATTTGCTTGAAAAGAAAAAAACGATTTTAGTTTTCTATCGCGGTGGCTGGTGCCCTTATTGTAATATGCACCTGCAGGCGTTAGCTGAAGCAGAGAAACAAATTCTGGATCTTGGATATCAGATTATTGCAATAAGTCCTGATGCTCCGGAGAATTTAAAAATTACAGAAGAAAAAGATAAAGTAAAATATACTTTGCTTTCTGATTCTGAAGGAGAATTTACCAAAGCGATTGGAATTGCTTATGAAGCTCCTGAAAACTATAAATCAGTAATTAACGTACATTCTAAAGGAGTCAATAAAAGTTTCTTACCCGTTCCGTCAGTTTTTGTTGTGAATCCAAATGGTGAGATTGCATTCGAGTACATTGCTCCTGATTTTAAGCATCGCATTTCGACTGAATTACTCGTTTCAGTATTAAAAAACCTAAAATAAAACAAGATGAAAAAGCTGTTATTTTTTGTATTGATTTTGGTTTCGGGTATTTCATTTGCTCAGAATGATGCGAAAAGATTAAGTCAGTACAATCTGGAAAATAAAGTAGCGATTCAGGGCTACGATCCTGTGGCCTATTTTAGTCCGGGAAAAGCGATTAAAGGGAAGAATGAATTATCAGCTTCTTATCAGGGGGTGATTTATAAATTTTCTTCAAACGAAAATAAACAGGAATTTTTTAAAAATCCCTCAAAATATGAACCGCAATACGGAGGCTGGTGTGCCTATGCTCTGGGAAGTTCCGGAGATAAAGTGGAAATAAATCCGGAAACGTTTAAAATTATCGACGGTAAACTCTATTTGTTTTACAATGCCTATTTTAATAATACTTTGAAAAGCTGGAATAAAAATCAGACCAATCTGAAAACGCAGGCCGACGAGAACTGGAAAAAAATAAACAGGTAACAAGATGGAAAAATCAGAAAAAATAATCTGGGCTTTAAGGATTATAGCGGCTGGAATTTTGTTGCAAACCTTGTTTTTTAAATTCAGCGGAGCAGAAGAAAGTATTTATATTTTTTCGACTTTAGGAATTGAACCATACGGAAGAATTGGATCAGGAATAGCCGAATTGGTTGTTGCGATTTTAATTTTAATTCCAAAAACAACATGGATTGGAGCTTTGGGCGGATGTGGAGTGATGGCGGGTGCTATACTATCTCATTTATTTGTTTTGGGAATTTCAGTTCAGAATGATGGAGGCTTACTTTTTTTACTGGCCCTTATCACCTTATTATGTTGTTTAGGATTACTTTATTTCAATAAAAGTAAATTGTTTAATCTTCTAAATTTAAAATAGCCATGTTACTAAAATCAATACGCCACAGTTTAGATGAACTCGATGATCTGTTAGGTCAATTGACAGATGCAGATTATGCAAGACCTTGCCCTGCTCTCCATAATGCAACAATTGGCGAGCATTTACGACACATTCTGGAAATGTTTATAGGTCTGGAAAAGGGTTACAATTCAGGAGTTGTAAATTACGATAACCGCGAGAGAAATATTCGAATGCAAACGGAAACTGCTTATGCAAAAGAACTTATAGCGGGAATAAAAGCAGATTTGAAAAGTGAGAACAAAACCATTTATCTAGAACAGGTAATAGATGGGCTCGCTCTTAGAATTCAAAGCAATTATTACAGAGAATTGTTATACAATCTGGAGCATTGTATTCACCATCAGGCTTTGATCAAAGTGGCCGTTATGCCGTTTAAAGATGTTTTGATTCATGAGAATTTTGGGGTGGCCCGTTCCACTATAGAATACAGAAAACAATGTGTACAGTAAGTTTCGTCAACCATAACGGAGTGGTAATGATTACTTCAAATCGGGATGAAAAAGTAATCCGTCCAGAAGCTATTGCACCCAGAAACTATTGCCAGAACGGTAAAACTATTATGTATCCAAAAGATTCAAAAGCGGGAGGGACGTGGTTTGCCGTAGATAAAAATGGAACTGTGCTGGTACTTTTGAATGGAGGTACAGAGAAGCATAGGATTTCATTTTTGTATAGAAAAAGCAGGGGACTGATTGCTCTCGATATGATTTCGAGTTTGTCGCCCAAGGATTTTTGGGATGAAATTAATCTGGAAGATATCGAACCGTTTACATTGGTTTTGTATCAGAATGAAGAATTGTACGAACTGATTTGGGATGGTCTGGTAAAAATTAAGACATTGTTGGAGAGTTCAAAGAATCACATCTGGTCATCGGTTACTTTGTACCCTCCGGAAATTAGAAAGAAACGCTCCAATTGGTTTTTTGAATTTTTAGAAGGTAAGGATGAAATCTTCTCTACCGATATGTTAGATTTTCATAAAAACACTCGGAATGATGATTCTGAAAACGGATTGGTCATTAATAGAGAAAATGTTTTGAAAACACTTAGCATCACTCAGGTTGTAATCAAGCAGAATAAAGGTACTATGAAGTATTACGATTTAATTAAAACAAAGGAGTTCTCGACTTCTTTTATAAGTATTTAATGTAGTAAAGATGAAACTATTTTTTCATAAAGTAACCAATTGGGAGTACTGGCCTTTTAAAGTGCTGTACGTTCCTATTTATTTCCTTTGGGCCTATTATGCCATCAAAGCAAGATCAGTATTCTTCTTTAATGCGTCTAATCCGAAGATAAAAAACGGCGGGTTTATAATGGAAAGTAAAAAACAAATTTATGATTTGCTTCCCAGAGAATGTTATCCCAATACTATTTTGATCAAAGAGAATACGGGGCTAAATAATATTGTAGAAAAAATAGTCGAAAACAGAATTTATTTTCCTTTAATTGCTAAACCTGATATCGGTTTAAGGGGGTCCGGTGTGAAAAAAATAAGAAATGTTTTTGAGTTGAGTGAATATGCCGGTAAAGCAAATTTTGATTTCTTATTGCAGGATTTGATTCCATTTAAAAATGAAGTTGGTATTTTTTACGTGCGTCATCCACACGAAAAAGAAGGCAAAATTACCGGAATTGTTTCGAAAGAATTTTTAATTGTTACCGGTGATGGAATCTCAACGATTGAAGGGTTAATCTGTAAAACGCCAAGATTTCAATTACAGCTTGATGTTTTAAGAGAGGAATACGGAGATCAGTTGCAACAGGTTTTGAAATATGGTGAAAGAGTAAATTTGGTTCCTTTCGGGAATCATGCTCGTGGCGCAAAATTTTTGGATGGGAGCGATTGGATCACGCCAAAGTTAACCGCAATGATTGATAAAATTGCTAAAGAGGTTCCGGAATTTTACTTTGGGCGTTTTGATATTATGTACAACACTTTCGAAGAATTAGAACGCGGAGAAAAGTTTCAGGTTGTAGAACTTAACGGGGCAGCCAGTGAACCCACGCATATTTACGATCCGAAACATTCTGTTTGGTTTGCCTGGAAAGAACTGGCAAGACACATCACTTATATGTATGAGATCAGTGCTGCGAATCATAAAAAGGGAGTCCCATATCTGAATTACAAAGTTGGAATCCGGGAATACAAACTGCATTTGACTCAGAACAGTAAGATTGTAAATTTTTAAAAAATGAAAAGGTTAAAGAATATTTCAATCGGATTTTTGGTGAGCTTCATCGGATCGATCCCATTAGGATATTTAAATGTAGTGGGTTTGGAGATTTATTCAAAATCAGGACTTTTTAATTTGGTTTTCTTTCTGTTCGGAGTCATTTTTGTAGAAAGTTTTGTCATTTATTTTACTTTGCTTTTTGCCAGAGAATTAATCGGTAATAAAAAATTAATGAAGCTAATTGATTTTTTTGCTATCGGATTTATGTTTGTTCTGGCTTTTGTCTTTTATTATGGGTTTCATCAAACCGACAAGTCAAACGATAAATTAAGGGAGTATTTAGGGTATTCGCCATTTGTTATCGGAATGATTTTAAATTGTTTCAATTTTTTACAACTGCCTTTTTGGACGAGCTGGAATCTGTATTTGCTTAACGGAAAGCATATTGTCGTAGAAAAAAAGTTAAAATATTATTATATTGCAGGAACTTTGATTGGTATTTTTTTTGGGATGTTAAGCCTGATTGTGGTTTTACAGACTATTTTTGAAAAAAGTAATCCATTATCAAGGTACGTGATGCCTGTTTTTATTCCCGTATTTTTTATGGTTTTAGGGACTATTCAGGTATTTAAAGTGTATAAAAAATATTTTAAATCGACTGCTTTAGAGGTTTAGCTCCTGAAGCACAATTAAATCATTCTTTATGAAAAAACTTTATTTTCTACTTCCTTTTGTTTTTCTGGCCTGTAAATCAAATCCCGTTACAGTAAACACTACATCTTCAACAGCTGTTTCAAAACCTATTGAAGTTGTCTATAAAGTAAAAGAATCTGAAGTTTCAGATTTTCTGAAAGAACTGTCTTCCGATGAGATGGAAGGTCGTGAAACAGGTACAAAAGGTATCGAAAAGGCAGCCGCTTTTTTAGAAAATTTTTTAAAAAAGAACCATGTGGGACCTTATTTTACTGCTTATAAAGACACATTGACCAACTTTAAAACACCAGCCTATAATATTGTGGGAGTGATAGAAGGAACCGATCCTGTGCTGAAAAAAGAATTCGTGGTCCTGAGTGCGCATTACGATCACATCGGATTAGAGAAAAAACAACAGGCAGACGTTGTTTTTAACGGAGCGAATGATGATGCGTCCGGAGTTACAGCAGTTGCAGAGATGGCAAAGTATTTTAGCGAAACAAAATCAAACAAACGCAGTATTCTTGTTGTGTTTTTTGCCGGAGAAGAAAAAGGACTGTTAGGTTCTAAAAGCCTCGTGCAAAAACTTAAAAAGCAAAATTTTAATTTATACGCACAATTGAATATCGAAATGATTGGTGTACCTATGAAACGGGATTATTTAGCCTATATTACCGGTTTTGATAAAACCAATATGGCTGTGAAAATAAATGAATACACGGGTAAAAAGACTATTGGTTTTTTACCAAAAGAAGCAGAATACAAGCTGTTTTATAGATCTGATAATTATTCTTTTTATGAGGCCTTCAAAAAGCCATGTCAGTCTATAAGTACTTTCGACTTCGAAAACTTCGACTTTTATCACCATGTTTCAGACGAATTTAAAGTAATGGATATTCCACATATGACTTCTTTTATTCAGGAGTTTCTGCCGGCAGTGACCAAAATTGCAATCACACCTGCAGAAGAAATTACGATGAATAAATAATTCTGTCCTTTTATTCGATTTGCTTATTTTTGCTTTATGAAAAATATTATTGTTACCGGAACCAGTCGTGGAATTGGTTACGAATTGGCATTGCAGTTTGCTAATGCAGGCCATCAGGTTTTGGCAATTTCGAGAAAAACACCTCAGACACTTTTGGAGCACCAAAACATTAGTTGTTTGTCAATAGATCTGTCTGATGAAGCAGCTTTACAAGAAGTAGATCAATTTCTTTCGTCTTCCTGGAAGAGAGTGGATGCAGTGGTTCACAACGCAGGTGCATTGTTGTTAAAGCCTTTTGCTGAAACCACTCAGTCCGATTTTGAGAGTATTTATAAAGTGAACGTTTTTGCGGTTGCCAACTTAACCCGTATTTGTCTTCCTTATCTTCAAAGTGGAAGTCATGTGATCACAATCAGTTCTATGGGCGGTGTAAGAGGAAGTCTGAAATTTGCAGGTTTAGCTACTTATAGTTCCAGTAAAGGAGCTGTAATTACTTTGACCGAATTACTGGCGGAAGAATATAAAGAAAAAGGAATTTCATTTAATGTTTTGGCACTGGGCTCCGTTCAGACCGAAATGCTAAATGAAGCTTTCCCGGGTTATCAGGCGCCAATATCTGCCGAAGGAATGGCAACCTACATTTATGATTTTACGCTCAACGGAAATAAATATTTTAACGGAAAGGTTTTAGAAGTTTCATCCACGAATCCGTAGTTAATTATGAAGTATGAATTTTGAGTTATGAGTGAAAGTATTATTAAAATTAAAAGTTTTGAACTAGCAGTTAGAGGAGTTAATTTTTATAAATACTTAATTTCTGAAAAGAAAGAATTTATAATGAGTAAACAATTTTTACGTTCTGTTACTTCAGTAGGAGCAAATGTTCGTGAAGCTATTAATGCACAAAGCAAAGCTGATTTTATACATAAATTATCAATTTCTCAAAAAGAGTGTGACGAGTCACTGTATTGGTTAGAGCTTTTACGGGCAACTGATTATGTTTCGATTTTAGAGTTTGAATCCATGCACAATCAATGTGAGGAAGTGTTGAAAATTATCAAAAGCATCCTAATTACATCAAAAAAGAATCTGAACTAGAATTAATAACTCATACTTTATAATTCATAATTATTTTGAGCGAAACTTTAGCTAAATATATACCGGAGCATGCTGTAAGGCCTGTTTTTGATTTGATTGTTGCCAATCAGGTTCATCTGAAAATCGTGAATGAGCGTCAGACGCGTCATGGGGATTACAGAAGAGGGCCTAGTGGTAAACATGAAATTACGGTGAATGCAAGTTTGAATAAATATCGTTTTCTGATCACGCTGATTCATGAAATTTCGCATTTAGTGGCGTTCGAAAAGTTTGGCAGAAATATTAAACCTCATGGAAATGAATGGAAGTTTACCTTTCAAAGAATGATGGTTCCTTTTATTCGTCCTGAGATTTTCCCAAGTACTTTATTGCCGTTATTGGCCCGGCATTTTAAGAATCCGTCAGCAAGTAGTGATACGGATACCACCTTGTCTTTGGCGTTAAAACAATACGATTCGGACAACGATAAGAACTATGTTTTTGAAATTCCCTATGGAAGTGTATTCAAGATTAAAAATGGTAAAGTATTCAAGAAATTGGCCGTTAGAACCAAACGTTTTGAATGTATCGAAATTAGCTCAGGAAAAACATACCTGTTCAATCCAAATGCCGAAGTGGAGTTAATGCAATAAAATGCCAATTTTTTTAATTCCAAATCCCAAATTTCTTGGGAAACTCAATAAAAAATTCCAAATTCCGATACTTATAAAGTTGGAATTTGGAATTTATTTTTTTTAGAATTTTAAAATCTTATCCTTTCAAATAGGCTTCGCGTACTTTTTTAAACAGATTGGAAGAATAGACGAATTTCACAATGGCTTCGTTATCTGTTCTGAAGATTTCTTCTTTAGTTCCCTGCCATGCTTTAACTCCTTTTTTTAAGAATACAATATTCTCACCAATTTCCATTACCGAGTTCATATCGTGAGTATTAATAACTGTAGTAATGTTGTACTCTTCTGTAATTTCTTTGATCAGATTATCAATCAGAGTAGAAGTATTGGGGTCCAGACCGGAGTTGGGTTCATCGCAAAATAAGTACTTCGGATTGTTTACAATAGCACGTGCAATTGCAACACGCTTCTGCATTCCTCCCGAAATTTCAGACGGTAATTTTTTATGGGCATCAATTAAGTTTACTCTTTCCAAAACAAAATCAACACGTTCTTTGATTTTAGCTCTGTTGTCGTTAGTAAACATTTTTAACGGGAATGCTACATTTTCTTCAACGGTCATCGAATCAAATAAAGCACTTCCCTGAAAAACCATTCCGATTTCAGTTCTTAATTCTCTTTTTTCATCCGGATCCAGTTCTGAATAAACGCGGCCATCAAATTCAATAGTTCCATTATCAGGAGTATGAATTCCTAACAGGCTTTTTAATAAAACAGTCTTTCCGGATCCACTTTGTCCAATAATTAAGTTCGTTTTTCCAGTTTCAAAAACGGTCGAAACACCTTTCAGAACTTTGCTGTCGCCAAATGATTTTTCTAAATTTTTTACTTCTATCATGATCCTAGTAACAATTGTGTTAGTATATAATTAAAAAGAATGATTGAAACCGAGGTCCAAACAAACGATACCGTACTGGCCTTACCTACTTCTAGTGCTCCGCCTTTCATATAATAACCGTGAAAAGAAGGAATGGTAGCCAACAGCATAGCAAATATTAGAGTTTTAATAAAAGCATAAACGATGTGAAAAGGAATGAATTCTATTTGGGCTCCAATTATAAAGTCATTGCTGCTCGTAAAACCTCCGTAAACACCTGCCAGCCATCCACCAAAAATCCCCAGGAACATACTGATTCCAATCACAAAAGGATATAATAGTAAAGCAATAATTTTAGGGAAAACAAGATAGTTAAGAGAGTTTACTCCCATAACTTCCAAAGCATCGATTTGCTCTGTAACACGCATAGTTCCGATGCTTGAAGTAATAAAGGATCCCATTTTTCCGGCCATAATTACCGAAATAAAAGTAGGAGCAAACTCCAAAATCACAGATTGACGTGTAGCAAAACCAATTAAATATTTTGGGATTAAAGGATTAGTTAAGTTTAAAGCCGTTTGAATCGCAACAACACCTCCAACAAAGAAAGAGATAAAGCAAACGATACCCAGAGAGTCAATAATTAAATCATCAATTTCTTTAAAAATTAATTGTCGCATAACAGGCCATTTGGTCTGTTTATTGAAAATCTCTTTCAGCATTAAAAAATATTTCCCAACCTGGGATAAGTAACGAATTAGCATCATAGTTTTACAAATATTGGCTAAGGTAAAAAGAAGTTATGAGTTTTGGGTTATGAGTTAAGTCTTTTCGGTTGGTTTCCGAATCAAATTAACTTTTCTTTCATTTTTTGAAAGCGGTAATTTCTAATAAATTTAGCTTGTTCCGGAGTAACGAGTAATGGCGTTTTTGCTTTTTTTGCTTTCCAGAATCCACGGATATAATCCAAAAAGAGAAATGGTTTTTTCTTCATCATGGCCAGTTTAGCCGATGCAATTGCGGTAATCCAGAAACCATATCCTAAAGTATAAAATGCTTCGCCTTGTTTGTATCGGGCGGTTTTGTTATAGTTAGCACCCGTTGGTTTCAGATGTTTTACGTGTAAAGTAGTGTCAGTGACAATTTTCCATCCGTAATATTTACAAAGCAGTTCGTCTACAGTGTCCCAGCCCATAGCAGGTTTTAAACCGCCAATTTGCTGAAATGTTTCCTTGCGATAGGCTTTGAGTGCTCCACGAATATGATCTTTATCAGTAAGGTTTTCTAAAACCCAGTCTCCATTTTTTTCAATATAACAAAAACCTCCCGCCATTCCGACTTTTGAGTCAGACTGAAAATGTGCGATAATAGTTTCGAAATAATTGGAAGGAAAAATAAGATCACCGTCTATTTTTACCATAATATCATAGTCGGAATCCAAAGTTTCAAAGCCTTTCTGAAACGCCTGAATCACTTTACTTCCCGGCATATGAATCGCATCGGATGTTTTGTTTACAACAGAAATAAAAGAATTTTCTTTTGCAAAATCCAGTACGATTTCTTCGGTTCGATCTGTTGAATTGTCATTTACCACAACAACTTTTGAGGGTAAAACAGTTTGTGAAACCAAAGACTGTAAGGTCAAGCCAATTAAATCCTGTTCGTTGTGAGCCGGAATGACGATGTAATACTTCATTTTAAGAATTTTAGATTTTAGATTTTAGATTTTAGATTCTGTGAAAGTCATCTAAAAATCAAAAATCAAAAATCGTTAATCAGCAATCTTAGTTCTTAACTTTTTCAGCTACAACTATATAGTATCTAGGTGTGAAATATCTCAATAAAGGTCTGAAACCAAACTTTTTTACCGGATGTGTAAATTTTTGACGATCGGTAATTTTCCAGCCTGTTTTTTCTAAAAGCCAATCCAATTGCCAGTCTTCAAATTCATGATAATGTCTGTCCCACATATCAGTTTTAGAACGATATGCAGATGAAAACCATAAACGCAACGGAATTGATATTAACAATTTATCACATTTTACATTTTGCAGAATGGTATAAGGATTAAGCAAATGCTCGAAAATTTCAAAAGCGGTAAAAACACTATATTCTTCCGTTTGTAAAGCCGTTTGATCGTTGTCCAGATCTTCACCTTTTGTATTTTTTACAGTATAACCATTTTCTTCCATTATCTTAGAGAATGGATTTGGTACACCAAAATCAAAAATAGTCTCTGATGTTTTAACGTGTTTTTGTAAAAATTCTAAAGTAAGTTTGAATCTTTTATTGGGAAACGTTTTTTCGTACATAGTCATTGCGAGGAACGAAACAATTTCTCGTTCTTGATTTTATAATTAGGTCGCAAATATACTAAAAAAAGTCCGCACCATAGGATACGGACTTTTTTAGTTTACAGTATGCAGTCGCAGTTTACAGTCGCAGTTTACAGTCACAGTATTCAGTGACAGTATTCAGTATACTGCAAACTGCGACTGCATACTGTAAACTGCGACTTAAAAACTAATATCTGTACACAAAAGCATTGACATTCATTCCTGCTCCAACAGAGGCAAAAATAACAACATCACCTTTATTTATTTCGTGATTTTCCAGTTTACCCTGAATCAATAAATCATAAAGAGTTGGTACTGTAGCAACACTGGAATTTCCTAAATCATGTATGCACATTGGCATAATGTTTTCGGGAGGTGTTTTTCCGTATAGTTTATAAAAACGGGCAATAATGGCTTCGTCCATTTTTTCATTGGCCTGATGAATCAGAATTTTTTTCACTTCATCAATGGATATTCCACTTTTATCAAGACAGCTTTTCATCGCACATGGTACCTGACTTAAGGCAAATTCGTAAATTTTACGCCCGTACATTTTGATGTATTTAATGTCTGGATCTAAATCAGGGTTGTATGATTTTCCAAAGAATAGGTAGTTGGCTTCATCAGTTGCAAAAGTGGCACTTTCATAAGATAGTAATCCTGCTTCATCATCAGAAGCTTCTAAAATAGAAACACCTGCACCATCTGAATAAATCATTGAATCACGATCGTGATCGTCAACCACTCTTGAAAGTGTCTCAGAACCAATGACCATCACTCTTTTTGCCATGCCTGATTTTATAAAGGCATTCGCCTGCAGGACACCTTCAATCCAGCCCGGACAGCCAAAAATAATATCATAAGCCACACATTTAGGATTTTTAATTCCTAGTTTGTTTTTTACACGCGTGGCTAAACTTGGAAGAATATCAGTTTGATGGGTTCCTGCTTTTACGTCACCAAAATTATGTGCGTAAATGATGTAGTCTAAGGTTTCGCGATCTATTTTAGCATTTTCAAGAGCTTTTTCGGAAGCAAAAAAGGCCAAATCAGATGAGGTATGTTGGTCTTCGGCATAACGACGATTTTCGATACCGGTGATGCCTTTGAATTTTTTTATTACAACTTCGTTAGGGTAACCAAAAGGAGTTCCGTCCTCATTTAAAAAAACATGATCACCAAAGTCAGTATTGCTTACTTCTTGAGTAGGAATGTAACTTCCTATACCTATTATTTTTATTTTCATTATTCCTTTATTGTCCGGTAAATTTAGGGCTAAAGTATAAATAAAATCATGATAACTATCATAAAAAATACTATGCACGCATATAATTGAGGAATAATAATTTTTTGGGAGATATATTGGTTATTTTATAATGAATTATAGATTTTAGCGAGATTTCAAACGTTTGCGATCGGCGGTTTACGAGTGTGATTTTTCTCTTAGAGTAAAAAGTGTTTTTTGATTTGTTATAAATGAAACATAAGTAGGAAAATGTGTTGAAATAAAAAATCCGACAGGTTTTTAAAACCTGTCGGATTTGGATATTATATTAAAAGAAAACCTTAGTTTTTAGTTTTCCATATAAGCTTCAATAGGAGCACAGCTGCAAACTAAATTTCTGTCTCCGTACGCGTCATCTACACGACGAACTGAAGGCCAGAATTTATTGTCGGCAATGTATTCTAATGGGTAAGCTGCTGTTTCTCTCGAATAAGGGAAATCCCAAGTGTCAGCAGTTAACATCGCTAATGTATGAGGTGCATTTTTTAATACATTGTTTTTATCATCAGCTGTTGCAGCTTCAATTTCTTTTCTGATTGAGATAAGCGCATCACAAAAACGATCTAACTCTGCTAAATCTTCAGATTCTGTAGGTTCAATCATTAAAGTTCCGGCAACCGGGAAAGAAACGGTAGGAGCATGGAAACCATAATCCATTAAACGCTTCGCGATATCACCAACTTCAATTCCGTTTTCTTTAAACGAACGGCAATCTAAGATCATTTCGTGAGCTGCTCTTCCGCATTCTCCTGTATAAAGGATTGGGTAGTGCCCTTCGAAACGTGTTTTCATGTAGTTAGCGTTCAAAATAGCATGTTCTGTAGCACTTTTTAATCCTTCACCACCCATCATTGTGATGTAGCCGTAAGAAATTAAACATACTAAAGCTGATCCGTAAGGTGCAGAGGAGATAGCTGTTATCGCTTGTTCACCACCTACTTTAAGGATTGGGTTTGTTGGTAAGAAAGGAACCAGTTTTTCGTTCACACAGATTGGTCCAACTCCAGGTCCACCGCCACCGTGAGGAATAGCGAATGTTTTGTGTAAGTTTAAGTGACAAACGTCAGCACCAATTGTAGCCGGGTTAGTTAAACCAACCTGAGCATTCATATTAGCACCATCCATATATACTAATCCGCCATTGTCGTGGATTAATTTAGTAATTTCAATGATTGAAGATTCGAAAACTCCGTGAGTAGAAGGATAGGTTACCATTAAACAAGATAAATCATCTTTATGTTCGATCGCTTTTTCTCTTAAATCCTCTACGTCAATGTTTCCTTCAGGAGTAGTTTTGGTTACAATGATTTTCATTCCGGCCATAGCTGCAGAAGCAGGATTGGTTCCGTGAGCTGATGAAGGAATCAAACATACATTACGGTGACCATCGTTTCTTGACATGTGGTAAGCACGAATAGCCATTAAACCGGCATATTCTCCTTGCGCTCCTGAGTTAGGCTGTAATGTTGTTCCCGCAAATCCGGTAATTACATTTAACTGCTGCTCTAATTTTTTAAGCATGGTGATGTAACCTTCTGCCTGTTCAACTGGTGCAAAAGGGTGAATGCTGTTCCAGTTAGGCATTGATAAAGGAAGCATTTCTGAAGCTGCGTTTAATTTCATTGTACAAGAACCTAATGAAATCATCGAATGATTCAATGATAAATCTTTACGTTCTAATTTTTTGATGTAACGCATCAACTGACTTTCTGAATGATGATTGTTGAATACATCATGTGTTAAGAAAGGAGATGTTCTTTCTAATGAAGCCGGTAACTGACTTGCCTCAGATAATTCAGAAACGGTAAAAGTTTCTTTTCCTAAAGCTTCAGCAAAAATGGCAATAATTTGGTTGATGTCTGCAATTGAAGTCGTTTCGTTGAATGAAATCGAAATGGATTCGGCATCAGGATAGAAGAAGTTTACTTCGTTTTTCTCCGCAACAGCTTTTACTTTTTGTGCGTCAGCTTTTACTAAAATAGTATCAAAGTAAGCAGTGTTGGTTTGGTAAACGCCTAATTTATTTAAAGCTTCAGCAGCAGTAACCGCCGATGCATGAACTTTGTTTGCAATGTATTGTAACCCTTTTGGTCCGTGGTAAACCGCGTACATTCCGGCCATAACCGCTAATAATACCTGAGCAGTACAAATATTTGAAGTCGCTTTTTCACGTTTAATGTGTTGCTCACGAGTTCCTAACGCCATACGTAACGCACGGTTTCCGTTTACATCGATCGAAACACCAATGATACGGCCCGGCATAGATCGTTTGTATTCTTCTTTAGTGGCAAAGAATGCAGCATGAGGTCCGCCATAGCCCATTGGTACACCAAAACGCTGTGAAGTTCCAACCACTACAGCAGCTCCCATTTCTCCAGGAGAAGTTAAAGCAGCTAATGATAAAATATCAGCAGCGAAGGCAACTTTAATTTCATTTTCTTTTGCTTTAGCAACAAAAGCGCTGTAATCGCTTACCTGACCATATTTTCCCGGGTACTGTAAAATAGCTCCGAAAAATTCATTTGAAAAATCAAATGTTTCATGGTTTCCAACCACTAATTCAATTCCAACCGGAGTTGAACGTGTTTGAAGAATAGATAAAGTTTGTGGTAAAATTTCTTCAGAAACAAAGAATTTGTTTGTATTGTTTTTCTTTTGGTCACGTGTACGAACGTCAAATAATAACGCCATAGCTTCTGCGGCAGCAGTTCCTTCATCTAATAAAGAGGCATTGGCAATTTCCATTCCAGTTAATTCAATAACCGTAGTCTGGAAATTTAAAATAGCTTCAAGACGACCTTGAGCAATTTCAGCCTGATAAGGAGTATAAGCTGTATACCATCCCGGGTTTTCAAAAATGTTTCTTTGAATTGGAGCCGGAACGATTGTTGGATGGTAACCCAAACCAATATATGATTTGAATACTTTATTTTTCTTTCCTAATTCCTGAATATGGTTGGCAAACTCATACTCCGTCATAGCCGGATCTAAGTTTAATGGTGCTTTTAGGCGAATATCATCCGGAAGGGTTTCATAAACAAGTTGTTCGATCGATTCAACTCCGATAGTCTGTAACATGTGTTGAAGATCTGTTTCTCTTGGACCAATGTGTCTTAAAGCAAAAGCATCTGTTTTCATATAGTAGTAAAAGTGTTGTTTTTTAGTCGCGCAAAATTAAGTATTAATAATAATTTAATGCACATTTTTAACTTCATTTTTTGTGAAATTTTCAATTAAAGATATGGTTTCTTAATAATTGATTAGATTTGAATAATGAAAGTGTTAAAGTACATATTAGATTTTTACCTGAATGGCAGTATTCATGTGGCTTTATCATGTTACGCACTCATTCGGATTACTTTTCATGTGTTTCATATTCAGTACGATGAGTCGATGGCATTGTTTGGTTTTTTTGGAACAATTGTGGGGTATAATTTTGTTAAATACGATGTTTTGGTTCGTGTTCAAAAGAGAAAAATTGGAAATCAGTTGAAAATTATTGCTGTTTTGAGTTTTATTTCACTGTTTTTGGTGGGCTATTATTTTTTTCAGTTGACGCGGATTACTCAAATTGTTTCAATTGTGATTTTTTTGATAACGGCACTTTATACCCTTCCGTTTTTTCCGAATCGGAGAAATGCACGAAACTGGGCAGGTGTAAAAATTTATATCGTGGCAGTTTGCTGGGTAGGGGCTACCTTGGTTTTACCTTTAATAAATGCCGAAATTCCTTTTAGCAGTGATTTTTTTATAAAATGCATTCAGCGTTTTGTTTTGGTTTTTGTTCTGGTTTTGGTTTTTGAAATTATCGATTTGGCCAATGACGATCCGCATTTACAAACGGTTCCCCAAACCATAGGGGTAAAACGAACCAAAATTTTAGGACTCTTATTGCTAATTCCTTTTTGGGGTTTAGAAGTTTTTGTTTCTACGTTTTATTATCATGATGCTTTTATCAATCTGATCATGATTTTTATATTGATGTTATTTATTGTATTTGCGAACCCCAATCGCTCCAAATATTATACTTCTTTTTGGGTGGAAAGTGTGCCGATATTTTGGTGGCTGATGATTACGTTCCTTTAATTTTGTTTTCGGTAGTTTCTTTCAAAACTTTATTTCTTTCCAGAAGAAAACGAGTGAGATGTTTTTCTAAAAATAAAATATCAAAAAGTTCACCTAAAATCCCAAATGGAGTTTCATATTGCAGTTTATCTTTCATGATCGTAAATCCGTCTTTTTCTTCAAAAAAATGTTCGTGTTTGAAAGATTTGAACATGCCCTGTTCCATTTCGTCGGCAAAGTAGGTGTAAGGTTTCATTGCTGTAATCCGACTTTTGTGAGTGAGATAAAAACCGAAATGCTTGCCGCGCCAGGTTACTGTTTCATTTAAATGGATTAAGCCAGTTGTCACACCGGCAATAGCTTTTTCTTTTGATGGACTTGCCGATTGCTGGTGAATATCAATATTTCTTGAAGCATCAAATACTGATTTTTGAGAGGCTTTTATTCGGGTTGTAAGGTTTAGGACTGTCATTTTTGGTATTATTTTTTTAGTTTGGGGATACGGGTTACCAATATGTAATCTTTCCGAGATTAATTGATTGGTAAGCCCTTACGGGATATTTTTTCGAGATAAGATATATTAGCATTGTATTGCTTCGAAAGGAGTAGTTTCACGGATTGAAGTGTGACGATTAATTAAAATTAAATACAAGGGGCAATTAATCCCGGAGAGATTACATATTGATAAACTTCGCCCCGCATAACTGTCCCGCAGGGACTATACGAGACTTAGCACAAAGTGATTTTCATAGTTTTTTGGGTTTCAGTACAGTACTTCGATTCTTTTAGGATAAGAGATTCTGAAAAGCCGGATCAATATTTTCAAACTTAAACGCAAAACCTTTTTCTAAAAGTCGTTTCGGAATCACATTTCGACTTTTTAAAACCAGTTCCGTTTCTGTCCGAATGATAAAAGACCCGATTTCTAAAAAGAATTTAGGAAGTGGAATTCCAAAAGGTACACCAACTGTTTTTCGAAGTTTTTGCATAAAGTCAGTATTCGAAATAGGGTTTGGCGAAACGATATTTACTTTTCCGGTCATCTCTTTTTTAATTATAAACTCGATTGCACGTGCAAAATCATCTTCGTGAATCCAGCTGATCCATTGATTTCCTTTTCCTTGTTTTCCTCCAAAACCTATTTTAGCCAAAGTTTTTAGCGGAAGCAGAGCACCGCCGTTTTTTCCCAAAACGATCGATGTTCGTAATGCCGTTTTCAGGGTATTTGGAGTTTCTGTTTTAAAAAAAGCTTTTTCCCACGAGAGAGCCACATTTATAGAGAAGTCATTTCCGATCTCACCCTCGACTTCGTCCATTTGTTTGTCTAAAGAAAAACGGTAAATGGTAGAAGTTGACGAATTGAGCCAATGTTTTGGCGGGTTTTTACAATTTAAAACGGCTTTGTTTAAAATTTTTGTGCTTTCAATTCGGGATAATAATATCTCTTGTTTATTTTTTTTAGTATAGCGGCAATCCACCGATTTTCCTGCCAGATTAATTAGTACCGTAGCATTTTCCAGTTCGCTTTCCCAGCCTGAAAAAGTTTTGGCATTCCAGTTTACATATTTTATTCCATCAATGATTTGTGATTTCCCCCGAGTCAGAATAACAATTTCTTCAAATTTGTCTTTGAAATGATGTAGTAAAACCTGTCCCAGAAATCCTGTTCCGGCTGCGATGATGAGCTTGTTCATTATTGTATTTTTTTGGTACGAATTGCCCGAATGGTAATCCGTGCAATCTGTGACGATTTTTTAAATCAGTTTAAAATGAAGAATAAAGCAATAATTCGATAGAGAATCCAGGTGTAAGATAAGTAAACAGGAAGTTTCAAAATTTTGATTCTTCTGCGATGTTCCAAAAACATAATCAAAACGGTGACTCCGAACCAGCCTAAAATAATAAATTCTGAAAGCGGTGTAAATTTACTCAGAAGCAGGACAGGGCTTAAAATTAAGGAACCCATTAAAGAAACGGTCATTAGATTTCCGGCATAATTCATAATGGTTTGTCTGTCAAATTGGAATAAAAACAAACTTTGGAAAACAATTTGACCCAATGCAATCATGATTTCTCTTGAAATACTGGTTTTCGGTAAACCCGGAATAAGATTAGCATAACCAAAAAGAATAGTGCTTGTTACCGTTAAGGCAAATCCGATAAACAGAAAGCGATATTTATAATTAAAATCCGGAGTACATTGTAATTTGTTCTCTTCGACGACATTTCCCGGGATAATGACTTTTCGATTGTAGGAAACAAAAGAATACATTTTTTTGAGGATAAAGTGAATCGGTTTTAGAGTTGCAATTTTTTCAATAAGCGGAAAAGAAAAACCGACAACTTTAATTAAGCTGTCAATTCCATAAGTTACTGTTTTTGTTTGGTTATTAATCAAAGCGATTTCGTTTGGAGCGCGTTTTAAATCAACAAAATTTTGTTCTTCTTCAGATAATTGACAGTATGATTTTCTTCCGTTTTGATCTAACATGCCGCTTTTTACAAAGCCAGTAGTATACAAACTGCATAAGGGACAATCTTCATCGTAAAGTAGGGTTTGGTTTTCGAGCGTTTTCATAGTTTTTTGGTTTTAAAATGAAACATTTTAGGTATAAGATTCTTCGACAGAGATCAACTCAATTTCTCTTTTGTTCTTGACGGTAATTTTTGAGCCTTTAGCCAGAAAAACCGAAGTTGGGTTTTGAGTTTGAAGAAATTCAAAGTCTTGTCCGTAAGTTTCTCCAAAATCGATGTCAATTTTATAATTGGAAACTTTGTATTGTTTCCATCTCGGATGTGTGACTTCATATTCAAAAGTCTTATGTTCATCAATCTTGGTATAGCCGAAATAATGTTCAGTGATAAATTCAGCTTCAGAATTGAGTTCTATTTCTGTTGTCTTCTTTTTAGTGTCGACTTTAATTGTATTCCATTTTTGGTTATTTTTCCATTGATAGATAAAAGTGTTATTGTTATCATCTTCCAGAATTTTATGTCTCATTTTCTTAGTTTCATAATGTTCCTGATACAAAGTGTTTGCAACCCAAGTGATGGATTTTTTTGGAACAATTTCTTTTAAGAAAACAACACCTCGCCTCCATTCGCCATTTTCAAATCTTTTGACATAAAATCTTAAATTAATTTCTTCAAAGTCAGTATGAAAAGGAATCTTTAATCCCAGAACTTTGGTGTCTTTAAATAAGAATCCTACCAAACTCACATAACATTTGTTGTCCCAAATATCTATTTCGGTACCGCTGGGAGTATATTTTTCTAAAAGTTTAGCATCAATTTCATAATTAAAAAGTGCTAAGTTTTTCCATTCTGCTTTTAAGAAATTCATTGGTGTGCTTTTTTAAAGATTATTACAGAGAGATAAATTGCGATAAAAGGAGGTATGCCAAATAGGGTAAAACTGAAAAAATCATGTAATTCCAGTTTGTAAAAGAGGAAGAGTGAGAAAAAAAACAGCACAACGCTTCCTATATAAATTTTAAGATTCTTATCCTGAGGTTCATCCCGTATCATTTGTATTCCGATAGTAACCTGAAATATTCCGGTTAGAATTGTTGAAAGCATTCCTAAAAATATAAACTCCTCGATTATTAGCGATAGCGAATAGAAGATTAATGGTAATCCAACAAAAAAGTAATTTAAATAGTTTAGGTTTTTCATAGTTATTATTTGTTTTAAACTTTCAGAAAAATATGAAATATAAAGCTTTGTTTTTTAAATTCCTGAGAATTATAATTATCGTTTTATATAAACTAAAAAAGAGAGATAAAATGAAAGCAGAAAAGGAGCAGGGACTAAGATAACAGTTAAAAAGTTATCATAACCAACAATGTGATTGCGTAACCATAGTAGGAAGAAGATCAGCACACCCGCCATGTATATATGTATACTTGTATCCCTTGGATTTTCTATAAACATTACTACCGCTAAGCAAAATTGAATAAAGCCGGTAGCAGCAATAGCTAATATAGCGTATAAGAGAACACCTATATCAAAAAACGGATAGGTTAATGCAATTAGTAAAGGAAGGGCAATGGCAAATGTATTGATGTATTTTAAATATGCGGTTTTCATAGTTGCTTGAGTTGTTTTAAACTTTCAGAAAAAAATGAAAGTTATGATTAAATTTTTTTATTTCATGATTTTAAGGACAAGACGTCCCAGCCAATTTTCATTAAATTCGGTCATTTTATCCATCATATTATCTGCCTTTAAAACAAAATCATACAATTTAGAAGTCTGATCGACAAAGTGTTTTTCTTCAGCAGTATCATTTGCTCCAATTGTAGAAACTTCTTTTAATATTTTAAGAGCAGGTTTAATTTCTCTTTTGCTTCTTTCTCTGGCAATTTTTACGGCCAGTTCGTCAAGATCTTTTTCAGCAGTAAAGAATTCCCTTCTTTCTCCGGCTTTGAACTCTTTGTACACAATTCCCCAATCCATTAAAGCTCTCAGGTTCATGCTGGCGTTTCCGCGTGAAATTTGTAATTCCTCCATGATGTCTTCCATAGAAACAGCTTCGTGCGAAACCATTAACAGCGCATGAATCTGCGCCATGGTTTTATTAATACCCCACTGAGAACCTAATGCTCCCCAGGTTTGTACGAACTTATTTTTTGCTTCTTTGAATTCCATGAAACAAATGTAAGTAAAAGTTTTTAAACTTTCAAAAATAAATGAAAGTTTGTTTGATGAGGTTTTTCTAAGAATTATCTTATGTCTTGTTTTTTGTCTCTTGTGACAGATAATTCTCATTTTATAACATTTTTTCGATTAGATCTTCATATCTAAAATAGCTTTGATATAGAAATTTAATGAAAGAAAATTATCTAATTAACTAGTTAATTATTAATTAGTTGAGATTGAAAAAAGTGGAGCAGAACCCACTTAAAAAAACGGACTGTTTCGCACAGTTAAAAGCGAAGGCGGATCTGAAAAGCCTCATGAGTAGGACAAAAACTATTATTATGCAACCAATACCTGTAAAAGTTAAAAATGTAAATGTGTATCCTTATGTAGAATGGCATGGAGGAGGAGTTGGACCCGTTATTCTTCCTGTAGTTGAAGGAGCTACTGGTACCTATGCGGTGGGAACACTTATTAAATCAGTGTTTTATAACCTGGATTTGAACACCCTGTCTGAAAAACCAAAATTGGGTGTACACCAAAGATATATAGCAAGCGGAGAGACTGAAGATGGGACTCCTTTTACTACTCCGTGGATGTATTGTACAGATGCGGGAACACAACCTGAGTTTGGAAGAACTATTACGCTTGGTAAACCTGAATCCGAAACTATTAATGCTGAAACTTTACCTCCTTATATCACACTGGGAGAACTTACTGACATTACAGTTTCTCAGTTATTTCCGGCACCGGCAATAGGACAGAGAGTGTTAATCGAAAATGGAACCGGAAATGTTATCGCTACCAGAACAGGAACACCTCATGAAATGGGAAGCGAAGTAAATACCGGAAATCGTTTAGGCAAATTAACGGCTGGAGCGAAGAATATTATTATCACCGGAAAAAATAACGAAGGCAGAACAGTGACTTTAGGTAATTTGACTTGTTTGAGTCCAAACGAACCGGCACTTTTCCTACATCAGTTTGGTTATAGTAATTAAGGAATCAGAAAGTTTCTCCGGTAGAAATTTTTTCCTGAAAAAGGATAAATCCTCAAACAAAACAAATAATAACTAAAAAACAACAACTATGGGAATAATCATGCCTTATGGTGTCGCAGTTAGAGAAGCACTTGCCTCTAATGACCTGGCCAAGATGGAAGCTGTTGCCAAGCAAGCAAAGCAAACAATTAGAGATCATGGAGATCTGACTGTAGCTTTATTAGACTTATTGGACGCAATAGATTCTCTAAAGAACAAGAAATAAGCTGACTTGTACAGA
Organism: Flavobacterium lipolyticum; assembly: GCF_020905335.1. NCBI lineage: Bacteria > Pseudomonadati > Bacteroidota > Flavobacteriia > Flavobacteriales > Flavobacteriaceae > Flavobacterium > Flavobacterium lipolyticum. Next base: position 1,265,966 of record NZ_JAJJMN010000001.1, on the reverse strand, counting down.
AAAACAAGGGGGTATCTGAAAAACCTAAAGAGTAGGAATAATCCAAAAAACAAAATAGTATGGCAACAGTACTTTACGGAGTAGGAATCAGAGAGGCGATTGCCTCGAATGATTTAGAAAAAATGGTTGCGGTAGCGGAACAAGCTAAGAAAACCATAAGAGAACAAAAAGATTTGCATGTAGCATTAGTAGAATTGCTTGATGCTATTGATGCCTTGAAAAAGAAAAGGTAATCTAAAAAAGACGGTTTATCAAGTTTTACTTTTTAAACCGTCTTTTAAATAATTGTCAAACCATAAACAAAACTAATACCGATTGTGTATTCAATATAGTCCAATTGCATTGCGCTATTTTCATATTACATCGGCATTATACCAGAAAGCATTGAACTAAAATATAAGTAAAATTGATATAAGATGGATACTAGTAAGACTTCAACAAGATACAGAGTAAGGGATGATTATGCAACGGCTACTCCCGTACATGTCGTATGGGAAATTACGCTGGCTTGTAATTTGAAATGCTCGCATTGCGGATCGAGAGCCGGAAAAGTAAGACCGGGCGAATTAACTACAGAACAATGTTTTGGGGTTATTGATAGTCTTAAACGTCTTGGTACCAGAGAAATTTCGATTATTGGTGGGGAAGCTTTTTTAAGAAAAGACTGGATTGAGATTATCGAAAGAATACATCAAAGCGGGATCGAATGCTCTATGCAGTCCGGTGCCTATAATTTAAACGAAGAAAGAATCATTGCTGCAAAAAAAGCAGGAATAAACAATATAGGGGTTTCCATCGATGGAATGCCGGATACCCATAATAAAATAAGAGGAAGAAGAGATTCTTTTGAACATGCCGTTAATTGCCTGGAACTCCTTAAAAAGCACCATATAACTTCCAGCGTAAATACAGTAATTACAAAAAGAAGTAAAAATGAGATGAATGAGCTTTTGGATGTTTTGATTGAAAATAACGTAAAAAACTGGCAGATACAACTTGCCGTTGCTATGGGGAATGCCGTAGACAATGCAGATGAGCTGATCGTTCAGCCTTATGAATTAATTGATTTTTACGATGAGCTTATTGTGATTTACAGAAAAGCCTTAGCTCATAATATCCTAATACAGGCAGGAAATAACATAGGTTATTTTGGACCGTATGAACACATTTGGAGACAGGGCAATGAAAAATATTACACAGGATGTTCAGCAGGGCATACCGGAATAGGGATTGAAGCAGATGGTAAAATTAAAGGCTGTCCTTCCTTACCAACAAGTGCCTATACAGGAGGAAATGTAAAAGATATGGCACTGGAGGATATTTGGAAATACAGTGAAGAGATGGTTTTTTCCAGATATAGAAATAAAGAAGAATTATGGGGCGGTTGTAAAGGCTGTTATTATGAATCTTCCTGTCTGGCGGGCTGTACCTGGACAAGTCATGTATTGTTTGGTAAGAGAGGGAATAATCCTTTTTGCCATCATCGTGCTTTAGAATTAAAAAAGAAAGGGCTTAAGGAACGAATAAGAAAAATACAGGAAGCACCAGGTGACTCTTTCGATATGGGACTTTTTGAAATTATCGTGGAAGATGAAAATGGCGTAATTGTAGAAATACAGTCACCTTATAGTGAAACTCCTGTTCCTATTGTTGATGTGACAGCAAGAGTTCCGAGAATACCTAAAGCCTTAAAGTTATGCAATGGCTGTGATAATTATGTCTATGAAGAAGAAGAGGTTTGCAGTTTTTGTAACAGCAACGTGAAAGAGGTAAATGATGAATATGCCGCTAAAATGGAAAAAGCAAAACGCTCACTGGAAAAACTGGAATTCTTAATGATGAAATAGTATGGAGCAATTAAGAAGTATTCAATCAGAAATTGATCAGTATTCGCATCATATTGAAGAGGGTTTAAGTCTGTCGGAAATTACGATTAAGTACGGACTAAATTCTTACCGATACGGATCTTCCAGTTTCTTAGAGGCTCTTTTTGACCCGCTTCCAATGGCTCCACAAACGGTATTTTATGATCTGGGTTCCGGTTACGGAAATATCATTTTATACGGCGCCGTAAAACATCCGGATGTTCAGTTTAAAGGAATCGAAATTCTTGAAGAGCGAAATAAAGTTTGTGTTGCTTTAATCAAAAAAGAAGGGCTAACGAATGTTACAGCAATTTCAGGGGATATTTTAAAAACAGATATCTCAGATGGAAATGTTTTTTATCTGTACAATCCTCTTTACGATTTTCAATATGCTGAATTGTTAGATAAACTCTATCGCATCTCTCTCCATAAAAACATTATTGTCATTGCCGAGTCCAGCTGCATCTTTTTCGATGAAGCCGACTGGTTAGAGCAATATCACTTTAAAGATATTGATGTGCTTCGGAAAATTAAATACTACCGCTCTTAATCGGTTCATTAAAAACCACCAACATACCATAGAAATCAAAATCATTAATTAACCTAAAATCAAAACAGTTATGGCAAGTTTAAGTTCAATTATTCTTCCGGTTCTTGAAGGAATGGAAGAATCACATTTAAAAGACCAATTATTAAAATTCCTTCCAAATCAGGAGGAAGCATTTTCAAAAATTGAGAAAAGTTTCAATCAGCTGACCTCTAAAGTTCAGGATAAAGAACGTTTACAGCGTTTCTTTCATAGCTGGAGCCAAACGAATAACAGTGCAATGACAGTATCCGGAATCAGCAATCGTATGACCATGCTGGTTCATAAAAATCAACCTATTGCAGATGAAAAAGCACTATTGCAATCGATCACCAGTTTAAACCGTATCGTTGATGAAGATCTGGCAGTGGTGGGCAGAATTTTGCATTCGCAGCTGTTTTATACTATGGCCACTACAATCTGTACGGATGATGACTGGCTTTCCCGACGTTATCTGAATCAAAGTGCCTGTGATTTTAAAACATGGAAAGATCAGAACTCATTACGGAATAAAGACATCATGATTGCTTTACTGACAACTTTGATACATGAAATTTATACGCATGGAGAAGTAGAACTGATCTTGCCAAAATTCCAGTCCTGGTTGATTAATGTTTACGGTTACACAGAAGAAGAGTGCGATAAAACATTAGCATGGATAAGTGTTCACTGTGGACCAACAGAGAAAAATCACTTCTTTTTTGCTGTTAGTTCAATTTTTCACTACGCCAAGGCAATGAATATCGATCTTGAATCGTATGATCTGGAAGCAATTGTCAACGACTATTTAGCAAAAAAATCGGCCGTGATGGTGGATCTTTTGGAAGTGGAAGAATTGAGTTTTTAAATCGGCGTATCTAATAATCTATTGCAAAAAAATAAACTTCAATCTTATATGTCAAAAATTAAACTACAGCAAAACCAAGCTGATCAACAGGAAAAATGGAATCAGTTGTTTTTTGAATATTTTCAGAATATCAACATATTAGGCAGAGATGCTTTTGCTAATTCGTCTGTCGTCCTGTCTCCGGAGTATAACAAACCGATGGATCGCCTGTGCGCTGTTTTAAACAAAGCTTGTACAGCAATTGTTTTGAATTATTTTGAAGACAACAGAATCCGGAACTATTATCAACTGGAGAATGACCTTGAAGCTTTATTAAAAAAGTGTAATAGCCAAAGCTATAATCAGGGTTTTTATCGCCCTGATTTTTTATATGATAGTAATGATCAGGCAAAAATTTGTGAAATAGGAGCACGTTATCCGTTAAATGGATGGATGATCAGTTATTATTTACACCTGATCAACAATCAAACCAATGAATATAAAGATCAAATAGCTGCAGGAGGTACAGATTTAAAAAATCTTATCGACGATCTGTCTCAGCAGTTTGCTCCCCATAAAAAAGTAGCTCTTATTCATGATGATGAAAAAGGCAGCGATATTTTTAATGCACAAAGAGAGTTGGCAAAATTAAATATTGAATTAATTTCTGCAAAACCTCAGGAACTCGCGATTGTAAAGGATTCAATAGAAGCCAACGGAGTACCGGTTTCACAATTTATACTCGAAATGGATCGGGAAGAAATAAAAAAAATTAGTCCCGATGTATTAGACAAGTTAATTGAAGAGAATTGCTATTTCAATGACATCCGAACTTTAATCCTTATTCATGACAAAAGAGTTTTGGCTGTTATGTATGATGCCGGGATTATGCAGGACTACCTGAGTAAGGAAGAGTACAATTTTTTGAAAGAGTACCTTATTCCAAGCTTTGTTATTACCGATCCTGTTGAATGTGATGAATTTACAAATACAAAGCAAAATCTGATTTTAAAACTAAACAGCGGTGGAAGGGGAATTGGAGCCTACGTGAAAAGCGATTGCACTGATGAAAACTGGAATACTATAGTGAGAGAAAACTGGAACAGCTATCTGATTCAGCATTTTGTAGATCAAAAAGAGTTTGACGATGCTGAAAACAATCGTCAGATTTATTTAGTGGGAATGCTGTTGTGTAAAGACGATAAAAATTATGGATCCGGTATGTTTCGGGGATCAGATGAATCTGTTGTGAATGTGCATCAGGGAAGAGCTTTGATTTATCCAATAGCACAGTAGTCAAAATATGAAGCATACCGTTGTGATACCTCTTTATAATAAGGAAGCTTACATTTATGATACCATTCGTTCTCTGGCTTTTCAGGAAAAAAAGGTGTCAGAGCTTATTATTGTCGATGATTGTAGTTCAGACCTGAGTTTGGTATACCTAAAAGACGCGCTTTCTTTTTTTTCCCCTCAATTTTTGCAGACAGATGTTCAGATCATCGAGCTGGAAGAGAATAAAGGTCCGAGTAATGCCAGAAATATTGGAATTGAGCTAGCAACCGGAGATTTGATCAGTTTTCTGGATGCAGACGATTGTTATTTACCAACTTGTTTACACGATAGTAGTTCTATGATGGAGGAGGAGAATCTGGATGTGCTGATACTTGGCATTCTGCTCCTCCCCTCAAATCATTACTTACCGAATATTAAATCATTTGAAAAAGAAATGATTCCCTTTTCAGAGGAACTATTTTTAATTCCGGATCCATTGCATACGATTAGTTCTCCTGATTTTATTATGGGTTTCGGGAGTAATGTTGTGATCCGAAAAAAACATCTTGAAGATATTTTTTATGAAAGGGATGTTTCGATAAGCGAAGGCATTGATTTATGGTACCGTGTCCTAAAAAAATTACCTCAACGCTCCAGAGTTGGATTACTAAATAAAGCCTGCATCGAAGTACGGGAAGTGGAAGGAAGTTTGTCCAGAATTAGTCCCACAGATTGGAAAGCAATTGAAATCCCGATCATCATAAAGCGGTATCGAAAAAGTTCCAATCGATACGATCAGCAGTTAATGGGAATGTATTCGCAACGATGGCTGGAACACGCCATGGAGCGATTGCCCTCCTGGCAGCAAAAAGGGCTGTTTATTTTCAATCATTTCACATTATTGGTCAAGAACAGTTATTATTTAAAAAGAAGAAACTCCTAAAACGACTCCTTATGTATCCCGTTTGTATCCCTCCAAAAATAGACCATTCTGAATTACAGGAGTACTTTGAATTGGCCAAACAAAATCCGTTGTATATTGAATTTTACAAAGGAAATGATTTTGCTGCCGGAGCTCCTGTACTCAGTAAAAAAGAGTTAATGCCAATTTTAGAGACAAAGTTTAAACTTGAGGAAGAAAAAACAGGAGTGTATCTCGTACGCTCAGGCGGAAGCACTCAAAAGCCACTGGTTTTTCCGGTTGATATTCAGGAGAATCATAATCAGCGTCTTGCATTGGCAGGCGAACTCACCCGAAATAATTTTTTTACTCCTAAAACAATTGCCCTGAACATTTTTGGTTATTCTGATATGTATCGCACGGCAGCTATTATGGATGATATTCTTGAAAAATGTCAGGCAACCACTTTGGCATTAAGTGCCCATGCCAGTTATGCCGATATGGAACAGGCAGCCCGTTATTTCAAACCTGATTTTATATTTGGAACCCCTTCAAAACTAATCTGCTTTGCTCATTTTTTACAAAGGAACAACAGACAAATAGAAATTGGGAAGTTGTTTTATGCAGGAGAGTTTTTACGACCTAATACACAAAAGTTTTTGCAGCAGGTATTGGGTTTTCAGGAAGTGTATTCCATGTATGGCTCTGCCGAAACCGGAATTTGGGCCTGGTCACATTGTACTAAAACGCCATCCTTGTTTTCCGTTATTAAAGGTATTATTGTTGAAATCATAAATCCCGATGAGGAAGGATACGGTACAATAGCGGTTACAAATACATTCCGTAAAAGATTTCCGGTTTTTCGATATGCCATCGGAGATATAGGCCGATGGGTGGAACTGGATGGAAAATCTTTTTTGGAATTAAAATCCAGAGAGGCAAAATCTTTTATAGTTTGTGAACAGCATTACGACTTAGATAAATTTCTGTCGCTTACAAATGAAGCAACCGCTTTTCAGATTCAATTGTCAACAAATAAAAATTTTAAGGATGTTGTAAAGATGTTAATTGTACAAAATGTTTCTGAAGATAAAAAAGAAGCTTTCGTTGAGGAAAAAGATGCAGCATTGAAAAAACTATTGAACTACGAAGATGGTTTTATGGATGTTGAGGTTTTGCTGGTGATGGCGGCAGATCTGTACATAGATCCCAATACGACTAAAACACCCGTGCTACTGGATCGGAGATAGTGGTTTTGTGCAGGTTTGCAATTTTTATTCCCTTTTTAAAAGAATTCTATTCCATTGATTATTCGCTTTATGGATAAAAAAACCAGTCTCATGACATTTTTTTATGTAGGATTTCTTATGCATTGTAATTTTAATCGGGAAAATTAAAAATGCTGGTTTTGTATAGTTATTCTAAAGGAAATCAGAAAGATAAGATTATCCGTTGAGAATCAAAATAATATCAAACAATCCGAATTAGTAACCCCAAAAGCAAACTACCATGAAAGACTTAGCCTCTTCCTCGAAAACATGCGTGGATCCGATACCAGATTCAAGATATCCGGTTTTGGAGCCTTTTACAGGGCCTCAGCCCAGACTTCCACAATTTTGGAAATGTACTTGCGTACTTCACCCTTTTAGCCCCTTGCAGAGTAATAGTACTACTGCCGACAAAGAGAGCCCATTTTTTGAAATTTGTACCGCTACGGTTTATTATGCCGAAGGACTTGGATTAAACGCTTTGCTGGTAGGTGCTTCCGGCAGAAGATGGTGGTACAGAGTAACGCCCACTCAAACAGAAGTATCGACCGACGGAATCCGCTATACACCGATCAATGTAGGTTGGAGAATTCCAACGACAAACTGGTTTGGAAATGAAAGCAGTAGAGCAAAATGTTCCGGAACCAGTTATCTGAACTGGATGAAAGCACAAAAAGTAGATTGGTGGAAAATTCCGGTAGGGAACAGCAGTCCTGCACCTGCTACCTGGATGTGGTTTGACCATAAAACCAATTTTCCGGTGCGTCTTATGTTTGGACAAGGACCTGTTGCACGCCCGGGTTTAGGAGATGTTAATCAGCTGGCCTTATTTCAAATGTTCTCCTTTAGTTATTTCTCTACTTTTGAGAAATTATCAAGCAATCCTTTAAACTCACCTTTGGTACTTCCGGTTGTAGAAGGTTTTTCATTTGGAAACCGTGATAACTATGAGCTATTTACATGGAATACTAATTTTGGGATGACTGTTTTCATGACACCGGTCAATGAAGCATTCAATCCTCTTCCTACGAGGGTTTTATACAATTGGAGGGACAATTCGCAATATCGCGTTTCATCAGACAGAAGTCAGAGTACACTGATGAAATATACCTACAATCCCACAAATCCATTTACTGCGCAACAAGCGCTTCTTACCGGACCAACTCCTACCGGAATGACTCCTCCGCCTAATAGTGGAGCAGGATTTTTAATTAATTATTTAGGAGACAGAATCACAAATGCGATTGGTTTTGGAAATTTTCCATTCCCGCAGCAACCGCCAAACTGGGTTCAGATTCCGGCGGTACAAGGAAAAATTCATGCCACTATTGTGAGAAATCCTGCGCTTTGTCCGGGTAATACAGCCACTGTTGTTGGTGTGCATTTTCCACCTTCGGGAAATAATTATCCTGATTCTACTTATTTATGGACCTGGTATAGCCCTTTCGATCGAACCGGAAGACGCAGCCGACCAATAACCTTTATGCAATCGCAGTCAGGTGTAGGTCTAGGAACGAGTCTTGCTTTGGCAGATTATTTTGATTATGAGGAATTTACAACGCCAATTCCGGCTTGCAATTTTGCGGTTCCGCCAGTTGATTTTACCGTTCAGGCAAAACCGAATCCAAGTACTCCTGATAATCCTAATCCTTCTTATCCATGGTTGGATACAGGTGTTCGATTGAATCCTAGTAGAGTTGCTACCATAAAATACAAAGATGGTCTATGGACGGCGAATCCAAATATCAATAACGGTCATTTGTACAATTCGGCCGGAAACCCAACTTTTATTAGTGCTAAACCCGGTTATGCGCTTCCAGGGGCAAACGAGGGAGCATTGGTAGGTAAAATTGGAGATGCTGTTTTCTTAATCGGACTGGGAGCAAACACGCCACCGGGATCAGTTGGAAAATTAGAATTATGCATTAATGACGATTTAAAAGGTATTTACGGTGCAGGTCTGACAGATAATATAGGACAGGTAAACGTGCAGATAAGTGTTAGTTCTCCAAAAAAAGAAAAACTTGAACCCGTAATAGAAAGTGGGACAGAACCCACTCTGGAAAACGAGCCGGTATCTGAATAAGGAGAAACTTGATCCAATGATAAAAAGTGGAGCAGAACCCACTATAAAAAACGAGGCGGTATCTGAAAAGCCCCACGAGTAAGAAAAATTTAAATTAAAAGATTATGGCAGATTTATTAGCAGGTGCCTATTTAGCAAAAGGCACAATCGGGAATGTAGGAACACCAGGTGCTCCAATTGCATCATTTAGTTTAGTTGTTGTACCGTCACAACATTCTGTTTCGGGTACAGTAGTGATTACACAGGCCATTCCAGGTCCTGATAGTCATATCGTTGTTCATGTTAAAGGAAGAATATATGCAACCGGATTCGGTAAAATTACTCAGGTAGTTAGCCTAAGCGGACAATATGTTCAATCTGTTCCTCCTCCTGCAATTGGTTCTTTTTTGGCCAATTTTGAGGCACACTTAGCAATCGATAGTTCATGGAACGGAACAGGAGGATTCTCTTATTGGAATCACCACATCGAGAATGTGCCTGTAAAGTCAGCAAAGAGTTTGAAAAAGGAATTGGCATAGAAACTAAATTCTCCCCAAACAATTCAATACAGGAATACTGAATTAAGAAAAAAATCTTATTCCATTGAAATCTAATGACCGCCTGTTTCGGGCGGTTTTTTGTTAAAAGAGGTTCTGATAATTAAAAACTTCAGACGATTCAAAAAAAACAAACAAAAGAAACACCCATTAACGACACCAAATCATGAAAAAAATAAATATAAAAACAACAGTTATGGTTATCGCGGTTTTTGCCATCTTAATCCTTGGGTGCAAAAAAAATGATATACTAGCAAAGGTTGATTCCGATTACGAATATCTGCCACAAGATGTACAGGATTCATGCAGTGTTTCAGAAGAGGAATTCAAGTCCTGGTTTAAAACAAAAAAAATTACCGAAAATGGACTTGTTGAACCTGCAAACAGTGTTGATTTTCCACATAGAAATAATTGCGATTTTTATAAATGGTCTGAGCAAATGTTTTTATGGATTACTTCTCCAGTTTCCGACGGTGACTATAAAGGTGGTGGCACTGTAATAGAATCTCCCGTTTTCTATAATGTTTCTGCAGAAGATCCGGTTACCAAAAAACGTGTTTTAACACCACATAAACCAAATACTTTATTGAGTGCTGTGAGCAATATTAGCCAAACAGGACCAAACAGACTTCCAATTATAATTGATAAAAAAGGAAGAGCATTTGAAGTAGAACCTCAAAGTAAAAATGAAGCGGTTAAAGATGCGTCAAATAAATCTGTGATAGTAGGTGGGGTTATTGCCAATGCCAATGGGGTGCATTCTTTTATAGATACAAAAGGGAAAGCTATTTCTAAGCCTAAAGCGATAATAGATACTAAAGGCCATCGTGAAAACATTGTACAGGAGTTTACAACTAAAGATAATAAAACTTTGTTTCTGGATGCAAAGGGAGATGTAATTGATACAGAACAAGGACAGGCTGGTTCTAACGGAGCGTTAGTTGCGGTAAATAAATCACTGGTGTATTACATAACAATGGTAAACGATGTTTATGCTTATTTCCTGACAGGTGTACAAAACAAGAAATTAAATGGAAATCAGTTTCCTACTACAGCCAGTGCTAGAGATAGTATTCTTGCCTATGCAAAGAGCAGCGGTTTTGCCGCTCCACCGGATCCGGATGCTTTGGCAATAGAATTAAAAACATCATGGGTAGAAGTAAAGGATTTACCAAATCCGGAGAGTTATGTTACAATCAAAGCTAAGATTCCTGTATACGACAAATCAGACCCTAAGTTGTGGAAGCTAACAAATAAAACCACAACAGCAACACTGGCGTTGGTTGGAATGCACATCGTAGGAAGTGTTGCAGGACATCCTGAAATGATCTGGGCAACTTTTGAACACCAAAAAAATGCACCAAACGAAGCGTATTCTTATAGAGATGTTAATGGTAAAATCAAGCAAGTAAAAGCGGATGGAGGAAAAGACTGGCTCTTTAATGTTAATGCCGACGATACAACAAAAAATACGCAGAAGATGACCGTTAAAAACAATACAATTGAAATTACTGACTCAACGATAGACAAGCCTAATATAAAAAGAGTGATGGCTTGGGGAGTTGCTTCTGATACTGTTCCTAATCAAGAGAATAGAACTCCTGCAGATTCGAATAGTGAAGTTATTGCTATTAATAACAGTATACGTAAAATGTTGGTTGGTAATGATATAAGAAAGAATTATTTGCTAATAGGTGCAACCTGGACTTTTGGTGGTGCAGGGCCCAATGGTAATTCATATCCTTACGGTGGAAATAACGGAGATGCAATTGGAACTGGGCGATTAGCAAATAGTACTATGGAAACCTTCTTTCAGTCTCCAAGCTCCAATTCTGTTCCGGATGGAAATTACAAATCAGTTACGTCCTGCTTTTTTTGTCACAGTGGTGGAAATAGTGTAAAACCAGATAGTCTGAGTCATGTGTTTACTCATATAATACCATTGTCTACAAAGACGAAAGATTTGCTTAAAAGAAAAATAAATTAATTCAACAAAAGCCGGAACTAAATTTTAGTTACCGGCTTTTAATTTTGTAAAAGGAATGTTGAAGATAAGTAAATTTATCTTTGGTATTGGTAGTCAGATCGAATCATAAAAACCGAAGCATTTCTACCCCGGTTTTAAATACATCTAATAATCTTAAAGTAATCCGGCTCTTTTCAATAAACTTCCTGTTTGAGTTTCTGACCAGCGAACAGTTCGCAAAAAAAAAATATAAGTTTTAGAGACTTTTACAATTACAGCATTAAGAAAAATCTTATGACTGATTTATTTGTTTTCGTGCCATCATATAGAGATCTCGTGACATTTTCCGGTGTTAAATTGAATGGCTCGTTTAGTTTTGAACAGATAAAGATATAAAAGCCATAGATTTAGTATGCTGCCCCCCAAACAGTATGGAACATCCCTTTTTGAAAATTAGTTCGACACTATTTTTTTAGTTGGTTTTTAAATGTTTTTCTGTTTTACAGTTCTTTTTCTCGGCTTGTCTTTATTTAAATATGATAAAGTATTATTTAAAGCGTACAAACTATGAAAGAACTTGAGATTGAAAAAAGCGTTAGTTTATCGGACGAAAATTTTTTAAGGCAGATTGATGCCATCATGCAAGAAAAAAAACGGACCCTTCTTTTGGTGTTTCCCAATTAGCAGATCAATTGAAGATCAGTAGAGCACAGCTTAACCGTAAAGTGCAAAATCAAATGAGTTTCTCGCCAGGGAAACTCATTTTGTGTTATAGGATGCAGTTGGCCAAAGATATTTTAGAAACCAATAAATACTCCATTGAAGAAACGGCTCTTTATTGCGGTTTTAGTGGTGTGGCCACTTTCAGTCGTAAATTCAAACAAGAGTTTGGACTTTCTCCTTCAGCATATCGCGATAACTGTTTGATTACAGGATTTAAAGAGGAGGATTGGAAAATTCCTTTAAGCAATGAGTGTTTTAACAAGCTGATTCAGTTAAAAGAAGAATACAAATGGCTGGCGAAATTACTGATCATCGTTATCGATAATCTTGATAACGAGGCATTCTGTATGGAGATGCTGTCAGCGAAACTTTTTATGAGTCCGTCAAATCTTAACCGCAAGGTGAAATCATTATTTGGATTTCCGGCTATACGGCTGTTACGTGATATACGACTTCAATTTGCTGCTGAGGTATTAGTGGTACAGAAGAAATCAGTTACTGAGGCAGCCTCTCTTGCCGGCTTCTTTGATATCGCTCATTTTTCCCGTGTTTTCAAACAGAATTTTAATTATCCACCAAGTAAGTATAGTACAGATAACCATTTATTTCCATTTGTTAATTTATTAAGAAAAGTGTTATGATTCAAATTGACAAAAAGTAGCTTATTCTGTACAAATAAAAGCAGGAATAAACAGATAATTTTGACTTATTAGAATTAAGGATTGTACAACCTGAATCTAAAAAACTCATGGAGGGATACTGCAGATCACAAAAATGAGAAAATCAATAGTAAGGCAAAAATGTAATTCGTCTCAACAATGTAAATGGGATTTTTATCTCAAAGAAAAAAGAAAAATACAGCTTGATTGATACGGACACAGGTTGTTTTACTGACTCAGGAAGAAAGTACAATCTTGAAAAGGGCAGTGACCACAAATGTTTTGAATTTCATCGTAAGGCTATTATGATAAAAGTCACGACTCTTATTGTTTAATTTAAAAACCAGAATTATGATTGATGTATTAATTAAAAATGAGCTTGGAAACAAACCAGTGGCTACAGGCAGAAGTAATGATGCTATTAACGCTATAGATTTAAGAGTTACGGGTATTGACCCCGCAGAATTTATTAAAGTAGGAGACCACTATATGGTAGGTTTAGATAATGGCAGCAACATGACAGGCCGTACTTGTACAGCTAAAGCGGGAAGCACTGCAACATTTACAAAATAAGTAAAGTTTGCGTTTGCGGATGATTTGGTTTGCTTCTTAAAAATAGGGTATCAAAAAGAGTGGAGCAGATCCCACTTTAAAAAACGAACTGTTTGCATTCAGAAAATAATGTAAGGCGTTACCCGAAAAGCCTCATGAGTAGGGCCAAACAAACAAATAAATTATGTCAACTTTCACAACAACAGTTAATATTAGTCCTGATGATGTAAAAATTTTAAAAGCTGAGGGGTATTCTTTATACGGATTTAAATCAGTATCAGCATCAGGTGATGGTTCTCCAACCGTATGGTTTCATTTACCGGCAGAAAAATTACTGACCAAAACTAAAATTACCTGGCAGGAAGACTTTCAGGCTTACAATTCAACAAGTACGGTAGCACCTCAGGTTCTAATTGAAGCGAGTAATACAATCAAAGTCGATTTAGGTCAATTGGTAACTATTGAAGAGGGTTCCGGTAATATCACAAAGAGTAAAAACGGTTATCCGGGAACAGTATCTTTTTTAAACGAGGATAAACAGCGTTTTACAATTGGTATTAATCAGTTAGTAAATGGGAAATCAAACATTTTGTGTGCATTTCCAATTTTAGGAGCAGGGTCTGCCAGAGTGATCACGCCAATTACTAAAATAGCGCTTATTTTTTCAACAGAGAAGATAGAAACGGCGACTGTAATCACCAAAGCAATGTCGGCCGGTGCCTTTATTGATCTGACCGATTCGGACTCACGTGATGTTGATTATACAGTAAATGAGGGCTGGGAAGCAGATGGAGGTACCTGGTTGCAAAACTTTAATGCTTATACAGATTTGAAAAAGCTATTGATTGAAAACACCAGTAGCAGAGAGAAAGAACTAAGCGAAAGAAGCAAGTAATAATATAGGGTAGTGTTGTTTGAATTACTCTTCATCTGAATTTGGATGAGGAGTAATTCTTTTGTTTCAATTTTAATTTAAAAAAAACAGGATGACCAATAGACTAATAATTAACTTCTCTCAGGAAACCGTTGAGGTATTAAATAAAGGAAACTATAGTTTATGCTGTTTTCTGGCCTCAAGGTCCAGAAATGTTTCACAGTTCAGGCCTCTGTGCTGGAGCGTGACCAAAAATTTCCTCAGATCGGTAATGATCGAATGGGAATATCGTCTTAGTGCTTATGCATCTACCAGTGAGATTATAGAAAATCAAACCATATACATTCCACAACCGGAGACTGATAGATTGATGTCAAGATCAACTTCAAGAAGCAGTATAGGGGGGACAAATTATAAAATAGAATTAAAACAACGATTGCTGATTCAGGATTTTGGAGCTATGTCAGTAGATACCAATAATGACAACTCAACAGTACTGATTCAAAATGATTCCGGTACAGTGTATGCCACTGGAATTTGTATCTATAGTTCCAATGACGGTCAATACTATGGCAGCTGTACGTTTAAAACATTCGGGAAGCAAAATATCGAGGTTGCTCCTGATAATAAAGCTTTCTTAATGTTTAGTGACAACAATCCTCAAAACAATACGGTAATGCTTATTTCACAAAGTCCGGGAATATTGGTTGATTTTGATTTGATGAATGATTCCAGAATAGTCACATTTGATGTAGATAAGGGCTGGAGTTCAAATGAGGAAGCATGGGGGAAACAATATCCTGCGGGCACAAACCTGCAAGCCTTGTTAATTTCTTAAAGCCGTAAAAAATCCTTTTGCAGGTATCTTTTCAAACTTTATTATTTATTCCAAACTTTCACTATAACGACGAATTTAAAAAGAAATACCTCATATTTTATAATGTTTCGACAAAGCAGTCTTTTTTTTGAAGCAGAAAATTTCCCTGCCAAATATTAAGTGCTTCGGCGTAAGCTGCTAATTATTACATGTAATTAGCCAATTGTAACACTGTGAAAGTTAATTCTATAACATAGCTTTAATTTTGAAAAAAAAAGTTATGAAACAATACTACTTACTATTTTTATTTTCAGTTTTATTTCCAACCTTATTATTTTCTCAGCCGAGTCATAATAAAAAAGTAGTTGGATATTATGCACAATGGGCTATTTATGGCAGGGATTTTAATGTCTCTAAGATAGATGGAAGTAAATTGACACATTTAAATTATTCTTTTTACGGTACAAGTTATGATCCTGCCCGTCCGGAGAATACAAAATTACAATGTTTGGATACCTATGCCGATTTTGAGCATATGGAAGACGGAATTCCGTGGGATGCTCCCGTGAAAGGAAACTTTTATGGCTTGATGAAGTTAAAAGAAAAGTATCCTCATTTGAAAGTTTTAATCTCTGTTGGAGGATGGACCAAAGGTCAGGATCTTTCTCCAATTGCTGCAAGTCCTGTGGCAAGAGCTGCTTTGGCTGCAGATATGGTAAAATTCATTGCTACTTATCCCTTTATTGACGGATTTGATATCGACTGGGAATATCCGCTATCAGGTGGTACAGATGGTACAGAGATTCTTAATGGTGCCCCGGTTCCTCCTCAAAAATACAGTCCCGACGACAACAAAAATTTAGTTTATTTATTAAAGGCAATGCGTCAGGCAATGCCAAATAAATTAATTACAATCGCGGCTGGGAACAATGTTCGAAATGTATCCAAACAATATCTTGGACCAAACAACAGAGCCCAATTCGGAATGACAGAAGATATTTCGACCTATTGCGATTATATTACTTTTTTTGGTTATGATTTCGGTGGAAACTGGTTCGATAAAACCTGTTACAATGCGCCATTGTATGCAAGCGGAAACACAAACGATCCGTTTTATGGTGCAGAGCAGTCGGAATCATTAGATGAATTAACTACTCAATATTTGAACGTAGTTGGTTTCCCTGCCAATAAATTAATCATGGGATTGCCTTTTTATGGAAAAAAATTTGATCATGTGGCCAATAATGGAACCAATCCTAATTTACCCGGACTATTCGTTGCTGCACCAAGAGATGTACTTTCGGCCTGTAAAAATCCGCAGCCTCCTCTTGGAACGTGGGATACGGGTTCTCCATGTGAAAATTCAGGAAGTATTGAAATTTGCGATTTAGTAGGGAATTCCGTAACCACTCCGCATCCTTATTTAGATCCGAATACCATGATGGTTACACCAAAGGCAGCTTCGGCAGGATGGGTACGATATTGGGATAACACCACCAAAGTTCCTTATTTATACAACTCGACACTAAAACAGTTTATCTCTTACGAAGATAAACAATCGATGGATCTTAAAGCTAAATATATAACGTCTAAAAACCTTGCCGGAGGTATGGTTTGGGAGTTGTCTCAGGATACCAGAGGTGCTGTACCTAATGCATTATTAAATCAGATAGATGCTTCCTTTAAGGTTGCCGTTGAGGGAACTTTAACCATTAGTGGTACTGCAAAAATGGGTACCAATTTGGTTTCGGATGTCACAGTTCAGCTAAAAGATGAGAATGATGCCGTTATACAAACCGTTAAATCCTCAGATGGGAATTTTACTTTTACTAAAGTAGTTTCAGGAGCAAATTATGCGGTTACAGCTTTAAAGGTTTCCTATACTTTTACGCCGGTAAAATTAACAAATGTTACTGCCAACCAAACCGGTATTGTTATACAGGGTACACAACCTCTTTATACCATTACGGGAACCGTGCTAAATGGTATTACGGCAGTTTCCGGAGTAACCGTTACTGTAGCTTCGGCAACAGCCAATGTTACTGGAGTTTCAGATTCAAAAGGAGCTTATAGGATAAGCGGTTTAACAGCAGGAGCAGACTATACCATTACTGCTGCCAAAACAGGAATGACATTTTCACCAGTTTCTACTTTATACAGTGCGTTAAGTGAAAACAAAGTTTTAGATTTTAATCAAAATGCCACTCCAACTAATAAAATAAGCGGAATGGTCAAAAATGGTTCTGTGCCAATCGCAGGTGCAAAAATTGAACTAAATCTTCCATGGACAGATAGTACACATCCTTATGCTACCTTTGTTGCTACAACAGATGCCTATGGAAAATATAGCTTTGACAATGCAATATTTTCGGGTTATACCACCATTTCAAGTTTAAAAATGAATGCCTGGGATAACAACTCTGTTGTTTATTATCCTACAGATCTGGCCAATTTGCCAATTCCGGTTTCGTCAAAAGAATATAACTTTAATTCAAGTGCTGCTGCCCCTCAAGTGACAATTACGAGCCCGTCTGCTGCAAATCTTACTATAGTTCCCGGAGCAGTTATTCAGCTTAAAGCAAATGGAAGCATGACTACTGATGATGGAAAGATTACAATAGCATCGGTTGTATTTAATGTAAATGGGTTAAATATTACAGGAACGCCTACAACAGGTATAGAGTATACGGCAACATGGACACCGGCAGTAGCTGATTTTAATAAAAATTACACGCTAAAAGCTACAGCTACAGCCTCTAATAATGCTACAGCCGAAAATAGTTTTCCATTTTATTTGCAATGTTCAGGTACAGCATGTCCAAATGTATTGCCGGAAATTACCTGGCTTACACCTGCATCTAATACAGTCAATCAAGCTTCCGGTTTTCAACCAGTTTCAATAAGTGTTAATGTTACAGATAGAGATGGTACAATTTCAAGTGTTGCAGTAAATGTAAACGGAACTTATTTTCCTATGATAAAAGGTTCTGGAGACACGTATAGCTATACTTTTACTCCTAGTAGCTATAAAGAATATCCAATAATTGTAAAAGCAATTGATAATAAAGGCGGTGAGAATTTATTGAATCAATCGATTACTATTGTTAACTCAAAGTTTAATCCTTTGCCAGCTAAAGTTATTGTTGGTTATGCACATGGATGGGAGAACACAAGTGCGCCGTTTTTGTACTTTAGACAAATTGCAGACAAGAAATACAATGTTGTTGTTTATTCATTTATAGAAACGGTGAATAGAGATGGTTATACTCCGGTTTTAGTAGTAAATGAACCAAGATTTTTTACTAATGGAGTCTTTGATCCGCAATTGTTAAAAAATGATATCAAGAGCTTAAGGGATAAAGGTATTCCGGTAATTGTGTCAATTGGTGGACAGAATGGTCATGTTGTACTAAACACCATTAACCAAAAAAATATTTTTGTAAACGGAATAAAAGCGATTGTTGATCAGTATAATTTTGATGGTGTTGATATTGATTTTGAAGGTGGTTCTATGAATTTTGGAGCAGGAGCGCTAAAAGATTTTTCTTATTCGGCGATTTCGGCCTACCCAAAACTTAAGAATGTAATTGATGCTTTCAAGGAATTAAAGGCTTATTATGGAACAGGTTTTATTTTAACTGCTGCTCCGGAAACCTATTATGTACAAGTTGGATATTCGGTGTATGGAGATGGAGCCGGATCTTTTTTGCCGGTAATTCATAATTTGCGTAATGAGCTGGATCTTTTGATGGTGCAATTGTATAACACCGGATCTTTAAATGCTTTAGATAACACAGCCTATTCTCAAGCCACTCCGGATTTTTTAGTAGCCATGTCAGATATGTTAATGAAAGGATTCAATGTAGCCTCTACAGGATTTTATTTTCCACCATTGCCGGCTTCTAAAATAGTTATTGCAATTCCGGCTTGTCCGGGAGCGGCACCGGCAGGAGGATATCTCACACCTGACAAAGGGATTGATGCTTTTAATTACTTACGATTTGGGACTACCTATTCCGGAAGAAAATATACCATGAAATCTTCTTTGCAGCCGCAAATGAGAGGAGTTATGACCTGGTCTATCAATTGGGATGCCAGTTGTGGCAGCGGGTATGAGTTTTCTAATAAGTATCACGACTACTTCAGTAAATCACTTTCAGTAGATCATTTTGATAAAACGGGTGATAAAAATATAATTGCCCATTTTAAAAATAATGTATTGGAAATAGCTGTACATAATGAAGCAACAGAAATTGACCATGTTGAGGTTTACAATATTCTTGGGCAATCTGTACTAAGCTATAAAAACAGTCAAAACCATAGAAATTTATGGTTAGAAGATAGAAGTTTCCTGACTAAGCAGCTATTTATTGTAGTCATAACCGATAATTTGGGACAAAGAAAATCGTATAAGCTGGTTAATTTTTAGGATTAAATAATATTCAATTTCCTGAAAAATGAAGTTGGCTAACGGAATTAAATTCGTTAGGTCATCTAATTCTTTATGCTGATCGAAAATGAATTGTTTCGTGATCCTTTATAATACAGATAAATAATGATGAAGTTTTACAAAATACAATTTCTTTTACTGTTTTTTTTATTGAACCTAAATAACGCATATTCTCAAGTAAGTTATGAGTTTTGTATGACAGGTAAGCATGGAAACACGATTGTTTTGGATTTTAAAGTTCACAATAAAACGAATACTTCCATACCGGACTATAGCTTTGTTTTCAATTGGAAAGGAGTTTCTAATGTTGTCATGTGGTCCGGAATGGATGTCATTCAAAACGGAAATAACGGTATAGTTGAGCTTAAAAAAACTACCTGGGGAGATGTTCTGCCGGTTGGTACTACAATTTATAGTGTCACGATGAATTATGTGCCGGGAATGTTTCCGCCGGGCCAGGGTACATTAAATGGTACTCCTATAAAAGGAATTACTTGCTATACCCCACCAGCTACCGAGAATTTTAAGTGCGAAAAAAGTTTTAGCAGTATCTGCGCCATAAAGCCTGCGGGACCTAATGGTAATGAAATAAAAATCGGCGAAGGCTCGGTTTGGGCGTGGGGTGAACGAGTAGATGTTTATATTCCTGAAAACAGAAAAGGCTGGGCTATTGGTATGGCCGTTTCTCACAGTTTGTTTACAAACCTGATGGGATTTGAGGCGATGAGTATCAATGAGTATTTTGCAACAACGATTCAGGAAATAAATGCAGGTTGCGAAGGGAGTAAACTTATTGCTCCAAGTTGGGTTACAAAAAAATACCCAAATCAGGATTTAATTAATGGTGGAGTCAATTGTTATGATACTACAGGCAAGGTTGCGGCAGGATATTTTCAGCAAGAGATGGGAGGAAGCTGGATGGAGATGTTTATGAACTATCCTTGTTTTATACCTCAGGTTTCTAAGAATAGTTTTATAGGCGATCCGGCCATAGGGGCAAGTTTTGAGTTTCAGTCTATTATAAAAATGTATCATGATTACAGAAATATTGCTTTTTGGCAATATGTTAAATGCTGGAATCCTATAGGGTTCATAAAAGACTCAAAAGATCCTTATGCAGCGGTTAAAATTTTAGCTTTGGCTTATAATCAGGGAATGAATAGTGGTGCTTTTGAACCTGTTTTTGTTAAAAATCGTGCGAATGCTGTCGCTGCAACAAATTTGATGGATTATATCTCTCCGGCTTCACCTTCCGGCTTGGACCGGCTTTATGCAGAACAAATTAACAGGCTGACAAAAGTATTAGACGACAGGGTCGCAGATATCAGCTGGACTGATGCTGCTATTTGGGGAGTAACCGATAGATCGGCTCATACATTTAGAGGATTTTATGACTCACAAATTGAATGGAGTGACGTAGACGAGTATATAAAAAAAGTTACGCCATTTTATGCTGCTTTCGGAGTAACAGAAGCAAATTTCAGAGCCACAATCAAACCCGTTTTTGATCGTATCAATGGAGGGAATTCTATATCTTTCAGATACCAGATGCATGATGTAGTAGAGGCAATAGTTGTCTTTTTACCAGCCTTTGATCCTAAAAAAGGAATGTCTGAAACATATGGTAACGAATCAAACGGTTGTTTTGCTCCTACAGCCAGAATGGAAGGATTTGACGGAGGTTGCGGAAAAGATTTAGGATTAACGGTTTATTTCTCAGGGACAGCTCCCTATAAATTTACTTACAAGAGAACAGATGTATCTCCGGAAATTGTTTATCCCGAAATAACCACTTCACAAAATCCTTATTCGATAAATCCGGCATCCTTGTCAGAAGGAACATATGCTATTATTGCGATCAGTGATGCTAATTCTGCCGGAGAAGTTGTGTGCGAGCCTATAGAAATAAAAAATGTTGGAGTTGCAATATCAGCAAAATTAGTTAAAGACGGAGGAGGAACATGTACGGGAACAGGAGCGGGGGTCAAGGTTGAAATAAGAAGTACCGGATCCGGTCCTTTTACAATAGAATATGAAATAAACGGAGTGGCTCAATCTCCCGTAACAATAAACAATACAGGTTTGTATTCCTTAATAGTGGCTCCGGCTAAGGAAGGGACTTATCGATTGACTAAAATTTCTACAGGCGGATGTAATTCGATGCTTGACGATACCATTGTTATTGATAAAGGAATTCCGGTATCAGCCGGTGCTAAATTAGTGAGATATGGAGGAGTTTCTTGTTCAGGGTTAGGCTCAGGGATTCAGGTATACATAACAAGTACAAAATCGGGACCATTTAAAATAGAATATGAAATTAACGGAATCGGTCAATCTCCTGTAACGATAAGTAGTGCAGGTTTGCACAGATTAATAATGGCTCCGGCAAATGTTGGAACTTATCGATTAACAAAAATTTCAGTTGGGGGTTGTGATTTTTTACTGGATGATACTTTAATTATTTATGGAGGAGTACCTCCTAAAGCCAGTGCGAGCCTAATTAAATACAGAGGGAATGCTTGTTTAGGAGAAAATTCAGGAGTACAGGTAGAAATTACGAGCCCCGATTCAGGTCCTTTTGTAATAGAGTATGAAATTAACGGAATACTGCAATCTCCTGTAACTATAGAAGATGTGGGTTTATATACATTAGTAACAGCTCCAGCTCAGGCCGGAATCTATCAAATTACAGAAATTTCAACTAGAGGATGCCGCTTTTCATTAGATAATATTCTTGTGATTGATAATGAAGAACCATTTACTGCAAACGCTAAATTAGTCAAATATGGGGGAGATTCTTGTTTAGGAGAGAATTCAGGTATTCAGGTAGAAATTACAAGTAAAGATTCGGGGCCATTTACAATCGATTATGAATTAAATGGGATAGTTCAATCTCCGGTGACTATTGATAGTAAAGGTTTATTTATAGTAATAGAGTCTCCGGCTCCGGTGGGAACTTATCGATTAACCAAAATTTCAACAAGAAGTTGTAGTCTTTTAATGGATGACGTTCTGATTATTGAAGAGAATACAGTGTTAGTAGAGGCTGTAATTGAAGGAAATTTAATGATTTGCAAAGGGGACAGTACTGTTTTAGAGGTGAATATTCCTTCCAATCATATCATTAAGTCTTATCAATGGGAAGTTGATGATACTGCTATCTTCGGAGCCAATACGAATACTTATGTTGCAACTCAGGAAGGAAATTATACCGTTAATATTATTACCAGTAAAGGATGTTATTTATTTTCGCCTCTGGCAAAAGTGATTTTTTTAAACAAAGAAGATTGTGAGTTAGAAAAACCTGAGTTAACCGAATGGGATTATCCTAAGTTTTTTACGCCTAATAGTGATGGATATAATGATACCTGGCATGTAAATAATTTGGAGATTTTTAATAAATTAGAGATCGATATTTTTGACAGATATGGTAAGTTCATCACTCGTTTGACTAAAGATACTCCGGGATGGAATGGTACTTATAGGAACAGTCCTGTTTTTGCTTCAGATTACTGGTTTGTTCTAACTTATGAAGAAATAAATAACCCAGGTATTGCAAAACAGATTAGAAGTCATTTTTCTTTAAAAAGGTAGTGTTAGAATTTTTTTGGGAAGCAAAAAAAGTGTTTGTTATCGTTTATCCTCTTTTGAATAATTGGAAACACCATTAATATTAATTTCGTTTCCTAAAAAACGAGGCTCGCGATTTCTTAAAACATCAAAAAAAGATTTAAAAATAGAACCGAATTCTCTAAAAGTCACATATGGATATCCCAGATATTCTCCTTTGTTGGCAGAAAATCCAATTGATTTTACGCCCAGTTTTTGTCCAATGTAAATGGCCCTGTTCAAGTGATATTCCTGAGAAATTAAAGTTGCTTTTTTTGTTTTAAAAATATGTGAGGCCCTGTACATAGTTGAATAGGTGTCAAAGCCGGCGTAATCAATAAATATTTTAGCAGTGTCAACTCCGTGGTTGAAACAATATGTTTTCATAACGGTAAGTTCATCATATTCATCTCTGCCATTGTCGCCTGAAAGCAGAATTTTATCTATTTTATGGGTTTTATACAATAGGATTCCGGCATCCAGTCTGTCTTTTAAATATTTACTGGGCTGGTCACCGTTGATTCCGGCTCCAAAAATAATTCCCACTTCATTTTTGGGAATATTATTTACAGTGTGATAAATCAAATTACTAGTTGAGGATTTAACATACCAATTAACAGAAATGATTGCAATAACCCCAATGATGAAAAGGTAAATTAGTTTTTTGAGAAGTTTTTTCAATTTGAATTTCGAAGATATGGGTTAAAAAAATGGTGAAGATAAGTAAAATTATTTATGGTATTTGTAGCTAGATCGAATCAAAAAAACCGAAGTATTTCTACCTCGGTTTTAAATATATCTAATACGTTAAGAAGTCTAAAAATCTTAAAGCAATCCTGCTCTTTTCAATAGAGCTTCCGGTTTTGGTTCCTGACCTCTGAAACGTTTGTATAATGTCATCGGATGCTCAGTTCCGCCTTTAGAAAGTACATTGTCTCTGAATTTTGCAGCGACTTCGTAATTGAAGATGCCGTTTTCCTGAAAATATTCAAAAGCATCAGCATCCAGTACTTCTGCCCATTTATAACTGTAATATCCTGAAGAATAACCGCCCTGGAAAATATGAGAAAAAGCAGTACTCATTGCATTCTCTTTTACATCAGGGTATAATTGAGTGTTTGCAAATTGCTCTGTTTCAAAAGTTTTTAGATCTGTAATAGCTGTCGGATCTTGCCCGTGCCAGGCCATATCCAAAAGACCAAAACTCAATTGACGCAAAGTGGCAAGACCTTCTTGAAAACTGGCACTTTCTTTAATTTTTTGAACATATTCGATCGGAATAACTTCATTCGTTTCGTAATGATTAGCAAATAAAGCCAAAGCTTCAGGTTCGTAACACCAGTTTTCCATAATTTGACTTGGTAATTCTACAAAATCCCAAAATACAGAAGTTCCGGACAAGCTAGGGTAAGTGGTGTTGGCAAGCATTCCGTGTAAACCGTGACCAAATTCGTGAAATAAAGTAGTAACTTCATTAAACGTCAATAACGAAGGTTTGGTTTCTGTTGGTTTTGTAAAGTTGCAAACGTTCGAAATATGAGGTCTTTCGTTTGTCCCATCTTTTATAGATTGCGATTTGAAAGAGGTCATCCAGGCTCCGTTTCGTTTTCCTCTTCTAGGGAAAAAATCAGCGTAGAAAATAGCAACTAAATTGTTCTCTGTATCTTTTACCTCGTAGGTCATCACTTCTTCGTGATATTTGTCGATATCAAAAACTTCGGTAAAAGTTAATCCGTAAAGTTTTTGGGCAACCGTAAAAGCTCCAGCTAAAACTTTTTCTAATTGAAAATAAGGTTTCAGTTTTTCGTCATCTAAGTTGAAAAGCTGCTGTTTTAATTTTTCAGAATAATAAGCACCATCCCATTTTTCCAATTGTTCAATTCCGTCCAAATCTTTGGCAAAAGAGGCTAATTCAGCAAATTCTTTTTGAGCTGCCGGTTTTGCTTTAGCCAGCAAATCATTTAGGAAAGAGAAAACTTTTTCCGGACTCTCGGCCATTCTTTCCTCTAAAACAAAATGAGCATGAGTTTTGTACCCTAATAAATTAGCTCTTTTAAAACGTAATTTGGCAATTGCCAGTACGTTCTCCTGATTGTCAAACTCGTTATTTTGAAAAGCTTTTGCACCAAAGGCAATCGCCATTTTTTTGCGTAATTCACGATTATCGGCATACGTTACAAACGGAATATAACTTGGATAATCTAAAGTGAAAATCCATCCCTCTTTTTCCTGACTTTTAGCTAATAATCTCGCCGCTTCGATTGTACCTTCCGGTAAACCAGCTAGATCTTTCTCGTCGGTTAAATGCAACTCAAAAGCATTGGTTTCAGCCAAAACATTTTCGCCAAACTGCAGACTTAATTTCGACAATTCTTTATCGATCTCACGTAAGTTTTCTTTTTTATCCTCAGGTAAATTGGCTCCGTTTCTCGAGAAGCTTTTGTATTTTTTATCCAAAAGCGTAGTTTGCTCCGGATTTAAATTCAGCTTTTCTTTTTGCTCGTGAACGGCTTTGATTTTAGCAAATAATGCTGCATTTAAGGTAATGTCATTTCCGAACTCTGAAAGTAAAGGAGAAACTTCCTGTGCAATTTTTTGCATCTCATCAGTGGTTTCTGCCGAATTTAGATTGAAGAAAATACTGGAAAGACGATCCAGAACATCACCTGTAAAATCCATTGCTACAACGGTATTTTCAAAAGTAGGTTCGTCGGGATTGTTTACGATGGCATCAATTTCGGCTTTAGCCAAAGCAATTGCTTCGTTGAAAGCAGGAACATAATCTTCGATTTTAATCTGCGAAAAAGGTGCTGTATTGTGTTTCGTATTGAAATGTTGTGTTAAGATGCTCATTTTTTTTAGTTTTCAGTCTCCGTCTCAGTTTTCAGTGCGAACTGAGACTAAAGAGTTTATTTTTTTTGAATATTCAGTCTCAGTTTTCAGTCTCAATTTTTAGTGCTTACTGAGACTGAGACTGAAAACTATTTAAGGCTCTCAGCCGCTTTATTAACTGCCGCTTTTAATTCTTCTTTATACGAAATAATAGTATCAAGTACTTTTTTATCGTGACTTCCAATGATTTGTGCTGCTAAGATTCCGGCATTTTTAGCACCGTTTAATGCTACTGTTGCAACAGGAACTCCGCCTGGCATTTGAAGGATCGATAGTACCGAATCCCAACCATCAATAGAATTGCTTGATTTTACCGGAACACCAATTACCGGAAGCGGCGACATTGAGGCAACCATTCCGGGCAAGTGCGCAGCTCCCCCCGCTCCGGCAATAATTACTGAAATTCCGCGAGTGTGTGCATTTTTACTGAAATCAAATAGTTTTTCCGGCGTTCGGTGTGCCGAAACGATGTCTACTTCAACTTCAACATTAAATTGTTTTAATATGTCGATGGCATCCTGCATGACCGGCATGTCAGAGATACTTCCCATGATGATGGCTACTTTGCTCATTTTATTTTTTTGTTTCAGGTTTTTTTGTTTCAGGTTTTTTTTGTTTCAGGTTTCAGGTTTCAAGTTTCAGGTTGATCAAAACTGAAATTTAGAAGTTATTTTGTTTAAGACTGTTTTATGGTTTTAAAAATTAGAAATATAATTCCAAGACCTAATACAATTAAGAACAATGTTATAAATAAGAATCCAATAAAATATTTGATTCTCTCACCAACATATTCATTTTTATCAATAAACTTTTCAACGTAATTTTTAGTTAAATTTTGGGTTTTACCTGCCTTTGAAGCATTGTTTAATAAATCAAGAAGATCAAGAAATCCCATTTGTAATATTTTTGATTCAAGTTGTTGTAAACTGTTGACTGTGAATGAAAACTACTTGTTCTGTTTCAGGTTTCAGACTGTTGACTGTGGCTGAAAACGGCAACTAATTACTAATCACTCTAATCGTATTCTTAACATCCTCGGCAATTCTTCTGGCCTCAGACATATTTTCATTTACGATGGTAACATGCCCCATTTTTCTGAAAGGGCGTGTTTGTTTTTTACCGTAAATATGTGGGGTAACACCGTTCCATCCCAAAATGGTTTCGATATTTTCATAAACAACATCTCCCGAAAATCCTTCGGCACCTACTAAGTTAACCATAATCCCGGCAACTTTACTGTCGGTATTTCCCAAGGGAAGATCCAAAATCGCACGCAAATGATTTTCGAATTGCGAAGTATAACTGGCTTCAATCGAGTAATGTCCTGAATTGTGCGGACGCGGAGCTACTTCATTTACTAAAATAGCATCGTCATTAGTCTGAAACATTTCAACAGCCAAAAGACCAACATGATTGAATTTTTCCGAAACATTTAAGGCAATCGCTCTCGCTTTTTGGGCTACTTTCTCCTCAATTCTGGCAGGACAGATTACATATTCTACCTGGTTGGCTTCCGGATGAAATTCCATTTCAACAACCGGATACGTTTTTATTTCTCCTGATGGATTTCTACAGACAATAACAGCCAATTCGTTTTTAAACGGAATCATAGTTTCTGCAATGCATTCTACATTTGGCAAACTGTCCAGATCTGAAACCTGACGAATTACTTTTACGCCGTTTCCGTCGTAACCAAACTCAGTGCATTTCCAGACAAATGGTAGTTTTATATCTTGAATTTTAGCTTTAAGACCTGCTAAATTTTCAAAGCGCTCAAATGGTGCTGTTGGGATATGGTGATCCGCGTAAAATTGTTTTTGAATTCCTTTGTTTTGAATTCCTTTTAAGGTTTTAGGTGAAGGATAGATTTTCAATCCTTCATTCTCTAATTGTGTCAGGGCTTCCAGGTTAACCAGTTCGATTTCAAAAGTCAGAACATCTACTTGTTTTCCAAAATTATAAACCGTTTCATAATCCATTAAATCCCCCTGAAAGAATTTATTGCAGGCAAATTTACTTGGAGCTTCGTCGCTTGGGTCAAGAATATAAGTTTGGATGTCAAATTTTCGGGTGTCAAACAAGAGCATTTTACCTAATTGTCCGCCGCCTAATATTCCTAATTTAAAATCAGAAGAAAAATAATTCATTGTAGTTGTGTTTTTGCAAAGATACTTTTTAATCTTTTTTTTGCCACGAATTTCACAAAATTCACAAATTTTTTCAGGTTATAATTTTAAGAACAATATAATTAATACAATCTGTATAGGGTTTATGCGTAATAAAACTACTCGATTTTCTTTAAAACTTCTTTGGCAACGGCTTTGTAAGCAGCAGAATGATCGCCATAGTCCTTATTCAGAATAACTTGCAGTTCCGGGTGTATCCAGTCATAATGGTTGCCTAGTAGGTATAAAGTTCTTATTGAATAGGCCTTGGTCGCTACTTTTACATCATTGATAAGCCAGTCAAATGACGCTTCGATACAATCCTGCAAATTAGTTTCGGAAAGAGAAATGCCGTTTTCGAATTTGCTATAGTGAGCTTTTACGAGTAACTGAACTACTTTTGCGATAGGGCGGATGGCACTTTCGTCTTTTAAAACTTTCAAATTCGAACAGAAAAAATCAAGATACGGTTGCAGCCAGATCAATTCTTCGTATGAAACAAATTCCATAATCCAGCAGGCTTTGTGATTGTTTTTGTCTGATGGGGAAAAACAAATGGAAACAAGTTCTTTAAATAAGGATGGGTTTTCTAAAACTTCGTTTGCCACATTAAGACGGTTTTCCCGATAAGCTTTTACGTAATCTAATTTCGTTTGTAATTCAGAAGACATTTTGATGAGTTTTGGACAGGTCTAAAATAAGTAATTTAAGGTTATGGTTTTAAAATCTGTTGATTTAATAAAATCAGACCTGTTTTAAAGAAAAGATTTCTAAATAGTAAGTGATATTTAATATTCTTAAAAAAATAGGTATGTCCTATATTTTGATACCCGCAGTTTATTTCTAATTCTGTATCTTTGCCCATTATTTTAAATGTAAAAATAATGATACAACTTCACGATAAACAATTTGTTCCGTTTATTTCGGCCAAAGAAATTGATTTCGCTTTAACTAAAATAGTAGCACAGGTAGAAGATGATTTTGGAGACGATACCCCAATTTTTATTGGTGTTTTAAATGGGGCTTTTATGGTAGTTGCCGATTTTTTGAAGAAATACAAAGGCCTTTGCGAGGTTTCATTTATCAAAATGGCTTCTTATAAAGGAATTGAAAGTACCAATACGGTAAAAGAATTAATAGGGATCAATCAGGATTTATCAGGAAGAACGGTTATTCTTATTGAAGATATTATTGATACAGGAAATACAATTGAAGAATTGAAACAACTGTTTAAAGCACAAAATGTAAAGCATTTTAAAATTGCTACTTTGTTTTTTAAACCGGAAGCTTATAAAAAAGACATCAAGATAGATTATATCGGAATCAGAATTCCGAATAAATTTATTGTAGGTTACGGACTGGACTATGATGGTTTGGGAAGAAACTTTCCCGAAGTTTATAAATTGGCAGAATAAATTGAAACACGCACACAACTATATATTCATTTAAAACTTCTTGTAAAAATAGAAGTCACAACACTTACTCATATTATGATTAACATTGTTTTATTTGGAAAGCCAGGGGCAGGTAAAGGAACTCAGGCAGAATTTTTAAAAGAAAAGTACAAATTAACACATCTTTCAACAGGAGATATTTTTCGTTTTAACTTAAAAAATGATACAGATTTAGGAAAACAAGCAAGAGTTTTTATGGATAACGGAGCGTTAGTTCCGTGTGAAGTAACTACCGCAATGTTAATTGATGAGGTAAAAAAACATCCTGATACAGCAGGGTTTTTGTTCGACGGTTATCCTAGAACTTTAGATCAGGCGGAAGCTTTAGATCAATTTTTACCAACGATTGGATCAAGTGTAACGGCGACTGTTGCATTAGAAGCAGATGATGAAATTCTAGTGGCTCGTTTGTTAGAAAGAGGAAAAACAAGCGGAAGAGCTGACGATCAGGACGAAGAGAAAATTAGAGTAAGATACCAGGAGTACAATGAAAAAACAGCTCCACTAATTGGATATTATAAAGAACAAAATAAGTTTCATGCCGTAAATGGTATCGGAACCATCGAAGAAATTACAGAGCGATTAACGTCAGTTATAGATAATTTGTAGAAGCTTTTTTCGGCTGTCGTTTCATCCCGACTGCGATCGGGACTTTTAAGAACTATTTTTCTTGTCATAAAACAGGCATTTTTGTGGTGCTGTTTTCTGGGAAGAAAAATTAGTTTTTTAAGACAGGATTCTTTTGAATGATAGGGAGACGAAGTTTTAAGATGACAGAATTATCTTGATGAAGACAATTTTATAACGAATAAACCAAAAATTGGAAATACTAATAATATTTTTTCTAATACTATTGAATGGTGTTTTTTCCATGTCAGAAATTGCATTGATTTCGGCTCGGAAAAACAGACTTGAAACTGCCGCAAAAAAAGGAAACAATAGTGCTAAAATAGCACTTGATCTGGCCAATTCTCCAAATAAATTTTTGTCAACCGTACAAATCGGAATTACTTTAATTGGTATTTTGACTGGTATTTACAGCGGTGATAAAATAACAATGGACGTTGAGGTTTTTGTTAGCGGATTTGCATTTTTAAAACCCTATGCTCATTCTGTTGCAGTGGGTATTGTGGTCGTGGTTTTGACATTTTTCTCTTTGGTTTTAGGAGAATTATTGCCAAAGCGAATTGGTTTAAATTATCCGGAGGCGATTGCCAAAATGGTAGCGCTGCCTATGAAAACCATCTCGATAATTACAGCGCCCTTTATCTGGCTGCTTACTTCTTCGACAGATTTTTTACTGAATGTATTTCAGATTAAACCAACTGCCGATGGTAAGGTAACCGAAGAAGAAATTAAAGCAATTATCAAAGAAGGTACTGAGGGTGGAGAAGTTCAGGAGATCGAGCAAGATATCGTAGAACGTGTTTTTCACATTGGGGATCGAAAAGTAAATTCGTTGATGACACACCGTAAGTCAGTTGATATGCTGCCTTTCAATGCCGATAAAACGAAGATTAAGGAATTGGTTTTGCAGGATTTGCATACTGTTTATCCGGTGTACAGAGACAATTATGATGATATTGTGGGGGTTGTAACCCTAAAGAATATCTTTGCAAACATTGAAAGTGAACATTTTGATTTGGCGGGAATCATGATTGATGCGCCTTACCTAATGGAGCAAACAACGGCATACAAAGCGCTGGAGAATTTTAAAAAAACAGGGATTCATTATGCTTTAGTTTCTGATGAGTATGGTGTTTTTCAGGGAATTATTACCCTAAATGATATTCTGGAAGCTTTAGTAGGAGATGCATCTGATTTTTATAAAGATGAATTCCAATTAATTGAAAGAGAAGACGGTTCGTGGCTCGTTGATGGGCATTATTCGTTGCACGATTTTTTAACTTATTTTGAGTTAGACGAATTGACAAACGATTATGAAGTAAACACGGTAAGCGGAATGATTATGACCGAGCTTTCGCATATTCCAAAAGAAGGCGAAAAATTAATCTGGCAAAAGTTTGTGCTGGAAGTAATCGATATGGATGGCGTAAAGATTGATAAAGTGTTGGTAAAAGCGCTTAAAGAATAAAAAAATAGTTTTCAGTCACAGTTTTCAGTCATAGTTTGGTACTGAAAAAGGTGACTGCAGCTGAAAGATAAATAAAATAGAATTTAGAAATAGAAGCTAGAGAAATCTAAAATTTAAAATCTAAAATCTGAAATTCAGAAAAATGACAGAAGGAAATTTTGTAGATTATGTTAAGATTTATGTTTCTTCCGGTAAAGGAGGTAAAGGATCTACGCATTTACATAGAGAGAAATTTATTGAAAAAGGAGGCCCAGACGGAGGTGATGGTGGTCGTGGAGGACACGTGTATTTGGTGGGGAATAAAGGACTTTGGACATTATTTCATCTAAAATTTGCACGACATATTAAAGCGGGCCACGGTGGAGATGGAGGAGGAGACCGTAGTACAGGTGCTGACGGAGAAGATAAATTTATCGAAGTACCTTTAGGAACTGTTGTAAAAGACAAAGAAACAGGAGAAACTTTATTCGAAATTACCGAAGACGGTGAAAAAAGAATCCTCTCAAAAGGAGGAAAAGGAGGTCTGGGAAACTGGCACTTCAGAAGTTCAACCAATCAAACACCCCGTTATGCTCAGCCGGGTTTACCGGGAGTAGAAATGGATGTAATTTTAGAGCTTAAAGTATTAGCCGACGTTGGTTTAGTAGGTTTTCCAAACGCCGGAAAATCAACCCTATTGTCTGTTTTAACTTCTGCAAAACCAAAAATTGCCGATTATCCTTTTACAACCTTAAAGCCAAACTTAGGAATTGTGGCTTATAGAGATTATCAATCTTTTGTAATTGCAGATATTCCCGGAATTATTGAAGGAGCTGCAGAAGGGAAAGGTTTAGGTCATTACTTTTTGCGTCATATCGAACGTAACTCAACATTATTGTTTCTAGTTCCGGTTGATACACCAGATATTAAAGCAGAGTATGATATTTTGGTCAATGAATTAACCAAGTACAATCCTGAAATGTTAGACAAAGAACGTCTTTTAGTAATCTCTAAATGTGATATGTTGGATGACGAATTGAAAGCTGAATTGAAGACCGAATTAGACGTCGCTTTCAAAGACGTTCCATATATGTTTATCTCATCAGTGGCTCAGCAGGGTTTAACGGATTTGAAAGATAAGCTTTGGAAAATGCTTAACGACTAAAAAAATAATTTGTAAAAAGGTGTTCTGGAAACAGAGCACCTTTTTTGTTTTGTGTACTATTCATATAACATGAAAATAACAGATTTTCGTAGGCCAAATTAAATACATTATAGGTGTTAAATTCGTAATGAAATGCTAAAAAATCACTGAGATGTCTAATTTCGGCAGGAATTTCGGTAGTATAATTATGAAAATGAATTATATTCGCATCACTTAAACAAAATAACATGAAAAAAATAGTTTTATTCTTGACCATGTGTCTGATGGCTTTTCCTGTAAGAGCTGATGAGGGAATGTGGTTTTTGATGTTTATCGAAAGATTGAACCATAGAGATATGGAAAAAATGGGCTTGCAATTGACAGCCGAAGAAATTTACAGTATCAACCATCATAGTTTAAAAGATGCTATTGTACAATTTAATGGAGGTTGTACAGCAGAAATTGTTTCTAAAGAAGGATTGGTTTTAACCAATCACCATTGTGGTTATGACGCAATTGCAGAACTATCTTCGGCAGAGCAAAACTACTTAAAAGACGGTTTTTGGGCAAAACAAAGAAGTGCCGAAATGAAACCGAAATCATTGTATGTACGTTTCTTCGTGCGTATGGATGATGTTTCTAAAAGAATTTTGTCAAAAGTAAATGATAAAATGACAGAGACTGAAAGAAGTAAAGCGATTCAGCAAGAAATTGCTTTGATTGAAAAGGAAAACAATGAAGGTGGAAAATATACCGTTTCTGTTCGTCCTTTCTTTCAGGGAAATGAGTATTACTATTTCGTTTACCAGGATTATACAGACGTACGTTTAGTAGGAACACCTCCTGAAAGTGTTGGTAAATTTGGTGGAGATACGGACAACTGGGAGTGGCCTCGTCAAACAGGAGATTTCTCTATGTTCAGAGTGTACGCAGATAAAGACGGAAATCCGGCAGCATATTCTAAAGATAATGTGCCTTTGAAACCAAAACACTACTTACCAGTAAGTATTAAAGGAGTTAAAGAGAATGATTTCGCTATGATCTTAGGGTATCCGGGAAGAACAAACCGTTGGATGCCGGCTGGAGGAATTGAGCAAAACGTTAAGTTTGCTTACCCTGCTTGGGTTGAAGGTGCTAAAACCGGAATGGATCAAATGAAAAAGTATATGGACAAAGATGCAACAGTTCGTTTGCAATACGCGTCTAAATATGCTTCTACAGCAAACTACTGGAAAAACCGTCAGGGGATGATCGATGCTTTAACAAAAGCGGGAACAGCAGAGGTTAAAGCGGGACAAGAAGATAAATTTTACGAGTGGGCTACTAAACCGGCTAATAAAGAAAAGTATGAGAATGTAATTCCAACTATTAATGATTATTACAGATCTACAAATGTAAAATCAACTCATGACAATTACCTGACACAGCTTTTACGTACATCAGCTTACGCAACCGGACCTGCTAACCTAGGAAACGCATTGATCGCTTATTACAACGAAAATGATGCTAAGAAAGCTGAAATGCTGCCTAAGATCAACGCAATGATCGAAAACATCTATGGTGAATTTTATGCGCCTCTTGAAAAAGATGTATTAACAGCACAATTGAATTTATACGCTTCTAAAGCTGCTGAATATGGTTTAGCGACGCAAGTTGCTAAAATGAAATCAGGGAACAATGGTGACTTTACTGCCGATGTGGCAAAAGCAACTGAAATCAGTTATTTTACTTCTAAAGACAAAGTATTGGCATTTATGGCTAATCCTAAACCATTAGCAATTGTACACGATCCTTTGTATATTATCTCTAACGATTTAATGACAAAATACCGTGCTAAAACAGACGATCAGTTGAAAGCTGATGACGGTTTCGCAAGTGCTTACCGTAAATTGGTAGAAGGTTTAAGAGAATCTAAACTGAATGCTATTCAATATCCTGACGCTAACTCTACCTTGAGACTAACTTACGGAAAAGTAAGAGCTTTACCTGCTGATCCGCGTAACGATGCTAAAATCAATAATTATACAACCATGGAAAGTATGGTTAAAAAATATAAAGCAGGAGATCAGGAATTTGATTTACCAAAACGTTTGTTAGAGTTGAACAAAGCAAAAGATTTTGGGCAGTATGCAGATAAAGCGGGTTATATGCCGGTAAACTTCTTAACAGATAACGATATTACTGGCGGAAATTCAGGTTCTCCGGTATTGAACGGAAAAGGAGAATTAATTGGAGTTGCTTTCGACGGAAACATCGAAGCGATGGCAGGAGATGTTATTTTCGATTCTAAATTACAAAGAACAATCAACGTAGATATTCGTTACGTACTTTGGATTATTGACAAATACGCCGGAGCTAAAAACATTATTGACGAAATGACGATTATTAAATAATTCGATTTTTTTTATTGAACAAACACCCGACAGGTTTTTAAAATCTGTCGGGTGTTTTTGTTTTTTTCGCCACGGATTCACGAATATTAATTAATTAATTCGTGAATTCATGGTGGAATTCTTTGTAGCATTCTTTTGGAATTTGGGATTTTATTTTTTGGAATGTGTACCAGTTGTTAATTGACTTTTACTCTAATTCCGTCAGTATGACTTGTAAATTCCGGTGCATACATACTTTCAATTGTTGTAATTCCGTTAGAGAATTCTCCGCTGTTGTTTACACGAATATCGTATTCTATTACATAAGTTCCTTTATTGATTGTATCAAAGAAGAAATGAGTTGCTGCATCTTTGGTACTCATATAGTATCCCAAATAATCTTTATACTGATACTGAGAAAGCACATTTACAGGCTCAAAACAAGAAGCTCTCATGTCTTTTAAATGAATATATTCGGTGTCTTCTTTTGCAGTAATGATCAATCGTACTGTAACTAAATCTCCGGTTTTTAAAGAGTTTTTAGAACTGATCTTTTCTAATTGTTCTCCTTTTAACGTGCTTTTCTTTAGATATAGTTCTTTCGAGACTGAGAGGACCGATCCTGAATTGGTTTTAATTTTATCCAAATCTTCAAAATACTGCCAATAAACACCTCCAAAACCAGGAACTTTAGATTTGTTTTGAATACTGATTGAAGCCATTTCTTTTTTAATTTCATCGGCCTTCCAGCTTAGTTTAATATAACCGGTTTCAGCTTCTTTTTCATTTTCAGTCAGTTTTTTAGTTAGAATTTTTTCATCTCCAATTTTAATAACGGTATTGTCTTTCACACTTAACCAGTCATTTCCTTGCATTAATAAAGCATAAATAGCTTCGGTAGTAGATTTAGTTGTTGGCCAATTTTTGGTTTGTTTGTTTTTTAATAACCATACTTTCATTGCATCAACAGATTTGGTATCGTTATTCACTTCCGCGAAAGCCTCAATTAATAAAGCCTGTGTTTCTATTGGCGCCTGATACCAATACCAGCCCGATTTATTGACGATCCAGTACATTCCTAAATCTTCGTTGTTTGATGACGTTTCTTTTAAACTTTCTATGATTTTTCTGGCAGTTTCTTTTTCGCCAAAACGATTCAAAGTTAATGCAGCTAATCCTTTTTCGTAGAGAGAATAGTTTAACCAATCTTTTTTAGCTGTTTCTAAATAAAGTTTGGTGGCTTTTTTTAAAGTGTCTGAAAGAGGATATTTCTCTAAATAAAAACTTCTTGTATATAAATAATGCAGATCAGAATACGGATTGATCCAAATTAGTTTCTCTACAGCTTTTAAACCTTTGGTTCTGTTTTTATAGTATTCTAAAAATTTATTGTCTAAAAACGGAATACCAGTTTTTGCAATTTGGTCTATTTTATTGTTATCACTACTTTTAGTTAACTTTGATAAATGACCCAATCCAGCCAGAATATGTCGGGTAATGTATTCATTTTCGTTCCCTCCGTCAAACCATAAAAATCCTCCTGATGCTTTTTGCTTTTGTTTTAATTTTTCGAAAGTAGTTTCCTGTGAAGTTTTCATTTTCTCCAGATCAAACAAAAGTGCCAGATTTTTTTTCTTTTCGTTTTCGCTTTGCGCATCATTTAGCCACGGAGTTTCAGCAAGAATAATCGATTTTAACTCTTCATTTTCTTCTAGTTTAGAAGTTAGCTTTCCATTTTTTTTCCAATTTTCAAAAACAGTCGCAATCTTCGGATTATTTGAAATAATCTCCGTAGCCAAAGCATTGGCATAAAAACGGGCAAAAGTTTGTTCTGCACATTCATGCTCGTACTCCATTAAATAAGGCAAAGACTGAATAGCTATCCAGGATGGATTCGAAGTATATTCGAATGTAAATTGGTGATTCTTTAAAGTTGTTGAATTGTTGTTTTTTAGATTATTAAAGGTGTACTCTTTGGTTGAGTTTTCACGAACCCAGATAGGAATACTTTCTGTAACAAGCATATTGTTTGTCAAAACCGGCAGAATGTTTTCTTCTCCGTCGGAAAAATTGCCTGATTTAGCCAGGATTTTATATTGTAAACCCTGCAAACCTTCCGGTATTGAAACGGTCCAGGTTACGGTTGTGTTTCCGAAAGCACCAACAGTAAAGTTTCTGATGTTTTGTGCATTGAGCATTTTAGCATCGATCGGCTGTAGGGTTGTAGCATCAAAAAACTGTAAAACAGCAATTCCGGTTTTCGTTTCGTTGGTAATATTCGAGATCTTGGCATGGAGTACAATCGTGTCTTTTTCTCTAAAGAAGCGTGGGAAATTTGGTAAAAGCATTAACTCTTTTTGAGTCACAACACTTTTCTCCAGATAACCGGAAACGGCATCTTTGTTATGTGCCAATAAACGAAGTTTCCAAGTCGTTAAAGCTTCAGGAGAGCTAAAGTTAAAACTCACTTTTCCGTTAGCATCCGTTCTTAAATTAGGTAGGAAAAAAGCAGTTTCAGATAAATTTTTTCTGGCTTTTACTTGTGTTAAGGCTTCTAAGGCTTTTTTGGTTGTAATGATTATGGCTCCGTTTGCACCTTTGTTTCCGTAAAGTACTAAGGCTTTGTCGGCTTTTAATGTGTCAATTGAAATTATTTCTGAAGGACTCAGATTTTTTAAAGTTTCTTCATTAGAAATTTCTCCATCAACTATAATTAGTGGTTGTGTTGCGGTATTAGAAGCTGCACCACGAATCACTATTTTATCTGAATCAGTTTTGGTAATCTCCAGACCACTTATTATTCCTGAAAGCATGGTAGCCGGGGCGCCATTTACAGGAGCATCTTCTGATATCGACTCAGCGCTTACTTTTCTAACGGCATAAGAAAGTGATTTTTGTTTTTTTTGTATTCCATAAGCAGTTACAACAACTTCGTTTAAGGCACTTGAATCTTCAACTAAAATAATATCTATATTCTTTTTATTTTCAACAGACACCGTTTTGTTTTTGAAACCAAGATAACTGAATATAATTTCTTCATTTTCGGTGGCTTCAATTTCGTAATATCCGTCAAAATCACTCTGTGCTATTCTTTTTGTTCCATTGATCATAATAGAAACTCCGGGCAAAGGAAGCCCTGAAATCTCGGTAATCACGCCAGAAATCATTTTTGCATTCAGCGGCTTTTTGGTCTTTTTAGAAAGTTGCCTCTGATACTCTCTTTGCAGCTGTAAATTGTTGTTTTGGTTCGCAAAATCAAATCCAAACCATATTAGTTTGGTAGTTTCGTTATAGAGTTCTACACGATTTAGAGGTGGATTTAGATTAATAATCGATGTTGAAGTCTTTTCGAAACCTAGAGCGGTTTTGGTATTGTTTTGATTATAGTTGTAATCATAAATGCCCAGATTTAGCCAATCTTTTTGGGTAAATTGATCCAGGGAACTGTCATACATTGAAGCTAAAATTTCAGCTTCTTTTTTTGCGTTAATGGATTTTAGCTTAAAAGACCAGTTTTCATTGCTTCCAGGCTGTATTTTATTTCTAAAGGTTTCAACATTAAACTCCAATTTTGAGATTAGTTCTTTTAATGTTACATCTGTTTGAAGGTTAAAAGTTTCATTTTCAAAAACACTTTGAAATCCAATCTGTATAGTTTTTTCAAATTCATTTTTTAAAGGAATTTTAATTATAGTCTCGTTGTTTTGTAGATGATAGGTTTCTTCAAAAAAGATTTTACTGTTATAACTCCCAGTTGCAATGATGTAAAGTTCCGGTATAACAGAAGTTAATTTGATTAATGCAAAACCGTCTTTTTTAGCGTCGCGATTAACCTGTTCGAAAGTAAAA
This sequence comes from Flavobacterium lipolyticum, assembly GCF_020905335.1. Taxonomy (NCBI): domain Bacteria; kingdom Pseudomonadati; phylum Bacteroidota; class Flavobacteriia; order Flavobacteriales; family Flavobacteriaceae; genus Flavobacterium; species Flavobacterium lipolyticum. The sequence goes on along the minus strand of NZ_JAJJMN010000001.1, from coordinate 1,227,023 downwards.
AGTTTACTTGGATTGAACCTGTCTTTACTTTGCTTAATGTCAAAAGGGGTGATGCTTTCAATAGTATTGTTATAACGGTCTTTTGCAGAGAATACAATTTTGTATTTTCCGGACTTGTAATTTGTAATAAAATCCAGAACTATTTTTTTGTCCTTTTCAGTATCAACTTTTTTTGAATAAACCAGAACTTCAGTTTTTTCATTTGTTATGTCACTTTTGTTTTGTTCGTATGGAAATAATTTTTCAAATTCTTCATTACTTATGGTTTTAATTTCAGGCTTACTCCATATGTTTTGTTTGAATTTGCTTGAAAACGGACTAATAAAGTAGATTTTAACGTCACCTTTAGCAGCTAAGAATTCTCCATTTAAATTAGTACTTTCCAGTTTAACTTCATTTTTATCTTTAGTTCTAATTTCAGGGGCGATAAAGGTCTGTAGAACCAAATCGTGATAGCCGACTTTTACGGTAGTTTCAGTTTCATGTGTTTCACCATTTATATCGGTAACCGAGGCTTTAATGCGATAATTAAAAACAGGCAATTGCTCTTTGTTGCTGTTTTTAGAAGGTACTGCGACAAAATCAATAATAAATTTACCCGAGGCATCGGTTTTTGTTTCCCCGGTTGAAATAGTTTCAGTTAGTTCGTTACTGTAATGATTTCTGTAATAATCGACATAACGAGTTACCGAATACGTAACCTTCGCGTCAGAAATCACACTCCCGGCAAATGCTTTTGCATTACCTTTTACTTGAATCGACTGATTGATTTGAAAGGCCTCTTTTTTGGATTCAAAAGTGACTTCAAATTTTGGGCGTTTGTATTCTTCTACTCTAAAATCAGTTTGAGAATTTTCAAAGTTAACATGGTCCCAGAAAGGATGGTCCCCATTTTCTTTGTCATAGATAATGTCTTTTTCATAATCATGTACGTCATCAGCTTTCATCGTAAAATTGCCTGTTAATCCGGTTTTAGGCAAGATAAATTCGCCAGAAAAAGAGCCGAACTCATTTGTTACTACTGCAAATTCTTTTATCTCGTTATAATCAGAATCTTTAACGCTGATGTTAAAAGAGGTGTGAGGCACAATACTAGTGATGTTTTGTTTTTTTTGGATTGCAATCCCTTTGTAGTAAACAGTTTGCCCAGGACGATAAATTGCGCGGTCTAAATAAAATTCGACTTTTCCTTTAAAGTCATTGTTGTCAGTAGTGTCAGAAGGATCATATTCGCTGCTGTAAAAAATGTAGTTTTTATAAACGGAGACAGTATCATTTGCGGTGGAAATTTGAATTGCTTCATTGTTATAAGTATATTTCTTTTCCTTATAAACTGCAATTCCCTTTTTATTTGTTACAAGGTTAAGGTAAGTCGACTTAAGAATTGCGTTGGGTATTGGTTCTCCCGTTTTTCGATCTAAAACCTGATAGGTTTCTTTAGCATCACCCTGAGAAGCTAAGGCCATTATATTTGTCGTAGTGATGGTTTCATATGCAAAGGCTTTCTTATTCTTTTCATCTGAATCACTTTCAAAGTAAACTAAATAAGATCCTGTTTTTAAATTTGGTAGTAGAACCTCGGTCGTATACTCAAAAAAGTCTTTTTTATTTGTGAGCAGATATTTTTTGCTTACAATAGGTTGTGCTTTTTTAATGATAGCCTCAGTTAAACTATCTTTTTTGGAATATAGGGTTCTAAATTCAGCAAGTTGTTTTTGATTGATTTTAAAGAAGGAAATTGTTAAATGATCTAGATTTTTGTATCGAATAAAAGCTCTCGTATTTTCGTCAGTATAGGTGTATTTTTGAAGTTGTACATTTAATGATTTGGAAATAATGTTTTCTTTCTTTTGGCGGGCTAATTTATAGGCATTAGATCTATTACTGATTTCTAGGATACTATCTAGAGTCGTAATGGCTTTTATGTTGTAATCAGGATGAATGTCTTTTGATGCCTGACTATTTAAAATGAAAGCTTTTTCTAATTGAATTTTCTGGATTAGGAGTTCGTCTTTGATGTCTTTTTGAAATTGAACTAAATAGTTAAAATAGCGATCGTTTGGTAGTGATAATTTTGTTTTGCAAAATTGTATGCGATCCCATTCATTTTCTTTTGTTGGATTTGTACTTTCTCTTTTTTGATACAGGGATAATGATTGTTTTAGATTATCATCGGTGATAAAATCCAGATTCAGTTTTATGAAATCCGCGGAATTTCCGAAAAGGGCTTTTTCATAAGATTCAAAATCATTTTTTTGAATTTCCCAGTTGTTAATTTTGGAATTGTATGTTATGATATTTTCATTAATTATATAATCGAACAAGCTTTGATTTTTAAAATTCCCCAAAGTAGGGTAATCAAAAATAAGGTCATATTTTGCCAATAAAGTATTCTTTAAAACAGTTTCGTTCTCAAGAGATTGTTTTAAAGAAAGATTTATCTGATCAGTAAAATTGAGTGTGGTCCAGGTTAAGAAATTAGTATCTGGTACTGTGGTTGTAGTTCTTCTTTGGATGGAATATTTATTTTGATTGTAATAATCATTTAAACACTTCGCATAAATCAAATTCAAAATTGCTTTTGAAGGAATCGAAACACGATCGATATCTGTTTTAAGATTGTTTAGTATTTTAGTTTGCGCGTTTTCATCAATAATCTGTAAGTATTTTGATTGATAGAAGAAGCATTTTAGCATTTGAACTTCATCTTTTCTTGCGATCGCTTTTCTGTAAATTTTGCTTACGACTTCATTGGCTGATTTAATTTTTCCATCATTTTCGTAAGTAACAACTTCATCCCATTTTTCATCTGTTCTTTGTGCAAATAGTGCAGTGGATAACAGTAAGAAAACAAATAGTATATTTTTCATAAGTTAGTTTTAATAAAGAGAGTGTTATTTTTCACTAAAGGTTGGGAGCGTGCTCAAATAAATGTTGTACAAATTACTAATTTATCCCTAAAAGCAAATGTGACATTTTATAATTCCTTATTTTTGAAAAATAATTAACCGATTTAAGCGTGGAATTGTACTTTCGTTTCTCGAAGAAACAGTTCAACAAACAAACGATTTAACGTATTCAATGAAAACACATTTCATCGCCATAGGCGGAAGCGCCATGCACAATTTAGCACTTGCATTGCACAATAAAGGATATCAGGTAACAGGAAGTGATGATGCTATTTTTGAACCTTCAAAATCAAGATTGGAAAAGAAAGGAATCTTACCGGCTGAACTGGGTTGGTTTCCTGAAAAAATCACTGCCGATATTGACGCCATAATCCTCGGAATGCATGCAAAAGCAGATAATCCGGAGTTGCTAAAAGCGCAGGAGTTAGGTTTGAAAATTTATTCTTATCCGGAATTTTTGTACGAGCAGTCGAAGAATAAAACTCGAGTGGTAATTGGAGGTTCTCATGGAAAAACAACCATCACTTCGATGATTTTGCATGTCATGCATTATCATAATATCGAAGTAGATTATATGGTTGGTGCGCAGTTAGAAGGTTTTGATACAATGGTGCATCTTACTGAAGAGAATGATTTCATGGTTTTGGAAGGGGATGAGTATTTGTCTTCTCCAATAGACAGACGCCCTAAATTTCACTTGTATCAGCCGAATATCGCTCTGATTTCCGGAATAGCCTGGGACCATATCAATGTGTTTCCAACCTATGAGAATTATGTTGAGCAATTTGAAATTTTTATTGGAAAAATTACAAATGGAGGGATTTTGGTGTACAACGAAAATGACTCGGAAGTAAAACGTGTGGCCGAAGCCGCTACGAATCCAATTCGCAAATTAGCCTATTCCACTCCGAATTATACGGTAAGTGATGGCGTAACTTTATTAGAAACTCCTGAAGGCGATATGCCAATTGAAGTTTTTGGGGCGCATAATCTGAACAATCTGGCTGGAGCCAAATGGATTTGTCAAAATATGGGCGTTGACGAAGCTGACTTTTACGAAGCAATTGCCAGTTTCAAAGGAGCTTCAAAACGATTGGAGAAAATTGCTGAAGGAAAAGGAAAAGTAGCGTACAAAGATTTCGCACACTCCCCAAGTAAAGTTGCTGCGACTACAAAAGCAGTAAAAGAGCAATATCCAAATAGAACCCTAGTTGCTTGTTTGGAATTGCATACCTATAGCAGTTTAAATGCAGAGTTTCTCAAAGAATATGAAGGAGCTCTTGAGTATGCAGATGTGGCGGTAGTATTCTATTCGCCTGATGCTGTAAAAATTAAACAGCTGGAAGAAGTGACCTATGAGCAAATTGCAAATTCTTTTAATCGCGAAGATTTGATTATTTATACAAATCCTGCTGAGTTCAAAGAATATCTGTTCAATTTGAATCTTGAAAATTCGGCATTATTGCTGATGAGTTCCGGAAATTACGGAGGGTTGAATTTTGATGATGTGAAAGGGCTGATTAATTAGTCATTTTGAAAATTAGATAGTGTGCCAATTGCAATTTTGCAGTTGGCATTTTTTTTTTAGAACTTTTACAGATGTTTATTTCCAATAGGTATAATGTCCGGTAATTTTATACTGAAACAAACAGTCTTCAAGAACTTGTCCATTGCCAATGTTGTGTACAATTAAGTTTCGTTTTCCGTCTTCTGATTTTTTAGCTGTGACAATTCCAATATGGTCCAGTTTGTTATTAATCAGCCAGGTAACAATTTCACCTGTTTTATAATCATTTGCATTTTGAGTTACAGGAAGCTCTTTTCCTTTTCTTTCAAAGAAAACGGCCAAATTAGGAACTCTGCGATGGTCTATATTAGTGTCGGTAGAAGTCAGTCCCCATTTTTGTAAAGACGGATAAGCAGAGAAATTTGCCGCCATATCTTCATGTACTTCTTTCTGTAAGTCAATATTTAATTTTCGATAAGATCGAATTACAACATCGGTGCAGACTCCTTTGTTTGAAGGGATATCCCCATTAGGATAAGGTATTGAAAAGTAAGCCGGGTCGTAAACTGTCGAGGGATCAATAATTAATAATGCTGCATTGGATAATTTTTCAGGAAAAGTTTTTGCAATATCCAACGACAAGCTTTCTGTTACAGCAGTTTTGCTCTCTTTTTGATTGCAGGAGAGCAGAAGAAGGAAGAGAGGAAAGGCACCTAATATTTTCATGCCGTTAAGGTAAGGCATTTAGATGGGCCATTTATATAGTTAAAATAATTAATTTGAGATTAACATTGTTTTTATTTGTGAAGGATTTTTCTTATTTTTATGTGTTAACTTCTAAGAGTATTGTAAAATGAGAGCAAGTTTAAAAGTTGTAAAAACAACAAGTGAAACCCCGGATTTTGTGGGAACTTATTTTTCTATAAGAGATTGGTCTGAAGAAGATCGTCCCCGCGAGAAGTTGATCCGTAAAGGGAAAGAAGCATTGAGTGATGCGGAGTTAATTGCTCTGTTAATTCGCTCAGGTAGTCGAAATGAATCGGCAGTACATCTGAGTCGAAAGATTCTATTAAGTGTTGATAGTCTCAATGCTTTAGGCAAACTATCGATTACACAGTTGCTAAAATACAAAGGAATAGGAGAGGCTAAGGCTATTGCAATTATTGCTGCTCTGGAGTTAGGACGAAGACGAAGATCGGAGGATGCCGCTCAGTTGGCTAAAATCACTTCCAGTAAAACGGTTTTTGATATTATGCAGCCTCTCATCGGAGAATTGCCACACGAAGAATTTTGGGTGCTTTTTCTGAATAATTCCAATAAAGTAATTTCTAAATCCCAAGTGAGTAAAGGTGGGATTACGGGAGCCGTTGTGGATGTGCGTATTGTTTTTAAACTGGCACTTGAAATTGGTGCTACAGGATTGATTTTGTGTCACAATCATCCGTCAGGAAATTTGCTACCCAGTGATGCCGATAAAAAGGTGACAAAAAAGATAAAATTAGCAGGGGATAGTTTAGATGTTAAAGTTTTGGATCATTTGATTATAACTGAAGCAAAATATTATAGTTTTGTAGATCAAGGAATTTTATAAATTATGAATACCACTATTACCGATGTCTTTTTTGATTTAGATCATACACTTTGGGATTTTGACAAAAATTCTGAAATGGCTTTTGATCGAATTTTTAAAAGTAAATATCCCGAAATTAAAACAGAAGATTTTATCGAGAAATATGCTCCAATCAATCAGGAGTGTTGGAAATTATACCAGAATGATAAAATAACACATTTGGAACTCCGTTACAATAGATTAAAGTTTTCATTCGATGCTTTAAATTACACCATGTCAGATGAAAGTATCAATGAGATTGCCAATGATTATATTGAATTTTTAACCGACAACAATCATCTTTTCGAAGGAGCAATTGAAGTTTTGGAATATTTAAAGCCTAAGTACAAGTTGCATATTATTACTAATGGTTTTGCAAATGTTCAGGATAAAAAAATAAATAATGCGGCGCTTTCGGGTTATTTTGAAACCATTACAAATTCTGAGTTGGCTGGTGTGAAGAAACCAAATAGTATTATCTTTGATTATGCACTTAGTGCTGCCAAAGCTTCAAAAGAAAACAGTGTCATGATAGGAGATTGCCTGGAAGCTGATGTCAACGGGGCCTTAAATGCAGGTATTGATGCTATTTTCTTTAATGAAAAAAGAATCGAAGCTCCGCAAAATATTAAACAAGTAAACCATTTATTAGAACTAAAAAAATATTTATAATTATGAGAATAAAATTTTTGTTGATTGCATTTCTTGCATCAGTTATAGGATTTTCACAATCGGTTAATGATTACAAAGCGGTTATTGTTCCCTTAAAATATGATTTCCTTAAAACAGAAAATCAATATAGAACGTCAACAATGACTAAAGCTAATTTAAACAAAGCCGGTTTTCAGGCTTTTTATGCTAACGAGGTACTTCCGGAAGGTTTTGGGGATCGTTGCGATCTTTTGTATGCTGATGTTAAAAAAGAGAATGGTTTTTTAATTACCAAGCTTTTTTTAGAGTTTAAAGATTGTTACGGCAAAGTGATTTTTACATCTGCAATAGGAAAAAGTAAAGAGAAAGAATATGAAATGGCTTATAGAGAGTGCCTTGATCTTGCGTTTGTTTCAATAAACGCTTTGCGTTATAAGTACAGTGGTAAGAGTGTCAATACGACGAAATCTTCAATTCCGGCTACTCCGCTGACCACTTCAGTTGTAGCTGCTAAAGTGGTAGAAGCGACTCCGGTGGTTGACCTTAAAGATCCAAATTTATTGTATGCACAACCAACAGAAAATGGTTACCAGTTAATTGATAAAACGCCAAAGGTGATTATGAAATTATTGAAAACCTCTCGTCCAGATTCATTTATCGCTATAAAAGACGGAGTTCAAGGAACTCTAAATGCAAAAGACAATCAGTGGTTTTTTGAATATTATAAAAACGATCAGTTAGTTTCTGAAAAAGTTTCAGTTAAATTCTAAAAATAGAATACGGTTTTAATAACCGTATTTATCTTTCCAACGGTTCTTTAAAAATTCGCGGTTGCTGTTCTCTCTTGAATTGTGCCCCGGATTATAAAGAACCGTTTCTTTTAGGGCATCTGGTAGAAATTCCTGCTCAGCAAAATTATTGGCATAATCGTGCGAGTATTTATAATCATCACCATAACCCAGTTCTTTCATAAGCTTGGTGGGAGCATTTCGTAAATGAATAGGAACAGGTAGATCCCCGGTTTGTTTTACTAATTGCTGAGCATTGCCAATCGCCATATACGAGGCGTTACTTTTAGGAGAAGTTGCCAGATAAATAGCGCATTGACTCAGTATAATTCTGCTTTCCGGATATCCAATTGTAGTTACGGCCTGAAAGGTATTATTGGCCATAATAAATGCGGTCGGATTGGCGTTTCCAATATCTTCACTCGAAAGAATAAGCATTCTGCGGGCAATAAATTTCACATCTTCACCACCTTCAATCATTCTGGCCAGCCAGTAAACAGCTCCATTAGGATCACTTCCACGAATGGATTTTATAAAAGCAGAAACGATATCATAGTGCTGTTCGCCACTTTTGTCATATAGTACTGTGTTTTGTTGCACCAATTCAAAAACACGATCGTTGGTGATAATAATTTCATCTCCGGCAGAAGCGTTGATCACAAGTTCAAAAATATTAAGGAGTTTTCGCCCGTCACCCCCTGAAAGTCGCAGTAAAGCTTCTGTTTCTTTTAAAGTGATATTTTTTGAAGCCAGATGCATATCCGTTTTTAGCGCCCGATGCAATAAAGCTTCTAAATCGGCTTTTGTGAAAGCATTTAGGACATAGACCTGGCAACGTGACAATAATGCAGGAATGACTTCAAAACTTGGGTTCTCGGTCGTCGCACCAACCAATGTAATCCAGCCTTTTTCGACAGCGGCCAAAAGGGAATCTTGCTGTGACTTACTAAAACGATGGATCTCATCAATAAACAGAATGGGATTTTTAGCCGTAAATAATCCACCGCTTTGTTTGGCTTTTTCGATCACATCACGAATATCTTTCACACCTGAATTGATGGCGCTCAGGATATAAAACGGACGCTTGGATTCCTGCGCAATGATTTGCGCTAAGGTGGTTTTTCCTGTTCCGGGAGGGCCCCAAAAGATCAACGACGGAATTATTCCTTTCGAAATTTGCTGCGTTAAAGATCCGTTTGGGCCAACCAAATGACTCTGACTGATATAATCTTCTAAGTGTTGTGGGCGAATACGCTCGGCTAAAGGTGCTTCCATTTTGTAAAATTACAGTTTTCGGTTTTAATTTTATAGTTTTTAGAAGCTATTCCTGCTGTTTGCTGTATCTTTTGCGTCCGCTGCTGCGGACACAAAAGGATGTCGCTTCCATCAGGGCTAGAACAGGGTTTAAGAATATTCCAATTAGCTGACAAATTATCAGTAAATTGTAATTGGATAGTTTTTTGATGTCATCATTATAAATTTACCTTAAAAATTATGAACGACAACCATTTTAAATTTACGACTGCAGTTATTGGTCTTCCGGTATTTTTTGTTCTTTTTTTATGGATCGTGTACTGGGTTCAGATACGCTTTGATTTCGACTTTTATCAATATGGAGTCTATCCAAGAGATCTGTCAGGTTTGCAGGGTGTTTTGCTCAGTCCTTTTATTCATGAAAATTTAAGCCATTTATACAATAACTCTATTCCTCTTTTGGTATTATTGGCGGCGCTGCAATTTTTCTATCCTAAACAATCCTTTGCAGTGATTGGTTATGGCATTTTGTTTTCAGGACTAATTACCTGGATTATTGGTCGTGAAAATTTTCATATTGGTGCCAGCGGATTGATTTACGTCTTAGTCAGTTTTATTTTTTTTAAAGGAATCCAAACTGGCTATTATCGTTTAGTGGCGCTCTCATTATCTGTTATCTTATTGTACGGTGGAATGATTTGGTATGTCTTTCCGGAGGTGGATAAAACTATTTCCTGGGAAGGACATTTGGCAGGTTTCATCACTGGATTTGTTATGTCTTTACTTTACAAAACCCCTGAGTATGCAAAACCTATTATTTATGAATGGCAAAAACCGGATTTTAATCCCAATGAAGATGCTTTTATGAAGCATTTTGATGAGAATGGAAATTTCGTAAATACGGAGATCGTTGAGGAAGAACCGGAGGAATTAATGACTTATTTTAATTCAGATGTTTCGGTTAATTATATTATGACTAAGCCTGAGACAAAGCAGGATAGGTAATGTTGGGCTTAGGATGTTTATTTGCCCGTAGCTTAAAGGTGTAAGTAACACTACTACAATTAAGCTACAGGTTTTAAGAAAGAATAGTTTTTGAGGATATTTGGAAGACATTAATTTGTTTTTAATTTGTCATCGTAATTCTCAATTCTATATATTATTTAACTTCTTTGGCGAACAGCTTCATATAAAAATGCACCGCAGGCAACAGAAACATTCAAAGATCCAATGGATCCAAACATAGGTAATTTTGCTTTTTCATCAACAATTTTCAGAACAGAAGGATTTATACCTCTGTCTTCAGACCCCATTATGATGGCTACCGGTTCATTTAAAGGTACGTCGTATATATTTTGGTCTGTTTTTTCGGTAGCAGCCACTGTTTTGATACCTGACCCCTGAAGGTAAAAAATGGCATCTTTGATATGTTCAACTTTGCAAATTGGAACATTGAATACCGCTCCTGCCGAAGTTTTAACCGTGTCTCCGTTTACTGGAGCAGAACCCGCTTTTTGTACAATGATTCCATTTACACCGGTACATTCAGCAGTTCTGATAATAGCACCAAAATTTCTGGCATCTGAAATCTGATCCAGTATTAAAAATAAAGGTTTTGATCCGGATTCGATTGTCGATTCAACCAAATGTTCCAGTTCAATAAAACCAATAGGGGAGATGGTCGCTACCGCTCCCTGATGATTATTTGGAGTTAATCGATTAAGTTTTTCTACAGGTACATAAGAGAAATTAATGTTAGCGCGTTTCATCACTTTCATTAAATCTTTCATTAATTCTCCGGAAATTTCTTTTTGAATAAATACTTTATCCACTTCTTTTCCTGCCTGAATGGCTTCTATAATGGCTCTAATTCCAAATATTTGATGTTCTTTTTCCATGTGACAAATATAGGTATATTGTTGGTATAAAAAAAAACCACTCTGAGTGAACAGAGTGGTTTAGTATATTTATAAAGGTTTAAGGATTAATTATCCCACCATACTTTTGTTAAAAATGTTACATAAGGAACGGGAACACCAGGACCAGCAGCTAAAGAAGCACCGTTAACATTAATTTCTTTTTGAGGATATGGTAATCTTCTTGGAGTAACTCCGTTAGTACGGTTAGTTGTAGGGGGAGTTAAAACAGGGAATCCAGTTCTTCTCCAGTCTACAAAAGATTCATAAGAAGCTTGATACATCGTGATCCATTTTTGTTCCATAATTCTTTGCAATGTATTGTTGTAAGCAACTAATGGGTTAGCAGTGTAAGTTGCTAAACCTGTAGCTCCTATTGCAGCAAAGTCATTTGTTATAGCTTTGTCATAAGCTATTTTCGAATTTACCAAATCGTTGGCTCTAAAATAAACTTCGGCTTTAACAAATTCTACTTCTGCAGCACTAATAAGAGTAACGGGAGAGTTAATTGAAGCATAAGCTGATCCTACGCGTGAAAATAAATTCTCTCCTGCGTCGTCTAAATCCTGCCCTGGAAGGTTACCAAGGTATTGCCCCTGTAGTCCTGCAAGGTTGTTTTTAACAGGTAAGAAGTATAGGGTTAGTCTAGGATCATTTAGTGCTTTCATATTGTTGACAATCGTACTACATACTGCCTGATCTTTTCTACCCGATAAAACATCAAATTGGTAGATTGGATTTGCATTATTTGCAGTAGTTCCAAACACTACTTTAGCATTGTCTGTATTTGTGCTAATTAGTTTTGGGTTAGTTTGTAAAAATGCCAACGCTTGTCCTGGATTTCTTTTACTAAGGTGATTTAATAATCTTAGTTTTAAAGAGTTTCCAAAGGCTTCCCATTTTGTAGCATCGCCACTATATAATAAGTCGGCAGTTCCTGGTTTGGCACCAGTATTGCTTTTCACGCTTACGATTGCCTGATCTAATATCGTAAGTAAAGAAGTGTAGATTGCTTCTTGTTTGTCGTAAGCAGGAGTAATATTTGATGCCCCCTTTAAACTTTGGGTATAAGGAATGTCTCCAAAAAGATCTGTTGCTACGCTGAAAGTGTAAACTTGAAGAATTTGAGAAGCTCCAAGGTAAATATTGTCCCCTGTGATTTTAGTTTGATCTTCAATTGATCTCAAGTCGATTAATATGTCATAGATGCTTGCCCATAAACCATCAGTATCACCTGAGGTGATATTGTATTGTCCGTAATTTAAAGGCTGTCCTCTATGTCCGGAATAATGCTGTACAATACTTGCAGGCATTCTTGTTCCGTCTCCACCAAGAGTATAAGCTAAATTAACTTCTGCAGCTGATAATAAGGTTGCAAATGGAACTACTGTTGGATTGTTTGGGTCATTGTTTATGTCTAACTCATTTTCACAAGATACAAATACCGCCGCCAATGTAATTAAGCCGATATGAAATATTCGCTTAAAATATTTGTTGTCAATTTTTTTCATTTTCATTAATTTTAGTATTAGAATTGCGCTTTTAGGTTGAAACCAAAAGTTCTTGTAGTTGGGAATGCAAATCTGGACACACCTTGTGCATTACCAGTTCCAAATGAGCTTGATTCCGGATCGATATGAGGAACATCTGTCCAGATAAATAAATTACGTCCATATACTCCCAAATCCAAAGAACGAATATATTTATCTTTTAACTTGAAAGTGTATCCAAGAGTAACTTCTCTTAGTTTAACCCAATTGTTTTCATAAACATATTGTTCATTAGGATAAGCGCCTAATCCATACCAGTTTGCATCACGTTTCACCACAACATTATTTGGAGCTCCTGTGGTAGCATTTACTCCAGGGAAAATATAGTCGTCATTACGTGTTAAGGTTTGCTCACTAACACCATAAAAATCTAATAATTCACCAGTTCCACTGTATAAGTAACCACCTTGTCTTATGTCGGCAAGTGCTGTGAAGTAAATGTTTTTGTAGTTAATAGCTGTACTTAGACCTCCAGTCCAATCGGCTTCAGTATGGCCAAGAATTTGTCCGTCTAATACAGAAGGAATACCATTGTCGTCTACTAATACCTTTCCGTTTGCGTCTCTTTCGTATCCGGTTCCGATTATTGTTCCTAATCTTTCACCTTTTACAGCAAAAATAGCTGGGTTTCCACTAAATCCACCAAGATAAATTCTATCTACACCTGGATAAGTTTCGTCAACATGTGATCTAATTCTACTGAAGTTGAAGGACACATCCCATCTGAAATCTTTTGTTTGAATAGGTGTTGTTCTTAACATAAGTTCAAAACCTTTCGAGCTAGTTTGTCCACTATTGATGATTGTTGCATTAGCACCTGCTGCAGGAGAAATGTCTAACGGGATAATACCATCAGTATTTACGTTTCTAAAGTAGGATGCGTCAATACCTATTCTGTCTTTGAATAATTTTAATTCAACACCCACTTCGTATTCTGTTGTGAATTCAGGGGTTAAGTTTGGATTACTAATTGTATTTTGGATGGTATATCCGGCAAGGTTATTAAATGGGAATTCTACACCTGGTGTGAAACCATCTCCAAATATTGCTTTTCTGTAAGCAGGTTGTGTTAAATATGGATCAGCATCTCTACCTGTCTTCGAAACACCTACACGTAGTTTACCGTAAGTAAGTATGTCAGATTCGATTTTGAATGCATCAGTGAAGATAACAGAAGCACTTACTCCAGGGTAGAAGAAACTTCTATTGTCTTTAGGTAATGTTGAGCTCCATTCGTTTCTGGCAACTACATTTAAGAAAAGATAGTCGTTGTAGCTAAGAGACAGGTCACCAAATACTCCAAACAAGGTTCTTCTTGAATTGTATAAATAGGCAGGAGAGAATGTCTTGATATTGTTTGTATTGATAATTCCAGGAAGTATTAGTTCAGTACCAATAGTTTGTGATTGTTCAAAAGTTCTATTATTGTAATCTTGCCCGGCTGTTAAAATGGCTTTGAATTTCTCCGTAATATCTCTCTTGAATGTAGCAGCTAATGTAGAAGTTGTTTCTTGACGAGTAACATTATCGTAAGTCAAGTTTCCTAATGGATTACCTCCAGTGTTAATGTCTTTAAAGAGAATTCTTTTGTCGGCTAAATAGTCATTACCAAGACGATAAGATATTTTGAAATCTTTAGCTACGTCAAAGGCGAAGTTTAAACCTGTAATATATCTTTGGCTATCCGTACGTGCTGAGTTTTTGTTAGCAGTCCAGTATGGGTTGTCAAAGGCTCCTCCACGGAAGTTAATTTGTGTTCCGTTCGGTCTTTGATATCCGTAGCCTTTTAAATCCCATGAAACAGGAGCGTGGAATAAGGCGAAAAATGGATTTGATCCGTCTTGTCCTGCATAGGCAAGATCTCCTTTAGAAGCATTGTAGCTTAGGTTAACTCCGGCAGTAAATTTACTACTGAATTTATAGTTACTGTTAAAACGACCATTGAATTTTTGGTATCCCTGATTAGGAACAATAGAAGTTTGTTTTGATTGTCCGATAGATACAAACATATCGTAGGCATCTGTTGAATTTGAAAGAGATATGTTATTGTTGTAGGTTACTCCCGTTTGAAGAAATTGTTTTCTTGGATCAAATACTTTTAACTGAATTTGTTGTGGGCCTAATCCTAATGCAGCACCTGCAGCAGGACTTGTCACAGTTTGTCCTGTAATTCTAGGTCCAAAAGATCTAGATCCTCCTTCTTGGTATACACCATTCGCTCCCTGTGCATATTCAGTTTGAAAATCAGGTAAAACAAGAGCGTTATCCACACCTACAGAACTAGTGAATTCGATAACAGGTTTTCCTGCTTTATCAGAACCTGTTTTTGTGGTAATTAAGATAACACCATTCGAACCACGATTTCCATATAATACGGCTCCGGCAGCACCTTTAAGTACTGTTACAGTTGCAATATCATTTGGGTTGATATCGGCTGCTCTGTTGGGGCTGTTAAATCCTGTTACAACATTTTCGTTACCGTCGTTGGCATTACTCATTGGGATTCCGTCAATAACATAAAGAGGTTCATTGTTTCCTGTTATTGATTTGTTTCCTCCTCTGATTACTAATCTACTTGCCTGACCTGGAGCACCTCCTGAAGCAGTTACTTGTAGACCAGAAACTTTTCCGCTAAGACCATTTACAAGGTTTTGACTGTTTCCTTTATTAAGGTCATTTCCGGATACCTTTGTTGTGGCGTAACCAATAGCTTTATCTGCTTTTTTTATACCTAACGCTGTTACTACAACACTTTCAAGTTCCACCGAATTATCGGCCAACTTTATGTTAATAGAAGTTGAAGTAGCAGCTAGTTCCTGAGATTTCATCCCAATGTAGCTAAATACCAAAACCTGGTTTGAAGAAGCTTTGATAGAGTATTTACCATCAAAGTCTGTTTGTGTTCCTGTTTTTGTTCCTTTAATCAATACACTAACACCTGGTAAAGGCATTCCTGTATTGTCAGAAACTGTTCCAGAAACAGCTCTTTCTTGCGCAAAAGTAAGTTGCGCTACTAGTACTAATAAAAGTACTAGGAGTCCATTGAACTTTAGTTTCATTTTTATGTGTTTTGAATTAGTCTGGTAAAAATCTTAATTATTTGTTAATCTACCTAATATAAAAAGCTTTTTTTTTGTTCATTTTGCAGTTTTGTTGTGAGATGTGTTTTTTTAATGTTAAAAAGTAAGGGTTAATATTGTCTTGTTTGTTTTTTATTTAACATGTGTTAATGCTTGATTTTGCTAGGGTTTTCATGATTTTTATCCATGTTATAAGATGCTTTTTTGAGTGTACTTTTGCCTTTGTCATTTTGAAAATAAAAAAGAGGTCATCCTGATATGAACAACCCCAAAAAGTTAGACGCTATTTTGTTGCAATAGTCTGATAAAGCAAAAAAAATGAATCTTTGATTTTTTTTATATTGAGAAGTAAGTTGTGAAAATTAATTTGTAGAAAGATCTCTTGTCAAATAAGTTATTGTGTTTTAAGGGACTAGCTGTTTGAGTTTTGTTTTTTTATAGTTTCAGCAAAGTTATTCATGACAAAAAGGGCGCTCATCATATGATAAGCGCCCTTTTTAGGAGTTGTTTTGCAAGTGAAAAATACTATTATCTAGTACCTCCAGCCCACCAAACTTTTTCTTTGTATACGTAAGTACCGTCTCCGTATAGTTCTTTAACGTTTGAATTCGAAACAACGTCAGATTGACCGTAAGCAAATCTTTGTGGGAATAATTCCGGTTTAGGATTTACCATAGGAATAAAACTTCCGTTACCCATTGCTTGTAGACGTCTAATGTCGTTATAAGATTCGATACCTTCATTTTCATAGAAAGAAATATGTTTTTCTACCATTATCTTTTTCAATAAAGCATCACCCGTTAAAACTCCTATAGAAGCAATATACGTATTAGCCTGACCTGCTGTAAAAGTAACTACTTGTTTTTTAGTATAAGCCGCTGTAATGGCATCATTCATAGTAGCCTGTGCTTCAGGTAAACCTAATCTAGCCTGAGCTTCAGCTTTCAGGAATAGTAATTCATGGTAGCTTAACAAGTAAATAGGGTTTCTTTCGTTTATGAAAGCCGAGATAGAATATAATCTTTGCCCATCTTTGTCTATGATTGAATTATTAAAAGGCTTGACAGCACCGCTAATTTTTGTGAAAGAAGCAGCAGTACGAGCATCAGCTGGTCCATTTGCAAGCATGGTGTCATAGAAGCTTTTTGCTACACTTATAGCAGCTCTGTCAGTATTGAATCTTGCATAAGGATTTGGGACACTGCTGTTTGTAACTTTAAATTCGTTGTCAGCATCTGCAAAAGAAGCATTTACATAGTCAATTACACCTTGATAATCTGCTTTTCTAAGAGATAATCTCATCGTGTATCTTGCCATTAACCCATTAGCAGCTTTGATCCATTTTGAAGAAACTCCACCGTAAATTACGTCTTGTGATCCTAAACTTGCGTAAGCTGAGGTTTTGTTTAGATTGGCAATCCCTTCTTTTAGATTTTTAAATACTTCTGAATAGATAGCTTCTTGTTTGTCAACTTTAGGTTGAAAGATTACTCCTGGTTTTAATGCCTCAGTATAAGGGATATCTCCAAAAAGATCTGTAAGAACTGCTAAATTATAAGCTAATAATATTTGAGCTACACCAAGAGTCTGATAGTTATCTTTTTCATTTCCTGTAGTACATTTCTCAACGATTACCTTCAATGCTCGTAGTTGTTCGTAGCTGTTATTCCAGTTATTGTTATAAGTGGAAGCTAGTTGTGGGTCGTTTCTTCTAATTTGTGCTTCATACATTTGGCCATGGCTTCCTGCATTTAGCTCAGAATATATTCCTCCGTAGAATGATGCATCCGATCCGGTTACAGCAAAAGCAGAGTTTACCATTACATCAGTAATGATGAAACGGGCAGCAACTTCAGTCGGATTGTTTATATTCTTATTTATCTCATCCATTTTGTCTTCGGAACAAGATTGGAATAAGAATAAAGCCATTACGGCTGTTATTGTTATTTTTAAATTTTTCATTTGATTTTTTTTAGATTAAAATGTAAAGTTCAGTCCAAAACCAATACTCTTAGTTTGTGGCATTGTCCATTGCTCAAATCCACCAGAGAAATTGTTGTTTCCTTGTGTTGCTTCAGGATCAAGGTTTGGCATTTTAGACCAAAGAAGGATGTTTCTCGCAAAAACAGAAGCTTTAAGATCTACTGTGTTGTTTAGTAATTTAGGGAATTGGTATCCTAATGTAACTTCTCTTAATTTTACAAAACTTGCATCAAAAATACCAGCTTCAGCAATTCCGCTTAAAGTTGAATATAGATCTTGTTGTGTTTTAGCTCTTGTACCACCTATAACAATATCATTTTGAGTTCCGTCATCTTTAACTCCAGGGTATACAAATTCTGTAGTTCTGTCTGCAGTTCTCGCATCTACACCGTAAGTGTTCATCGTATTGTTTGATCCGCTATACATTTTTCCACCGTTTTTCCAATCAACAACAGCTCCCAATGAAACTCTTTTGTAGGTAAACTGAGTAGAACCTCCTATGATGAATTTAGGAGCAACTTCTCCTAATGCTTTTATAGCACCAGCTCTAGGAAGACCATCTTTGTCGACTACAATATTGTTGTTAGCATCTCTAAGGTAACCTGCACCGTAAATAACCGGGAAACGATCTCCTACACTAGCTCTAAGTTGTGGAGTAGTAAATCCTCCTAAAAAGATGTTGTCTACACCTTCTTTTAGAGATAGTACATAAGAATCTATTTTAGAGAAGTTTGCGTTAAATGTCCAGTTGAAATCTGCTGTACGAATTGGATTAGTGCTTAAAGTTATTTCGTGTACTTTGTTAAGCATTTTTCCACCATTTGTTACTTGAGCACTTGCTCCAGTAGAACCAGCTAATGGTACGTTAAAGATTTGGTTTGTTGAATTTTGTTCAGAGTACGTATAATCAAGTCCAACTCGGTTGTTGAAAAACTTCAAATCAACTCCAACTTCGTATGATTTTGTGTTTTGCGGTTTTAAGTTTGGATCATATAATAAATTGCTTGGTACATATGAGCTAGTACCTCCTGATAATGGATAATTGATTGGTGATCCTGACCAGAAACCTCCACGGTAATCAGGTGCATCATAATAATTACCTACGTAATTTCCTGCTTGTCCTACTTCTGCAATCGATCCTCTAAGTTTAGCATATGAAAGGAAAGATTTTCCTTTTAATCCTTCTAGTTCTGTTAGTACAAATCCTAAAGAGGCTGATGGGTAAATAAAAGATCTGTTTCCTCTTGGCATGTTAGAAGCAATGTCTTTACGGATAGTACCACTTAAGAAAACCATGTTTTTGTAAGAGAACTCAGCATTGCTAAAGAAACCTACTGTACGGATTTGTCTACGGTATTCGCTTGCAGTTACTGTTCTTGCGTTACCAATTGTTGGCCAACCACCAAAGTTTAGAGCAGTTCCTAGATCGTCATATTCTTTAGTGTTTTGATGATTGTATTCATTTCCAACTAATACATTCAAATTGAAATCATCTGTAATGTTTAAGTTGTAATTTACTGTTAGTAAAGAGTTGATTACATCGTTAGTTGTACCACGAAGTCTTGCACTACTACTTTGACCTGTTAAATCTTGTTTGTTTCCGTATTCAAAAATATCTCTGTAATTGGTAGTCCAAGAATCTATACCAGCTTGGTATTTAACGGTTAACTTTTGGCTTCCGTTTTCACTAATAACTGGAGAGTATTGAATGTAAGTATTTCCGTAAACACGGTTTGTTTTTTCGCTGAACTCGTTGTTTTTAGCAGCCCAGTAAGGATTGTTAAAAGTAGTTGGTCTGAAGTGAATTTGATCATAAGCATTTAGTGGATTAGCATAACCAATTCCCTTTAAATCATAACTTCTTGGAGCTCCAAATACACCAACAATAGCACCGTCATTTGCAGATGTACTTTTGTTGATTTTAGTTTGCACATAGTTGAAAGAAAAACCAGTTTTCCATTCATTGTTTAGTTTAGTGTCAACAACAGCTTTTGCTGTGTATCTGTTCATTCCTGTTTCAGGGATGATACCATCTTGTTTAGAATTTCCAATACCAAAAGAATAATTTGTTTTTTCTGTTGACTGAGAAATGTTTAACGTATTATTGATTGTAAATCCTGTGTTAAAGTAATCGTTGATGTTGTCATAAGCCTGAGGAGTAACCCATGGGTCTAGTCCAGCTTTTGCTCTTTGAGGCACATAGTATTTACCAGGTCTAAGAACTCCACCATTGATTGCGTTGGCAACGTTTCCTCCATAAGTAAGGTCGTTTGGTAATTCTGAGATTTTTGGTCCCCAGTTCAAAGATTGAGTTGGATCGTAAACTCCTCTTGAACCTTGAGCGTATTCATTTTGAGTGCGCGGTTTTTTTGAAATGGTTTCAAAACTTGTTGAAGTATTGAAAGTGATAGTTGGCTTACCGCTTTGCGCTAAGTTCTTTCCACTTTTTGTAGTGATTAAGATCACACCATTAGAGGCTCTAAGACCATATAAAGCTGATGCAGCTTGTCCTTTAAGAACGTTGATAGACTCAATCTCATTTGGATCAATGTCGACAGCTCTGTTGGCAACGTCTGCTCCACTAACTCCATTTCCAGTGCTGAAGTCCGCTTGTGAAGCAACAGGCATACCGTCAATAACGTATAGAGGTGTATTGTTTCCTGAAAATGAACGGGCACCACGAATTACAATTTGAGAAGAAGCTCCAGGAGCACCACTTGAAGGAGTAATTTGTACACCAGCTAGTTTACCTTGTAAAGCTCCAGCAAGACTGTTGTTGTTTGCTCTTGTAATGTCTGCTGCTTTTACTTCCTGAGTTGCATATCCAAGTGCACGTGCGCTTTTCTTTACACCTAATGCCGTTACCACAACACTTTCCAATTCTACTGAATCGTCTTTTAATTTTGTGTTAACAGTAGTAGAACTAGCGGATACTTCTTGGGCTTTCATCCCAATGTAGCTAAAAACTAATACTTGATTTGGTGCTGCTTTGATAGAGTATTTTCCATCAAAATCTGTTTGCGTTGCTGTCTTCGTTCCTTTAACTAATACACTAACACCCGGTAAAGGTATTCCTGCATTGTCAGAAACTGTTCCAGAAACAGCTCTTTCTTGCGCGAAAGTAAGTTGCGCAACTAGTACTAAGAAAAGTACTAGGAATCCATTGAACTTTAGTTTCATTTTTAAATATTTTGAATTAGTCCGACAAAAATCTTAATAATTAGTTAATATACCTAATCAAAAAAGTTTTTTTTTCAGTGAAACGGCATTTTTGCTGACAGGAGTTATTTTTTTATCGTTAAAATGCATTCAAAAATAATGAATTGTCAATTTTTTACTTAAAAAGCAATGGATAGTTTAGTTTGTGTCTGCTGAATTAAATGTTAAATTTTATTGGAAGGATGATGAATTTCAGTTTTTTCTGCGTTTTCAACAAAAAAACCACCCCGAAAGGAGGTGGTTTTGTGTTAAATTATGTTATTTTTTGGTATTTCCTATTTATCCCAAAAAATCTTTGTGCTTAGTTTGTCTCCTCCAATCGAAGTTGATGCAGCGGTATAGTTTGTTGCATTTAATGTTTGTTCTCTAATTGGATATGCCATTCTGGATGGTACTTTACCTTCGGCAGCTGCATCTGCACTTGCTGGTGCTGTTAGAACAGGGAAGTCTAGTCTTCTTGTGGATGTCCAACCTTCAAATCCTCTGTTGAACAATGCATACCATGCCTGTTCTCCTACTTTTTGCTGCCAGGTTCCTGTAGCTGTTGCATAAGCTACGGCTGGTTGAGCAAGATAGGCGTTTGCATCTGCCGGCGAAACTCCCCAGTCTTCCATAGAAGCTAGAATTGCTGCATTGTAATGTGAAGCAATAGTGCCTCCAACAGCTACACCTCTACCTACTGCTTCTGCCAGTAAAAATTGTACTTCGGCATAATCCAATAAAGTACCACTAAAGTCCGGAGCTTTAATTTTGTCACTTGCATGAGTGTATCTTGATTGAGAGTTTTTTATTCCAACAATTCCGCCTCTGTAACCTGTTACAGTGATTAAGTCACCTGCGGCATTTGTATCTTTATAAGTTGGTCTGAAGTAAGGTGTTTTTCTTGGATCATTTAATGCGACCAATTTGTCTACAAAGGGTTTTGCTACAACAAAGTCATTTCTTCCTGAGAATACCATATCTACATAAAGTGGGTTGGTGTTTGGAAGATTTAACATATAAGGAAGTTTTGCATTATCAGCATTTGATGAAAATCCGCCCGCTGCGCCGGAGATGATTGCTGCGTCTGCAATTGCTGATTCAAGGCCAGATGATTTTAAGTTGATCCCTAATTTTAGTTTGATGCTATTGGCAAACTTAATCCAGGCAGTTAGATTGTCTTTGTAGATAACTTCGGCAGAGCCAAAGGCTGGTTTTGAGGTGTCTAATCCTGTGATGTCTTTGTTTAAACGCACGATTAAGTCTTTGTAGATGTCTACGGCTTTATCGTATTTAGGCAGATAATCTTCCGATCCTTTTAGGGATTCTGAGTAAGGGACATCGCCAAAAGTGTCTACTAAAATTTGGTACGTATAAACCATTAATATGTCAATAAGGATCAATTGATTCTTTTTGATTATAGTTTTTTGTGCAAATTCCGGATCTGTAGGTGAGATTACATCTTTTTCCAGAAAGCCCTTTGCTTGAGATAAATCAGCAAGTGGTCCTGCATAAAGTCTGTCCCAGTGGTTGTCTGAAATTTTACGGGTTACCCAGTTGTAATTAGATTCATCCAGATAGGTGGTTTCAGTCCATTGTTGGTTTACTAGTCTGAATATGTTTCTGTTTACATTGGTGTTGACAAGTTGCTCTGTTAAGTTTTTTTCAGCATTTGTAAATAAAGTGCTAGGGGGTACTACAGAAGGGTTTTTTACATCTACATTTAAGTCTGTTAGGCTGCTGTCGTCACATGAAACTGTGAGAAGCATGATTCCTAATGCATATAGTATTTTTTTCATTTTGTTCTGTATTAAAATTTGAATGTTAAGTTAAAACCAATATCTCTGGTAGTTGGAAGAGATCCAACTGAATAGCCTCTTGAGCTGTTTCCTGATGATAGTCCACTTTCTGGGTCTGCGTATGGTAGGTTTTTATGAATGATCCATAAGTTAGAACCAACTAAACTTGCTGATGCCGCGTTTATGAATGTGTTTTCAAACATGCTTTTAGGGAAGTTGTAGGTGATAGATACCTCTCTAAGTTTAACAAACGAGGCATCGTAAATAAAAGCTTTGTTTGGCGCAGCCTGATATCCCATGCTGTTTGCAATTGATCCGCCTTTTGTTTTTACAGTGTTTGGAGTTCCGTTAGGAGCTACTCCAGGATTTAAAAGACCATTTTCTCTAATGTCCCCTACAGCTGTTTCTTTGTATAATCCGGATGCAAGTCCGTAGTACATATCTAATGAGAAGATATCTCCGCCTTTTTGAGTGTCAATTAAGAATCCAAAAGTTAGATTTTTATAAGTAAATTTGTTTCTTACTCCACCAATCCAATCCGGTGTAATGTTTCCGATTGTGTTGCTTGAAGATGTAGTGATCATGTATTTACCTGTGGTTTGATCTATTGTTGGCTGTCCGTTTGTGTAAACGAAATCAGTTCCTTTTAGGGCGCCATAAGCTTCACCGGGAGCTGCATTGACTGTAACGCCACCTTGGAATGAACCTAATTGAAGATTATCTAGTCCATTTGGTAATGTGATAACTTTACTTCTATTGTTTGACCAGTTAACGATTATTTCCCAGCTAAAGTCTTTTGTTTTAATTGGAGTTCCGTTTAATTGAATTTCAAAACCTTTGTTTTCGATGTTTCCACCGTTAACAAGTGCGTTTGTGAATCCTGATCCTGAAGAAACAGCAGCTGCCACAATTTGATCAACTGAGTTTGTTTTGTAGTAGGTAATGTCAAACCCTAGACGTCTGTTTAATAAACTTGTTTCTAAACCAACCTCGAAAGATTTTGTTCTTTCCGGTTTAAGGTCTGGATTTTTGTTGATGCTACGGAATGGAAGCAATAAGGAGTTTGTATAAAGAGGTTGTCCTTGAAAGTTAGGAACTCTTGTATAGGTATTGTTTAGTTGAAGTGCATCGGCGTCATTTCCTACTTCAGCATAGTTTACTCTGAATTTTCCAAGATTTAACCAGTCTGCCTTTACTACGTTTGAGAAAAGGAATGATCCGGAAACTGCAGGATAAACATAAGAGTTGTTATTGTCAGGTAATGTAGAAGAAACATCTCTTCTGATAGAGGCATCTACAAAATAAGTATCTAAATAACCAACAGATGCTTGAGCGTAGATACCATTAACACCTGAGGATATTTTGGCTTCTCTTGGGAATGGTAAGTCTAAACGTGAGTTAGATAAGGCATAAATTCCAGGGGTAACTAAACCTCCGATGGTTGAAGAAAGTACATTGTCTCTTTTGTTTCTTCTGATATTGGTTCCAATTACTCCATTTAAACTAATGTCTTCGCCAATTTTTTTGTTGAAGTTTAACATGAAATCATAGTTGATTTCCTGGAAGTCGATTTCGTTTCTTTGGTATCCTGATGATTCATTAACGGGAGAAAGACCAAATCCTGAAGCAATTGATCCGACAGCTCTTCTTTCTTCCTGAAGTTGTTTATAGGTGTCAAGTGAGACTCTTCCTAATGCACTTAACCATGGAGCGATCTCGTAATTTAGGGAAGCGTAGCTGAATAAACGAGTTCTGTCATCAGAAGAGTAATTTTGATAACGTGTGAAATAAGGATTGTCCCAGTATGCTGGTGTCAGACCTGAAGGATCTGTCGGGTCGGTCCAGTTCCAGGTTACGTTTTGACCGCCTGATGCAAAGTAAACATCTTTTTGCGCTTGAACGTCAGTGTTGGTTTGCCACCATTGTCTGAAGTTACCCATAACGTTATCGTTATAACCGGTTGAGTTTCTACCTACAGTGCTTTGAAGGGTAACGGCTGCATAAGCATTAGCGGTAAGTTTATCAGTAACTTTTTGGCTAAATCTTGCACTTATCTGATTTTTTTTCAATTCACTGTTTGGAAGAATACCAGTTTGATTTGTGTTTACATAGGTTAAAGATAAACTGGATCTGTCAGTTGATTTCTCTAATGCGATACTGTTAACGAATGTATGTGCATTATTAAAGAAAGTTACAGGGCCATTTTTTGCAGCCGTCCATGGAGTAGCTTTTCCGTAGTTTGGCGAGAAAGGAGTAAAAGCATCCCATTGGTAAACTGGTTGGTTATCGAAGGCGTCTCCGTCAGAGGCATCATTTGATGTGTCTACCGTATCAGGTGTGCCTGTTCCTAAAAATGAGGAGCCAATGCCATATCCTGATCCATATCTGTTTTGGTATTTAGGAAAAGTTGATTTGTCTACACTTCCATTTGTGAACCCGCTTGAGAACGAAAATCCAATTTTGTTGTCTGATTTACCTTTTTTGGTAGTAACCATTACAACTCCATTTGCAGCTCTGGATCCATATAATGCTGTTGCAGCTGCTCCTTTTAGGATGTTGATGCTTTCAATATCTTCCTGGTTGATATCCGAGGCATTGTTACCGTAATCGTAACCACCTCCACCAACTTGTTGCGAAGAAACGTTGGAGTTGGAGTTGTCAATTGGCACCCCGTCAATAACCCAAAGCGCCTGGTTGTTTCCGGTAAGAGATTTGTTCCCTCTGATTACAACGTTTGTAGAACCTCCAAAGTTGTTGTTTCTTTGAACTTCCACACCCGCGGCTTTACCTGATAGTAAATTGGCAACGTTAGTGTTTCCGGCTCCACCATTAACGTCTTTGCCTGAAATCTGTTGAGAAGCATATCCAAGAGATTTTTTTTCTCTTTTGATACCCATCGCTGTAGTTACGACAACTCCTTCCAGTTGCTGGGCGTCTCCGGATAGCTTTGTGCTTACTTGTGATGAGCTGGCGGCAATTTCCTGAGTCTTCATGCCGATGTAGCTAAATACTAAAATTTGACTTGTTGTTGCTTTGATGGAGTATTTACCATCAAAATCGGTTTGCGTGCCGGTTTTTGTTCCTTTGATTTGTACGCTTACACCTGGTAGGGGCATACCTGCGTCATCGGTAACAGTTCCCGAAACGGCTCTTTCCTGCGCAAAGGTTAGTTGCGCGAATAGTACTAAAAGTAGTACTAAAAATCCATTGAACTTTGGTTTCATTTTTGTAATTATTTTGAATTAGTCTTACAATATTCATAATAATTTGTTAATAATCCTAGTATTGTGTTGTGGAATTTTCTCACAATGTTAAAATTTAACATTGTAACATATTGTAATTATTGTGTTAAATAATTGGGTTTATTGGATCTTTTGCCTGTTATTGCTGAGATTAATCTGATATATTCGGCTTTATTATTTGGAATTTTTCGGTAGTTTTAATTTCTTAATACTTTGTTAACAATAGCAATGTTGATTTGGTGAATTTTCTCACAAGGTTAAAATTTGACATTGTAGCATATGTTGACAATTGTGTTAAATAATTTAATTTCCTGAAGATTTTCCCCGCCATTGCTGAGATTAATTCGGAGTAGCCCGCTCGTTGTCTGGATGGTTGTGCCGATTCCGACTCCTGATAATTTTTGTAATTTATTAAGATTTTGACTGTTGGTTAAATCCTGGTAAATGGCAAAATCAATAATGGAATTGATATACAGGTTGTTAGAGACTTTGTACCTGTATTCAGTGATTAACATAGAGGCGAAATTGCCCTGAAGACTGTTTTCTGCAAAACCTCTAATAGAGTTTGTTCCTCCAAATCGGAACAATTCGTTGGTAATGTAGTTTTTACTTTTCAGATAAAGAATTTGTGGATTTATGTAGATGAAGTTTTTCTTGTTTAGTTCAAAATTATAAGAGAGGTTAAGGGTGGTGTAGAATTGTTTGCTGGATTCGACGGTGTTAGGGCTGTTGTTGGTGTCTCTTTTCCCATAGCCCAAAAGAAGGTTAAGAGAGGCTTTTTTGGAGAATAAACTTTGGAGATAATCTGTTTTTTTATACTCAAGTGTAGAAGTGATGTAGGAATTTTTGTAGTCGCTTATTGTGGTGTTGTTTGTGTTTTGAATGTCGCTCGATTCTGTCGATTGATAGCCTAGGTATAATCGTGTATTGTAGTTTAAAAAATAACCCAGATCAATAGCGGTTTTGGTGTTTTGAAAAGTACTGTCCTGTTTGAAAATGTTTAATTGTGCTTTGATGCCCAGTGAGGATTGAAATATGTAGGGGATTTCAATTTTAGTATTGAAGGTTTTTTGCTGATTTCCGTCACTTTTCCAATATAGTGAAAATTGTTCTCCTGCGTGAAGAGTGTTTAATAAGGATAAGTCCAGATAACCATTCAGGGTTGTTTTTTTATTTTCGTCATTAGAAAAACCAACGTAGCCATCAAAAGTGTTCGCTTGTCTTTTTTCTACATAAGTGTATATTTTTGTAGAATCAGTTGTGAATAATACTTCAGGATATTTGGTTTGAGAGGTGAATTCAAATGCATTGATGTCGTTATACAATTGTTTTATGGTTTCCTGATTGAAAGTCTTGTTTAGGTATTTCTTTTTAAGCTGTTTTAGATGCCCTTTTGGAAAATAATCTCTTTTTGTCAGGTCAGTCTGAGTTAGAATAATGGAATTTACGATGCGTTTTTTTTCGGATTTATAGTTTAACTCCGCGTAAATAATTGAATTCTTTTTTTGTAGGTTTTCAAGTTTTAGTTTGTTTAAGGCGAAACCTGCTTTTTCAGCGTCTAATGTTTTTTGGTTTAGATAGCTTTCCAGCTCTTCATATGCTAGAATTAAAGTGTCATTTTTGATTTTTGCTTCATCAAAAAAGCTGTGATTGGTTCCTATATATATATGGACTTCTTTTGTTTTGCTTTTTAAATCGATTTTGGAGATAAAAGTACTATCGTTTGTTTTTTTTGTTTCAAGTATAACATGGTCGAGATATCCCTGTCTGGTTAATTTTTCAGATACATTTTTAACTTCTTCGAAAAGTGATTTTATGTTAGTGTGGTTTTCTGAGTAATTCAGTGAATCAATAATTTGCGTTTCGGTTTGGTTTGTTCCTTTAATTTGTAAATGAAGATTTTGAGCATAAGAAGAGATGCCGACTAGAAAAAATAGGAGGGGTAAAAGTTGTTTCAAAAGCAATTGTTTCATTAAATTAAAAGTATTACAAATATCTATTGTTTGTTTGTAAAATCATATGCTTAAATAATGTTATTGAAAATTAATGAATTAACGTTTGTATAGTGAAAAATATTTTATACATTTGCAACCCCGTAAAAAGCGGGAATTTAATATACATAATAAATTTTTAGTATTAATTATGCCAACAATTCAACAATTAGTAAGAACAGGAAGAACTCAGATCACTAAGAAGAGTAAATCGGTTGCTTTAGATTCTTGTCCTCAAAGAAGAGGGGTTTGTACGCGTGTTTACACTACTACACCAAAAAAACCAAACTCTGCAATGCGTAAAGTTGCGCGTGTACGTTTGACAAATGGTAATGAAGTGAATGCTTACATCCCTGGAGAAGGACACAATTTACAAGAGCACTCGATAGTATTAGTGCGAGGTGGAAGGGTAAAAGATTTACCAGGTGTTAGATATCATATCGTTCGTGGAGCGCTTGACACGTCAGGAGTTGCAGGAAGAACGCAAAGAAGATCTAAGTACGGTGCTAAACGCCCAAAAGAAGCAAAAAAGTAATTTAAAACGTTAAGAGTTGGAGGTTAGGAGTTAAGGGTTGGGGTTTTGAGTATGTACTTGAAATCTGTAACACATAACATTTAACGGATAACCTATAACTTTTTATTTAAAAAAAAGACATGAGAAAAAGAGCGGCAAAGAAAAGACCACTTTTACCAGATCCAAGGTTTAATGACCAATTGGTAACACGTTTCGTGAACAACTTAATGTGGGATGGTAAGAAATCTACAGCTTTCAAAGTATTTTATGATGCAATTGATATCATCGAATCTAAAAAGCAAAATGATGAGAAAACTTCATTAGAAATTTGGAAAGATGCTTTAACAAACGTTATGCCTCACGTAGAAGTACGTAGCCGTAGAGTAGGTGGAGCTACATTTCAAATTCCAATGCAGATTCGTCCAGACAGAAAAATTTCTATGGCAATGAAGTGGTTAATACTTTATTCAAGAAGAAGAAATGAAAAATCTATGGCACAACGTTTAGCGTCAGAATGTTTAGCAGCTGCTAAAGAAGAAGGTGCTGCGGTTAAGAAAAGAATGGATACTCACAAAATGGCAGAAGCTAATAAAGCATTCTCTCACTTTAGATTTTAATTCGTAAAGAAATGGCTAGAGATTTAAAATATACAAGAAATATCGGAATTGCTGCTCACATTGATGCTGGTAAAACAACAACAACTGAGCGTATTCTTTTTTATACTGGAAAGTCACACAAAATTGGTGAGGTACACGATGGTGCTGCAACAATGGACTGGATGGCTCAAGAGCAAGAAAGAGGTATTACAATTACTTCAGCAGCTACAACTTGTGAGTGGAATTTTCCAACTGAGCAAGGGAAATCGTTGCCTGAAACATTGCCTTATCACTTTAATATTATTGATACTCCTGGACACGTTGACTTTACGGTAGAGGTAAACCGTTCTTTGCGTGTATTGGATGGTTTAGTATTTTTATTTAGTGCTGTTGATGGTGTTGAGCCTCAATCAGAAACTAACTGGAGACTTGCTGATCAATACAGGGTTCCACGTATGGGGTTTGTTAATAAAATGGACCGTCAAGGATCTAACTTTTTGGCAGTTTGTCAACAAGTTCGTGATATGTTGAAATCTAATGCTGTTGCGATCACTTTGCCAATTGGTGAAGAAAACGATTTTAAAGGTGTTGTTGATTTAGTAAAAAACCAAGCTATTGTTTGGCATGATGCTACTCAGGGAGCTACTTTTGATATCGTGCCTATCCCTGAGGATATGGTTGCAGAAGTAAAAGAGTACAGATCGATTCTTATTGAGGCAGTAGCTGATTATGATGAGAATTTGTTGGAGAAATTCATGGAGGATGAAAACTCTATTACTGAGGAAGAAATTAATGTGGCGCTTAGAGCTGCTACAATTGATATGGCTATCATTCCTATGATTGCTGGTTCTTCTTTCAAAAATAAAGGGGTTCAGTTCATGTTAGATGCAGTATGTAAGTATTTGCCATCTCCAATGGATAAAGAAGGTATCGAAGGGATTCATCCTGATGATGCTGAATTATTAGAAGAAGATCAAACTAAAATCTTGCGTAAGCCAGATGTTAAAGAGCCATTTGCAGCTTTAGCATTTAAAATTGCTACTGACCCGTTCGTTGGTCGTTTAGCTTTCTTCCGTGCTTATTCTGGTCGTTTAGATGCTGGTTCTTATGTGTTGAATACACGTTCTGGTAGTAAAGAAAGAATTTCTCGTATTTACCAAATGCATGCTAACAAACAAAATCCAATCGAATATATTGAGGCTGGAGATATTGGAGCTGCTGTTGGATTTAAAGATATTAAAACCGGAGATACATTGTGTGATGAAAAACACCCAATTATTTTAGAGTCTATGAAATTCCCTGCACCGGTAATTGGTATTGCTATTGAGCCAAAAACAAAGGCTGACGTAGATAAAATGGGTATGGCTTTGGCTAAATTAGCTGAGGAAGATCCAACTTTTACAGTTAGAACTGATGAGGCTTCTGGTCAAACAATTATCTCGGGTATGGGTGAGCTTCACTTAGATATCTTGGTAGATCGTATGAAACGTGAATTTAAAGTTGAAGTAAACCAAGGTGAGCCTCAAGTTGAGTATAAAGAAGCGTTTACAAGATCTGCAACACACAGAGAAACTTACAAAAAACAATCTGGAGGTCGTGGTAAATTCGGTGATATCGTATTTACACTTGAGCCTGCTGATGAAGTTGATGGTAAGGTTCCAAAAGGATTACAGTTTATTAATGCTGTAAAAGGTGGTAACGTTCCTAAAGAATATATTCCATCTGTAGAAAAAGGTTTCCGTGAAGCTATGAAAACTGGTCCTTTGGCTGGTTATCAAGTGGATAGTTTGAAAGTAACTTTGACAGACGGATCTTTCCACCCTGTCGATTCTGATGCGCTTTCTTTTGAGTTAGCTGCCAGAATGGGTTATAGAGAAGTAGCTAAAGCTGCTGGTGCAATTGTTCTTGAGCCAATCATGAAAATGGAGGTTATTACTCCTGAAGAAAACATGGGAGATATCGTAGGTGATATCAACCGTCGTAGAGGTCAGGTTAATGATATGGGGGATAGAAATGGTGCAAAAACTATTAAAGCTGATGTGCCGTTATCAGAGATGTTTGGATATGTTACGACATTGAGAACATTGTCTTCTGGTAGAGCTACTTCAACAATGGAGTTTTCTCACTATGCAGAAACGCCTTCTAATATTTCAGAAGCGGTAATTAAAAAAGCAAAAGGTAACGCTTAATTCTTAAGAAAATGAGTCAAAAAATCAGAATAAAACTAAAGTCTTACGATCACATGTTGGTAGATAAATCTGCTGAAAAGATCGTGAAAACAGTAAAAACTACTGGTGCAGTTGTAACAGGTCCAATACCGTTGCCAACTCACAAAAAACTTTTCACTGTGTTGCGTTCTCCGCACGTTAACAAAAAAGCGAGAGAGCAATTTGAAGTAATGTCATACAAGAGATTGATTGATATTTATTCATCTTCATCTAAAACTATTGATGCTTTAATGAAACTTGAATTGCCAAGTGGTGTTGAAGTAGAGATAAAAGTATAATTTTTTTATATTTTTTATATAAAAAGCGAGTCAGAAATGTCTCGCTTTTTTTTGTTTTAAAATAATGCTTTTTTACGATGTGATTTTGAGGTTTTTTTATTTTTAATTTTTCTGCAAATTTTCATAAAGTCCTTTGTTTTAAGGGGATTCGAGTGTTTTTTGTTGTGGTTTTATTAATTAATTGTTAAGTGTGAAAGAGTTGAAAATGTAAAAAATGATTTCAGTATTGGAAAAAAACAAGGTTGTTTTTGAGGTTGTTTTGAAGCTTGGTTTTTGATAATGAGCTATTTAATTTTTCTAACTGTTTGGTATATTCAATTTTAATATCTACTTTTGCACTCCCTGTTTGGAAATTTCTGTTATTTTCAAATTGAAGGGAATTTTAGTAATTAATAATTAATATTTATGTCTGGGTTAATTGGTAAAAAAATCGGCATGACTAGTATTTTCGACGAAAACGGGAAAAACATTCCTTGTACAGTAATCGAAGCTGGTCCTTGTGTTGTTACCCAAGTCAGAACCAAAGGTGTTGACGGGTACGAAGCGTTGCAACTTGGTTTCGATGACAAAAACGAGAAACATTCCACTAAAGCGGCTTTAGGTCACTTTAAAAAAGCTGGAACTGTAGCTAAGAAAAAAGTCGTTGAATTTCAAGATTTTGCAACTGAGCAAAAATTAGGAGATCTTATTGATGTTTCTATTTTTTCTGAAGGAGAATTTGTAGATGTACAAGGTGTATCTA
Organism: Flavobacterium lipolyticum; assembly: GCF_020905335.1. Lineage (NCBI taxonomy): Bacteria > Pseudomonadati > Bacteroidota > Flavobacteriia > Flavobacteriales > Flavobacteriaceae > Flavobacterium > Flavobacterium lipolyticum. The sequence goes on along the minus strand of NZ_JAJJMN010000001.1, from coordinate 1,195,188 downwards.
AAGGTAAAGGTTTTCAAGGGGTTGTTAAGCGTCACGGATTTGGTGGTGTTGGACAAGCAACTCACGGTCAACACAACCGTTTAAGAGCGCCAGGTTCTGTAGGAGCATCTTCTTATCCATCTAGAGTATTCAAAGGAATGCGTATGGCTGGAAGAATGGGAGGAGACAATGTAAAAGTTCAAAACCTTAGAGTTTTAAAAGTAGTGGCTGAAAAGAACCTACTTGTTATTAAAGGATGTGTTCCTGGACATAAAAACTCTTATGTAATCATTCAGAAGTAATGGAAGTAAAAGTATTAGATTTCAACGGAAAAGATACTGGAAGAAAAGTTCAACTTTCTGATTCAGTATTCGCAATTGAACCAAACAATCACGCTGTATACCTTGATGTTAAGCAATATCTTGCTAATCAAAGACAAGGGACTCACAAAGCTAAAGAAAGAGCTGAAGTGACAGGAAGTACACGTAAGATTAAAAAACAAAAAGGAACTGGTACAGCTCGTGCGGGAAGTATCAAAAATCCATTGTTTAAAGGTGGTGGAACAATTTTCGGACCAAGACCAAGAAGTTATTCATTTAAATTGAATAAAGGCTTGAAAAGATTGGCAAGAAAATCAGCTTTCTCAATCAAAGCAAAAGAGTCGAATATTATCGTTCTTGAAGACTTTAATTTTGAAGCGCCAAACACTAAAAATTTCATTAACGTTTTGAAAGCTTTAGGGTTAGAGAATAAAAAATCCTTATTTGTGTTGGGAGAGTCGAATAAAAATGTATATTTGTCGTCACGCAATTTAAAGGCTTCTAATGTCGTAACTAGCTCAGAATTAAGCACTTACGCTATTTTAAACACTAACAATTTAGTGCTTTTAGAAGGTTCTTTGGAGTTAATTGAAGAAAATTTAAGTAAATAATAGGAATATGAGTATCATAATTAGACCTATAGTAACGGAAAAAGTAACCAAAGAAAGTGAAGTTTTAAACCGCTTCGGATTCGTTGTTGACAAAAAAGCAAACAAAGTTCAAATTAAGAAAGCTGTTGAAGCTGCTTATGGAGTAACTATCGTTTCAGTTAACACGATGAACGTAAGACCGGATAGAACTACAAAATACACTAAAAGTGGTTTAATCAGTGGAAAGACAAATGCTATTAAAAAAGCAATTGTACAAGTACAAGAAGGAGAAACAATTGATTTTTACAACAATATCTAAGATAGAAAAATGTCAGTAAGAAAATTAAAACCTATTACCCCAGGTCAGCGATTTAGAGTTGTGAATGGTTATGACGCCATTACAACTGATAAGCCGGAACGCTCTTTGATAGCGCCGATAAAAAACTCTGGAGGTAGAAATAGTCAAGGAAAGATGACCATGCGTTATACGGGTGGTGGTCACAAGCAGAGATATCGTATTATTGATTTCAAAAGAACTAAAGTTGGAATTCCAGCTACTGTGAAATCAATCGAATACGATCCAAATCGTACTGCATTTATCGCTTTATTAGCTTATGCTGATGGAGAGAAAACTTATATTATCGCTCAAAACGGATTGAAAGTTGGTCAGAAATTAGTTTCTGGTCCAGAATCTCAACCAGAGATTGGTAATACATTGCCTTTAAGCAGAATTCCTCTTGGAACTGTTATATCTTGTATTGAGTTACGTCCAGGACAAGGAGCAGTTATTGCTCGTTCAGCTGGAACTTTTGCTCAGTTAATGGCAAGAGACGGAAAATACGCTACAATTAAAATGCCATCAGGAGAGACAAGATTAATCTTGTTAACATGTTCGGCTACAATTGGAGCTGTTTCTAATTCTGATCACCAATTAGTTGTATCTGGAAAAGCAGGTAGAACAAGATGGTTAGGAAGAAGACCTAGAACTAGACCAGTAGCGATGAACCCAGTTGATCACCCTATGGGAGGTGGTGAAGGACGTTCTTCTGGAGGGCACCCACGTTCAAGAAACGGATTGCCAGCTAAAGGTTACAGAACTCGTTCTAAGAAAAACCCGAGTAACAAGTATATCGTAGAACGTAGAAAGAAATAATAAGATATGGCACGTTCATTAAAAAAAGGACCTTTCGTTCATTATAAGTTAGACAAGAAAGTTCAGGAAAACATTGAAAGCGGAAAAAATGGAGTAGTAAAGACTTGGTCTAGAGCTTCCATGATTACTCCAGACTTTGTTGGACAAACTATCGCAGTTCATAACGGTCGTCAATTTGTACCGGTTTACGTAACAGAAAACATGGTAGGTCACAAATTAGGAGAGTTTTCACCAACTAGATCTTTTAGAGGTCATGCTGGAGCAAAAAATAAAGGTAAAAAATAAGAAGCAATGGGAGTTCGTAAAAGAGAAACAGCAGATGCGAGAAAAGAGGCTAATAAGTCTATTGCTTTCGCAAAATTGAATAACTGCCCTACTTCACCTAGAAAAATGCGCTTAGTAGCGGACTTGGTAAGAGGTCAGAAGGTAGAAAGAGCACTTAACATCTTAAGATTCAGTTCTAAAGAAGCTTCAAGAAAATTAGAGAAACTATTATTATCTGCAATCAACAACTGGGAGCAAAAAAATAGTGAAGGTAATTTAGAAGAAGCTGGATTATTTGTTAAAGAGATCAGAGTAGATGGTGGAATGATGTTGAAAAGACTTCGTCCAGCTCCACAAGGTCGTGCACACAGAATAAGAAAACGTTCTAACCACGTTACAATCGTGCTTGGAGCTATCAATAACACACAAAGCAATTCTTAAGCAGCATGGGACAAAAGACAAATCCAATTGGAAATAGACTTGGTATCATCAGAGGGTGGGACTCAAACTGGTATGGTGGAAATGACTACGGTGATAAACTTGCCGAAGATCACAAAATCAGAAAGTATATCCACGCTCGTTTATCAAAAGCTAGTGTATCTAAAGTAATCATCGAGAGAACTTTGAAACTTGTAACCGTTACTATCACTACTGCTAGACCTGGTATCATTATCGGAAAAGGTGGACAAGAGGTAGACAAGTTAAAAGAAGAACTTAAGAAAGTTACTGACAAAGAGGTTCAAATCAACATCTTTGAAATTAAAAGACCTGAGTTAGATGCTTATCTTGTGGCGACAAGCATCGCTCGTCAAATCGAAAGCCGTATTTCTTACAGACGTGCAATCAAAATGGCTATTGCTGCTTCTATGCGTATGAACGCTGAAGGTATCAAAGTTTTGATTTCTGGTCGTTTGAATGGTGCTGAGATGGCGCGTTCAGAAGGTTTCAAAGAAGGTAGAATTCCTCTATCAACTTTCAGAGCTGATATTGACTATGCTTTGGCTGAAGCTCACACTACTTACGGTAGAATGGGTATCAAAGTATGGATCATGAAAGGTGAAGTTTATGGAAAGAGAGATCTTTCTCCACTTGCAGGAATGGATAAAAAACAATCTGGAACTGGTGGTGGTAAAGGTGGCGATTCTCCAAGAGGAGACAGAAAGCCTTTTAATAAAGGTGGAAAACCAGACGCTCGTAAAAGAAAGTAAATTTTTAAACTAAAGAAAAATGTTACAGCCTAAAAGAACAAAATACCGTAAGGTACAAAAAGGTAAGATGAAAGGTAACTCTCAAAGAGGGCATGAACTTTCTAATGGAATGTTTGGTATTAAATCTGTACATGAAGATGGAATGTTCTTGACTTCTCGTCAAATCGAAGCTGCACGTATCGCTGCAACTCGTTACATGAAGAGAGAAGGACAATTATGGATTAAAATATTTCCAGACAAGCCTATTACTAAGAAACCTCTTGAAGTACGTATGGGTAAAGGTAAAGGAGCAGTTGAGTATTGGGCTGCTGTTGTTAAACCAGGAAGAATTATGTTTGAAGTTGGAGGAGTTCCATTGTCAGTTGCAAAAGAGGCTTTACGTCTTGCAGCGCAAAAACTTCCAGTAAAAACTAAATTCGTCGTTGCTAGAGATTTCGAAGCATAATTAAATTTATATTATGAAACAATCAGAAATAAAAGATCTTTCTGCAGCGGAGTTGCAAGAAAAACTTAGTCAAACTAAGAAAATATATGCTGACCTAAAAATGGCTCACGCTATTTCTCCAATTGAAAACCCACTTCAAATTAGAAGTGTAAGAAGAACAGTTGCAAGATTGGCTACAGAGTTAACTAAAAGAGAGTTACAATAATTGTATTCTGCTGAAAGATGGAAGAAAAAAGAAATTTAAGAAAAGAAAGAATAGGTGTTGTTACTTCAAATAAAATGGATAAGTCTATTGTTATTGCTGAAGTAAGAAAAGTAAAACACCCATTATACGGTAAGTTCGTGTTGAAAACTAAGAAATATGTTGCACACGACGAAACAAACGACTGTAACATTGGAGATACTGTAAGAATTAGCGAAACGCGTCCTTTAAGTAAAACAAAATGTTGGAGATTAGTTGAAATCTTAGAAAGAGCTAAATAATTATGGTACAACAGGAATCAAGACTAAAAGTAGCAGATAACACGGGAGCAAAAGAAGTTTTAACTATCCGTGTTTTAGGAGGTACCAAAAGAAGGTATGCCTCTGTTGGTGACAAGATTGTAGTATCTATTAAAGATGCAACTCCAAACGGTAACGTGAAAAAAGGAGCTGTTTCAACTGCAGTTGTTGTACGTACCAAAAAAGAAGTGAGAAGAGCTGATGGTTCTTATATCCGTTTCGATGATAATGCATGTGTTCTTTTGAACGCTGCAGGGGAAATGAGAGGAACACGTGTTTTTGGTCCGGTAGCAAGAGAACTTCGTGAAAAACAATTCATGAAAATTGTATCATTAGCACCAGAAGTGCTTTAATTCGTTTTAAGATGATAAAGCTAAAAATTAAATCAGGAGATATCGTAAGAGTTATTGCTGGAGACCATAAAGGTGCTGAAGGTAAAGTATTACGTGTTTACCGTGAGAAAAATAAAGCGATAGTTGAAGGTGTAAACATGGTTTCAAAACATACAAAACCAAGTGCTAAAAACCCTCAAGGTGGTATCGTTAAGAAAGAAGCTTCTATACAAATATCTAACATTTCACTAATTGATCCTAAAACTAAGGAAACAACTAGAGTTGGTATTAGAGTAGAAGGAGATAAGAAAGTAAGATTTTCAAAAAAATCTAATCAAGTACTATAGTAATGGCATATACACCTAGACTAAAAGAAGAATATAAGAGTAGAGTAATCTCTGCTCTTAAAGAAGAATTCGGATATACAAACGTAATGCAAGTTCCTAAACTTGAAAAAATCGTTTTGAGCCGTGGAGTTGGTGCAGCTGTATCTGATAAAAAACTTATTGACTATGCGGTTGATGAGTTAACAAAGATCACTGGACAAAAAGCAGTATCTACAATTTCAAAGAAAGACGTTGCGTCATTCAAATTGAGAAAAGGGATGCCTATTGGAGCAAAAGTTACTTTACGTGGAGAGAGAATGTATGAGTTTTTAGATAGACTTATTACTTCTGCTTTACCACGCGTTAGAGATTTTAGTGGTATCAAAGCTACTGGTTTCGACGGAAGAGGTAATTACAACCTTGGAGTTTTAGAGCAAATCATTTTCCCGGAAATTGATATTGACAAAGTAAACAAAATTTCAGGAATGGATATTACTTTTGTTACTACTGCAAAAACAGACAAAGAAGCAAAGTCGTTATTGGCTGAATTAGGTTTACCTTTTAAAAAGAATTAAGACATGGCTAAAGAATCAATGAAAGCCCGTGAGGTGAAAAGAGAGAAAACGGTAGCTAAGTACGCTGAAAAAAGAAAAGCTTTATTAGAAGCTGGAGATTATGAAGGCTTACAAAGATTACCTAAAAATGCTTCACCAGTTCGTTTACACAACCGTTGTAAATTAACAGGTAGACCAAGAGGTTATATTCGTCAATTTGGTATTTCACGTGTAACTTTCCGTGAGATGGCAAATAATGGATTAATCCCTGGAGTAAAAAAGGCTTCTTGGTAATCTCGCAATAAGTTATTACTTTTGCAAACCGAAAAATAATTTTAATTGATTAAAGGTTCGGGAGACGGGTGTCTCCCGAAAACCATAATCGCAATCAAATACATATGTATACAGATCCTATTGCAGATTATTTGACTAGAGTTCGTAACGCTGTGGCTGCAAACCACAAAGTTGTTGAAATTCCAGCTTCTAATCTAAAAAAAGAAATAACTAAGATCTTATTTGATCAAGGTTATATCTTGAGTTACAAATTTGAAGACAACTCTGTTCAGGGTTCAATCAAGATCGCTTTGAAGTATGATAAAGATACTAAAGAGCCTGTAATTAAAGATATCCAAAGAATTAGTAAACCTGGTTTACGTAAATACGCAGGTGCTGCCAAATTACCAAGAATCCTTAACGGATTAGGAATTGCTATTGTTTCAACTTCAAAAGGTCTTATGACTGGAAAACAAGCGAAACAATTAAATGTAGGTGGTGAAGTAATTTGTTACGTATACTAATTTTAAAGACTAAATAAGATGTCAAGAATAGGTAAAAGCCCAATTGTAATCCCTGCTGACGTAACTGTAGAAGTTAAAGACGGTATCATTACAGTAAAAGGAAAAAAAGGTCAACTAACTCAGGAGTTTTCGGACGTAACTGTAACAGTTGAAGGCGATCAAGTACAAGTTGAAAGATCGTCTGATCATAAAGACCAAAGAGCAAAACACGGATTGTACAGATCTTTAATCAGTAATATGATTGTTGGTGTATCTGAAGGTTTTACAAAAGAACTTGAATTAGTTGGAGTTGGTTATAGAGCTTCAAACCAAGGTCAAAAGTTAGATTTAGCTCTTGGATATTCTCACAATATTGTTTTAGAAATTGCTCCAGAAGTAGCTTTAGAAACAATATCTGAAAAAGGAAAAAACCCTATCGTAAAATTAACATCATTTGATAAACAACTTTTAGGTCAGGTTGCTGCGAAAATCAGAGGTTTCCGTAAGCCTGAACCATACAAAGGAAAAGGTGTTAAATTTGTGGGTGAAGTATTAAGAAGAAAAGCAGGTAAATCAGCTTAAAAAATAAGATTATGTCATTAACAAAATCTGATAGAAGACAGAGAATTAGATTCAGAATTAGAAAATCGATTAGTGGTACTGCTGCTAACCCAAGACTATCTGTATTTAGAAGTAACAAAGAAATTTACGCTCAACTTATTGATGATGTAAATGGAGTTACTTTATTAGCTGCATCTTCAAGAGAAAAAGAAATAGGAAAAGGTACTAACGTTGAAGTAGCTGCTGCTGTTGGAAAACTAGTTGCAGAGAAAGCGTTAAAAGCCGGGATCGATACCATCACTTTTGACAGAGGTGGATATTTATACCACGGTCGTATTAAATCATTAGCAGAAGGCGCAAGAGCGGCTGGACTTAAATTCTAATATATTATGTCTAAATACAAAAATGTAGAATTGGTAAAACCAAGTGGTCTTGAACTTAAAGATCGTCTGGTAAGTGTTAATCGTGTTACTAAGGTTACAAAAGGTGGTAGAGCTTTCGGTTTTTCTGCTATTGTAGTTGTAGGTGATGAAAACGGAGTAGTTGGTCATGGATTAGGAAAATCTAAAGACGTTTCTGAAGCAATTGCGAAAGCAGTAGAAGATGCTAAGAAAAATTTAGTGAAAATTCCTTTGAACGGACAATCTGTTCCTCACGAACAAAAAGGTAAATTTGGTGGTGCACGTGTATTCTTAATTCCTGCTTCTCATGGTACAGGAGTTATTGCTGGTGGAGCTGTTCGTTCAGTTCTTGAATCAGTAGGTATTCACGATGTATTATCTAAATCTCAAGGATCATCAAATCCTCATAACGTGGTAAAAGCAACTTTTGATGCTTTATTACAAATGAGAAGCGCTCATACTGTTGCAAAACAAAGAGGTGTTTCTTTAGAAAAAGTTTTTAAAGGTTAATTCAAGGAAATTATGGCTAAATTATTAGTAAAACAAGTAAGAAGCAAAATCAACTGCCCTCTTTCTCAAAAAAGAGGTTTGGAAGCTTTAGGTCTACGTAAAATGGGACAAGTTGTAGAGCATGATTCAAATCCTGCAATCCTTGGGATGATAAACAAAGTTAAACACTTAGTTTCTGTAGAAGAAGCTAAATAACAAATACTGTTATGAATTTAAGTAACTTACAACCAGCTGAAGGGTCAACACACAATCAAAATAAAAGATTAGGTAGAGGAGAAGGTTCTGGAAAAGGTGGTACTTCTGCAAGAGGTCACAAAGGAGCAAAATCTCGTTCTGGTTATTCTAAAAAGATTGGTTTTGAAGGAGGACAAATGCCACTTCAAAGACGTGTGCCTAAGTTTGGTTTCACAAACATCAATCGTAAAGAATACGAAGGTGTTAATTTAGATACGCTTCAATTATTAGTAGACAATGGTGTGATTACTGATTCTGTTTCTATGACAGATTTCGTAGCAAATCGTCTAGCTACCAAAAATGAAATCGTTAAGATTTTAGGTAGAGGAGAGTTGAAAGCAAAATTAAAAGTAACTGCCCACAAATTTACCGCTACTGCAAAAGCTGCTATCGAAGCTGCTGGTGGAGAAGCTGTAACTATATAACTTATCTATTAAGATGAAGAAATTTATTGAATCAATAAGTAATGTTTGGAAAATCGAAGAACTGAAAAATAGAATCTTAATTACATTAGGATTGCTTTTAGTATATCGTTTTGGTGCACACGTTACGCTTCCTGGAATTGACGCAACTCAGTTAACAGGTTTAGCGGGACAAACTAAAAATGGTTTAGGATCTATCCTGGACATGTTTACAGGGGGTGCTTTCTCTAAAGCTTCAGTTTTTGCTTTAGGTATTATGCCTTATATTTCTGCATCTATTGTTGTTCAGTTAATGGGAATTGCGATTCCTTATTTGCAAAAACTTCAAAACGATGGAGAGAGTGGTAGAAAAAAGATTAATCAAATCACTCGTTGGTTGACTATAGCTATTACACTGGTTCAAGGTCCAACTTATATCTATAATTTGTACAGAACATTGCCTGGTAGTGCATTCTTACTAGGCTTTAATTCACCTGAATTTTTGTTCTCGTCAGTTATTATCTTAGTTACAGGTACAATTTTTGCTATGTGGCTTGGAGAAAAAATTACAGATAAAGGTATTGGAAATGGAATTTCATTATTGATTATGGTTGGTATTTTAGCGCGCTTACCGCAAGCTTTTATACAAGAATTCACAACCAGAGTTACCAATAACAATGGAGGTCCAATGTTGTTAGTTATTGAGATTATCGTGTGGTTATTAGTAATCATTTCTTGTGTATTGCTTACAATGGCAGTACGCAGGATCCCGGTTCAGTACGCTCGTCGTACGACAACTGGAGATTACGAGCAGGATTTAGCTGGTGGTAACAGACAATGGATTCCTCTTAAGCTTAACGCTTCAGGAGTTATGCCAATCATCTTTGCTCAGGCAATTATGTTTATTCCTGCAGCTGTAGCTGGATTGTCTAAATCAGACACATCACAATCTATTGTTGGTGCGTTTAGTAATATGTTCGGATTTTGGTACAATTTTGTATTTGCAACTTTAATTATTGTATTTACATTCTTTTATACTGCAATCACTGTTCCTACTAACAAAATGGCCGATGATTTAAAAAGAAGCGGTGGTTTTATTCCTGGAGTTCGTCCGGGAGCTGAAACTTCAGACTTCCTTGATAAAGTGATGTCTTTAATAACTTTCCCAGGATCTTTATTCCTTGCTTTGATTGCTGTGTTCCCAGCTATTGTTGTAAGTATTATGGATGTACAACAATCTTGGGCAATGTTTTTTGGAGGTACCTCATTAATAATTATGGTTGGAGTTGCAATAGATACTATTCAACAAATCAATTCGTACTTGTTAAACAAACATTATGATGGTTTAATGAAGACTGGTAAAAATAGAAAAGCGGTAGCTTAATATATTTATGGCAAAACAATCAGCAATAGAACAAGACGGATCAATCATCGAAGCATTATCAAATGCGATGTTCCGTGTAGAGTTAGAAAATGGACATATTGTAATTGCTCATATTTCCGGTAAGATGCGTATGCATTACATCAAGTTATTACCTGGTGATAAAGTGAAATTGGAAATGAGTCCTTACGATTTGTCAAAAGCAAGAATTACTTATCGATATTAAAAAGCTGTAAGCAATAGGCAATAAGCATTAAGCAATAAAACTTATGCCTAAAGCCTAAAGCCTAAAGCCTAAAGCAAATTCACTATGAAAGTTAGAGCATCAGTAAAAAAGAGAAGTGCCGAGTGCATTATCGTGCGTAGAAAAGGGAGATTGTACGTAATAAACAAAAAGAATCCTAGATTTAAACAAAGACAAGGATAATTATGGCAAGAATAGCAGGGGTAGATATCCCAAAAAATAAGAGAGGTGTTATCGCACTTACCTACATCTTTGGATTAGGAAAAAGTAGAGCTATTGAGATTTTAGAAAAAGCTCAAGTTAGCCAAGATAAAAAAGTTCAAGATTGGAATGATGACGAGATCGGAGCAATTCGTGATGCAGTTTCATTTTACAAAATTGAAGGAGAATTACGTTCTGAAGTTTCTTTAAACATCAAACGTTTAATGGATATTGGTTGTTACAGAGGTATCCGTCATAGATCTGGTCTTCCGTTAAGAGGGCAAAGAACTAAAAACAACTCTAGAACAAGAAAAGGTAAAAGAAAAACTGTTGCTAACAAGAAAAAAGCAACTAAATAATAAGTAATATGGCTAAAGCAACTGCAAAAAAACGTAAAGTTATCGTTGAATCAACGGGTGAAGCTCATATTTCTGCCACTTTCAACAACATTATCATTTCTTTGACTAATAAGAAAGGTGAAGTTATTTCTTGGTCTTCAGCTGGTAAAATGGGTTTCAGAGGTTCTAAAAAGAACACTCCGTATGCAGCTCAAATGGCAGCAGAAGATTGTAGTAAAGTAGCTCTTGAGGCAGGACTTAAAAAAGTGAAAGTTTATGTAAAAGGACCAGGAAACGGACGTGAGTCTGCTATCCGTTCTATTCATAACGGTGGAATTGAAGTTACTGAGATTATCGATGTTACTCCAATGCCTCACAACGGATGTCGTCCTCCAAAGAGACGTAGAGTTTAATTTTATTTATTCATAGTATAAACAAGGTAGAGCATAGATTATCGAAGGATTAGACCTGAATTCATAATCTCTACCTTAAATTTTTTTTAAAATGGCAAGATATACTGGTCCTAAAACCAAAATCGCTCGTAAATTTGGCGAAGCAATCTTCGGAGATGATAAATCATTCGAAAAAAGAAATTACCCACCTGGACAACACGGGATGGCTAAAAAAAGAGGAAAAAAATCTGAGTACGCTGTTCAGTTAATGGAAAAGCAAAAAGCTAAATATTCTTACGGAATTTTAGAAAAACAATTCAGAAATTTATTCGAAAAAGCATCAGCAACTAAAGGAGTAACTGGTGAAGTTTTATTACAATTATGTGAAGCAAGATTAGATAATGTTGTTTTTAGAATGGGAATTGCCCCATCTAGAAGAGGTGCGCGTCAAATCGTATCTCACAGACACATTACTGTTAATGGTGAAGTTGTAAATATTCCTTCTTACCACCTTAAGCCTGGTGATAAAGTAGCAGTTCGTGAAAAATCTAAATCTTTAGAAGCTATCGAACGTTCTTTGTCAAATTCAAGTCATGTTTATGAATGGATTACTTGGAACAATGATCTTAAAGAAGGAACTTTCGTTTCTGTGCCTGCAAGACTACAAATTCCAGAAAACATTAAAGAACAATTAATCGTAGAGTTGTACAACAAATAATAATTGACTTAGTCGAAATTTATGGCAATATTTAATTTTCAAAAGCCCGATAAAGTTATCATGATCGATTCAACCGATTTTGAAGGTAAATTTGAATTTAGACCTTTAGAACCTGGTTACGGATTGACAGTTGGTAATGCACTTAGAAGAGTTTTGCTTTCAGCATTAGAAGGTTATGCAATTACATCTGTTCGTATCGAAGGTGTAGATCATGAGTTTTCTACTATTTCAGGTGTTGTTGAAGATGTTACCGAAATTATCCTTAATCTAAAGCAAGTGCGTTTCAAACGTCAAATTGAAGATATCGATAATGAAGCAGTTACAATTTCTGTTTCCGGTAAAGATCAATTGACAGCAGGTGATTTTCAAAAATTTATTTCAGGTTTTCAAGTTTTGAATCCAGACCTTGTTATCTGTAATTTAGATTCTAAAATCAAATTGAACTTCGATTTAACAATCGAAAAAGGTAGAGGATATGTTCCTGCTGAGGAGAACAAAAAACAGAATGCTGCAATTGGAACTATTTTTACAGATTCTATTTTTACTCCGGTAAAAAATGTAAAATATGCAATTGAAAACTTCCGTGTTGAGCAAAAGACAGATTATGAAAAATTAGTTTTTGAAATTAAAACTGATGGTTCTATTAATCCTAAAGATGCTCTTACTGAAGCTGCTAAAGTTTTAATTCACCACTTCATGTTGTTCTCTGACGAAAGAATTACACTCGAGGCTGACGAAATTGCACAAACAGAATCGTATGATGAAGAGTCATTGCATATGAGACAATTGCTTAAAACTAAGCTTGTTGATATGGATTTATCTGTGAGAGCATTAAATTGCTTGAAAGCGGCTGAAGTTGATACACTTGGTGATTTAGTATCGTTCAATAAAAATGACCTAATGAAATTCCGTAATTTTGGTAAAAAATCTTTAACTGAACTTGATGAACTTGTTGCAGTGAAGAATTTAACTTTCGGAATGGATTTAGCTAAATACAAATTAGATAAAGAATAATTCAATCCGCTACGGCGGGTTAAATTTAAAATAGCAATGAGACACGGAAAAAAATTCAATCACTTAAGCAGACAGACTGGACATAGAAAAGCTATGTTGGCTAATATGGCTTGTTCTCTTATCGAGCACAAACGTATTAACACTACTGTTGCTAAAGCTAAAGCGCTTAAACAATTCGTTGAGCCTTTAATTACAAAATCGAAAGAAGATACGACTCACAACCGTCGTATTGTTTTTGCTTACTTACGTAGCAAATATGCGGTAACTGACTTGTTCAGAGACGTAGCTGCTAAAGTTGGTGACCGTCCAGGAGGATACACTCGTATCATTAAAGTTGGAAATCGTTTGGGAGATAATGCTGATATGGCAATGATCGAACTTGTAGATTTCAATGAACTTTACAATGGAGGTAAAAAAGAAGTTAAAAAAGCAAAAAGCCGTCGTGGTGGTAAAGCTAAAAAAGCTGAAGGTACTCCTGAAGCTCCAGCAGCTGAAGCAGAAACGACTACTGAAGCTTCTGAATAATTATGAAAGTAATGATTCTATAGAAATCAAGGATAAACTAATTTTTAGTTTATCCTTTTTTTTTGATTTTTTTGGAGTGAAATTAAAATTTAACTTATCTGACTTTTTAGGTTTTATTTTTATAGAGGAAAGTTTTAAAAAATCTTGGAGGCACTCTTTTAAAGAAGTAAATTTGCAAAATATCTAATTACAATTGAAAAACCTATCGGGGATTTCATGAAACAATTAAAAAACAATACAAATTAAAGAATGAAATACACAACACGACAAAGCGCCATTTTATTACTTAGTGATGGGACTATTTTTCACGGAAAATCTATCGGAATTAGCGGTAAGACTTTTGGTGAAGTTTGTTTTAATACGGGAATGACCGGATACCAGGAGATTTTTACAGACCCTTCTTATTTTGGTCAAATAATGGTAGCGACTAATACTCATATTGGAAATTATGGTGTTAATGATTCTGAAGTTGAATCAGAAAGCATCAAAATTGCCGGTTTGGTTTGTAAAAATTTTAGCTTTAATTATTCCAGAGAAGATGCTTCCGGAAGTCTGGAAGATTATTTTACGAAACAAAACTTAATTTGTATTTCTGATGTTGATACCAGAGCTCTTGTAAGTTATATTCGTGACAATGGGGCTATGAATGCTGTTATTTGTACCGATGGTACTTCGATTGAAGATTTGAAAAAAGAATTGGCAAATGTGCCTAACATGGAAGGTTTGGAGTTGGCATCAAAAGTTTCAACTACTGAACCTTATTTTTTTGGTGATGAAAATGCTACCTACAAAATATCTGCTTTAGATCTTGGGATAAAAAAGAATATCTTAAGAAATCTGGCTAAAAGAGATTGTTATATTAAAGTGTATCCATACAACTCAACGTATAAAGATTTGGCAGAATTTAATCCGGATGGATACTTTTTGTCTAATGGTCCCGGAGATCCGGATCCGCTTTTTGGAGCTATTGAAGTGGCAAAAGAAATTTTAGCAAATGATAAACCGCTGTTTGGGATTTGTTTAGGACATCAGGTAATTGCTTTGGCAAATGGTGTTCAAACGTATAAGATGTTTAATGGTCATCGTGGAATTAATCATCCTGTGAAAAATTTAATTACAGGTAAAGGTGAAATAACTTCTCAAAATCACGGTTTCGCTGTAAACAAAGAGCAGTTGGATAATCACCCTGAATTGGAGATCACACATCTGCATTTAAATGACGAAACGGTTGCAGGGATGCGTATGAAGAATAAGAATTGTTTTTCAGTACAATACCACCCTGAAGCAAGTCCGGGACCACATGATTCCTCCTATTTGTTCGATCAGTTTGTTGAGAATATAAAAGAAGCTGCTGCTAAAACGATGTAGTTAATAAATAAAGACGTTTATTGGTTAGAATACGTTTTTACTATTAAATATTTTTATAATTTCGAAAAAAAAATATAATTTATTAATAAAAAAATAAAAATAATGAGTATTATAATTAAAGTTCACGCTAGACAAATTCTTGATTCCAGAGGTAATCCTACTATTGAAGTTGATGTAGTAACTGAAAATGGTGTTTTAGGTAGAGCAGCTGTTCCATCTGGAGCATCAACGGGAGAGCATGAAGCTGTTGAATTACGTGACGGAGGTAAAGCTTATCTTGGAAAAGGAGTTTTAAATGCAGTGAACAATGTAAATACTGTTATTGCTGAAGAATTAGTTGGTACTTCTGTTTTCGAACAAAATACAATTGACCAGTTAATGATTGACTTGGATGGAACTCCAAACAAATCTAAATTAGGAGCTAATGCTATTTTAGGAGTTTCTTTAGCTGCTGCAAAAGCTGCTGCTAACGAATTAGGGTTACCATTGTACAGATATGTTGGTGGAGTTTCTGCTAACACTTTGCCAGTACCAATGATGAACATCATCAACGGAGGTTCTCACTCTGATGCGCCTATCGCATTTCAGGAGTTTATGATTTTCCCTGTAAAAGCAACTTCTTTTACACATGCTATGCAAATGGGAACTGAAATCTTCCATAGCTTGAAAAAAGTATTACACGATAGAGGTTTAAGTACCGCTGTAGGTGATGAAGGAGGTTTTGCGCCAAACTTGGCCGGAGGTACTGAAGATGCTTTGGATACTATCAAATTGGCAGTTGAAAAGGCTGGATATTCTTTCGGTGATGAAATTATGATTGCACTTGACTGTGCTGCTTCTGAGTTTTATGTAAACGGAAAATACGATTACACTAAATTTGAAGGAGAAACCGGAAAAATCAGAACTTCAGAAGAGCAAGCGGATTATTTAGCTGAATTGGCTGCTAAATATCCAATTATCTCTATCGAAGACGGTATGTATGAAGACGACTGGAATGGATGGAAATACTTAACCGATAAAATTGGAGATAAAGTTCAGTTAGTAGGTGACGATTTGTTCGTAACTAACGTAGCTCGTTTGTCTACAGGAATTGAAAAAGGAATTGCTAATTCAATTTTAGTAAAAGTAAACCAAATTGGTACTTTGACAGAAACTATTGCTGCTGTGAACATGGCTAAAAATGCAGGATATACTTCAGTAATGTCTCACCGTTCAGGAGAAACAGAAGATAATACAATTGCTGACTTAGCAGTTGCTTTAAACTGTGGGCAAATTAAAACAGGTTCAGCTTCACGTTCTGATCGTATGGCAAAATACAACCAATTGTTAAGAATCGAGGAAGAATTAGGAAGTACAGCTTATTTTCCTGGCTTAAATGCTTTTAAAATTAAATAATTGTAAGAGTTATATATATTCAATTTAAACCATCCGCCACGGCGGATGGTTTTTTTTTGGAGTTTTAACAAATTCATAGCAGGATTCTTTTTTTAATTAGTCTTAAATTCATTAGATTTGATAAATTATTATTTTATAAGATTTATTTCCGATATATTATGTCAAAAATAGCTACATTAGAAGTAGATGGTCAAAAAATTGAACTTCCGGTAATCACGGGGAGTGAAAATGAATCAGCTATCGATATTAACAAATTACGTGATTTAACTGGTATTATTACTTTAGACCCGGGATACAAAAACTCTGGTTCTTGTAAGAGTGAAATCACCTTCTTAGATGGAGAATTAGGGATTTTGCGTTACAGAGGATATTCAATTGAAGATTTGGCTGAAAAAGCAAGTTTCTTAGAAGTGTCTTACCTTTTAATTTTTGGGGAATTACCAACTGCTAAGGAATTAGAGCAATTTGAAAATGGTATTAAAAAGCATACTTTGGTAAACGAAGAAATGAAAAATATCATTGACGGTTTTCCAAAAACAGCTCACCCAATGGGCGTTTTGTCTGCTTTGACTAGTGCTTTAACGGCATTCAACCCAAAAGCAGTAAATGTTGAAAATGAAAAAGAGATGTACGAGGCCATTTGTAAAACAATGGGTAAATTTCTTGTAATTGCAACATGGACTTATAGAAAATCTATGGGGTACCCGTTGAATTATTACGATAATACAACTGGTTACGTAGAGAATTTTATGCAGTTAATGTTTAAACTGCCTACAGGACCATACTCTGCAAATCCAATTGTAATTGATGCATTAGACAAACTATTTATTCTTCATGCTGATCACGAACAGAATTGTTCTACTTCAACAGTAAGAATGGTGGGTTCTTCTCATGCCGGTTTATTTGCTTCTATTTCCGCAGGTGTTTCTGCGCTTTGGGGACCTTTACACGGTGGTGCAAATCAGGCTGTACTTGAAATGTTGGAGGAAATCAACAAAGATGGTGGAGATACGGATAAATTTTTAGCAAAAGCTAAAGACAAAAATGATCCATTCCGTTTAATGGGATTTGGTCATAGAGTTTACAAAAGCTTCGATCCTAGAGCGAAAATAATCAAAAAAGCGGCTAAAGAAGTATTAGATACATTAGGTGTTGAAGATCCTATTTTAGAAATCGCTAAAAAATTAGAGTCAGCAGCTCTTGAAGACGAATACTTCAAATCAAGAAATTTATATCCTAATGTTGATTTCTACTCTGGAATTATCTACAGAGCATTAGGAATACCAACAGATATGTTTACTGTAATGTTTGCTATTGGAAGACTACCAGGCTGGATTGCGCAATGGAAAGAAATGCGTGAAAACAAAGAGCCAATTGGCCGTCCAAGACAAGTTTATACTGGACATCCATTGAGAGACTTTAAGTCAAACAAATAAAAAAAAATTAAAGCTTCACTTAACCTGTGAAGCTTTTTTTATCTTTGCCCAAAATACAATATAGTTATGTTGCAATTAAATATAAAGAACGAAACGTCTAGACTGCGGGCAGTAGTTTTGGGTTCTGCAGTTCATAATGGGCCAACTCCATCTTTAGAGGAAGCTTATGATCCTAAATCATTGGAACATATTAAAGCCGGGACTTATCCAATCGAAAAAGATATGATTGTCGAAATGGATGCTTTTAATGCTGTTTTTCAAAAATATGATGTAAAAGTATATCGTCCGGAAATGATTGAGAGTTACAATCAGATTTTTGCCCGTGATATAGGTTTTGTGATAGATGATACTTTTGTGAAATCTAATATTCTGCCAGACAGAGAACGTGAGTTGGATGCAATTCAATACGTAATCGACCAGATGGATCCGTTAAAAGTAGTTCGTCCACCGGAGGAAGTTCATATTGAAGGTGGAGATGTAATGTTGTGGAATGATCATGTGTTTATTGGAACTTATAAAGGAAGTGATTATAAAGATTACATTACGGCAAGAACTAATATGCATGGTGTTGAATATTTAAGAAAAATGTTCCCGAATAAAATTGTCAAAGAATTTGATTTGGTAAAATCTAAATTAGAAGCTCGTGACAATGCCTTACACCTTGACTGCTGTTTTCAGCCTGTTGGAAAAGATAAAGGAATTATCTACAAGAGAGGCTTCCGTGAAGAAGCAGATTATTTGTATCTGGTGAATCTTTTTGGAAAAGAAAATTTGTTTCATATCGAAAGAGACGAAATGTATAATATGTTTTCAAACGTATTTTCGATCGACGATAATGTTGTAGTTTCCGAAAAGAATTTTACCCGTCTGAACAATTGGCTGCGTGCTAATGGTTTTATGGTAGAGGAAATTCCATATGCAGAAATTGCAAAGCAGGAGGGATTGTTGAGATGTTCCACTTTACCATTAATAAGAGACTAAAAAAGTTTTAAGTTTCAGGTTTCACGTTCCGCTAACATGAAACCTGAAACTTGAAATGAAAAAAAAACATATAAAATGAAACAAACTACAAATGCGATCGTAATGATTCGGCCAGTAGCTTTCAGAATGAATGAGCAAACGGCAGTAAATAATTATTATCAAAAAGTATTAGACGGACTTTTACCAAGTACGGTAAATGCAAAAGCACAACAGGAATTCGATTCTTTTGTTGAGAAACTCAGAGCAGTTGGAGTTGATGTCACTGTTATTGAAGATACTTTAGAAACCGATACCCCGGATAGTATTTTTCCAAATAACTGGATTTCATTTCATGAAAATGGAGATGTGGCACTGTATCCGATGTTTGCAGAGAATCGTCGTCAGGAGCGCCGTGAAGATATTTTAGATACGCTTGAAGAGAAAGGCTTTGAGATCTCAAATATAGTTGACTATACATCGGCAGAAGAAGATGGCTATTTTTTAGAAGGAACCGGAAGTCTGCTTTTGGATAGAGCAAATGCAAAAGCGTACTGCGCTTTGTCTCCTCGTGCAGATGAAGAGCTGTTTATCGAATTTTGTGAAGATTTTGATTATGCCCCGGTTATTTTTGAAGCTTTTCAAACGGTTGACGGAGAACGTAAATTGATTTATCATACGAATGTAATGATGTGTCTGGGTGAAACATTCGCTGTTATCTGTGCAGATAGTATCGATGATAAAAAAGAACGTAAAATGGTTCTTGAAAATCTAAAAGCGGATAAAAAGGAAGTTATTCTAATCACCGAAGCACAGGTAAATAATTTTGCCGGAAATATGCTGGAAGTTCGAGGTACAAATGATAAGAGATATATTGTAATGAGTGCATCGGCACATCAGAGTCTGACCCCGAAACAAATTGCACAATTAGAAAATCATGCGGAAATTTTAAGTTCCAGTTTGGATACTATCGAAGCTTGTGGAGGTGGAAGTGCCCGCTGTATGATGGCTGAAGTATTTTTGCCAAGAAGCTAAATAGGTTTTTAAATATAAAAAAAGGGGATAAAACTATGTTTTATCCCCTTTTTTTATAGATGTATGTTGATCGTGTTTACATCAGGTTTCCTTTAACAATATTGATGATGGAGCTAACGATATATTGAATTCCAATTGAAATTACAATAAAACCGACAATTCTGGAAATAGCTACGATTCCTGAAGCACCAAGTATACGCGCTAAATAATGAGCACTTTTAAGGATTGCAAAAATTGTAAATGCAATTGCCAGGATAGCGGAACATGAAATTATAATTTCGTTTATTCCGTGGTGTTCCTGATAAAAAGCAATTAATAGAGACATTGATCCCGGTCCTGCGAGCATTGGTATTGCCAAAGGCGTTAAAGCGATGTCGTTTCTTTGTTGTGCGTCCGTTTCGATTTTTTTATTGATTCCTCGTTTTTTATTGAATTTTCCTGAAAGTAAAGAAAAACCGGAATTTACAATTACGATTCCCCCCGCAATTCTTAAAGCATCAATGCTTATTCCAAAAAAAGTCAAAACATACTGACCGATAAAATAGGAGACCAATAAAATGATTCCAACATTAATAGCGGTCCAAAGTGAAATTCGGGAACGTTCTTTTTGAGAATCGTGTTGTGTCAGTCCAACAAAAATAGGCACGGTGCCGATAGGGTTTAATACTGAAAACAGTGCGGCAAATAAATAAATGAATAAATCCATAGAGTTTAGGTTAGTGCCGTAAAAATAGACATTTTTTAAAACTTCGAGCTAAGATCATGTAAGGATATTGTTTTTTACTGCTTTTAATTCTAAAAAGATAACCTAAAATAAGCTCATTCTTTTTGATTACTTTTGCAGTATATTTAAAAATAATGAGAAATAAGAAAACACTTGTTCTTGGTGCTACTACAAAACCGGAACGTTACGCTTTTAAAGCTATAAATATGCTGGTTGAAAAAGGACATACTGTATTGGCAATTGGTCAGAACAAAGGCGAAGTTGCCGGCGTGAAGATTCATACAAAAACAATTCCGGTAAAAAATATTGATACTGTTACGTTGTATTTAAATCCTGCCCGTCAGCGCGAATATTACAATTATATTATAGAAGCACAGCCTAAAAGAGTTGTTTTTAATCCAGGGGCTGAGAATCCGGAATTTTATCAATTGTTAGAATTAAATAATATCAAGGCAGAAGTGGCCTGTACTTTAGTTTTATTGGCTACAAATCAGTATTAAGTTTTTTGTTTTTGACCTCAGAAAATTGAGGAGTTCATTTTTAATCGGATCAGAAAAGAAACATTAATGTATTACTTTTGTCGTCATGGAATTTTCATCAAAATTAATAGAAAAAGCAGTAAGTGAAATGTCGCAATTGCCCGGAATTGGTAAACGTACGGCGTTGCGATTAGTGCTGCATTTGTTAAAACAGCCTAAAGAACAAACCGGTTTTTTATCTCAGGCTCTATTGAATATGCGTGAGAATATTAAATTTTGTCAAAATTGTCATAACATCTCAGATACCAAAGTCTGCGAAATTTGTGCTAACTCATCAAGAAACCATCAAACGATTTGTGTTGTCGAGGATATTCGTGACGTTATGGCGATTGAAAACACAGGTCAGTATAAAGGAATTTATCATGTACTTGGAGGGAAAATTTCTCCAATTGAAGGAGTTGGCCCCAGTCAATTGAATGTTTCAAGTCTGGTCGAAAAAGTAAAGGCAGGAAAGGTGGTGGAAATTATTTTTGCACTCAGCTCTACAATGGAAGGGGATACCACTAATTTTTACATCTATAAACAAATTGCCGAATCGGAAATCATAATTTCTACCATTGCAAGAGGAATTTCGGTGGGAGATGAATTGGAATATGCGGATGAAATCACCCTTGGTCGAAGTATTTTACATCGGGTTCCATTCGAAAAAACTTTCAAAAACAATTAAATAAACCCAAATAACGCTTAGATTTTCTGAAGATTAAAGGAAAAGCTATATTTGCGATAAAATTTTACTAATGACAAAAAAAGGCTTTTATATCCTGCTATTGATTAGCATACTATTTACATCTTGTATTCCTGTTAAAGACATGGTTTATTTACAGGATAAAAATAATTCCGGAGAGCAGAAAAATATTGCTGCTGTGGAGTCTAAGCCTTACAGGCTACAGGTAAACGATGTTTTGAGTATTGATATAAAAGCAATTGATCCTAAGTTAGTTTCGATTTTTAATACTACGGAGAGTGCTTCTTCGGGAACAGGAAAATCGGAATCAGGGTTATATTTTAATGGATTTACGGTTGACGATCATGGTAATATCAGAATGCCGGTTTTAGGAGAAATTAATGTTATTGGGTATACCCTTGAAGAGATTCGTGTTCGAATTGAAAAAAAACTACTGGAAGAATATTTTAAAAGTGAAGCGAATATTTTTGTTACGGTAAAATTGGCTGGTTTTAGATATACCATAAATGGAGAAGTAGGTAGTACCGGAACTAAAACGCTGTTTCAGGAACATGTAAATATTATGGAAGCTATTGCAAATGCTGGAGATATCTCCATTACAGGTAATAGAAAAGCGGTAACTGTAATTCGTCAAACTCCAACAGGTGTTCAGATGCAGGATATCGATTTGACGGATATAAATGTGATGAAATCGCCTTATTTTTATTTACAGCCTAACGATTATATTTATGTAAAACCAGTTAAGCAAAAATCTTGGGGAACTGGAAAAACGGGGATAGAATCTATTACTACAATTATTACGGTTTTGTCTTTGGCGACAACGGTATATTTGTTGCTTAAAAACTAAAATTAAATTCAAAAGATGTTAGATATTAAAGATTTTTCCATTTTTGAAAATCATTCAAATTTTGATTTTAAGGGATTCTTACTGAAAATCGCCAGTTACTGGAAATTGTTTTTAGTCAGTCTGATAATAGCTTTTGCTATTGCTTATCAGGTAAACATTCGTAAAGAAAAAATTTACGGAATGCAGACTATGGTTTCAATTAAGGAAGAACGAAATCCTTTTTTTACCTCCAATACAAGTTTAGTTTTTAATTGGGGTGGTGTTTCAGATCAGGTAAACGGAATCACAACTGTTATACAATCAAGATCACACAACGAGCTGGTTGTGGATAAATTACAGTTTTATATTGATTATCTTGTTCAGGGAAAATATAATTTAGTTGATGCTTACGGTGCGGTTCCTTTTTACGTGAAAATTGACAAAACAAAAGCGCAGCTCGCTAATACATTAATTGGTATTAAGTTTTTGAGTCCAACTGAATATGAAATTCGAATTCCATTTGAAAGTAATTCAGTTTCATTAATTACGTATTCCAATAAGAGCTATAGTAATACAACCGTTCAGCCTAAAGAGTATGTGAGAAGGTGTAAAGCTGGAGAACAAGTCACGCTTCCTTTTTTAAACTGGAATTTACAGATAAATGATAATCCGGGATTTTATACTGGAAATGAGTATTTTGTTAGATTTAATGATTTTGACGGAACAGTATCGGGTTATAGAGGTGTGAGTGTCAACGCTGATGAAAAAGGAGGATCAATATTGACTCTGGGGATGCAAGGTACCAATAAAGCCAGGATGGTTGAATATTTGAATTCGACAGTAAAAATGTTAATCAAAATTCAGCTGGACGGAAAAAATCAGTTTGCAACAAATACTATTCGATTTATTGATAGTACTCTTATTGCTATGGAAACGCAATTGAAGCAAACAGGTAATGAGTTGAAATCGTTTAGAAAAGATAAAAATATTTACGAAATTGAAGCTGGAGGAGCTAAGGTTTCGGATAAAATAATGGATTTTGATGTTGAAAAAGATCAGGTCACAAGAAAAATTGCGTATTATAATTCTTTAAAATCGTATTTAAATAATAGCAACGACTATTCAAGACTACCGGCTCCTACAGTAGCAGGGATTGAAGATCCAAATGTTGTTGTGAATGTGTCGAAACTTATTGCGCTATCTACACAAAGATCAGAAATGGCTTACGCCGTAAAAAGCGATAAGATTTTCAAGGATTTTGATAATCAAATGCAGGCTATAAAAAGTGTTTTATTAGAAAATATAGCTTCTGCGAAAGGATCGTTACTGACAGATTTGGCTATGGTAAATGCAAAAATAGGTCAGGCAGAAAGTACTGTAAAAAAACTTCCGGAAGAACAACAGGAGTTGCTGAAAATTCAAAGAAAATATGACTTAAGTGACAATATTTATACTGAATTTTTGAAAAAAAGAAACGAAGCTGAGATCGTAAAAGCATCCAATTTGTCGGACATTCATTTTATTGATCCTGCAAAAGATATCGGAGGAGGATTAATTGGCCCGAAAACTTCTGTAAACTACGTATTGGCATTGTTTTTAGGGATGTTAATTCCTTTGCTGTTTGTTTTTGGAATTTTCTTTATCAACAACTCGATCCAGAATACTGAAGATATTAGTAAATTGACACAAATACCGTTAATTGGTATCATCGGAGTAAATAAAGATTCGTTAAGTTTGGCGGTATTAGACAAGCCAAAATCGGCATTATCGGAAGCATTTAGAGCTATACGTTCCTCTTTACAGTTTTTATACAAGAAACAGCAGGTGAGTGGTTCGAAAACTCTTATGATTACGTCGTCAATAAGTGGTGAAGGAAAGACATTTTGCTCCATAAATATTGCTACAGTATTTGCTTTAAGCGAAAAGAAAACGGTAATTCTTGGTTTGGATTTAAGAAAACCGAGATTGGCAGATGAGTTCAATTTGAAAAATCAAATCGGTGTTGTGAATTACCTCATAAAGCAAAATAGTTTAGAAGAAATTACACACCATACAGGAGTTCCAAATCTTGATGTTATACTTTCGGGGCCAATTCCGCCAAATCCCTCAGAGTTAATTTTGAGTGATGTGATGAGAGAGATGATCCTAGAGCTGAAGCAAAAATATGATTATATTATTCTGGATACACCTCCGGTTGGGTTAGTTTCGGATGCGTTAGAACTTGCACAGTTTGCAGATGTAACTCTTTATATAGTAAGGCAAAATTATACCAAAAAGGATATGATTACATTGCTAAATACCAGAGTTAAAAGAGGGGAACTGAATAATGCCAGCATTGTGTTAAATGGTTATGAGAATAAGGCAAAATATGGAGCGGCTTATGGATACGGTTACGGAGCTTATGCAAACGGTTATCACGATGAAGAGAAAAAACATAGTGTTTGGAAGACGATTTTGAGTAAATTCAATAAAAAATAAGTGGAAGCAAATGAGTACATCAAAACAACATACAATTTTGATTACAGGTGGAGCTGGATTTATCGGATCAAATTTATCGGAATATTTTTTAGGACTTGGGTATAAAGTGGTTTGTCTGGATAATTTTTCGACAGGTCATCGTCATAATTTAAAGGATTTTATTTCAAATTCAAATTTTAGATTAATTGAAGGAGATATTCGAAATTTTGCCGATTGTGTGTCAGCTGTTGAAGGCGCTGATTATGTTTTACATCAGGCCGCTTTAGGTTCTGTTCCAAGATCAATTAATGATCCTATTACGACAAACGATGTGAATGTTTCCGGTTTTTTAAATATGCTGACCGCTTCTCGTGATGCCAAAGTTAAAAGGTTTATTTATGCAGCAAGTTCTTCAACTTATGGGGATTCTCAGGGATTACCGAAAGTTGAGGATGTAATAGGAAAGCCTTTGTCTCCATATGCCATTACAAAATATGTAAACGAACTCTATGCCGAGATTTTTAGTAAAACTTATGGGTTAGAGACTATCGGATTGCGATATTTTAATGTTTTTGGCAGAAAGCAGGATCCTAATGGAGCTTATGCTGCTGTAATTCCGAAGTTTGTTATGCAGTTAATGAAATATGAAAGTCCTGTGATTAATGGGGATGGAAATTATTCAAGAGATTTTACTTACATAGACAATGTAATTCAGATGAATGAATTGGCTATGACGAGTCAGAATCCGGAAGCCATAAATACAGTTTATAATACCGCTTTTGGTGATCGAAACACTTTAAATGATTTAGTAGGTTATTTAAAGGAGTACTTAGTAGCATTTGATTCTAAAATTTCTGACGTGGAAATAGTTTATGGGGCAAATCGTCCAGGAGATATTCCACATTCATTAGCAAGTATTGATAAAGCAAGAAAAATGCTGGGATATGATCCTAAATATTCTTTACAGGAAGGATTGAAGGAAGCTGTGGGCTGGTATTGGAAGAATTTGAAATAAATTAAAGATCAAGATAATAGTATAGTAAATGAAAATTACAAAAATTTGTTGCATTGGTGCTGGTTATGTTGGAGGTCCAACTATGGCGGTAATTGCTCAAAAATGCCCACATATTCAAGTGACTGTTGTCGATTTGAACGAACAAAGAATTATAGACTGGAATGACCCAAATACGGATAATATTCCGATTTATGAACCTGGGCTTTCGGAAATAGTAGCGGAGGCCAGAGGAAGGAATTTGTTTTTTTCGACAGAAGTTGAAAAAGCAATTGATGAGGCTCAGGTGATTTTTATTTCAGTAAATACACCAACCAAGACTTATGGTAAGGGAAAAGGGATGGCAGCCGATTTAAAATACATTGAATTATGCGCCCGACAAATTGCAAAAGTAGCCAAGGAAAACAAAATTGTTGTTGAGAAGTCAACTTTGCCAGTACGTACAGCGGAAGCTATTAAAAGCATTTTGGATAATACAGGAAATGGAGTTCAGTTTCAAATTTTATCGAATCCTGAATTCCTGGCTGAAGGGACTGCGGTTACTGATTTGTTGAATCCGGATCGAATTTTAATAGGTGGAGATACAACACCAGAAGGTGAAGAAGCAATTAAAGCATTGGTTGATGTTTACGCAAACTGGGTAGACAAAGAAAAAATTTTGACGACTAATGTGTGGTCGTCAGAATTATCAAAATTAACGGCAAATGCATTTTTGGCGCAACGTATCTCGTCTATAAATGCAATGTCAGAATTGTGTGAAAAAACAGGTGCTGATGTTAATGAAGTTGCCCGTGCCATTGGAATGGATAGTAGAATTGGACCAAAATTCTTAAAAGCATCAGTTGGTTTTGGAGGTTCTTGCTTTCAAAAAGACATTCTTAATTTAGTGTATATTGCAAAATCTTACGGATTAAATGAAGTAGCAGATTATTGGGAACAAGTAATTATAATGAACGATCATCAGAAGAAAAGATTCTCAAGTAAGATTGTTCAGACTTTATACAATACTGTAGCCGATAAGAAAATTGCATTTTTAGGTTGGGCTTTCAAAAAAGACACCAATGATACAAGAGAATCTGCAGCAATTTATGTTGCGGATGATTTGATTAATGAACAGGCAAGGATCTCAGTTTACGATCCGAAAGTTTCAAAGACTAAGATATTAAATGATCTAAATTATTTAGAGACGAGGTCAGTGGAAGAGAACAATCTGGCAGTTTCAACCTTTGCTAGCGCTTACGACGCATGTAAAGATGCTCATGCAATTGCTATTTTAACAGAATGGGACGAGTTTACAACATACGATTGGCAAAAGATATACGATTCTATGCATAAGCCGGCCTTCCTTTTCGATGGTAGAAATATCTTGGATGCAAAAAAACTAGAATCAATTGGTTTTATTTATAATGGGATTGGTTCCTAATTGAAAAAGATATTGAAGTGAAATTCAATAGAAAATAGGAAAGTGAGGATGTTGGAGATTTTATTCATTGTAAAGGAAAATTATGAATTGGTATGTTGTTTATACAAAACCGAAATGGGAGAAGAAAGTTGCGGATAGACTGATTCAAATGGGGATTGAATGTTATTGCCCATTAATTACGAAAGTGAAAGATTGGTCAGACAGAAAGAAGAAAGTTGAAGTTCCCCTTTTTAATTCTTATGTATTCGTTCAATTGAAAGATATTGATCGAAATTCAGTTTTCCAGATAGCAGGGGTAGTCCGTTATTTGTTTTGGTTGGGGAAACCGGCCATAGTTCGCAATGAAGAAATTAATAGTATAAAAGCAAGTCTGAGAGCTCCAAATATAAGCGATATATCAGTGACTTCAATTCAGAGCGGAGACCGAATTAAAATAGAATCCGGAGCTTTTAGTAATCAGGAAGCGATAGTTCAGGAAGTTTCAAATACACATTATATATTGGTTTTAGAATCTTTGGGATGTGTGCTTAAAATAAAATACAAATAAATTAGTTATAGTTTAATTATTTTAGTTAAAACAGAGGGTAAAATTCTTTAATTTGAGATTTTATTTCTCTGTTTTTTTTATAATGTAATTTTTTGCAAGCTGATTGATAGAGGATTGTTGGATTAAGTTTTTTTTAATAGTCCGTTTTTTTGGGTATTACGGGAAAGCGTATTGATTAACTTGACTTAATATACTATATTTGCCGAAAATAATTATAGGGTGTCTGTGTCAAAATATTGTGACTCAGAAGGGCGGAGCCGTGAATTGAAATGACTGAAGTGGATAAAAAAGAATACAAATTGGATGAAAACATAAAAATAGCGGTTATTGGCTTAGGTTATGTTGGTTTACCTTTGGCCAGATTATTTGCTACAAAATATGCCGTTGTAGGCTTTGATATCAATAAAGGACGAGTTGCTTCTCTGAAATCAGGTACAGATACTACATTGGAAATAGATGATGAAACCTTGCAGAAGGTTTTGATCAATAATTCTGATGACCGACAAGGGTTGTACTGTACAACTTCTGTAGAAGATATCGCAGATTGTAATTATTTCGTGATAACAGTTCCTACTCCGGTAGATAAAAATAATCGTCCTGATTTGACTCCATTATACAAATCTAGTGAAACAGTTGGGAAAGTATTAAAAAGGGGTGATATTGTTATTTACGAATCGACTGTATATCCCGGTGTAACAGAGGAAGAGTGTGTGCCGGTTTTAGAAAAGATTTCCGGTTTAAAATTTAACGAAGACTTTTTTGCAGGATACTCGCCTGAGAGAATAAACCCTGGTGATAAGGAACATACTGTTGAGAAAATTCTAAAGGTAACCTCAGGGTCTACTGTGGAGATCGGTCAAAAAGTAGATGCTCTTTATAAATCGGTAATTACTGCCGGAACACATTTGGCACCTTCAATAAAAGTAGCGGAGGCCGCTAAAGTGATAGAGAATTCACAACGAGATATTAACATTGCCTTTGTAAACGAGTTAGCCAAGATATTCAATCTGATGGATATTGATACTCAGGAAGTATTGGCAGCAGCTTCCACAAAATGGAATTTTTTACCCTTCAAACCCGGATTGGTTGGAGGACACTGCATTGGTGTAGATCCTTACTATCTGGCACAGAGAGCTCAAGAATTTGGATATCATCCTGAAATAATTTTGGCAGGACGACGTTTAAATGACAGTATGGGGGAATATGTGGCTGCTCAGGTGGTAAAACTGATGATAAAAAAAGGAATTTCTGTTAATGGAGCTAATCTGTTAATGCTTGGAATTACTTTCAAAGAAAACTGCCCGGATGTCAGAAATACAAAGATTGTTGATGTAATCAAAGCATTAAAAGAATACGGAATAACAGTCACATTATATGATCCTTTAGCCAGTATAGAGGAAGTTAAAAAAGAATACAAATTACAAACTATTAATTCTGTACCAAAAGAAAAATTCGATGCTGTTGTACTTGGAGTAGCACATGCTGAATTTTTAAAACTGGATTTTTCAGAGTTGCAGAAAGAAAATAGTTTATTATACGATGTAAAAGGAGTCTTAGGTACTTTAGCTGATAACAGGCTATAGTAAAAAAGGCTTTTTTTATTTTTTTAAAAAAATGGAAGTAAATAATTCGATCATACATGTTATTTTGACCGGAGGTATTGGGAGCAGACTTTGGCCATTATCCAGAAAAAGTCAACCCAAGCAATATTTGGAAATGTTTGAAGGAAAGTCTTTATTTGAATTGACAGTCGATCGCAACAATCATTTAGCTGATAAAGTAATGGTTGTTGGCAATGTAGACAATCATTCTCTTAGTGCCAAAGTAATGGATAAGTCTAAAAGAGAGTATGTTAATATTGTTGAAGCGACTCCTCGAAATACAGCCGCGGCGATTGCATTTGCTGCATTTGCTTGTGATCCTGATGATATTTTAATTGTAACCCCGTCTGA
Organism: Flavobacterium lipolyticum; assembly: GCF_020905335.1. Classification (NCBI taxonomy): domain Bacteria; kingdom Pseudomonadati; phylum Bacteroidota; class Flavobacteriia; order Flavobacteriales; family Flavobacteriaceae; genus Flavobacterium; species Flavobacterium lipolyticum. Next base: position 1,165,464 of record NZ_JAJJMN010000001.1, on the reverse strand, counting down.
TCATATTATTGAAAAGATGGAAGATTACAATAAAGCGATAGATGAAGCTATTGTAAAGGCTAAAGAAGGTTTTATAGTAACTTTTGGGATTATTCCAACTAAACCGGAAACAGGATATGGTTACATTGAATCAAAAGGCGATAAAGTAGTTTCATTTCGTGAAAAACCAAATGAAACCACTGCTAAAAATTTCATCGCAAGAGGTAATTTTCTATGGAATAGTGGTATGTTTTGTTTTAAAGCTGGAGTTCTTTTAGAGGAATTGAAACAATTTCAACCGGACGTTTTTGAGAAATCTAAAGCTGTTTGGCAAGCTAATAACGAGGGCTTTTTAGATTTAGATTTGTCTTTAGAAATCCCATCCATAAGTATCGATTATGCTGTTATGGAACGCAGTAAGAAAATAAAAGTTGTTCCTGCAGCGTTTTCATGGTCGGATCTGGGATCATTTGAATCCGTTTACGACTATTTAGTGTCAAGAGGACATTCTATCGATGATAATGGGAACATGATTATTGGTACCGAAAAATATACCGCATTCTTAGGATTAAAAAACACCATTTTTGTCTATACAGATACTGCCAATTTAATTCTGCAAAAAGAGAATTCGCAAGATGTAAAAGACTTATATGGTGAGCTGGAAAGGCAAAATTCAGAATTATTAAATTAATTAGAAAGTAAAATGAAGAAGATTCTTATAACTGGCGGTGCCGGTTTTATTGGTTCACACGTAGTAAGACGTTTTGTAAATAAATATCCAGAGTATCAAATCTTTAACTTAGATGCATTGACTTATGCGGGAAATCTTGAAAACATTAAAGATATTGAGGATAAGTCTAATTATACCTTTGTAAAAGGAGATATTGTGGATGAAACTTTTATAAATGAACTTTTTTCAGAACATAATTTTGACGGCGTTTTGCATTTGGCTGCAGAATCTCATGTCGATCGTTCTATTGAAGATCCCTTAGCTTTCGTTAAAACGAATGTGATAGGGACAATGAATTTACTAAACGCGGCGAAGAATCAATGGAAAGGGAATTTCGAAGGAAAACGTTTTTATCATATCAGCACTGACGAGGTTTACGGCTCACTTGGAGCTGAGGGACTTTTTACAGAAACAACTTCTTACGATCCTAATTCTCCTTATTCTGCTTCTAAGGCAAGTTCAGATCACTTTGTGAGAGCTTATGGAGAGACTTATGGTTTACCTTATGTGTTGACAAATTGTTCCAACAATTATGGCTCTTATCATTTCCCAGAGAAATTGATACCTCTTTTTATTAATAATATTATAAATAACAAAGCTTTACCAGTTTATGGTGATGGTAATTATACACGTGATTGGTTATTTGTTGAAGACCATGCTATTGCTATCGATTTAGTTTTTCACGAAGGTAAAAATCATGAAACTTATAATATTGGAGGTTTTAATGAGTGGAAAAATATAGATTTGGTTAAACTATTATGCCAGATTATGGATCAGAAACTAAGTAGACCTGAAGGAACTTCACAGGGATTAATTACTTATGTAAAAGACAGACCGGGACATGATTTGCGTTATGCCATAGATGCATCAAAAATTAATAAAGAATTGGGATGGAAACCCTCAGTTACTTTTGAAGAAGGCTTAGAAAAGACAATTAATTGGTATTTGAATAATGGAGAATGGTTACAGAATGTGACTTCTGGTTCTTATAAAGATTATTACCATAAACAATATTCATAAAATGAACATTTCGTTTCAACCAAACTTAAGGTTAAATTTTAACTCAAATATGAAAAAGATAATATACGTTCTTGCTTTGTTTTTTATTTTGCTAGCGTCTTTTAATGCAAATGCTCAGGATCTAATAAAGTCGAAAGATTTAAGTACCATAAAAGTAGATTATTTATCGGATGACGAAATCGGTAAGATTGTTGCTCAGTTAAAAAGCAATAATGCAAACATTAACGATGTTCAGTCTATGGCTTTGTCAAAAGGAATGGCTCAAAGTGAATTCGATAAATTAAGAACACGAGTAACAGAGTACGAGAAAAAAAACGGTAAAGACAAAGATAAGAACTCGAAAGATAAGGATAAAAAGAAAGACGATAAGTCAAAAGAGTTTGATAAAGATTCTGAGTTTGGAAGAAAACAAGAGAAGATTAAAAATGAAAAAATAAAAGATTCATTAAATGCTTTGATTTTTGGATCCGAATTGTTCGATAATCCAACTTTAAATTTTGAGCCGGATTTGAAAATGGCGACACCTGTAAACTATATTTTAGGACCAGGTGATAAGTTAGAAGTTAGTATATATGGTATTCAACAGTTTGATGATACTGTTCCGGTTAATTTTGAAGGTAAAATTGCCATTCAAAATGTTGGACAAATAGCAGTAGCCGGAATGTCAATCGAAGCTGCTTCACAAAGAATAAAAGCTGCAGTAGCAAGAGTTTATAGTACGGTTCGATCCGGACAATCTCAGGTTAGTGTTAGTTTAGGTGATATTAGAACAATTAAAGTAACAATTGTTGGAGGGAAACAACCAGGTAACTACTCTGTTTCGTCTCTTGCCTCTGTATATAATGCACTTCATTTAGCAGGGGGGCCAGGTAAGAATGGTAGTTATAGAAATATTGAATTGATTAGAAATAACAGAGTCTATAAGAATGTTGATATCTATAAGTTTCTGGTAAAAGGCGATCAGTCTGATAACGTTAGTTTAAAAGACAATGATGTTATTAGAATTCCTGCTTATACGCAAAGAGTGACAGTTGAAGGAGAGGTGAAACGACCTGGTATTTTCGAGATGAAAAAAGGAGAAAAGTTTTCTGATCTTTTGAGTTTTGCATCAGGATTCAATGAGTTTGCTTATACTGCTTCAGTAAATGTACTTCAGAAAACAGGAAAGGAATTTAAAGTTCATGATATCAACGAAAGTGAATATGGCTCCTATGTTCCGCAATCAGGAGATGTTTTTAAAGTGACAAAGATCTTGAACCGATTCGAAAATCGTATTAAAATTGAAGGAGCTGTTTTCAGACCAGATTATTACTCTTATAGTGAAGGAATGAGAGTCTCAGATCTTATTACCAGAGCTGAAGGACTTAAGGAAGATGCTTATAGCAAAAGAGCAAGGATTATTCGTTTGAAGACCGATTTAACAACTGAAATTGTTAATGTGGATTTAAGTGCTGCTTTATCTGGAGATTTAAATGCTGATTTGGAGCTTAGAAGAGAAGATATTGTTACAGTGTATTCTATTTTAGAGTTTAGAGAGGAGTATAAAGTAACAATTGACGGAGAAGTTAAAAATCCCGGCGAATACGAGTATTTTGAAAATCTAACTTTAAATGATCTTGTAGTACAAGTTGGTGGTTTGACTGGATCGGCATCAAAAAGAGTGGAAATAGCCAGAATGGTAAAATCTGATGTAATCGATGATGCTGACCCAAAAAAAATTGAATTGGTTGAGCTTGAAATTACCGCTGATAACAACGAGCAGATCAAAAATTTTGTATTAAAGCCTTTTGATGTGATCAACATAAGAAGAATGGCAGTTTACGAAAAACCTGAAATGGTTAAGGTAAGTGGAGCTGTTACCTATCCGGGTAAATATGTTTTGGCAAATAAAAAAGAAACTGTTTATAATGTTGTGATGAGAGCAGGAGGTTTAACATCTATTGCGAACCTGGATGGTATGAAAATAAAAAGGCCAATAAAGCAAGAACAAATTGAACAATTAGAAACTGTAAATCTTAATTTGGATAAAAAACTGACTGCGGAAGAAGAAGCGCTGAAACCAAAACAGGAAGGTCTGAATGCAAAAGAAAAAGACACACTTAGTTCTAAACTATCTAAAAAACTCAGAGACGAGTTAAAATTTGCAACTATTCCTGTGAATTGGGAAAAGATTGTAAAAGATAAAAATCACTATTCAAACGTTACTTTGTTTCCTGGCGATGAAATTGAGGTGTCAGTTTATAATGAAGGAGTAAAAGTAACGGGGAATGTATTGTTAACTTCCGAAATTCCGTATAGAAGTGGTAAAGGATTTAAATATTACATAAACTCTGTAGGAGGTGTGGATAGCAAAGGATGGAAGAGAAAAGCTTATATTATTTATCCAAACGGTAAGGCTTCTGTAACGACATCATTTTTGTTTTTTAGATCTTATCCTAGAGTGGAGCCTGATTCGCAAATTGTAGTCCCTGAAAAACCCCAGGGCAAAAGAATGACGGCTGGAGAGTGGGCTGGTCTTGGTACGGCCTTTGCTAGTTTGGCATTATTAATTGTTACTGCTTTTAAATAATTTTTTTGATGGAAGGAAAAACTATTAAAAACGATGAAATTTCGTTAAAGGAGTTGTTAGAAAAAGTAAAACTATGGTATAATTATTTACTTTCTAAATGGAGAATAATCATATTAGCTGGAGTAGTAGGAATTGTTTTGGGACTGACATGGTCGTTCATAAAAGAACCTATTTACACCGCGACATTGACTTTTGCGCTGGAAGATGAAAAAGGTGCAGGTGGAGGTTTAGGAAGTGCTTTAGGTTTGGCAAGTTCATTTGGGATAGATGTTGGAGGAGGAGGAGGAGGAGTATTTTCTGGTTCCAATTTGACCGAATTATTTAAATCTCGTGCCATGGTAGAACAAACTTTACTGACTCCTGTTACAGTTAACGGTAAAGTAATTTCTTTGGCAGAAATGTATATACAGAAAAATAGTTGGAGAGATAAATGGAATAAAAATCCAAAATTGAGTGTGATTCAATTTTTGCCTAACGTAAATCGCAAAGATTTTACTAGAGCTCATGATAGTATACTTGGAGTAATTTATCAAAATTTGTCTACAAACTCGTTGTTTATAGCTCAGAAAGATAAAAAAGTTTCAATTATCACTATGGACGTATCCTCCAATGATGAATTATTCTCTTTTTATTTTTGTAAAGCATTAGCAAGTGAAGTAGGGAAATTTTATATTGATACAAAGAGTAAAAAATCTCGTGCGAATATGAGTATCTTAGGACGTCAAGTGGATTCTGTTCGTAATGAACTTAATAGTGCTATTGCAGGAGTTGCTAGAGCCAATGACAATACTTTTAACTTGAATCCTGCATTAAATGTTCGTCGGACTCCATCAGTTAGAAGACAAGTTGATGTACAAGCTAATACAGCCATTCTTACTGAGTTGATAAAGCAAAGTGAGTTGGCTAAAGTTACTTTAAGAAAGGAAACGCCCTTAATTCAAGTAATTGATAAACCAATTTTGCCATTACCTAAAAATCGTTTGGGTAAATTTAAGGGAATTGTTTTAGGTGGAGGATTAGCCAGTTTTCTTATGATATTAGCGTTAATTATACGCAGATTTCTTAAAATTATTGCGGAGTAATTAAGAAAAAAATTTAATTAATAAAAGATTATAATAGTTCTGATTTAGTACAATAAGCTTGATTTTTTTTCTTGATATAGAGATACTAAATTCTTTTTTAATCATCGAAAGTTAAACGAGAATAAAATAATTGAGCTTTATGCCAAATTTATGGAAGACAATTCTAGAGTAAAAAAAAGCCTAAAAAACGCGCAGTTTGCATTAGTTTTTTATTGCTGTAATCTAATACTTCAATTTTTTTATAGAAAAGTGTTTCTTACTTATCTGGGATCTGAAGTCCTGGGTTTAAATACAACTGCAATGAATTTACTGCAGTTTCTTAATTTAGCAGAATTAGGAGTAGGTGCTGCAATAAGTTACTCTTTATATAAGCCATTAGCAACGAATGATCACAATCAAATTAATGACATTGTATCTGTTCAAGGATATTTATACAGTAGAATAGGTATTATCGTGGGAGTATTAGCGATTATTCTCATGTTCTTTTTTCCTTATTTTTTTTCAGATATAAAAGTACCTCTTTGGTATGCATATGCAACTTTTAGTGTTTTACTAATATCTGCATTAATTGGTTATTTTTTGAATTATCAACAAATCGTTTTGGTATCGGACCAAAAAGAGTTTAAGTTAAATTATGCATTACAAGGCGTAAAAATTGTAAAAGTTATTTTTCAGATCCTATGTATATGGCTTTTAAGTAAAGGATATTTGTGGTGGCTTTTTTTGGAATTAGTTGCAATTATAGCCACTGTTGCTGGAATAAAATATATTCTGCATTTAGAATATCCATGGTTAAAAACTAGTATTTCTTCAGGAAAAAAGCTATTAACTCAATATCCTCAAATTACGCATAAAACAAAACAATTAATCACTCATAAAATTGCAGGTTTCGCATTACATGAAAGTAGCCCTTTGATAATATTTGCATTTACAAGTTTATCATTTATTGCAAGTTATGGAAATTATTTGTTAGTAATTGCCGGAATCACTGCTCTTTTAGGAGCTGTTTTTAATAGTACAAATGCCGGAGTTGGAAATTTAGTATCGCAAGCCGATAATAATAGAATCTTGGTTGTTTTTGAGGAATTATTTACTCTAAGGTTTTTTTTGACAAGTATAGCGTGTTATGGGGTTTACAAGTTCACTCCAATTTTTATTACATATTGGGTAGGCAAAGAATATTTATTAGAAAAGTCAAATTTAATATTGTTGGTCATTATAATGTTCATAAATATTACGAGACTTACTGTTGATTCTTTTTTAAATGCTTACGGACTATTTAGAGACATAGCAGCACCAATTGTCGAAACAGTTCTTAATATTGGTATTTCTATATTATTAGGATATTTTTACGGTATTAATGGGGTTCTCACTGGAGTTTTAGTAAGTTTGTTTTTTATTGTATTGCTATGGAAACCTTTCTTTTTATTTAAAAGTGGATTCAAAACGAATATAAGCTTTTATTTTTTGCTGTATCTGAAATTAACTGTTATTGCTTCAACAGTATTTTTCTTAACGGAATATTGCAGTAATTTCGTAAGAATTGATCCGTATTCTTCAATAGTAAACTGTATCGGTTACGGTTTTATTATTACTTCTATTTTTTTTACATTTTTAACATTATTATTTTTTTTGTTTACTACTGGAATAAGGCAATTTTATTTCAGATGTAAAACATATTTATACAGATAACATTATGTCGGAAGATATTCAAGATTATTATGTGGATGGTAATTTTATTACTAGAGAGCGCTTCAAACAGACATTTTTAAAAAATTCTTTCACTCGTTTTATTGCTTATTTTATAAAAATTGTTTTTTTAAAACTTGTGATTTTAATAAATAGGTTGGTTAAAAGACAAAATAAAAAGTTCAAATATTCAGTTAGTTTTTGTTGTATATTTAAAAATGAAGCAAGATATTTTGATGAATGGATTCAATATCATTTGGTAACAGGAGTGGAGCATTTTTATCTCTATAATAACAATTCAGATGATAATTATTTAGAAATTTTGCAACCCTATATTGAAAAGGGTATTGTTGATCTTATTAATTGGCCATTTGATCATTCTCAAATGCTGGCTTATGAAGATTGTTATAAAAAGCACAAGGAAGATACAAATTGGCTAGCTTTTATAGATGTAGACGAATTTGTCTGCCCTTTAGCTATAGATAATATCCAGTTGTGGTTAGAATCGTATGAAAATTATCCGGGAGTTGCAATTTATTGGAAGCAATTTGGGTCAAATGGTAAGTTGAAACATGATGATAATAAATTGGTTATAGAGCAGTATACACAATGTTGGCCCAAACCAAGTGTGTTTACAAAAATGTTCTGTAATATGAACTTTCCTATTTCGGAATTTAGTAATCCACATCTTATCAGTTCAAAGATGTTTGGTTTAAGAATACCTCCTGTAAATCAGTTTAAGAATTTTACAAGTTTTGGAATAAATCTTCGTCTTCCTTTTCAATCAACAACAATACAAATTAATCATTATTGGGGTAAAGCTTACGACTGTTTTGTTGAAAGCAAAATTAATAGAAGTGATGTTTATCATAAAAATGATATTAAAATGGGACAGGCTAGAAAAAGATTATTGCGGTCTCATGAAAGCATGTGCACTATTCAGGACTATTCAATTCAACGTTTTCTTTTGTATACCAAGTTGAGAAATAATTTAAACTAGTAAAATTGATGATTTTTTATATCATTCCATTCATAGTCACTTTTTTTGCTGCTATAGTATTTGATATTTGTAAGCATAAAGATAGCAGTGAATATTTTGTTTGGGTTGGTCTCTACGTTTACTTAACGGCATTAATTGGGCTGCGTTATATGGTGGGTGGCGACAGCTATTTTTATATGTTATATTTTAATAATATTTCCACTAATAATATACTGGATTTTTCCTGGGATTCTGAATATCAGCCACTTTTTACAATTTTAAATTCTTTTGCAAAAGCTATTTATCCTAGTTTTACATCTTTTCAAATTTTACATGTATTAATTATTAATAGTTGTCTTTTCTATTTTATATGGAAAAATTCAAAACTTCGTTTCAGTGTTTTGTTTTTGTGTCTATTAATGTTTTACATCAATTTTACTGTTGAAATTTTACGGGAATCTCTTGCGATAATGGTTTTTATAATTAATTACAAGAATCTTGAAAACAACAAACTGGTTAAATATTATTTGGGTGTATTTATTGCAGTTATGTTTCACCTCTCGGCAGTATTTCTAATCATTTTGCCTTTTTTAAAATTTTTGCGTATCAATAGAAATTATATTTTATTGCTGATTGTGCTTTTATTTGCTCTTAATCAGCTTAATTATCTTTTTACTTTTTTTGAGAATATTGAGAAAATAAACAAAAAAGTTAACGATTATTCAGAAGCTTCTTATGGTTGGAAGTCTACTATTTTGTTTTTTGCTACAAGGACGCTTATTCCGATTGGATTTTTTTATTGGGCGAAAAGTAAATTTAATATCTCGATAAGATATGAGTATTTGGTCTGTATATTCGGTTTATTGGGAGTTTGTTCCATTTTCAATACTATAATCTTTACTCGTTTTACTAATTATTTAATGCTGTTTTACTGTATTGCACTAGCGGATGTAATGATTCCATTTTTTAGACAAAAAATACTGTCTTCAGATAAAATATTTGTGGCTGTGACATTTGTTTTTGTTTTATTAACAAGTGCTTATACCTCATTTTATTGGCCTGCCGGGTATTATATGAAATGGATTCCTTATTATTCGGTTTTTAGTTATGAATCTGAGAATAACAAATTTATTGATAGAGATTATTAAATTATGATAGCAATATTATTGTCAACCTATAATGGGGAGAAATATTTACGCGAACAATTGGAAAGTTTGTATCTTCAAACGTATAAGGAATTTCAATTATTCGTGAGAGATGACGGTTCGACTGATTCTACAATAAATATTTTGCAGGAATATAAGAGTAGATACTCAAATATTACATTGTTTACAAATGAAGGAACCAACATGGGGGCTTGTATGAGTTTTATGTGGTTATTAAAAAATGTAGAAGCAGAATATTATATGTTTTGCGATCAGGATGATATTTGGTTTTCTTCTAAAGTACAAATTAGTTTAGATGCCTTAGAATCTGAAAGCAAAAGATCAGAAGACAAAGCAATAATAGTACATACGGATCTTATAGTTACAGATAGTAAATTAGATATTACTGCTTATTCACTATGGGAAAACGACAATACGCATCCCTCTAGGATAACCAGAAAATATTTGAAGCTGGTTAATTATGTGACAGGATGTACAATGATTTTTAACCGTAAAGCAAGGGATCTATCTATAGATTATACTGGAAATATTCTAATGCATGATTTTTGGATAAGCATTTGTGTAGATTCTTCTAAAGGAGCAATTGTATCTTTACCTGTTCCAACAATTTATTATAGGCAGCATTCTAATAATACAATCGGAGCCTCAAAAAAGCAATATAGATTCCCGATTCTTCAAAGATATTTTCACATGCCTGATTTTAGTTATTCTAAGAATTTATATAATATAATTCGTATAAAGTACGGTTTTGGCTTTGTTAAGTATTTGTTTCTTAGAATAAACTATTATCTAAAATTTTAAAGATGGAAGGAGTAAATGTTTCTGTAGTTATTGTAAATTACAATACTGTGAAAATGACGAATGAATGTATAGAAAGTTTATACAAACATACTAAGAATGTTAATTTTGAGATTATATTAGTTGATAATGCATCAACAGATGGGAGTAAGGACTTTTTTTTAAAAGACGAACGGATTAGATATTTTTATTTAGACAAAAACATTGGTTTTGGCAGAGCGAATAATGTTGGTGCCAATGAGTCTCAGGGGAAATATATTTTTATGTTGAATTCTGATACAATTCTTTTAGATGATGTCATTAGTAAACTCTTTAATTTTGCAGAAAATCATTTAGATGATGATTTAGGGACTGTTGGTACATGTTTGATTAACTCAGATAAGGAAGATGCGCTTTCTTTTGGGCAATTTATAACTTCTAAAAGAATCTATAGAAGATTATTGGAAACTTTAAAAATCTATAAAAATAAATTTGAAGTAGAAACATACACTAAACTTAAGGAGAAAGGATTTTTAGAAGTTGATTTTGTATCAGGTGCTGATTTGTTTATTCCTAAAACAATATTTAATCAAGTAGGTGGTTTTGATCGTGATTTTTTTATGTATTATGAAGAAACTGATCTTCAAAAACGCATTTCTAAATTAAATCTAAAGAGATATATCATTGATGTACGAGACATAATTCATTTAGAAGGAGGAAGTTTTGAGGAAAAGTTGCCTTTTAGAAGAAAAATGATGATGACAAAAGGAATGAAACTTTATATTAACAAGCATTTTAAAGGTATTTATAAATTTCAGATTATTACGCTTTCGTTTTTAATTTTAGTGAAAGATTTAATAAAACTTAACTATTCAAATGAACAAAAATTATCCTTGATTAAGGAAGTTTTTAAATAAAAATACATGAAAATTGCTTTTATATTGCCTAGTTTGATAAATACTGGGCCAATTGTTGTAGTACATAATATAGTTAATTATCTAAAAGATAAGGTTGATTTGATTGATGTTTACTATTTAGATGATGAATCATCAATATTGAATTTTGAGTGCAATACTTTTAAGATTGATAAACGAAATCCGGTTAAATTTAATGACTATGATATAATACATAGTCATACGTTAAGAGCTGATTTATATGTTTATAAATGGAGAAAAAAGATTTCTCGTGCAAAAATTGTAAGTACAATTCATCAAGATACGTTTAAAAGTTTCGCGATGGAGTATAATAATTTCGTGTCTTTTTTTTTAACCCATTATTGGTGTTTTATTCAACGCAAGTTTGACGGTGTTGTATCTATATCTAATCAGATAAAAGATAGATATAACAAGTTGCTGTCTAATAAGCTAACTACCATTTATAATGGATGTAGCATAGATAATATAAATACTGATGAAGAAATTGAAAAATTGATTAATGGGTATAAAGAAAAGGGATATAAAGTTCTTGGGTCTTACGCTTACATCACAAAAAGAAAAGGGCTTTCACAAGTTGTTAAAGCTTTAGAGCAACTACCTGATTATGTTTTTGTCTTAATCGGCGAAGGGCCGTATTTGGCAAAAATTAAGGAAAACGTAGAAAAGTTAAATCTTTCAGAAAGAGTATTATTTTTACCTTACATGCAAGCTCCGTATTCCTATTTAAAGTTTTTTGATGTTTATATGATGCCATCTTATTCAGAAGGATTTGGTTTAGCGATGGTGGAAGCAGCTTTAGCACAAAAATCGATAGTTTGTTCTAATTTACCTTCTTTCAAAGAGATTTTTAATTCTGAAGAAGTGTGTTTTTTCGAATTAGATAATTTATCTTCATTACAAGAATCTATTCAAATAGCTTATTTAGAGCGCAATGAAAGAGGAGAACGTGCCAATTCTAAAGCTGTTATGAGTTTTACCGCAGAAAAAATGGCAGAAAACCATTTGTCATATTATAAAAAAATATTAAAAAATTAATTATGCCTAGTTTTAAACAAAAAATACTTTTAATTACAGGAGGAACCGGATCTTTTGGTCATGCAGTTCTTAATCGTTTTTTGCATACGGATCATTTTAGTGAAATACGTATTTTTTCCAGAGATGAAAAAAAACAAGATGATATGCGTAATCAATTAAAAAACGATAAACTTAAATTTTATATTGGAGATGTAAGAGATTATAGCAGTGTAGAACGTGCTATGAGAGGAGTTGATTATGTATTTCATGCCGCTGCTTTGAAACAAGTTCCTTCATGTGAATTTTTTCCATTAGAGGCAACAAAAACTAATGTTTTTGGAACTCAAAATGTAATTGATGCAGCTGGAGTTAATAAAGTAAAGAAGGTAATTTGTTTAAGTACTGATAAAGCTGCATATCCTATAAATGCAATGGGGATTTCTAAAGCTTTAATGGAAAAGGTTGCTATTGCGGCTGCCAGAAATCTCACCGATACCGTAGTTTGTTTGACAAGATATGGAAATGTAATGGCATCGAGAGGCTCCGTTATACCGTTGTTCTTAAAACAGATAAAAGAGGGTAGTACGATAACAATAACGGATCCAAAAATGACACGTTTTTTGATGTCTCTAGATGAAGCTGTTGAGTTAGTATTATTTGCTTTTGAAAATGGAACGGCTGGAGATTTGTTTGTTAATAAAGCTCCCGCAGGAACAATAGGTGATTTAGCACAAGCACTTAAAGATCTTTGTCAAGCAGATACAGAAATAAAAATCATTGGAACACGTCATGGTGAAAAGTTATATGAAACTCTTTGTACTAGAGAAGAAATGATAAAAGCAATTGATATGGGAGATTTTTACCGTATTCCTGCTGATAACCGTGATTTAAACTATGCAAAGTATTTTTCGGAAGGGGAAGAAGAAATTGCAGCAGCAGAAGATTATCATTCTCACAATACAGAACAGCTTGGAGTATCTGGGATGAAAAAATTATTATCAAACTTACCATTAATCCGAAAAGAAGTTTTTGGAGAAGATGTGTTTGTGTCTGCTAATTAGAGATCTAGTTTCGATAGAAAATATTTTAAATAAAAATGAATATGAAAAAAATTAAGGTGGCAACTATAATGGGGACACGTCCCGAAATTATTAGATTGGCAGAATGCATTAAATTATGTGATCAATACTTTGACCATATTGTTATACATACAGGACAAAATTATGATTATGAATTAAATGAAATATTTTTTGAAGATCTTAACCTTAGAAAACCTGATTTTTTTTTAAATGTAGCAGGAGAACATTTAGGGGAAACTATAGGTAATGTAATTTCAAAATCTTACGAGATACTTGCCAAAGAAAAACCAGATGCTTTATTAGTACTAGGTGATACGAATAGCGTATTAAGTACAATTGCGGCAAAACGATTAAAAATTCCTATTTTCCATATGGAGGCAGGAAATAGATGTTTTGATCAAAATGTGCCTGAAGAAATTAATCGAAAAATTTCGGATCATATTTCAGATATCAATCTTACTTATACAGAACATAGTCGAAGATATTTGTTGAGTGAAGGTTTTAGAAAAGATCATGTATTTGTTACAGGTTCGCCATTATTTGAAGTTTTAAAGAAAAACGAGATCAAAATTCAAAATTCAAATATTGTTGAAAAATTAAATTTAGAAAAAGGAAATTATATTGTTGTAAGTGCTCATCGAGAAGAAAATATCGATTTAAAGAATCATTTCGAAATTTTGGCTGATTCGTTAAACGCAGTAGCAGAAGAGTATAAAATGCCAATTATTTTTTCAACACACCCAAGAACACGTAAAAGAATAGAAAATTCAAATGTTACTTTTAACCCTTTAATTTTAAGTGTTGCTCCTTTAGGTTTTTTTGATTATGTCAAATTGCAGAAGGATGCTTATGTAGTTTTGTCTGATAGTGGTACGATTAGTGAAGAGGCTGCTATGATGGGATTTGCTGCTGTTAGTATTAGAACAAGTACTGAAAGACCTGAAGCGGTTGATGCGGGTACAATTGTTTTGGGAGGTATAACAAAAGAGAGTATGATTAACTCAATTAAAATTACGAAAGGTCTTTCTATTAATGATGACTCACAGTTGCCATTTGAGTATCAAATTAAAAACACTTCAGAGAGAATAGTAAAGGTAATTCAAAGTTATACCCCAATAATAAATAAGGTTATTTGGGATAAATAATTTTTTTAAAATCATTTAAATGAAGAAAATATTAATAATTGGCATCAAAGGGATGGCAGGACATGTGTTGTTTAAAATGTTGCCAACTTTGGGAGAATATGAAGTTTATGGAATTGCAAGGAATATTGAGGTAAGCAATAGAGTTTTTAATCTTGATGTATACAATACTGAAGAATTAAAAAAAATCATCAATATGAATTTCGATGTAATAATTAATTGTATTGGAATCTTAAATAAAGATGCCGAAGATCATCCTGAAAAAGCAATTTGGTTTAATAGTTACTTTCCACACCTATTAGAATCACTAACTAAAAACTCAAAAACTAAAATAATAAGTATTAGTACAGATTGTGTTTTTTCTGGAAAAACAGGCAACTATAATGAATCTGATTTTAAAGATGGTCAGGGTTTTTATGCAACATCGAAATCTTTAGGGGAAATTGTGAATGAAAAAGATTTGACAATAAGAACATCTATTATTGGGCCAGAACTTAATAAAGGAGGTATAGGTTTATTTCATTGGTTTATGCAACAAACTAAAGAAGTCAATGGATATTCTCAGGCTTTTTGGTCAGGAATAACAACAGTAGAATTAGCAAAAGTGATTCATCAGGCAATTTTACAAGATTTAACAGGATTGATTGTTGTTTCAGGAAAAAAGAAAATTGATAAATTTAGTTTGTTGAAAATCTTTAATAAAGTATTTAGAAACAATTCATTGACTATTTTAGAAAATGCAAATTATAAAGTAGATAAAAGCATGCAGAGTTCTAGAAAAGATTTTGATTACGATGTTTTACCTTACGAAGAAATGATTTTAGAAATGAAAGATTGGGTGGATAATGGTAATTATGATTATAATTAGCGGATGAAAATATTAATTGTTACACAATATTTTTGGCCTGAAAGTTTTAAAATAAACGATTTAGCATTAGGGTTAAAAGAAAGAGGGCACGAGGTTGCTATCTTAACAGCTATCCCTAATTATCCCAAAGGTTTTTTTTTTGAGAATTATTCTTTTTGGAAAAATAATGATGAAGAATGGAATGGAATAAAAATTTACCGATCAAAAATATTTTCTAGGGGAAAAGGAAGTCTGCGATTAATGCTCAACTATATTTCATTTGTTTTTTTTTGCAGCATAAAAGTTTTTTTTATAAAAGAAAAATTTGATAAAATATTTGTTTACGAACCTTCTCCTATCACTGTTGGTATTCCTGCTATAGTTGCAGGTCGAAAAATGAAAATACCCTTTTATTTTTGGGTTCAGGATTTGTGGCCAGAAAGTCTTTCTGCGGCAGGTGGAATAAAAAATAAGTTTATTCTAAACGCTTTTGATTGGATTACAAAGAGAATATATCGTAACGCAGAAAAGATTTTGGTACAATCAAAAGGGTTTGAGGATTATATCAATGGACAGGGAGATTTCAAAAGTAAGTTGATTTATTATCCTAATTCTGCAGAGAATCTATACAAACCTTTGATTCCAACTGTAGAATATGAATCTAAGTTGCCTGAAGGTTTCAAACTTTTGTTTGCAGGTAATTTAGGAGAGGCACAAGGAATTGATACATTGATTGAAGCAGCCGAAATTGTTAAAGAAAACAATATTGAAGTGAATTGGATCTTTTTAGGAGATGGACGTCAAAAACAATATTACATCAATAAAGTAAAGGAAAAAGGTTTAGAATCTAATTTTTACTTTCTTGGCTCATTTCCAGCAGATACAATGCCTAGTTTTTTTTGTTGTTCAGATGCTTTAATAGTTTCATTGAAAAAAGATAAAATATTTTCATTGACGATTCCTTCTAAATTACAATCTTATCTGGCATGCGGAAAACCAATTTTGGCTTCATTGGATGGAGAAGGTGCTAAAATAGTGCAAGAATCAAAAGCAGGTTTTGCTTCTCCTGCAGAAGACGCTCAGACATTTGCAGCAAATGTTATTAAATTTTATAATTTATCATTGAAAGAAAGAGCCCAAATGCAGGAAAATGCGTTAGAATATTTTAAAAATGAATTCGAAAGGGAAAAATTGATAGATAAACTTCTTGAAATATTAAAAAAATAGATGAAAATAGTCATATCGGGTGCTTCAGGTTTTGTGGGACAGAATTTAGTTAGTTATTTATCTGATTATAATTTTTTAATCAAGACGATCTCGCTTAAAAATCAGGAAGGGGAAGTAAAGTTAGAAAGTGACGCCATAATTCATCTTGCAGGAAAAGCACATGATACCAAAAAAACAAGTGATCCTTCTGAATATTTTAAGGTAAATACAGATTTAACTAAAAAATTATTTGATTCTTTTTTAGAAAGTGAGATTAAGGATTTTATTTATTTCAGTAGTGTAAAGGCAGTAGCAGATTCTGTAGACGATATTCTTTATGAAGATGTTTTACCGCTCCCAAAGACTCCTTACGGACAATCAAAACTAAAGGCTGAGGAGTATATTTTGTCAAAAGAGATCCCAGCGAGTAAAAGAGTTTTTATTATTAGACCTTGTATGATTCATGGTCCGGGAAATAAGGGGAATTTAAATTTACTTTATAATGTGGTAGAAAAGGGAATTCCATACCCTTTAGCTGCTTTTAAAAATAAGAGATCGTTTCTTAGTATCGATAACCTTAATTACATGATCAAAGAAATCTTGGAGAATAGAAATATTGCTTCTGGTGTTTACAATTTTGCAGATGATGAAGGCGTATCCACAAATGATTTAGTTAGAATTATATCTTTAACGTTAGAAAGAAACAATAGATCGATTTCAATTCCAAAGCCAATCATAAATGGAATTGCCAAACTAGGAGATATCGTTAATTTTCCATTAAATTCTGAAACGGTTCAGAAATTAACGGAAAACTATAGGGTTTCAAATGAGAAAATTAAATCCGCTATTGGAATTCAAAAGCTTCCTTTTTCAGCTGAACAAGGATTACAAAAAACAATAAAAAGTTTTATAACTAAATAATGGAATATACAATTCTAGGAATTCTTTTAATGATTATAATGCTGCTTTACTTTAAAGTAGCAGATCGTTTTAATATAATAGATAAACCAAACCAGAGAAGTTCTCACACTGAAATAACATTGAGAGGCGGAGGGGTCATCTTTTGGTTTTCTGCTTTGCTATATTTTGTTCAGCAGATTCAAAATAATTATTTTTTCTTTACAGGAATAACTTTAGTAAGTCTGGTGAGCTTTTGGGACGATATTCAAAGCTTATCGAATAAGATTAGAATTGGTGCACATTTTTTGGCTATTAGTTTGATCTTTTATGATTTAAATCTGTTTCATTTAGTTCCAATTTGGGGAGTTCTAATTGCTTATGTTTTAGCAATAGGCCTTATAAATGCTTATAATTTTATGGATGGCATAAATGGTATTACAGGGTTGTACACATTAGCTGTCATGGGATCATTATTGTATGTCAATACAAAAATTCAACTTTTTACCGATGGAAGTTTTATTAAGTATGCGATGATGGCAAGTCTTGTTTTTCTTTTTTTTAATTATAGAAAAAAAGCAAAATGCTTTGCCGGAGATGTAGGAAGTATTGCTATAGCTTTTTGGGTAATTTATTTAGTGTTAAAATTAATCCTGAAGACAGAATCACTTCTTTGGTTGTTATTTTTGTCCGTTTATGGAGTTGATGCTGTTTGTACAATTCTGCACAGACTTTATCTTAAGCAAAATATTTTTGAAGCTCATAGATTGCATTTATATCAGGTACTTAGCAATGAGTATAAGATACAGCACAGGCTGGTATCTCTTCTTTATGCTTTAGCTCAGGCAGGAATTTCGTTTGTAGTCATTTTTCTTTATCAAAAAATGGAGGATGCAATTATATTCGCAATTGTAATTTTGCCTTTAGTACTTCTATATTCAGCAAAATTTTATTTATTAAAAAAAAGTAATTTACGATTGAATCATGGAACCTAAAATTATACAAGGAGGACAATTTTCAGATCATAGGGGGAGTATCTCGTATGTAAATGATTTTACTTTTAAAGATATTGAAAGATTTTATATAATTAGTAACTCTGTTGAAAACCCTATTCGGGCTTGGCAAGGGCACAAATTAGATGCTAAAAATTTTTATTGCTTAAACGGTCGTTTCAGAATTCATTTTATTAAAATAGATAATTGGGAAAGTCCTTCAAAAGATTTGCTTATCGAGACTGTCGCAATCTCAGAATCTGACAGTAAAATAGTTCATATTCCGGCAGGTTACGCAAATGCTATTGAATCCTTAGAACCAGGTTCAAAATTGATATCGTTCTCTACTTTACCATTAACCAGTGTAAATGAAGACGATGTTCGTTATCCCTTAGATTATTGGTCTATAAATGGATAAAAAAAGGATTTACTTATCGTTGTCGAAACAAACTGGCTTTGAAAATGAATATATTCAAAAAGCATTAGAGACAAGTTGGATAACTTCTGGAGGACCAAATGTTGAGGAGTTCGAAAGTAAACTTGAAAATTATTACAAAAATGATTCATTTGTAACAGTATTAAATTCAGGGACATCTGCAATTCATCTAGCCTTAATTTTGCTTGGAGTTAAAGCAGATGATGAGGTAATTTGTCAAACCATGACATTTTCAGCATCCGCTAATCCTATTTTATATCAAGGAGCAAAACCTATTTTTATTGATAGTGAAAGTGATACCTGGAATATCTGTCCTGAGAGTTTGGAAATTGCGATAAAGGACAGGATAGAAAAAGGAAAGAAACCAAAGGCAATAATTGCAGTTCATTTATATGGGACTCCTTATAAAGTTGATGAAGTTCATGCAGTCGCTGATCGTTATGAAATACCTGTTATAGAAGATAGCGCCGAAGCTCTGGGTAGCACTTATAAAGGAAAAAAATGTGGCAGTTTTGGCAGTTTTGGAATTTTATCCTTTAATGGTAACAAAATTATTACCACTTCATGTGGAGGGGCATTAATTTCTAATTCCAAAGAGATAAAAGAACGAGCCATTTTTTATGCAACACAGTCAAAGGATAAAGCTGTTCATTTTCAACATAGTGAAATAGGTTATAATTACAGAATGAGTAATATTTGTGCAGGTGTTGGTCTGGGACAAATGAGAAGCTTGGAAGCAAATATCGAATCAAAAGTTATAAATCATAACTTCTATAAAAATATTTTTAGTTCAATAGATAATGTTGAGCTTTTTGAAGTCTTTAACGAAGATCATTTTTCAAATTACTGGCTAAATACTATTTTGATTGATCCGGATATTACTAGTAATAGAAATAGAGAAAGTTTACGATTGGCTTTGGAAAAAGAAAATATTGAGAGTCGTCCGCTTTGGAAGCCTATGCATTTGCAGCCAATTTTTGAAACATATCCGTATTATGGAAACAAAATTGCAGAAGACTTGTTTGAAAAAGGATTATGTTTACCTTCAGGCTCAAACCTTACAAATGAAAATAAAAATAGAATTGAGGAAGTGATAAATGCTTTTTTTAAGTAATAATTTAGTTTAAAGAATATAATATAAAAATGAAAATAGAGGAAACATTTATAAAAGATCTAGTGATTGTAGAACCGACCATTTTTGGAGATGAACGTGGTTACTTTTTCGAATCTTATAGTAAAACTAAATTCGAAGATTTAGGAATTGATATTGAATTCGTTCAGGACAATCAGTCCTTTTCAAAAAAAGGAACTTTGAGAGGTTTGCATTATCAGAACCCTCCGTTTGCTCAAACAAAATTGGTTCGTGTTTTGGAAGGCGAAATTATTGATGTTGCGGTAGATTTAAGAAAAGATTCACCAACTTACGGAAAATCGTTCAGCGTTTTATTATCGGCAGAAAATAAAAAACAGCTATTAGTTCCTCAAGGTTTTGCTCATGGATTTTCTGTGATAAGCGAAACAGCATCTGTGATGTATAAATGTGACCAGTTTTATAATAAAGCTTCCGAAGGAGGAATTAAATTTGACGACCCTTCTTTAAATATTGATTGGGGGATGAATTTAAAAGAAGCTATCGTTTCTGAAAAAGATCAAATTCTTCCTTTTATTGAAAATTGTAATAGCTTATTTTAATGAAAAAAATTCTTGTAACAGGAGCAACCGGACAGTTAGGATCTGAACTTTCAGTTTTATCTACTTCTTATTCTCAATACGAATGGATTTTTGCTGACCGAACAAAAGCGACTTTAGATAATTTAGAATTATTGCAATTTCAATTAAACGAAATTAGTCCAGATATTATATTTAATTGTGGAGCTTATACAGCAGTAGATAAAGCCGAAAATGAAAAAGAGTTGGCATTTACTGTAAATTGTGAAGCTGTAAAGTTAATAGCAAAATATAGTAAAGAGAATAATGTACATTTACTTCATGTTTCAACAGATTATGTTTTTGACGGAACTTCATCAGTTGCTTTAGATGAAGAGGCAGAAACGAATCCGGTAAATGTTTATGGAGAAAGTAAATTAGCTGGAGAAAATTGCTGTATAAAAGAATGTCCTAATTCAATTATTATTAGAACTTCATGGGTTTATAGCAAATTCGGAAATAATTTTGTTAAAACCATGCAACGTTTGATGCAGGAAAGAGACGAGATTAACGTGGTCAATGATCAGGTAGGCTCACCCACTTATGCTGCAGATTTAGCTCAGGCAATGGTAAATATTCTTGAATCTTCAAAATGGATTCCAGGGATATATAATTATTCAAATGAAGGAGAAATTAGCTGGTACGAATTTGCATTAAGTATTAAAGAATTTGGAGCTTATAACTGTAGAGTGGGAGGGATTCCATCGGCATCTTACCCAACTCCTGCAAAACGTCCAAGTTTTTCATTGTTGAATAAAGAAAAAATAAAAACTCTTTATAATTTAGATGTACCAAATTATAAAGAAAGTTTAAAAAAAATGTTTGTTTAAAAATCTAACATTAGAATTTTAGCGTTTTGAGTAATCAGAATCTAAAATCTAAAATCTAAAATTAAGATTTATGAAAGGAATTATATTAGCAGGAGGCTCTGGCACCCGTTTGCATCCTTTAACACTTGCCATGAGCAAGCAAATGATGCCGGTTTACGATAAACCGATGATCTATTATCCTTTGTCAACATTGATGATGGCTGGAATTAATGAAATTTTGATAATTTCAACGCCTCATGATTTGCCAAATTTTAAGAAGCTTTTAGGTGATGGGAGTGCAATTGGGTGTAAATTTAGTTATGAAGAGCAACCAGATCCTAATGGACTAGCTCAGGCTTTTGTAATTGGAGAAGATTTTATTGGTAATGATAAAGTGGCATTAGTTCTTGGAGATAATATCTTTTTCGGAACCAATATGCAACAATTATTAAAAGATAATGCAGATCCTGAAGGAGGCGTTGTTTTTGCTTACCATGTTTCAGATCCTGAAAGATATGGGGTGGTTGAATTTGATGAGAATAAGAAGGCTGTTTCTATTGAAGAAAAACCTCTGGAGCCAAAATCAAATTATGCCGTTCCGGGATTATATTTTTATGATAATTCGGTTGTAGAAATTGCGAAGAATATTAAACCTAGCGCAAGGGGAGAGTACGAAATTACTGACGTGAACAAAGTTTATCTTGAAAAAGGAAAATTAAAAGTTGGTATTTTAAGCAGAGGAACGGCTTGGTTAGATACAGGGACTTTCAATAGTTTGATGCAGGCTGGCCAATTTGTGCAGGTACTTGAGGAAAGACAAGGTTTAAAAGTGGGTTGCATTGAGGAAATTGCTTGGCGACAAGGGTTTATTAATGATGCTCAATTAGAGGAACTTGCATTACCTTTAGTGAAATCAGGATATGGAGCCTATTTGTTAGACTTTTTAAGACAAAAGAAAAAAGGTGTTAAAATTTAATTTATATAGAGGAATAATTTTTTAAAACCTTTAATTTGTACTTTTGTAAGTTATACAAAGTTTACAAAATCAAACGAAACCAGAATTGGATACTGATAAATCAACCAAAATAGCTTCTATATTGCATAATTCTTTCTCACCAAGAAACTTGCGGGCTAGTATTAATAACCTAAGTTATTTGCCTAGGTGGATCATTATTGCCATTGATATAATGGTTTTGATCTTCTCGTTTACTTTTACCTATATGCTGTTTGAAGGGACGGCATTAGGCTATATTATTACCTCTCATCAGTCTTTTTTCGTCTCGAGTTTAATAGGGATTAATATATTTTTCTTTTGGTTATTTAGGACATACTCAGGTATTATAAGACACTCTTCCTATATAGACGCTATAAAATTATTGTTTTCTCAAATGTCAGTTTTGGTGTTTTTCTTGTTTTTTAATTTAGTCTTTGAACTATATACAGGACATAAAGCATTTTTAAACACCGCTCTTTTTATTAATTTGGTATTGTCCTTCTGTGGATTGTTTTTATATCGTGTGATCGTGAAGCAGACATTTGAACTTTACTTTTCTGAAAAAACGACTACCAAGTTAATTAGAACTGTAATTTACGGAACAGATGCCAATGCAATTTCTGTTGCCAACGCATTGAAGTTTGAAACACCTTCGAGATTTAAAATTGTTGGATTTGTTGATAAAAATAATCAGAATGCATCTAAGCGAATGTTAGATTTGCCTATTCTGATTTTAAGAAAAAAATTACCGGCTTTAATGCGTTCTGTAGCTGCAGAAGGTGTCATTATCGCTGATAAAAGTTTATCTAAAGATGAGCAATTAATTATTGTAGATCAATGTTTGGAGTTCAATTATAGAGTATATACCGTTCCGTTGATTTCGGATTGGGAGAACCAAAAAGAGATTTCTCAAAAAGTAAAAAATATTCAGATTGAAGATTTATTAGAAAGAAAACCTATCGTTCTGGACAGTAAGTCAATTTCGAAACAATTAAAAGATAAAACCGTTTTAATTACTGGTGCAGCAGGATCTATTGGAAGTGAAATTGTTAGACAGGTTCTTGGTTTTAATCCTAAAATGGTTGTTATTTTGGATCATGCCGAAACGCCACTTCATAATTTGTGCTTGGAAACTGCAACATTTGGTTCCGAATCAAAAATTATAGCTGTAGTTGCTGATGTTAGAAGCAAAAAAGCGTTGGAAAAAGTTTTCAAAAATTATAATCCACATGTTGTTTTTCATGCCGCTGCATACAAACATGTTCCATTAATGGAAGAAAATCCGGCACAGGCAATTCATACCAATATTAAAGGTACTAAAAATCTAGCCGATCTATCCTGTAAGTATCATGCCAAAAAGTTTGTTATGGTTTCAACAGATAAGGCCGTGAATCCTAGTAATGTTATGGGAGCGAGTAAAAGGATTGCTGAAAAGTATGTTCAATCTCTATTCCTGAAAAATCAGAGAGAGAATGGTGGTGAGAGTGTAACCAAATTTATCACAACACGTTTTGGTAATGTACTAGGCTCAAATGGATCAGTAGTTCCTTTGTTTACGAAACAGATTGCAGAAGGTGGTCCCGTAACTATAACGCACCAGGATATTATTCGTTATTTTATGACTATTCCTGAAGCTTGTCAGTTAGTTCTGGAAGCTGGAGCAATGGGTAATGGAGGAGAGATTTATATTTTCGATATGGGTAAACCTGTGAAAATTATCGATCTGGCTAAGAAAATGATTAAATTGGCAGGCTTTATTCCTGATAAAGAAATAAAGATTAAAGTCGTTGGTCTTAGACCTGGAGAGAAGCTTTATGAAGAGTTGTTAAACGATACTTCTAAAACTTTACCAACGTATCACAACAAAATTATGATCGCTCAGGAAATTCAGGATGAGTATGAGAATTTGCATATCGAGATCGATGAACTTATTGGAATAGCTGATTTCTATGATAATGAAGATATTGTAGCCAAAATGAAGAAAATTGTTCCTGAATTTAAAAGTATGAATTCTACTTTTGAGGTTTTGGATAAATAAATTGACTTTGTTTGGATTAGGATTTAATTTTAAGATATTAAAAGGTGTTTTTTAAAAACGCCTTTTTTGCTTTTTTGAACATTTTTAACTGCATAGTAATCCTGTTAATTATATATGATTGATCGTAATTAAAAAAAAAATGAGTTTTTAGAAAATAGTTTTATCAAAAATTTAGCTGCAATGTGTTTGTAGCAATTATTAAATGAACAACATTAGCCCCGATGATTGGTTGTTTGAAATAACACCTAAAAATAAGTTCTTCTCGTTAAACTTAAAAGAAGTTTGGCAGTATCGAGACTTATTATTTCTTTTCGTAAAACGTGACGTAATCACGGTTTATAAGCAAACTGTTTTAGGTCCGCTTTGGTATCTGATTCAGCCATTGTTTACTTCAATAACTTTTACAATAATATTCAATAATGTTGCTGGGATTAACACAGGAACAGTTCCTCCATTTTTATTTAATCTGGCAGGAATAACAGTTTGGAATTATTTTACTGCTTGTCTTACCGGGACATCAGACACTTTTAAGGCTAATGCCGCGATTTTTGGGAAAGTATATTTTCCCAGAATCATTACTCCCCTGTCCGTTGTAATTTCAAATCTTGTAAAGTTTGGAATTCAATTTTTAATTTTTATTGGATTCTATGTTTTGTACTATTTTCAAGGAGCAGATTTAAGTTTAAATGGTCTTGTTTTAGTTTTCCCTATTTTAGTAATTATAATGGGAATTTTAGGATTAGGCCTCGGAATGCTTATCTCGGCAATGGTAACAAAATATCGCGACTTTAGTCATCTAATTGGTTTTGGTATACAATTATTGATGTATTTATCAGCAGTGATGTATCCTATGGAGCTTATTAAAGACAAATTACCTAGTTACGGTTGGCTCGTCGAATATAACCCGTTAGCTTATATTATTGAGACTGCCCGTTTCATGTTATTGAATGTTGGGGGAATTTCGATTTTAGGACTAGCGTATACTTTAGTTGTCACTATAACAGTATTTTTTATTGGACTTCTGGTTTTTAATAAAACGGAGAAAAGTTTTATAGATACTGTTTAATTACTGATTTACCATTTACAATTTTGGAAAGAGATATAATATTAAAGGCCGAGAACATTTCTAAACAATATCGTTTAGGAGAAGTAGGTACGGGAACTTTGAGTCATGACATCAATAGATGGTGGCACAAAATAAGAGGCAAAGAGAATCCATATTTAAAAATTGGTGACACGAATGACCGATCAGTTAAAGGCAATTCAGATTATGTCTGGGCACTGCAAGACATTAACTTTGAAGTGGAACGAGGAGAAGTTCTCGGAATTATTGGTAAAAACGGAGCAGGAAAATCAACACTTTTAAAGATACTTTCAAAAGTAACAGCTCCAACTACCGGAAGTATAAAATCTCGCGGCCGTATTGCTTCACTTCTCGAAGTCGGAACTGGTTTCAATGGAGAAATGACCGGAAGGGAAAATATTTTCTTAAATGGGGCGATTCTCGGAATGACTAAAAAAGAAATTTCCTCTAAGCTTGATGAAATTATTGAATTTTCAGGTTGTGAACGTTACATCGATACACCCGTAAAAAGATATAGCTCTGGAATGACAGTGCGCTTAGCTTTTGCTGTAGCAGCATTTTTGGAGCCCGAAATATTAGTGGTGGATGAGGTTTTAGCTGTTGGTGATGCCGAGTTTCAGAAAAAGGCTATTGGCAAGATGCAGGATATATCGCGTGAAGGTGGCAGGACTGTTTTGTTTGTGAGTCATAATATGGCGGCTGTAAAGAGTTTGTGTACAAGAGGAATAGTTTTAGAAAATGGAACTGTAAAATTTAATGGGGACATTAATGAAGCTCTAGATGTATATTCAAATAATAGTAATGCTACTGATCATACTGTTGTTTTTGATTCAGATACAAAACGAACTGGTAGCAGAAACATAGAGTTTCTCTCTGTAGAGATAAGAGATCAAAACCAAAAGCTAAATCACGAGTTCTCTATTGGAGATGATTTAATTATTAAATTCAGACTACAAAATAATACAAACGAAGCAAAATCTGAGGTCGGAATTCAGATAAAATCTTCAGACGAAATGCCTATTTTTCATATTATGGGGAGAGATTCAAATTTTGAATTAACCCATGTAGAAAAACAAGAAGAGTATGTTGTAAGCGTAAAAGACATAAGACTTTTCCCGGGGATATATACCATCAGCTTTACAAGTAATACTACTACAGGACACCAGATATTTGACTGTATTGAAAATGCATTGTCTTTTCAAATTATAGATGGAGGAAAATATACCATTAGAAGTTTGCCAAGAGCAGCCGGTCTTTTCTTTTTAAATCCGGAATGGAAAAAATTGTAAATAATGAAAATAGTTAAGCTAACATTTAATTACGATTGGCCTCTTTTTAGACAAACTCCAAATTTCTCTCAGATTTGGGGAGACTATAAGTTTGTTATCGATGATAATCTGAAAGAGTGTGATTTTTGGATTGTATATACCGATTATAAAATAAAAACAGAGATTGTAAAGTGTGATCCCGAAAATGTAATTTTTATTCCAGGAGAATGTTACAATACTAGTCCTAAGTTTAGTCAAAAATTTTTAGATCAATTTGGTACAATTATTACGGTACAAAAAGAGCTAAAACATAGAAATATTATTTATTCGCACAACGCGAATCCATGGTTTATCGGGAAATCATTTGATGAGTTAAATTCTCTCGCAACGCCTGATAAGACGAAATTAATTTCTGTTATTTCATCCAATAAGGCTTTTACTGAAGGTCATCGAAAAAGAATGGAGTTTGTTGAAAAACTCAAGGAATATTTTGGGGATCAGTTGGATGTTTATGGCAGAGGTATAGCAGATTTTGAAGATAAATGGGATGTTTTAGCCAACTATAAATATTCAATAGCCATAGAAAATGATTATTGCGACGATTGGGTTACTGAAAAATTATTTGATTGTATTTATACTCATACTCTGCCATTCTATTATGGATGTCCAAATTTAGAAAGTATAGTTAATAGAGAATCTTTTATCAGAATTAGCATAGATGATTTTGAATCAAGTGTAAAGATAATTGAGTCCGCGATTAAAGAAAGTGAATTTGAAAAAAGATTAGAACTACTTAAAAAAGAGTCAATTGATAGTCTTCATCGCGATAATTTTTTTCCTTTTTTAGTTAAAATTTTAGATGATAAAAACATTCTTTCTAAAAAGAAATTTGTGAAATTAAAATCTGATTTTGAGATAAATAAGAGAAATGTTTTGGTCGGATTCTTAGGCAAAATAAAAAGAGTTTTGGTAAGATGAAAAAAATAGTAAAACGTATTTATAGAGCTATTAATCGCAGGTTCGCTAAAAGAGAAAATTTGTTAGTGAACCCAAATCAGGGTAAATTCCATAATGTGGAGATTATGTCTTCGACAATATTAAGTGGTGAGAATGAAATTGGAGAATATACTTATATTGGATTTAATAGCATCATAACCAAATCAAAAATTGGAAGATACTGTTCTATTGCAGGTAATGTTAGTATTGGTATAGGGGAACATAAAATAAGCAGGGTCTCTACAAGTAGTCATTTTTATAAAAATGCCTGGGAAACACTGACTGAAAAAGAATGTGTAATTGGAAATGATGTCTGGATTGGTACCAATTCAGTTATAAGAAGAGGTGTTACTATAGGTGATGGTGCAGTAATTGGTGCAAATTCATTTGTAAATAGAGATGTAAAACCTTTTGAAGTTGTAGCAGGCGCACCTTCAAAATTCATTAAGATGAGATTCCCGGCTTTAACAATAGAGCATATTCTGGAATCTGACTGGTGGTCTAAAGATCTAAATGAAGCTAGGATGATAATAGAAAAATTAGAGCTAACAGGATTATTCGAGCAAGATGATAAATAAAAACGCTAAAATATATATTACTGGGCATACGGGAATGTTGGGCAGTATAACTTTAGATCTTTTTAAGGAAAGTGGGTATTCTAATATAATAACGACAACACACAAAACTTTAGATTTAATCAATCAACAAGAGGTTGATGCTTTCTTTGAGAGAGAAAAACCGGAGTACGTCATTCATATTGCGGCTAAAGTTGGAGGTATTAAAGCTAATATTGATAATCCGGCAGTTTTCTTGTATGACAATTTAATGATACAGTCAAATGTAATTAATTCGGCATATAAGCATCATATTAAAAAGTTTGTTTTTATTGCAAGTTCTTGTATCTATCCAGCAGCTTCTCCACAACCTATGAGAGAAGAATATCTTTTAGATGGTAAACCTGAACCCACAAACGAAGGTTATGCAATTGCAAAAATTGCCGGCATTAAGTTATTAGAAAGCTATAATAAACAATATGGTTTTAACGGGATTAGTTTAATTCCGAGTAATTTATACGGACCAAACGATT
Organism: Flavobacterium lipolyticum; assembly: GCF_020905335.1. Lineage (NCBI taxonomy): Bacteria > Pseudomonadati > Bacteroidota > Flavobacteriia > Flavobacteriales > Flavobacteriaceae > Flavobacterium > Flavobacterium lipolyticum. Next base: position 1,136,942 of record NZ_JAJJMN010000001.1, on the reverse strand, counting down.
CTTTTGATTTAAATCATGCACATGTTTTATCATCATTAGTAAAAAGATTTACAGATGCTAAAACCAATAATGATCCCTCTATTAGTTTATGGGGCACCGGAATTGCACGAAGAGAGTTTTTGCATGTAGAAGACTTTTCTAAGGCAATTTTATACTTTTTCGAGAATTATAATTCTCCCAATTTTATTAATATAGGTCCCGGAACGGATATCAGTATAAAAGAATTAGCAGCCTTGATCGCTTCAAAAGTAGAATACTTAGGACAAATTTTGTGGGATGATACTAAACCAAACGGAATGCTTAAAAAATGCATGGATGTTTCTAATATGGTAAAAGAAGGATTTAAACCTGCTAAATCATTAGAAAAAGGAATAGAAGAGGTAATAGAAAGTTATAAAAAATTAAAATGATTAATAATGCCCTAAAGTTAAACCCTAAAGCGAATAAATATTCTTTCATTGAAGGATTACGGGGTTTTGCTATTTTGTTAGTGTTTGGGGTTCATTTTTTCGGAAAATTTCAAAAGGAAGATTACTTTTTAAGTGAAGATTCTGTTTTTGAGCCAATTATTAAATTTTTACATTCTGGTCATATTGGTGTAGATTGCTTTTTTTTAATTAGCTCATTTTTAATCTACAAATCTTTAACGAATCCTAATAATAAGATATCTTTTATCCAATTTATGTACAAAAGATACTCTCGATTATTACCCGTAATTGTTTTTATTTTAATTATCCCTTTTATAATTTATAATGGATTCCATCTAAAGGTTATTTTAGATAATATTTTCTTTTTAAATATTTTTAATTCAAGTTCAAGTATTGTCGTAGTCACGTGGTCGTTGGTTTACGAAATATACTTTTACATTTTAGCAGGAATATTATATATTACCCTACCAAATAAAATTACTACAAGTATTATATTTCTACTATTGATATTTACATCAATTTTATTAATTCATTTTTTTATTGAACAACATATAATAGGAGAACCCGTTAGATTTTTAGGGTTCTTTTTTGGTGTTTTTTTAGCAAAATACCATGAGGAGATTAATCGATCTAAAGTTTTATTTAAATACAAAGAATTAATTGTTATTGCAGGTTTTTCTATCATATTTTTTCAAATGTATGGTTGGTTAAACTTTAACTGGGTAACATCTGTTACGACAGATAAACTGTATAGCGCATTATTTTACATAACAGTTCAAATGGGTTTCTTCTTGATAATTCTTGGGAATTTAATAAAAGGAAACAAATTGGAGTTTTTACTGGTTAATGGTTTTATGCAATTATTAGGAATGGTTAGTTATTCTTTTTATGTTATACATTGTTTTGTAATTACAAAGTTAAATCTTACTTCCAAATTGACGATGTATTTAAATATATCAAGTTTTATATCCATGATAATAGAATATATGGTATCATTTTCTTTCGCTGTTTTATTGTCAATTTATATTTATGAATATTTAGAAAAACCATATTTTAATAAAATTAAAAAATGAGAATACCCTTAATGCGAAAAGCATTTCTTAAAGAAGAACAAACTAAAAAAGCCTTGGCTGATTTCATTCTTAATGCAGACAGATTAAGTATGGATATTGAATGTAAAAAATTTGAAGATAAATTTGCTCAATATCAAAAATGTAAACATGCAGTATTATTTAATAGTGGAGGTAGTGCGAACTTAGCGATGTTACAGGCCTTAAAAAATTTAGGAAAGTTGAAAGATGGTGACAAAGTAGCTTTCTCAGCATTAACTTGGTCGACCAATACAATGCCAATTATTCAGTTAGGAATGGTTCCGGTTGCTCTCGATTGTGAGCCTGATACATTGAATACCATGTCCTATCATCTTTTGGAAAGATTGAAAACAACAGATTTAAAGGCTTTGTTTATCACGAATATTTTAGGTTTTACAGGAGATATAGATGTCATAAAAGAAATTTGTGATCAAAGGAATATTATTTTAATAGAAGATAATTGCGAATCATTAGGAACGGAACTGCCAGAGGAAACTACCGGTAATTTTGGAATTGGAGGGAGCTTCTCTTTTTTTGTTGCCCATCATATGTCAACTATAGAGGGAGGAATGGTTTGTACAAGTGATGATGATTTTGCCGAAATGCTTAGAATTGTAAGAGCCAATGGCTGGGACAGAAATCTTACTGCTGAACAACAGGAAAAATGGAGAGGGAGATTTGATATTCAGTCAGAATTTCAGGCCAAGTACACTTTCTATGATTTAGGATACAACTTCAGACCTACTGAAATTACAGGCTTTTTGGGGCAATATCAAATGCAGTTTTTAGAAGAAAATATAAGTAAAAGAGAACAAAACTATTTGCGAATAGAAAATATTATAAAAGACAATTCCGACTTTGTTTATCTAAAACACAATCATATCAACAGATTGTCTACCTTCGCTTTTCCGTTTGTTTGTAAAACGCCGCAACTAAGAGAATATTATCTGGATAAATTTACAAAAGCTGGAGTCGAAATTAGACCAATGATAGCCGGAAATATGCAGGAGCAGCCTTTTTACAAAAAGTATGTAAGCGAATTATATGAAATGCCAGGTGCAGATATGATGCATGCAAATGGATTTTATTGTGGAAATTATCCAGAACTACTGGAGGAAGATTTGTTAATTATCGAAAATTTATTAAAAAAATAAATGATCGTCGTTCAGTTAATTGGTGGTTTAGGAAATCAGTTGTTTCAATATGCAGCAGCTAAAGCTCTGGCATTACAAACAAAACAAAAGTTTTCTCTTGATATATCGCAATTTGAGAGCTATAAATTGCATAACTATGCATTAAGCCATTTTAATGTCATTTCTAAAAATTATAAAAAGCCCAATCGATATTTAAGAAAAATAAAGAGTTTTTATCAAAAAAATGTATTTTATAAAGAAGTCGATTTTGGATATAATTCTGATCTGATTCATTTAAAAGGAGATATTATATTTCTGGAAGGTTATTTCCAATCAGAGAAATATTTTATAAAGTATGAAAAAGAAATTCGGGAAGATTTTGAAGTGCGGACACTGCTAAAAAAAGAGACTAAAGCTGCAATTGCAAAAATTGAGTCTGTAAATTCTGTTTCGATACATATTCGAAGAGGAGACTATATAAATAATCCATTGCATAATACAAGTAAAGAAGAATATTATAACAAAGCTTTGGAGATGGTTGAAAATAAGGTATATAATCCTGTTTATTTTGTCTTTTCGGATGATATGGATTGGGTAAAAGCAAATTTTTCGACCAAACAAGAAACAGTATTTATTGATTTTAATGATGCTTCAACAAATTTTGAAGATTTAAAATTAATGGCATCTTGCAAGCACAATATTATAGCAAATAGTAGTTTTAGCTGGTGGGGTGCATGGCTGAATAAAAATCCTAATAAAATTGTAATTGCTCCAAAACGATGGTTCAATGACGATTCCATAAATACGAATGACATAATCCCGACAAATTGGGTTAAAATATAGAAAATGAAAAAAGCATTAATAACCGGAGTTACTGGTCAGGATGGAGCTTATTTAGCCGAATTTTTATTAGAGAAAGGTTACGAAGTTCATGGTGTAAAAAGAAGAGCTTCATCATTTAATACGCAACGAATTGATCATTTGTTTAGAGACCTTCATGAGGAAAACGTTCGATTCATTCTTCATTATGGGGATTTATCTGATGCTACCAATCTAATAAGAATAATTCAGGAAGTTCAACCTGACGAGATCTATAATTTAGGGGCTATGTCTCATGTAAAAGTTAGTTTTGATACTCCTGAATATGTCGCAAATGTTGATGGTTTAGGAGCCATGAGATTACTAGAAGCGGTAAGAATTTTAGGTCTGGCAGAAAAAACCAAGGTCTATCAGGCTTCAACTTCAGAGCTGTATGGTTTAGTGCAAGAAGTACCACAAACCGAAAAAACACCTTTTTATCCTCGTTCGCCTTATGGTGTGGCAAAAATTTATGCCTATTGGATAACTGTAAATTATCGAGAGGCGTATAATATGTTTGCCTGCAATGGAATTTTATTTAATCATGAATCGCCTCTGCGAGGAGAAACATTTGTTACCCGAAAAATTACTATGGCTACAGCTAAAATAGTTTTAGGTTTGCAGGATGCATTATATATTGGGAACTTAAACTCGCAACGAGATTGGGGCCACGCGAAAGATTACATAGAAGCGATGTGGTTAATTTTACAGCAAGATAAACCAGATGATTTTGTTATTTCAACCGGTAAAACTACTCTGGTAAGAGAATTTGTTCGAATGGCATTTTTAGAATGTGGTATTGAACTGGAATTTGTGGGAGAAAATGAAAATGAAGTTGGAAAAGTTAAATCTTGTTCGAATCCAAAATATCAAATTGAGATTGGCAAAGAAGTAGTAAAAGTTGATCCTACTTATTATAGACCAACAGAGGTTGATTTGTTGATCGGAGATTCTACAAAGGCAAGAACAGTTTTAGGATGGGAACCAAAATTTGATTTGAATGATATAGTAAAACAAATGGTTGCATCAGATATAGAATTATTCGAAAAAGAAGTGAAATAATGTCTTCAAGCCCCAAGATATCAGTTCTAATGCCTGTCTATAATTGCGAACTTTATATAGAGGAAGCAATAGATAGTATTTTGAATCAGACTTTTTCAGATTTTGAATTTATAATAATTGATGATGCTTCTCTAGATTCAACAGTATCAATTATAAAAAACTATAATGATCCCAGAATACAATTAATCGTAAAACCTCAAAATTCAGGTCTTACGAATAGTCTGAATTTCGGATTGAGCATTGCTAAAGGAGAATATATTGCCCGTATGGACGGTGATGATATAAGTCTGCCGGAACGTTTTGTTAAACAAGTTGCTTTTTTAGATAAAAATCCTGAAACAGTACTTATTGGCACATACTTTAAGATAATTGGCAAAGATAAAATCGTTGTTGTTCCTGAAGATCATGATGATATAAAATTGGCAATGCTTAAGGATTGTTGTATAGGACATCCAACTGTAATGATGAGGAAAAGTTATTTGGATAGATTTGCTTTAATTTACGATACCCAAAAAGAGCCAGCCGAAGATTATGATCTCTGGACAAGATTGTTAGCCGTGGGAAAGCTGTACAATTTGCCGGAAGTTTTACTTAATTATCGTGTTCACAATTCGCAAGTTTCTCATAAAAGAAATGAACAACAAGCAAATACTGCACTGGAGATTAAAGTTAATTTACTGACGAATCTCAATTTTGAAAGAGATGATGAGACACAAGATTTTCTAAAGAAGATAATATCACGAAGAGAATTTGTTTCTTTTAGCGAAATAAATCGATTCGAAGATTTAAAAAACAAATTGCTTTTGGCAAATCAAACTTCTTTTTTTGAAAAGACAGGTTTTGAAAAGTATCTGTTAGAGATTCAGAACAATTTGTATAAAGACTATTTTTTTAAAAAAGAAAAATACTCTCCAAAAGTTTATTTGCAATATTTAAAAATTAGAAAAAAGTCACCATTTAAATTAAAATTATGGCACGAAACAAAACTGTTTGTAAAATCAATAACTTTCTATAGTAAAAAATGAAAGATCCAATAGTTTCTATAGTGGTTCCATGTTATAATCAGGCTCAGTATTTGGATGAAGCTTTACAATCTGTTTCAGACCAGACATTTGAAAACTGGGAATGTATTGTAGTAAATGACGGAAGCTCTGATAATGCAGAACAAATAGTAAGAAAATGGATCGAACAAGATGTAAGATTTAAATACTATTATCAGGAAAATGCAGGGGTTAGCAGTGCCAGAAATCTTGGTATAACAAACAGTGTGGGCCAATTTATCCTGCCACTTGACGGAGATGATAAAATTGCTAAAGACTACATCAAACTAGCTATAAGAGCATTTGAAAATGATGAGTCATTAAAACTTGTTTATTGTAAAGCAGAAAAATTTGGTGATGAAACAGGAAACTGGAATCTGACACCATTTTCACTCAAAGAGTTGGCACTAGATAATATGATTTTTTGCTCGGCAATGTACCGAAAGAAAGATTGGGAATTGATTGGAGGATATGATAATAACATGCTCGATGGTCTTGAGGATTGGGAGTTTTGGATATCACTTCTAAAGAATGGAGGAAATGTATCATGTTTAAATATTATAGGATTCTATTACAGAATAAAATTAGTGTCCAGGCAAAAAAAACTGGATGGTACTATAAAAGAGAGACTATTCAACTATTTAAGTATAAAACATGCCGATTTTTTTGTAGAACATCTGGGATCTTTTGGGGCATTAAACTACAACTTACAAAAAGAAAGGGAAGGGTTTTCTGCAAAACTTAAAAGTGAAAAATTTGTACTTGATTTGTTTTGTAAAACCTTTTTTGGGTTTACAATTTTCGGAAAAATAAATAAGGGATAAATGCTAGCGATTGTAATTCCATATTATAAATTGATTTTTTTTGAAGAAACCTTAAAATCACTATCGGAGCAAACAGATAAAAGATTCAGAGTATACATAGGAAACGATGCCAGTCCGGAAGATCCCTCTTTACTTTTGGAGGAGTACAAGGACAAAATTGATTTCGTTTACCAGATATTTGAGGAAAATTTAGGAGGAATATCACTGGCGAAGCATTGGGAACGTTGCATTGCCCTTGTTAAAGAGGAAGACTGGATAATGATTTTGGGTGATGACGATATTTTAGAGAAAAATGTTGTAGCGTCCTGGTATGAGCATTACAATGTTTTTCATACAAAATCAAATCTGGTAAGATTTGCTTCAAAATCATTAAACATGAATTTGAACGGAAAAATAAGTCATTCATTTACAAATCCGGTATGGGAAAAAGCATCCGATTCCTATTTTAGAAGATTTAAAGGATTGACAAGGAGTTCTTTGTCTGAATATACATTTTCAAAAAGGGCTTTTCAGGAATATGGCTTTTTTGATTTTCCTCTAGCCTGGCATAGTGATGATGCAGCTTGGTTATTTTTTTCTGATGATAAACCTATTTACTCTATAAATGAGAGTAATTTATTAATTAGATATTCCAGTTCGTCCATATCCGGAAAACAGAATAATCAAAAATTAAAAGATCTTGCGAGCGAAAATTTTTACAAACAATGTATTGTTGAAAAAATGGATTTTTTTAGTAAGCCGCAACAGTTGGATTTGATATTAGAATATGAAATTTCAATCAAAAAGAACAGGAAACTGAGATGGACCGAATGGCGTTATTTACTTCTTTTTTATCTTTCAGCAATGCAGATGAATGCCTTTATAAAGTGTTTAAGAAGATGCTGTTTAAGTTTTAGACAGAAAAAGATTTAATGAGTAAGTTAAAACTATAGATCAAGTGAAAATACTTTTTGTATCGATGCCGTCTATCCACGTGCTCCGTTGGATTGAAAACTTAAAAGATAAAGGTCATGAACTTTATTGGTTTGATGTTTTAGATCGGGGACCGCTAGAGAATTTAGATTATGTTCGTCAATTCGTAGATTGGAAAAAAAGAAAATATCCCTACATAAAAGGAGAATATTTTTTGAGGAAAAAGATGCCTTCGGCGTATGATAAAATAATTCCTTATTTAGAAGTTTCTGCCAATGAAGGTTTCGAGAAAATTATACAGGAAATTAAGCCCGATATAGTTCATAGTTTTGAATTGCATTACTGCTCTTATCCCATACTGAAAGCAATGAATAAAAATCCGGGGATTAAATGGATTTATTCTTGTTGGGGAAGCGATATTTTTAGACATCAGGTTCTTAAAAATGACATTCAGAAACTTGAATCTGTTTTAAACAGAGTTGATTTTTTAATAACAGATTGTGAAAGAGATTATGATCTAGCAAGAAAGTATAATTTTAAGGGAGTTTTTTTGGGAGCTCTTCCCGGAGGCGGCGGATACCATATAACAGATATTCAAACAAGTTTTCGGGATATAGAATCCAGAAAATTAATCCTCATAAAAGGCAATCATAATGAAACAGGAAGAGCCCTCTATACCTTAAAAGCTATAAAAAAAATAATTGATCTGTTAGATGATTTTCATATCGCTGTTTTTTCAGCAGGAGAAAAAGTCAGAGAATTTATTAAATCAGATTCAAAACTGGAGGGAAAAATTAAAATAATAGAAGGAATAAATCAGTCGGAGCTTCATAATTATTTTGGAAAAGCATTTCTTTATATTGGAAATAATTTTTCAGACGGCATGCCAAATTCATTATTAGAAGCTTTATTACTTGGGGTAATTCCTTTGCAATCCAATCCGGGTAATGCCACAAAAGAACTTATAGGAAAAAAATATTTTGGAGAAATAATCAATGATCCTGAGAACTCAGATGAAATAGCTGAAAAAATATTAGGTCTTATCCGTAATAAAGATAATAATGTTCAATTTGCCAAAAGTAACCATCTCAAAGCTATTGAAGATTATAACTACGAAAGAATAAGAGATTCAATAAACAATTTATACAGTACAGTAGCCATAGATGAATAAGCCTTTAGTTTCTATTATTATCCCCGCTTACAATCGGGCACATTTGATTGGTGAAACACTCGACAGCCTAATTGGACAAACTTATTCTAATTGGGAGTGTGTTATAGTTGATGATAATTCGTCCGATAAAACAGAAGAAACGATAAAGCTTTACAAGGAAAAGGATAATAGATTCAAACTGATATTAAAATCAAAAGAAGATAAAAAAGGAGCAAGTGTTTCCAGAAATATTGGACTAAAAGTTGCAAAAGGCGATTATATCCAGTTTTTGGATTCAGATGATATACTGGCTGCAAATAAACTCGAAGAACAAATTCTGCTAGTGTCGAATGAAGATGAATTTGTTATTTCAACATGCAAATGGGGAAGATTTGATCATATTAGCGAAACCCTTAAATTGCATGAAAATAATCCTGATTATAGAAATTTTGATTCTGCAAAAGAATATTTTGATTTGATAGGTCTACATGGAGGCTTTTTTCCTTCACACAGTTTTTTAATGAATAAAAAACTAATAACATTTTCAGGTGACTGGAATGAAAGTTTAACAATGAACGATGATGGGGAGTTTTTTTTTAGAGTATTATCGAATTGCAGTAAAATAATCTTTGCCGGTAATACTTATGTTTTATATCGAAATAATGTGTCCGGTGAGAATTTAAGTTTGTTGCAAACCACCGAAAAAGCGTATAGTCTTGTTAACAGCTGGAAAATAATAGAATCACTGTATCAGACAAAGTATGGCGATTCAGATTCTACTTTCTTAAATAAAAAAAAGCAAGGTATATATTTTGGGATCAAAAGAGAATTTCCTAAAGTCATTAGGGAGAATAAGGTATTTTTTAAGCAACAGATTAAAAATGATACCGTTTCTCTAAAATTAGCAAAACTAAAAAAAAGGATTTTTCATAAACTGAAAATTATATTTAAGAAATAAGATGCGGGTAGGATTTAATCCATTTAAAGATGAACCACAAAAAGATTCTGAATTTATTCATCAGATCATAATCCCTGTTTACATACCTAATCAGGAAGGTTATTTTAAAGATAGTTTTGCAATTTTAAAACTTTGTCTGGAATCTTTATTGGTTACAGTTCACAAAAAAACATTTATCACTATTGTTAATAATGGAAGTGATACAATTATAAAAGAATATTTAGATTTTCTTTTAAAGCAAAATAAAATACACGAATTAATTCATACTGATAACATAGGAAAACTTAATGCTATATTGAAAGGTTTGGCGGGGAATCATATAGAATTGGTTACAATTTCAGATTCAGATGTATTGTTTTTACCGAACTGGCAATCTGAAACAGTAAAAGTTTTTACAAATATTCCTAATGCGGGAGTGGTAGGCATTGTACCGCAGTTTAAAATGTATGAACAAAATTGCGGAAATGTTATCTGGGATAATTTATTCAGTAAAAAATTAAAATTTATTCCCGTAAAAAACAAAGAAGCTTTAATTAGATTTTATGACAGTCTTGGTTGGGATAGAAATTATAATCAGGATTATTTAGAATATAATTTAGGTTTGGAGATTAGTCCAGACTTAAAAGTGTTGATTGGTTCGGGACATTTTGTCGCAAGTTATAAAAAGGATATTTTTGATGAAATCGTAAGTTATATAGGCTTTAAGATGGGAGGAACCAGTGAGGGGTATTTAGATAAATCGCCTCTTAAGAAAAATTACTGGAGAGTAACAACTCAGGATAATTACGCCTGTCATTTAGGAAATACTTTAGAGGACTGGATGTCTGTTCCGAAAGCTTCTAATACTGACATAATTCAATGCGGATTTAATAAAAATATAAAATTAAATCCAGTTTTGTATTTTATAAAAAACAGAATATTTGTAAAATTTATTTCAGTCAAATGGATGAAAAAGATATTCTTGCGATATAAAAAGTTACCACAACCAATGATTAGAAATTATTAAGTAAATGCACATTCAGAAGAAGTTTTCTATTCTCATTACCACCAAAAACAGAAAAGAGGATCTGAATTTTACATTGCGTAAAATTCAGCATTTACTGGATAGAGAAGATGTATCTTGTATTATTTGTGACGACGGTTCAACAGACGGAACGTATTCATTGATTGAAAAGAATTATCCGGAAATTCAATTAGTTCGGAACAATAAAAGCGAAGGACTGATCTATAGTCGGAACAGAATGATGGATTTGGTTACGACTGATTTTGCCATTTCGATTGATGATGATTTACATTTTATTACCACAAATCCTTTAGAAATTATAGAAAAAGCTTTTGAAGAGAATCCTAATGTGGCACTCTTTAGTTTTAGAATCTATTGGAGTTTACAAGAACCGGAAATAACGACCAGTGACGACGTTTTACATCAAATGAAAAGTTTCGCCGGTGGAGCTAATGTCTGGAGAATGTCTGCCTGGCGAGATGTTCCTGATTATCCGGAATGGTTTGTTTTTTATGGAGAAGAAGATTTTGCGTCATTTCAGTTATTTAAAAAACAATGGAAGATTTATTATTTACCGGAAGTGTTAGTAAATCATAGAGTAGATTTAAAATCCAGAAAAAAGAATGCCGATTATAGTTTACGCCTCCGACGGTCATTGCGTTCCGGCTGGTATTTGTATTTTTTGTTTTATCCTCTTAAGGTCATTCCAAAAAAAATAACGTATTCTGTTTGGATGCAGCTTAAATTAAGAGTTTTCAAGGGAGATTTTAAAGCTTTGAAAGCATTGTTTTTGGCAACAATAGATTTAATTTTGGCATTTCCTAAAATAATCAAAAATAGCAATAGACTATCCATACGAGAATATAAAATTTATCAGGAGCAGGAAGATACAAAGTTGTATTGGAAACCATAAAATAATATTGTTGCAATTCTTTTAAACATTAAAAATGAAAACGATCGCTATTATTCCGGCACGTGGAGGATCTAAAAGATTGCCTCAAAAAAATATAAAACTGCTTGGAGGAATCCCTTTGTTAGCACACAGTATTATGTATGCTAAGGCAAATAGCGCTATCATTGAAGAAATTTATGTTTCGACTGACGATGAAAATGTAAAAAAAATAGCTTTAGAATACGGAGCAAAGGTAATAGACAGACCCGCAGATATTTCGGGAGATCATGAGGCGACAGCTTCGGCATTAAAACATGTTTTACAAAATATTGATCATGAAGTAGAGAATGTGGTACTGCTTCAGCCTACAAACCCTGTTCGTCCGGAAAGTTTGCTAAAAGAAACATTTGAAATTTATCAAAAGGAAGACAGCGATAGTTTATTTACTGTTTCAAGAAACTATAAAAAGTTCGGAAAAATAACAGATCAAAAGTTTGTTCCGTACAATTACAAAATTGGTCAGAGAAGTCAGGATATGGAACCGATTTATTTTGAAAATGGGTTGTTATATATCACAAAAGCATCATTAATTCTTGAAGATATAATTATTTCGGAAGATGCTTTTGCTTTCAAAATAGATCATATTTTTGCCAATGTTGATATTGATACGCAGGAAGATTTTGATTTCGCCGAGTTTTTATTCCACAAATATATAAAGCCCTAATTAACAAACTAATTTATGAAACCCTATCTAGAAATTGCAGGACGAAGAATTGGACAAGATTTTCCACCTTTAGTTATTGCCGAAATTGGAATTAATCACGAAGGTTCTTTGCAAGTTGCAAAAGAAATGGTCGATGCAGCAAAACGAGCAGGTGCCGAGGTAGTAAAACATCAAACCCATATTGTTGAGGATGAAATGAGCGGAGCCGCTAAAAAAGTAATTCCGGGTAATGCAGATGTTTCTATTTATGAAATTATGGAACGTTGCTCTTTGAATGAAGCTGATGAATTAGAACTCAAAAATTATGTTGAAAGCAAAGGCATGATTTTTATTTCAACACCATTTTCACGGGCAGCAGCAGAAAGATTAAAAAAGTTTGATATCCCTGCTTATAAAATTGGTTCTGGAGAATGCAACAATTATCCGTTATTAGAGCATATAGCTTCTTTTGGAAAACCGGTAATTTTGAGTACAGGAATGAATACAATTGAAAGTATTACAAAAGCAGTGGCTATTTTTGATAAACATAATATTCCTGTTGCACTTTTGCATACCACAAATCTATATCCAACACCCATTCATTTAGTACGTTTTGGTGCCATGACAGAATTGCATGAAGCTTTTCCGGATAAAGTATTTGGTTTAAGTGATCATACCTTAAACAATAATGCCTGTTTAGGAGCTGTAGCCCTAGGTGCTAGTATTCTGGAAAGACATTTCACAGATCATATGCAACGAACAGGTCCGGATATTGTTTGTAGTATGGATGAAAAAGCGTGTCAGGAACTAATTATTTCAAGTGCCGAAATTGCATTGATGCGTGGTGGCACAAAAAAACCTGCAGAAGAAGAACAAGTGACGATAGATTTTGCTTTTGCTACTGTTTGTGCAATAGCACCAATAAAAAAAGGCGACAAATTATCTAAAGAAAATATTTGGGTAAAAAGACCAGGAACGGGTAAAATACTGGCAGAACATTTTAATGATCTGATAGGAAAAACGGCCTCAAGAGATATTGAAAATGATGAACAATTAAATTGGGAGGATATAAACTAGTTTTTAATTACAATACCATTTACTTTTTAACCCCAATTTTTAATTTTGAAGCAAAATATTAGATTAAGAGAACTTGATTTTTTAAGAGGGATCGCAATTATTTTGGTCTTAATGCGCCACCAGTATATAACAGACTGGACCACAAAAATGGGCTGGATAGGCGTTGACTTATTTTTTGTTTTAAGCGGATTTCTTGTTTCAGGACTCTTATTCAAAGAGTATCTAAAATTTGGAAATATAAAACCAGGTTTGTTTTTAGTACGAAGAGGATTTAAAATCTATCCCATATACTATTTAACCTATTTTTTATACTTAACCCCTAAGATTATTAAACATCAATTTGAATGGAAAGGTTTCTTATCAGATATGTTTTTCATTCAGAACTATGTTTGTGCGTGGGGTTATGCTTATACAGCTAGTTGGTCATTAGCAGTCGAAGAACATTTTTATTTTGGTTTTGCCGTACTATTATGGTTCGTTCTTAAACATGCTTGGATTAGTTTAAAACCAAATCAAGCAAGTAAAACAGATAAGTTTGAGGTTTTGATCTTTCTAATGATACTTTTATCATTGTGTTTAAGAATTGTCAGTAATGTTTATTTTCCTGAAAATGGAGATAAAAATTTTACAATGTCTCATTTAAGAATGGATTCACTATTTGCCGGAGTTTTTGTTTCATACCTATATTATTTTAAAAATGAGAAGCTAACGCATTTTTTTGAGTCAAATAGAATACGATTAATGATAATCTCATTTTTAGCTCTTATGTTTACACCGTTTATAGACTTTGAAGAATCATTTTTCGTAAGAACATTTGGGTATTCACTTCTTTATATCGCATTTAGTATTATACTTGTGTTTTTTCTTGTAAGTACAGAAGTAAATAAAAAACTTGATAGCCTATTTTCAAACAGAATAGTAAATATTATTAGCAAGATTGGATTTTCCTCCTATAGTATTTATATTATACATGGTTTCGTAAATTTTTTCTTTGCCTTAGTAAATAATTTTGTTTTAAATAAATTCTTTAATCAGATTTCTATATTTTTTCTTACCTGTATCATAAGTGTTTTATGCGGAATTTTTATGACACTTAATATAGAAAAGTATTTCTTAAATTATAGGGATAAATATTTTCCCAGTCGAATAAACTGATCACCACTAAATGAAAAAAATCCTATTTCTTACAGGCACCCGCGCTGATTTTGGAAAGATAAAATCACTAATTTCAATTTTAGAACAACAATCTGAATTTGAGGTTTTTGTTTTTGTGACCGGAATGCATTTGCAGGAACAATATGGTTATACGCTGATCGAAATAGAACGCTGCAATTTTAAGAATGTTTTTACTTTCGAAAATCATACCCATGAAACAACAATGGACTTAACTCTTGCAAAAACTATTGAAGGATTATCAGGTTATTGCAAAACCATTAGTCCGGATATGATAGTTGTTCATGGAGACAGAGTCGAAACCTTAGCGGGCGGAATTGTTGGTTCATTAAACAATATTCTGGTAGCGCACATTGAAGGAGGTGAAGTTTCAGGAACTGTAGATGAATTAATCCGCCATAGTGTTAGTAAACTAAGTCATATTCATTTCGTTTCAAACAAACAGGCGGCAAAAAGGTTGATACAAATGGGAGAGATTAAAGAATCTGTTTTTACAATTGGTTCTCCTGATCTTGATATTATGTTTTCTGATCAGTTGCCGGATTTAATAACGGTAAAAGAATATTATAAGATTGATTTTGAAAATTATGCAATCGTAATGTTTCATCCCGTAACTACAGAAATCAAAGAAATGCAAAAATATGCCGAAAACTTTGTATCCTCTTTATTGCAGGACAACCATAATTATATTGTTATTTTTCCAAACAACGATCTGGGAAGTCAATTTATTATTGAGGCTTATGAGAGATTAAAAGAAAATCAGAGGTTCAGAATTTTTCCGTCTTTGCGTTTCGAGTATTTTTTAACCCTATTAAAAAATAGCCAATTCATTATTGGTAATAGCAGCGCAGGGATCAGAGAAGCTCCGTACTATGGAATTCCAATTATTAATATCGGAACCCGTCAGCAAAACAGAGCGGTTCATGCTGATATAATCAATACAAATTATTCTGAAGAAGGTATAATGGAATCACTTGCTGTTATTGATTCACATAAAGTTCAAAATGTAGAAGATGATTTTGGGAAAGGAAATAGTAATGTACTGTTTCTGGAATGTCTTCAAAAAGAAGATATTTGGCTATTGAACCATCAAAAACAATTTAGAGATTTATCTAATTAATGAAAGCTAAATTTAAAAGTATATATTACAAGTTGAATAAACTCAAAAACCGATTGCTTTATGGTAAGCCGGTTTTTGTTGCCATGTATCACAGAACCAGTAATGAAGTTAGAAGTGAGTTGCAATACTTAACTGTTGATCTTGCTAGTTTTGAAAAGCAACTTCATTATTTTAAGGAAAATTATCAGATTCTTAGATTATCTGATGATTGGAACTCATTAAAGAAGACAGGAATAGTCATTACATTCGATGATGGATACGCAGATAATTTAGCAAATGCTTTACCCCTATTGGAGAAGTATGAAATACCGGCTACAATTTTTGTAACGACATTAAATATAAATACTAAAAAAGAGTTTTGGTGGGATCGTTTTGTATTTGACTATAACTTCTGTGATCCGTTTTTCTATCTTCCTGATGTAAAAGAAAAAGTATCCAAACAAACACACTCGTTTAGCGATTTAAACAAACTTATGGGCAAACTATCAAATGAAGAAAAGGAAATTTGGTTTTTAGATTTTGAAAGTTTAAATAAAATTCCTTTTCACGATAATGAAGATTTCAGATCATTAAGCGATGAGGAGCTTAAACGTTTGTCTGAGCATCCATTAATAGATATTGGTATACATACTCATAATCATTATCCCTTTGGGAATCTAAGTTATGAGGAACAGAAAAAAGAGTTAAGTTTTTCAATTGAAAAACTAGATAAATTGGTTACAAAATCAGTAAAGTATTTAGCATTACCTCATGGATCATATAACGAAAGCACACTTAAAGTGATAGAAGAGTCAGATTGCTTAGGAATGCTGATAGCAAATAATGATTATTCCAATTATAAAAATAAATCAGGTAAAAAAATAAATCGAATTTTGATTCCTAATATTAAGGATAAAGAATTGGTGAAATTTATGAATAGATTTGACTTTAAAATATGGTAGATAACAGGTCTAATATAGCCATACTTTCTACGGTTATAAATTTTGATTTATATGATAAAAGCTCCCCGTTTTTTCCGAAAGATGTTCAGAAATATGTGATAGATGGTAGAAATGGAATGCATGGTCTAAAAAGCATTTTTTATATGATGAAAATGCTTAAAAATAAAAACATTGAATGGCTGATCATGGCAGATGAAGATGTTTTGTTTCAGGATTCAGGGATTGTCTTTGACATTATCAATAAAATGAAGTCTGAAGATTATACAGTATGTGGTGTGCGGGACGGAGGAATGATTGCACACAGAGCATATAATCCGCATGTGATTAATACTTTTTTTTCTATTTTAAATTTTAAAGAACTTGAGAAAATTTGGAATAAAGACGAAATTTTTAAAAATGATTACAGTTTAGAAAATGAGTTT
Source organism: Flavobacterium lipolyticum (assembly GCF_020905335.1). Classification (NCBI taxonomy): domain Bacteria; kingdom Pseudomonadati; phylum Bacteroidota; class Flavobacteriia; order Flavobacteriales; family Flavobacteriaceae; genus Flavobacterium; species Flavobacterium lipolyticum. The sequence continues at coordinate 1,120,155 of NZ_JAJJMN010000001.1, read as the reverse complement.
GATGATGATTTGACAAATCTAAAATGGAATTTTGATACCAAGAGTCTTTACGAACCTTATTACTGCTTTTATCTTTGGTTAAGAAGAAAAAACAAAAAGTTTCTCTTTTTGAATACAGAAATGAACGAAGATCAAATTACAAATTCAATTACTTACCATAATAAAGTACTTTTGCACCATACCTGGTTTGCCAGGGCATATGGTAAAAATGATGAGCAAACCAAAAGAATAAATGTGTTATTTGATTTGTTGAACCCGAAAGATGGTAAAACCTCTGAACCTGTAATGTTTAAGGATAAAACATTTTTACTTATTCAAAAAATAAAAAAGACATATAGAAAAATTCTCATGAGACTTAAGCGCTAGAAAATGAAAAGTAAAGAAAGAACAACTGAAAACAGTCTCGTTTTAAGGATTTTATTTTAAGAGAACATGCTTACAGTTAGTAATTACCATTATATCAGATCAGATTTTAAGACTAAATATCCCAGTATATTCGGTCTGACTCCAAATGAGTTTAGACAACAGCTACTATTGCTGAAAAACCAAGGTAATTTTGTTCATCCCAATGATCTGGTTTCTGATTTACGTACAATATTAGAATCAGAGGATAACAATTTACTTGTTACTTTTGATGACGGTTTAAAAGAGCAGTTTGATCTCGCTTTGCCTATTTTAGATGAACTAAACATTCCTGCAGTTTTTTTTGTAAATTCAATTAATTCTGAAGAAAAAAAGGTAACAACCGTACATAAAATTCATTTGTTAAGATCGATTATTTCATCTTCGGAGTTTTTAGATAAATTTATTGATGTGCCTTTTTCTCCGTCAGAAAAGCAAAATGCTCAAAGCATTTACAGGTATGATGATGAAAAAAGTGCGGTCTTAAAATACATCTTAAATTTTAAATTAGATTTTAGAGAACAGGAACAGATTGTCAATAGGTTATTTGATCTTTATTTTGAAGAAGCTGCGATTTTTGAATCGCTTTATATGACAGATCAAAATTTAAAAGAATTGGCCAATAAGGGGTATTTAGGTAGTCATACACATAGTCATTATCCGTTAGGATTATTAGACAGTGAAACTATAAAAAAGGAACTTGAAAAAACAAAAACATATTTAGATACCTTAACCCATTCCAATATAAAGATGGTTTCCTATCCGTATGGGACTCCTGAAGTTTGTACAAATCAGGTAGCAGATCTGGCTAAGGAAACCGGATACAAAATAGGTTTTACAACCAAAAGAGGTATTAATACTGCAGAAGAGAATCCTTTGTTACTAAACAGATTTGATTGTAACGATTTAGCAGGAGGAAAAAACTATAATAAAATATGATCACCAGAGAAGCAACAATAGAAGATTGGGAAATCCTATACTCCTTTTTCAAAATAATTTACCGGGAAAATCATCCGCTGCAGAACAAAGAATTTTGGGAATGGCAGTTTGGAAATAAAGAGTATGGACGCTCTTTTATTTGTTTAAACGAAAAAGATGAAGTAGTAGGACATGTTGGAGCCAATTTTGGAGGTGGACTGGCGTGGATTATTAATGTATATCTCAATGAAGAATGCAGAGGTAAAGGTGTGTTAGGAAAACTATATGGATTAGCCCGAAATTATTATCCTCTTGCGGCAACAGCAGCAAACGAAGCAGGCTTAGGATTGTATAAAAACATGCGTTGGGTCAGATACTATGATTTAGTTCGCTATGTAAAAATAAACCCTGATCTCGTTGAAACCGATTTTGAGACCGTCTGCAGGAAAGTTGAGGTAAATGTAGATCACTTAATAAAAAAAGATACACATTATTTTCAGCAACCTTCGATAAAAGGAATTGTTTTAGAAGATGGCTCCAGAGCGGTAAGTCAGGAAAATGTTGGAGGACTAAGAATTACGGATATTGAAAATCTGGGAAAATTAGAAGCGCAAGCCTGGCAATTAGGGTATTTATGGATAGATTATATAACATCCTGGAATGATCTGAAAACAAAAGACCTGGAGAAAAGCGGCTGGACTTTAGATTACAAAAATACTGTGCCATGGAGGTTAAATCCTGTTGAAGAAAAATATTTTTGCGATATAACATTTCTTTCAGAGAAACCTTTGGATAACGAATTTATAGTGCATAGATCTTACTCGGATCATGGTAGAATAGGAAGCTTAGAATAATAACTGATGAAGAATTTAGGAGTTGTCATAACTGATGGGGTTGGGTTTCGTAATTTTATATTGAGTGATTTTATTCAGGAAGCTAAAACCAATTTTAAGGAGGTAATCATTTTTTCCTGTTTACCCAAAACGGTTTATAAAGATTTTGATTTAAATTGTAAGATTATAGAACTAGAAGTTTTTGAAGAATCATTTTACACTTGGTTTTTTAGAAAAGCTAAAGAAGTTACCCATTTGCAGTTGCATGCAAAAGGCAATTTTGGTATTTCAGATAATTTAAATATTACCCAATCAAAAGCCAGAAATCCCAGAGGTTATGCCACGAGATTTATTCATTGGTACTCCAGGTTATTTCATTCTGAAAACCGGATCCTTCGATACAACAGATGGCAACAGCAAACGTTTCGATCTAATGCCATTACAAAACAATATACAGAACTGTTAAAAGAGAATAATATTTCGTTATTGTTTTTTACACATCAGCGTCCACCGTTTATCGCACCGCTTATATTTGCTGCCGAAAAATTAAAAATTAAAACATCGGCTTTTATTTTTAGTTGGGATAACCTTGCATCAAAAGGAAGAATGGCCGGTAATTTTGATTTTTATCTTGTTTGGAGTAATTTGATGAAACAGGAATTACTAACTTTTTATCAATCAATCAAAGAAGACCAGATTGCTATTGTCGGAACCCCGCAGTTTGAACCTTATGTTTTAAATAAATATGGCTACGACAAAGAAACGTTTGATAAAAGATTTAAAATAGACCATAACAAGCCAACTATATTTTTTACATGTAATGATGCAAGCAGTGAGAACGACCCTGTTTATTTAGAAATATTGGCAGAATTTATGGCGCAACGAAAGCTTGTGAAAGAGGTTAATCTTATTGTGAGAACATCTCCGGCAGAAGAACCTGTAAGATTCAAAAGATACATTGAAAAATATCCTTTTATAATATGGAATTTTCCGGATTGGAACATTAGCAGAGAAGGGCATCAGGAAGCATGGACGCAAAGAGTGCCATCTGTTGCGGATCTCAATGATTTAAAATCTTTATTACAACATTGCGACTTGTCCGTAAATGTTTTGTCAACCATAACATTGGATGCTTTTATTTTCGATAAACCTGTTGTAAATCCCGTTTTCGGGAGTGAAACAAACGGATGGTTTGATGACCAAAAGTTTTTAAAATATGAACATTTGTCCAAATTAGTAGATTCAGATTCGACCCATATTGTGAAAAATGATGATGAATATCTTGAAGCTATAAATAAAATTTTGAGTCATATTGATCCTAAAAAAGAGGAACGGGCTAAATTTCTAGAACTACAGATAGGTGGATCATTGGAAGGTACAAGCAAAAGAATCTCTCAAATTTTGGAAAAAATATGATTAATAATGAGAAAGACAGAATTTCTGTTCTCGACGGTTTTAGGGCTATAGCAATTCTATCTGTTATTTTGTATCATTACTTTTATCGCTGGAATGACTCAAGATATCCTTATTTTGGAGGAAATTATTTTCATTATGGTTTTAAAGGAGTTCCCTTTTTCTTTATGATAAGTGGATTTGTAATTTGTTATTCGTTAGAAGGCACAAAGGACTTTATATCTTTTTGGAAAAAAAGGTTCATTCGCTTATTTCCTTCTATATTAGTTGCTTCGGTATTAACATATTGTATTTTATTAATATTGGATCACTATAATACATTTCCAGATAATCATTTTAGAAATTTAATCATAAGTATTACCTTTCTTCCGCCTCATATTTATAATTTATTTTCTGAAACTCCGGAGTACTTTAGTTATATCAACTTCGATTATTGGAGTTTATGGCCGGAAATTCAGTTCTATCTCTTTACCAGTATTATTTATTTTTTTAGCAAAAAGAATTTTAAGAGAAATTTTATCATAGTCTGTTTTGCATTCTTACTTTTATATAATGTATTACTTTTTTATGGCTTTGATCAAATTAAAATCGTAAGTAAATTTTTTAATCTATTTAATCTTATAAAGTATCTCATCTTTTTTCTATCAGGAGCATTGTTTTATATGTTGTATAATAATAAAACATTTAAACTATACCTATTTTTACTAATAGTAAGTTTTTTAATCATTAATCATGCTTTTGATTTGTCTGAATTTATTTCAGCAATAATCATGTTTTTATTATTTTTTTGCTTTATATACTATCCTGGATCCTTACAATTTTTAGAAAACAGATTCATTATTAAAATTGGAGTGTCATCTTACTTTCTTTATCTTATTCACGACTATATTGGAGTAGTGTGGATTAAGAACATAGTTAGCTTTTTCTATCCAAACAGTTTTATCGCGCCAATCTTAATTATGATTGTAATGATTACTTTAAGTATTTTTTACACGCAAAAAGTAGAAACTAAGATTAGTAGATATTTACATAAATGTTTATTAAATAAGAATAATGACTAAGGTAGCTGTAATTTGTAATTATAAATTACTTCCGGAAAGAGTAGGAGGTATGGATTATTTTTTCTGGGATTTTGATAAGAAATGTAAAGAAAATAACATTGATATCGATTGGTTTTTTCCTAATAGTTCCAATCATGGTAATTATCCCAATCTAACTATTTACAGCAGTCAAGAACTAGCTCCTGAAAATAATTTTCTTTCTTTTTGCAAAGAACGTAAACCAGAGTACACGCATATCATTACTCATTTCGTAGAATTATGCACCTCCTTTTTTTATAAGGTAAAGAAAGTTTCAAATGCTGAGGTCATTGCTGTAGATCATAATCCAAGACCTTTAAACGGATATTCATTAAAAAAGAAAATAAATAAAAGACTCAAAGGAATTCTATTCTCAGGATATATTGATGTTTTTGTTGGGGTATCCAACTATACTGTAAAAGAAATTTTAAATGACTTTGGAACTCATATAAAAGCAAAAACGATCACGATTTATAACGGAGTAATTATAGATTCAATTTTAACAAGAGCCAACAGAGCTAACACTCAACCCGTTTTTTTAGTTGCTTCTCACCTTAGAGAATCTAAAGGAATTCAGGATTTAATTGAAGCAGTATATCTTCTGTCTGCTGAAATAAAAAAGGAGATTAAAATAGGGGTATATGGTGAAGGACCTTATGAACAGCATTTATTAGAAAAAGTTAAAGAATATAAAGTACAGGATTGTTTCATTTTTATGGGTAGTAAACCTAATTTAAATGAAATTTTTTCGCAGTACGATTATATGTTGCAGCCGACCCATATGGAATGTTTTAGCCTGTCAATTCTGGAAAGTCTTGCGGCAAACGTTCCTGTAATTACGACTAATGTAGGTGGAAATACCGAAGCAATAACCTCAGGAGAAAATGGATATATTTTTGAGACCAAAAATGTAAAAGCACTGGCAGGAATTCTTGAAGATGTTTATTCAGGGCGCAAAAAGATATCCATTAATACAAGAGAATTAATTGCGAATTCCTTTTCTTTGCCGAAAATGGTCGAAAATCATTTTGCACTACTCAAACAAAATGGATTAAAATTTTAAATTACTGTAAACAAAAATATGTTTTTTAATTCCTTAGCATTCGCTATTTTTTTGCCAATCGTTTTCTTTCTATACTGGTTTGTATGTAATAAAACAAAAAAAGCTCAAAATGCTTTATTAATTATCGCAAGCTACTATTTCTATTCCTGTTGGGATTGGAGATTTTTATTTTTACTCATTTTCTCAACTTTTTTAGATTATTATACCGGGATTCAAATCGAGAAAGGGAAATCAGAGCAAAGTCGAAAGTTTTGGTTTTGGCTCAGTATTTCAGTTAATTTAGGGTTTTTAGGAATTTTTAAATACTATAACTTTTTTGCCGCATCTTTTTCAGAATTATTAAATTCGGGGGGATTCAAAGCAAGTCCGATATTGTTAAATGTTATTCTCCCTGTTGGAATTTCATTCTATACTTTTCACGGACTATCTTATGTTATTGATATCTATTACAAACGTATAAAGGCCGAATACAACTTTGTTGATTATTCATTGTTTGTGAGTTATTTTCCATTACTTGTTGCCGGACCAATAGAGAGAGCAACGCATTTACTGCCTCAGGTAAAAGTTAAGAGAGAGTTTAATTTTCAAATCGCCAAAGAAGGTGTGTATCAAATCATTTGGGGATTGATCAAAAAAGTAGTTATTGCAGATACATGTGCTACTTATGCCAATGCTGTTTTTGACAATTATTCTTCCATGAATTCATTGTCGCTTATCTTAGGGGCCATATATTTTGCATTTCAAATTTATGGTGATTTTTCAGGATACTCTGATATTGCATTGGGAGTTTCAAAATTGTTTGGATTAGATTTACTTAGAAATTTCAATTATCCCTATTTTTCAAGGGATATTGCAGAATTTTGGCGTCGCTGGCACATTTCTCTTTCCTCATGGTTTCGCGATTACCTGTATATTCCGTTGGGAGGAAGTAAAGGAGGTATTTGGATGAAAATCAGAAATACGTTTATCATTTTTATAGTAAGCGGATTTTGGCATGGAGCGAACTGGACTTACATCACCTGGGGATTTATAAATGCCATATACTTTCTACCATTGCTGTTATCCAACAGTAACCGCAATAATATAGACGAGATTAAACTTAGTTTTAATACTGATTCTGTAAAAGTGATATTCAATATTCTTTTTACATTTTTTATCACTTGTATAGCCTGGGTGTTTTTTAGAGCAAAAACAATTACGGATGCTGTATCCTACTTAAAGCGAATGATTTTTAATGGGGATTTTTATTCTCAATATCTTGATAACGAGCGTTACAATTATGAGGTATTGCCTATGATCGTATTATTTGTTTTGGTCGAATGGAATAACAGAACCAAAGAAGAGCCTCTTTCAGGAAAAAGAAGTATGTTGAGGGTGATTTTGGCCCTAGGTGCTATACTGGCATTTGGAACTTATTCAGATTACAAAGAATTTATATATTTTCAATTTTAATGAAACGATTTTTAATTTATACAGCCAAAATCTTAATAGCGGTAATTTTGATTGCCGTAATACTGGATGGTTTGTATACCGCTATTTTTTTTCAATCTAAGAACAGAGGGAAGGTAGAGTCTGTTTTTAATTCTGAAGCCTGTAAATATGATGTTGTAATTTTAGGTTCTTCGAGAGCCAACAATCATTTTGTTTCTCAGATGTTTGAAGAGAAAGGATTGAAAACATTTAACTATGGTATGAGCGGAGGGCATTTGTTTGAAGCTTCATTGATGTTAAAATTAATGATCGAACGAAAATATGAAATCAAAAACGTAATTCTTGAAGCCGATTTGAATCTTTCTAATGATCAGGAATCAGATGGAGTTTCTGCAAAGTTTTTACCTTATATGCATAACTCAAAGCTTATAAAAGATCATTTCTCCGGTCAGAACAATTTTAACGAACTGTATTACATCCCTTTTTACAGATACATAAAATTTGATTCAAAAATTGGCTTTAGAGAAATTTACAATATAGCAGGAGGCAAAGCAACAAATGCATTAGATAACTTAGGATATTATCCATTGGTAAAACACAAAAATGGGAATATGAAAAATAATATTGTTAATCTAAATCCTTTGCCTAAAAATAAATACTACGAAGAAATCAAAAATATTTGTAAAGCCAATAATATAAATTTTATTGCGGTAATGACACCAATGTGTGAGAATGTGGTAGGTATGAATTATTTTGATAAAGTTAAAAAAGCATATCCGGAAATTCATAATTATGAGAATGTTGTGGTAGAAAATAAATATTTTTCTTCCTGCGGACACATGACAGATGCAGGAGCAAGAATATTTACCACGCGAATCTTAAAAGACTTTTTCAATCGATAAATTATGAAAATAGCTTTTTTAACACCAGAATATCCTCACGCTGCTACTGGAAACTCAGGCGGTTTGGGAACAAGTATTAAAAGCTTAGCGATTGGACTTTTAGAAAAAGGAGTTTCGGTTCGTATTTTGGTATATGGTCAGCATAAAGATGATATTTTTATGGATAACGGGATCATTATCCAACAAATAAAAAATAAGAAATTAAAAGGATTATCGTGGTTTCTGACCAGAAAAAAAATAGAGAACATAATCAATCAGTTATTTTCTGCTAAAGAAATTGACTTAGTAGAAACGGCAGACTGGACAGGAATTACTTCTTTTATTCAGCCTCAAAAATGTCCGGTTGTAATACGACTACACGGATCTGATACCTATTTTTGTCATCTGGATAATCGTCCTGTAAAATGGATTAATAAGTTTCATGAAAAAAGAGCTCTGAAAAAAGCAACAGCCCTGTTATCGGTAAGCCAATTTACAGCAGATACAACAAATCAGGTTTTTGGTCTGAGTAAAAAATTTATAGTGATTCCCAATCTTGTTGATCTAAATTTGTTCCAGCCTTCAAACAATTCGGTCCCTGATGATAAAAGCATATTTTATTTTGGGAGTCTGATTAGAAAAAAAGGACTTTTAGAATTGCCTTTAATTTTTAATGAGGTGGTAGAGAACGATCCCGCAGCAAAACTCATTTTAGTAGGGAAAGATGTTCCGGATATTATTTCCGGTAATTTGTCGACCTGGCAAATGATGCAGGATCTTTTTTCAGAAAGAGCCAAAGCAAATGTTTCTTATTTAGGAAGTGTTTCTTATTCCGAAATTAAGAAGAAGATTGAACAGGCTACAGTTTGTATATTTCCTTCGTTTGCAGAAGCTTTTCCGGTTTCCTGGCTTGAAGCTATGGCGATGCAAAAAGCAATTGTGGCGTCTGATATTGGTTGGGCAGGAGAAGTGATTATTGATGGAGAAAGTGGTTTTTTAGTTGACCCAAAGAACCATAGTTTGTTTGCAACCAAAATTCTTCACTTTCTTGATAATTCAATGTTGACAAAAGTGACAGGAGAAAAAGCAAGAAGCAGAGTGGAACAATTTTTTAGCACCGATAAAATAACAAATGACAATATTAATTTTTATAAAAAAATAATAAATCCGGAATAGAGAAATGGAATTGAATGAGTTTAGAACAAGTAGTGGAGAGATTATTCTTTACAATGGGCAACCTGACTTAGAGAAACTGGAAGTTTTGTGTTCTGGCGCCGGAGATATTTGGCATAGTTCATTTGAACAAGGTTATAAAAATGCTTTCCCGGAATTGGTTTATCAAACGGCTACTTTTTTTTGGTATATCAATGATTTTGATAATCTGGACGAGTGCGTGAGCTGGCGGATTAATTCAAATGCATTTGCCATTCGAAAATCTGTCTGGGAAACTTTAGGCGGGTTTGATCCTGAATATCAAAATCATCAAATTCAGGCATTAGATTTTGGGTATAACGCATTACGGAATTCTGCTGCAATTCCACTTTATATAAAAGGTTTATTTACGGATAATATCAAAGAGAGAATTAATATAACAGCAAAAGACAGATACATTTTTTTTAGAAAAAACTTTAAAAAAGAACATTCATTATTCATGCTTTATCGGGAAGGTTTCTGGAAGACGAAAGAATGGAATGCTTTTTTTTATGCTGCGAAAAATTTTAAGAGAAGCTCTGAAAAACCAGTTATTAAACCCCGTGAGTTAAATTGTATCGAAGGTAAACCATCTGTTAGTTATATCATTCCAACAATGATGCGCCAGGATTTTACCTTGCAATTGTTAGAAGATTTGAGCGTGCAGAGTTATCCCGTTGCACAAGTAGTGGTACTCGATGCAACTCCCGAAGCGCTCAGAAATGAAAAATTGTATTCTGAAAAAGATTTTCCTTTTGAGTTAATTGTTAAATGGCAGCAAACAAAAGGAAGCTGCAGAGCCCGTAATGAAGCTATAGAGTTGTGTACGGGTGAATATATCGTTTTTGGAGATGACGATGTTCGTGTACAGTCAAATTTCATTGAAAATCATATCAGGTTAATGCAAACCTATAAAGTGAGTGTCTGTAATGGCTTAGATGTCAGAGCAGATAATGAACAACAGGAATTAAAAGATTTAGAAGTTAAACTTGAAAAATTAGGAGAGAAAAGATGGAAATCTGGTGCATCCTCAACTTTTAGTAATGCCAATTCTTGTGTGAAAACTGAATATGTCAGAAAGCTAACAGGCAACGATATTAACTTTGATGGAGGTTATGGTGAAGATACTGATTTTGGAATATCGTTAGCTAAATTAGGACAAGTGGTTATTTTAAACCCTTTTTCTCCAAATTTGCATTTAAAGCCACCTGCTGGCGGGTACCGTTTTTGGGGGAGTCAGGCTAAAATCACAGGGAAAAAGAGAAAAACACAGCCATGGGAATTAGATACTCCGGTAAAGACAATTCGTCCCGTACCAAGTCCGACAATAATGTACGGTATTGTAAAGCATTTTACTCCTCAGCAAGTAATCGAGTACAAGTACAAATATTTTTTTCTATACCTCTTTAAAGGTTCCAAAAAAGGTCTTTTGTATCGATTTTTTAGAATTCCGTACAAAAATCTTCAGTTTAAAAAATCACTATTTTATGCTAAGAAATTAAACGATTTGGGAGTCAGATATAAATAAAACATGAAATTTTCCTTAATCATTTGTACTTATATGCGTCCTCAGCCTTTGCTGGAGTTATTGCAATCCGTAAAGACACAAACTTTATATCCGGATGAAATTTTAATTATTGACGGTTCATTAAATAAGGAATCAGAAATTATTTTAAGTCAGAATTCATTCCAAAATTTAAAGTACTTTTTAGTCGATGATCAAAATCGCGGACTCACCAGACAAAGGAATTTTGGTATTGGTAAAGTTGGTCAGGATATGGAAGTTGTTTGTTTTTTGGATGATGACACAATTCTGGAATCAGATTATTTTGAAAAAATATTACAAACCTATAGTGCGTTTTCGGATGCTATGGGCGTAGGAGGTTATATTACGAATGAAGTAAAATGGGAAAAAGCAACAGAAAATTACATTCCTCAGATTAATGAATTTTATTTTGACGGATGGAAACGCAAAGATGGGAGTAGATTTGTTTTGCGAAAAAAACTTCATTTAGACAGCAATTGTCTTCCCGGTTTTTCTCCTTTATTTTCACACGGCAGAAGTATTGGTTTCTTACCACCCAGTGGTAAAACATATGAAGCTGAGCAATTAATGGGAGGTGTTTCTTCCTTTAAAAAAATAGTTTTTGAGAAGCTGTCATTTTCGACCTATTTTGAAGGATATGGTTTATATGAAGATGCTGATTTTACTTTAAGAGTTGCAAAAATTGGCAAACTTTATGTAAATACAGCTGCAAGATTAGGTCATTTTCATGCCGAAACAGGAAGACCCAACCGGTATTATTACGGAAAAATGGTCGTTAGAAACGGATGGTATGTCTGGCGTGTTAAAAACCCCAATCCGAATTTTAAGGATAGATGCAAGTGGAATGCAATTACATTACTTTTGATCTTAATTAGATTTAGTAATACATTTACCTCAAATAATAAAAAGGCCGCTTTTACAGAAAGTCTTGGCAGAATTTTAGGCTGGTTTAGTTTAATTTTTAATAAACCTGGAGAATAAAATAGTTAGATGAATCTATTTCAACTTATAAAGTCAGATTATAGGAAGTACCGCAAGTATGGCGGTCATTTCTTTGTAATTGTATTTTTTACTCAGGGCTTTTGGGCTACTTTTCAGTATAGGATCGCCCATTATATTTATACTAACATTGCCTGGAAATTATTTAGACTTCCTCTGTTGTTCTCTACTTTAATGTGGCAAAAAACTATTGAAATTCTCACAGGGATTTCTATAGCATCTTCTGTAAAAATTGGACATTCCTTTTACGTAGGTCATTTTGGGGGTATTATTATCAATGCAAAGGCTATTATTGGAGATAATTGTAATATCTCACAAGGCGTTACTATTGGAGTATCAGGTCATGGTGAAAAGAGAGGAACACCAATTTTAGGGAATAATGTATACATTGGAGCTAATGCAGTAGTTGCCGGTAAAATTACTATTGGTAATAATGTACTCATTGGTGCCTGCTCGATGGTTAAAGATTCTTTACCGGAGAATGCTGTTGCAATGGGGGTTCCGGCGGTAATCATTTCTCAAAACGGTTCAAAAGGATATATTTAATGAAATTATTAATTGTCTCATCGGCGCCATTAATTTATAAAAACCAAATTCCATTTGCTTATAGTCCTTATGTGAAGGAGCTAATCGTTTTAGAACAGTTTAGCGATGATTTTATTTTCTGCTGTCCGGTTTGGGAAAAAGACAGAGGGCTTTTAATTACTGAAATCCCTTTTACTTTTAAAAAGCATTTTCAGCTTAAAGATTTTAATTTAAGTTCTTTTTCAAATATTCTGAAATCCTTTTTTTTTAGTTTTTATAATATTTTGATTCTATTTAAAGCAATGAAAAATGCAGACCATATTCATTTGCGCTGTCCCGGAAATATAGGTTTGTTGGCATGTTTTGTTCAGGTGTTTTTTCCAAATAAACCTAAAACAGCTAAATATGCGGGTAATTGGGATCCTAAAAGTAAACAACCTTACAGTTATAAAATTCAAAAATGGGTTTTAAACAATACTTTTTTGACTCGAAATATGAAAGTTTTGGTATATGGAGAATGGAAAAATCAGTCGCAAAATATTAAGCCTTTTTTTACGGCGACCTATGCTGACGCAGAAAAAGAAAGTGTTAAAAAAAGAAGCTTTGAAAATAGGATAGAATTTATTTTTGTAGGAAGTCTTGTTATAGGGAAAAATCCTTTATATGCCATACAATTAGTTCATGAATTATTAGAAAGAGGATATAATGTAGTGTTAAGTTTATATGGTGAAGGGGCTGAAAGAAATTCTTTAGAAAAGTATATCGAAATCAATAATTTAGAAAACGAGATTGTTTTACATGGAAATCAGGATCTGGAAACAGTAAAAAAAGCCTATCAAAAAAGTCATTTTGTCATCTTGCCATCAAAGAGCGAAGGCTGGCCAAAAGCAATTGCTGAAGGAATGTTTTGGGGATGTGTGCCTATTGCAACAAAAATATCCTGTGTTCCCTTTATGCTCGATTATGGTAACAGAGGCCTTTTGTTAGAAATGGATTTCGAGAAAGATGTTAATCAAATAAGCGGAATACTGGAAAATCAAATGCTCTTTTTTAACAAAAGTAATTTAGCTGGCAAGTGGTCACAAAATTATACGACCGATGTTTTTGAAGCCGAAATTAAAAAACTCTTGTCAAAATGAGAATCGTACAAATAATAGACTCCCTAGAAGCTGGCGGAGCAGAACGTATGGCTATTAATTATGCCAATTCGTTATCAAAAAACATATCGTTTTCTGGTTTAGTTGTTTCCCGTAAAGAAGGATTGTTGGTCAATCAAATAGATCAAAAAGTTTCTTATTTGTTCCTGAAGAAAAAAAAAACAATAGATCTTCAGGCTGTTTTCAGGTTACGAAAGTATTTAAAGAAGAATAAAGCAGATCTGATTCATGCTCACAGTTCCTCGTTTTTTATTGCCGTTTTAGTGAAATTGACGTTGCCCAAAATCAAAATTATATGGCACGACCATTATGGTATTTCGCAAGATCTGTCTGCCCGGAAAAATTTAAGCTTAAAAGCAGGCTCCTTTTTCTTTACAGGTATTATTGCAGTAAATTCAGCTTTGAAAGACTGGGCTAAATCTTATTTATGGTGTTCAAACATTGTTTATTTCCCTAACTTTATAATTGATGCTGTTTCTACTGAAAAACAAATTTTAAGCGGTGTAGCAGGCAAGCGAATCATTTGTGTAGCGAATTTACGCCCGCAAAAAAATCACGATTTATTAATTGATGCTGCCAATTTGATTAAAGACAAATTCGCTGATTGGACATTTCATTTATTCGGTAAAGATTTTGATGACACCTATTCAGAAAAACTGAAAAAAAAGGTCAGTGATCTAAAACTTCAGGAAACAGTTTTCTTTTATGGAACAAGCGGTAATGTTAGCTCAGCATTACAACAATGCGAGATAGCTGTTTTGCCATCACTTTCAGAAGGGCTTCCTTTGGCTGTCTTAGAATATGGTTTGCATAGAGTACCCGTTGTGGCAACCAATGTAGGTGAAATCTCAAAAATAATTACCTCTGAAAAAGAAGGATTAATAGTAGAACCTGATAACTTAAAAGAGTTTACCGTAGCAATCGAAAAATTAATAGTATCTGGTAAATACAGAGATGAAATGGCTTTAGGATTGTACAATAAAGTTCAGTTAAATTATAGTGAAAGTGCGATTGTAAAAGAATATCTTTTATGGTTAAAATCTTTACCTACTTTTGCATCTTGAAACAATAGACATATAAATGAAAAATAAAAAAGAATATTACATTCTTCTGCTTCTAATTCATGCAGTAATTGCCGTGGTCGTTTTTGCCATGCCTTTTTTATCGAAAATATATGCGCTTTTAATTCCTGTTGTTGGTCTTTTTATTGTTTACCGGACTAAAAATGCAAACAATGAAGTACTGATAGTAGCGGCATATTTAGTTGGCGTTGAGGTTTTTTTGCGGATGACCGGAGGGAATTTTAACAATGAATATGTTAAAGTCAATGTCATTTTTTTCATGCTGTTGGGTATGATATACCGTAATTTCTCGACAAATGCCTTTATATATTGGTTTTTTTTGATTTTGCTGATTCCAGGTATCTTAATAACATCTACCACTTTTAATCCTTCTATAGATGTTAAAAAATCATTGGTGTTTAATTTATCAGGACCCTTATGTTTAGCAATATCTTCAATTTATATGTTTAAAAGAAGAATTTTGTTCCCGGATTTGCAAAAAGTGTTAGTTGCAATGGGATTACCCATATTGAGCACAACAGTATATTTGTTTTTATTTAACCCTAGCGTTAGAGATGTAGTCACCGGAACACAATCTAATTTTGAAACTTCCGGAGGATTTGGTCCTAATCAGGTTTCTACCGCTTTGGGTTTAGGGATGTTTGTGTTTTTTACACAATTGATATTGTTTTCAAAATCGAAAATGAAAATTATTTTAAACGGAGTTTTGCTAATATTTGTGACCTATAGAGGTATTGTTACTTTTTCAAGAGGAGGAGTTCTAACAGCAGTGGTTATGATTGTTTGTTTATTATTCTTGCTATATAAGTACTCAAATCTACGAGGGAAAAATAAATTCGTACTGGTTTTTATTCTTACGGGATTAATAGGTATGGGAGTTTGGGCGTACTCTTCTTTTCAGACCAAAGGACTTATAGAAAAACGGTATGCCAATCAGGATGCTAGAGGACGGGATAAAAAAGACCGTTTAGGAGGAAGGGAGCAAATTATGAATGAAGAGTTTGCCCTTTTTAGCGATAACCCCATTTTAGGAGTTGGAGCAGGTATGGGGAGATATGCTAGGGCAGAAAGATTTAGAGATGACGCTGCTTCCCACAACGAAATCACCCGTATGTTGAGTGAACATGGTTTGTTTGGAGTTTTTGGACTGATAATACTATTTCTGACCCCTTTTGTTGTCTATATAAGTAACAAGCAGCATCTCTACTTTTTATCATTTTTTGCCTTTTGGCTGTTAACGATTAATCATGCTGCCATGCGTACCGCAGCACCGGCTTTTGTATATGCACTATCATTACTTTTTGTGCAGGTTAAAATTCCTGAAAAAGCAGAAAATTCCGTCGATTAAGTTCTTTTTTTTATAATATATTCGCCTCAAGTTTAAGCCCCTAACAAACTTATTAAATGTTTTCAAATCATAAAATGCATTTCGAAATTTCGGAAAGAAAAGTATTACTTCTTCTTTTTGATGTTGTTTTTATTTTATCCGCATTATACTTGTTAAGTTTAGTATTTCATTATAACTATTTTGTTTTTGATAAAAGAAATTTTCCCGGTATACTTTTATTTCTGACTTATGTATACACTTTTGGTGTAATATTCGAAATGTACAATTTACAGGTAGCCAGTAATCAGTTGCAAATTCTTCAAAGTGTAATTTTTACGGCCACAGCTTCAAGCCTGGCGTATTTGTTTACTCCAATTTTATCTCCGGAATTACCTAAGCAGCGATTAATTATTGTAATTTTTTATTTTACGATACTTGTTACATTGTTATTGTGGCGTTTGTTTTATGTTTATTTTTTGGCGTCACATCGTTTTTCTCAGAATGTAGTTTTAATATGTGATCAGAATCAGGTGGAAGAATTGGTTTTAGGACTTGAGAATGTTGACCCGCATTATAAAATTATTGGTTTTGTAAATTCAGACGCAATTTCAGAAGAAGATTCAAACTTTCATTATGTAAAAGAAGTTAAAAAGAAAGATTTAGAAGAGTTTGTAGCTCGTAATAGGGTTTCGGAGATTGTCATTGCTTCTCAAAAAACAGATGGAATCACAGCCGATTTATACCAGCAATTGCTTCACTTATTAGAATCAGGAAATATCATCAGAGAGTATACTCAGGTTTACGAAAGTAAAACACAGCGTATTCCGGTGCACTATATAGCCCGCGATTTTTATAGATTCTTTCCCTTCAGCAGAAATAATAGTAATAAATTATACTTGTTTTCTGTTCGTTTCATCGAGTTGTTGTTCTCCATTACAGGGCTGTTGGTTTGTTTTCTGTTTATCCCTGTTATTCTTGTTACAAATTTGTTAGCGAATAAAGGAACTTTGTTTTACACGCAGGAACGCGTAGGTAAAAACGGAGTTGTTTTTAAAATCTATAAGTTTCGAACTATGGTAGAAAACTCGGAGTCTAATGGGATTGTTTTCGCTACTTCAAATGATAAACGGATTACGCCTTTCGGTAAAATGATGCGCAAATCAAGAATCGATGAATTGCCACAGTTTTTTAATATTTTAAAGGGTGATATGGCCGTAATAGGGCCAAGACCTGAGCGACCATTTTTTGTGGCAGAAATAGCCCGTATAATGCCTTTTTACGAAACAAGACACGTTGTGAAACCAGGACTTACCGGTTGGGCGCAAGTAAACTATTCTTACGGAGAATCTATAGAGGAGAGTTTGATCAAACTGCAGTACGACTTATACTACATCAAGCACAGAAGTATCTTTTTAGATTTGAGCATTACTTTTAAAACGATTACTACCGTTCTGTTTTATCGCGGACAGTAAATTAGATAATAATAGGAATACGTTTTTTATTTCGAATAGCGACTCTCACCAAAACAAATCCACTAGTTATGATCATGGGCAGAACAATAAAGAAGTGTGCTTTGTTGATCATGAAAATGGTATAAACGATCAAAAAAAGTAAATGTAGAACTGCGAATCGATACGACCATCTTTTGTTTTTTAAGAGCGAAAAGAGGATTAATACCAATAAAAGCGGACTTAATAAAAGTACATTATAGTTCATTGCCAGTTCCTGATGAAGGGAATAAAAACCAACCGTAATAAAAAAGATTCCTATTAACGATAAGATAAAAAGATATATTTTATCTACCACTTTATGGTGTGCCAAAACTACAAAAGCCAATAGCAGGAGGTAAGTGTAAATATTATTCCACCATGAGCTTGGAATCTCTTTTTCAAAACTTAGCAGCGTTTTGCTTTTACTTACTAAAGGCTGGTTTTGAAAAGTAGTTTTTTCTAAACTGTTTTTTAATTCAAAGGGTAAAAAGATTTTCGTACCTGCCTGGTCTACTTTTGTTCCGAAAATAATACTGGTTCCCAGCTGCTCATAAAAATGATCTTTGAAGTAAGGAAACAGAATAGATCGGTAGGTTTCAGCCGTATCTCCTTTTTTAGTTACAATATTTGCATTTAAAGATTTATTGATGACATCTACCACCATCGAAGTACAGTTTTTGTCGATAAATTTATAGGTATAATATCGTTCTTCAGAGAATGCGGCTGCATTTAAATTGTCAAAAAGTTTTTGTTTTAAATCTGGAGAGATGAAAAGTTCCTGCTCGAAAACACTTCTTTTTTCGTTAGTATAATCGTTTATAAACTCAGGAAACGATCTTACGCTGACAAAATACTGTAAATCGCCCTTTGCGAATTTAGCGACAAAATTGGGTGTTCTAAAATCAAAATTACCATAATTATAAACAACATCAATAGTGTTCGCCGGATCGGCGACGCGAATGGCAGTATGACCAAAATAAGAGTAGCTTTCATTACCCAGTCCGCAGGTAATAACACTTATTTGAGCTTCTTTTGATAAGGGCACATTTTGGCTGTAACCCAAAAAACTTGATAATAATAGTAAACTAAAAAGTGTTTTTTTGAAAAGGACATTTTTCATAATTTAAAATTTTAAGAAGTTTAAGAGTTAACAAATATTATCTAAAGATACCTAAATCTACTTTTAATGAAAAAATATTAGAGTATAAAGCGGTACTTTGATTTCCTAAATCAGTCAGGGCATAATCGACCTGAATGCCTTTGTATTTAAAACCAAGACCAATGTTTGGTTGAAAATTTAACTTTTCGGTATTGTCCAACTGCGTTACATTTTGAAAATTTCCTGCTCCGGCTCTTAAAAATACAAGATCAGTATAACCAAACTCAAACCCCAAAGCAGGATCTATACTAACGACTTTTGAGGAAATAATATCATTGGTTTGCTCGAAACGCATGTTTAAATTCGTAGCTACCAAAAGACTGTAATCGCCGTGAAACTCAATTTTTTTAGAAACTCCCAGTTGAGCTTTTGGTAAAGTAATTTCGGTACTTTCTGGTAATTCGTTGTTTTCTCCCGGAATGGCATTGGCAATTTTCTTGTATTCCTCTTCATCAATATTCCAAACATTATAAGTAGTGGTAATATCGCGAAGCATCAAACCAAAGTTCCATCCATTTCTTTCAAATTGAAGACCAAAGTCAAAGCCAAAGCCCCAGGAATTGGCAAATTTTCCAATAACCCTTCTGATTACTTTTGCATTTACACCATACTGAAAACCATCTACAGGTAATTTTCTCGCGTAAGAAAAAGTAAAACCATAATCGGCAGTAGAGAACAGTCTGATTCGGTTGTAATCTATATTTCCCTGATTGTCGATCAATTGAGTGGTGTCCATGATGTCATCAACTCCAAAACGAATCATCGAAATTCCCCAGGCACTTCTATCATCAATCGGACTGGCATATCCAATGTAGTCGTATTGTGCAATATTGGCAAAGTAATTGGCGTGCATCAACGAAATTTGATGATCCTCAAGATGAGTAAGACCAGCCGGATTCCAATAAACGGAATTGACATCATTTGTAGAAGCGACAACAGCACCCGACATTCCTAAGGCGGCTGCATCAACGCCAATATTCATAAACTCATTCGAATATTTTCGAACGGTTTGTGCATACTGTAAGGTGCAACTCCACAATAATACAAATACAAAGATTTTCTTCAACGGATATATTTTAGCAAACCGGAGTCTGTTTTAATTTTTATCAAAAATATAATATTTTACTCATCTAATTGAAATTATTGTAAAACTTAAATTTTTCATGAGAAAATGCTTATGAAGCTTTTGAAAGGCGAGAATTTTAATAGAAATTTTTGCTATTAATGTCGCTTATTTATACGAAATTTGCCCTTCACCATTTGTTAAAAATATAAATCATGAACATTAAAAAACACATTCCTAATTTAATCACATTAATCAACTTGTTCTGCGGCTGTATTGCTGTTGTTTTTGTTTCTCAAGATAACTTTTTAATGGCTTTTTGCATGGTTTCCTTAGGGATCTTTTTTGATTTTTTTGATGGTTTTTTTGCCCGATTGTTCAAAGTTTCAAGTCCGCTTGGATTGCAGTTAGATTCGTTAGCAGATATGGTAACCAGTGGTGTTGTTCCGGGTTATGTAATGTACAGTTTGTTCTTAAAAAGTGCTGACCCGAACAATGAAGTTGCCTTAACAATCGTTCCTTTTCTTGGATTTATTGTAACATTAGGTTCTTGTTACCGATTGGCTAATTTTAATATTGATACACGTCAGACTGATTCGTTTATAGGTTTGCCAACTCCGGCGAATGCGCTTTTTGTTTTAAGCCTTCCATTGGTTATCGATTTCTCGGATTCATTGATAATATTTGAAATGTTAACCAATCATTGGGTTCTTTTGGGAATTACTTTATGCAGCGCTTATATTTTAAATGCCGAAATTCCATTGTTTGCCTTAAAGATTAAAAAGTTTACGGTAAAGGATAATGTTCTGCAAATTGTATTTTTATTGATTTCTCTGGTTTTGGTGGTGTTGTTACAGTACATGGCCATTCCGTTAATTATTATTATTTATGTGTTGCTTTCAATAGTGAATAATATCTTTTTGAAAAAGTAGTTTTATTGGAATGGCAAGAAAAACGACTACCCGAAGAACTTCTAACTCCCGTAGATCGAAACCTCAGAGGTCGATTTTAGCGAGCGGACTTCGTTTTATTATTTACTCTTTTTTAGTACTGCTTTTTTTCGCAACAGTTTATCATTATCGTGATGGATTGGCTTATTATCTTGGCTTTAAATCAAATAAAGTTCTGGAAGAGGATGCGGTAGAAAAACATCTTTCTGATGTTAGAAATGTTCAGGTTCTGGAAAATCACAAAGGAAAAGTAATCGGTATTGATGTTTCTGAATTTCAGGGAACCGTGCATTGGAGTGATGTTGAGGTTTTGGAAGAAAAATATCCGGTTCAGTTTGTTTTTATCCGGGCTACAGCAGGAAATAATAAAGTAGACCGACAATTTATGCACAATTGGTTAGGTGCGAAAAAACATAAAATTATTCGAGGGGCTTATCACTATTACCGTCCCAACGAAAATTCGATAGAACAGGCAGATTTGTTTATTAAAACAGTAAAATTACAAAAAGGGGATCTGCCTCCGGTTTTAGATATCGAAAGATTACCTAAAAATCAGTCATTAGACAGTTTGAAGAAAGGATTAAAACGTTGGTTGAATAAGGTTGAAGCGCATTATCAGGTGCGTCCGATTATTTATACCGGAGAGCGTTATTATGGTGATTTCCTGAAAGAAGAATTTGGAGAATATTTATTCTGGATTGCGAACTATAATTTCTATAGAGAGAAAATTGAAGACGATTGGTTATTTTGGCAATTTACCGAAAAAGCATCTTTGCCAGGAATTAAACACACTGTAGATGTAAATATCTATAACGGTGATTTAGAGCAATTACAGTTTATAACAGTGGAGTAAGAATTCAGTCTTAGTGGTGGTTTATTTCAATAAAACTAAAACGATCATTATTAATAGCGGCAATAAAAGTAAAACGGAGTAAGGATTGGCGAAGTTTATGGTGTAGCCCATCCATTGAATTCTTTTTGGAGGGAGTAATCGTTTGTCTTTTGGGTTGTAGTAAAAACAGCCCAAATACCAATTACTTGGGTCTTTATGCCAATTGTCGTAATCTTCCTGAGTTGGTTTCGGTTCTTCTGATTTCATGCTAATTGTAAAATTTAAAAAAAAATGGTAAAAAGTGATTTACATTTCGCTTTTTACCATTCACATATAACTTCTTAAAATTCAAGTTTCTTTTTACGAAGTTCAAAATTTTGTCCCAGATAAACACGACGAACCATTTCGTCTTCCACTAATTCTTCCGGAATTCCGGCTTTTAAAATTCCACCTTCAAACATTAAGTATGTTTTATCGGTGATGGCTAAAGTTTCCTGAACGTTGTGGTCGGTAATTAAAATTCCGATGTTTTTATTTTTCAACTGTGCTACAATTCTCTGAATGTCTTCAACCGCAACCGGGTCAACTCCTGCAAAAGGTTCATCCAGTAAAATGAATTTTGGATCGGTTGCCAGAGCACGTGCAATCTCAGTACGACGACGTTCTCCTCCTGAAAGTAAATCTCCACGGTTGGTACGAATGTGTTCTAAGCTGAATTCTTCAATTAAACTTTCCATTTTGGCGATCTGCGCTTCTTTTGATAGCTTAGTCAATTGTAAAACACTTAGAATATTGTCTTCAATGCTTAATTTTCTAAAAACAGAAGCTTCCTGTGCTAAATAGCCAATTCCTTGTTGAGCACGTTTGTACATAGGATAATCGGTAATATTCAGATCGTCCAGATAAATGTTCCCTGAATTAGGTTTAACCAATCCTACAATCATGTAAAACGAAGTCGTTTTTCCGGCACCGTTAGGTCCCAAAAGACCTACAATTTCTCCTTGATTAACTTCAACAGAAATTCCTTTTACAACACTGCGCCCTTTATAGGTTTTTATTAAATTATCGGCTCTTAATTTCATTTTTTAAGTTTAATCGTTTAAACGTGTGAATCGTTTATTCGCTACAAATTAACAAATAAACGATTCAACAAATAAACGTATTAACAATTATTTAGTTTCAGCTTCTTCTAAAGCTTCCCAAAATTCGTATGCTCTTCTCAAATGTGGAATTACGATGGTTCCGCCCACTAAAGTTGCGATCCCCATAGCTTCCATCATTTCTTCTTTCGTAACGCCTTCTTTATGGCTGGTTTCAAGATGGTATTTTACACAATCATCACAACGCAAAACGGCTGAGGCTACTAATCCTAAAAGCTCTTTTGTTTTAACATCAAGAGCTCCGGGCGCATAAGCATTTGTATCAAGATTGAAAATCCTTTTTACAATTTTATTATTGTCAGCCAGCAATTTTTCGTTCATTTTAGAACGGTAATCATTAAATTCTTTTATGATATCAGACATTTTCTTTCATTTTATTTCGATAAACAATCTTAGAAATCAGGATGCTCACTTCGTAGATAAGCAACATTGGTATCGCTACTATAGTTTGACTCACTACGTCAGGAGGTGTTACAATTGCCGCGATAATCAAGATGATAATGACTGCGTATTTCCAGTACTTTCTTAAGAATTCAGGGGTTACTAATCCTAATTTGGTTAAAAAGTAAATGGCAATTGGCAGTTCAAAAAAGATAGCGCTTCCCAGTATACTTGTTTTCACCATTCCCATATAAGAGTCTAATGTGAATTGATTTTTTACAACATCACTCACAGAAAAAGTGGCAACGAAATTTACTGACATTGGGATCACGACGAAATATCCAAACAGTACCCCTAAAAAGAAAAGTAAGGAGGAGGTGAAAATAAATACTTTGGCATTTTTTCGCTCTTTTTCATATAAAGCAGGACTGATAAACTTCCAGATTTCCCATAAAATATAAGGGAAACTCAAAATAAAACCGGCTAAAAGACACATCCATACAAAGATATTTACCTGACCTTCCATTTCTGTATTTTGGATAATGAAATTCAGCTGTGTGATACAGATGCTGTCGGCAAAGCCTAGTTGGTGTGATAAATCACAGAACCAAACATAAGTAAAAAAAGTAGGTCGGGTTGGACCAAGAATGATTTTATCAAATAAATAGTCACTTATAAAATAGGTCACAAATGCCATTATCATAGTGGCAATTGTACTTCTAACCAATAACCATCTTAATTCTTCAAGATGATCCAGAAATGACATCTCGCCAAGGTTTTTTTTTGCCATTATACGATTCCTTCTTTTAAAATGTCATGTAAATGTAGTACGCCTTTGTACTCTCCATTGTCAGCAACAATAAGCTGTGTTATCGAAAAATCTTCTAAGATATTCAAAGCGTCAACCGCCATTGTTTCAGAAGACACTACTTTAGGATTTTTAGACATAATATCTTTTGCAGTTAAATCAGCAATAGTATCTACGTCATTTAGCATTCTTCGGATGTCTCCGTCAGTAATGATTCCGATAATTTTATCATTTTCAATTACCGCAGTTACACCCAGTCTTTTTTCAGAGATCTCAAAAATCGCTTTTTTGATTGAGGTATCAGGAGTAACCATTGGTTTTAACGAATGCTCAATCATGTCTTTAACACGAAGTAATAGTTTTTTCCCTAAAGCTCCGCCAGGATGATAAACCGCAAAATCTTCAGGTTTAAAATCGCGCATTTCCATCAAACAAACTGCTAAGGCATCTCCCATAACAAGTTGAGCAGTGGTACTGCTGGTTGGTGCCAGATTGATTGGGCAGGCTTCTGTTTCTACAGTTGTGTCTAATACATAGTCAGAGCCTTTAGCTAAAAATGAAGTTACATTTCCTGTCATTCCAATCAGGATGTTTCCGAAACGTTTTAACAGAGGAACCAGCACTTTTATTTCAGGACTGTTTCCGCTTTTTGAAATACAGATTACGATGTCTTCATTTTGAAGCATTCCCAGATCACCATGAATGGCTTCTGAGGCATGTAGGAACATAGAAGGTGTGCCGGTTGAGTTAAAAGTAGCGACCATTTTTTGAGCAATAATGGCGCTTTTTCCGATGCCTGTAACGATCAATCGGCCTTTAGTTTCGTAAATGCGCTGGACAGCTTCGTAGAAATTTTCGTCCAGAAAATCAATTAGCTTTGTAATTGCTTCACTTTCAGATAGTATGGTTTTTTTGGCGATCGCCAATATATTTTCTTTTGTGATCAAAACAGAATATTTAAAATTTGTATGTATAAAAGAAAGTTGTATCTTTATGTGTTGCAAATTTATACAAAATATCCATTAATATAAAGAATGAATTCAAACGAAATTGAAATACACAAGGAATTAAAGAAGTATTTCGGCTTTAGCCAATTTAAGGGCTTGCAGGAGCAAGTCATTACGAGTATTTTAGAGAAGAAGAATACTTTTGTAATTATGCCAACTGGCGGTGGAAAGTCTCTTTGTTATCAATTACCCGCTTTAATTCAGGATGGAACGGCCATAGTTGTTTCTCCTTTGATTGCTTTGATGAAAAATCAGGTTGATGCTATTCGAAGCCTTTCGTCAGAAAACGGAATTGCCCATGTGTTAAATTCCTCTCTCACCAAAACAGAAATTGCCCAGGTTAAAAAAGACATTACTTCAGGTTTGACTAAACTTTTGTATGTAGCGCCTGAATCGTTGACAAAAGAAGAGTATGTGGCTTTTTTACAAAGCGTATCCATTTCCTTTGTAGCGATTGATGAAGCGCACTGTATTTCAGAGTGGGGTCATGATTTCAGGCCGGAATATCGTAATCTGAAAAATATAATCAAACAATTAGGAAAAGTACCCATTATTGGACTTACCGCCACTGCAACCCCAAAAGTTCAGGAGGATATATTGAAAAATCTTGAAATGGCCGATGCAAATACTTTCAAAGCGTCGTTCAACAGACCGAACTTGTACTACGAAGTTCGAACAAAAACAAAAAATATAGAGTCGGATATTATTCGATTTATTAAACAACATAAAGGCAAATCCGGAATTATTTACTGCTTAAGCCGTAAAAAAGTAGAGTCTATTGCCGAAGTTTTACAAGTTAACGGGATCAGTGCTGTGCCGTATCATGCAGGTTTAGATGCTAAAACCCGTGCCAAACATCAGGATATGTTTCTGATGGAAGATGTTGATGTGGTTGTGGCAACTATTGCATTCGGAATGGGGATTGACAAACCGGACGTTCGGTTTGTAATTCATCATGATATTCCAAAATCACTGGAGAGTTATTATCAGGAAACAGGTCGTGCTGGTCGTGACGGAGGAGAGGGACATTGTCTGGCGTACTATTCCTATAAAGATGTGGAGAAGTTGGAGAAATTCATGTCCGGGAAGCCAGTAGCAGAACAAGAGATTGGATTTGCTCTTTTGCAGGAAGTAGTAGCGTATGCCGAAACTTCAATGTCACGCAGAAAGTTTCTATTGCATTATTTTGGTGAAGAATTCGACAGCGAGACCGGAGAAGGCGCAGATATGGATGACAACGTTCGTAATCCTAAAACAAGAATTGAAGCCAAAGAGCAGGTTGTTAAATTGTTGGAAATTGTTCGGGATACCAAGCATATTTATAAGTCAAAAGAAATTGTGTTTACCTTAATTGGCCGTGTAAATGCTGTAATCAAAGCACACAAAACAGATGCCCAATCGTTTTTTGGGTCGGGTTCTGACCACGATGAGAAATATTGGATGGCCTTGCTTCGACAAGTTTTGGTAGCAGGTTATCTGTCAAAAGATATTGAAACTTATGGTGTAGTGAAAATCACAAAAGAAGGTTTGAACTTCATTAAAAAACCGGTTTCATTTATGATGTCTGAAGATCATGAATACAGTGAATCTGAAGATGAAGCAATTGTAACTGCAGGAAAATCGTCAGGAACAGCCGATGAAGTCTTAATGGGCATGCTGCGCGAATTGCGTAAAAAAGTAGCTAAGAAATTAGGAGTTCCTCCGTTTGTTGTTTTTCAGGACCCTTCACTTGAAGATATGGCTCTGAAATACCCAATCACTTTAACGGAGCTATTTAATATTCATGGTGTAGGTGAGGGGAAAGCTAAAAAATATGGTGGTGATTTCGTTTCTTTAATCAGCAGATATGTTGAAGATAATGATATCATTCGCCCGGATGATTTAGTAGTCAAATCTACAGGAGTCAACTCCGCTAATAAATTATATATCATTCAAAACATCGACAGAAAATTGCCGCTAAGTGATATTGCTTCTGCAAAAGGACTTTCGATGGACGCTTTGATCAAAGAAATGGAACAAATCGTTTATTCGGGTACCAAGCTAAATATCAAATACTGGGTTGATGACATGCTGGATGACGATCAGCAGGAAGAAATTCATGATTATTTCATGGAATCGGAATCGGATAAAATCGAGGATGCTCTTAAAGAATTCGATGGTGACTATGATATTGATGAGTTGCGTTTGATGAGAATTAAGTTTATTAGTGAGGTTGCAAACTAGGTTGTTTTATGAAGTTTTTAAAAGCTATTTTTATTTTTGTCGTATTGATATCTACCAAATCGTTTGCAACTGCTCAGGTTTCAGATTGTTTGATTATTGATAAAGATACATTGCGAATTCAGTCAAATCCATTAGAAGAATATTTCAAGATACATCCTATCCCTGAAAATTTAATAACTACCGTCTCTAGTGCAAATTGGAGAGGTTATATCGCCTATTTTAAGTTTTTAGAAGGAAAACTGGTTGTTGAAAATATATATAAGAAGGATTACAAGAAGAATAGTAAGGGCGAAAGCGATTTTTTCTTGACTTCTATTTATGAAGCTATTTTTGGTGAAAACAAAAATTTTGAATGTAAATTTTATTCTGGTCTTCTAATTTGTCCTTCAGGAAAAATGTTGCAGTATGTTCATATGGGATATAGTTCTATATTTGAAAATTATACTTTGATAGAACTAAAAGATGGAGTAAACGTAAAATCTAAAAAATTAACCGCCGAAGAATTTGTGGATTTTAAAAAGAAATATTTTAAATATTATAAAAAGACTGACGAATACAAACAAAAAGCAAAAGAATTTAAAGAAATCACGGTTGAAAGTGATAAGGTTTTAAACAAATTGACACTTGAAAACTCAAATAGTAATAATAAAGAAAATAAATATTTAAAGCAAAAAGAAGCTGATTACAAAGCCGATAAGAAAGTGGAATCTTTTATGTTTATTTTTTCAAACGATTATATGAAAACAATTGAAATCCCTCTAAACTAATTATATGAAAAAAACATCATTTTTATTTACATCACTTGGTCTTCTGCTATTGGCGATGTTAATTTTTAGTTTTTCGACAGGAAGTAAAGAACAAGATTCTAGATTAATTGGAGTCTGGAAAGGTTTTGAAGTTGAAAAACAGATTGAAGGCGTAGAAAAGCACTGGATACAACAAAGATTTGAAAACGGTACCTATGTGATTATGTTTACTACAAAAGAGGATTGCCAAATAGAAACTTTTACTGAAAAAGGGAAATGGTGGACAGAAAAAGGAAAATTTTATGAATTGTCTTCGAGTGCAAAAAATCCAGAAGTGTATAGTTATGAAATAAAGAATGATGAAGTAGTAGAATTTAAAAGCATAAAACTTTCAGGAGAGAAAAAGGATACCTATATATTTAGCGATTATAAAATTAATTTCTAATTGCTGTAAAATAAAAAAAAAACTCAAGATATAAATTCCAAATTCCAAGCTGGTTAAGCAATTGGAATTTGGAATTTATTTTTATTGGAATTTCATCCCAAAAATTAGAATTTACCCTTCAAATACTTCCCCTCGATGCGGCTTCAAAGCATCTCTTACGGGAATCATATTTTCATCGGTAACGACCATAAAAGCGATCGCATGCATATCGTTTATTATTGAAAACCCCGTAATGTTCAACGGAAGTTTTTCGATGGCGATATATTCTTTTAAGTGAATTTCATGATGTTCAGCTGTTTTAGCAGAAGCCGGCCCACGGAAATCCCAAATTAGTTTTATTTTTCTGGACATTATTTATAGGTGCAAAGTTTCAAAGAGGCAAAGGTACAAAGGTTAGTTTGAAATTTCACTTTGAAATTGTCTTATTGTCCGTTCGAGCGAAGTCGAGCCCCCTTATCAGTCCAAGCGGAGTCGAGACCCCTTGTCAGTTCGAGCGAAGTCGAGATCTTTTGTCAGTTCGAGCGAAGACGAGAACCCTTGTCCGTTCGAGCGAAGTCGAGACCCTTTGTCGGTCCAAGCGAAGTCGAGACCCTTTGTCAGTTCGAGCGAAGTCGAGAACCCTTGTCCGTTCGAGCGAAGTCGAGCCCCCTTTGTCAGTTCGAGCGAAGTCGAGACCTCTTGTCAGTTCGAGCGAAGTCGAGAACCTTTGCTACATTTTGACTTCACTCAATGTGAAAGAACGTTATCATCCTAGTTCAGATAAAATTTTCAATTGATGTATTTTCATTTCAAAATAGTACTTTTGCATGTTCTTTTCATAGAAAGAAAAGCTAATTTGAATAAATAAAATACAATGCCAAGAGAACTTTTACTTCAGGTAACACCGGAAATAGCAGCAAACGAATTGTTGTTGAAAGACCATTTGTCTAAACAAATAAAAGTTTCTCCCAAAGAAATTCAATACGTTTCGATTTTGAAACGATCTATTGATGCGCGTCAAAAAGCGATCAAAATCAATTTAAAAGTTATTATCTATTTGCAGGGCGAACCTTTTCAGGAAACTAAAATAGAATTGCCTGTATATAAGGATGTTTCGTCTGCACAGGAAGTAATTGTAGTCGGAGCAGGTCCGGCAGGGCTTTTTGCGGCACTTCAATTAATAGAGTTAGGTTTAAAACCAATTGTACTGGAGCGCGGAAAGGATGTACGTGGACGTCGTCGTGATTTAAAAGCAATAAATCGTGAACATATCGTTAACGAAGATTCTAATTATTGTTTTGGTGAAGGTGGAGCAGGAACCTATTCAGATGGGAAATTATACACACGTTCTAAAAAGCGTGGAGATGTAACCCGAATCTTAGAATTGCTTGTTGCTTTTGGAGCTTCTGAAGACATTTTGATAGAAGCGCATCCACATATCGGAACCAATAAATTGCCAAAAATTATTGAAGATATTCGAAATAAAATCATAGAGTTTGGTGGTCAGGTTTTATTTGATACACGCGTTACTGATATTTTGGTAAAGAATAATGAAGTTGAAGGTGTCGTTACTCAAAACGGCGACAAGATTTTGGCCAATAAATTAATCCTGGCGACAGGACATTCGGCACGTGATATTTTTGAGTTATTAGACAAAAAGAAAATTTTTATAGAAGCAAAACCATTTGCTTTAGGAGTTCGTGCAGAACATTCACAGCAATTAATTGACAGTATTCAGTACAGTTGTGATTATCGAGGAGAGCATCTGCCTCCTGCACCATACTCTATTGTAAAACAGGTCAACGGTCGCGGAATGTATTCGTTTTGTATGTGTCCGGGTGGTGTAATTGCACCTTGTGCAACGAGCCCGGGTGAGGTGGTTACTAATGGTTGGTCACCTTCGAAACGAGATCAGGTTACGGCAAATTCAGGAATTGTAATCGAATTAAAGTTGGAAGATTTTAAGCCTTTTGCAAAGTTTGGAGCTTTGGCCGGAATGGAATTTCAAAAAAGTATCGAACAAAAAGCATGGCATTTGGCAGGGCAGACTCAAAAGGTTCCTGCTCAGCGAATGATCGACTTTACGCAGAATAAAGTTTCAGCTGATATTCCGAAAACTTCTTACGTTCCCGGAACAACATCGGTTGAGATGGGGCAGGTTTTTCCAGGATTTTTGTCGCAAATTTTACGTGAAGGCTTTAAAGAATTTGGAAAATCAATGCGCGGTTATTTAACCAATGAAGCAATTTTGCATGCTCCGGAAAGCCGCACGTCATCACCAGTTCGAATCCCTAGAGATCCTATGACTTATGAGCATTTGCAAATTAAAGGCTTGTACCCGTGTGGAGAAGGTGCCGGATATGCCGGAGGTATTATTTCTGCAGCCATTGATGGAGAAAAATGCGCTTTAATGATTGCTGAGGCTTTAAAATAGAATGTTTTTTATGTGTTTTAACACGTTCGGTATAATTAGCAAAAAAATGATTTAACAAATAGTCCCGAAGCATCGGGATAGGTGTAAAAAGAGAACAAAAAAAGAAATTTATTTCTTTCACATAAGAGGCTATGCCTATTTAAATAAAGTGAAACGCCTTTTTTATAGATATAGTGTCTATGTTTCTATGTGTTAAAAGTAATTCACCCAACGGGTTAAAAGTAGTATGTTTGTAAAACCTGTTTTTAACTTTATACTATAGTATTTTTTATGAAAAACTTCTTTTCTAACTTCTTTGGAAGAAATAACAATCCGGAATCAATCGTTTCTTTTGATGTTCTGGATTCTATCTATACTTATCTGCAAAATGAGTCAAGTCGAGTGGATTTTAAAATGAAAGGAATTCACGACACAGTTTCTGCAACGATGTATTCTTTTCCGGATTCATTTGATCATGAAGAAGGCAGGGCTGAAGTAAAAAAGAGCGGATTTAAAAATTCGCATGAAGTTTTAAACGAATTGTATAAAAAGGTGAATATTGCTCCACTTTCTGATGATGAAATGCTGGAGGAACCTGTTTGCAATTATCTTCATATTGAGTTTTACTCGGAGCCTTCATTAGAGATGAAAAAACATTTGAAGCACGTTTTGCAAAATTTTATTATCTTCTTTTGTTGTACCAATAGTATGGAGACGAATGATTTTAGGCTGCTGTATTCAAACAGTTATTTTTATGACTATACTAAAGGATTTTTGGAAGCCGAACCAATTGATATCGAAGCGCCAAAGAATCAACTGCAAGAAATAGGTTTTAACGATTTCAAAACAGTACTTCAGGGAATTTGCGAATACATGGGCATCGAGTTGGCACCAACAGTTATTCGTCCTTCTGCCGAAAGTTTAATGCCGGATGAGGTTTCAGTCGGGTATTTTAGAGAGTTTTTGCAATTGCTTTCTCGAGGAGATATGGAAGAAGAGTTATTGAAAGATCAGTCTCAGACGCTTTTTGATAACTTTGGATTGGAGGAAGAGGATGAAGAATATGATTACGAATTCGACTTTTTTGAAGGAATAAATTCCTGGCACAGCGACTGGAAATTTGATCCGGAAGATGCTGAATATTTCATCTCAGAAATGATTGGTGAAGATTTTACTTTTGAATATCCTGAAGAAACGTACAGTCATGATTTGTTTCCGTATATTCAAGAGGAATTGGCAAAACAAGATTTAGAATTAATGAGTTACGATACGCAAGGTGATAGTTATTTGTTTTTTGTAGCTAACAAAAAGGATGTAACCCGACTATTAGAATTGTCCGAAATAACCGAAATGGGAATTGACAGGTTGATTTAAGAGGAATCTTTAGGGGTTTGCGTTAAAAAAAATGCTACGAATTCACGAATTTTATTTTAAATGATTCGTGAATTCGTGGCAAAAAAATTAAGGAATCAGAATAATTTTTCCGGTGCTTTTTCGGCTTTCGAGATAATCGTGGGCTAGTTTTCCTTCTGATAATTTGAAAGAAGTTGGTTCGGAAAGTTTGATTTTTCTGTCAGAAATCCAGTGGAACAATTGCATTGCTCTTTTGATTCTTTCTTCTTTGGAATTTAAATAGCTCCATAAATCTCCCCCGGTTAAAGTTTTAGAACCGTCCATTAACATTCTCGGGTCTACCGGTTCCGGATCACCGCCTGCCATTCCGAAGAAAACAACTTGTCCGCATTCTTTCGTAACTTCAAAACTCTCAGTTAAAGTGCTTCCGATACTGTCATAAACAACATCGACGCCTTTTGGAGTCATTTCGAAGACTTGCGATTTCCAGTTTTCGTTGTAAAGGAAGACATGATCAGCACCTTGTTCAAATGCTACTTTTGCTTTTTCTGAAGATGAAGTCAAGCCAATTACTTTTGCGCCTAAAAGTTTGCTGATTTGTGTTAGAATTTGTCCAACTCCCCCGGCTACAGCGTGAATCAATACTGTTTCATCTTTTACGGTTTTGTGACTGTCGGTTGCTAAGTAATGCGCTGTTAAACCTTGTAGTAAAACAGCTGCTGCAGTTTCAAAAGAAATCGTATCGGGTAAAGGTAAAACGTGGTTGATGTTTACCGCGACTAATTCTGCATTTGCAAAAGGAACATCGGCGAAAGCTACGCGATCACCAACTTTGTATTCGGGATGATTGTTAGGGTCTGTTACAATTCCGGCACCTTCGTAACCGGCAATAAAAGGAGGGGTTCCTTTTAAATGATAGTTCCCTTTTCGTCTGTAAACATCGGCAAAGTTTAATCCGATGGCTTTCATTTCGACTAAAATCTCATCGTTTTTTAATTGTGGATTCGGAATTTCAATGTATTCCAAAACATCAGAATTTCCGAAAGAAGAAAAGGTAAGTGCTTTCATTTTTACATTATTTTGAGAATACAAATTACGGTAAAATTAGTTTGCAGTTTTAAAAGAGTTCTTAAAGATGTGTTTTGGGGAGAAAAGGTAATAAAAAAACCGTCCACGAGAGTGAACGGCAACTTGTATTAACCTTCATAAACAAGTATTATTTCTTTTTGAGTTTGTCTTTAAAAACTTTTTCAAATTTTTCTATTTTGGGCTGAATGACCATTTTACAATAGGGTTGGTTCTTATTGTTAGCATAATAATTTTGATGATAATCCTCAGCTTTGTAAAAAACTTTAAAGGGTTCTATTTTTGTTACAATAGGGCTGCTGTAGACTTTTGCTTTGTTCAGTTCGGCAATAATACTTTCTGCGGCCTTTTTTTGTTCGTCATTTTTGTAAAAAATAACAGATCGATATTGCGTACCAACATCTGCCCCTTGTCTGTTTAAGGTTGTTGGATCGTGAACGGTAAAGAAAACTTTGAAAATTTCATTGATATCCGTAACGCTTTTATCGTAAGTAATCTGGACTACTTCGGCATGCCCCGTTGTTCCTGTGCAAACCTCTTCATAGGTTGGATTAGCGACTTTTCCTCCTGAAAAACCGGAGACTACAGATTTTACCCCTGCCAGATTTTCATAAACGGCTTCAACGCACCAATAACAGCCACCTCCAAGTGTAATTGTTTCCGGATTTGAGGAGCTTTTTGTTTTGCTGTTTTGTGCAAATCCATTTATGGACAATGCAAATAGACTAATTAGGAATAAGTTCTTCATTTTTAGTTTTATTTAGTATCGGGAATAAAGTCAAGTGCAATCGAATTCATGCAGTAGCGTTTTCCGGTTGGTGGAGGTCCGTCATCAAATAAATGACCTAAGTGTCCGCTGCAACGTCCGCATAGTGCTTCAATTCTTTCCATACCAAGGGAGTTGTCATTTTTGTAAACAACGCTTTTTTTGTTGTCTTGTTCGAAGAAACTGGGCCATCCGCAGCTGCTGGCAAATTTAGCTCCCGAGCGAAAAAGTTTATTGCCGCAGGAAGCGCAATAATAAGTTCCTTTTTCATCTGTTTTCCAGTATTTTCCGGTGAAAGGTCTTTCGGTGTCCGCTTCGCGCATTACAGCATAAACATCTTCAGGGAGTACTTTTTTCCATTCGGCATTGCTGACGTTGAGTTTAGTTGTGTCGGTATTGGAATAATAAGGATTTCCGGGCTTGCTGATTTTGTTTTCCATGGCCGTCGTTGTTGTATTTTGTTTTTTTGCATTTTGCCCGCATGCTTGTAGTATAAAGAGCGGAATTAAAAAGCAAAGGCTGAGAAATTGAGTTTTTGTTTTCATTGTTAGGAATGCTTTAATTCTGTATTTCAAAGATACGGCTAGATTTCGCCTGGAAATGTCGCGTAGTTTACAATTCAGATTTTTTTAAGTATGTTTTAACTTTTATTATTTACGTAAAACAAAGGAATTCAGTTTTAAGGCTTGTATTTAAAGAGTTTTGAAGATTGATTGGTTTGTATTTTGTTGATAGCTAGTTTTTTGTGTGATTCTAAGCTCGTTAAACTTTTCACAATCTCTTTCAGGATTTTCAAGCCATTTCTTTTTTCGTATTTTTGTTTGATCAATAAGCCCTATGATAGAAGAAAACGTAATACTAGTAAACCAACAGGATGAACAAATTGGCTTAATGCCAAAATTGGAAGCACATGAAAAAGCGATGTTGCATCGTGCTTTTTCGGTTTTTGTCTTAAATGATAAGAATGAAATAATGTTACAACAACGTGCTCATCAAAAATATCACTCACCTTTACTTTGGACAAATACATGCTGTAGTCATCAGCGTGAAGGAGAGACAAATGTCCAGGCCGGAAGCAGGAGACTTTTTGAGGAAATGGGGTTTAAGACAGATTTAAAGGAACTCTTTCACTTTATTTATAAAGCTCCTTTTGATAATGGCTTGACAGAACACGAGCTCGATCACGTTATGATTGGATATTTTAATGATGATCCGGCGATCAATACAGATGAAGTGGAGGATTGGAAATGGATGAAAATAGAAGATGTAAAAGAAGATATTCAACAACAGCCCGAAATTTATACCGTATGGTTTAAAATAATATTTGATGAATTTTATCATTATTTAGAAGACCATAAACTTTAAACTAAACCAACCACCAACCAAAATGAAAGTAACCATATCTAGAAAAGCACATTTTAATGCTGCACATCGATTGTACAGGAAAGATTGGACATTTGAAAAGAACGATGCCGTTTTTGGAAAATGCAATAACCCCAATTTTCATGGTCATAATTATGGTTTAACAGTAAGTGTTACAGGAAAAATTGACCCCGAAACCGGTTTTGTTCTGGATGTGAAAGTATTAGCGGATATCATACGTGAAGAAGTAGAGATTCCGTTCGATCACAAAAACCTGAATCTGGATGTTCCGGAATTTCAGGATTTGAATCCAACAGCGGAGCATATTGCTGTTGTGATATGGAATAAAATTAAAAAGAGAATTCAACCCGATTTCGATTTAGAAATTGTTTTGAATGAAACCGACCGCAATTTTGTAACTTATAAAGGAGAAGAATAAATGTCATTAAAAATAGGAGATATAGTTCCGAATTTTACTGCTAAAGATAATCATGGAGAAGTTTTCGAAAGCCAAAGTGTTTTGGGACGAAAGCCGCTCGTGATTTATTTTTACCCAAAAGACAATACACCGGGATGTACGACAGAAGCTTGTAGTTTTAGAGATCAATACGAAGATTTCAAGGACTTGGGCGCTGAAGTTATTGGTATAAGCAGTGATACTGTAAAGTCGCATCATAAATTTGCCAACAAACATCAATTGCCTTTTATACTATTGTCTGATCAGGATAAAAAATTACGACATCTTTTTGGGGTGCGTAACACACTATTTGGTCTTTTGCCGGGAAGAGTTACTTATATTATCGATAAGAATGGAGTAGTTATTCTGATTTTTGATAGTATGAATGCGGCAAAACACATTCAGAAAGCAATGGAAACGATTAAAGAGCTAGTATTGTAGAGTAGAAAAGGTATTCGTTTCAAGCTGAGATAAATGCATTTCTTTTAAATGGAAATGCTTCAATTTTAGAAATTTACATTTCATAGCGCGTAATAAAAAGATTATATGTACTTTTGCAGTCGCAAATTTAAATTAAAATAAAAATGGCAAACGTTAAAAACTTAAAGAAAGACATCAATTTCGTATTAGGAGATATTATTGAGGCAATTTACTTATTTGAAATGTCAACAACAGGAAATCCTACTCCTGAAACGAACGCTTTGGTTGATCAGGCTATCGCTGCATTTGATACTTTGATCACAAAAGTAAACGCTAAGAATGTTGAAAACAAAAAAGCGCACTTCAAGCAAATCAATATCGAATTGGAAGAAACTGCTAATCAATTGATTGCTAAAATCAACGAATTGTAAGCAAAAAAAAGCATAAAAAAGTGCAGATTTATTTTGGAAAAACGAAAAACCGACTTATATTTGCACCCGTAATGAGACGCCAGCGTAGCTCAGTTGGCTAGAGCAGCTGATTTGTAATCAGCAGGTCGTGGGTTCGAGTCCCTCCGCCGGCTCAACACAAAACCATCACTGCGAGTGGTGGTTTTTAATTGAAATAAGCAGTAGATTTATTTTGGAAAATTTAAAATCCATTATACATTTACAAACGTAATGAGTCGCCAGCGTAGCTCAGTTGGCTAGAGCAGCTGATTTGTAATCAGCAGGTCGTGGGTTCGAGTCCCTCCGCCGGCTCAACGTGAAACCATCACTTTTTAGTGGTGGTTTTTTTTTTGCTCTTAAGTGAAATTAATAGAGATTCGAGTTTTTGTGAAATGAATCTGCATATGGTTTTTTAACCGCAAAGAGCGCAAGGTTTTACGGGATCAGGTTCAAAAGTTGGGGATTAAGCAAAAAGATTAGATAATCTGAACAAGAAAAAATCTATATTGCTCACTCCTCTAAATTGACTTCTAAAAGCTTTTATTTTAGCATTGAAAGATTCTGCCGAAGCATTTGTGCTTCTATTATCAAAATAGTTTAAGATTGACTGATAATTAATAGTTATGGTATTGAGTAGAATATTAAAGTTTTTAAAACCTGATTCTTCTACATTTCTATACCAATGTGCCAGTTTGGTCATGGCAATATGTTTGTCATTGTAGTTATTGTAAATTCCTCGAAGCTGTTGGTTTAAATTGTAAGCTGTTTTAATGTCAGGATATAGTTCAAATACCATTTGTGCTCTTTCTTCTTGGCTCCGAGTCCATTTTTCGCGAGACTTATAAAGTAGATACCTGCTTCTGGCTAATAACTGTTTAACAGAATCTCCGTTAGGTAAAAGCTGGGGAATGTATGTTTTGTTTTCTAATTTGGCTTGTAGTATCGATTGATTCTCAAAGTCCATAGCTTCCCAGCGATGTTTGATTCTAATCTCTTGTACTGCTTCGAGCGCTAATTTTTGAACATGGAACCGATCTGTAACCTGTATGGCTTTAGGAAAACATTTCTTAGAGATTAGCTTCATGGAATTAGCCATATCGAGCGTTATCTCTTTGACAAAAGATCTTTTCTTGTAATCAATCTTTCTGATGTGTTCTATAACCTGGTCTGCTTTAGTTCCGGCAACAATAGCTACCAAGCAACCTTTTTTGCCTTTGAATTTCTTGTTGGTCAGGATAGTGTAAAGTTCCCCCTGAGACAAAGCCACCTCGTCAATGGATAAATGAGTGCCCATGTTTTCAGGGTAAATCATCCATTGGTGCGCATGTTCGCGTGGAGCCCATGTATTAAATGAGCTTAAATGTTTTTTGTATTGTCTTTGGAGTCTCTTTCCGTTAACCCCGAAAAAGCCTCCAATGGTATGACAATCTGTGGCACTCTTATCTATTAATTTCTTTTAAAAAAGTCGCAAACTCCTGAGTCATGCGAGTTCCTTTAGCAACTAAAGTCCAATCTCTTTTGATGATTTCTCCATTGGTTTTATTAGTCCAACGGCGTCTTTTGATGTGTAAATACACAAATTTACCTCTTAATGGAAAATCCTGAATAGTAATCTCATCAAGAAACCCCTTAGAAATCAATTCAAAAGAATTAAACTCTTGTGGAGGTTTTATTTTTTCTTCAAAATACAGATGCAATACTTCTTCTGTGTTAGTGGTAGAAACTACTTCAAAGTATTCTATTAAAAAATCAGGAAGCATAAATTTTAAAAGCTCTATAGGTGTCATATCTAATTCTTAGATTACAAATTTCTAATTTTATTTTGACATTCCTCCCCAGGTTTTGTTCTTGATCCGTTTTACGCAAAGTACACGGGTGTAGTATTCTTTGGAATAAAAATCCGTGGAGATCCACGTTTTTGTGAAACGAATTGGTGTAATCCGTGGGCTTTTTTTTTCTAACCCTAAAGAGAGCAAGGTTTTGTGTAAAGTATGCAGGTGCAGTATTGGAAGCGTCTATAAGAAATCTGTGCGAAACTCGCTGGGAATTAAACGAAATACCCTGGAAGCTGTCTTTTTTGTATCTGACCTATTTTTGATGGAGGTGTTTGTAGTGCTATTTTTCTTATGTTTGTTACTTAACCAAAAAACATATTAATAATGGAAGAAACATCAGTTTTTGAAAAATTTGAATTGCAGCTTGACCAAACTGCTAAAGACTTTTTAAAGGAAACCGCCAAATGGGCTTATTTCCTGTCTATTTTAGGATTCGTAGGAATTGGGTTGATGGTTTTAATTGCCGTTTTTGCAGGAACTATTTTTTCGGCTATGGGAAATAGCATGTCGGGAATGGGAGGTCTTGGAGGCTCTTTTGGAGCGTTAATGGGATTTGTCTATGTTTTTATTGCGGCGATCTATTTCTTTCCGGTTTATTATTTGTACAAGTTTGCTGTAAATACAAAGAGAGCTTTTAGAGAGAATGATTCAGAGTTGTTGACCAGTTCTCTGGGGTATCTTAAATCACACTATAAATTCATCGGTATTTTCATGCTGGCTATTCTTGCTTTATACGGACTTGTATTTGTATTTGGAATTTTGGGTGCTCTGCTTGGAAGATAGGGGGGATGAAATTTGATATAAAAAAAATGTCCTGAATAGTCAGGACATTTTTGTTGGATTTTATTTTTGTTGCTCTTTCTTGATGTCGGAAACGTATTTTGTTAGTTTTTTACCGTATAATGAATTGGCTACTTTTGGTGTCATTGATTTCTGAATCGTGTCCAAAAACTTAACATTGATATCGTAAATCTCAGCTAAAGCAATGTAAGGAGCGATTTCGTGATCTTTGTTGTTTAGGGCAAAGTTAGTAGCGTATAAATACTTTCTTTTGATGTTAGATTCCTGTTTGGTGTTAATACTGTCAATGGCTTTCTGGTCTTGTCTTTTTACAGCCTTAAATCTCGATTCTACCATAGCAAGGCTTTCTTCATTAAAACGGGAATTTATCTTTTTATACTCATCGTACAATTCCTGATTTTTAGATCCGGTAATTTTTGCACCATAAATAAAATTATCAAGGTTCGTGTCGATGTTGATGTTCCCAGGTTCTGCGAAAAACATAACATTGTTATCCAGTGAATTGGTTACTCCGCGATCCAGGAATAAATATAACATTTCAGGAGATTCCAGTTTTATGTTTGTTTCAAATGCAGAATTTCCGTCTATTTTAATGCTGTCAATAGCAACAAGTGATGTGTCAACGATTCTTTGAATATATAAAGTTCCGTTTTTTAATCCTTTTATGTTTCCTGTAAGGTGCAAACCGTCAGTTGATTCTTTTTTGCTGCAGGATGCCAATAGGGCAAGAGCAACAAAAGCAATAATTGATTTTTTCATTGGTTTTTTAGATTTTGCTGCAAAATAAAGAAAATAGTTTGAATGTACTGTGGTGGCATTCAAATTTTGCCAAAAAATAAATCCCAATCTATTTCTAAATTGGGATTTGATCTTTTTAGGAATAAAGAGTATTACATGGAGAGATTAAATGTAGTTCCGTTTTCGTTTGTGTAAGTGAATTTTTTGTCGCAATCATTATTGCCATAATCAACCACTCCGTTTAGTAGATTGCCCTGAACTTTTAGTTTTCCTTTGGAAATAAAATCGCAAGTATATTTTTTAATTAATGATTCCTGAACGGTTAAGGTTAATACGGCTCCGTTTGAGCTGGTGATGGTGTGGTTTCCTTC
Organism: Flavobacterium lipolyticum; assembly: GCF_020905335.1. NCBI lineage: Bacteria > Pseudomonadati > Bacteroidota > Flavobacteriia > Flavobacteriales > Flavobacteriaceae > Flavobacterium > Flavobacterium lipolyticum. The sequence continues at coordinate 1,080,014 of NZ_JAJJMN010000001.1, read as the reverse complement.
AGTCATTTCATACGTATTGTCTTCCAGAACATAAGGAGTATCGACACCTGCAGTTTGTTTTACAGTCCAGTTTCCTGAGTTAAGGTAAACTCTGCCTTCTAAATCAGTGAACTTTCCGTTGGTCACTTTTCGGCTCCATTGTGGTACAGTTGCCACAGTTGTTGTGTTGGTGTATTCTATTGTTCCTTCCAGTTTTATGCCATTAAAAGAATAGTCGATTCTTTCGATGGTTATTTTACTTCCGGTAGTAATTATCGGTCCTGAAAGCGTGATTTTTAATTTCCCTTTTCTGTTGATCAGATTGTCAGTGCATCCGGTTCCGTAATCAACTGTGAAAACTTTCGGATAAGAGGTTGGGCTTTGTTGTGTGATTGTAATTGCGCCACAGATTCCCGGTGTTGTCTCGTTTGGTTTTGCTGAGGAAGTGTTTTTTGTTGTAACGATTAACCCGGTTTTGATGTCCATATCGTTAATGGCATCGATGGTAAGAGAAGCTCCAACTGACGTGACATCAGATTCAGGTTGTTTTTTTGTGTCATCATTGCCAGAGCAGGAAAGTTGTGTTAGTGCTGTTGTACAAATGGTTAGGAGTAAAAATGCTGTTTTTTTCATAGTAGTTTTTGTTTTTTGATTAGATTAAAAGGCAATCAAATGTAACGAAAAAAATGAAATACGATAAAAAAATCCGCTTGGATTCAGTGGGGCTTAATTGAGGCTTGTTTTTCTAAAAATAAAAAGCCCCGCAAGTTTACTTGCAGGGCTTAAATTCTAATTTTGAAAACTTATATTGCTAAAAGTTTTATTTAATCATTTCAAAACTTCTTTTTACGAAAGCGGTTAAAGCTTCTCCTTTTAATAAGTTTTGTGACAATTTTGCTAAGTCTAAAGCTTGTTTTACCAAGTGTTCCTGATGTGTTTTGTCTTCTGTGTTCAGGATGCTTGACGCTAAGTCTGAATTAGTATTTACAATCAAATTGTACATTTCCGGCATATTGCCCATTCCGAACATTCCGCCACCACCTGACTGACTCATTTCTTTCATTCTTCGCATGAATTCAGGTTGGGTGATGATAAATGGAGCCGCCTGACTGTCCATTGCTTCCAGTTGTACAGAGTATGCTTTAGGGATGTAAGTTTCTAAAGATGTTTTTAATGTTTCTTTTTCTTCATCTGACAATTTAGAAATGGTGTTTTCTTCTTTCTTGATTAAATTATCAATGTGATCAGAGTCTACACGTACAAAAGTTAAACCACTATTGTCACTTTCAATTTTTTGAATTAAGTGTGAGATAATAGGTGAATCTAAGAGTAATACTTCATATCCTTTTTCTTTTGCTGTTTCAATATAAGAATGCTGTGCATCTTTGTTTCCGGCATAAAGGACGATCAGTTTTCCGTCTTTGTCAGTTTGATTTTCTTTTAATTTTTCTTTTAATTCTTCCAGAGTAAAGTAGGTATCATCAACTGTTGGGTACAACACAAACGCACCGGCTTTTTCGTAGAATTTATCTTCAGAAAGCATTCCGTATTCTAAAACGATTTTAATGTCGTTCCATTTTTGTTCAAAATCAGCACGATTTTCATTGAACAAAGCTTTTAGTTTATCAGCTACTTTACGAGTGATATAGTTTGAGATCTTTTTAACAGCGCCATCAGCTTGTAATCCTGAACGGGAAACGTTCAATGGAATATCCGGAGAATCAATAACACCTTTTAACATCGTTAAAAATTCAGGTACAATTCCTTCTACATTATCTGTAACGTAAACCTGGTTTTGGTACAATTGAATTTTGTCTTTTTGAATCTGCATGTCCGAACCTAACTTAGGGAAGTACAAAATTCCGGTTAGGTTAAAAGGGTAGTCTACATTTAAGTGAATGTTGAACAACGGCTCCTCAAACTGCATTGGATATAATTCTCTGTAAAAGTTTTTGTAGTCTTCGTCAGATAATTCAGTTGGTTGTTTCGTCCATGCCGGATTTGGATTGTTGATGATGTTGTCGATTTCAACAGTTTCATTGACATAATCTTCAGGAGCATCTTCCGGTTTTGGAAGTGTTTCTGTTCTGGTTCCAAATTTAATTGGCACAGGCATAAACTTGTTGTACTTGTTCAATAATCCACTGATTTTTGAATCTTCTAAAAATTCAAGAGAATCTTCAGCAATGTGCAGGATGATTTCAGTACCACGTGAAGTTTTATCAGCAGGTTCTAAGGTAAACTCAGGGCTACCGTCACATGTCCAGTGAGCTGCAGGTTCATCTTTGTATGATTTTGTAATGATTTCTACTTTTTCTGCAACCATAAAAGCGGAATAAAAACCAAGACCAAAGTGACCAATAATTCCTGAATCTTTAGCAGAATCTTTGTATTTGTCAAGGAATTCTTCAGCTCCTGAAAAAGCAACCTGATTGATGTATTTTTCCACTTCGTCAGCAGTCATTCCAAGACCCTGATCGATAATGTGGATTTTTTTTCCTTCTTTGTCTACTTTGATTTCGATAACCGGATTTCCGTATTCTACTTTAGCTTCGCCAATACTAATAAGATGTTTTAGTTTTAAAGTAGCGTCAGTTCCGTTGGAAACAAGCTCACGTAAGAAAATTTCGTGATCGCTGTATAAGAATTTTTTGATTAAGGGAAAGATGTTTTCTACCGAAACATTAATTTTACCTGTTGTCATATTTTTTTATTTTTTAGTTTAATGTGATGATTTTCATTTCTTCAAATAGAATACCAATTGTTTTTTGGGTGACAAAATGGCGCAAGTGTTAATTTTGAAAGAAAATAATTAGATTCTGAAACCCGAGATATCCCTATGAATTGTATCTTTGTGGTATAATAATTGTTAAACGTGTCAGTATTAACTCTAAAAAAAATGTACAAAATGAAGAAAATTATTTTCATTTGCATGATGGCCGCGATGTTTTTTGCGTGTAAATCAGCTTCGTCTACAACAGCTTCAAATGGAGCACCCACACTATCGACTAAACTTGACAGACCTACTCAGGTAGCTATTAAAGGAAATTGGGTTTTAACCAATGTTTCTTATCCCGGTTCTGAATATATCAAGGTAAATTCTTTTGATCTTGCAGATTCTAAATGCTTCATCGGAAGTACGTGGAATTTCATTTCAAATAACAACAAAGGGTCAATGGCTTTGACAGCAGCAAGCTGCACCGGATTTAACTCACCAATTGTTTGGAGTGTTAATAATCAGGGAATGTTTGTTCTTAAAATTTTAGATGCTGGGATAAAAGCTAAAAAGGTAAGAGATGGATACCTATTAAAAGTTGCAGGTTTGACTGATAATTCATTTCAGTTGATCGATAACATTAACGTAGGTGGACAAACAAAAGATGTAGTGTACCAATTTCAAAGAGCCAATTAAAAATAAAAATATAAAAAGATGAGAAAGATAACCGTTTTAAGTTTGAGTTGTTTGCTAGTAGTAGCAAGTTTTTTTACAAGCTGCGATTCCGTAAAAAATGCAAATAACACACAAAAAGGTGCCGGAATTGGAGTAGTTGCGGGTGGTATCATAGGTGCTGTTTTAGGAAATAACCTAGGAAAAGGTGGAAATGCTGCTTTGGGAGCTGCAATTGGAGCTGCTGTAGGTGGAGGAACTGGTGCTCTTATTGGAAACAAAATGGACAAACAAGCCCGTGAAATTGATCAGGCTTTACCAGGTGCAAACGTAGAAAGAGTAGGAGAAGGAATTCACTTAACTTTAAATGAAAATGCAGTACGTTTTGATACTAATAAATCTTCTTTGACGCCTCAGGCTAAAGCAAATTTAGATAAACTGGTACCGGTATTTAACGAGTATGGAGATACTGATATTCAAATTTTTGGATATACTGATAATACAGGAAGACCGGAATACAATTTGACACTTTCAGGACAAAGAGCTGCTTCGGTACAGGCTTATTTAGTTTCAAAAGGATTAAAATCAAGCCGTTTCAAAACTTCAGGCTTAGGTATTGTTGATCCAATTGCGACAAACGACACACCGGAAGGAAGAGCACAAAACCGTCGTGTAGAGTTTTCTATCACTGCAAACGACAAAATGGTAAATGATGCTAAAGCTCAGGCTGGAAAATAGTTTCAATCTACAATAAAATTTCTTAAAAGCTGTTTCATAAATTGAAGCAGCTTTTTTTGACTTTAGAAATTAAACATTGTAAATTTGAACTTTCAAATATAACCCATGCTCGACATTCAAAATATCTCTTTTTCGTACACCGAAAATCCTGTTATAAAAAACGTTTCTTTTACCATAAATAAAGGTGAGAATATTGCCATTATTGGAGAAAGCGGCTGCGGAAAAAGTACACTTTTAAAACTCATGTACGGTTTGTATAACCTGGATGAAGGCAAGATTTTTTATAATGAAAAACCTGTTTTGGGACCAAAGTACAATTTGATTCCCGGAATGCCATTCATGAAATATCTGGCTCAGGATTTTGATTTGTCTCCTTATGAAACAGTTGCGGAAAATGTTGGGAAGTTTCTTTCGAATGGTTTTGCAAACATGAAAAAACTGCGTGTTCAGGAATTATTGGAGATGGTAGAAATGGAGCAGTTTTCAAACGTGAAAGCTAAATTTTTGAGTGGGGGTCAACAGCAGAGAGTGGCGCTGGTGCGAGTTTTGGCTTTAGAACCCGAAGTGATTTTATTGGATGAGCCGTTCAGTCAAATTGATGCTTTCAGAAAAAATGCATTGCGCCGAAATTTATTTCGCTATTTGAAGCAAAAAGGAATTACCTGCATTATTGCTACACACGATAGTACGGATGCTTTGTCATTTGCTGATGAAGCGATTGTAATGCGTAACGGAGAGGTCCTCATTAAAGACAACCCAACAAAAATTTATGAAGACCCTGAAACGAAATATGTAGCCTCACTTTTTGGAGAGGTCAACGAAGTTCCTACTCATGTTTTGGTTCCTTACGAAGATCAAATGCATAAAACTCTAGTTTATCCACATCAGTTTAAAATGGTTACCGAGTCTAATTTACCGGTAAAAATCAGAAGAACTTATTTTAGAGGGAATCACTATCTCATCGAAACGGTTTATAAAAGACAATTAATCTTTTTTGAAAGTGAAATTGACCTGCCTCTCGAACAGGAAATATTTTTAGGTTTGAACTATCTATAAAATAAAAGCCATAAATTAATCGATTAAGTTTATGGCTTTTTTTATTATTAAACCGGACAGGTTTTTAAAATCTGTCCGGTTAGTTTTTTGTGGTGATTTAGTTTTTCAGATATTTTTCTAAAAACTGATCTTGTTCCCAAAGTAAGTGTAAAATGTTTTCTTTGGCAACATAACTATGTGCTTCTTTTGGTAGAATAACCATTCTTGCGGTTGCTCCTAAGCCTTTCAAAGCCTGATAGTAACGCTCTGTTTGTAAAGTGAAAGTTCCTGGATTATTGTCGGCCTCACCATGAACTAACAAAAGTGGTGTTTTCATTTTGTCGGCATTCATAAAAGGAGACATTTTAGTATACACTTCCGGAACCTCCCAGTAATTACGTTGTTCTGTTTGGAACCCAAAAGGAGTCAGCGTTCTGTTATAAGCACCGCTTCGGGCGATTCCACAAGCAAAAAGGTTGGAGTGAGTCAGTAAGTTGGCAGTCATAAATGCACCATACGAGTGACCTCCAATAGCTACTTTTTTACGGTTAATGTATCCTAAAGCATCAACAGCATCAATTGCAGCTTCAGCATTGGCTACTAATTGTGGCATAAAGTTATCATTAGGTTCTGTAGTGCCTTCACCAATGATAGGGAAAGCAGCATCATCAAGAACAACATACCCTTTGGTTACCCAATACACAAACGATCCGTAATAAGGAGTAGTGAATTCATTTGAATTTTGAGTCGATTGTCCGGCACTGTTTCTGTCTTTGTATTCAGCTGGATAAGCCCAGATTAATAAAGGTAACTTTTCTTTCTTTGCTTTGTCGTAACCGGCTGGTAAATATAAAGTTCCTGAAAGTTCAAGACCATCTTTACGCTTGTATTTGATCACTTCCTTACTCACATTTTTAATGCTTTCAAACGGGTTTTTGAAAGAAGTAATTGGTGTTAAGCTGTTTTGTTTTTTGATATTTCTAAAGTAATAATTCGGATATTCACTCTTAGACTGAATTTGTACCAAAACTTTCCCTGCTTTAAAATCTTCAATTTCAAGTAAATCTTCTTTTTTGTCTTTATACGGTGAGGTATAAATACGTTTGGATTGTAACGTTTTTAGATTGAATTCATCAATAAAAGGAAATTGTCCTTCTTTCGTATATCCATCTCCAATACGATAAGCGTTGTCTTTTTCAATCGCCAGAACATATTTGTTGTATTCGTTCTTTCTGGTTTCAAAAACTCCAGGATCTGAGTAAACATCCTGTTGGTTTCTGTCTGTAATTACTTTTGGCTGTTGAGCTGGGTTTGCCGGATTGATCAGGTAGGTTTTGGTATTACGGGTGTCGTACCATTGATCTGTTAGAAAAGCCACATTGTCATTACCCCAAATAATATCGTCGTAACGCTGTGGAACTTTTGCTAAAGAAGTTGCTTCGCTTGTAAAAGGAGCGTTCCAAAGAAAAACTTCATCTCTACAATCAACCTTATTGGCAGGATCACCTTCATCTAAAGCCACAACATAAGATAAGGTTGCAGGTTTATCATTTCTCCATGCCATTTCTCTTTTTCCTTTTCGAACAGCCATAAAACCTTTTGGTATTATTTCGTTTAACGGAACTTCATTAACTATTTTGATCTCTTTTCCTCTCGCATCATAAACAATAGTTCTGGATGGGAATCGGTATAAAGGAACTACGTAAGAAAATGGTTTTTGAATCGTGGTCAGCATAATATAATTACCGTCTGGCGAAATTCTTTCTCCGTAATACATTGCAGCTTCTTTAAACAATGTAGCATTTCCGTTAAGATTAACTTTGTAAAGTTCAGAAGTGGTGATGTTTTCAAAATTAATTTCGTCACTTTGATTTTTCAACATATCAGGAAACGTTCTGTTTTGAGATTTTGTTCCTGCTGTATTAGAGATAATTGGACCGGTTGGTAAATCATTTTTAGGATCCAATAATGGTTTTCTGTTTTTTGGAAGCATTTTTACCAAAATAGTCTCATTGTCTAAGAACCAGCTAAACGGATTTCCTAAATTGGCATTAACAGTTGCCTCAGTAAGTTTCGTTGCTTTTGCAGTTTCAACATCCAGAAACCAAAGTTCGACACCTGAATTTGTGGTGTGAGAGAACACTATTTTCTTGTCATTTGGAGACCAAAGGATGTTGCTTATTTTTGGATTTTGAGGTAATCCCGAAACCTGAACTTCTTCTTTACCGCTAATTTTTCTTAGCTTTAAATTTGTCGTATAAGTTACAGAGCTGGAAATGTTTGTTACCGGATTAATTCTTAAACCTCCTAAGCGAAGTTCGTCCTGGTTTAAATCATCGAGTGTTTTGTATGTACTTCTGTACATTAATAACATATTCTCCTTTTTAGTATCCATCGATACTGTAGGAGCTTTTTCGTAATCGGCTAAATCTAAGATAGATTTTGATGGTTTTTGGTAAGTGAGATTTTCTTGTGCAAAGGCAAAAAAGCCAATGTTAAGAAACAAAAGTAATGTAACCTTTAATTTCATAATGTGAATTTTAGGAGTTTAGAGTTTGGTATTCCTATATGTTTGACTAAAATACTTCAAACTTGTTACATTTTAGGTGTTATTTTTGATACTTTTCACATTTTTCAGGTAAAAATTGTTTTTTCAGAATATAAACTGTCAGAATCCTATTTATAATTAAAGTATATTGAATTGCCAATTACGAAAAAAACACTAATTTGGACGTTAATGTTTTAAAGTATACTTAAATTTGCATTACAATTTTTTAACAAATAATAAAACAATATGTATCATTCAAAAATAGCGGGCTTAGGATATTATGTCCCTTCAAATGTTGTGACCAACGATGATTTGTCTAAGATAATTGATACCAATGACGAATGGATTCAGGAGAGAACTGGAATTCAGGAGCGTAGACATATTATTCGTGGGGAAGATACCACAACTACAATGGGTGTAAAAGCAGCTAAAATTGCTATAGAACGTTCTGGCGTCGCCAAAGAAGATATTGATTTTGTAGTTTTTGCTACCTTAAGTCCGGATTATTATTTTCCAGGACCTGGAGTTTTGGTACAGCGTGATTTAGGATTACGTACTGTAGGAGCACTGGATGTTAGAAATCAATGTTCTGGTTTTGTTTATGCATTGTCGGTTGCCGATCAGTATATCAAAACCGGAATGTATAAAAATATCCTGGTAATTGGTTCAGAAGTACATTCGACAGGACTGGATATGACTACTCGTGGACGTGGAGTTTCGGTAATTTTTGGAGATGGAGCAGGAGCGGCAGTTATAAGCCGTGAAGAGGATTTGACCAAAGGAATCTTATCTACCCATTTGCATTCAGAAGGACAGCATGCTGAAGAACTAGCTCTGCAGGCACCGGGAATGGGAGCGCGCTGGGTAACCGATATTATAGCAGATAATGATCCTAATGATGAGAGTTATTATCCGTATATGAATGGACAGTTTGTATTTAAAAATGCAGTGGTTCGTTTTGCTGAAGTAATCAATGAAGGATTAGAAGCAAATGGTTTACAGGTTTCAGATATTGATATGTTGATTCCTCATCAGGCGAATTTAAGAATTTCACAATTCATTCAAAACAAATTCAAATTGAGTGACGATCAGGTACACAATAATATTCAGAAGTACGGAAATACTACTGCAGCCTCTATTCCGATTGCTTTGACTGAAGCATGGGAGCAAGGAAAAATCAAATCCGGAGATACAGTTGTACTGGCTGCCTTTGGTAGTGGTTTTACCTGGGCAAGTGCAATCATTAAGTGGTAAATTAATTCATCTTGCATTATATTTCATAGCCTGCTCTTTTTTAGAGCAGGTTTTTTTGTGCACTGCATTGTCCGGCTGAGCGAAGTCGAAGCCTTTACGGTTTGTGAGCCTTCGACTCCACTCAGGGTGATATTTGTACTTCAAGAGGATAGCGACAACGTTTGTCCGGCTGAGCGGAGTCGAAGCCTTAACGGTTTGTGAGCCTTCGACTCCACTCAGGGTGACATTTAGGTTTCAAGAGGATAGCGACAACGTTTGTCCGGCTGAGCGGAGTCGAAGCCTTTACGGTTTATGAGCCTTCGACTCCGCTCAGGGTGACATTTGTACTTCAAGAGGATAGCGACAACGCTTGTCCGGCTGAGCGGAGTCGAAGCCCACGTTCCAATAGGCAAATCAGTTATATTATAAGTATATATTTTTTAAAAGATTTTTCTTACTTTTAGTTAGGTTTAATTAAAAGGTATATGTTATGAAATTGTATTATGTCTATATCCTTAAATGTTCTGATAATAGTTATTACACCGGAGTTACAAATAATATTGAAAGAAGATTCGATGAGCATAAGTCGGGTTTAAATAAGGGGTGTTATACTTTTAATAGAAGACCTTTAGAACTGGTTTTCTATACTGATTTTAAGTATGTGCTTCAGGCCATTTCATTCGAAAAACAAGTAAAGGGGTGGAGTAGAAAAAAGAAAGAAGCCATTATAAACGATAGATGGGATGATTTAAAACAACTGGCCGAATGTCTAAATGAAACGAGTCATAAGAACCACGTTAATAAGAAACTTTAGTGGTAAATAAGCCTTCGACTCCGCTCAGGATGGCACTCGGGTTTTGTTTGCAGCCTTTTGTCTTCTACAATTAGTGTCCGGCTGAGCGGAGTCGAAGCCTTAACGGTTTGTGAGCCTTCGATTCCGCTCAGGGTGACATTTAGGTTTCAAGAGGATTGCGACAACGATTGTCCGGCTGAGCGAAGTCGAAGCCTTAACGGTTTGTGAGCCTTTGACTCCACTCAGGGTGACATTTAGGTTTCAAGAGGATAGCGACAACGTTTGTCCGGCTGAGCGGAGTCGAAGCCTTTACGGTTTGTGAGTCTTCGACTTTGCTCAGGGTGACATTTGGGTTTCAAGAGGATAGCGACAACGCTTGTCCGGCTGAGCGGAGTCGAAGCCTTTACGGTTTGTGAGTCTTCGACTCCACTCAGGGTGATATTTAGGTTTCAAGAGGATCGCGACAACGATTGTCCGGCTGAGCGGAGTCGAAGCCTTTATGGTTACTCTAACCTTTGATTTGCTTTGATCGTTCAGTTTTTAATTTATATTTTTGTTTGGCATCATCAAGCTGGTGCCACTTTTAAATCAATCAAATGAAAAAAAATCAATTGGAGATAGCCTGTTTCAATTACGAATCGGCAATAATTGCACAAGACAATGGAGCAGACAGAATCGAATTATGCGATGATATGCGACTTGGCGGAACAACGCCAAATTTGATAACAGCAGAAAGAGTTCGGGAAAAACTAACCATTAAAATGCACGTTATCATCAGACCTCGTGGTGGTGATTTTGTTTATACCGAAGAAGAGTTCCAGGAAATGAAACAAGATATTAAACAACTTAAAGCACTGGGAGTTGATGGTTTTGTTTTCGGGATCCTAAATCAGGATGGCAGTGTTAATAAAGAGCAGAATCTGGAACTGGTGCAATTGGCCAGTCCGCTTTCCTGTACTTTTCATCGTGCATTTGATGTTGTGAATTCGATAGAACAAGGATTGGAAGAGGTAATTGCATGTGGTTTTCAAACGATACTGACTTCAGGACGTGGGAAGAATGTTGAAGAAGGAATTTTGGATTTACAATTGATTCAGAAATTAGCGGGTGACCGAATTGAAATCATGCCCGGAGGTGGTTTGCGCTCTTCGAACATTAAGTTACTACAGGAAAAATTGCAGCCTACTTTTTATCATTCGTCTGCGATTACAGATCAAAACGAAAAAGCAAATCCTGAGGAAATAAAAGAATTAAAAAACTTCCTGTAAACGGAAGCTTTAACATAAAGTCGAAGTTTTAAAGACAGGGTTACGTTCGGACAAATGTTATGTTTTGTTAAGTCACAGACTAGATAGATTAAAATGATTCCTTAAATATTTTTTTTGAATGAAACATCTTGTATGTGATGTACGAATCAATATAAGAGAATTTTCAAGATTAATTTATCTAATTTAGTAATCAAAGATAAGACCTGGTGGAGAGCGGGTGCAAGTCCCGTACTATACAAGTTCTCTTGTTGGTTCGTGGCATCATCAGGCCTCTTTTTAAAAATATCTGTTAGATGAAATTTTTAAAGCCACAGATTAGATAGATTAAAATGATTTTTAAATAGTGTTTTTTTTGAAAGAATTATCTTATATTTGATATGCGAAACGATTAAATATAAATTATGTACAATTCATCAAATTTAAAAATCAAAGATAAAGCCTGGCGAAGAGTAGGTGCAAGTCCTATGCCTTCAAACTATGTTTGTCGTTTCGCAGCATCGTCAGGCCTCTTTTTAAAAAATATAAGTTTATGCGAAACGACAAACGAACAACAATCAGACGCCCGGATGTGCGTAGTCTGAAAATTCAACCCAAAATGAGATTTAATGAATACAGTCAGAAAAAAGTTCCTGAGATCAAACTCTGCGGAAACTGGCTACAGAAACTTGGCTTCGAATTTGGAGGAAGAGTAATTGTGACTTGTATGCCTAATCTGGTGATTATTCGACCGATCGAACAGTAAAATCAAAAGGGATCAATTAAGTTAACAGAAAATAGAATTCAACAAAAAAAAAATCCGGAATTTGTAAACTCCGGATTTTTTATTTTTAATTAAATAATTAAACTTTAGTGATGAATACGGTATTAAAGAACTCCACCGCTACTGCCAATATTGTTCTCTTCTCTATTTTTACGGTTCATACCGTTAATTTTTGCTCCTCCAAAATTGTAGGTCAGACCTAAATAAACCGTTTGACTTTCCCAGGTGCTCAGCCCTGAGTGCGGGTAAGGATATTGTGTGTCGAAAGAATATTTCATAGTATCGAAAACATCATTAAAACGAAGGCTGATATTCATTTTATCGTTCAATAAAGTATAACGCGTGCCTATGTCCATTTTGTACATTTGGTGGCTGTTGCCCTGAAGACCGTCACTTGGCCCATTATAAAGACCAAATAGTAAAAAGCTCATGCGCTTGTTGACTTTAAAATTAGAGTTTATTCTACTGGTTAAAGCAGAAACTGTAATTTTTCGATCGATTGGCGTTCCTGTGTTTGTGATCGGGTTTAATGAAAAAACAATACCTCGTTGATTGATACTTGAATAGTCAATCGACGGCGAGATATCCCACCATTTTGTGATTTTATAATTAAAAGAAGCTTCAAATCCATAAGCCGTATTATGATCAAAATTGGTATAAGATACGATTAGTTTGTTGCCCACTGCCTCATTATAATCCGTATCTATGACTCTGCTGATCTGATCGTTGATACCTCTGGCATAAATTCCCAAATTTAAACTCCCTTTTTCTAAGGTCTTAGTGTAATTTATCTCTACAGAATTAGTGAATTGAGGTCTTAATTCAGGATTCCCCAATGTCGTTACCATGGGTGTCGAAAACTCACGAATAGGTCTTGTTTGTTCTAAACTCGGGCGATCTACACGACGGCTATAACTCAATTGTATGGTGTTTTTCTCATTTAAATTATAAGTAAAATGAGCAGATGGATATAGCGTGATATAATCGTCATTAAACGTATCCTGACCATGATTAAAACTGGCAGCTGCTTTGTAGCTTTCAAAACGTGCGCCTAATTGATAACTGAATTTTTTGAATTTCTGACCGAATGTTACATAAGCCGAGTAGATATCTGTATCGTAAGTGTAATAGAGCAGCTGATCCTCGGTTGGGTTAGCAGGGTTTATTCTGGCATAATCATTTGCTGATTTTGTGATTCTGGCTTCGGCACCTAATTCCAAAGTTGTTTTTTCGTCCAACGGATTAACATAATCTACATTAAATGTATTTAGTTTACGATGACTTTTGTTTAAATCTGTATAATTTACATTTTTGACAGTGTTGTCAGGAGCACTGTTTTGGGTGTCAAAATGGGCTTGTTGCGAGGCATTGTATTTACTGAAGTTTCCTTCAAAATCTAAAGTGTGGCCTTCTTTTTTAAAGAGATGTTTGTAAGCCAGATTATAAGTTTCCATTTTTTGAGGGCCGAAGTATCTGGAATTTTGCGAGATGTTGCTGATTTCAGGATTATTGTTGTAGTTGATATTAGCGTCAACAAATACGTCCTGATTGTATTTGCTTTGATTCGTGTAGAAAGAAATCGTATTCTGTGCGTCAACGAAATAATCCATTCCGATTTTATACAGATGAGAGTCGGCATTCGATTTAAAGTCTATTTTTTGATAAAGATCCTGATCGAATCTTTGAAGAGAACTGTCGAAAAAATAGGTTCCTAAATTTTGACCGGCATTTCCATAAAAATTTACTTTTCCGTTTTTGTAATTCAAATTCAGCGATTGATTGTGTTTGGTAGCTTCCCCAAAAGTGATTCCTCCGCCGTAACTTCCGTTGAAACCTATATTGGTATTTTTAAGTAAAATAATGTTGATGATTCCCGACATTCCTTCCGGATTATATTTGGCACTCGGATTGGTAATTAGCTCAATTTTTTTGATAGAAGTTGACGGGATTTGTTTTAGTAATTGAGCAGGATCAATATTACTGGGTCTTCCGTCAATCAATACTCGGACATTATCATTTCCGCGAAGCGAAATTTTTCCGTTTTGATCTACATTGACAGATGGAATGTTATTCATAATCTCAGAAGCTGTAGCTCCGGCAGTGGTCAGGTCTTTACCGACTGTGATTACTTTTCGATCCAGTTTTTGCTCAATGGTTGAGCGTTCGCTAATAACATTAACCCCTTTAAGTTGTGTCGCTTCTTCTTCAAGAGCAATTTTAAGACTAGCCTCTTTTTGATCCTCACTTAAAATAACAGATCCCGTGTATTTCTTAAATCCGATATATTGAATTTCAATCGTGTAATTTTTTAAAGCCAGATTTTTAATGGTAAAATCGCCGTTATCATCAGTGTTAACTCCTAAGACAATTTTTCCATTGTCTTTAAGCGAAACTGTAGCATAAGAAATAGGAGCATGGTTTGATTTTTCGGTAACTTTTCCAGAAACAGTTCCGGAAGTTTGTGCCTGCAGAGTTGTCATTGTAGTCAGTAAGACTAATAAAAGTAATTTTAATTTCATGAACATGTGATTGATTTGATTGATGATTGTTTCTTTTTGAAATACTTCAAAATGTATCACTAGAGACCGTCTTTTCAATCCGATGTTACAGTAAAAATTAAAATCAGAAATGTCTTTTTTGTGATGCGCTGTTTTAGAGTAAATTAGTTTTTGAATTTTTGATAATTTTAACAATTTGTAGGTTTAGCTTCCGGATGGATTTTCATTTTCTTCAGTAGAATAAGGAGGTAACACGGGAGGCGTGTCTTATTATTGTAAGTATGGCAGGAATAAAAACAGCGATTCAATTTTAACTAAATGTGCCAAATATCCATAAAAAAAAGCCCGAAGTTGGCAAACTCCGGGCTTTTTAAAAAACTATTAAAATCGATTAGTAAAAGTTGGATTAGAACAATCCGCCTCCACCTTTATTGGTGTTGTCTTCTCTTTGTTTACGTTGCAGGTTTTTGATTTTAGCACCTCCAAAGTTGTAAGTTAACCCTAGGTAAACTGTTTGGCTCTCCCATGTAAATTGCCCTGAGTGTGAATAAGGATACTGAGAATCAAAAGCGTATTTCATTGTATTGAACACATCGTTAAAACGTAAACTGATGTTCATTTTATTGTTTAACAAGGTATAACGGGATCCCATGTCCATTTTATACATGGCATGGCTGTTATTTTGAAGACCTTCAACTTCTCCTCTGTAAAATCCGAATAATAAGAAACTTAAACGTTTGTTTACTTTAAAGTTAGAATTCATACGTCCGTTGAAAGCACCTACTGTGATTTTTCTTTCCAGCGGACTGCTTTTTTGAGTTACAGGATCGTATACAAACACGATACCTTGTTGGTTAATGCTTGAAAAGTCAATAGATGGTGAAATGTCCCACCATTTTGCAATTTTATAAGTGAAAGAAGCTTCAAAACCATAAGAGGTATTACGGTCAAAGTTGGCATACGTCAGGATTTGTTTGTTACCACTTGGATCTGTATCGTCCGGAAGTAAAACTCTGCTGATTTGGTCGTTGATGCTTCTCACAAAAACACCTGTAGTAAAGCTTCCTTTTTCGAAAGTTTTAGTATAATTTACTTCAACAGAATTCGTAAACTGAGGTCTTAATTCAGGATTTCCTAATGCTGTAATTAAAGGAGTAGAAAACTCACGAATAGGTTTTGTCTGTTCTAAACTCGGACGGTCTACACGACGGCTGTAGCTTAACTGTAACGTATTTTTCTCATTCAGATTGTAAGTCAAATATGCTGACGGGTATAACGTAATGTAATCGTCATTGAATTTGTCAAGACCATGATTTAAATTCGCAACCACTTTATAACTTTCGAAACGAGCTCCTAATTGATAACTGAATTTTTTGAATTTCTGTCCGAATGTTACATAAGCAGAATAAATATCAGTATCATAAGTATAATTAGAAACGGGAAGTGCTGCTAACGGATTTCCGGTGATATAATCGTTATCTGTTTTTGTAATTCTGGCCTCGGCACCTGCTTCAAGAGTCGTTTTGTCGTTTAATGGATTTACGTAATCAATGTTTAAAGTACTTAGTTTACGAGTGCCGGCAATATAATCGTTATAAGACTGATTGTCTAAAGTATTGTCTTTTTTTCTTATTTGCGTGTCAAAACCTGCATTTTGGGTTTCTTTATTGTCGCTATAGTTTCCTTCAATATCTAGGGTATGACCTTCTTTTTTAAAGATGTGTTTGTAAGCTAAATTATAAGTTCCTACGTTATCCGGACCAGTATATTTTGATTTTTGTAACATGTTAGCAATATCAGAACTGCTTACATTGCTGTAATCAATATTGGTGTCTACAAAAAACTTTCCGTTTGATTTGTTTTGATTGGTATAAAAAGAGATCGTATTGTGATCATTGATAAAATAATCCATCCCGATTTTATACAAGTAAGAATCATTTTCGTTCACAACATCAATTTTTTGACGAATGTCCTGATCGTATCTGTTGATGAAACCATCATTGTAATAAGTTCCAAAATTTTGTCCTACGTTTCCAAAGAAATTTACTTTTCCTGTCTTGTAGTTCAAATCTAATGACTGATTGTATTTTGCTACTTCTCCAAAAGTAATTCCCCCACTGTAACTTCCGTTGAAACCGGTATTGGTATTTTTGTGTAAGATGATGTTGATGATACCAGACATTCCTTCCGGATTGTACTTGGCACTTGGGTTGGTAATCAACTCAATTTTTTTGATTGACGTTGATGGAATTTGTTTCAACAACTGAGCAGGATCAATGTTTGAAGGTCTTCCGTCGATCAATACACGAACGTTATCATTTCCGCGAAGCGAAAGTTTTCCGTCCTGATCTACGTTTACAGAGGGAATGTTGTTCATGATGTCAGAGGCAGAAGCTCCGGCAGTAGTTAAATCTTTTCCGACAGTAATTACTTTTCGGTCAATTTTTTGCTCGATTGTCGAACGCTCACTTACAATGTTCACTCCTTTAAGCTGAGTAGCTTCTTCTTCAAGCGATACATTAATGGTAGCCGTTTTTTTGTTATCACTTAAAAGTAAAGAGCCTACATATTTACGAAATCCAATATATTGAATTTCGATAGTATAACTTTTTAAAGCCAGATTTTTGATAGAGAAATCTCCGTGATCATCAGAATTAACTCCTGCGACTACTTTTCCGTTCTCTTTAACCGAGATGGTGGCATAAGAAATAGGAGCGCTGTTTGATTTTTCAGTAATTTTTCCGGAAACACTTCCTGAGTTCTGTGCATTTGCTGTTGTCATTACACCCAGTAATACGAACAGAAAGAATTTTAGTTTCATAATGCAATAATGATTTTTTGATGGATTGATGATGATTGTTATTTTGTTTTTGTTTTTTGTCCTCAAAACTAATTTGAAGTCTCTATTAAGACTCGTTTGCTAAGGATATGTTACAGAAAAAAGTGAAAAAAAATATTTCTTCCGTAAGATCGTCTGTTTTATAATGGGTTAGCGTTTTGGTTTTTGCATAATTTTAACACTTAAATGGGGAGGTTTTTTAAGAAATTAGAACCGCTTTATTCGATTTAATATGTTTTTGATTTTCTGTAATTGGTGAATAAGCAGTATATTTGCACACTTTAAAATAAGTTTACATGTCATTATCACAAATTCTTACACCTTCTATACAAAAAGCAATACAAGCATTATTTGATGTTACTGTTGAGAAAATCGAATTTCAAACCACCCGAAAGGAATTTGAAGGCGACATCACAATGGTGATTTTTCCTTTATTGAAAGTGATTAAAAGCAATCCTGTCGAACTGGGAAATAAAATTGGAAATTATCTGGTAGAGAACGTTTCTGAAGTAGCACGCTTTAATGTGGTTTCGGGATTTTTGAATATTGTCATTGCGGATAGTTACTATTTGAATTTCTTTAATGAAATAAAAGACAATACCAAGTTCGGATATGTAACACCAAATCCGGAAGAGAAAGCAATCATGGTTGAATATTCTTCGCCAAACACCAATAAACCTTTACACTTAGGTCACGTACGTAACAATTTGTTAGGGTATTCTGTAGCTGAAATTATCAAAGCATCAGGAAAAAAAGTATACAAAACACAGATTATCAACGACCGTGGAATCCATATTTGCAAATCGATGCTGGCCTGGCAGAAGTTTGGAAATGGTGAAACTCCCGAAAGTTCAAATCTAAAAGGAGATAAATTAGTAGGGAAGTATTATGTTGAGTTTGATAAAGCTTACAAAGGGGAGATTTCTCAACTTATGGAAACCGGAAAAACAGAGGAAGAAGCCAAAAAACAGTCTCCAATCATTATTGAAGCACAAGAGATGCTTAAAAAATGGGAGTCAGGAGATGAAGCGGTAATTTCGCTTTGGAAAATGATGAACCAATGGGTTTACGATGGTTTTGCTACTACTTATACCAATCTGGGCGTTAATTTTGATAAATACTATTACGAAAGCAATACTTATTTATTAGGAAAAGATGTGGTTCAGGTAGGTCTGGACAAAGGCGTTTTTGAAAAAGACCCTGACGGTTCCGTTTGGATTGATCTTACCGATGAAGGTTTAGATCGTAAAATTGTTTTGCGTTCAGATGGAACTGCAGTTTACATGACACAGGACATTGGAACCGCAATTCAGCGTGTAAAAGACATGCCGGATGTGGGCGGAATGGTATATACAGTTGGTAACGAACAGGATTATCACTTTAAAGTGCTGTTTCTTATTCTGAAAAAACTAGGTTTTGACTGGGCTTCAAGCTTGTATCATTTATCATATGGAATGGTTGATTTGCCTTCAGGGAAAATGAAAAGCCGTGAAGGAACCGTTGTAGATGCTGATGATTTGATGCAGGATATGACCGATACAGCGAAACAAATTTCTGAAGATTTAGGAAAACTGGACAGTTATTCAACCGAAGAAAAAGCTAAATTGTACCAAACTATTGGTCTTGGGGCATTGAAATATTATATCTTAAAAGTAGATCCAAAAAAACGTATTTTGTTTAATCCTGAAGAATCTGTTGATTTTGCTGGAAATACAGGGCCGTTTATTCAGTACACTTACGCGAGAATCCAATCGATAATCCGTAAAGCTGATTTTGATTTTTCAGCTCAGACGAATACCGAAGAATTACACGAAAAAGAAAAAGAGCTGGTAAAACAAATCGAACTTTTCCCGGAAGTAATTCAAAATGCGGCACATAATCATAGCCCGGCTCTGATTGCTAATTATACTTACGATTTGGTAAAAGAATATAATTCTTTTTATCAGTCGGTACACATATTAGGAGAAGTAGATTTAACTAAAAAAGTATTCAGAGTACAGCTTTCGCAAAAAGTAGCTGAGGTTATCAAAGCCGCTTTTAGTTTGCTGGGAATCGAAGTTCCGGAGCGCATGTAATTGCTGTACAAAAGATAAAATGCAAAGAGTCGATAATTATAAATGTAATTATCGACTCTTTTTTTTTGTCAGCTCAAAATCAAAAAATCTATTGGTTTTCGAGAGTAGAAAGGGAAGGTTAGCTAAAATGTTGCCATCCAAAATAATTTGTATTTTATTAGAAAACGTAAGGTAATTAAGACGAAAAACAGGCAAAGGTTTTTGGGGCGAATTTTCGTGTAAAAAATACAGTTTAACATTTGTAAATCTTGTTTTTATAGCTATGTTTACGGTAAGAAAATAATTTATAAAAAAAGTTTGTGAAGCCAATAAATACAGGGTGTTAGCTAAAAATTTCCTGTTAAAATAATAATCGAGGAAGCCGAAAATCGCAAGAGTAGGCAAAAAAATTAACCAAAAAACAAATGATTAAAAATTCCTTTTTGCTACTAGTGTTTCTAGTAGTGTGTTGTTCTGCAAATGCGCAAGATTTGATTTCTCCTTCTTATGGATTTTCTCACAGTAAAACGGCTTACATTACTTTGGCTGATGGTACCGAAATAAATGGTACTATTAAAGATATCGACAGAGACAAAGGTTTAATTGAGTTCATCAAATTACAAGATGGAACTGGTAAAAAACACAAACTAAAACCAGAAGATATTAAATTCATGTACTTGCCACCAAGCGGATTGGATAACTTAGGAAAAAAATTAAATTTTCTGCAAGACTTTAAAAAATGGAATGACGATAAGTTAAACCAGGATTTCTTAAACGATGGGTACGCTTATTTTGAAACTGCTGATGTAAAAATCAAAAAGAGAAACAGCAAATTGTTAATGCAGTTACTTAACCCTTCATTCAGTAAAGAGTTTAAAGTATACTGTGATCCTCATGCAAAAGAAACGACTTCATTAGGAGTTGGCGGGGTTAAATTTATTGGAGGTGATGCAAAATCGTATTATGTTGCCAAAAAAGATTCTCCTGCATTTTTATTGAAGAAGAAAGATTATAAAAAAGAATTTGTGCCATTATGGGGAAGCTGTGAAAAAGTAATTGCTGCAAATCCTGAGCCGAAATGGACTGATTTAACGAAACATATTGTTTCCTATTCTGAGTGCGCAGAAGCTAAATAATAGTTCATATAAGACATATTTTTTATAGATAGCATGAATCAAAGGGCTGATAGTTGTAAAACTATCGGCCCTTTTTGTTTTTTTGTAGGTTCCTTAATTATACTGCCTTGTGCAATGTCGTCAAAATACTGGATTTTAGTCTTATAGAAAAAAGTAAAAAAATAGTGCCTTATTTATTTGTATGGGATTAAATAATATATTAATTTTCCTACTTTAATTAATGAAATATTACAGGATTCTAACATCCTTATCTACAGACTCTAATATCACCTCAAGAGTTTTTTTAAGCATATCCGAGATGATTATTCCAGAATATCGATCGTAAAAGATTAAAGATACCGACCTCTTATTAATTTTATGCTGTTTTGAATTAGTAAGCTAATAGCCTAATTAAACATAGAAGGTAGCAGACCGTTTGAAATTATTTTCAGACGGTTTTTTTATGCATAAAAAAGCCGATAGTTTGTTACTATCGGCTTTTAGAATATAAGTAGAAAAGGAATTTCTTATTTTACGAACTTGTTGATGATTGCATCACTTTCTGCTTTTGTAGCAGTTGGTTTTAAATCAAACAGAAGAGAGTAAAGTGCTTTTCTGTCTACTTTAGCTTCTAAGTTTAAGTCCTGATGTCTGTCAAAAAGAGTTTGCCATTTGTCACGAACATTCTTCCAAAGCGCGTTGTTTTCCTTCCACCATTTTTGAGCAGCGATACATTTAATATCCGGAACTTTAGTGTAAACGTCCAGCCCTTTTTCCTGCGCTAATAAAACATCTTTTCCGCTGTCGTCACGCACCAATTTGTCATTGTCCTGCTCATGATTCCATCCTGTAGCTGTAATTTCGTGAATGTTTCTTCTTTTTAAAACATTATAGTCATTACGTTTGGTTTGCTCTCTTCTTGGAAGTGGTGCATCAGCAATGTTTGCCCAGTAGTTTTGTCCGTCTACATGTACCCATGTCGAAGATCCTTCGTAACGTGGACTATCATCTACCTGAAATACTTTTTGTGTCCATTGACCTTTTACTGCTTTTTTGTCCAGTTTTTTGTATTTCCAGGATGTTCCTTTATTAAAGGTATATAAGTCGGTGTTTTCATACAACCAGTCTTGTCTCCAGTGTTTGATGATCATATCGTCACTCACTATTAGTAAGTGTTGCATTACAATTTTGTTAGGAGTGTCTTCTAATAATTCCACCCATTCTAATGCAGATTCGTGTTTTGTTTCAGATGGTTTATAAGTTGCAGAATCTTTAGCGTATTGAAAAGTTTCTGCGAAATTAAACTTCACTTCGTAGCAACCACACATAGATTTGATGGATTTGATGTCTTGTTGTTTTTTATCCTGACTGAAACCAAGGCTACAAGTCAAAGCCATAACAGCTGAAAAATAGAGGCTTTTTGAAATCATAACGTAATATTTTGTTTTTAAATTTTCGCAAATATATGTATTTAATTTAGAACAAATAAAAATAGTTTATATATTTGCGCCATTATTAAGAATGAATAAAAATAATGAAAATCAAATTTATCTTTTTTACAGCTTTTCTTTTTTGTCAAATCTCCTTTGCACAAAAGAAAGATACCACGGCTGTAAATAAACTTTCTGAAGTGGTGGTTACCGGGCAATTAGAGCCCCAATCTATAAAAAAGTCAGTGTTTAATGTTCGTGTGATTTCAAAGGAAGATATTAAGCAATTGGCAGCAAACAATCTTGCAGATGTTTTAAATCAATACTTAAATATAACGATTAGGAATAGCGGGAGTGATGGACGTTCAACCGTTTCTATGTTTGGATTAGATTCACAATATTTTAAAATATTAATCGATAACATTCCATTAGTGAGTGATACCGGAATGGGAACCAATGTAGATTTAACGCAAGTAAATCTTGACGATGTTGAACGTATCGAAATTATTGAAGGTTCAATGGGAGTAACTCATGGAGCAAATGCCGTAAGTGGTATTTTGAATATCATAACTAAAAAAGGCGGAGGATACAGATGGCAGATTAGTACGACTGTTCAGGAAGAAACCGTAGGTAATGAATATGCTCTTTTTAATAAAGGCCGCCATATTCAATCAGCGAAAATAGCTCATAATTTTAACGAAAACTGGTTTGTTAATATAGGAGGGAACCGCAATGATTTTGCTGGTTTTTATGATAATATGAAGGGGAAAGATTATGCCATGAATAATGGGTTACGAGGTTATAAATGGCTTCCGAAAGATCAGTTAGTTGGTAATGGGCTTTTAGGTTATCAAAAAGGAAATTTTAAAATATTTTACAAATTTGATTACTATGGTGAGGATGTTCATTTTTACAATCCAATTTTAATTCCGCAAGATAATTATCCTTTTCCTGAAACCTATTATGCAAATGATAAACGTTTTATAACCAATAGATTTTATCATCATTTAAATTCTAACGGGAAATTGTTTTCGAAGTTAAATTATAATGTTTCGCTTTCCCATCAGAAACAAGAACGTGATTTAGAAAGGTTTAACTATCAAATGGAAACAGGAAAGGAGTTTGATAATAACAGACAAACTTACCAATCAAAAGAAGTTTTCTATTCTACAGGAACGTTGAGTAATTTTTTCAATAGTAAAAAGGTCGATTTTCAATTGGGTTATGAAATTACAAATGAAAATGGATTTTATGATGCGACTGCAGGTACTTTTAAGGACGATCAGCAACAGCTTAAAGACATAAGAAAGCGACTTGAAAATTATGATATTTTTACTGTGGCAGAGGTCAATCTGACCGATAAATTTTCGATTCGTCCAGGACTTCGTTATTCAATTCAATCTAATTTTGACAATCAATATGCTAGTTCGTTAGGACTAAGATATATTTTTAAAAAAGGATTAGAGACGAGAGCTTCTATGGGGAAATCATATCGTACTCCTAACTTTGATGAGCTTTATACTTATTTTGTAGATTCTAATCATAATGTTCAGGGGAATCCTGATTTAGTTCCCGAAAATAGTACTTCATATGAGCTAAGTTTTAAAAGATCTTGTCAACTTCGTTCAGGAGCGCAAATTTCAAATAATGTAGCCTTTACCTTTATGAATGTCGATGATAGAATCGATATGGTTTTGACTCAAGTTGTTCCTTCATTAAGTTATCGATATGTTAATATCAATGCCTATAAAATGTGGAATGCGTCAACTACTGAGCAATATTCATATAAAAACTGGAATGTAAAAATTGGTGCGGCTTTAGTAGGTATTTCCCGAAAATTAGATTTGGCGGCACTAAATCTAACTACTGATGATAAGTATCTGTACTCATTTCAGTTGAATTCCAGTATTTCTTATAATATTCCAAAATGGAATACCCTGGTAGCATTGTACTACAAGTATAATGGACAACAGCAACAATTTGTGGCTGGAACAGACACAGACGGAAGTGCTAAATTCTTTTTGAATGAAATCAAACCTTATAGTTGGATGGATGCTTCTGTTCGCAAATTGTTTTTCAAAAATCAGTTTGAAGTAATGGTTGGCGCCAGAAACTTATTTAACATTACAGACGTTCAATCTGTGAGGAATGGAGGAGGTTCAACCGGAGGGGCACATGGTTCCACAAGTTCAGACTTAATGCTTGGATATGGACGCTCTTACTTTATTAAACTTACGTATAATCTAAATTTTAATTAATATATATCATGAAAAAAAACTTTATTTTAATACTTTCTTTCGTATTACTGGCTTTTACGGCTTGTAATAACGACGATAATGGCGGAGAATCTGTGGCTGTCGCATTTGCGGAGTCTTCCTATAATTTAACAAGTGCCGCAACTCCAGTTCAGATTAAGTTTGCTGCTCCGGCTCCTTCTGCAGGAACAATTACAGTTTCGTACACGGTTACGGCTGCAGTTTATACTACAGATTTTACAACTGCTCCCGCAGCAGCTGCAAATAAAATAGTAATACCTTTTGCTCAAAATGCGACATCTGCTGAATTTACTTTTAATAAAATTAAAAATGCAGTAGGTGCGGAGGTTAAGAATGTAATTTTTACAATTGATGGTTCTTCTATTAATGTTAATGTAGTAGGGAACAAAACAATCCAGTTGAATTTTAATGAAACGGCTTCATTAGGTACAGCTTTGGCTCCTTTGGTTGGAGGTTCTGCAGAACCAAATCAGGTTTATGTTGATTTAAGCACAGGAAAATTAACAACAGTTGTAAGAACTTCTTGGGACTTAGGTTTTTATTCTGGTTCAGATTTTAGAGTAGTACTGAATGGCTCATTAAAAATGTCAGCAAAGAAATTGACAACAACAAATATTGATGAAGTACAAACACCGGACGAAACTATGATTATTACTCCTGGAAATGGAATTGTAAGTCAAGTTGACGGTCCAGCAGGGGATATTCTTCAAACAGCTATTGCAGGTGTTTCATCAACTGATTCTGAAAATAAAGTTTATTTAATTAACATGGGAAGTAACCCTGCTACTGCAGCTTTAGGTTCTGAAGGTGTTGGAGCTGGAACTTCTAGAGGATGGAAAAAAATTAGAGTTCTGAAAAGCGGAAGTGATTATAAGATTCAATATGCAGATATAGCTGCTACGACGCATGATGAAGTTGTAATTTCGAAAAATAGTGCATACAATTTTACATTCTTTAGTTTATTGGATAAGAAAACGGTTAATGTTGAGCCACAAAAGAATCAATGGGATCTTAACTTCACTTCATTTACAAATGTAATTCCTGGTCCGACAGGTTCGTCGCCTTATCTTTTTGCTGATTATGTTGTTAATAACGTAAAAGGTGGGGCGCAAACATATCAAGTTCTTACAAGTGCTTTTTCATATGACAATTTTACATTAGCGAATGTAGAAACTTCAAAGTTTAATGACGATCAAAGAAATATTGGATCTAACTGGAGAGGAACAAGTGTTGTTGGTCCTAATGGTACGCCAGTTTCGCAATTCGTTTTAAGAACTGATCGTTTCTATGTAGTTAAAGATCCTGCTGGAAATGTCTACAAGTTGAAATTTACTGGTGGAACAAAAGAAGATGGTGAGAGAGGATATCCTAAATTTCAATATGCATTGTTGAAATAATACTATAATGTAGTAACCCCGAACTAGCTAAATTTAGTTGGTTCGGGGTTATTTTTTAATCTTTTATTTAATTTAACATGAAAAAAATTACTTTAAGTTTTTTGTTTTTGATGCTCTTTTTTATACAATTAGCGTTCTGTCAAGGTAGTGTAAAGTACGATTCTAAAACAAAATCCATCGATGTCGCCTCAGGAGTTGAAGGTACAGCAAGTATTCTGGTAAAATTTTATGGTAGTACTGAGAGTACTCCTATTTTTCTTGAAACCATGTCCTGTGGCAATACGGATGGTTTTCAGTTAGTTAGCTATTCGAAAGGAAGCATAATGAATTACTATCAGAACGAAACAAACATTGTTTTTAAATTTAAAAAGACTGTGAGTTCTGATACTCAGGTTATTTATAAATTTTCAACTAATGGGAGTTGTTTTCAGAATGAAGCTGATATGATTAAGATTACCGTAAATTACAAGGCAACAGTTACCAATCCTACAAATCCAACGTTTGATAATCAAATTACAATTTTTCATAATTACAAGAATACAATAATTTCGGATTTAAGTATTGATAGGGGGAGCACAGCTCCTTTAATCGGGGGTACTTTTGTGTCATTAGGATATGAGTATCAATGGGATAAAAAAAACATTAATGGAGTTTGGATGCCGATTCCAGGAGAAACAAAGGATTTCATTTTACCTGGCATTCTTTTAGAGACAACTCAGTACAGAAGAAGTGCAAAAAAAACAAGTAGTACCATGAATGTACCTATAAGTAATGTAGTGACCATAACTTTACCTCACGTTCCTGCTATAGAAAATAATATCATATCAATAAGTGGCACTACAATAACAGGGAGTCAGCCAACTGGAGCATTTGGCGATTATAAGTATTCATGGTTTTTGGGAAGCCAAGAAGATCCAATTATATTTGATGAAACGACAAAGGATTTGGATTTGACACCATATTGGCGTGCAATAAGTATTTTACAGAATGATCATACTGCATTCATATTAAGAACTGTTCAATCTGTAAATAGTTCACATAGCTCGAATAGTAATAAGATAAGATTGTATGGTACCTCTCAATTACAACAACAAGCTTTAAAGGCTCAATCAGAAGAAGATTCGTTGTTAATCTACCCAAACCCAACAACCGAAGTTGTAAATTTTGCAACAAATTTCTCGACTAACAAAGAAATAGAAATCGTAGTTTACTCTGAAAGCACAAGAAACGAAAGATCCGTTTTTAAAGGAACGGTAACGCCTAATCAGGTGGTAAGCTGGAATATTCCTTCCGGTTATGCGAAAGGAATTTACTTCTATAAGATTCGTTCAGGGAGCAAAGAAGTGAAAACGGGTAAAATTATAGTTCAATAAATAGGCAAGGAGCAAATTATGCTCAGTATATTTTCAAAATTTAGTTAATCATTAACTTTGTTTTTTTTATTTTTTTTTGATCAAGAGGCTGGATTCGTTCAGCCTCTTTTTTTTGTATTATTTTAATGTTAAAAAGAACCTAGAAATTAATTGTTTAATTCTATCTTTGCGGGTATTTTTTATAAGGAATTAACAGGAATTTTGAAATCAAATTTTTAGTAAATCCTTTCTTCAAATTTATTATTACGAGTGAATACAAAATCTTATTTTTTTCAGTCTTTTGCCATTGTGGCACTGGCATTTATAGCTTTCATCGGATTTAAGCAAGTCTTGCCCGACAAGATCTTTTCGGATAGTAAAGTAGATTCTAAAAACGTACTAATTGATAGTCTGCTTTTAGAGTCAGTCGCAAATGATTCTCTGGAGCAGAATGGAGACAGTCTGACCGAAGAGGAGAAAAATGAAATGAGGGAAAAGATTGTTTTCGATGCTTCGGAAGGAATCGAATTTCCATCTGAAACTTTCGATAACTACAAAGGATACCAATACCTGATTTCTTTTTACGAAAAATTATACCAGCTGGAGAATAATCCGCAATCCAAAGTCAGAATTGCCTATTATGGAGATTCCATGACCGATGGTGATTTAATTGTACAGGATGTCCGCGCCAATTACCAGGAACGTTTTGGCGGAAGCGGAGTTGGTTTTGTGTCGATCAATTCAGAATCTGCAGCATCACGTGGTTCTGTAAAATCTTCGGCTTCCAAAAACTGGAAAATGCAATCGTACTTAAACGTAAAACGTCCAACGAGCCCTTTTGGTGTAAACGGACACGTGTTTTTTGCCAATGATAAATCAAATACGACCTGGGTTCAGTACGAAGCAGGTTTAAACAAACACGCAACAACTTTAGATAGTCCGACTTTGTATTACGGAAGAGGAACTAAAAAAGGAAATG
This sequence comes from Flavobacterium lipolyticum, assembly GCF_020905335.1. NCBI lineage: Bacteria > Pseudomonadati > Bacteroidota > Flavobacteriia > Flavobacteriales > Flavobacteriaceae > Flavobacterium > Flavobacterium lipolyticum. Next base: position 1,052,332 of record NZ_JAJJMN010000001.1, on the reverse strand, counting down.
TGAATTTCATTATCGGAAAAGATACCTTGCGAAAAAGCCTTGTGCCAAACAATCTGATCAATACTCTAAAAGTAACTTCAGGAAGCATAAAAGGATTCAAAGCCAATTTTATTCATGCCGATTCCATTCCAATCTATGGGTTTAATTTTGATAACGGAAACGGGGTTCATGTAGACAACTTCTCACAAAGAGGGAATTCAGGTTTGCCGATTTCTACTTTTAATGCGAATGTGATGCAGGGGTTCAATAACAGTTTAAAATACGATTTGGTTATTCTGCATTACGGAACCAACGTTTTAAATTATGGAACCAAAAATTACAATTGGTATCAAAGAGGTATGACCAAAGCGGTGAATAAAATTAAAGAATCTTTTCCGGGAGTTTCGATCCTGATCATTTCGACAGCCGATAAATCAACGAAATACGATTTAGAAATGAAAACTGATTCAGCCGTTGTTCCATTAATGAGAGCTCAAAAAAGATACGCACTTGAAACCGAATCCGGATTTGTGAATTTGTACACCTTAATGGGAGGTGACGGATCAATGGTGAAATGGGTAGACGAATCTCCGGCCAGAGCCAATAAAGATTATACACACTTTAACCAGCGTGGGGCAAAAGCTATTGGTAAATTAGTATACGATCAATTGAACAAAGGTTACGAGCAATATAAAGTATTACGGGTAAACAGAGAGGCGGATACCAACAAACGGAAAGCAGCCAGGAAGACCAATACAGATTCCGTAGCGGTAAAAACAGATAGCGTAAATGAATAGATTAATTATCTTCTTTTGTTGTCTTTTTTTCTCAACAAACGATAAAACACCAAAGACAGATTTAAATCCAATTACAAAAAATATGATGCATAAAGCCGATACAGCCGCTGTTGATTCTTTTTCAGGAGACAGGATTTATAATGCAGAAGTCTTAGTGCCGTTTTTTTTGAAATTGAAGTCGAACGAAAGTCAAAATAGTCAGAAAATCAATATGGTACATGTGGGAGATTCGCACATTCAGAGTGATTTGATGACCAATGAGATTAGAAAAAAACTGCAGCAAAAGTTTGGTAATGGCGGCCGCGGGTTAGTTTTTCCGTATCAGCTGGCGAAAACAAACGGTTCTTATAACGAGCGGTTTCGTTCCAACAGAGGCTGGGAAAGTTACCGAAACATTCATCCTGTCAAAAATGTTCCTGTTGGTTTAAGCGGAATTGCACTTTGGAGAGACAATGGCGGTTTCGCTGTTGAATTGAATGTTAAAGATGCTGCGTATAATTTCAATACCATCAAAATTATTACGCCTCAAAATCAGAACATGTTTGATTTAGCGATATCCTCTCAAACCAAAACAATTCAGTCTACAGAGCGAAAAGTAATTACGCACAAGATCAAAAAAGGAGAAGCGATCTCGACAATTGCTGACAAATACAATGTTTCGGTAGCCGATATTAGAAAAGACAATCGTCTGAAATCGAATAACATTCGCGCGGGAAGAACGCTTAAAATCCGAACAAACGAGACTAAACCCAGAAATATTACGAGTTCAGAATTTGTTCCTTTAAATTTGGAATCGGATTCGTTTACTCATTATTACAACTCTGAAAAAACGTTGAGTCGTATTTTTCTACTTCCCAATAAAGAAGCTTCAAAGTACGAATTGAGCGGGATCGTTTTAGAAAGAGATACACCCGGTTTAATTTACAGCAGCATTGGGGTAAATGGAGCCAAGTTTTCAGATTATAATAAGTATCCGTTATTTTTTGAACAGCTAAAAGCATTGCATAGCGACCTTATAGTTCTTTCGTTGGGAACAAATGAAAGCTACGATCATATGGAAGCTTCGGCATATATAAAGGAATTGCGAGATTTTATAAAAAATGTAAAAGAACACAATCGTACGGTTTCTATCCTTGTGATGACTCCGCCTCCTTCATTACTCAAAGCAAGAAGACCTAATGTTTATATTCGCGATTACGCAAAAAGTATTATTGAAATAGCAAAGACAGATGGTTTTGCAGTTTGGGATTTATACGATGAATTGGGAGCGATGGAAGGAATCCGAGGTTTAAAGTCTTCGGGATTAATTGGCCCGGATTGGGTTCATTATTCTAAAAAAGGATATGAAAAACAAGGGGACTTGTTTGCAGAAGCATTTTTAAAAGCATACGATAATTTTAAATTAAAGAATTAAGTTGATTACAATAGATAGCATAAATAATTGGTTCATTCAGAATTTTGGAGCGATTACTCCGGAGCAGGTTCAAAGTTGGTTTATATACAATCCTGAAGAAAAATTACTGTTTAATACCGGTTTGTTCCTGGGATTATTTCTGGTTTTTTATTTTGTGTATGCCTTTTTACGCAAAACATTTTATTTGAGATTAACATACGTTATCCTCTTTTCGCTTTTCTTTTATTACAAGTCAAGCGGGATTTACTTTTTACTCTTGTTACTTTCGTCTGTTGTTGATTACGGTCTGAGTCAGATTATTTACAGAGAAGCAAAAGACAGTACAAAGAAAATTTATCTGGTGATCAGTGTAATCCTGAATCTGGGATTGTTGGGGTATTTCAAATACATGAACTTCATGATTGTTACTTTCAATGATATGTTTCATGGAAATTATGAACTGCACGATATTTTTCTGCCGGTTGGAATTTCATTCTATACCTTCCAGTCGATGAGTTATATTATCGAAATCTACCGTGAAGAAATTAAACCAACCAAAAATTATATCGAATATCTGTTCTTCGTTTCATTCTTCCCTCAGTTGGTGGCAGGACCAATCGTTAGAGCAAAGGATTTTTTACCTCAGATTTATCAGAAATTAAACCTGACCAGAGAAGATGTAAACAACGCTTTGTTTTTGATTATAGGTGGATTGATTAAGAAAACGGTAATTTCGAATTACATCTCTATAAATTTCGTTGATCGTGTTTTTGATACCCCGATGAATTATACCTCGTTTGAAAATTTAATGGCGTCTTATGGGTATGCGATTCAGATTTACTGCGATTTTTCAGGATATTCAGATATGGCAATCGGAATCGCTTTGCTATTAGGATTTAAACTTCCGGCGAACTTTAGAACGCCTTATAAGTCAACCTCTATAACTGATTTCTGGAGAAGATGGCATATTTCACTATCCACCTGGCTGAAAGACTTTTTGTATATCTCGATCGGTGGAAATCGTGAAGGAACATTCGCAGGGTTTTTATTCCCAAGTTTATTCTTCTTTGGATTATTGCTTTGGGGAATTTCAAACATAAACGAGAGTTTCATTCCACTAGGGATTGCAATTGGAGCATTAGTGCTTTTCTGTCTGACCTTTTTACTTTCAAAAAAGAAAAACCAAACCTTGGTGACCAATTTCAATTTGTTTACCACGATGTTGTTAGGAGGGTTGTGGCATGGAGCCGGAGCACAGTTTATTGTTTGGGGAGCCTTACACGGATTGGCATTAGCCGTTCATAAAATTTTCATGGAATTCTTTCCTCCCAAAAAAGAAGGTAAAGGTTCTGGATTTTTATGGAAATTCTTTTCAATCGTCATTACCTTTCATTTTGTTGTTTTTTGTTGGATATTTTTCCGTGCCAGAGATTTTGAAACAGCACTTCAGGTTATCAATAATATTGGTCAGTTGACTTTTGAGCCGGAACATTGGCAGGCAATCATAATAGGTTACAAAAATGTCTTTTTATTGATGCTATTCGGATACGTTTGGCATGTCTTGCCGGAAGCTATTACCTCTAAAATGAAATTAGTTTTTGATAAAACACCTCTGATCGGAAAAGCAATTATTCTGGGATTCACGTATTGGATCGTTTATGCAACAGCAGTTGCCGGTTCGCAACCGTTTATTTACTTCCAGTTTTAGAAAATAGGTGCAAAGGGACAAAGTTACAAAGACGCAAAGGTTTTATTCTTTGCGTCTTTTTTTGTTCTCGCAGACTAGACAGCTGCTTTGTTCTTAGATTAAGTATGAAAAAAATCAGCTATATCTGCCAAATCTGCGAGAGTTAAAAAAGTTAGTTTGAAAAATCCGTGAAATCCGTGAAATTCGTGTGATTCGTGGCAAAAAAACTTTGCGTCTTTTTTGTTTTCGCAGATTAGACAGCTGCTTTGTTCTTAGATTAAGCATGAAAAAAATCAGCTATATCCGCTAAATCTGCGAGAGTTAAAAAAGTTAGTTTGAAAAATCCGTGAAATTCGTAAAATTCGTGTGATTCATGGCAAAAAAACTTTGCGTCTTTTTTGTTTTCGCAGATTAGACAGCTGCTTTGTTCTTAGATTAAGTATGAAAAAAATCAGCTATATCTGTCAAATCTGCGAGAGTTAAAAAAGTTAGTTTGGAAAATTCGTAAAATTCGTGTGATTCGTAAAAAAAAAACTTTGCGTCTTTTTTGTTTTCGCAGACTAGACAGCTGCTTTGTTCTTAGATTAAGTATGAAAAAAAATCAGCTATATCTGCTAGATCTGCGAGAAAAGAAATTGCGACTTCGCGTCTTTGCGTGCAAAAAAAACATAGCGAACTTTTCGTAAAACTTTGCGTTCTTTGCGGTAAAATCAAAACGTACTTCAAGTTTAAATGTGATTAAATAAAAATTGCCTGAAATGCCTAATTAGATTATCTTTGCACTTCAAATAAAGAAAAAAGTATGTTTGATAATTTAAGTGATAAGTTAGATAAAGCCTTCCATATATTAAAAGGACACGGTAAAATTACAGAAGTAAACGTTGCCGATACTTTAAAAGAAGTTCGTCGTGCCTTACTTGATGCCGATGTTAACTTTAAAATTGCTAAAGATTTTACCACTAAAGTAAAAGAAAAAGCAATTGGTCAGGACGTTTTAACAACGCTTCAGCCGGGACAATTACTGGTGAAGTTAGTGAAAGACGAACTAACCGAATTGATGGGTGGTGATGTTGCCGGTGTTAATCTTTCCGGAAATCCTTCTGTTATTTTAATGTCAGGACTTCAGGGATCGGGAAAAACGACCTTCTCAGGGAAACTGGCCAATTTCTTAAAGACAAAGAAAAATAAAAAACCACTTTTAGTAGCGTGTGATATCTACCGTCCTGCGGCGATTAATCAGTTACATGTTGTGGGAGATCAAATAGGCGTTGAGGTTTATTCAGAGCCGGAAAATAAAAACCCTGTTGAAATTGCTCAAAACGCAATCAAACATGCAAAAGCTAACGGTTTTAACGTAGTGATTGTCGATACAGCTGGTCGTTTAGCAGTAGATCAGGAAATGATGGACGAAATTGCTCGTGTTCATAAAGCAATTCAGCCTCAGGAAACCTTGTTTGTTGTGGATTCTATGACAGGACAAGACGCTGTAAATACGGCAAAAGCCTTCAATGATATTCTGAATTTTGATGGAGTTATTTTAACAAAATTAGATGGTGATACACGTGGGGGAGCTGCAATTTCGATCAAATCGGTTGTAAACAAGCCAATCAAATTTGTAGGTACGGGGGAGAAGATGGAAGCAATTGATGTTTTCTATCCGGATCGTATGGCTGAGCGTATCTTAGGTATGGGTGACGTTGTGTCGCTTGTAGAGAGAGCACAGGAGCAATTTGATGAAGAAGAAGCCAGAAAACTTCAAAAGAAAATCGCTAAAAACGAATTTGGTTTTGATGATTTCCTTACGCAAATTCAGCAAGTAAAGAAAATGGGTAACATGAAAGACTTGGTCGGAATGATACCGGGAGCTTCAAAAGCCATGAAAGACGTAGAGATAGAAGATGATGCTTTTAAACATATTGAGGCGATCATCCACTCGATGACCCCGATAGAAAGAAGTAAACCTTCGATAATCGACGTGAAAAGAAAAGCCAGAATCGCTAAAGGTTCCGGAACCAAAGTCGAGCAGGTAAATCAGTTAATGAAGCAGTTTGACCAAATGAGCAAGATGATGAAGATGATGCAGGGTCCGGGCGGAAAAAATCTGATGAAGATGATGGGCGGAATGAAAGGAATGCCAGGCGGAATGCCGAGATAAAATAAAAAAGTTTCAAGTTTAAGGTTTCAGGTTATGAAACTACAACTTGAAACTTTTTTGATTAATATAAATAGGTGTTTCGCTTTTAACGTGAAACCGGAAATTTTAAATCAGAAACTAAAATAAAACAATGCAACTACTAGACGGTAAAAAAACAGCTGAAGACATTAAAAACGAAATTGCAGCCGAAGTTCAATCGATAAAAGATGCCGGAGGGAAAGTACCTCATTTGGCAGCAGTAATCGTGGGAACGGATGGAGCAAGTTTAACTTACGTAGGAAGTAAAGTGAGATCTTGCCAGCAAATAGGCTTTGATTCGACTTTGGTGAGTTTACCCGAAACAATTACAGAAACAGAACTACTGGCAAAAATTAAAGAACTGAATGAAGACGATAATCTGGACGGATTTATTGTACAATTGCCTTTACCAAAACACATTAGCGAACAAAAAATTCTAATGGCTATCGATCCGGACAAAGATGTTGACGGCTTTCATCCTGCGAATTTTGGAAAAATGGCTTTAGAGATGGACAGCTTTATTCCTGCAACACCATTTGGAATCATGCAGTTGTTAGAGCGTTACAATATTGAAACTGCAGGAAAACATACTGTTGTTATTGGCAGAAGTCATATCGTGGGCCGACCAATGAGTCTTTTAATGAGCCGTAAAGGAAATCCGGGAGATTCTACAGTTACGCTAACGCACAGCAGAACCCAAAACATTGAGGAGTATACCAGAAGTGCTGATATTATTATCACGGCATTAGGAGTGCCAAATTACTTAAAAGCCGACATGGTGAAAGATGGGGTAGTAGTAATTGATGTTGGAATTACAAGAGTAGAAGATGCTTCACATCCAAAAGGTTATGTAATTACAGGTGACGTTGATTTCGACGGAGTAAGTAAAAAATCATCATTTATTACACCGGTTCCTGGTGGAGTAGGACCAATGACCATTGCAATGTTGTTGAAAAATACACTTTTAGCAAGAAAGATGCGAAGCGCTAAAAATTAATAGTGTAGAAATAAATTTTAGATTAAAGCCTGTTCGAGAGAACGGGCTTTTTTTGGGATGGGGTGAAGTTAATGTTGGAATCTGAAGGTGTAGTCCCTACGGGACAAGACGAATCAGGTTAGTTGTTGTGTTACCTTTATTTGATCCCTATGGGATAAGTTCTTTCAAGAGTTTAATGTTAGTGTAGAAAAATGCTGTAATGGCTATTATGTTGTAATTACCTATTGTCTACGATATAGACTCCGCTAGGAGTCACATATCTGCAGAAAAATGGTAAGTTATCTGTTGTTGTTAGCGTTTATTTATTCGCTACAATATAAACTCCGTTAGAAGTCACATTTCGGTAGAAAAAATAAGAAAAAATGTCCTATAGGGACTATCCATGTTTTATAAAGTTGGGATTTGGATTTTTTTTTAGAAAAGAATGCATAAAAGACTCCGTGCATCTCTGTGCCAGCTTTGTGAGTCTTCGTGGGATTTTTTTTGTTCCGCAGAGACACACAGAGTTTACACAAAGCTACACAGAGCTACACAGAGCAATATAGAAATCTTCGCGTATCTCTGTGTCAACTCTGCGCATCTCTGCGAAATTTTTCCAAAAATTAGCTTGTCAATTCAAATTAATATTTAACTTTGTATCTCAAAGTACTTTATTTATGAATCAGAAGCACCAAGAAGATTTAGCCCATATTCGTTCCATGATGGAGCGTTCTTCAAGATTTATATCATTAAGCGGCCTTTCAGGAGTATTTGCGGGACTTTCGGCTTTAATTGGTGGATTGTATGTTTACCAATTGTTTAAAGCAAACGGGACCGAATATTTTGGTGGAGATTATGAGAAGCAATATTCTGCTAACCTGGTTTCAGAACTGGTCTTTACAGGTTTGATTATTTTAGCTTTTGCTTTTAGCTTCGGTTTGTTTTTTACCGTTAGAAAAAGCAGAAAACATAATTTACCTATTTGGACTTCGGCTACCAAAAATATGCTTTTGAACCTGACAGTTCCATTATTGGCCGGAGGTATATTTTGTCTGGCGCTGATCTTTCATGAGGTTTATGGTTTAATTGCACCGGCTACTTTAATTTTTTACGGACTGGCTTTAATAAATGCTGAAAAGTATACTTTTTCTGATATTAAGTACTTGGGATTTTGCGAGTTGGTTTTAGGATTTATTTCTCTTTTTTTTATTGGGTACGGTTTGATTTTTTGGATCATTGGATTTGGTATTTTGCATATCTTGTACGGATTAATAATGTTCAAAAAATATAAATAATCCATTCGATGGGAATTATTGATAAACTAAATAAAGATTTTGAAAGCCGTGTCAGATTGGGTATTATGTCCATTTTGATGGTCAACGAGTGGGTAGATTTTACTGAAATGAAAAATCTGCTGAATATTACGGACGGAAATCTGGCAAGTCATTCCTCAGCTCTTGAAAAAGCGGAATATATCGAAGTAAAAAAAGAGTTTGTAGGCAAGAAACCTAAAACATCTTACCAGGTAACTCCCAGAGGGCGTGCGGCTTTCAAAGAACACCTTTCTTTTCTCGAAAAATTAATGAAATCGTAATAGCTCTATTTTTTTTGCCTAATAACTTTGAAATGCAAAGTACTTTTAAATTTAAAATAACACAATCGTCACAAAAATATTGCAAAGAAAACCAATAAAAGGGGCGATAATCTACATGACTTCTAATACATAAATTCAACAACAATGAAAAAACACCTAGTTATCCCAGCCTGCAGTTTGATCTTTATCCTGCTTTTTTACCATGAATCAATGGGAGTGAACCTCGCCATTTTTGGACTATTGTTAATCGGCCTGATTTGTTATTTTTTTCAGGATAAGTTTACTGACCGATCTCATTTGGTTTTGGTGGTTACATCCGTACTGTCGTGTCTGGCCTTTGCCTGGTACGGGGATTTTGCTTCATTTTTAGCACTTTCCATGTCTGTTTTGTTCTTGCATTTTAGAATACAGGATCCGGAGCTAAAGATACTTCAGGTTTTTCCTCTTGTATTCTTAAATGCATTTGCTTCAGCAGGACGTGTTTTTGTGTTCAGTCAATGGCTTCCGGAAAGAAAAATCGATAATAATTTTGCGAAAAAGCTTATTGCTTATGTGGTGATTCCGTTGGTCTTTTTGATCGTGTTTTTTACGGCCTATTCGTTCGGAAGTGAGCATTTCTCCTCTCTATTAACGGATTATACTTTAGATCTTGATATTTTCGAAGTAGTTCTGATAGGGGTTTTAGGGTTTTATATTTCATTTAGTTTCTGGAATTATTGGGTTCCCGAACTGTGTTACGAGAAAAATAAACTTTTAGACAATGAGTTTAGTAATGTTGTCGAAATCAAAAATCAGAATACATTTTCGTTTTTAGATTTGGACTTTGAAAGAAAAAGCGGCGAGATTACATTAGTCTTATTAAATTTTATGCTCTTGGTTTTTATTATCACCTACAATTATGAGCAATTTTTTGAGGCTGTCGAGACCTCTAAACTTAGCTCAGCTACTCACGAAAGAGTGAATGCCGTAATCTTTTCGATAATTATGGCGGTTGGAGTGATACTGTTTTATTTTAAAGGAGGATTTAATTTTGATAAAAAAGCAGCTCATCTTAAAAAACTGGCTAAAGTATGGATTGTTTTAAATGGCGTATTAATAGTGAGTACCATTATTAAAAATTCAGAATATGTGTCATTCTTTGGCTTAACTTATAAAAGACTGGGAGTTTATGCTTTTCTGATTTTAGCGGTAATTGGTTTGATTTTTACCTTTTTAAAAATCACCAGACAAAAAACAAACGCTTACCTTTTTAACCAAATGGTCTGGTGTTTTTACGGAACGATACTTTTATGCAGTTTTGTGAATTGGGGAAATCTAATTACAAACTATAATGTCTCAGTAAATAAAGGAGTTGATCCCTGGTTTTTAAGAAACTTGCACTTTAACGATGAGAGCCGCGATGCTTACTTTTCAACAATAAATATTGTTGGCGAAGGACAAGGTTATCTGGAAGAGAATCGTATAGAAGATCACAAGGATGATCCTTTTCTTTCAAAAGCACTTTATTACGAATTTGTAGAAAAAAAGTAGTAAATACTTGTAAAAACCGCCCTGTAGAATTTATATAGGGCGGTTTTTTAATAATTAATTAGTAGTTTAAAGTTTTTCGTTTTAAAAATAAAGAATACTTTTGCAACACTAAAAAAAAACTTCTCCAATGGACGATTATTATTCGTTAGTATTTAATTAAAGTAGCTTTTGAATTTTTTCAAAATGCTACGCTAAACACCTGCAATTTTGAAATGAAAGCCTTTTACAAAAACAACAACGGACTAATCGAGATACAAGAATGGACTCCAAACTGCTGGATCAGCATTGAATCTCCTTCAGAAACAGAAAAAAAATACTTACTGGAAGAACTTCAGATTCCTGAAGCCTTTTATAACGATATTGAGGATATCGACGAAAGACCCCGTATGGAGTCTGAAGACGGCTGGACTTTGTTTATCATGAGGGTTCCTATAAAGAGTAACGATGTTAAGCTTCCTTTTCAAACCATACCTTTGGGTTTGATTTTTAAAGATGATGTTTGCGTTACGATTAGTTTTTATGAAACCGAGATAGTTTCTGATTTTCTGCAATATACAAGACGGAAAAATATAGTGATCAAAGACAATTTCGATTTAGTGATGAGGTTACTTCTATCGTCAAGTGTCTGGTATCTAAAATACTTAAAGCAGATCAATCAAAAGATAAAACTGGCTGAAGACAACCTGGAGAAATCGATCAAGAACGCAGAATTACAGGCGCTTTTACAGATCGAAAAATGTCTGGTGTTTTTTATTACTTCCTTAAAAGGGAATGATGTTTTATTTCACAGAATCAAAAATCTAAAAGCTCAAAGAGAGCATTTTGATCCGGATTTACTGGAAGATGTTGATATCGAATTAAGTCAGGCACAGGATACTGCAAACATTTACAGCAATATCTTGACGGGGATGATGGATGCGTATGCTTCGGTAATTTCCAATAACATGAATAATATTATGAAGCAAATGACGTCGATTTCTATTATTCTGATGATTCCTACGTTAATAGCGAGTTTGTATGGAATGAATGTGCCGAATGGTCTGGAAGAAAGTAAATACGGTATTTGGATTCTTCTCTTAGTGTCTGTTGTCTTATCATCAGTCGGAGTGTTTTTATTCAAAAGAAGAAGATGGTTCTGATAAAAAATACAATTTCTCATATTAAAGAAAATCCCTTTCGTTTTATCGAAAGGGATTTTTTTATGCGAATATTTTAATAGTCTCCTCTTTTTTTAAATCGGGGATCGTGTTTCGAAATAAATTCGGTTCTACGTTTTGGAGCTTCCTCTTTTGGGAGACTGGCTTCCTCTGTTTTACTGGACGGTGCGATCAAATGATTCAGTTCTTTAATTTCAGCATCGGTTAAATCACGATAACGACCCACCGGAACATCCAATGAGATGTTGATGATGCGGATACGTTTTAAAGCAGTTACATCGTATCCTAAATATTCACACATTCTACGAATCTGACGGTTCAGACCTTGGGTCAGAATAATTTTGAAGGTGTATTTACTAATTTGTTCTACTTTGCATTTTCGGGTAACCGTGTCCAAAATTGGAACACCATTTCCCATTCGCTGTATAAAACGATCTGTAATAGGTTTGTTAACGGTAACGGTATATTCTTTTTCGTGATTGTTTCGTGCGCGTAGAATTTTGTTGACAATATCACCGTCATTAGTCATAAAAATCAATCCTTCACTCGCTTTGTCCAAACGCCCAATCGGGAAAATACGTTTCGGATAATTGATATAATCTACAATATTATTTCGAACCTCGAGATTGGTTGTACATTCAATTCCAACAGGTTTGTTGAACGCTAAATAAACCATTTTTTCGTTTTTCTCGACAATCAGCTTTCCATCGATACGTACTTCATCATCCGGTGAAACCTTTGTTCCCATTTCCGGTACAGCACCATTTATTGTTACGCGTCCTTCTTCAATTAGTTTATCGGCTTCACGACGAGAACAGTATCCTGTTTCTCCTATAAATTTATTCAGACGTTTTAAATTCTCTTCCATAGTGCAAAAGTAGTCAAAATTTGGACTTCTTGGGTCGTTAGACTTCTTAGATTATTAGATTGTTGGATGGTTAGATTTCTTAGATTATTAGATATTTAGATTGTTAGATATTTAGATTATTAGATATTTAGATTGTTAGATTATTAGATATTTAGATAATTAGATATTTAGATTATTAGATATTTAGATTGTTAGATTGTTAGATTTTAACCTTAGAACCTCAGTATCTCAGAACCTTAGAACCTTAGAACCTTAGAACCTCAGTACCTCAGTACCTCAGAACCTTTACTTCTTATGAAAATCGGAACTGTCTGTAGGGGTTTCTTCGCGGTCAAACATTCCGTAATCCCGAACTACGGCAGCAATTCGTAAGTGATAATCTTTAAAAATTTCTTTACGTCCCCTGGCTTGTGCATGGCGATGCATTTCTAAATTTCTCCATTGTTGAACGCTTTCTTCGTCTTTCCAAAAGGACAATGACAAAACTTTCTCAGGGTCACTGAAACTCTGAAAGCGTTCGATTGATATAAAACCTTCTATCTTGTCCAATTCCGGTCGTAAACTTGCGGCAATTGACAGATACTCTTCTTTTTTTCCTTCGTTTGGAATTACTTCAAAAATTACAGCGATCATTTTTTTAGATTATTAGATGGTTAGACTTCTTAGATCTTTAGATTCTTGGATGATTAGATTGTTAGATTGTTAGATTGTTAGATTGTTGGATTTTGTAACCTTAGGATCTTAGCATCTTAGAACCTTAGCACCTTTATTTAGAAGCAAACAAAAACTCAATAACCTTTTGATACAATTCATCGTCATGCATTCCGTGACCCAAGCCTTTAGTTTCAATAAACTGACTGTTTTTCCAATGACTGGCGATTTTTTTGCCCTCCTCAAAAGCAACAATCTTGTCTGAAGTGTCGTGGGCAATTAACCCCGAAACATTAAATTCTGAGGCAAATCGCTGTCCTGAAAAATCTTCCAGTTTAAAATTGAAACGATTCATGAATTTACTTTCCAAAAGTGAAAACATTTTGGTGTTCAGGCTTAACATTGAGATATAATTGTCAATCAGTGTTTTTAGATCAGAGGGAGCTCCCAGAATGACCATTTTGTTGATGCTGGTGTGGGGAAACAAATACTGATGATAGACACATGCTGCGCCACCGATGGAATGACCAATAATAATGGCAGGCTGGTATTTTTCGACCGCTTTATTGATAAATTCAGCATACAGAGGAACGTTAAATTCTTTACCGCTGCTTTGTCCGTGTGCCGGAGCATCAATTGCAATAATGGTACTGCCTGATTTTTGAAGGTGCGGTAAGGTTTTTTTCCAACGAGAAGCATTACTTTCCCAACCGTGAACAAGCAATATTTTGGTTTCGTTACCTTTCCAGACATACGTTTGAAAATGATGTTCGTTATGGTGAAACGTCTCTGTTTCTGTATTTCTTAATACTTTGGGCAGTGCTTCTTTCTTTAGTCTTCCAATTCTGGGTTGGCTAAAAAGGGCATAAGAAAGCTCCATCGCTTTTTGCGGACGAACATAGCTCAAAAAGTTAATATAAGACCCAACCGATTTTAAAGTGATAAAACGGATTCCTTTTTTAATTCCCAAAACAAATAATTTAGTGATAAAAATAATATTCGGGAATCGACCTAAAAAAGTTTCGCCACGAATTACACAAATTTAGCGCGAATTTTTATTCTTTACTGTATCAAAATAGAAATTGGCAAAATTAGTGTAGTTCGTGGCAAAGAAATAGTGCTTAGACGCAAAAAAAAAGTCCCGATCAGATCGGGACAGTTATTTAGATTTTAGAGAACAATTGTTCCATTTTTTCTTTTTCTTCTTCAGCTAATGCGCTGTCAACCAGAATTCTTCCAGAGTGCTCATCAGTGATGATTTTTTTTCTTGAAGCAATTTCTACCTGAGTTTGTGGAGGAATTGTAAAGAACGATCCCGCTGAAGCTCCTCTTTCGATAGATACTACCGCTAAACCATTACGAACACTGCTTCTGATTCTGTTGTAAGCCGCTAATAAACGCTCTTCGATTTGTGAAGCAAACTCTGCTGATTTCTCCGTTAAGAAGATTTCTTCTTTTTGAGTTTCAGCCATAATCGCATCCAGTTCAGATTTTTTATGTTTTAAATGCGAACTTTTTGCGTCAAGTTTTTCTTTTAAATTAGAAATAACTTCTTTTTTATGTTCGATAGAAGCTTTCATTTCTTTGATTTGCTTTTCAGCCAATTGAATTTCTAATTCCTGAAATTCAACCTCTTTAGTCAAAGAATTAAATTCTCTGTTATTACGAACTGATTCTTGTTGTTTCGTGTATTTTTTGATCACCTCTTTGTGCTCATCAATGGCAATTTTCTTCCCTTTGATTTGCTCTTCAATCACTTCAAGTTCTCCTTTCAGTTTCTCTGAACGTGTGCTTAAACCAGCAACTTCATCTTCTAAATCTTCTACTTCTAAAGGAAGTTCTCCTCTTACGTTTCTGATTTCGTCAATTCGGGAGTCAATAAGCTGTAAATCGTATATTGCTCTTAACTTGTCCTCAACACTTAATTCTTTCGTATTCGCCATATTCTTATAAGTACTTAACTGGATTTGTATTTTCTTCTGATAAAATGATGGCAAAATTAAGGATTTTTTTTCGAAGATAATCAACAATATAGTTTTTTGTATACCGTTCGCTCTCAAAATGACCAATATCGGCTAAAAGAAGTCGGTTTTCTGCTTCGTAAAATTGATGGTATTTTAAATCGGCAGTTAAAAAAGCATCTGCCCCTGCCTGAATAGCATTTTTTATGGCAAAACTTCCTGAGCCGCCTAAAACAGCGACTTTCTTTATTTTTTTTCCTAAAAAAGCAGAATGACGAATTCCGTCTGCAATCATTTTGTCTTTTACGGAATATAAAAAGTCTTTTTCATCCATTTCAGTTTCAAATTCACCAATCATTCCCAATCCAATATTTTGATGGGCATTTTTCAGATCATAAATTTCATAAGCTACTTCCTCGTAAATATGGCTGGAAAATAAAGCTTTTAAAATTTTAGACTGTAAGTGTTTTTCAAATACAACTTCGATTTTTATTTCAGTTCCTGTATGTAGTTTTCCTTTCTCTCCAATTACAGGATTGCTGTTTTCATTTCCCTGAAAAGTAAAAAAGCCTTCGGTATTAAAACTACAGTTGTCATAATTTCCAATCGTACCAGCGCCGGCCTGAAACATAGCATTGCGAACTTTTTCTGAATTATCAGGGGTGGTATAGGTAACCAACTTTTGAATGAAACTTTGTTTAGGGATTAAGACTTTAGTGTTGATCAGGCCTAAAGCATCACAAAATATTTTATTAACTCCCTGAGAATGGTTGTCTAATGCAGTATGAACGGCATAAATAGCGATGTCGTTTTTGATTGCCTTTAAAATGGCACGCTCCACATAGTTTTTACCGGTTATTTTTTTAATTCCCGAAAATAAAATAGGATGAAAGCAAACTACCAGATTACAGTTTTTGGCTATTGCTTCTTCGATTACAGTTTCTAAAGCATCATGGCAAACCAAAACTCCGGTACTTTTCGTTTCGGTATCACCCACTAAGAGTCCGACATTGTCAAAATCTTCGGCATAAGCCAAAGGAGCCATTTCTTCCAGAACAGCTAATATTTCTTTGATTTTCATTTCTACTTTTTGTTTGAAGTTTCAGGTTTTATTGGTTTCAAGTTTCCTGTTACTGGAAAATCTGAAACGTGGAACCTGAATCAAATTCATAAAACAAATTAACGAAAAATATTATACTTTCGTAAAATGAATGTACTTAGAAAAATACTTTTCCCGTTTGCGATTTTATACGGATGTGTCACTGCAGTGAGAAATTTTCTTTTCGACAAAGGAATTTTAAAATCGACTTCATTTGATATTCCGGTTATTGCGGTTGGAAATCTTAGTGTTGGCGGGACAGGTAAAACACCACAAATAGAATATCTTATCCGATTGTTATCTCAGAAATATAAAGTTGCCACTTTAAGCAGGGGCTACAAAAGAAAATCAGAAGGTTATGTATTAGCTAGTGATAATTCTAATGCCGAAATCTTAGGCGATGAACCGTTTCAGTTTTATCAAAAGTTTCCCAATATTCAGGTGGCTGTTGATGCGAACAGAAGAAACGGAATTACACAATTGCTTTCGCAAAAAGAAAAACCCGAAGTGATTTTGTTGGACGATGCCTACCAGCACCGAAAAGTGAAAGCCGGGTTTTATATTCTGTTAAGCTCCTATGATGATTTGTACGCAGATGATTTTATGCTGCCAACCGGAAATCTGCGCGAGAGTCGAAGTGGGGCTGATCGTGCCAATATTGTAATTATAACAAAATGTCCAAAAGAACTGTCTGAAGGAAAGCAGGAAGAAATTAGGTCGAAATTAAAGTTAAGGAGCTCCCAGCGGCTGTATTTTACGTTTATTAACTATGATGATTTTATTTATAGTGAAGAAGAGCAACTTGCTGTAAAAGATATTCAATCAGAATCAAAATTACTTTTAGCCGGAATCGCAAAACCTACGCCGTTTTTTGATTACTTGAAAAATGATAAAGATGACTGTTTGACTTTTTCCGATCATCATCATTTTTCTGATGCAGATGTGACCAATATTCTGGAAAAAGCCAATCATAGAAAAATCATTACAACAGAAAAAGACTATGTTCGGCTGAAAGATTCCAAACTGATTTCACAATTGTATTATTTGCCAATAAAAAGTACGTTTATCAATAACAGTCAAAATTTTGATACTGCGATTCTGGAGTATGTACAAAAAAAAACGTAGTGACTTAGAGCCTTAGCTCCTTAGTACCTTTCTAAAAAAAACGGGCTATAATACTGTAGAATTCGTCCGGAACAAATGGTTTTGTAATCACATCGTTCATTCCGTAAGACAACAGCATGTCTCTGTTTTCGTCTAGTGAAATAGCTGTAAGGGCAATAATCGGAGTGGTTTTGTCAAACTCTCTGATAAGTTTTGTAGCCGTTGTTCCGTTGATTCCCGGTAAATGAACATCCATGAGGATCATGTCAAAACGTTTTACTTTTAAAAGCTCAACCGCATCTTCACCGTTGTCGATGATTTCGCAGCTGATGTTTTTATTTTCAAGCATTTTTCGAGTAATCATTTGATTGATTTTGTTGTCCTCGATCAACAGAATTGATTTGTTGTTTAATTGTACGTCGTTGTATGGTTTTATTTCTTCAATCGTTTTCAATTGTTCTTTATTGATCTTAAAATTTAGTTTGAATGTAAAAGTTGAACCCTTGCCAACTTCACTTTTTAGTTTGATCTCTCCACCCAAAAGCTCAATTAGTTTTTTGACAATCGTAAGTCCAAGGCCGGTTCCGCCATATTTTCTGTTTACTTCTATTGATCCTTGTGAAAAACTTTCAAAAACAGTCTGAAGCTTATCTTCCGGGATGCCAATTCCAGTGTCTACAATCTCAAAGTAAATGGTTGTGTTGTCTTCTTCCAATTCATATAATTTTGCAATTACATTGACATGTCCGTTTTGAGTAAATTTTAAAGCATTGTTGATTAAATTCAGGATGATTTGGGACAGTTTTGTAGGGTCTCCAATTATATTATCCGGAATAGCCTCGTCTATTTCAAGGTTAAAGTAGTTTTTGTTGGCGGTAGCCAGTTCCTTTAAAGAGCTCTGAATGTTAAAAAGAAGCTCTTTCAGGTTAAAGCTTATGTTTTCTATTTCGACCTTTGTCGAATCAATTTTATTGATTTCCAGAATCTCATTGATAAAAGTAGTCAGGTAATTTCCCGAGAACTTCAAAGATTCTAAATATTTGAGTTGTTTTTTCTTAGGGTTATCTTCCAGTAATAAATGAGTGATTCCGTTAATGGCATTTAAAGGAGTTCGCAGCTCATGACTTACAGTCGATAAAAACTCAGATCGGGCTTTAGAGGCCTTTTCAGCTTTATTTTTGGCCAGAATGAGTTCTTTGTTTTTCTCTCTTAACAGTAAATTATTCTGATTTCTAATAATGTTGTTTTTGTACAATGCTAAACTCAAAAGAGATAAGATCGAGATAAGGGCAATGGCCAGAATACTTACCAGTTTGGAATACCGGTAGGTTTTTAGCTGAATTTTTTCTTCGCTTTCCTTTTTAATACTGGCTTTTAAGGACTCGTTCTTCTTGAATTTTTCGAATTCATCGTGATCCGTTTGAGTGTTTTTTAGCTTTAAGACGTAATTCTCTAACTGATAATGTTCTTCCAGGTACGAGTAAGCAAGATCGAATTTTTTGTTTTGCCTGTAATATTGACTGATTGCCAGAACGATTTTTGATTTTTGGGCCAGATTATTTGTTTTGGCATTATAATTTAAAGCATTTTCAAAATAGACTATAGCCGAATCATTTCGTTTCAGTTGTGTTTCGAGTAAGCCTAGTTGATAATACGAATCGGCTTTGGTTTTTAGGATTTCAGTATTGTCCGGCCGTTGTGTTATTTTGTGAAAAGTTTCAGCTGCTAAAGGCAGGTTTTTAGCAGTTTTTAGAGCTATTGCTTTTTGATAGCTTAGTATTTCAGCATGATCCTTAATCTTTAGCTGGTTTAAAAGCTCTTCGGCTTTTCGGTAGTAGATTGCCGCAGTTTCGTAATTGCTTTTTGTGGTATTGGTTAGACCAATATAGTGCAATGCCAAAACTTTTGTGCAGGTTGGCTTTGTGTTTTCAAACAAAGCAACGCTTTTATGAAAATTTTTTAGAGCTTCTGCGTAATTTTTTTGATGGTAATAAATTTTCCCAAGCTTAAAAGTCTGATTGGCCAGGTTCTCTAATTTATTGTTCGCCTCGCAAAAATCAATTGATTTTTCGGTGTAATAAATTGCCTTTTCGTATTTTTTATTGCTGAGATTGGTGTCCGTTAGTTTGTTGTAATAGGAAATGCTATCCGTACTCTTTTTAGATTGAGAGTACAAAAACGAATTTAATAGACAAACAACAATAAAAAGATAATGTTTCATGTATGGCAATGCTTTTACAATGAATCTTAGGTTTTTCTTATTAGTAAAATTAAATCGATCAATCTTGATGAGTATCCAATTTCGTTATCGTACCAACCCACAACCTTTACCATTTTGTCAATAACCGAAGTTAATTGAGCATCAAACAAACACGAATGTGTGTTGCCAATTACATCAACAGAAACAATTGGATCTTCCGTGTAATCCAGTATTCCTTTTAAATTTGTTTTTGAGGCTTCTTCAAATGCTTTATTTATTTCTTCAATCGTAACAGCACGTTTTACGTTAAACGTAATGTCTGTTAAGGAACCATCGGGAACAGGAACACGAATTCCACATCCTCCGATTTTATGATGCAAGTTAGGGAAAATTTTTGTTAATGCCTTAGCTGCACCTGTAGTTGTTGGAACAATCGACTGGCTTGCCCCTCTTGCACGACGTAAGTCCTTATGTGGTTGGTCATGAAGGCTTTGGTCTGTGGTGTAAGAGTGTATCGTTGTGATATAAGCCTGCTCAATTCCACACAGTTCATCGATGATTTTTATCATTGGAGCCGCATTGTTTGTCGTACAGCTTGCATTCGAAACAATGTTTTCGCTTCCGTCAAGAATGGCTTCGTTAACTCCTAATACTACTGTTTTGATGGTGTCAACTTCTGATGGAGCCGAAAGGATTACCTTTTTTGCTCCGGCTTCAATATGGGCGTTTAGTTCTTCGTGTGTTTTAAACTTTCCTGTTGATTCAATTACCAAATCTATATTGTGGCTTTTCCAATCCAGATTAGAGATACTTTTTTCATGAAAAAAGAAAAAATGTTTTCCATCAACAATAATTCCTTCTTCGTCATGACCGACTTTAAAAGGTAAGACTCCGTGAATGCTGTCGTATTTTATCAAATGCGACATGGTTTTGTTGTCAGCAATGTCGTTAATGGCAATTACTTCAATTTCAGGAT
The DNA here is from genome assembly GCF_020905335.1 of Flavobacterium lipolyticum. Classification (NCBI taxonomy): domain Bacteria; kingdom Pseudomonadati; phylum Bacteroidota; class Flavobacteriia; order Flavobacteriales; family Flavobacteriaceae; genus Flavobacterium; species Flavobacterium lipolyticum. The sequence goes on along the minus strand of NZ_JAJJMN010000001.1, from coordinate 1,032,187 downwards.
GGTTTAAAAGTAAGCGAAATAAATTTCGGCCTATTCTTCCAAAACCGTTTATAGCGATTCTTGTTTTCAAGCTTTTCGATTGTTTGTTAAATCGTTAAATCGTTTATTCGTTTAGTTGTTTAATCGCATCTACCAATAAACATTTAGTGGTTAAACGACTTACCCGATTAAACAAATAAAACGGTTAAACAGTTAAATCTTTTTATAAAATGTGTTTTTGTGCTTTGTAAGAAGAACGAACCAGTGGTCCGCTTTCTACGTGACGGAATCCTAATTCAAGACCAAATTTTTCATATCGGGCAAATTGATCAGGCGTTATAAATTCTTTTACAGGCAAATGTTTTTTACTTGGTTGAAGGTATTGTCCAATAGTAACCACATCAACATTTGCATTTCGTAAATCAGTCATCGTTTGAAAAACCTCTTCTTCAGTTTCTCCAAGCCCCAGCATAATTCCGGATTTGGTTCTGTTGATTCCTTTTTCTTTCAGATAACGTAAAACTTCCAGACTACGATCGTATTTTGCCTGAATACGTACTTCACGAGTCAAACGACGAACAGTCTCGACATTGTGTGAAACCACTTCAGGATTGGCCTCAACAATACGATCTATATTTCTTTCGATTCCCTGAAAATCAGGAATCAGGGTTTCAAGAGTCGTATTCGGATTCATTCTTCGGATTGCTTTTACCGTTTCAATCCAGATAATTGAGCCGCCGTCTTTTAAATCATCCCTGTCTACGCTTGTAATTACGGCATGTTTAATGTTCATAATTTTTATAGAACGGGCTACTTTTTCCGGTTCATCCCAATCTACCGTTTCAGGACGTCCGGTTTTTACACCGCAGAAACCACAGGAACGGGTACATACATTCCCCAATATCATAAAAGTAGCGGTACCTTCACCCCAGCATTCTCCCATATTTGGGCAGCTTCCCGAAGTACAAATAGTGTTTAGACTATACTTATCAACCAAACCACGAAGTTCAGTGTATTTTTGTCCAATAGGAAGTTTAACCTTTAACCATTTAGGTTTTCCTGTTGGTATATTTTCAATGACTGTTTCCATATATCAAAATTCAAAGTACAAAGATAAGCAATGTAGTTTATTTGGAGATTCGTTTAAGATTTAATTTGGTATTGAAAGACTTGGAGTTTTTATAATGCACTTTTGGTAATAATAGTGTAAGTGTGTTAAAATTTTATTCTTAAAGCATTGATGCGGGGTAAAATGCCTCTTTTTTATTGGCCAATTCGAGTTGGAGTGATGATTTTGTTTGACTGCTCATTTTTACTCATTTAAAATTTATATCTTTATTTGTTAAAAAATTAGTCGAAATGCAATTCAAACGGAATTGGGTTTGTACTACATTTGTTGTTAAATTGTAATCACATAGAACATGAAAAAGAAATTTATAGTATTGGGAGTTTTGTTTGCCGCTTTTGGTTTTACAAAAATAAATGCGCAGATTAATTTTGGTGAAAAAGCATTGGGTGCTGTTCAAAAAGGAGTTAGCGGTTTTACTTTTAGTAATGCTGATGCTGCTGCTTTATCAAAAGCTGCTGTTGATAAAATGGATGCTGAACATCAGGTTGCTGCTGCGACAGATCCATATACTTTAAGACTGAACAGAGTTTTTGGAAAGTATACTGCGGGTGACGGTTACACTTTGAATTATAAAGTTTATAAAGTAAAAGAAGTTAATGCTTTCGCAACTGCTGATGGAAGCGTGCGTGTATATTCAGGATTGATGGATATTATGGATGACAATGAATTACTGGCAGTAATTGGTCACGAAATTGGTCACGTAGCCAATCAGGATTCCAGAGACGCGATAAAAGCAGCTTATAGAAAAGAAGCTTTGTTAGAAGGGGCTGCTTCTCAATCAGCTACGATTGCAAGTGTTACCGATAGTCAGTTGGGTAAAATAGGTAGTGCCATTATTGATAGTAAGTTTAGCCGTAAGCAAGAAGCAGAAGCTGATTTGTTTTCGTATGAATTTTTAAAGAAAAACGGTTACAATGTAAATGCTGAAGAATCGGCATTTAGAATTCTGGCGAAGATGAGTGAAGGTAATGAAGCTTCCTTTATCGATCAGATGATGAGTTCACATCCGGATTCCAAACAAAGAGCTGAAGATGCTAAGAAAAGAGCGGAGAAAGATGGTTTGTATAAACCGTATGTACAGCAGAAAATTGTAAATACTGCTCCGGCTAAAAAAGGAACTCCTGCCAAAAAAGCTCCTGCTAAAAAGAAAAAATAATTTTATTTTATCTATTATCAAATCCGACAGGTTTTTAAAATCTGTCGGATTTTGTTGTATAATGCTTAACCTAAAACGTGAAATGCCAGTACTTTTTGTACATCGTATACATTTACCGATTTGTTAAATTGTTTTACAATGCTTGGTTGTAATTCGCTTGCCACCCAGATTTTTAGTTCGGCATCCAAGTCAAAAGTTCCTGCTGTTTCTACACTGAAACGTGTAATACTTTTGTAAGCAATAGATTTGTATTCTGTTTTGCTTCCTGTTAATCCTTGTACATCAACCAGGATTAATCTTTTGTTCGTGAAGATAAAAGTATCGCGAAGTAGTTTAAAACCCATTTCGATTTCTTCTCTGTCCGTCAAAAGCTGTCCGTATTTTTTTAATAACTCTTCCTGACTAACAGAGCCGGCGTTGCCTAGAATAGCTGAAAATATTCCCATTTTTTAGTTTTTAATTTTAATAGATTTGATTTTTCTCTTATGGAGCTGTAAAAGTAATTTATTTTGTTAATTTTTTTTACTGCTTCGGGATTTAATTAAGATGGGCATAATACTTAATGAAATAAAAAAAGCAGAACCTAAATTCTGCTTTTTCGTTTTTTATTGTTATTCTGTTTTTATTGTGATGGGAAGGTTATAGGCAGTTCGAACGGGATTTCCGTTTAAAATACCCGGGCTCCATTTTGTTTTTAAGGATTTCAATACCCTGATAGCCTCTTTTCCGATTCCGTATCCCGGATCGTTTTTTACCATAATGTCGGTAATCGAACCGTCTTTTTCAATTACAAACGATACATACACTCGTAAGGTTCTTTCCGCATCCAGTTCCGGTCTGTTGAAATTGTTTCCAACATAAGTATAAAACTTAGCCATTCCTCCCGGAAATTCTGGTAGTTTGTCTAGGATGGCTACATTAACAGGATCTTTACTTTCTCCGGTTAAAGCTGTAGTTTCTACGCCACCGCCACTTGCGGGTAATGCATTTACGGCATTTCCTGTTCCGGTATTTGCATGGTCAACAACAGGATGATTGTCTGCATTTGTTGCAATAACATCGGGTGTGGCCTGAGTTGCGGCTGTTACAACCGGATTTACCAATTGTGTACTGGTAACGGGTGACGCAGCTGCCGTTTGCTGAGGCGCTACAGGTGGAGCAGGTGATTGTGGTTGTACCGGAATTGGTATGTCTGTAGGTCTTATTGGAACCGAAAAAACAGTAGGTTCTGTTTCTACAGGACCATGTGCCCCAAACTTATTAATCAACACCGACGCACTTCCCAAACCGGCCAATAATAGCAATCCCGCAAATAGCGCTGTAACTGTGTTTTTTGAACTCTCCTGGCGTAATTGATAAGCGCCGTACTCTTTGTTCTTGTTTTCGAAAACAAGATCGGTCCAATTGGTTTCGTAGATGTTTGATTTAGTCATGATTTTTGGATTTTAAGGTTAGGTAACGTTAAATCATAGGCAGTACGGTTTTGGTTTTAGCTAAAAACGGAGATGTTGTTGTTTTAGTGTGTGAATAAATAGGTGTTTTGAGAAAAAATACGTGGATATTTTATTCTTTACCTAAAGATAATGAATTATCTATTGCGTTCGATGATTTCTGCTAATAATTTTTTAGCACGGAGTAATTTTACTTTGACATTGCTCAAAGGTTCGTTGATTTTCAGCGCTATTTCCTGATAAGTCATTTCCTGGAAATAACGAAGTTGAATGACTTCCTGGTAGTGAGGTTTTAATTCTTTGATGCATTGAAGCAGGCGCGAAAGATTTTGTTCTTTAATTAAAGCATCTTCGGCAGAAGGAGTAGGGTCGGCAATATTGTAGGCCTGTTGGTCTTCGTTGTCTGTGATTTCTATAAAAAGACTGGTTTTCTTTTTACGTAACAAATCAATATAAACGTTTTTTGCAATAGCAATTAGCCAGGTGTTGAATTGAAATTCAGAATTGTAACTGGCTATTTTGTCGAAAGCTTTAGAGAAGGTTTCGATGGTAATATCTTCGGCGATGGTTTCATTTTCGGTACGCTTCAGCATAAAGCTGTACACTTCATTCCAGAAATAATCTAATAAAAAAGTAAAGGCGATCTGATCGCCTTTTTTAGCTTTTTCTATTTTAGAATTTATTTCCAATATACCGGTTTTGAAAAGATATTAGTTATAAAGATATTAATTTGCGTGAATATAAGAATGATTTCAACAACAGGAAACCAAACTTTCAGGTCATTTTCTTTTAATTTGCCGGCAGAAAATCCTATAACGATCCATGCTACAGTGTAACGTGTTGCTAAAATAGCCAATACAGCGATCCATTGAAACTGAAATGCTAGCAATACAATTGCTGATAAAAAGAAAAATAATTGTGAGGTAAAAAATAGCCCCAATTGCATTTTATCAAAAAACTTGTAATGTTCTGCGGTAGAAACATGTCTTCTTTTTTGAGTAAACCATTCTCTGTAAGTTTCCTTTGGTTTAGAGTAAGTGAAACTTTCAGGAGTGTAAGCAATGGTCGTGTTGCTTTTAGTTGCAGCCTGATTGATAAACAAATCATCATCACCTGAACGAATCTGGATGTGCTCGATAAAGCCGTTTACATTAAAAAATTCCTCCTTTTTATAGGCTAAGTTTCGACCGACACCCATGTAAGGAATTCCCAGTTTAGCCCATGAAAAATATTGAACAGCCGTTAAAACGGTTTCATAACGTATGATTTTGTTTAATAAAGAACGTTCCACTTTTTCATAACCGCCATAGCCTAAAACAATTGTTTTGTTCATGGTGAATCTTGAAGTCATTGCAGTGATCCATTCTGTCGAGGTTGGATAACAATCAGCGTCGGTAAAAAGTAAGTAGTCTTTTTTTGAAGCTTTGATTCCTAAAGTTAATGCATACTTTTTGTTTCCCCAGAAAGCCTCATTGTTTTGCACTTTTACCAAACGGATATTGCTGTATTGTTGTTCGAATTCTTCAAAAACCTCCAGAGTTTCATCACTTGAGGCATCATCAATTAAAACAATTTCAAAATCAGGGTAGTTTTGCTCCACAAGAAGAGGGATGAACTTTTTTACATTTTCTTCTTCATTTTTTGCACAGACGATAACAGATACCGGAATTTTCTTTGGAGTTATTTCCTGAGGTTTGCCGAAAGCGAACTTTCCAAAAATCCCTAAGTAATAGAAAATCTGAATGAAAACAATAGCAATAAAGAAGTAAAATAAAGTTATAAGCATCTGATTTTAATGTCTTTTAATTTCTGAATCTTGCGAGTGCAAATGTACTCATGAAATCCTAATTTTCAATGCCGAAAACGGATTTACTTTCGGCATTTTGCCATTTCTTTTGCAACAGCAATAGCCTGAGGGTTTTCGGTTTTTTCTAACTCCGAAATTATGTTTTTATAATTGTGATCGTCCCTGTTTTGGGAGAGTTTTTTAGTAGCCTGAATTTCGTCAATTTCAATTTCGAAGCCAAAAATACCTCTGGCTTCCCGCATGGTTTTGGCAGATAAATTTTCAACACGAACCGGATTCACTGAATTCGCTTCGTATTTGTCGACTAATTTTTTTAGCTGTTCTATGGAAGTGGCTTCGTCGACAATTTTGATTCGGCCATAAACATGTACCGCTATATAATTCCATGTGGGAACATTTTCGTGATCGTACCAGGACGATGAAATGTAACTGTGCGGACCTGTAAAAACAGCCAATACCTGATCATTTTCGGCAAAACCTTCTGCTTGCGGATTGAGTTTGGAAAGATGGCCTTGTAAAATTTCTTTTCCGTCTGAATTTACTTCAAGTTCTATCGGAATATGTGTCGCGCATAATTTTCCGTGTGTCTGATTGATCAGGATGCCAAAACTGTTTTCTCTTAGAAAAGCTCGGATCGATTCCGGATCTTCGTTTTTGTATAAGTCAGGTGTGTACATTTTTTCTTTTTTTTAGGTTCAAAGGTTCAAAGGGACAAAGGTTCAAAGGGACAAAGGGACAAAGGGACAAAGAAGCAAAGGTTCAGAGGTTCGCCAAAGATACTAAGATACTGAGATTCTAAGAAGTCTAACCATCCAACCATCTAAAGATCTAATTTTTCAATCCGTTAAAAGTTCAATAATCCAATTAATCCAGCAATCTAAGTAAAGGTGCTAAGATACTGAGGTTCTAAGACTCAAAGGAACAAAGGTTCAAAGATTCAAAGAAACAAAGGTTGAGATGGTTGAAGTTTATTAATTTTCCAATCGGTTAAAAATCCAACAATCCGATAATCTAACTCTCCAATAATCTAACGATCTAATGATCTAACAATCTAAGTTGTCTAAAGATCTAAATTACATTTACTTCTGCTTCAATCTGAATTCCAAAAGTATCAAAAACAGTTTTTTGAACATCTTTGGAAACCGCCAGGATTTCCTGTCCCGTGGCATTGCCATAATTGACTAAAACGAGTGCCTGATTTTTGTGAATTCCGGCATCACCGAAACGTTTTCCTTTAAAACCGGCTTGTTCAATCAGCCAGCCAGCCGGAACTTTTACTTCGGTTTCCGAAACTTCGTAATATTTCATTTCAGGAAACTTCTGGTGTATTTTTTCGAAATCGGATTTTAGTAAAATCGGATTTTTAAAGAAACTTCCGCTGTTTCCTAATTCTTTCGGGTCCGGCAATTTACTTTGTCTAATGGCAATTACAGCATTGCTCACGTCTTTTAAGGTTGGAGCAGTAATGTTGTTTTTGGCTAGTTCTGCCGTAATATCTCCATATGAGATGTTGATTTTATGATTTCGTTTTGTTAGTTTATAAATGACTGAGGTAATGATGTATTGGTCTTTTACCTCGTTTTTGAAGACACTTTCTCTGTAGCCAAACTTACAGTCGGTATTAGTGAATGTTTTCATTTCCTGAGTGGCAATATTGATCGCTTCGCACGAAACAAAAGTGTCCTTGATCTCTGTTCCGTAAGCACCGATATTCTGAACCGGTGTGGTTCCCACATTTCCGGGAATAAGTGACATGTTTTCTAAACCTCCGAAATTATTGTCGATCGTCCAAAGAACAAAGTCGTGCCAGGTTTCTCCGGCCTGACTTTCAACCCAGACAAAATCATCGTCTTCTTTGAGGATCGTTTTTCCTTTTAAATCAATATGAACGACCAAAGCGTCGATGTCTTTGGTTAAAAGCATATTGCTTCCTCCGCCTAAAATAAACTTTTGTTCGTCTTTGTTTTCTTCTAAAATAGTTTTCAGTTCAGCGACCGTATGTACGGCAACAAATTGTCTGGCTTTGGCTTCGATGCCAAAAGTATTGTAGTTTTTTAAAGAAAAATTGGATTGGATTTCCATAAATAAAAGGCTTTTTTGAAGAATTAATTCTGACTCCAAAAGTAAGGATTATAATTTATTTGAATTGAGTTTCTAAAAAATAACCATTATTAATTAGGTTGCATAATAGCTAAGATCTTTTCTCTGATCTTATTTTAGGGCTTGAATAAATCGTTGCATTTCTTTCATGGTACCGATAGTAATTCGGGTCCATTTGCCGTTTTCTTCGTAAATTCTTGTTCCTGATATGTTGTGGTCTTTTAGTTGTTGGAAATAGTCTTTTTTGTAATTTTCTAAGGAGAAGTAAATAAAATTCGAATGCGAAGGGATGCAGGTTAAATGAAGAAGATTCAGTTGTGTTGTGGTGTATTTTTTTACTTCTTCATTGGAGGTGCGAACCTGACGAATAAAGCTTTCATCGTTTAAGGAGGCAATCGCTGCGGCAATAGAGACAACACTGAGGGATAAGTTGGGAGACGATTTTAAAATACTCAATTCTTCAATCATGGCAGAATGTGCGAGAGCATAGCCAATACGGGCGCCTGCCAGACCATACATTTTAGAGAAAGTTTTGGTAATAATCAGATTTTTATGGGTGACCACTAAATCGCTTAACGATTGTTCGTCTGTAAAATCGATGTACGCTTCATCAACAAAAACAAGTGTTTTTTGAGTTGCTTCTTTGATGAAAGAAATCAGATCTTCTCTTTGGCATAGCGTTCCCGTGGGATTGTTTGGGTTGCAGATGTAAACCATTTTGGTGTCGGCATCAATGGCTTTTAGCATGGCAGCTAAATCGTGTTTTTTGTCTTTGGTTAAGGGGACGGTGATTTTTTTTATGCCTAATTTTTCAGCAGGAGCTGTCCAGTAGTCAAAGGTCGTTTCGGCGATTATAAAATTGCCTTTTTGTAATGCGGTATATTGAAGTATTAAATCTAAAATTTCAGTGGAACCGGCACCCAGAAGAATGTTGTTTTCTGAAACCGTATTTTTTTTTGCCAGTAGCGTAATGAGTTCCGGTGAAAGATTCCAGCCGTATCGATTGCTGATGTTGATACTTTTGGCCATTGCTTCCCGTGCCTTTGGTGACGGGCCATATGGGTTTTCGTTGGAACGGAGTAATATGGGTGAATTATCTGTATAGGGTAGTATAGACTCTGTAGTGCCGTTGGCAAAGGTTTCAAAAGGGTAAAGCCCCAGTCCAATAGTTCCCAGGCCAATTTGTTTTAACCAAATTCTTCTGTTGTTCATTTTTTTATCAGATTAAATTAAACAATTCAATGAAATGAGTAGGTCGTTTAGAGGGGAGAAAAGTTACGAGTTATTTTCTAGATTTTCTTTTGTAAGTTTGAATGAATTAAAAAGGTATCTTGATGTTCCAGTCCATTTCTAAGAATAAAACTGCAGTTTTTTTAGTTGTATTTTTCTCAATCGTTTCTAATGCTCAAAGTAATATGTTTGGAGATTGGAGAATTGATAATATTATCGGAATTTCTGACATTAAAGAATATTCTATGGTTAAACAAGAGGAGAATAATCGTTCAGGGCATTTATTGACATTGAATTTGGATGGAACATTCGTAAGTAGAAATTTGCCTCAATGCGGGAATGATACCTTCTTGAGTGCTTTTGGTAATTTTATAGTAATTGACGATACTCATATTCGCTTTATTCTACGAAAAACTTCCTCAAGGAGTTATAATAAAGTTCATAATTTAGAATCAGATTTGAGTAGGGATTTAGGGATTTTTTATATTTATAAAGATTCAGGATCAGTTCGATTAATTGCAAGTAATGGAGTTTTGGAAGATGATAAAAATAAAATTTTGTATACTAAACTGATGGATTCTTTTAATTGGCGATTGTATGATTTTGTTTGGAATAATACAAAAGGAAATAATCCGGAAGAAATCGTAAAAGATTGTATTGATTTAGAAAAGCGGATTGATTTTTCTCATTGCAAAGTTGTCTTTTCAAAAAAAGAAAATTATGGTGATGTTATTCTGGTGCAGGAAAACAGCAATTTCCACTTTGTGATTTATGATGATTTTAAAAAGAAGGTTTCTTTGGCTTATCCGAAGTAGATTTTTTTGGTCATAAAGTTCATGAGATTTTTTATGGATGTGATTTTATAAACCGCAAAGTTCGTAAAGCTTTATGTTGATCTTGACTTTGCGAACTTTTCGGTTAATTTTTATGAAGATTCAGCAACTCATGATAGCGGTCAGAAATAATTTTCATGTTGGTGCTGTAATTTGCATTTTCCTCGACAAATTTTTGGTTTTGAAGAATAGCCTGATTTCGTAATTCCGAATTTTCAAAAGACCAGATTAGTTCTTCAGCAAGCATTTCGATATTGTCAATTTCAATCAATTGCCCGTTTTTGCGGTGTCTGATCCAGCTTTGGTTTCCGGGAATGTCTGAAACTATTGGATAACAGTTGCAGGCCATGGCTTCAAATAAGGATGCCGATACCCCTTCGGTAATAGGCATGCTGATGTAGGTATTGGATTGCTGTAATAGTTTAGGAAGTTCAGTGTTTGGAATTCTTCCGGTGAAAAATACCTTGTTTTCAATTTGTAATGCTGCGGTTAAGTCTTTCAAAGATTGCAGTCGGGTTCCGTTACCTACAATGGTTAATGTAAAGTCAATTCCTTTTTGGTGTAAAATACCAAAGGCTTTTAAAATGGAATCATGACGGTATTCCGGCTGTAGCGAACGCGTAACAATCGCTTCGATTTTTACCGAATTATTGATTGATGGTGTGAAAAGGGATAAATCAATTCCTTTTGGGAGCACTAAAACTTTGCTCATGTCTACACCAATTGCTTTCATCGAAATGGTCATAACAGGTCCCCAGGCGTGTATTAAATCTGCTTTTTTGAAGGCGTGTTTCTGAATGAATTTTTTAAAGGGGAGCAGGAGTGAACCTTCCGGCCACAGATCGGTTCGGCCTTGTTGTGCAATTGCAATAGGATGCATTCCTGAAATTGCTGCCAAAAAACCATAACTGGTGGTTCTTTCGGCAATAATCATGTCCGGTTTTTCCTGTTTGATTTTTTTTCGAATCGAAAGAGGGGAGAAAAGATATTCTAAAATACGTTTGTATCGGCTGAGTTTGGAATGGTTGGGTGTTTGAAGTTCCCAGCTGCAAATTTCAAAATCACCAAATTCTTCAAGGCCTTTCATCCATGTAATGGCGTCAGCACGATAAGATTCTCCAAGAAAAAGTATTTTTCTTTTTTTCATTTGGCAAACTTAATTTTTTTGCCACAGATTAAAAGATTTTTAAAGGATTTTTTGATGTATAGCAATCGGTGAAATTTGTCGTCAAACTTTATCTCGCATTTCTGGGGCGCAGCATATCCTTTTTGAAGTTTTCTCGCCACGAATTCACGAATTAATTTAAAAAATTTGTGAATTCGTGGCGAAGTATCTTTTCTAAAATTCTTCAGTGTCTAAGGCGCGATTAAAGAATTCGTTTAAAGGTTTTAAAGCGATGAGTTTTTGGCTTATTTTCGAAACAAAGTCTTTTTGCCACGAATTCACGAATTAGTTTGAATAATTTGTGAATTCGTGGCGAAGTATCTTTTCTAAAATTCTTCAGTGTCTAAGGCGCGATTAAAGAATTCGTTTAAAGGTTTTAAAGCGATGAGTTTTTGACTCATTTTCGAAACAAAGTCTTTTTGAGTCACCTCGTCGATGTTGTATTTTTGGGTAGCGGTAAAGCTTTTTAGTTTTAAAAACGCAATGGCAGGATGGTCTTTTTCATACCCTCTTGGCGGGTTTTTGAGAGCGTTGTTTTCGTTGACATCCAGACTGTCAAATTCCTTTTTGAAGTTTTTATCGGTCAGTATGGCTTCGAGATCCTCGTGAAAAAAAGCAATTTCTTTGCGTATTTTTTTCAGATCTTCGGCTTCAGGCGAATAAAACCCTCCGGCGATAAAACTGGCTCCTTTTTCAATATGTACATAATATCCGGCTCGGTTGAGGCCTTTGACGGCTGAAGACATCCAGATTCCTAAATGTGCTTTGTATGGGGATTTGTCTTTAGAAAACCGAATATCACGATTGATCCTGAAAGTACAGTTTTTGACTTCTAATAGTTCCAGTGCAGGATCCAGAGGTTTCATCGCATCCAGTAAATCACTAACTAATTGGTGATAATCTTTTTTGAAAACTTCATATCGTTTCTTGTGGTCCAGAAACCAATCCCGATTGTTGTTCTTCTTTAAATCGTCTAAAAATTGCAATGATTCTTTCGTTAACATATCTTTTCTGTTATTGCAGTTGTTTTTTTAAGTCTTCTTCTTTGATGAAACCGATGTTTTTCCATTTTTCGGCTTTGTTTTCGTACAAAATCATAGTAGGAAGCTGTTCGATTTTCATCTGAGTTGCTAAAGTTTCGTTTTTGTCCACATCAATACGAATGATAACCACTTTGTCTGCCATTTCTTTTTGCATCTTCAAAAGGTACGGTTCCATTTGTTTGCAGGGACCACACCATTCGGCGTAAAAATCTACCAGAACTTTTTTGTCTGTATTTAACAAATTGTTAAACTCATCCATTGTCATTCCTGCGTGAGCTGTTGAAGCTTTAGAAAAACCTTCTGCGTTCCATTTCATGATGCCGCCTTCTAATTCGTAAATAGTGGTAAAGCCCAATTCGTTCAGTTTTGAAGCTGCTTTTTTACTTCTTCCGCCGCTTAAACAATAAACAAAAACAGGTTTCGATTTATCGTAAGCCGCCACTTTGGCTTCAAAATCATCACCATTCCAGTTAACATTTACCGCATTGTCAATATGATTGGATTCAAATTCTTCCGGAGTTCGAACATCCAGTATTTGAGCATTTTCGGTGGTTTTAATTTTTTCGGCAAAATCCTTCGGAGTAATTTCTTCAATGATACCGGATTTTTTTTCATTGCAGGAAATGAATACGACCGAAAGTACAAGGAATAGAATTTTAGAGAACTTCATAAGATTGTGTTTTTAAAAAATAGAATTGCTAAAATAATGATTTTTAATTAGTCAATTAGATAATGTGCCAATGAGATAATTCAAAATCATTATCTAATCATCTAAATTATCTCATTATCTAAATTATCTCATTATCTAATTATCTAATTGGCATAATTGTCTAATTTGAATATTTTGTAACTCTGATGCGTTGATTTTACAATAGCTTCGGTACGTTCAGGATGCGTGTCTGAGATAAAAAGCTGTCCGAAAGTTTCGCTGTTGACCATTTCGATAATTTTAGCCACACGGGTTTCATCTAATTTATCAAAAATATCATCAAACAACAGCAGAGGTTTTACACCGCTTTGTTTTTTTAAAAACTCAAATTGAGCCAGTTTCAAAGCAATCAGGAAAGATTTTTGCTGCCCTTGAGATCCGAATTTTTTAATGGGATGTGAATCAATTTCAAAGGAGAGGTCGTCTTTGTGAATGCCTACGCTGGTGTATTGTAATGCCCGGTCTTTGTTGATGTTCTCCTTAAGCAGGGTCAATAAGTCTTTTTCGAACAAATTACTTTCGTAAACCAACTGTACGGTTTCTTCCGATCCGGTTATGGCCTGATGGTGTACATTAAATATAGGTATAAATTGTTCCAGGAAATCTTTTCGTTTCTCAAATATCGATTGGCCAAAAGTATTCAGCTGTTCGTTGTATATGGATAAAGTATCATTGTCAAAAGTATGGTTCAGTGCAAAATATTTCAGTAGTGCATTGCGTTGTACAATTACTTTTTGATATTGAATAAGCTGGTGCAAGTAAGTGGAATCCAATTGTGAAATCACACTGTCCATAAACTTACGACGTGTTTCGCTTCCTTCCACGATTAAATCACGGTCGGCAGGGGAAATAATAACCAGCGGGATGAATCCGATATGATCGGAGAATTTATCGTAAGCTTTACCGTTTCTTTTTAAAACCTTTTTCTGTCCTTTTTTTAAACTGCAGACAATCTGTTCGGTTCTGTCGTTTTTTTCTAATTCGGCATCGATTACAAAAAACTCTTCTCCATGTTTGATATTTTGAACAGCCAGCGGATTGAAGTAACTTTTCCCGTAGGCCAGATGATAAATGGCATCAAGCACATTGGTCTTTCCAATTCCGTTTTTGCCGACAAAACAATTGATTTTGCGGTCGAAATCAAAATTGATTTCGGAGAAGTTTTTATAATTGAATAAAGAAATTTTGTTTAAATACATTTTTTTGGAAACTCTAAGGGTAAAATCGGATGTTTGTTAATTAGATCTCGCGTTACTGGTTTCTTTTGCTGCAGATTAAATGATTTTTTTGTTAAATCCAGCATGATAATTTTGTAATCTGTGAGAATCTGTGAAATCTGTGGCAAAAAAACGAACTAATAGCCAAGAAAAATCCTGTTTTGAACATCAAAAATTTGAGGGTGCAAATTATCGAAAATTATCGATATAAAAGGCTTTTGATCGGTTTGAAGCGGAATTATTTTCCGCTTGAGGAGGAAGGACTTGCTGTTGATGAAATTATTTTTTTTAAAATAGTGATAAAATTGATTTTTTTTACGTCGGTTTCAATAAAAATTTTATTTTTGCCGTTCACTAAATTAATTTTAAATGGCAACTTACAATAAAAGAGGATATAAAGCACCGAAAGAGAAAGAAGTTAAAGAAGTAAATGAGGAAACACAGGTAGTTATTGACGAGAAAGACAGTACGACAGCAGGTGTTTTTTCAAAGTTAGATGAAACTGCTTCAAAAACTGAGGATTGGGTAGCTAAAAATCAAAAAATCATTATTGGTTTAGTTGCTGGTATTGCAATTGCTACTATAGGATATTTAGCATATCAGAAATTTGTTGAAAATCCTAAGCAGGATGAGGCTGCAAGCGAAATGTTTGTTGCTCAGCAAAACTTCGAAAAAGCGACTAATGGTGTAGCAAGTGATTCTCTGTACAAATTGGCTTTAAATGGTTCTGAAGGTAAATTCGGTTTCGTTAAAATCGCTGACGAATATTCAGGAACTGATGCTGGAAATTTAGCGAACTATTACGCAGGTATTGCTTCTTTGAACATTGGTAAATACGATGATGCAATTAAATATTTAGGAGAATTTAAATCAAAAGAAGTTATTGTAGGAGCTTTGGCAATTGGTGCTATTGGAGACGCTTATTCTCAAAAGAACCAACAAAAAGAAGCTTTAGACTATTACGTGAAAGCGGCTGAATCTAATAAAAATGATTTCACTACTCCTCGTTTCTTGTTAAAAGCAGGTAAAACAGCTTTGGCTTTAGGTCAAAAAGAAGACGCTTTGAAGTACTTAACAGATATCAAAGACAACTACGACACGACTCCGGAAGCTGCTGCTGTTGATGTATTGATCGGATTAGCACAATAAAAATTTTAGACTTTAGATTTAAGATTGTAGATTTGTATTTCACAATCTGAAATCTAATATCTAAAATCTTAAATATAAAAGATGGCTACTCAAAATAAAAATTTATCAGAATACGATAAAAACACAATCCCAAATGCGAAAGATTTTCGATTTGGGATTGTTGTTTCTGAATGGAATGAAACGGTTACAGAAGGACTTTATAATGGCGCTTTTGACGCTCTGACAGATTGTGAAGTTCCGGCTCATCAAATTATCCGCTGGAATGTTCCGGGAAGTTTTGAGCTTGTTTACGGTGCCAAGAAAATGCTGCAAACACAAAACGTTGATGCGGTAATTGTAATTGGATGTGTGATTCAGGGAGAAACAAAACACTTTGATTTTGTATGTGAAGGTGTTACTCAGGGTATAAAAGATTTGAATGTTCAGACTGATATTCCGGTTATTTTTTGTGTTTTAACAGACAATAACATGCAACAGTCCATTGACAGAAGTGGAGGAATTCACGGAAACAAAGGAACTGAGGCGGCAATCGCGGCAATCAAAATGGCTTATATTCGCCAACAGGCTTCTATGTCACACCCGTTCAATCAGCCATTGTTGTCTTCAGGAGCACTTCAGATAGAAGATAAGCCAAGAGAAATCGAGAACGAATAAAACACAATTGTTTTAATAATACTAAAACCTATGCTGTGTAAAATAGTATAGGTTTTTTGTTTTTTTTATGATAGCTGTTGTTCAAAAAGACAACAGAAATTCATTAAATTTGTACACCTTGGTTTTAAAAACCAGAATTGAAATAATAATATTACCCTGAGATTTTGCGAATTATTTTCGATAAAAATCGATGGACAACCTTTAACCCAAATTTTTTAATGTCGAGTATCATTCAATTACTTCCTGATCACGTTGCGAATCAAATTGCTGCCGGAGAGGTGGTTCAAAGACCTGCTTCGGTTGTAAAAGAGCTGTTAGAAAATGCTGTTGATGCGAAAGCAACTGACATTAAATTGATTATTAAAGATGCCGGAAAATCATTAGTTCAGGTTATCGATAATGGAATGGGGATGAGTGTAACCGATGCACGTTTGTGTTTCGCACGTCACGCTACTTCAAAAATACGCCAGGCCGAAGATCTTTTTTCGCTTCATACTAAAGGGTTTCGTGGAGAAGCATTGGCTTCTATTGCGGCGATTGCGCACATGGAAATGAAGACGAAACAGGATCAGGAAGAACTGGGAACACACATTGTAATCGAAGGAAGTAAATTTGTATCGCAGGAAGAAGCTGTTTTGCCTAAAGGAACTTCTTTTGCGGTTAAAAATTTATTTTTTAATATTCCTGCACGTCGTAATTTCTTAAAATCGGATACGGTGGAGTTTCGTCATGTTATGGACGAGTTTCAGCGTGTGGCGATGGCGCATCCTAATATTCATTTTACTTTTTACCACAATGGAAGCGAATTGTATAATTTGCCTGCAGCAGGTTATCGTCAGCGAATTGTGGGGATCATGTCCGGTAAAACCAATGAAAAATTAGTTCCGGTTAGCGAAGATACAGAGATCATTAACGTTCAGGGATTTGTTTGCAAGCCTGAGTTTGCGAAGAAAAGCAGAGGAGAGCAGTTCTTTTTTGTAAACGATCGTTTCATTAAAAGCGGCTATTTGCATCATGCGGTAATGGCGGCTTATGACGGGCTTCTGAAAGACGGTTCGCAGCCAAGTTACTTTCTATATTTGAAAGTCCCGCCCAATACAATTGATATCAATATTCATCCTACGAAAACAGAAATTAAGTTTGATGATGAGCAGGCTTTGTACGCCATTTTAAGAGCCTCTATAAAACACAGTTTAGGACAGTTTAATGTCGCACCGGTTTTAGATTTTGAACGCGACGCCAATTTAGATACTCCATATCATTATAAAGATTTAGAAGCCGAAACGCCAACGATTCAGGTTGACGGGACTTTTAACCCATTTACAGATGATAAAACCAATCAGCATTATACAAAATCGGGCTCAGGTTCCGGTTTTAGTTCGGGTTCTGGTTTTAGCTCAGGAGCCGGCTCGGGTTCCAGTTCAGGTTCAAGTTTTAGCTCAGGAGCAAATTCGTATTCCGGTTATTCTAAAAGAGTCGAGCCAACGGCAAGCTGGGAAAGTTTGTATACCGGTTTAGATACAGAAAGTATCGAAAGTTCACCGTTTACCTTTGAAAACGAAGAAGTAACCTCCTCATTATTTAACGATAATGAAATTGAACAAGCCAGTCAGGGAACCTATCAGATTCATAAAAAATATATAGTCTCGCCAATTAAATCCGGAATGGTGATTGTCGATCAGCAAAGAGCGCATCAGCGTATTTTGTACGAGCAGTTTTTGTTGAATATGACCGTTAACCAGGCTTCTAGTCAGCAATTATTGTTTCCGTTGAATTTATTTTATTCTTCGGCCGAAATGAAACTGATCGAAGAACTGAAACCTTCTTTAGAAACAACCGGTTTCGTTTTTGATGAAGCTCAAACCGATCATATTGTGATTTCGGGAATTCCGGTAAACATTACCGAAAGCGAAGTTTCTCTGGTTATTGAACAATTATTAAGTGATTTGCAAGACGGAATTCCGGCCAACAGTTACAGCCAGAATGATACCATTGCGAAATCAATGGCTAAAAGTTTAGCGGTTAAAACCGGATCGTATTTAACCGAAAAAGAACAGGACAATCTGGTTAACGGATTATTTGCCTGTAAAGATCCAAACATTTCACCTTTTCAAAAACCTACCTTCATCACAATGCGTGTAGAAGATATAGATAAAAAGTTTGCCTTATGATGAACAACATGACTCCTGTCGTAAAACAACTGCTTATAATTAATATCATATTTTTTATTGGTGCTCAGTTAGTGCCTGTTTCCGAGCAGTTTTTTGCATTATTTTTTCCAGAAAGCGATTTTTTTAAGCTTTGGCAGCCTATAACACACATGTTTATGCACGGTGGTATTTTGCATATTGTCTTTAATATGTTTGCGATGGTTTCTTTTGGATCGGCCTTGGAACATTTTTGGGGAGGAAAGAAGTTTATTTTCTTTTACATCTCCTGTGGATTAGGTGCCGCTTTATTGCAAATTGGAGTAAATTATTTGCAATTCCAGGCAGCTTTAGAGCCGGTAAGAAGCTTAGGGCTATCCGATGCGACATTACACCAGATCTTAAATGTAAATTTTAGTGACGGAACGGGTTTTAGATCCGATTTGTTTTTTGATCAGATTAAGCCAATATTGGAAGGGGTTGGAAAGACCAATCTTACTGAAGAAGGGTTTAAAGGATTATTTAATGCGTCTGTAATTACTCAGGTACCAATGGTAGGAGCTTCCGGAGCTATTTACGGACTTTTAGTAGCTTTTGCTTTTATGTTTCCAAATGCTGAGCTTGCTTTGATGTTTATACCAGTTCCGATTAAGGCGAAATATTTTGTTCCCGGAATTTTAGCCATTGATTTGTTTTTAGGTTTCAAAGGAGATTCTATATTTGGAGGAGGAGGTACAGGGGTCGCTCACTTCGCTCATATTGGAGGTGCGGTCATTGGGTACTTCATGATGTGGTACTGGAAAAAAAATCAGTTTAATAACAATCGTTGGAATTAATTTTTAACTTTAATATTGCAAATAAAAACTAAAGAAAGCTTTTATGAACATTCTGGATGATTTAAAATTACAATATCGATTAGGCGGAATAGCCATGCGTGTTATTTTTTGGAACATTGGTTGTTTCCTGATTTCATTAGTGCTATTCTATAACTTTTCTACAGCTCAGTTTGCCTTTCCGAATTGGCTGGCGTTGTCATCAGATCCTGCCGTTTTTATGTTCAAGCCCTGGACATTTTTGACGTATGCTTTCTTTCATTATGGCTTTCTGCATTTGTTGTTTAATATGATGGTGTTGAATTTTGCAAGTAATTTATTTCTGACTTTCTTTACCCAGAAACAATATCTCGGGCTGTATATTTTAGGTGCCATTTTTTCAGGGATTGTTTTTGCACTGAGTTTTTATTTTTTAAATATTTCGGCGCCTATCGTAGGAGCTTCGGCTGCAATCATGGCAATCCTGATGGGGGTTACCACTTATCAGCCTTTGATGAATGTGCGTTTGCTGCTTATAGGTAATGTAAAGCTTTGGCACATTACAGCTGTGATACTGGTTCTTGATTTAATGCAGTTTCGTTTGGACAATACTGGAGGACATATCTCGCACTTGGCAGGAGCTTTCTTTGGATTCCTTTTTATCAAGCTGCTTCAGAACGGTACAGATCTTAGTAAAATTGTTTCCAAAACATTAGACTTCTTTGCCAGTCTATTTAAAAAATCCCCATCGACCCCATTCACAAAAGTTCATAAAAATTACAAAAAACCTACTGAAAAAGTGACGTCAAGAATTGTTACGAAAGACAAAACGCAACAACAGATTGATGAAATTTTAGATAAAATCAGCCAATCCGGTTACGATTGTCTGACAAAAGAAGAAAAAGAGTTTTTATTTAAAGCTGGAAAATAATCGTTTTAGGCCCGCAATATGAAGAACCTTTCATGGTTTAATAAAATAATGTTCTTTTTGAATATAGTGCTAACTGTACTGACGTTTAGTATTTATATTTTACCATTTCTGGCACCAAAGAGTTTTCCGCTTCTATCGGTTTTAACGCTCTTTATGCCGGCTTTCTTCGTTCTCAATGGTTTGTTTTTTGTCTATTGGGGAATTCAGTTTAAAAAACGTCTTATTCTTTCCGGTTTGGTACTGTTAACCGGAATTACTTTTATCAGTAAATTTTATAAATTCTCGGCAAAAGAATATGTTAAGGACGAAAGAGATTTCTCTGTAATGAGTTATAACGTGCGTCTTTTTAATGTTTTTAAATGGCTCGACCGCGACGATATTCCTTCCAATATAAAAGCTTTTATCGACGAAAAAGATCCGGATATTTTATGTATTCAGGAGTATTCCAATTCGGCTCATCTGGATTTGAAGGTGTATCCGCATCGTTACATTTTCATCGAGGGAAATAAAATTAAAACAGGTCAGGCGATCTTTTCAAAATTTCCTATTATTGATCAGGGAAATATCATCTTTCCAAACTCAGATAATAACGTAATTTATGCCGATATTAAAAGAGGTAAAGAGGTTATTCGTGTGTACAACATGCACCTGCAGTCTATAAAAATTTCACCGGATGTAAGTGATATTTCAAATAATATCGATCATGTCAATCAGGAAAAATCGCAGTTAATTTATACCCGAATCAGTAAAGGATTTAGACAACAGCAGGAACAGGCAGAGATCTTTAAAGAAAATATCAAACAATGCAAAAACCCGATTATTATTTGTGGAGATATGAATAATAGTCCGTTTTCGTATGTGTACCGAAATATCAAAGGAAAACTCAAAGACACCTTTGAAGAAGCTGGAGAAGGATTTGGAGCCACCTATAAGTTTCGTTATTATCCGGCACGTATTGATTATATTTTTACGGACAGTAAAATGAAAGTCAAACAATTTGAGAGTTTTTCTGACTTTGAAAATTCAGATCATTATCCGATTATGACGAGGCTTTCAATTGAATAGTTTTTTTTAACCGCAAGGCACGCTAAGGTTTACGCAAGGCACGCAAATTTTTTTTATTCAAGTTTAAAAGTAAAACGCAAAGTTCGCAAAGCTACAGGGTAAAGCTTTGCGAACTTTGCGTTTATATAAAATCTAACAAGAAGAGAATTTTGCGTCCCTTGCGGTTTATATTTTACAGACAATAAAAACTCAAATCATTATCTCATTATGACGAGGCTTTCAATTGAATAGTTTTTTAACCGCAAGGCACGCTAAGGTTTACGCAAGGCACGCAAATTTTTTTATTCAAGTTTAAAAGTAAAACGCAAGGTTCGCAAAGCAATAAGATAAAGCTTTGCGAACCTTGCGTTTATATGTGTAAACTTAGACAAAAAAACTTTGCGCCCTTTGCGGTTAAGCAGTACTAAACTACTTATAGATTCAGTTTTCGGTATTGCAACGGAGAAGTCTGCTTGAGTTCTTTAAACTTTCTGTTAAAATTGGAGATGTTGTTAAAGCCGCATAATTCGGCAATTTCGAGAACCGAAAGTTCACTGTTGTTGGCCAGCAGTTTGGAAGCATGTTCGATTCTCACTTCTATTAAAAATTGGAAAAAGGACTTGTTGGTCCGGACTTTAAAATACCGGCAGAATGCATTTTTAGTCATATTAGCAATCGAAGCAATCTCATCCAGGTTAATGTTTTTTTGGTAGTTGGTCATTACGTGTTCGAATACCGTCTGCATTCGTTTGCCTTCATTATCCGTAATTTTTTTATCGTACAAATGGTTGGAGAGCTGTTCTCTCTCACTGTTAGAAAGCCACTTTATGATTTCCAGAAACAAAATGAAGCGTTCGTAGTTGTCTGATTTTTTTAGTTTTTTGAAAGATTTGACGATTTTTTTAGGGGGATTGTGGGTGATAAACCCATTTTTGCTGTTTTCTAAAAAAGGCTGGATGTTTTTGAAAGTGGTTAGGGAGAAGAAATCTTTTCCAAACGAGCCTGTAGTAAAGAATAAGGTACGCATAACGGAAGATTCATTGTCATATACTTCACTTCTGAAAACATGAGGTAAATTGCTTCCAATCATTAAGATATCGCCTTCGCGGTAATGCGAGATGGTATCTCCTGCAAAAATGGCGCCCTGTCCTTTTTCGATAAAACTAATTTGTATTTCTTCGTGTTGATGGAGTTTGTCGTAAAAAACAATCTCTCTATCCTCTTGATATATAAGAGGATCTTCTCCCGATTTAGGGATTTTAAATGGAAAAACTTTCATGGTTGGTCAAGGTTAGTTCATTCAAATATATTTTATTTTGTCAAAAAAATAGCAATATATTAATTGGTTTTTTGTGTAATCAGTTTATATAGGGTAATATAGTATTGTTTTGAGGTAATTTTTCAGCCTCTTGCTTTGTTCAATATAAATAATTTTGGTTTTAATTAAAATCGATATTATGAGTATTCAATGGAAAGGCGTTATGCCGGCAGTAACAACCAAATTTACTGCAGATGATAAATTAGACTTCAGAATGTTTGAAGTTAACTTACAAGCACAATTAGAGGCAGGTGTTGATGGAATAATTCTGGGTGGAACATTAGGAGAAGCCAGTACTCTTTTGGAAGAGGAAAGAAGAGAATTGGTGAAAAATACTGTAAAGCTGGTAAACAATCAGGTGCCGGTAATTATGAATATTGCAGAGCAAACTACACGTGCCGCAATTTTAGCAGCCAATAAAGCCGAACAAGATGGAGCAAAAGGATTAATGATGCTGCCTCCAATGCGTTACAAAGCTTCTGATTTCGAAACGGTAACTTATTTTTCTGAAGTCGCAAAAAATACATCACTTCCAATAATGATATACAATAATCCGGTAGATTATAAAATTGAAGTTACACTGGATATGTTTGAAGATCTGTTAAAATTTGATAACATTCAGGCCGTAAAAGAATCAACAAGAGATATTTCGAATGTAACCAGAATGATTAACCGTTTCGGGGATCGATTAAAGATTTTATCAGGAGTAGATACCCTGGCTTTAGAGAGTTTATTGATGGGGTCTGACGGATGGGTTTCAGGTCTGGTATGTGCTTTTCCTAGAGAAACAGTTGCAATATACAAATTAGCCAAAGCCGGTAGAATTGATGAGGCCTTGAAGATATACAGATGGTTTCTTCCTTTATTAGAATTAGATATTAACTCATTTTTAGTACAAAATATTAAGCTTGCAGAAGTAGCAACAGGTATCGGGACAGAATATGTTCGCGCACCAAGATTACCGCTTCAGGGAGCTGAAAGAGAAAAAGTTTTAGACATTATTGCCAAATCCTTAGCATCAAGACCAACTTTGCCTGATTATAAAAACTTGTAACAGTATATAGGCTGATACAATTGGTTTTACAAATTTCTTCTTTAAGAGTCTGTTTCAATTTTATTTGTTGGCTTTCTTATGATGATTTTCGGCTGTAGCGTCGTTAAATTTTACTACAATAGCGCTGCTATTCTATTAAAATTTGCCTCTTTTCGCTCGAAAATCCTTTGATAATAAATCTCAATAATAAATTTTAAACAGACGCTAAGAATTGTAAAGTATTTATTCAAACAACAAAAAAGAAATATGATTACAGGAAAAAATTACGTGGGAAGTACACTAAAAGCTGCTGGTAATAAAACGTTTAAAACATTTAATCCACAGCAGAATGTCGAAAATCCTTGGGTTTTTACAGAAGCAACTCATGAAGAAATTGAAGAAGCAGTTGCTTTGGCTCATCAGGCATTTGGAACGTATAAAAAATATTCCGGTTTAGAAAGAGCTGGTTTTTTAAATGCTATCGCTGACGAAATCGTAGCTTTAGGAAATGATTTGTTAGTTCAGTATTGCAGTGAATCCGGCTTTCCAATGGGCAGAGCAGAGGGGGAGCGCGGAAGAATGGTTGGTCAGCTACGCGCGTTTGCCCAAATGCTCATTGAAGGGAGCTGGGTTCAGGCTGCAATTGATACGGCAATAACAGACAGGGTTCCTGCGCCAAAAGAAGATTTGCGTAAAATTTTGGTACCTCTTGGGCCGGTGGTGGTTTTTGGGTCCAGTAATTTTCCGTTTGCATTTTCAACAGCTGGTGGAGATACCGCTTCAGCATTAGCGGCGGGTTGTCCTGTGATTGTAAAAAGTCATTCGATGCATGTGGGAACAGGCGAAATGGTTGCTTCGGCTATTATAAAAGCAGCGCAAAAAACAAATATGCCGGAGGGTGTTTTCTCCAATCTTATTGGTGGGGGTACAACGCTTGGAACCGCATTGGTGAAACATCCGTTAGTAAAAGCAGTTGGTTTTACCGGAAGTATCCGTGCCGGAAGAGCCTTGTTTGATCTGGCAGCACAGCGACCAGAGCCAATTCCGGTTTTTGCCGAGATGGGAAGTGTAAATCCTGTGGTGCTTTTGCCAAATGCCGTAAAGGTAAACAGTCAAAAATGGGCTACGGCTTATGCGGGATCGATCACGCTTGGAGCAGGTCAGTTTTGTACCAATCCGGGATTACTGTTTGGAATTAAGGGAGCTGAGTTAGATAAATTCTCAGAAGAATTAACACAGGCTATTGAGAAAATTGAGCCATTTTGTATGTTGCATCCCTCAATGAAAAATGGTTTTGAAGAAGGATCAGCAACAATGCTGGCACAGAAAGGTGTGGTGAAAATTGCAGAATACAAAGGTGACGCGGCACCAAATTACGGAGTACAGAAAGTGTTGACTGTAGACGGCAAAACTTTTTTAGAGAATAAAACCTTAAGTCATGAGGTTTTTGGACCTGTTTCGGTACTGGTGCAATGTGATGATGAACAACAATTGCTGAGCATTATTAATCAATTGGACGGGCAGCTAACAGGTACCATTATTGGAGAGCCTGAGGAATTGAAAAATCAGGACGAATTGGTTGCAGCGATGCAGAGTAAAGTGGGACGATTGATTTTTAACGGTGTTCCTACGGGAGTTGAAGTTTGTCCTTCAATGATTCACGGAGGGCCTTATCCGGCTTCTTCCGATTCGAGATTTACTGCCGTTGGAATTCATGCGGTTTATCGCTGGGTTCGACCGTTTAGTTATCAGAATTGGCCCAATGAATTATTACCTGCAGCATTGCAAAATGAGAATCCATTACAGATTTTAAGAACTTTAAATAATATTCAAACAAAATCCCAAATAACATAAATGGTAAAGAAGACTTTTTTTTGTGTAGATGCACACACTTGCGGGAATCCTGTAAGAGTGGTGGCAGGCGGTGGGCCGAATTTGACGGGCGCTAACATGAGCGAAAAACGCCAGCATTTTTTAAAAGAATTTGACTGGATCCGAAAAGGACTAATGTTTGAACCTCGCGGACATGATATGATGAGCGGAAGTATTTTATATCCACCAAGCGATCCTGCCAATGATTTTGGGATTTTGTTTATCGAAACTTCCGGTTGTCTGCCAATGTGCGGTCACGGAACCATTGGTACCATTACCATTGCCATTGAAGAAGGTTTGATTACTCCAAAAGTACCGGGAAAAATAAGAATGGAAGCTCCTGCCGGCCTCGTGAATATCGAGTACCAGCAAACCGGAAACAAAGTCGACTGGGTACGTCTGACTAATGTAAAATCGTATTTGGCAGCAGAAGGATTAACTATTGATTGTCCTGAACTGGGCGAAATTACTTTTGATGTGGCATACGGGGGAAACTATTATGCGATTGTGGATCCACAAGAAAATTTCTCCGGAATTCAGAATTTCTCAGCCGGTAAAATTATCCAGTTGAGTCAGGAAGTCCGTAAGAGAATTAATGCCAAATATCCGGACTATTTTATTCATCCGGAGAATGATACCATTCGTGATGTCAGCCATATGCTTTGGACGGGAGAGCCTTTGGATCCGACATCGTCAGGTCGAAATGCTGTTTTCTACGGAGACAAAGCCATCGATCGTTCTCCTTGCGGTACCGGAACATCAGCGAGAATTGCACAGCTGCATGCCAAAGGAAAACTTAAAGTAGGAGAAGATTTTATTCACGAAAGTTATATTGGCAGCAAGTTTATTGGAAAAGTGGTGGAGGAAACTTCAATTGGAGAAATTCCCGCGATTGTACCGAGCATTCAGGGCTGGGCAAAAGTATACGGTTACAACACCATCATCATCGATGAAGAAAATGATCCGTATGCTCATGGTTTTCAGGTGATTTAAAAAATATTAAAAATTTAGATTCATTGAAGGAGGATAAGATTCTTCTTCAATGAATTTTTTAATTTCGTACAAATGAAAAGAGTAAGTATAGTTGGAGGAGGTATAATAGGCTTGTGTACCGCTTATTATCTGGCTAAAGAAGGATTTGAGGTAACTGTTTTTGATCAGTCTCCTATGGATGATGGTTGTTCTTATGGAAATGCCGGAATGATCGTTCCGTCGCATATTATTCCGTTGGCACAGCCCGGTATGATTGCTCAGGGAATCAAATGGATGTTCGACAGTCAGAGTCCGTTTTATGTAAAACCGAGATTAGATGCCAATTTGATGAAATGGGGGCTGCAGTTTTACAAACATGCCAATGAGAAACACGTCGCAAATGCAATGCCGGCACTGCGTGATTTGTCATTGTTGAGTAAGGAATTGTATCAGGATTTTGCCAGAGAAAACAATTCGTTTTTCTACGAAGAAAAAGGACTTCTGATGTTGTACAAAACGGATAAAACAGCACATGAAATGTTTCATGAAGGACGAGAAGCCGAAAAGCTGGGTTTAAAAGTAGACTATCTTTCTGCAGCAGCAGTTGCAAAACTGGAGAACGGTACTAAAACCGATATTTTAGGAGGGATACACTATAAAGGCGACGCGCATTTGTATCCACAAAAATTCATGCAGTTTATCAAAGAAGAATTAAAGCGCTTAAAAGTAGAAATTCACTCCGGTACCACAGTACAGGATTTTACTTTCGATCATCATAAAATTACGAAGATCGTAACAGACAAAGGTATATTTGCCACAGATGAAGTTGTGCTGGCGGCAGGTTCCTGGAGTCCTTCACTGGCTAAAAAACTCGGGATTTCAGTTTCTATTTTACCGGGAAAAGGATACAGCTTTACACTGAAGGACCAAGATCACAAACCTTCGATTCCTTCGATTCTATGCGAAGGAAAGGTAGCCGTAACCCCTATGAACAATGATATTCGTTTTGGGGGAACTATGGAGATTACTCATACCGGAGATACCAAAATCAATAAAAACAGATTACAGGGAATCATAAACAGTATCAACGAGTTTTATCCCGATATGCAGGTGGGAATGCCTGAAAATAAGGATACCTGGTTTGGTTTCAGACCTTGTACACCTTCGGGAATGCCAATCATTACGCGTGCCAAAAAAGTTGTAAATTTGACTTTCGCCACCGGACATGCGATGATGGGGTTAAGCCTTGCACCGGCAACCGGAAAAATAATTACAGAGATTATTTCAGGCAAAACAACTTCGGTTGATACTAAAATGTTTCAATTATAAATTATGAGATACGATTCAATTCCGGCTTCTTTATTCGAAAATAACCGTAAGAGGTTTGTCGAAAAAATGCAGATTAACAGTTTGGCTATTCTTACTTCAAACGATGTGATGCCCAATAATGCAGATGATGTCATGGGGTTTGCACAAAATAATGATTTGTTTTATCTGTCCGGAATTGAGCAGGACGAAACTATTCTGGTGCTCTATCCCGATGCTTTTAAAGAAGAAAACAGAGCTATTTTATTTGTAAAAGAAGTCAGTGAACATACGTTAATCTGGGATGGAGATTTCTTGACCAAAGAAAAAGTTACAGCTCTTTCCGGAATTAAAAATGTAAAATGGATACACGAATTTGAAAAAGTCCTGCAGCTGTTTGCCTTCGAGGCCGATGCCATTTATCTGGGACATAACGAGCACATTAAAAGAATAACTTCGGAAATGAATACCCGCCAGGATCGAATGATTCAGTGGTGCAAGCAAAAATATCCGCTGCATCACTACGAGCGAGTGGCCAAAATAACGAGAGAGTTGCGTCCTGTAAAATCAGATGAAGAGATCGCTTTAATCCGAAAAGCCGTGGCTATAAGTATCGAAGGATTCAAAGCATTGTTAAAA
This sequence comes from Flavobacterium lipolyticum, assembly GCF_020905335.1. NCBI lineage: Bacteria > Pseudomonadati > Bacteroidota > Flavobacteriia > Flavobacteriales > Flavobacteriaceae > Flavobacterium > Flavobacterium lipolyticum. Next base: position 1,004,492 of record NZ_JAJJMN010000001.1, on the reverse strand, counting down.
GCGGTACAGCCGAATGTAAAAGAATACGAACTGGAGGCTGAACTCGCGTACCATTATATTAAAAACGGAGGAAATCGTCATGCCTTCAAACCTATTATCGCTTCGGGCAAGAATGCCTGTGTCTTACATTACAATACCAATGATTCGGTTTGTCAGGACGGCGATATGCTTTTGGTCGATTTTGGGGTTTGTTATGGCAATTACAATTCCGATACTACGCGCTGTCTTCCGGTAAACGGAAAATTTTCAGCCCGTCAGAAAGAAGTTTACCAATCGGTTTTGCACTGTCTGAAAGAAGGATCAAAATTTTTAAAACCGGGTGTTTTATCGAAAGAGTACGAAGCGCAGATGGCAGGTCTGGTGGAAGTCGAACTGGTAAAATTAGGTTTGATTACTTTGGAAGAAATTGCAGTGCAAGATCCCGAAAATCCTGTATACAAAAAATACTTCATGCACGGAACGGCTCACTTTTTAGGACTGGATGTTCATGATGTGGGGTTGTATTCCAAACCTTTTGAAAAAGGAATGGTGCTTACCTGCGAGCCTGGAATTTATATTCGGGAAGAAGGAATCGGCTGCCGACTGGAAAATGATTATTTGTTAACCGAAGACGGAAACATTAATTTATCCGAAGATATGCCTATTGAAATTGAAGAAATAGAACAGCTATTAAATACGAAATAAACCATGATTAAAAAACACTTCTTACTGCTTCTTTTGGTTTGCTCGGGCATTTGGGCTCAAAAGGATATTGATATTAACGAATTAAAGTGGCTGCCCAATTCACATTCGTTTTGGGTAAATTCCGGAAAGGATATTTTGGTATATGATGTGGATAAACTCAATCAGAATACCACTGTTTTAACCAGACAGCAATTAACAAATGCAGGTTTTAACGGAGAAGTAGAAGAATTAGTCTGGAACCAGAATAAAACCAAAGTTCTCGTTTATACCAATTCAAAAAAAGTGTGGAGAGCCAATACCAGAGGTGACTATTGGTTTTTTGACTTGACGACCGGAAAAGGAAGAAAATTGGGAGCCGGCTTAGAAGAGTCTTCTTTAATGTTTGCCAAATTTTCTGCGGATAACGAAAATGTAGCTTACGTTTCAAAACACAATATTTACCTTGAAAATCTGGCGTCAGGAAAGATTACCGCTTTAACGACAGATGGAACTGATAAGGTAATCAATGGAACTTTTGACTGGGTTTACGAAGAAGAACTGGCCGCACGTGACGGATTTCGCTGGAGTCCTGATGGTAAAAGTATAGCTTTTTGGCGTGTAGATGCTTCGGAGACAAAGTTTCACTTAATGATTAACAATACAGACGCTTTATACCCATTTGTAATTCCGGTAGAATATCCAAAAGCTGGAGAAAAACCTTCTGCTGTAAAAATTGGAGTTATTGATATCGCTTCTTTAAAAACCAACTGGCTTGATATTCCGGGTGAACCGGATAATAATTATTTGGTTCGTATGGAATGGGTGGCAAAAGATGAGGTAATGGCTATACAATTGAATCGAAATCAAAATCAGGCTTCGATTTACAATTGCAATACGCAGTCTGGGAAAGCAACTTTAGTGTATCAGGAAAAATCAGCAGAATGGATTGATGTTTTTGATATTTCCTCTGGCGTGTACGATGGTTTTCCTTGTCAGTTTGTAGACAACGGTAAATCTTTTTTATGGAGTTCAGATGCCGATGGCTGGATGCATGTGTACAAAATAAGCCGTGACGGAAAAAAGAAAAAACTGATCACAACTGGAAATTTCGATGCTTATTTTAAAGCTTATAATGACAAGACAAAATCAATTTATTATATCGCAAGTCCAAAAGATGCTACGCAGCGTTATCTGTATGAGACGAATATTAATTCGCTTAAAACCAAAAGAATAACTCCGGAAGTATTTGAAGGAACTAATGAATATGAGTTTTCGACAGACGGATCGTATGCCAAACACACCAATTCTAATATCAATCGCGATTTTAATGTACGCTTAGTTTCACTTTCCGATCATAAAAAAATACTGCCAAAAGAGGCTGATGTTTTGGTAAAACCAACACGTGACTTTTCATTAGAGAAATTCAAAGTAAGCACTGTCGACGGAGTTGAAATCGATGGAATCATGGCAAAACCTCTTGATTTTGATCCGACAAAAAAATACCCGGTGTTCTTTTACGTTTACGGAGAGCCAATGGCTTCGGTAGCGAATGACATGCCTTATTTTAATGGATTTATTGACTTTTTAATTCCTAAAGGCTATATTGGAATTGCAATGGACAATAGAGGAACTCCGGTTTTGAAAGGAAGAAAATGGAGAAAATCAATTTACAAAAATATTGGAATCATCAACACCCGTGATCAGGCTATGGCGGCCAAAGAAGTACTGAAATGGAACTTTATTGATGCGAACAGAGTGGCCATACACGGATGGAGCGGAGGTGGAGCCGTAACTTTGAATCTAATGTTTCAGTATCCTGAGATCTATAAAACCGGAGTAGCCATCGCAGCAGTTACCGATCAGCATTTTTACGATAATATTTACACCGAACGTTATATGGGATTGCCGGACGAGAATGAAGCTGCCTATATTCAGGCTTCACCCGTAACACACGCAAAGAACTTACAAGGAAATTTGCTTTACATTCACGGAACCGGCGATGATAATGTGCACTATAAAAATGCAGAAGTTTTGATTGATGAACTGATCAAATACGACAAAGTTTTTAATTTAATGATCTATCCAAATCGTACGCACAGCATTCATGAAGGCGAAGGAACCCGAAAACATTTAGTCGATACTTTTATAAAATTTATAGAAGAAAAGTGTCCTCCGGGAGCGAAATAAAATCATTTTAAAAGCATAAAAAAGGGGAGAATTTCTGTAAAAAGGATTTCTCCCTTTTTTTGTGGTCTAAAATCAAGTGAAAAAAGACAAAAAGTAAGAAAATAAGCACGTATGTTGTTCGAATTTGAAAGGGTAAGATAATACATGTAAAATATTAAATATGTAATAAAAGGGTAATATAATAGGTTTTTGCGATAATATATTATCATAAAAATTATCAAAAAAGCAAAACATTTGCCAATACTAATTATAAAACCATTTTATGAAATTCAAGTTTTTTCAAAGAAAAACGGTAGTACTTTTTTTTGTACTGCTAGCACAATTTGCGCTCGCACAGGAGCGGGTTGTATCGGGAATTGTTTCAGATAATGCAGGCTTACCTTTACCGGGTGCGAGTGTATTGATCAAAGGAACAAAAACAGGAGCTCAAACTGATTTTGACGGTAAATATTCTATAAAGACAAGTCAAAACGCTGTTTTAATCTTTAATTATATTGGAATGAAGGCTGTAGAGGTAACCGTTACGGGGAATACTGCCAATGTTTCTTTATCTCCTGCTTCAGAGCAGCTTGGGGAGGTTGTTGTTACGGCGTTGGGGCTTAAAAGAGAAAAGAAATCTTTAGGTTATGCCACTCAGGAAATTAAAGGAGAAGACCTGACCAAAGTAAACAATGGTAACGTAGCCAATGCAATTTCAGGTAAAATTGCCGGTGTACAAATCAGACGTAACAATAATATTGGAGGTTCAACGAATGTGGTGATTCGTGGTACTACTTCCTTAACCGGAAACAATCAGGCGTTATGGATTGTAGACGGTATTCCGTTGAATAATGACAATACCAATAGTGCCGATCAGAAAAGCGGAGGTAACACAGGAGGATACGATTACGGAAATGCCGCTTCGGATATCAATCCTGACGATATCGAAACGATGAACGTACTGAAAGGAGCTGCAGCTTCTGCTTTGTATGGTTCAAGAGCTTCAAACGGGGTGATCCTTGTAACGCTAAAAAAAGGAAGTAAATCTAAAGGAGGTTTAGGCGTAAGTTTTAGCTCCGGAGTTACTGTTGGTGTAGTCGATAAAAAAACCTTACCAGAGTATCAAAATCAATACGGTGGAGGATATGGTGACTTCTACGGAACAGTTGATTTAGGAAGTGGGGTACATCCATATGCTGCAACCGATGATGCCTCATGGGGACCTAAATTTGATCCTAATTTGTTAGTGTACAACTGGAGTTCTTTCTACCCTGAATTACCGGGTTACGGAAAAGCTACGCCCTGGACAGCAGTAAAGAAAAATCCAAATGATTTTTACCAAAAGAGCTTGACGTTCATTAATAATATTGCTTTTACCGGATCAGGTGAAAAAGGAGATTTCAGATTTGGTTATACGAACTATAACATGAATCAGGGGATTTTGCCAAACAGTAACAATCGTAAAGACAATTTTAACTTCTCCGGAAGCTATAACATTCTGCCTAAAACTAAAATTTCGGCATCGGCTAATTATTTAAAAGCAGATGCGAAAGGAATGAATGAAACCGGTTACGGTGATGGTGGAAACAACTATCTGAGCAGTATCAGACAATGGTATTCTACAAGTGTAGATTTTCAGGATTTAAAAGATGCTTATGATCTTACAGGAAAAAATACAACCTGGAGTGTTGGAGGACCAAATGATTTAACACTGCAGTTTCATGACAATCCTTATTTTCAAAGATACAACAACTACAATACTTTAAATCGTGATCGTTTTTTCGGAAACTTTGCTTTGAATACACAAATCACCGATTGGTTTGAGATTACAGGTAAAGGTGCTGTAGATACCTATAATCAGTTACAGGAAGAGCGCATTGCTGTGGGATCAAAAAGAACACCAAATGCACTTGGACAATATACCAGATTTGATAAAACGTTCAGAGAGATCAACTTCGATTTGATCATGAATTTTAAAACTAATATTACAGACGGAATTAAGTTCAACGGAATGCTTGGAGCTAATTCAAGACGTTCAGTGAGTAAGTCCATTTTTACAGCGACAAATGGCGGACTGGTAGTGCCTGGAATTTATGCTTTGAGTAATTCTATTGATAAAATCAACAGCCCTGGTGAGTCAGAAGTAGCCATCGGTACCAACAGTGTTTATGCTAATGCGAGTTTCAATTTTATGGAAACTTATTTCTTAGAGGGAAGTTATCGTGTAGATAAATCTTCAACGTTACCATCAAGTAATAGTACTTATACGTACCCTTCGATTACAGGAACTTATATCTTTAGTAACCACATTAAAACAAATTGGTTGTCTTTTGGAAAACTTCGTTTGAATTATGCAGAAACAGGTAATGATGCTCCGTTTGCTGTCATTGCAGCAACTTATCCAAAAGGTGATAATTTTGGACCTGACGGAATTCGTTTCTCTACAGAAAACAATAAAAGTAACTCTAATTTAAAAAGTGAGCTGACAAGAGGTCTTGAAGCCGGTATAGAACTTAAATTGTTCAATAATCGTGTAGGTCTTGATTTCTCTTACTACAAAAGCAATACAACCAATCAGATTCTTTCAGTGGAAACACCTACACAAACCGGATACACCAGAGCCTGGATAAACGGAGGTGATGTTCAAAATAAAGGATATGAGGTAACCTTGTCTGTAATTCCGGTAAAAACGGCCAATTTTAGCTGGGAAGCAAAAGTAAACTGGTCTACCAATAAAAATGAAGTAATTTCATTAGGAGGAGCTGACAGAATTTCGTTAGGATCTTTCCAGGGAGTAGGATATGTTGCTGAGGTTGGAAAACCAATTGGACAGTTGATCGGTTCCGGATTTACTTATTTAAACGGAGAAAAAGTAATTCGTTCAAACGGAAGATATTTACAAACGGCCGGAGCAACAATTGGGGATATAAACCCGGATTGGATTGGTGGTTTGAACAACGTAATTACCTATAAAAATTTCTCATTGAACTTTTTGATTGATGTGAAAAAAGGAGGAGACGTTTATTCATTAGACCAGCGTTTCGGACATACTACAGGTATTTATGAAAGTACGGTTTCGAACAACCATTTAGGAAATCCACAAAGAAATCCGATCGCAAGCGGCGGAGGGATTCTGTTGTCTGGGGTTAAAGAAGACGGAACTCCAAATGATAAAGTGGTAAGTGTAGAAGGAGCAAATGGATATTCATTTTACAACTCCATGCCGGAACAGCAATATGTTTACGATGCTTCTTATGTGAAATTACGTGAATTAGGATTAAGCTACAGATTGCCATCAAAATTCCTGGCGAAGACTTTTATCACCAACATGATTTTGTCAGTTAATGGAAGCAACTTGTGGATTATTCATAAAAATCTGCCGTACGCTGATCCGGAAGCAGGACTTTCGTCAGGAAATCTTCAGGGCTTTCAAACTGGAGTTTTGCCTACCTCAAAAGAGTATAACTTTAATATGAAAGTTCAATTCTAAAAACAAAAAAAAATGAAAATAGTAAAAACGATATTTTTTGCAGGAGCCATCTTACTTTCGGTAGCCTCTTGTGATAACTTAGAAGATTTAAATCAGGACAAAAAAGCCTATACCACCGTTTTGCCGGGGGCACTTATGAGCAATGCACAGGTAAATTATGCCTACTTCCTGACCAATGCTTCAGTAAACAGCAACAATTTTAGAGGATATGCTCAGTATTGGTCTACCACAACCTATACCGATGAGGTGAACTACAATATGGAAAGAAGAAATTTAGGAAGTTCTCTTTCAACGTTGTTATACAGAGACGTTTTGCAGGATTTGGTGAACGCTCAAAAAGACATAAAGAGCAAAGAAGCTTTAGGAGCTGTTGATACTGCAATTAAGAAAAACAAAATCGCAGTACTTGACGTTCAGATTGTGATGGCGTATCAGGCGCTTGTAGATTTGTTTGGAAACGTGCCTTACAGTGAAGCTTTGGATATTAATCTGTATCCTTATCCAAAATACGATGATGCCAAAACCATTTATTTAGATCTAGCTGCCAGATTAGATGCTGCTATTGCTGCTATGGACGGCAGTAAAGAGAGCTTTGGTAAAGCCGATTTAATTTACAAAGGCGATGTGGCAAAATGGAAAACATTAGCGAATAGTGTGAAATTAAAACTTGGATTACACCTTGCAGACATTGAGCCCGCTAAAGCAAAAACAATAGTAGAAAGTGCTTACAATTCAGGAGTAATGAGCAGTGAAGAGGAAACAGCATTGTTCCAGTATTTTTCATCACTTGTTGATATGAATCCGTTGTATGATACTTTGGTAAACGAAAGTCAAACGATTCCGACTGAATATTTTGTGAATCAGTTAAATGGAAAAAATGACCCAAGACGTGATATATTCTTTAATCCAAATTCTAAAAAAGGCGGTAGCTATAAAGGAGCTCCTTATGCCAAACAAGTAAGTTATGGCGATTTTTCAAACATGGGATCAAGATTGAAAGAAAGAACAAACCCGGGAGTAATTTTTGATTACACCGAAACCTGTTTCCTTTTGGCAGATGCTGCAAACAGAGGATTTAGCGTAGGAGGAACTCCGGAAGAATATTATAAAAAAGGAATTTTGGCAAGCATGAACTTTTGGGGAGTTGCGAATGCTGATGCACAGACCTATGTAAACAGAACAGATGTTGACTTTGCAACTGCTGCCGGAACAACAAAAGAAAAAATCGCTTACCAGCTTTGGATTGCTTATTACAACAGAGGATTTGAGGCATGGACAGAATACAGAAGACTGGATTTTCCTGTATTGTTAGCCCCTTCAACTGCTGTTGATGCGGCAAAAGGAAAAGTACCGGTTCGTACTATTTACTCTCTTTTTGATAAAACCTTAAACAAAGGAAATTATGAGGCTGCTGCTGCTGCCATGGGAGGGGATTTGATGACTACAAAAATTTTCTGGGATAAATTTTAATTTGAATTAGTTTTCCTGTTTTTAACCGGGGCCTTTAATTAGGTTCCGGTTTTTTTATTTTTATTTAATCCCATAGTCCGACTGAGCGAAGCCAAAGTCTTGTTTCCCGAGCCTCATTGTCCGACTGAGCGAAGTCGAAGTCTCTTTTTGCATTGCATTGTCCGACTGAGCAAAGCCGAAGTCTTGTTTCCCGAGCCTCATTGTCCGACTGAGCGAAGTCGAAGTCTTTATTGAATCCCATTGTCGGACTGAGTGAAGGTCAGGTCTTACTTATTGAATCCTATTGTCCGACTGAGCGAAGTCGAAGTCTTGGTTTTGTTTTATTTAAAAAATAGCCTAATTTATTTGTGAATGCTTGATTTATTTGGTTTATTTTTTAATTATGTGTTTTTTTAAAGTTAAAAAGTTGTTAATTATATATTGTTTTTAAATAACATAGTATCAATAAAATAGAAGCTATGCTGGTAATTTTGGTGGCAACAAATTAACCCAAAAAAAATGAAAACAAAACTACTAGTATTAATGCTCGTTTTTTCGATAGGGAAAATGAGCGCGCAGGGACTTCCTTGCCGGACGACAGAAGAAAACGCCAAAGTGTATCGGAATAGCCCCAAATCACTTCAGGAAAAAAAAGATTTTGATGCCTTTACCAAAACATTTATCCTTCAGCGTAAAAGCAACACTTCAAAAACAGCAGCAACACCTACTTATGTTATCCCCGTGGTTTTCCATATTTATGGAGACGTTCAAAGCGGAAAAACCATTACCTATGAAAAAATCGTCAATCATTTGGCTCAGTTAAATGACGATTTCAATGGCAGGAATGCCGATTACCAAACAGTTGAGCCCTTTTTTCAAGCGAGAAGAGGAACATTAAACATCGAATTTAAACTGGCGAAAAAAGACCCTAATGGCGGATGTACCACGGGTGTTGTTTTCCATGCGGCCAAAAACGGTTACGGAAATGGCGGTGGTTACGATGATCAGATTGCTGCGGATGCCTGGGACAATAAAAAATATATGAACGTTTACATTCAGAATGATTTGTATAACGAAGGAGTTTTTAACAATTCAGGAGTTGCCTGGTATCCTGATTCTGGTATGACGGCCAATAACACAGCACGTGTCGTTTTTAACGGAGCTTATCTTTACGACAACTCCTACAGCAAAGAATTTTCGGCAACCCTTACACACGAATTTGGACATTTCTTAAACCTGATTCACACTTTTGAAGGAGGCTGCTCCGGCACAGATGAAGTTGCCGACACTCCTGCAGAAGATGCTAAGCATACTCTGGCTTGTACACCGGGAACTAATTGTACAGGAGATAAAGTAAACATCGAAAATTATATGGGGTACAATGGTGCACAAGGCTGTTATAAAATGTACACCCAGGGTCAGATTGACAGAATGCTGGCAGCCTTACAGCATCCGGCAAGGATTACGCTCTGGCAGCCGCAAAACTTAATTGATACCGGAGTGAACACGACTGAAAGCAGTTTAGTAGCAACCGGAACTACTTTTAAAGAAGCTGTTATCAATGATGGATCTTTTGATACAGCCTCAGTGGTAACTTTAAGCGGAGGAAAGACTTTTGCACTAAGTTCAGGAACTTTGTCAGCAGGAACCCATTTTACACATACTTTTCCAGCCGGAATCACACCAGTTGTTACTGTAAATTCAAATGGTCAGGTGACGGTAACACTTTCAGGAAAAGCAACAAATCATGCAGCAACGCAAAATACAACTGCCGGAATCACATTCTTACCTGCGGCATTTACAGGAGGAACTGCAGGTTTGTCTTGTACTGCTTTGTTTTACAATTTAAGATTTACGGATCCTTATGGAATCTTCTTTGTAGACATGCCGGATATTAACATCTCTTCAAATTTAACCTGGAAGTTTTTTGATATTGCAAAAGGAGACGACACTTCATTCGGAGGTTGGCGTTATGCGGCCAATGCATTAAAAATTGAAACTTATGGCAAAAGATTAACTTGCGAGAGTGGTAGCCGAAACATTACCTTATTAGCTCAAAACACCGCAGTTGGTCCGACAAGTAATATGACTGCTCCGGGAGCATACCCAAATCAATTAGATCTAAGAACAGCGAGTTATACCGCCTGGGATGGAAAATCGGGATATGTAGGTTTTGAATACAAAATCGATGGATTGCCTTGCTATGGCTGGTTCAAAATAAGCGTTGCGGCAAATGGAGACGGTTACATCATTTCTGAATATGCCTACAATACACAACCCAATGCGCCTATTTATACCGGTGTGACTAATAAAACGGCGGTTGTTTTATCAGAAAGTATACTGTACGAGGCGGAGGCAAATGACGGTGGTGTTACCACGACCAGTACAATTTCGTTATCTACTAACAATGGAACTTTTACAAAAAGTACTGGAACCTTAACTGCTGGAACTGATTTTGCTATTACAGGAGTTCCTTCAGGATTAACCGCTGTATTGACACTTCAGGGAAATAATAAAGTAGTGGTTTCCTTTACCGGAAAAGCAAGCACACATCTTCCTGCAAATGATGCTGCTGTAGTCATTACATTCAAAGATGCTGCAATCACAGGAGGAATTGCGACTCTTGATACGTCATCAAAAACGATCAATTTGAAATTTGATGCACCTTACGGAGTTTTTTATGTAAACAATCCTGATTATGTTGCTTCGGCAGCCCAAACCTGGCAGTATTTTGATTTAGGGATTGGAGATAATACGGAGTATGGAGCATGGCAGTTTGCTGCTGCTGCTTTAAAAGTAGAAACTTATGGCAAAAGACTGGTAGGACCTACAGGTACACGTAACATTAGTTTAATTACAGAGGGAACTACAATTGGTGCCGCAAGTAATTTTGTAACCCCCGGAGCGGCATATCCGGATCAGTTAGATTTAAGAACGGCAAGTTATACAGCCTGGGACAACCAAACAGGTTATATCGGTTTTGAATATAAAAGCAGAGGCCGTACCTGTTATGGCTGGATGCATGTTAAAGTAGAAGCAGGTGGAGTTGGTTATTCCGTTTTAGACTATGCTTACAATACGAAGCCAAACGAATCCATTCAGGCCGGAACTCAGGCACCTGTAACTGTTTTGGCACCTACAAGTCTGACGGCTGCAGTAAACAACACCAGTTTACAGGCACAATTGACATGGGTAAACAACGCAACTAATGCGACAAACATTGTAGTAGAAAGAGCAGGAGCAGATAATGTTTTTGCCGAAATAACAACATTACCAAGTACAGCGGCTACGTATACCAACACAGGTCTGACAGCCGGAAGTACTTATAAATACCGAGTACGTGCAAAAGCAAATAGCATTTACTCCGCCTATTCTAATGAGGTTACAGCTACTCTTGCAGCAGGCTCAGCGTATTGTACTGCTCAGGGGAATAATAATTACGAATACATCAATTCAGTAACTATTGGAAGTTTTACCAATACATCCGGTAAAGATGCAGGGGGGTATGCTAATCTTACGTCTAAAACTGTAACTGTAACTCCGGGAGTAGCTACAAATGTTAGTCTGGCGGCAGGTTTTTCCGGAGGATCTTATTTAGAATACTGGGGAGTGTGGATCGATTACAATAAAAACAATGTTTTTGATGCTTCTGAAAAAGTGATTGACGGAATTTCTTCTACCGGAACAGCTACAGGCAGTTTTACACCAATTGCGTTTACCGGAACGACCAGAATGCGCATTGTAATGAAATATTATGCGAACCCGTCGGCTTGTGGAAACATTGGAGATGGTGATGTGGAAGACTATACGGTTGTTGCAGGTTCGACACCTAATCCGACAACTTTGCCGACACCAGCCAATATTGGGAATTCAGGAGTGTATTCATCCGGATTTTATGCTTCATGGAATACAGTGGCGAATGCAACAAGTTATGAAGTACAGTTGAATAATGCTAGTACAGGCTGGACCACTTTCGGAACTTCCACAACCTATTATTTATGGGTTCCGAAACAAGGCACACAAACCGTTTATCAGTTTAGAGTTAGAGCTAAAAATGCAACTGAGGCAAGTAACTGGAGTGCTCCGTTGACCATTGATTTGCAAAACGGAAGTGCAGGAGCAGATCAGACTGATTTTACAAAATCATTTACGATGTATCCTAATCCGGCTTCGGAAGTGGTTAATTTCAACTTCGCTAATTTAAACCTGGCGGATACTAAAATCACCATCTACGACAGTACAGGAAATGTTATTGACATTGTAAAAAACACAGTTTCTTATCCGGTACACCGTCTTAGAAAAGGAGTTTATATAGTGGTAGCTACAGATGGAAGCTTCACAGATACTAAAAAGTTATTGGTTAAATAAATAATTTGGTTTGTAAAGAAGAAAAGGGAAACGATATTGTTTCCCTTTTTTTATGCTTTTTAAAATTAAATACAGTTTAATTGATGTCAATGCCAAACGGATTATCAATACTGTGCATTGGAGTAGTGAACCATTTTGGGCCTTCAGCGGTCATATAAAAATGATCTTCATGACGAATCCCGAATTGACCCGGGATGCAAAGCATCGGTTCGTTACTTACTACCATTCCTTCTTGCAGAACAGTAGTATTGCCTCTTACCAAATATGGATGTTCGTGAATATCTAATCCTGTTCCATGACCCACGCGATGAGGTAAGCCCGGCAATTCGTAATCGGCACTCAAACCACCTGCTGCAATTACTTTGCGTGCCGCATCATCGACCGAACCGCAGGTTGCCCCTAATTGTGCGGCATCAAAAGCGGCTTTTTGTGCGGCCTTTTCTAAATTCCATATTTTGATGTGTGCGTCTGTTGGAGTACCGTACACATAAGTTCGGGTGATATCAGACAGATAACCTTCCAAACGACAGCCTGTGTCGATAAGTACAACATCGTTATCTTTTAAATCCTGAGGAGTAGTAACCCCATGAGGATATTGAGAGTCATCGGCAAACAACACAATACAAAAATAAGAACCTGAAGCAATTCCTGCTTTGATATGTGCCTGATTGATAAAATCGACAACCGTTTCGGCTTTTATGCCCGGATACAAAATGCGTGCAGCGGCACGTTGAACCACCATCGTAATTTCTTTGGCTTGTTGGATGATTGCAATTTCATTGGCTGATTTCTGAATACGACAGCCAGTTGTAACCGGTTGGGAATTTTCGAATTCGTAATTTGGATTGGCTTTTACGATCGCATCAACTAAAAAATAACCGGCAGATTCGTCCAGTGCAATTTTACCGTTGTTTATGCCTTTGGTCTCCAGGATCTTTCCAAATAAAACAGCTGGTGATTCATGCTCTTCCCAGCAATTTAAATGGCCTTCAATTTTCATGAATTTCCTAAAAGTACCTTCTTCAAATTTCGGAACAATATATTCCAGGCTGCCGTCTTCAAACAATAAGGCTCCAACCATCCTTTCAGAGGGATTCCATTTGGTTCCGGTAAAATAGTATAGATTGGTTCCTGCGTTCACGAATAAGGACTTAAAACCTGCTGTTTTCATAAGCGACACCGCTTTCTGAATACGCATTTGATATTCCTCCGGCTGAATGGCCTTGACATTCAGGGTCATGTTTTGTATTTTTTCTAATTCTGCAATTGCGTTAGATCCGCCAACTCCAATGGTCATAGCTGTTATTTTAAGGTTAGTTGTTTTTTTTATTTTGGATTAAAAATAAGCCAATATTTTGGGATAGTGGTATTTTAACTTAAAGTAGATAAAATAGAATAATTTAAGGGTAATATACTATTGGATTTTGGGTTGTAATGCCTGTATTTTTAAAGATCAATTAAAACTTAAAAAATGAAAAGTATACAGCGTTTAGTATTGCTACTGTGTGTTGTTCTGAGTTCGTATTTTGTGTCAGCGCAGAATAAATCAGATTTGTATCAGAAGCTCACGGTATTGTTTCCAAAAGCCGAAATCACAACGATAGAAAATTTAGAAGGTTATGCAGAGTCGTACCAATTGATTCTAGATGAACCTTTAGATCATAAAAATCCGCAAAAAGGAACTTTCAAGCATTATGTTTACCTCTCGCATCTGAATTTTAATAACCCAATGGTTATTGAAACTCATGGTTACAATACCAATAATATCAAAAGTGAGGTGAGTAAACTGTTAAACGCTAATCAGATTGCAGTCGAATACCGCTTTTATGGAAAGTCGCGACCGGAACCACTTCCGTGGGAATATTTAACAAACGATCAGGCTATCGCCGACTATCACAATCTTGTAACAAAACTGAAGCAGTTGTATACCGGAAAATGGATTTCGACCGGAATAAGCAAAGGCGGTGAAACGGCTTTGATTTACAAATCAAAATATCCAGATGATGTGGATGTGGCAATGCCTTATGTAGCACCGTTAATTAATACCCAGGAAGATCCCCGAACAGTAGAGCATACTAAAACAGTGGGGACAGCAGAATGCAGGGCTAAAATTACAGCCTTTCAAAGAGCAGTTTTAGAAAATAGAGAAGCCGTTTTAAAGGAGTTTAAACAATATGCAGAAGGAAAGAAAATGACTTTTACCGAAGTACCTTTCGCTGAGGCATTAGAATATGCGGTTTTAGAATTTCCTTTTTCTTTTTGGCAATGGGGAGGAAAATGCGAGGCTATACCGTCAGTAACGGCGAGCCCGAAAGAGCTGTTTGCCTATTTGGATGAGGTTTCAGGCGTAAGAACTTATAACGATAAGATGTATTTTCATTATTTGCCATCCTATTATCAGCATTTAAAAGAATTGGGATACTATGGTTTTGATTTTTCTCCGGTTGCCGATTTGCTTCAAGTGGTAAAAAGTACTTCCAATGATCGATTTGCACCTAAAGGAGTAGTGATAAAATACAATCCGAAATACATCAAAGAAGTGCGAAAATATGTAGAGAATAAAGGCAATAAAATTTTGTACATCTACGGCGGTTACGACACCTGGTACTCGTGTGCTCCAACACCAGATTCCAAATTAGATGCATTAAAAATGGTTCTTCCCGGGGGGAGTCACACCACGAGAGTAAAAGATTTTCCGGAGAACGATAAAAAACGAATCATGGAAACATTATCAAGATGGCTCGACTTAAAAGCACTTAACGATAAGGCCGAAATAAATTAAAAAGAAAAGGAGTGGTGAGTTTTTCTTAATGAGTTTAACCGCAAAGCACGCAAGGATTTTTAATGGCAAAGATTCTATAAAACCGCAAAGTTCGCAAAGTGATGATAATCAACTTTGCGAACTTTGCGTAAATCCTTGCGTGCTTTGCGGTTAAATATTAAACCAGTAGTTTTTGTGTTTTCAAATAATCCATAGCAAACTTACCCTCATTAAAAAGTAAATCCAAAACACTTAAATTGTTGATAAAACCATGTTTGTCGTCAAAAACCTGAGTGTACTTTTCGAATGAATTAAGGTCTTTTTTCCCGTTAGCCAAAACTCTGAAATCGGAGATATTTTCTGCCTCATGAAAATACTCTGTGGTTTTGCCGAACGCTAATTTCATGCGCAGGCACTTGGTAGTGATGTCCAGAACTTCCAGATTCAAATCCATTAAAAAAGTGTGCTGCTTTTCAAAAACAGGACGAATATCATCTTCAAAAAACTCAAAAAAAGGAGAACTTCTGTAAGCGGCTTCCAACGATTTGAAATGCTGTTTTTGCCAGTCAAATTCATTCTCGATTAAAACATCTTTTGTCTTCTGATGAGCTGATTTCGAATGTTTAACCGGGATATTTAGTAGCTGAATTCCGTTCGGGCTATAGATGTAGGTGCGGTTTCTGTTAGTTTGTTTCTGGAAATTATCTTCCATTTCAAAAGTAATATTTTCAGATTGTGCCATAACTGCAAAGTGGCTGATCGATGGAAAATAAGTAGGAAGTAATAGAGAGTTCATTTTTAATTGCTTTAAAAGTTTCAGGTTTCAAGTTTCAGGTTGTGAGTGAACCTGAAACTTGAAACCTGACACAAAAATAACTTTTTTTATTTATGCTTTGTTTTGTTTTCTTTTTCTCCAGAAATATTCTCCAACAAAGTAGGCTGCAAGAATAAACAGGAAATACTTAAAGTAAGATTGTGGTTGGCCTTCACCATCAACAGTTGTGAAAACTCTGCTCCAACGAATTTTGTTGATTCCTTTACCATTAGTATCCCAGCTCATCCAGATGAAAACCGGTTTTCCTACAATGTGATTTTCAGGAACATAACCCCAGTAGCGGCTGTCTTCAGAGTTGTGACGGTTGTCTCCCATCATCCAATAGTAATTCTGCTTAAAAGTATAAGTTGTAGCAGGTTTACCATTGATTAAGAATTTAGAGCCATCCAGCTGCAAAGTGTTTCCTTCATAAGTGGTGATAATGTCTTTGTAAAATGGTAATGATTCATTGGTTAAAGCAACTGTTTTTCCTGCTTCCGGAATATAAATCGGACCAAAATTATCCTGATTCCATTTGTTGATGTGCGGGAAAATAGCGTTGTCATTTCCGTGGTCAATTTCTCTTGTAACGGCAGTAATGCCAGGAGTGTTTTTTAGACGTTCTGCACTTGCCTCTGTTAAAGCTCTGAAATAAAGAGTGTCTCTTTTTTCGCTTTTAAATCCTGCCCCGTCTGTAATATCAAGCTCTCTTACCAAAGATTCAAAATCAATAGGGATTTTTGGGTCTATGGCTACTGAATAAGAATATTGCGGTTTTGCTCTTTCCGGTAAAACTAATTTTTTTCCGTTAATGAAAACAAATCCATCTTTAATCGATAAGCTGTCTCCCGGAATACCTACGCATCTTTTTACGTAATTTGATTTTTTATCAATTGGTTTGATGACACCCGGTCTTCCTTTTGGTTCGTAAAAATAGTGAACCGTATCTACCGGCCAGTTGAAAACGACAATATCAGTTCGTTTTATTTTTTCTAAAGCAGGCAATCTGAAATAAGGCAATTGTGGCCATTTCAAATAGGATTTTTGTTTTACAAACGGAATAGAGTCATGTACCATTGGTAATGCAACCGTAGTCATAGGGACTCTTGGACCGTAATTTACTTTACTTACAAACAGGAAATCCCCAATCAATAAAGATTTTTCTAAAGAAGAAGTAGGAATTGTATAAGGCTGTACTAAATAAGTATGTACCAATGTTGCTACAATAACGGCAAAAAGTAAAGAACTCAGGGTGTCTCCTGCTTTATTTTCAGAAGTTAATTTTCTGTCAGCGTTGTACACTAATTTTTGAGTGTAGTTAACATAATAGATATAGAAGCCTAAAGTGAAAATACCTAGAAGAGTATCTAAAGTTGTTTTTTTGCCAAACGTTCTTAAAGTCTCTACCCAAACCACCGGAAACATAATCAGGTTAATAATAGGAATGAAAAGCAATAAAGTCCACCAGGTTGGGCGGCTGATTATTTTCATTAAAACGATTGAATTGTATACCGGAATCGCAGCTTCCCAGCTTTTTCTTCCGGCAGCCTGATATAATTTCCAGGTTCCGATAAAATGAATAACCTGAACGGCTAAGAAAAATACAAACCAAAGATATAGTGTCATAATATTTTATTTAAAGTTTTAGGTTCGGGACTTAATTTGAAATTTTACCTAAACCTTCATAACGGTTTATTTTAAATTTAATACGTCTTTCATAGAATAGATTCCTGTTTTTCCGGCAAGCCACTCTGCTGCGATTACCGCTCCAAGAGCAAACCCTTCGCGGTTGTGTGCAGTGTGTTTTAATTCGATGCTATCTACAGGGGAGTCGTAGGTTACAGTATGAGTTCCTGGTACTTCGCCAATTCTTTTAGCTTCAATATGAATTTCGTTGTTTTGTGCTTCGTCTAGAGTCCAATTGGTGTATTGGCTGTTTTCGATAACTCCTTTGGCTAAAGAAATTGCCGTACCACTTGGAGCATCCAGTTTTTGTGTATGATGAATTTCTTCCATCGTAACTTTATACGAATCCAGTTGAGACATGATTTTAGCTAAGTATTCGTTCAGTTCGAAGAAAATATTAACCCCTAAACTAAAGTTAGAGCTCGAAATAAAAGCGCCCTTCTTTTCGTTGCAAAGCGATATCATTTCGTCATAGTGTTCTAACCATCCTGTAGTTCCTGAAACTACAGGTACATTAGCATGAAAGCAATTGGAGATATTGTCAACGGCAGCAGTAGGGACGCTGAAATCGATCGCGACATCGGCTGTTGAAAGTCCGTCATAAGTACTGAATTCGTCTTTTTTCAAAACAATTTCATGACCTCTTTCCAAAGCAATTCGCTCGATTACTTTACCCATTTTTCCGTATCCTAAAAGCGCAATTTTCATTTCGTGTATTTTTTTTTAAAATTCAAGTAACCGGAGTTATTTAAAAGTGGTAATTAAAAGTTAGTCCAACATTTGGTCTGAAAGTTACAGCGTCAGGGTAAATTTCCGGGCGCAATGATAATCTTTCGTTTACGTTAAACTGAATCAATGCAGCGTCAACGTTGGCGTCGATAATGTTTAAGGCATAAAAACCAACGACAAATAATAGTGATAAATCTCTGTTTCGCTGATAAAATTTCTGACCGGCAATAAGTCTGCTGTCGTCCAGGAATTTATATTTATCGTCATTGTAGCCTTCCAGTCTTCGTTTGTAGGCTTCGCGATAATCGTGGTATTTTTTGTTATTGTCAAGATAGAAGTATAAACTCGTACCAATCGCTCCGTAGACCAAAGGGATTTTCCAGTACTTTTTATTGTATGCCTGACCTAAACCCGGTAAGATTGCCGAGTAGAATGCTGCTTTTGCAGGTGTAAGCGGATCGATTTCCTGCAATTTGCTAGTGTCTTTAACAACCAAAACCGTGTCTTTTTTTACCTGGGCAAAAAGAGAAACGGTTCCTATGAGAAAGAACAATAGGCTTATGGGGACAATTTTATTCACTATCCGTTGATTAATTTTATTATTCTGTTAAAGTCGGCTTCAGAATCAAATGGAATGGTGATTTTTCCTTTACCCGTACCGGCGACTTTTATATCAACTTTCGAACCAAAATAATCGTTGAAAGTGTTTTTTTGTGTTTCTCTAACCACAAAAGAAGACTCTGCTTTAGGTTTTCCTTCTGCTTTTGGTTTTAAACTTTCGTGATAGTTTTTTACCAGAGTTTCGGTTTCACGAACAGATAAATTCTGACTTACTATTTTTTGGTAGATATCAGTCTGAATGTCTAAGTCTTCAATATTAATGATTGCTCTGCCGTGCCCCATACTGATAAAACCGTCACGGATACCTGTTTGAATGATCGGATCCAGTTTTAAAAGACGTAAATAATTGGCAATTGTAGAGCGTTTTTTTCCAACACGCTCACTCATTTGCTCCTGTGTCAGTTGAATTTCGTCAATCAGACGTTGGTAGGAAAGTGCGATCTCAATCGGATCTAAGTCATGACGCTGGATGTTTTCCACCAAGGCCATAACCAAGGATTCGTTGTCGTTGGCAATACGAATATAGGCAGGAACATGTGTTAAGCCTACTATGGTCGAAGCACGTAAACGACGCTCTCCTGAGATTAGCTGATATTTGTTGAAATCTAATTTACGAACAGTAATAGGTTGAATTACACCAAGTTCTTTAATAGAGGTGGCTAATTCGCGTAACGATTCTTCATTAAAATTGCTTCGGGGTTGAAACGGATTTATTTCGATAGCACTTATTTCAAGCTCAATGATATTTCCAACAACCTTGTCAGCATTTTTATCTTCTACTGATGTAATGTCGTTTTCCGGATCTTTTAATAACGCTGATAATCCTCTTCCTAAGGCTTGTTTTTTAATTGCTTTTGTCATAAAAACTATTTGCTGTTTTTCTTTATAATCTCCTGAGCTAAGTTAATGTAATTAACGGCTCCTTTACTGGTTGCGTCATAATTAATGATGCTTTCCCCAAAACTTGGTGCCTCGCTCAGTTTAACATTTCGTTGAATAACGGTATCAAAAACCATATCATTAAAGTGTTTTTGAACTTCTTCTACAACCTGATTAGACAAACGCAATCTTGAATCGTACATGGTTAGTAACAATCCTTCGATGTCAAGATCCGGGTTGTGTATTTTTTGAATACTTTTTATGGTGTTCAATAATTTTCCTAATCCTTCAAGTGCAAAATATTCGCATTGGATTGGGATAACCACAGAATCAGCAGCTGTTAAAGCATTCAAGGTTAATAAACCTAGAGAAGGAGCACAGTCGATAATGATAAAGTCATATTCGTCTTTTACGCTTTCTAACGCTTTTTTAAGCATATACTCTCTGTTTTCTTTGTCAACCAATTCGATTTCGATGGCAACAAGGTCAATGTGTGCAGGTATCACATCAACATTTGGAGCTGTACATTTTAAAACGGCTTCTTTTGGTGTTATACTGTGTTCCAGGATTTGATAAGTTCCGGCTTCAACTGATTCTACGTCAATCCCAAGGCCAGATGTAGCATTGGCTTGTGGATCAGCATCGATCAACAATACTTTCTTTTCTAAAACGCCTAATGAGGCTGCAAGATTTACAGATGTTGTAGTCTTTCCAACGCCTCCTTTTTGATTAGCAATCGCAATGATTTTGCCCATTTATTTTCTGAATTTTGAACCGTAAAAATACAATTATTTATGGTTTCTGAAAATCTATTTTGTTAACATTTGTGAATCTTCGTTTAATCGTTGTATGGTGCGTGTTTTCTGGAATTGATTTTAAGGATAATCAAAAAACAAGAACGAAATTTCGTTCTATTTTTTGATTTCGTTTAGTCTAAAAAGAACAAAAGCTTACTTTAGTCAGAAAAATGGAATTAAAAGTGGGGGTAAATTTTACTGCTCATTTTTCTTTTTCAAATCTTTTATAAGGCTGGTTGTGAAAAATAAAATAGTTGTACCTCCTAACAAAATGCATAGCCACATAAACCAGGATTGCTGCCAAAAAGATTTGTTTTTCGCTTGATTCTTTAGGGGCGTTTTTTGCTGGATATCGTAAATAAACGTTTGTGGTAAATTGGTGGCAATACTACTTTTAAAAGAAGAAAGGTCATATTCCGGGGCGGTCATGGATTTGTTTCCGGTTTTAAGAATATAATTTTCGTTTGAGTTTAGTTCAGCAACTATCGAAACCGGGTTTTGATTGAATTTTACTTTTAAGATGGATAGCGGTTGATTGTCGTTGTTTTCTATTTTTATAAAAAGCTCTTTTTCGAATATTTCCGAGATCGTAAAGATGCTTTTTGCATCTGAATTTAATTCGAAAGTTGCGATTTCATCTTCTATTTCTATTGATTTTCTCTTTAATTGTCTTTTTTCCTTTTTGTATAAAACAGCTTTACGGCTGTAATAAGTGGGTTTTGTAATTTCAAATGAAATTTGGTTGATGATTTGCGGGGCATCAAAAAGCACATGAATTTGTGTTTCTTTCGTTGAATGATTTTCTGTCACAGTTGATTTGCCGGAAGTGATTTCCTGTAAAGGTCTTTGATGAATCTGGTTGGTAAAATTACCGGCTTTTAAGAGGTTAACAGGAAGCGTTTTTTGATCGTCAAAATCAATCTTTAAGTAACGGTAGGTGTTTAAAGGATATGATATCGTTTTAATAACACTAGTTTCTGACGCACTGCTTAAGTCATCTAAAATTTGAGCATTGGAGATTCCGAACCATTCTGTTTGATCATCACTTCCGGAAACCGTATATCTTTTTTCGGCATCGGAATTTGCGATAAAAAGGGAGATCTGATTGTGGTTTTTAGCAGACGGAATTGCAATGATAATAGAGGTGCTTTTTTTGGGAGTGACTGTTTTTGAGATAATGGTATACTCTGTAAAAGTGTTTAGCCTATTGTTTTTAGTAGTCTGGATAAAATACGGAACCTCATTTCCTTTTGAGTCAAATAATCTGATGTCACTAAGATCTTGTTTGGAATAAGATCTAATTTCGGGAGATAAAACAATTTCATGAAAACCTTTCTCCGAAACGGGTTTTATTTTTCCGGTAGTCTGATGTTGCCCAAAAGAAAGGTTTGCAAAAAATAGAAGTAAGATGAATTTAGTTAGTTTCATTGTTGTTTTTTGGTTTGTCTTCGTCAATAACTAAGACTTTGATTTTTTGATATACAAAGGAGATAATTAAAATTAATATTCCCAGGAGGATAAACGATATGATTTTTCCGGTTTCGGAAATGTTGCTGATGTCGTATAAGAATAATTTCAGAATGGTTAATCCTAGCAAAGATAAAGCGATAATACGTAAAGATTTTTGTTGTTTTTTGATGCCGATAATTAAAAACACAAAAGCCAGAACTCCCCAAAGAATAGGAAATCCGGTTTTAATTATTTTAATACTCGCCAGATGAATAGAGTCTCCTGCTACTAATTCACGCAGATAAGGTAAATTAGATTTGTAGCCTGTGTAAGTACTTGTTTGTAGGTCGTGAAGAGAAACAGACGAATTCATAACCACAAGTCCGTGAAGCATTACTTCTGAGCTACAAATATAAAGGATGAAAAAGGCGGCACCCCAGATGAGGTATCGGCTAGGAAGAAAAGGGAAATTTGTTTTTTTGTAAATCTGAAACAATTGATAACCAAAGTAAACGGTGATTAGCAACGAAATATAATGAAGATAAAAAGCAATTGATGTTCCAACACCTAAAGTAATAATATCCCTGTGTTCTAAAAATGGATAATTGGAAAACCAGAAGGTAAATAAAACAATATTTGAAAGAGCTATTAACAAGGCGCCCTGATATCCTGCTGCTGTTTTTCTCCCGATTAGAAATGTAGTGTATAATGCAGAGAACAGTAAGTGATATAAAATGGGGAGTGCAATCGAACTGTATAGGTTTTCGATATAATGATTAGATTGATAAATAACTTCAAATAAACCAGTGAAATAACCTATTCCAACAGCTGCTGCAGCGACAAATTTCCTGTACGTTTCCGGATTGAAAGTGATGTTGAAGAGGGTTGAATCTTCGGTTTCATTTTTTAACAAATACCAAATTGCAGACAAAGAAGCTACAGCGAAAATACCAGTTATAAAAATTGGGTTTATGACGATGCTTAGAGGCAGATCGCTACTGTAGTAATGATTCCAATCCATGATCAGACTAAAAAGCATTAAGATATGAACAATTACAGCACCGAATCGATAGCTTGTAATTTTTGATTTTTGTGCCAGCCAAAGTAATAAAACGGCTTCTGTAGCCCAGAATAGCGTGATATAATTTCCTTCAAATTGAATTGGAATCGCTAATGTTACAAAAGTCAGGGTTAGTCCAATAAGCAGATAAGCCGCTTTTTGGTCGAGTTCGAATTTCTTGTATAAAAACCAGGCGTAGATTAAGTTTAGAAGTGCTAAAGCAGTGGTGAATAGACCTTTTAATTCAGTATGATAAAAGGTTAAGATAGCCATTCCAGCTGCATAGAACAAAAATGTATTGCTTGCCAGGATAGTAAGCTGAGTTTTTGAAAACTCGCCTTTTGATCGGATATTGTTAATGATATTCATTAAAATGAAGATAAAGTAGAAGAGGAATCCAAACAGAAAACCTCCGGCGTAATGCGGCTTGTCAGAATTTAAATCCTTCGATAACCAGGCTGCAAACAAAAGAACCGTAAAGATGTAAGAAAGAATATTAACCAGATTCCATTTTTTATAAGAGGCGATAGCCAGAATTCCGATGTTCAAAATCGCAATATAGGTAAAAAGAACAACGTAGTTTCCTGCACCGGTGCTGACCATAAACGGAACGGCAAATCCTCCAATAAGAGAAAGTACCGCTAATTCGATTCTGTCGTACGATAAGGAGATTAAGGCGCTAAAAGCAGTAATGATTACCATAATGCTAAAAGCAACCGTTTGATTGAACAAGTGATAATCGTGAAAAGCAATTCCAATAGTGAAATAAAAAATGGCAATGGAGCCTGCAACAATAACAGAGCTGAATGCAGCATAGTTTTTACGTAATTTATGCGCTATTCCCATAACTATTGCTCCGCATAAAACGCCAATTCCAACACGTGCGGGTTCATTAATCCAGTCTTTGTCGATGGCATATTTTACAAAATAGCTTATTCCTAAAACAAGAATTAAGATTCCAATTTTGTTAATTAAGTTCTCTCCGATAAATTTTTCCAGATCCGGATTTTTTTCTTTAAAATTCTCCCAGAATGATTTTTCAGGTGCTACAGGAGCGATTTGTTTTGGAACTGTTTTTTCAGCTACCGGAGCAGGTTGTAATGCTGCCGGAGCATGCAGTTTTTCAGGTTCTGGAGTCTTAATTTCTTCTGTTGGTGTTGCAATAGAAATTTTTTCCTCGACAACTTCGGGTTGAACAGGTTCAGGAATATTTTGATTCGATTGTTCCGGGATTGTCCTGAAATCTTCTTTTTTGACAACCGGAATGGGGGCAACCGAAATATTTTCAGTAGATTTTTCCACTGTTTTTAATAAATCAATTTTTTTACTGAGTTTTTGAATATCATCTTCAAGATGATCAAAACGACTTTTTATGGTATTAAGAATATAAAATAAAAAGCAAAACAACAGGGCTAAAAGAAAACCTTCCATTTGGAAATGAGTTTGATATTATGATTTTGTAAATATAATAACATTTTCATATGATGAAGGCTTTTAAGCTTTTTTCGTGTTAATTCAATAAAAAGTATTTAGCTTTTGAAGCCTTGGTTTTATTTAGAAAATAAAAAAGGCTCTTAATTTTTGAAATTGTTTTGGATAAGTAAAAAATAGTTCTATCTTTGCACCCGCTTACGGGGTGTAGCGTAGCCCGGTTATCGCGCCTGCTTTGGGAGCAGGAGGCCGCAGGTTCGAATCCTGCCACCCCGACAAAAGTCTTTTCATTTTTGGAAAGACTTTTTTTTTGGTTTAAACTGAAATCATATAGCTGAACTGTTATCGCGTCCCGATCGGAATCGGGAAGGCCGCAGGTTCGAATCGGGCCACCCCGACAAAAGTCTTTTCATTTTTGGAAAGACTTTTTTTTGGGTTTAAACTGAAATCATATAGCTGAATTGAATCATATAGCTGAACCAAAATCATATTAGTTAAAGAGTTATGGCGTCCCGATCGGAATCGGGAAGGCCGCAGGTTCGAATCGGGCCACCCCGACAAAAGTCTTTTCATTTTTGGAAAGACTTTTTTTTTTGGTTTAAACTGAAATCATATAGCTGAACTGTTATCGCGTCCCGATCGGAATCGGGAAGGCCGCAGGTTCGAATCGGGCCACCCCGACAAAAGTCTTTTCATTTTTTGGAAAGACTTTTTTTTTGGTTTAAACTGAAATCATATAGCTGAATTGAATCATATAGCTGAACCAAAATCATATTAGTTAAAGAGTTATGGCGTCCCGATCGGAATCGGGAAGTCCGCAGGTTCGAATCGGGTCACCCCGACAAAAGCCTTTTGATTTACTTTTCATTTTCTTTTTTTTTTGCAAATAAGCATCTCAAGATAACCAGTGCTCCAAACCTTTTTTGTTGCTCACTTTCCCGTGTATTACATGAATCGACCAATTATTACATCTGTAGTTGTGTTTATTGAATTGCAAACTCTTCTTTGTTTTTTTACTGGTTCCTTTGTCTTTGTAGCGATTTAACTGTTAAATAAATAATTGCATCGTCAAAAGTGCTAAAAGTACTAAAAAATGGCACTGCAAGAAATTTCGATTTAGTTTAAAAACTTAAAAAAAACATTTTGTTATGACTCGTACTTTTATTTTCTTTTTTCCGAAAAAGCCTTTTTGGGGTTATATGATCACTTTTTTGTCGGTTTTTCAGACGATGTTGGCGCAGCCTACAGTACAATGTTCCAATCTTGCTTTTACAAATACTACAGCAACAAAATCGACTATTAGTTGGCAACCTGGAGATGTAGGTTTTAGTACCGTATTTGTCCGCAAAGGAACAGGCACCAGCTCCAATGCTATTCCGGTAGATTATGTTAATTATAACGCTAATACTGCTTTTGGTTCAGGAGATCAAATTGGTACGTCGGGCTGGTATTGTGTTGCTGATACTAGGATGACTAATGCGGAGGTGACAGGTTTAACTCCAGGGACTACCTATCAGGTACAGGTGTTCGCTAGTAAGTTTTATGGAGTTGGTAGTAATATATATTATTTAAGAACAGTCAACTCCGGTAATTCTGCAACATTGACGACACTAAACAATGTCGCTACTTTGAGTAATGTAAGCCTGAGTTCCGGAGCACTTACTCCAGTTTTTTCCTCTAAAACTACAGCTTATACAGCCAGTGTATCTAATGCCGTTAGCAGTATCACGGTTACACCGGTCACTACTGATACCCATGCGACTATAAAAGTAAATGGGGTAGCGGTGAGCAGTGGAAATCCTTCTCGGACGATTGATAATCTGGAAGTAAATAATGTGGATGCTAAGGCAAATCGTATTGCGATCGAAGTTACGGCTCAGGACGGTACGGTAAAAACCTACACCATAAAAGTGCTCAGGCTTTCTGCGCCGCCAACGATTCAGGCCACTAATCTTACTTTTACCAAGACCACAGCAACCACTACTACTGTGGATTGTACCAATGGAAATGGAAATCAAAGGATGCTTTTAATGCGTGCAGGTACAGGCGATGGAACTACACCTGTACCGGATAATTTATATTTCAGAGGAAGCACTATTTTTGGCTTGGGAGATCAGATCAGTACAACAGGTTGGTGTTTAATTCGCTATGGGTCAGCGCTTTCTGATTTAGAAGTCCAAGGTTTGGCGCCTGGAACAACTTATCAGGTCATGGTTATGGAGTTTATTGATGATGGAGGGGATTATCCATCCTATTTAACCACAACCAGCACCGGTAATCCGGCAACAGTCACTACACCACTGAGTAATGTCGCTACTTTAAGCAATTTGGGTATTAGTTCAGGAGCTTTGGATCCGGTTTTCTCTTCAGAAACTACAGATTATATGGCCAGAGTATCTAATGCCGCTAGCAGTATCACGGTTACGCCGGTCACTACTGATACCCATGCGACTATAAAAGTAAATGGGGTAGCGGTGAGCAGTGGAAATCCTTCTCAGACGATTGATAATCTGGAAGTAAATAATGTGGATGCTAAGGCGAATCGTATTGCGATCGAAGTTACGGCTCAGGACGGTACGGTAAAAAACTACACCATAAAAGTGCTCAGGCTTTCTGCGCCGCCAACGATTCAGGCCACTAATCTTACTTTTACCAATACAACGGGAACCGCAACGACAGTGAACTTTACAAAAGGGAACGGAGCGATGAGAGCTGTATTTATGCGTCTAGGTACAGATGACGGCCCTACACCTGTACCGGATAATGTATTTCTTAGGGAAAACATTGTTTTTGGTCAGGGAGGTCAGATCGGTACAACAGGCTGGTATCTCATTTATTATATGGCAGGCAATGTTGGTCTGGATGTCAAGGGTCTAATGCCCGGAACAACTTATCAGGTCATGATTATGGAGTTAAATACGAGTAGTAGTTATCCATCCTATTTAACCACAACCAGCACTGGTAATCGGGCAACAGTCACTACACTGAGTAATGTCGCTACTTTAAGTAATGTGAGTCTGAGTGCCGGGGCGTTGAGTACCGTTTTCTCCCCGGAAACTACAGTTTATACGGCTAAAGTGCCTAACGGAGCTAGCAGTATAACGTTAACACCAGTTACGACTGATAGCCATGCGACCATAAAAGTCAATGGGACAGTAGTGGCCAGCGAAGATCCTTCCCAAAAAATAGATTTGGCCTCTGGAGCGAGTACTATTGTTATTACAATAGAAGTTTTAGCTCAGGATGGTACAGCAAAAACCTATACGGTAACAGTCGAAAAAAGTAGTTTAGGAGTAGTTGATAATAAAATTGAAGGTTTTGCAGTGTATCCCAATCTTATACAAAAAGGAAAGGTATATGTAGAAACTAAATCAACTGCTGTGAAAAATGTAAAAATATTTGATATGTCTGGAAAAATGGTTTTATCTGTTCAGACAGCTGGCAGAGAAGTAAATATTGGGGACTTACAAAAAGGAGTTTACATAATGAAAGTCAATCAGGATGGAGCTGAAGCAACAGAGAAATTAATTGTAGAATAAGATTGGGTTGTTTTTTGCGTTCTGTTTCGTAAGGAAAACGGGTATAGAATTCTGAATTCTGTATCGGGTCGTATATTTTCAGGAGCTAAAATGAATTGGTTTAGAATCCGGAAAAAAGTCTTTTCAGTCCTCTGAAAAGACTTTTTTGTTTTTTGCTCGTTTTGGTTTATTGTGGAAAATCTTCAAACGGTCTTGTACTATTTTATTTGGACAAAAAAATCTTTAATTGCTGCTTATTTTTTTCTACGATTACAGTTTGTTTGGCGGGTATAGTCTTTAAATTTGTTAGTGGCTACCCTCAGTTGCGAGATGCAACTATAAGTAGCGTGATTACAACTATAGGGAGGGTTGTTTTTAAGGTTTTAGAGAATAGGTCAAACTAATTTTGCGGTATCACAAAAGATAGTATTTATGAAAGCTAACAAAATCGGCAACAAGATTGCCAAAGTACGAAAAGAGCAAAACATGTCTCAGGCGCAACTTGCTCAACTTTTATTTATCAGTCCGCAGGCAGTGGGGAAATGGGAACGAGGAGAATCCTTTCCGGATATTGCTACTTTAGACCGACTTGCAGAAATTTTAAACGTTGACCTTAATTATTTTTCAGAAAATCTTCAAACGTTAGAAAATGCGTCAACTTCCAAAGTAATAAATGCTACTAAGGAGCAGGAACAAAAAGAATCTAAAGAAGTGGATACTTCTGACAGACCGGAGCGGCCATTATTGATCAATTTTAGTGGCAGTGCTCTTGCAAAAACAGATTTAGCGGGAGTTCGTCTGGCCAATAGGAAATTTGTTGGAAGCGATTTGCGTGACAGCGACTTTTCAAATGCAGACCTGACAGGCAGTTTGTTTAAAGGCAGTGATGTGCGTGAAGCTAATTTTACCAGAGCGAACTTGACAGATTGTACTTTTTCTGCACTTGATCTTTCCAATGCCAGTTTCATTAAAGCCACACTTGTGCGTACTGAATTCAGTGCTTCAGAATTAGGCGGAGTAAAGTTTATGGATGCAGAATTGGTTGATGTAAAGTTAGTCAGAGCTGATCTTCGAAAAACAGTATTTGTAGACTGTATTTTTAATGGGGTTGACTTTAAATATTCAGATTTGTCGGGGCTTTGTCTTGACGGACATATTTTTATGGATGTGAACTTCTCTAATGCGGCATTGAATAACGTTTCGTTTAAAGGAGCCGTTTTTAGAAATGTTTCGTTCCGTCCGGCATTTGCACTGACAAACCGATATTATAAGACACTTCAGACCATCTGTTTTGACGGAGCGGTAATGGACAAGTTAACTTATGCAGCCCTTAAAGGTGTTGGTGTCGATTTGTCGAAGGTAACAACGATCTAGTTTAAAAGTTAAAAAAAGCAAAGTTTAGTTTAAACTTTGCTTTTTTTAAATAGTTTGTATTCTTGTTTCTAATTGGTATTCAGTGTGTTGTCTGTATCATGGAATAATTTTGGAGGTAAATTACTAAAATTCTCTCTTTAAATTATAGCGTGTGGTTTTAGCCTCGGGCTTACGTATCGAATTCCCTATTTACGTGTAATTCGAAAATACGGTGAGACAGATTTTAATTGGGGTCACAATAATAGGTTTGGATCGACTTTTATTTCAAAACATTGATTTTTTAAGTGTGTTTTTGCGATTATTTAAAATACCATGCCAGTTGTTGATAATATTGTTACGGTTATTACTTTTGAAAAAGAGGTACGTTTTTTTTTGTGTTATTTTACCAATGGGTATAATTAGGAATTATCTTATAATTAATAGCTAAAAAAACATTTTGATATGACTCGTACTTTTACTTTCTTTTTTTCGGAAAAGATTTTCTTGGTTTATAGGATCATTTTTTTGTCGGTTTTTCAGACGATGTTGGCGCAGGAGACTCCGCCAACAGTACAATGTTCCAATCTTGTTTTTACGAATACCACAGCAACAACAACGACTATTAGTTGGAAAAAAGGGAATGGAAAATATAGTTCAGTATTTATGCGTAAAGGAACAAATCCCGGCCCCGGTGCCATACTAGAAAATAATTCTTCTTACTCCGCTAATACTGTTTTTGGTCAGCAGAGATATCAAATTGATCCATCAGGCTGGTATTGTATTTGTGTGGCTGATACTGGAAAGGAGACGGTGCAGGTGACTGGTTTAACTCCCGGAACTACTTATCAGGTAGGTGTGTTTACTAATAATTTTGTTAATCCTTATACATATTACTTAAAAACAATAAGTACAGGTAATTTTGCGGCAGTGACTACCTCGCTGAGTACTATCGCTACTTTGAGTAATGTAAGCCTGAGCGCCGGAGCCCTTACTACCGTTTTTTCTTCGGGAACGACAGATTATATAGCCAATGTACCTAATGCCGTTAGTAGTATAATGCTAACACCAGTTACGACCGATACCCAGGCGACGGTAAAAGTAAATGGGGTAGCGGTGACCAGTGGAAATCCTTCACAAGTGATTGGTAATCTGGAAGTAAATAATGTGGATGCTAAGGCGAATCGTATTGCGATTGAAGTTACGGCTCAGGACGGTACGGTAAAAACCTACACCATAAAAGTACTCAGGCTTTTAGCACCGCCAACGATTCAGGCCACTAATCTTACTTTTACCAAGACGACAGGGACGAGTACTACATTGAACTGGACCAATGGGAATGGGGCGGCAAGAACGGTATTTATGTGTGAAGGTGCAACTTCGAGTAATCCTGTACCGGATAATACTTATTTTAAAGACGATCAAACCTTTGGTAAGGGTGATCAGATTGGTACAACAGGCTGGTATGCCATTGTTAAGACTAGTGAAGGTAATGCGTTAACGATTAATGGTTTGAGTCCGGGAAAGACCTATCAGGCAATGGTGATGGAGTTTAACGGTTCCCCAAGTAATCCTTTCTTTTTAACCACAACCAGCACCGCTAATCCGGCAACAGTCACTACACTGAGTAATGTCGCAACATTGAGTAATGTAAGCCTGAGTACCGGAGTTCTTACTCCATTTTTCTCCTCCGAAACTACAGCTTATACGGCCAGAGTATCTAATGCCGCTAGCAGTATCACGATTACGCCGGTCACTACTGATACCCATGCGACTATAAAAGTAAATGGGGTAGCGGTGAGCAGTGGAAATCCTTCTCAGACGATTGATAATCTGGAAGTAAATAATGTGGAAGCTAAGGCGAATCGTATTGCGATCGAAGTCACGGCTCAGGATGGTACTGTAAAAACCTACACCATAAAAGTACTCAGGCTTTTAGCACCGCCAACGATTCAGGCCACTAATCTTACTTTTACCAAGACCACAGCAACTACTACTACTGTACATTGTATCAATGGAAATGGAAAACAAAGGATGCTTTTAATACGTGCAGGTACAGGCGATGGCACTACACCTGTACCGGATAATTTTTATTTCAGTGGAAGCACTATTTTTGGCTTGGGAGATCAGATCGGCACAACAGGCTGGTATTTAGGTATTTATAATTCAGTGATTTCTGGGTTCCAAATCGAAGGTTTGGCGCCCGGAACAACTTATCAGGTCATGGTTATGGAGTTTCTAGATAATGGAAATTATCCATCCTATTTAACCACAACCAGCACCGGTAATCCGGCAACAGTTACCACACTGAGTAATGTTGCTACTTTGAGTAATGTGAGTCTAAGCGCCGGGGCACTTACTACGGTTTTCTCCCCGGAAACTACAGCTTATACGACTAAAGTGCCTAACGGAGCTAGCAGTATAACGCTAATACCAGTTACGACCGATAGCCATGCGACCATAAAAGTCAATGGGACAGCAGTGGCCAGCGGAAATCCTTCGCAAAAAATAGATTTGGCCTCTGGAGCGGGTACTACTGTTATTACAATAGAAGTTTTAGCTCAGGATGGTACAGCAAAAACCTATACGGTAACAGTCGAAAAAAGTAGTTTAGGAGTAGTTGATAATAAAATGGAAGGTTTTGTAGTGTATCCGAATCCTGTACAAAAAGGAATGCTTTATATACAAACTAAATCAACTGCTGTGAAAAATGTAGAAATATTTGATATGTCAGGGAAAATGGTTTTATCTGTTCAAACCACAAAAGATGAGGTAGCTGTTGAGGGATTGCAAAAGGGAGTTTATGTTCTGAAAGTCAATCAGGAAGGGGCCGAATCAACCGAGAAACTTGTAGTAGAATAAGATTGGTCTGATTTTTTAGTGGATTCTTTTTTGAAATATAAAAAGACAAAGCAATTCCAACAGACTAAGGTCTCTTTTAAAGAAATTTAGAAGAGGCCTTTTGTTTTTTCTAATGGTTTATTTTTTTTCTCTAGTTCGCAGAGTATCAAAAGAGTATTTGATATGTTTTCGAAGTCATGGGAACATTTAATTTGTAATTTAAGTGGTGAGTCACTAAAATTCTCTCTTTAAATTATAGCGTGTGGTTTTAGTTGTGGGCTTACGTATCGAATTCTCTTTTTAGGTGTAATTCAAAAGTACAATGAGACAGATTTTAATAGGAATCACAATAATAGTTTTGGATCGACTGTTATTTCAAAACATTGATTTTTTAAGTGTGTTTTTGCGATTATTTAAAATACGATGCCAGTTGTTGATAATATTGTTACGGTTATTACTTTTGAAAAAGAGGTACGTTTTTTTTTGTGTTATTTTACCAATAGGTATAATTAGGAATTATCCTATAATTAATTAGCTAAAAAACATCTTGATATGGCTCGTACTTTTACTTTCTTTTTTTCGAAAAAGGTTTTCTTGGTTTATATGATCACTTTTTTGTCGGTTTTTCAGACGATGTTGGCGCAGGAGACTCCCCCTACAGTACAATGTTCCAATCTTGCTTTTACGAATACTACAGCAACAAAATCGACTATTAGTTGGCAACCTGGGAATTCAACTTTTAGTGCAGTATTTATCCGCAAAGGAACAAGCACCAGCTCCAATGCCATTCCGCTAGATAATGTTAATTATAACGCTAATACTGCTTTTGGTTTAGGAGATCAAATTGGCACATCAGGCTGGTATTGTGTTGCTAGTACTAAGATGAATAATGCGGAGGTGACTGGTTTAACTCCTGGAACTACTTATCAGGTAGGTGTGTTCGTTAGTAATTTTTATGGAGCTAGTGGTCATACATATTATTTAAGAACAGTCAACTCCGGTAATTCTGCCACATTGACGACACCTGAAAATGTTGCTACTTTGAGTAATATAAGCCTGAGTGCCGGAGCCCTTACTACCGTTTTTTCTTCGGGAACGACAGATTATATAGCCAATGTACCTAATGCCGTTAGTAGTATACTGCTAACACCAGTTACGACCGATACCCGTGCAACGGTAAAAGTAAATGGGGTAGCGGTGACCAGTGGAAATCCTTCGCAAGTGATTGGTAATCTGGAAGTAAATAATGTGGATGCTAAGGCTAATCGTATTGCGATCGAAGTTACGGCTCAGGACGGTACGGTAAAAACCTACACCATAAAAGTGTTCAGGCTTTTAGCGCCGCCAACGATTCAGGCCACTAATCTTACTTTTACCAAGACGACAATGACGAGTACTACATTGAAATGGACCAATGGAAATGGGGTGGCAAGAACGGTATTTATGCGTGAAGGTGCAATTTCGAGTAATCCTGTACCGGATAATATTTATTTTAAAGACGATCAAACCTTTGGTAAGGGGGATCAGATTGGTACAACAGGCTGGTATGCCATTGTTAAGACTAATGAAGGTAATGCGGTAGAGATTAATGGTTTGAGTCCGGGAAAGACCTATCAGGCAATGGTGATGGAGTTTAATGGTTCCCCAGGTAATCCTTTCTTTTTAACCACAACCGGCACCGCTAATCCGGCAACAGTTACTACACTGAGTAATGTTGCTACATTGAGTAATATAAGCCTGAGTGCCGGAGCCCTTACTACAGTTTTCTCATCAGAAGACACTGATTGCTACGCCAGAGTGCCTAACGAAGTCAGTACGATAACGGTAACGCCGGTCACTACCGATGCCCATGCGACGGTAAAAGTAAATGGGGTAGCAGTGGTGAGTGGAAATCCTTCGCAAGTGATTGGTAATCTCCAAGTGGGGAATCTTAATGTCGCTTCTAATTTGATCAGGATCGAAGTCACCGCTCAGAATGGAGACATAAGAACATATACCATAAAGGTCTACAGACTTTACCCACCACCGACGGTTCAGGCCAGTAATCTTACTTTTACCAGTACGACAGCGACGAGTACTACATTGAACTGGACCAATGGGAATGGGGCTGCAAGAACGGTATTTATGCGTGAAGGAGCAGGTTCCGCTCCCGTGCCGGATAATATCTATTTTAAAGACGATCAAACCTTTGGTAAGGGTGATCAGATCGGTACAACAGGCTGGTATGCCATTGTTAAGGCTAATGATGGTAATTCGGTAGTAATTAATGGTTTGAGTCCTGGAAAGACTTATCAGGCGATCGTGATGGAGCTTGATTTCATCCCGAATTATCCATCCTATTTAACGACAACCAGCACGGGTAATCCCGCAACAGTTACTACATTAAGTAATGTCGCTACTTTGAGTAATGTAAGCCTGAGCGCCGGAGCGCTTACTACAGTTTTCTCATCAGAAGACACTGATTGCTACGCCAGAGTGCCTAACGCAGTCAGTAGTATAACGGTAACGCCGGTCACTACCGATGTCCATGCGACGGTAAAAGTAAATGGGGTAGCAGTGGTGAGTGGAAATCCTTCGCAAGTCATTAGTAATCTGGAAGTGGATAATTTTCTTGCCGCTTCTAATTTGGTCACCATCGAAGTTACCGCTCAGAGCGGTGCTGTAAAAACATATACCATAAAAGTACTCAGGCTTTTAGCACCACCGACGGTTCAGGCCAGTAATCTTACTTTTACCAATACGACAGGGACGAGTACTACATTGAACTGGACTAATGGGAATGGGGCGGTAAGAACGGTATTTATGCGTGAAGGAGCAGGTTCCGCTCCCGTGCCGGATAATATCTATTTTAAAAACGATCAAACCTTTGGTAAGGGGGATCAGATCGGTACAACAGGCTGGTATACTATTTTTAAGACTAATAACAGTAATAAGATAGAAATAACGGGTCTAACCCCGGGAAAGACCTATCAGGCAATGGTGATGGAGTTGAATGGAGATCCTTTTTATCCTTCTTATTTAACCACAACCAGTACCGCTAATCCGGCAACAGTTACCACGCTGAGTAATGTCGCTACATTGAGTAATGTAAGCCTGAGTGCCGGGGCACTTACTACAGTTTTCTCATCAGAAGCCACTGATTACTACGCCGGAGTGCCTAATGAAGTCAGTAGTATAACGGTAACGCCGGTCACTACCGATGCCCATGCGACGGTAAAAGTAAATGGGGTAGCAGTGGTGAGTGGAAATCCTTCGCAAGTGATTGGTAATCTCCAAGTGGGGAATCTTAATGTCGCTTCTAATTTGGTTACCATCGAAGTTACGGCTCAGAGCGGTGCTGTAAAAACATATACCATAAATATCTACAGACTTTACCCGCCACCGACGGTTCAGGCCAGTAATCTTACTTTTACCAATACGACAGGGACGAGTACTACATTGAACTGGACCAATGGGAATGGGGCGGCAAGAACGGTATTTATGCGTGAAGGAGCAGGTTCCGCTCCCGTGCCGGATAATATCTATTTTAAAGACGATCAAACCTTTGGTAAGGGTGATCAGATTGGTACAACAGGCTGGTATGCCATTGTTAAGGCTAATGATGGTAATTCGGTAGTAATTAATGGTTTGAGTCCTGGAAAGACTTATCAGGCAATGGTGATGGAGTTGCATAGAGATCCTTCTTATCCTTCTTATTTAACCACAACCAGCACGGGTAATCCCGCAACAGTTACTACATTAAGTAATGTTGCTACTTTGAGTAATATAAGCCTGAGCGCCGGAGCGCTAACTAAAGTTTTCTCATCAGAAGCCACTGGTTATGTAGCCAGAGTGCCTAACGAAGTCAGTAGTATAATGCTAACACCAGTTACGACCGATAGCCATGCGAGCATAAAAGTCAATGGGACAGCAGTGGCCAACGGAAATCCTTCCCAAAAAATAGATTTGGCCTCTGGAGCGGGTACTACTGTTATTACAATAGAAGTTTTAGCTCAGGATGGTACTGCAAAAACCTATACGGTAACAGTCGAAAAAAGTAGTTTAGGAGTAGTTGATAATAAAATTGAAGGTTTTGTAGTGTATCCGAATCCTATACAAAAAGGAATGCTTTATATACAAACTAAATCAACAGTTGTAAAAAATGTAAAAATATTTGACATGTTGGGTAGAATGGTTTTTTCTGTTCAAACCACAAAAGACGAGATAGCTGTTGAGGGATTGCAAAAGGGAGTTTATGTTCTGAAAGTCAATCAGGAAGGGGCCGAATCAACCGAGAAACTTGTAGTAGAATAAGATAGGTCTGATTTTTTAGTGGATTCTTTTTTGAAATATAAAAAGACAAAGCAATTCCAACAGACTAAGGTCTCTTTTAAAGAAATTTAGAAGAGACCTTTTTCTTTGGATTCAATTATTTTTTTCTTGTGGTTATCAGATTTTTGCGGATTTTTTTTACATCAGAAGCGTCACTTTTCGGTGATTTTGGTCAGCCACTCAAAATAGATACTGTTCGTCTCGTCATCAGGATACTCATGAGTTTTGTCCTCCATTATTCTTTCGGTTACAAAGATTCCTTTCGATTTAAGTTTGTGTATTAATTCTTCCGCTTTGGCAACCGGTAAAGCACCGTCTTTTCTTCCATGATAAACAAAGACCGGAGTTTTTGAAAAAGGAATAAGAAATTTATCGTCTAAAAAATTCGGATGTCCTGCTCCCAGCCACTCGTTTGCCAAATCGGGATGTCCTGCGAAAACAGCTACTCCTTTATAGTATTCAGGATGTTGATAGTAGGTTCGCAAGGCTCCATAACCTCCCATAGAAAATCCGGCAATAACGATTCTGTTTTTATCACCTGAAAAATAGAGCAGTACATCTTCAATGGCTTCAATAATATCATTTTGCGAACCTTCAGAATCATAACAATTATACCTATCTCTGGCAAACGGAGCAATCTCAATAAAATTACCGCTGCTTCTGGCCTGATTTAAGACCGTCTGTTCATCTTGTCCGCTGCCATGAAGAAAAACCAGTAGAGGATATTTTTTTGCAGGATTATAGTCATGCGGTAATTTTAGGGTGTAAGGCTGAAAAGTAGCATCGTATTTTGATTGGAAGGCTCTTCGATAAGGTTTTAAAATTCCTATGTAAGGATCAGTGCCTTTTAAAAAGGAATTCAATTCCGTTTCAAATTGGAGATATTCTTTCCATACATTTTTTCCGTTTTCGTAGGATTTCAAATGGTTGTAATGCTCTTGGACTTCGTTTGTTTTAAACAGCAGGGTATTTATAGTGCCTTGCTGTAAATGGTATGGATTTCGGGTAATTTGTGAACGAATGCTGTCGAAGTTAAACTTAGGAAAAATGACAAAATCGTACGATGCAATTGTATCAGAGGCTGAACGAATGAGAAAATTATAAGGACCCGGTTTTAGATTATGAGAGTCAAAGGGTACTAATTTATGCTGCAGTTTGTTTTTTAAACCGACCTTTATTTTTTTATCAGGAAATATTTTGGAAGAATCATTTTGGATCGTAACGGCAATGGTTTTATTCAGAGCTGTTTTTGCTATTGTTATTAGGTTTAATTGCAGAGGTTCATCAGCCTGCATATTTCTTTTGGCCAGTTGAGCTGCTATAATGGATTGATTTACCTTTTTAGGCTTTTCAAAAACGATTGGCATGAAATTCCTTTTTGGAATTTCTTCATCCCAGATTCCTTCATCCTTAACAACCGAGTAGCCATTTGCAGCGTTGTTTGGTATGGCTTTCGCAAAATACAGATTATATCCTAGTTGTTTAGAAAACCAGGGATGGTAAGGATATATGTCTTTCCATGCCAATAGTACCTCAAAACCGCATGTACCATTATCAGAGATTTCTTCATATCGGGTTTCGCGACTTAGTTTTTTACCATGGTTTTGGTTTCGGTTGTAGTCCCAGATTCTTTTTCGAGCCCAGTATTTTTTGTCTTTAGAAGGGGAGAAAGCAATGTCGTAGTATTCGTTTGTAAGTGAATCATTTTGACGTTTTGCGAGAAGTAATTTAAAGCCGTCCCCATTGATAAATCCTCTGTCGCGATAAGTAATACTATCCGTTTTAGTTTCGATATATAAATAAAGATGTGTTGCAGTATAGCCCAACAGATAATTTACTGTAGTGGGTGTGACTGCAGGATTGTCAAACTGAAAAAAATGGTTGAATTCCTTTTTTTTAAGATTTATTAGTTTGTCGTCCAGCTTTCCGTCAATAACAGGAGTGAAATCCAGAAAGCGTATCGCTTCTGATTTTGAAGATTGTGCCTGCATCAGTTGAAAAATAAACAGCACCAGACAGATCAGTTTTTCTTTTGTTTTCATATCCTGAAGGTATAATTTTGTATTAACGGTACATTTTATAAGGATTTAAGATAGAATAGATTGGTTTGAGGTTTGTTAAGGCGTTGAAAAGGATGGGTTAAGTTTTTGAAAATGAACACTATTAATGGTCAAATATAGTCAAAAGGAAAAAGTCTTCTGTAATTAGAAGTTGGCTTTTTAAAGCAGGAGTATTCCGTTTCTATTTTTAATTTCCCTTCGGAGGTTAAAGCCTCTATTGAGAAATAGTTAAAACTGATTTAATCTGTTCCGTTTTCCAACAATAAAAACTTATTTTTGTGACCATTAATTAATAATACAATCATATTATGTCAGATACAATCGAAAAAATTAAATGCCTTATTATTGGTTCAGGTCCGGCGGGTTATACTGCTGCTATTTATGCTGCCAGAGCAAATATGAATCCGGTTTTATATCAGGGAATGCAGCCAGGGGGTCAATTGACTACAACGAATGAAGTAGAAAATTTCCCGGGTTATGTGGATGGAGTTACCGGGCCGGAAATGATGATTCAATTACAAGAACAAGCAAAACGTTTTGGTGCTGATATTCGCGATGGATGGGCTACCAAAGTTGATTTTTCGGGAGATATTCATAAAGTTTGGATTAACGATACGATCGAATTGCACTGTGAGACTGTTATTATTTCTACAGGAGCTTCGGCTAAATATTTAGGATTGCCTTCAGAGCAGCATTATTTACAAATGGGTGGAGGAGTTTCTGCTTGTGCTGTTTGTGATGGATTCTTCTACCGTAATCAGGAAGTGGTTATTGTAGGGGCTGGAGATTCGGCTTGTGAAGAGGCACATTACCTTTCTAAACTTTGTAAAAAAGTAACCATGTTGGTAAGAAGTGAGAAATTCAGAGCTTCAAAAATTATGGAAGAGCGCGTTCGTAAAACTGAAAATATCGAAATTTTAATGAACCACGATACCGTTGAAGTTTTGGGAGACGACAGCGTAGTACATGCCATAAAAGCAAAAAACAAAACGACTGGTGAAATTTTCGACATTCCGGCAACCGGATTTTTCGTTGCCATTGGTCACAAACCCAATACAGATATTTTTGCAGATTACATCACATTGGATGAAACCGGTTATATTGTAAATGTTCCGGGAACTTCTAAAACAAATGTAGAAGGTGTTTTCGTAGCCGGAGATGCTGCCGATCACGTATACCGTCAGGCCATTACTGCTGCAGGTACAGGATGTATGGCTGCTTTGGATGCTGAGAGATATCTTGCGGCAAAAGAGTAGGGGGAAGGTTCTGAGGGGCTGAGGTTCTGAGGAGCTAAGGCTCTGAGGTTCTAAGTTGCAGAGCTGCAAAGGTACAAAGGTACAAAGTTGCAGAGGTTACCTATAAAAAAATCCATTCGCGCAGCGAATGGATTTTTTTATAGTAAGAATCTAAGAATCTAAGAATCTAAGAATCTAAGAATCTAAGAATCTAAGAATCTAAGAATCTAAGAATCTAAGAATCTAAGAATCTAAGAATCTAAGAATCTAAGAATCTAAGAATCTAAGAATCTAAGAATCTAAGAATCTAAGAATCTAAGAATCTAAGAATCTAAGAATCTAAGAATCTAAGAATCTAAGAATCTAAGAATCTAAGAATCTAAGAATCTAGCCCTGCAATGGCGTAGTTGCCTTCGCTTTTACAGGACTTGGTTTTTTGATGAGTTTTGCTTCTTCGCTAAAACGGGTAAGTTCGATTTTTGGACTTCCAAACAGTGAGACCTCTGATTTATCGCCGGCTGCGATGGCTAAATTGTTCTCCACTAAAATAGTAGCGACAGAAGAGCCTTCGGTGGTAACATTAGCCTCTTTTAAAGTAAATTTTATTCCTGTAAAAACAGTGTTATTGTCCAAACGAATTGTTGCTTTTTCGGCGATACCTTCAATGGCGGCAGTTGTTTTTTGGTACAAATCACATTTGAATTTTATGGCAGAAACTAATGTTTTAATCGAAGCGTTTTTGCTTAGCTGTAAGGAAGCATCTTCTGATTTTAAGTTTAGTTCGGTTTTGGATCTGTCATCTGCAAACAAACTGAATTTTTTCGAATTTACGTTGAGCAGTAATTTAGCGTAGTCGAAACTATGAAAAGTGATATCGTCTAACTTAAGTTCCTGAATGGCATAGACTACAGCCTCATTTTTGGCAATTACGGTTTTTAATGAACCGGTATAAATAACATGAACAACCAATTTTTTGAAGATCGTACTTTCTTTGGCAGTATAGAGGCGAAGTACTTTTTCTCTTAAATCCGTTCCAATGATTTCATGCAGATTATCATCGGCTTCAATTCTAATTTCGTTTTTTTCTCCTCGTTCCAGGTAAACTTCCAGATTGTCATCCGCTTCAATGCCATCAAATTCACCAACTTCTTTTACCGAAGTGGTTACGATTTTAGATCCTTTTATTTTTTCTCTTCGCTGTGCGAAAGTTAAGGTTGTGATCAATAATAATAATAATAGAAGAAGGGCTGTATTCTTTTTCATTAATTCTAAGATTTGATTTGGACAAATATAAAAAAATCATCCACTTTCGATGAATGATTTTTTTACATTTAACAGATAAATAAGGTTTATCCCTGGCTAATCGTTCCTCCCGAACTTGAAGTTTTTTCAATTGTTTTTGGAGTGATGTCATAATTGATAGTTCCTCCGCTGCTGGCTGAGGCTTTCAGATTTACAATTGGATGAACATTTACGTCTCCTCCGCTTGAGGCTTCTGCATGAATTTCATTTGCCAATAGTTTACGAGCACTAACACTACCACCGCTTGAAGCTGAAGCCTGCATTTTTAATGCTTTTCCTTCGAGGCGGATAGAGCTCCCGCTGTCTGAATCACAAGTAATGTTATCCGATTCGATATTCACATCTACAGTTGAAGCACTTGAAGCTTCAATATTAATATCCTGACCCTGAATTAGGCCTTTACTTATGATAGATGCGGCGCTCCAGGCGACTAATTTGTCGATAACAGGCATTTTTACGGTTACCCTTTTTGTGGCAATATCCTGAAAACTATTGTATTTGCATTTGATGTATAACGTTCCGTTTTCCACTTTTGTTGTGATTTCCTTTTGTATGTTATCGTCAGCTTCCACAACAACTTCCGTAGAATCAGATTGGATAATAACAAGATCTATCGCATTGCTAACCGACACTTTTGTAAAATTGCCAGGTATGGTTCTTTTTTCAGTAGTAACATTTCCGCTTCCTTTAATACTATTCACATTAAAGTTACAAGAGGCAAACAATAATGCAGTAACTGCTGCAATAATGAATTTTGTAATATGAATGATTATTTTTATCATGGCCTAGTTAATTTTGATTACAACTCCGTTTTTATCAGTGGTTAATCTTCCGTTGGTTTTCTTTCCGTTTAAAATTTCTTTTCCATTAACTTTAATAGAAACTTCGTTTACGGTATCGTTCTCCATAACACTTTCTTCAGTCGTGTCGTCATACTCATCTCCATACTCGTTTTCTTCGGCAGGGCAGTCAAGACATTTAATTTTTGAACCTTGTACTTTGTAATTGTAGTTACCGCTAAAGTGTAAGTTGAAAAAATCATTGTCAGAATCGTCATAATCTTGTACAGATGAATCCGGCTTGAATAATTGTCCTTCAGGTAAGTACAAATATACATCGACTTCCTGTCCTCTGAATTTATTTTTTACATCTGTCAGGAAATAATTGTCTAAAATCAAATGGTTTCCGTTAAGCTCAAACTTGTAGCTAATTTTTTCTGCTCTTTGTTTGGCATTGATAAACGAGTTTCCTCTGGCTGTTTTTTCAATTTGAATGTAAGGAGCAGCTTCATCTGTAGGTAAAACATGTAAGCGAACATCGTTAGAATAGATCAACTGATTGTTGGCTGAGTCCTGTACAAATTCAAAATCACTGTGGTGGTCCAGATCTTTGGCATAATAATCATTGTATCTGAATTTTACGAAAAGAGTATCTTTTGGAGTAATGTTGATTGATTTTTTCTCGACCATTTTGTTGTCGTATGAAAGTTCTGTCGCTTGTTTGATTCCAATGCTGATTGCGATAGCAACTGCAATAATCCAAATGGCTAACAAGGTATATTTGGTAATGTTTCCAATAGACTTCAGGTTTGGAGATAACAATTTGAAACCTAAAAGGGTCAAAAAGAAAAATGGAATTCCAACAGCAAAGAACATTAATAAACCAAATGACCAAAGCGGATAATCTGTAAAGTTTCCGGCATCTACAAAGTTTTGCCATGGAAAATCAACAAAAACATTAGTTCCCAAAGTGAAAACTCCAATTAACAACATAATCAAAGTACTGATTCCGGATATGATTAAAATGACTCCCAAGAATTTGGCAAATATTTTAAAAACCGTCATGATAAAGTCTCCAAATGAACTACTTATTCTCTCAGCTCCCGACTTTACCTGGTTTCCCATTGCGTCATAATCTGCATTTTTAAATTTATCAGATAAGTTTTCAATTTCTTCACGAACTTTTTTCTCAATGTTCGAGATCGTTACCGGTTCACCAGTCATTTCCAGTTTCTCCGAAGTAGTAATCGCTTCAGGAGTAACGATCCAAAGAACGAAGTACGCTAAGATTCCGGTTCCAAAACCTGCGAAAACAAATATTAAGAAGATAATTTTGATCCAAACAGCGTCAATTCCAAAATAATGCCCTAAACCGGTTGCTACACCACCAATCATTCCTTTTTCTTTGTCACGGTATAATTTTTTGTGTTTTCTTGTTCCGTAATCATTAAAAGACTGACTAGTTTTTTCTTCATCTTCCAGAATATAGTCTTCTGGCTGCCCCATAACGGTAATCACCTCATCCACATCTTTCAGTCCTACAACATGTTTATCGCTTTTTTGTTTCTCAATTAATAATTCTGAGATACGCATTTCGATATCTTTGATAATTTCATCCTGTCCGGACGAGTTGGTAAGAGATCGTTTTATGGCGTCAAAATAGCGTGTCAGTTTTAGATATGCATCTTCATCGATGTGAAAAACCATACCGCCTAAGTTAATATTTACTGTTTTGTTCATGACTTATTGATTTTGATTGGTGATTAGTTTTACGGCGTCAGACAATTCTGTCCAGGTACCGCTAAGTTCGTTTAAAAATGTTTGTCCTATTTCGGTTAATCCATAATATTTCCTTGGTGGTCCTGAAGTAGATTCTTCCCATCGATAATTAAGCAAACCGTCGTTTTTCAGCCTAGTTAAAAGTGGATAAACTGTTCCCTCAACAACTAGTAATTTTGCGTTTTTTAAAGTGTCTAATATTTCTGATGTGTAGGCATCTTTTTCTTTTAATACAGATAAGATGCAAAACTCAAGAACACCTTTGCGCATCTGTGCTTTTGTGTTTTCAATGTTCATAATTTCATTTTGTTTTTTTTGATTGAACAATTCGTTTTTTGATTGATGATGATTGATTGATGATGATTGATTGATGATTGATTGATGATTGAGATGCCGGTTTGCCCTTCCGGCTCGGGTGATTGATGATTGATGATTGATTTCGGAACTTTTCTGATGATGGTCAATAAGGTTCCGACTATAACTTTTAATTTTTATGTTAGACTGAGCGAAGTCAAGGCCTACTTGATAAAAGGAATTGTTATCGGATACTTGTATAATTCTCCGTTTGATGCTTTTATTGAAGCATAAATCACTAAAAAGAATTCAACAAATTTTAATAATCCAAAAAGTAAAACGGCTGTTGCTCCAATACTTAATAATGCAATGTTTCCATTAAAGTCAAAATTTCTGATGATGAAATCTTCGTCGTTAAATACAGCTTCCATAGGAATATTTTGTAAAAAAACAGTGATGAAGATCGGGATGGCAATTAAGGCCAAAACCAGAGTGTAAAGCAGAAGACTTAGTTGAAAATTTAAAGTCTGTTTTCCATGGTGGTTTACAAATTCTGATTTGTCTTTGTAACTCGTCCAGATTAATATCGGGAAAATGTAATTCCCAAATGGAATGATGTACTGACTTAAAGTGCTTAAGTGTGTGAACGTTGCAGTGTTCTTTTCTGATGAAGTTTCCATGATGAGTGGTGTTGTTGTTTCCATGATTAAAAGTATATAGTAATTTCTTATGCAAATATATATCTAAAAGACAGTATCTTGTTTTGCATAGTACCAAATATTAACAAAATATTAACAAGTTTAAAATGGTTTAAGTACGGATAAAACGCTGAAAATCATCCGGAGTACCTGATTTTATTGGTAGTCCTTGAAAGTAGTTGTAATTTATTGTGCGCGCATAGTTTTTTTGTATTTTTACATAAAAAAATAAACATCATGGGATTATCGGTTTCTAAACTCAATAAATTTGTATTATTCAAACTGCCGTCGGCCTACATTTGTGGCGTTCGTGTAAAGGCAATCGACAAAGACAGATGCGTCGTAAGTGT
The DNA here is from genome assembly GCF_020905335.1 of Flavobacterium lipolyticum. NCBI lineage: Bacteria > Pseudomonadati > Bacteroidota > Flavobacteriia > Flavobacteriales > Flavobacteriaceae > Flavobacterium > Flavobacterium lipolyticum. The sequence goes on along the minus strand of NZ_JAJJMN010000001.1, from coordinate 959,612 downwards.
TAAGCACCGATGGATCAATCAAAATCCGTTCAATTCGATGTATTTTGCCGTTCAGGCAATGGCAGCAGAGTTAACTACCGGAGCATTGGTAATCTCTCAGATTCAACAAAGCGGGAAAAAGATTTCGATGTTAGTCGCAAACAATAAAGGTAACTTTACCAAAAAGGCGACAGGAAGAATAACATTTGTTTGTAATGACGGACACTTAATAGCCGATGCGATTAAAGAAACAATCAAAACCGGTGAAGGACAAACCTTCTGGATGAAATCAATTGGAACAGACGAAAGTGGTACTCCTGTTTCTGAAATGGACTTTGAGTGGAGCGTTCGCGTTAAATAGTTTTTCGCCAAATTCCGCCAAAGGGAACGCACGAAGTGATTTTGCAAATTATTTTTTGCAAATGTTCAGATATCTGGGAGGAGCAATGATGACCTTTGATGAAATTTAGAGCTTGGTTAAGGGAATAGAGACAGGCATTTGGTCATGAATTAGTATGCAATTTAAAGTCAAATGATAGATGTCGAATGTAGTTTGTGACAATCGCTTTACGCGTTCCCTTTGGTTGGGGCGTTTTTTACAAGGAGATTTAGCGGATTTCGCAGATTTTTCTGTTATCGTTGATCTTAGTCGAAAGGACGGGGAACAAAAAAAGAGGCTAATGATAGCCTCTTTTTTGTTGAAAGTAAGTTTCGTTTATTTTTTAGCGCAACAAGATTTCTTGTCTGATTTTGCAGTATCTGTCTTTGCAGTGTCAGTTTTCGCATTGTCTATTTTTTTACAACAGGATTCTTTTTTAGCTTTTTCTTTTTTTGGAGCTGGCTTAGTGTCTTGAGCCTGAACACCAATTGTAAATAAAGCAACAGCTAAAACGGCAAATAAGTTTTTCATTTTTGTTTAATTTAAGGTTTTACGATTTTGTTTTTTAATTGAAGATAGAAATTCAAATATAAAAAGACTTTCTAAAGTTAACTCTTACGGTTTAGTTAATGTTTTTGTAATAATTCATTTTAAAACGGGGCATAAAGAGAAGGTTATTATAGCATTTCTAGGCTATACATTTGAGTTAAAGTAGATACGCCGATCTGTTTAGTAATTGAGATTTACTCCGAAACCAACTCCCATATCACTGTCATAATGCGTTGTGATTCCGAAATTTCGTCCAACGATGTATTTCAGACCGGCCATATACTCCTTATCTGTATTCCACATCAAATTCATACGCAGACGTCTGGCAAGGGGAATGTCTTTTCGCTCAAACTGAATTCGGACATTTCCATCCGTAAAAACCTCAACTTGTGCTTTTACCAGCATAGGTAAGGTGTACTCAATACCGGCGCTTAAAACCGAACGATGGTCTTTGGTATTCTTCTGTCCAAACATATTTTGTTCCTGTTCGTCAATTCCCATTTTTCTGTAACGCCAGTCAAAACCGATGAAAGGCATAAACCATTGCATTTTGCCTATGTAGCGTCCAATGTGTGTCTCAGTTTCGAAACCGTTTTTGTTGTTATAACCTAATCTCCATTCGGTACCAATACTCCAACGCGTACTGCTTAAAAGAACTTCTCCGTCATTTCCGTTGGAAGCAAAGTCATTTTCGGCTCTAAAATGAAACATACGATCGTCCATCTTTAGCATCTTATCGGCCATTTTTTTATCGTGAATTAGCGGATTGGGTGCCTGATTCTCGTAAGTAAAAATACGTCCCATTCCGGCCATCATGTGGTACAGGATATGACAATGAAAAAACCAGTCTCCTTCGGCATTGGCTTGAAATTCGATGGTATCGGTTTCCATTGGCATAATATCAATCACATTTTTTAACGGAGAGTAATCGCCATGTTCGTTCAAAATTCTAAAATCATGTCCGTGTAAATGCATGGGGTGCCGCATCATGGATCCGTTGTACAATACGATTCGGACGTTTTCGCCTTTTTTGATCAGGATTTTATCGGTTTCAGAAATAACTTTATTGTCTAAACTCCAAACATAACGGTTCATATTTCCGGACAATTCAAAACGCAGTTCTTTTACCGGTGCATCTTTAGGCAGCGTTGTTATGGTTGGTGATTTCAGCATTCCGTAATTCAGAGTAGTAATTCCGGCAACCTCAGTGGTGTCTGTAGCCATGTTCATGCCTTCCATGTTGTGATTGGAGTGATCTTCCATTTTCATAGGCTCGCCGCCTCCGGTAATCTCAGGATACATAACGGCATTCATATCCATTTTGTTCAGCGACATTTGCATGCCCATATCGTTCATGTCACCGTTCATTTTCATCATATCGTTCATCATTTTCATTCCTTCGAAATATTTTAATTTCGGAAGATGGTTGACAGACTGTTTCGTTCCTGCTCCTAAAAATAATGAAGCAGATCCGGTTCTGTCTTCGGCTGTAGCCAAAAATGCAAAGGATTTTTTATCTTCAGGGATAGTAACCACCACATCATAGGTTTCCGAAACCGAAATAATCAAACGGTCAACTTCTACGGGCTCAACATCATTTCCGTCACTCGCCACAACAGTTATTTTTCCACCGCCGTAGGTCAGCCAAAAATAACTCGAAGCGCCTCCGTTTGCAATTCTCAGTCTTACTTTATCGCCTGCTTTAAATTGTGAAAGTTGTTGTTCGTTTTTACCGTTGATCAGAAACTTTTCGTAATAAATATCACTAACGTCCATGGCATTCATACGTTTCCATTCGTTGGTTACCTTTGTGGCAAAGTGGCCTTGTTTAATGGCTTCGGCATAACTTTGTGTCGTCCCTTTTTTTATGGCGAACCAATCGTCGGCATTGTGTAGCATTCGCTGTACATTTTCCGGTTTCAGATCCGTCCATTCACTTAGAATAACCGGAATTGTCGGTAAATCATCGATTCCTTTTCTGATAGTAGGATCGTCTTTCTTTTTATTGATGATAAAAAGACCGTACAAACCAATTTGTTCCTGTAACCCCGAGTGGCTATGATACCAATACGTTCCATTTTGAATAATAGGAAAACTGTATTTGTGCGTTGTTCCTGGTTTTATGGGCATTTGGGTCAAATAAGGAACACCGTCTTCCTTATTCGGAAGGAATAATCCGTGCCAGTGAAGTGCGGTGTTTTCTTTTTTTAAGTCGTTGTGGACGTAAATTTCTGCTATATCTCCTTCCGTAAAAGTCAGAGTGGGCATCGGAATTTGTCCGTTGACCGTAAGAGCTCTTTTTTCTTTTCCGGAAAAATTCACAATAGTGTCCCGAACATGCAGATCGTAACGAACCACTTTTTGCGCTTTTGCACTAAAAGTGATTAAAAAGAGAAGTATAATAGTCTGTAGTTTCATATTGATATTTTAAAGGTTTGGATTTCGTAATCGTAAAGTGTTTACAATTACTAAAACCGAACTTGATTTTTAGCTGCGTTATTTGGGTGCTTTTGATCTCCATTCCGCTTCAGGTTCCCATTGTCGTAATTTTTCCCTCGGGCTGTAAATGTCATTTTTTCAATGTTTTAAGTGTTACAATGCAAATTTCCGAAGTAAAGCTTACTTGGGGGTTGTACAATTTTGAGAATGATTTGTAAGATTTCAAAAAACAGCCAGTCACAAAGCTCGCGAGGGCTTATGTAAAGGGTGTAATCATTTATAGGAACCCTAATTTTTTTGTCATGCAGATTTTAAAAGATTTTGAACAGATCTTGCGGATTATTTAGGAGCAAATTTTTAAAATGTAAACCTGCTCAATCTGCAGAATCTGCTCAAAACAAAATCTTTCAAATTCTTTTAGTTACGGGTTAGAATAAATGAAAGAGGGTTACAAATTCTCAATCTCAATGCTTTTTTTGTCCTTCAATTGTTTAAAGCTAGTGGGTGTAAAGCCCGTAATTTTCTTGAATTGATTGCTCAAATGCGCTACATTGCTATAGTTCAGTGTATCTGCAATCTGACTTAACGACAGTTTACTATAAAGGAGTAGCTCCTTTACTTTTTCTATTTTTTGGCTGATAAAGTATTTTTCAATAGTTGTGTTTTCCAGTTCTGAAAATAAATTGCTCAGTGTGCTGTAATCCTGGCTGAGGTTTTTAATTAAGTGATCAGACAAGTTGACTTTGTGGTCGTTGTTTTTAGAATGAATCAGGTCAGCGATGCCTTTTTTTATGCTCTCCACCGTCTTGCTTTTTTTGTCATCAATAAAATCAAAGCCCAGTGTTTGTAAACTTTTCAGCAGCACTTTTTTTTGACTTTCGGAAATAGAGTCCTGTAGTTTGACTTCGCCTAATACCACAGAAATTGGATGGAGTCCGAGTTTTTTAAACTCAGACTCCACAACCATTATACATCGTCTGCACACCATGTTTTTGATGCAGAGTGTCATATTTACTTGATCGTTTCTACCACACTTCCGCAAGTTAACATTGACGAACCGTAATAAGGATTTTTAATCGTCTTTTCTTTGCTCAGCCAGTCGGCATCGACCATCGGGCAGTGTTGTTTGTATACCGCCTGATCTGATTTTGACACTTTAATAAGTTCGTAAGTGTTTTTGGAGAGCGATTTGAAAGTTTCACGCTGTTTTTTAAGATCTGTGGTAGCCGAAATACTTTTAGCGTCAGCCGTTATTTTCTTCATGACTTTCATCCAGGTGTTGTGTTCGTCACCCTTTAATTGGTTCATTTTTATAGCTGTGATGGCATCCAGTAAATCTTTGGCTTTTGCCGAAGTGAGTTTGGCATCGCTTTTAATTAAGGCATCTTTTACCGTAAAATAAGCATCATAAACAGTTTGTAACTGACTTGAATCGGCAACTTCTATGGCAGTAGTTTCTCTTTTTATGGAAGTGGCCAGAATAATATTAGCAGAAAAAGCGACTAAGATTACTATTACTATGGTTAAAATTGATTTTTTCATTGTATCTGATTTTATTAGAGCGTTAAATTCCCTCTAAGTTAAATAATTTAAGATTGATTATTGCTAATTATGGTCTCGTAAATAATCTGAAGCACAGTGTATTACTTCTTCTGTGAGAAATAAAAGCTTCGTTACAAAGCGCAACTTTGGCTGTCAGAGATACAATTATTTTATTTTTGGGGGTGACCAAATAGATGTAAAACCATCAGAAATAGGGATGTTTTTGTAGTAAGGTATTGTTTTCTCCAGAGAGAAATTGAATAGATTTTTTTCAAACTCAAATTCATTCTTTGTCATTAAACTGAATTGAAGTCCTGATGGGGTACAGCCCGAATGATCACATTTTCGGTTACAGCCGTGCTCCTCATTTTTTGGGCCGTTATCTTTTTGGCAACAGTTTTTTTGAGAAGTATCAGCCGTCTCATGTTTTGAAACTGCTTTCTTTTCGCAGGAACTTTTCGCGTTCGTTTTTCCGCAGGCATAACCTTCACTGGGCATCAGTAAGAAGCCAAAGGTCATGATTAGAAACACTATGTAAATTTTTCCTGTCAATGAAAATGTTTTAGAATTACAAATTTAGGTATTTTTTTTTACTCTTGCGTTTTTTGAAATTCCATACTCACAGTTTTTTATAATCGGTAGGTTTCATGTTTTTCCTTTTTTTAAAGTAATTCGAAAGGTGGCTTTCATCGGTAAAACCAAATTCATGAGCAATTTGTTTAATGGGCAGCTGGTTGTTGTGAATTCGTTTTTCGATTAAAGTGGTTCTCAGATGGTGAATGTACTCGCGATAGCTTATGGCAAAAGTTCTTTTAAAGTAAGCGCTGAAATAAGTTTGGGCAATATTAAAATGATCGGCAATAACTTTAATCTGAACCAATTTGGGGTTGTAAATGTTTTGATGAATATAGGTTGCGATTTGTTCGTTGTCTATGTGAGTCGATTTCAGTTGCAGATTCATGCAGCGGATGGTTTCTTTAATCAATCCAAAAATGGAAAGAATCTGATAAAAAACAATTGGCGAACTCGAGACATCGGTCTTACAATTGTAGGCGGTAATGTTTTCGATTGTATTTTTTAAGATGGTTTTACAAGGATCGTCTAGTTTTAAAATGGTTTCCTTTAGCAATTTGTTCCGCATAAAATCCTCCGGAGTGTTCAGCAGTAAATCATCACAAAAAAGATTCCTGTTCGAATCAAAATAGTTGTCAGTAAACTTGATGTAAACAAAACGCGTTCTTTTTTTAATATCGAAGTAATGCTCGTCTTCCGGAGAAATCACAAAGAGATCACCTGATTTATAAGGCAATAAGTTGTGGTTAAGATGGTGAATTCCGTTGCCTTTTTTGATGTAAATAATCTCATAATAGGTATGAGTGTGCGGAACATGTGGAAATACGTCATCTTCGAACTCATGAATGACAAGCTTTTCAAACTGATTGAATTTAGGCATAACTTAAATTTACAAGTTTATGTCGTAAATGTACAATTTACTTTCCGCTTAACGGTGTTAAATTTGCAGCATAGAAATTCTATTCCTTTCTATTACAAACAAATGAAAAAAAGTCTTATTGCACTCTCATTAGGAGGTTTGACTATCGGAATTACCGAATTTGTCATGATGGGTTTGCTGCCTGATATTGCTTCAGATATGAAAGTTTCGATTCCGGTTGCCGGATATTTAATCTCTGCTTATGCACTTGGCGTTGTCATTGGTGCGCCTTTATTGGTAATTCTGGGAAGAAATTTTGCGCCCAAAAAAATGCTTTTAATTTTGGCTTTGATGCTGACCGTATTTAATGCTCTTTCGATTATTGCGCCTGACTATAATTTTCTATTCGCTTCAAGATTTCTTTCGGGATTACCGCACGGAGCCTTCTTTGGAGTAGGAGCTGTAGTTGCGAGCCGTTTGGCCGATAAGGGTAAAGAGGCTCAGGCGATCGCCATTATGTTTTCGGGTTTGACACTGGCGAATTTAATAGGTGTGCCTATTGGCACTTATATAGGACATAACTTTATCTGGCGTTATACTTTTGTTTTAATTGCCGCTGTAGGTTTGCTAACGTTTTTGTTTATTTCGTTATGGATGCCAAATCTGGAAAAGAGCGGAACGGTCCATATGAAAACCCAGTTATTGTTTTTTAAGAAAACAGAAGCCTGGCTAATTATTGGAATCACAGCCATTGGATTCGGAGGTCTTTTTGCATGGATTAGTTATATCGCACCTCTAATGACAAATGTTTCGAAGTTTGCGCCTGAGGATGTGTCTTATATTTTGATTTTAGCTGGTTTAGGAATGCTGGTGGGCAATTTTGCCGGAGGTAAACTGGCTGATAAATATTCTCCGGCACCTACTGTATTGGCACTGCTGTTTGTTATGGCGATTGATTTAATTATGGTATACTTTTTCTCCTTCAATCAATACGTATCTTTATTCCTGACTTTTTTAACGGGTGCCGTTTCTTTTTCAGTGATTGCTCCAATTCAGATGTTAATGATCAAAACTGCTAAAGATGCTGAGATGATTGCTTCGGCAGCGCTGCAGGGTAGTTTTAATATCGGAAATGCGTTGGGAGCCTTTTTGGGAGGTTTGCCATTGTCTGCAGGGTACAGTTATGCTTCGCCAAATTTAATCGGTTTGGTTATGGCGTTAAGCGGAATGGTAATCACTTTTGCTTTAATGCAGAAACATAAAGGGAATTTGCAGTTGCAAAAAGCGTAATGATGCTGTTGTAATCTTTGAGAACCTATTGTTACTGCTTGAATTTGTGTTATGTGAAAGAAATGTATTTCTCTTAGACAACCTTTATCAGACTAGAAACATAGATATTAGGATGTGTGCAAAAGAATATATAAAAGAAATACATTTCTTTCGCACAGATTGAAAGAAGAATTAGTCAGGATTAATATTTGCAAATTATATTAAAAAAGAGTCTTTGAACTTATCGGGTTCAAAGACTCTTTTTTTTGTCTTTTATTGTTTTTTGATTCCTCCTAAGCAGGGTTGTGGGATGTCGTGTTTTTTTTAGTAAGAATATGGTGTCTTTGTAGTGATAGTGTGACTTCAAAAGCGATATTTTTTGTGACAGGAATACTGTTTTTTGTTGTTTTTTTTGAAAAAACAGCCATTAAAAAAAAGCAGGAAAAAGGAGTTGACAATATCGCAATGAGTTTCGTTGTAATCGATTGTTTTTTTTTGTAAAACCACGGCAATCCGCTAAAAAAATAAAAATATATTTACTATTTATATCGAACTTAAATTGCATTTGTGATATAAAAAGGGGACTTTATTTTGGGTATGTCATTTATTTTGGGAAATTTTTATGACTTTTAATTTTTTATCTCAAAAAAATATTTAAGTTTGTGTAATCGATTACAACTTTTTTTAAGGCTTAAAAAAGGACCTTATTTCGAAGGTCAAAAACAACCTAAAAAAGAAACTGTTGTCCTAGAAGTGAGGCTTTGACAATCAGTTAAAAAAGAGGTAACCTGATAAAAACGAAATAACCACTTTGAACAAACAATTAATAACTTAAACAATCAATCATGAATTTTAAAGATTTATTTAACAAAGGAGCAAATTGTTGCTTTGCAGTTGTTTTCTTATTGTGCTTACTGGCCGGCAATCAAATGCATGCGCAAAGTATTACACTCGAAGGAACCGTTAAGGATGCTGCAGGACTCACGTTGCCGGGTGTTAATATATTAGAGAAAGGAACAAAAAACGGAACTTCCTCAGATTTTGACGGACGTTACAAATTAAAATTGACCAATCCCAAAGCAGTTGTAACCTATTCGTTTATAGGTTTTAAAACCAAAGAAGTCAATGCTGTCGGAAAAACGAAAGTTGATGTTGTTTTAATCGAAGATTCAAATGCTTTAAATGAAGTGGTTGTGGTAGGTTATGGTACCGTTAAAAAATCGGATCTGACAGGGGCTGTTTCTTCCATTTCAGGAAATGACCTGAAAAAAGTTCCGGTTTCTAATATAGCCGAAGCTTTAACAGGGAGAATCGCCGGAGTTCAGGTTAGTTCAAGCGAAGGTTCACCGGATGCCGATATTAAAATCAGAGTACGTGGAGGCGGGTCTTTAACACAAGATGCTTCCCCATTAATTATTGTGGATGGTTTTCCGGTAAACAGCATGAGTGATATTGCGGCTTCTAATGTTGAATCGATGACGGTTTTGAAAGATGCTTCTTCTACTGCAATCTATGGATCAAGAGGAGCAAACGGGGTTATTATTATTACGACTAAAACCGGTAAAGACGGAAAAATGGCTGTGAGCTATAATATGTTTTACGGAATGAAAACCATGGCCAAAGAAATCGAGGTTCTTCCGGTTGATGATTTTGTAAAATGGCAATACGAATACGCTTTATTGGATCAGACGGATAAAACGATCTTGAGCAATCCAAGTTCCTATACCAAGTATTTTGGTAACTGGCAGGATCGTGATCTGTATAACGGTTTAAAAGGAACGGATTGGCAAAAGCAGGTTTACGGCCGTCGCGGTGAAGTAAACAGCCGTGATTTAGGAATTCGTGGAGGGAATGAAAAGCTTAGTTACAACTTCAACTATGCGTATTACGATGAAAAAGCAATTATGGCAGGTTCAAATTTTAAAAGAAATAACCTCTCATTGGCCTTGAAAAATAAAGCAAGCGAAAAAATAGACCTTGGATTTACAGTGCGTTACTCTGATACTGATATCAATGGTGGTGGTGCAAACGATCAAAATCAGGCTTCATCATTAGACAGCCGTTTGCGTCATAGTGTGGGTTATGCACCTGTTCCAATGCCGGGGTTAACTACTGATAATGATGACCAGTCTGTGAACAGTTATCTGGTTAATCCATTTTTAGCTATAACAGACAATGACCGCCAGCAGTACCGAAAAAATTATAATTTATTAGGAAGCTTTGGATGGAAGCTGGCCAAAGATCTAAAATTTCAAAGTGATTTAGGATTGGACAATTCCAACTATTCTGATTATCGTTTTTATGGGTCTTCTACTTATTTTTCAAGTACAGCCAAGATAGGTGCAGGAAAACCAGGTATGGTCATGAGCGATCGTAAAGATGTGCGTTTCAGAAATGCCAATACTTTAAACTATGATTTTAAAAATATTCTGGGAGACAATCATCATTTGACGGCGCTTTTAGGAGAAGAGATGATTACGACAACCTCAAATACTGTAACCACCACGATTTTAAATTATCCGAAATTTTTTGATTTAGATCAGGCTAAGAAATTAACGACACAGGGAACGCCTTTTTCAGTGGACAATTTTTACAGTGCGGATGATAAATTACTGTCCTTTTTCGGACGTTTAAATTATGATTTCAAAGATCGCTATTTAGTAACAGCTTCTTTTCGTGCAGACGGTTCCAGCAGGTTTTTAGGAAACAACCGTTGGGGGTATTTCCCGGCAGCGGCGGCAGCATGGAAAATTTCTGAAGAGAATTTCCTCAAAAATGCTTCCTGGTTAAATCTTCTAAAGCTAAGACTTAGTTATGGTGAGGCGGGTAACAATAACATTCCTGTTGGACAAACCGTTCAGAGTTATTTGTCCAGTACAAATGGGTTCATAAACGGTTTCGATAGCTATTGGTCTCCATCGAGTGTTTTGGCAAATCCGGATTTGAAGTGGGAGACTACTGTAACGCAAAATATCGGTCTTGATTTCGGGTTTTTCAAAAATCGTCTGAACGGAACTTTTGATGTGTACAAAAATGTAACGAAGGATTTACTGATTGAATTTCCGGTAGGAGGTACAGGTTACAAAACCCAGTTTAGAAATATGGGTGAAACACAAAATACCGGTTTTGAAGCCACCCTGAATTTTATAGCCATCGAAAAGAAAAATTTTGGTTTGAGCTTTTCTGTGAATGTTGGAATGAATAAAAACCGAATTAACTCTCTTGGAGTAATGGATAATTTTGGGACAAATACCAATTGGGCGTCTACCGATGTTGGGAATGATTATGTGGTAAATGTAGGTTCTCCAATGGGATTAATGTACGGGTATCAAAGCGACGGACGCTATGAAGTTTCGGATTTTGATTATACAGGAGGAAGGTATACTCTAAAAGCAGGAGTTGTTGATGCAAGCAGTGTAGTAGGTGCTCTGCAGCCGGGGATGATGAAGCTGAAAAATACAGATGGTTCTGCTGATAATAAAGTGACAGCATCGGATCAAAAAGTAATAGGAAACTCTAATCCAAAACATACCGGAGGTTTGGTTATTAATGCAAATGCTTACGGTTTTGATCTTTCTGCTGCTTTCAACTGGAGCGTTGGTAATGATATTTACAATGCCAATAAAGCCGAGTTTTCAACAGCAAACCGAAACGGGCAATACAAAAATTTAAACACCGAGATGGCAGATGGCAAAAGATGGACAAATTTAGATCCTGCTTCGGGACAATTGGTAACAGATCCTACCGCTTTGGAAGCGTTAAATGCCAATACTACCATGTGGTCTCCTTACATGCAAAAATTCATGTTTACAGACTGGGCAGTAGAAGATGGTTCGTTCTTCAGACTGAATACGCTGACTTTAGGGTATAGTACACCGCAAGCCTTAACCTCTAAGCTGGGAGTAAGTAAATTGAGATTCTATTTTACAGCAACGAATGTGTTTGTAATTACAAATTACTCTGGTCCGGATCCTGAAGTATCAACAAGAAGAAAAACTCCGCTAACACCGGGAGTTGATTATTCGGCTTATCCACGCAGCAGGCAGTTGGTTTTTGGTTTAAACCTTAATTTCTAATTTAAAACGTATCACAAAATGAAATATAAAGTAATAATAGCAGGATTGATGATCTCAGGTTTGTTGACTTCTTGTCAGGATTTCGGGGAGGAATATTTTGATACACCGGCACAGTCAACCTTAGACGAACAGCTTATTTTTTCTACTGCCGGATTAGCTCAGGGTGCTGTCGATGGAATAAAAGTCTCATTTGGAGAGGAGCAATCTTATAGAGGAAGACTTTTGACTTACCAAGGACTAAATACAGATACAGAATGGCTTTTGACTTCTTCGAGTGACAATGTCAAATCGGATCTGGTAGTTTACGATGCAAAATCGGATAATACAGAAATGAATTCGCCAAAAAATGCATGGGCCATGATGTATGAAGGAATTGAACGTGCTAATTTGTGTATTAGAGGTCTGCGCAAGTACGGCAATCCATTACCGAATACAGAAATGGGGCAGTTGTTAGGAGAAGCACTGACTTTACGAGCCATTTATTATGCTGATCTGATCAGAAACTGGGGCGATGTCCCAGCTCGTTTTGAACCTGTTTCTACGTCGACAATCTACGTGTCTAAAACAAGTCGTGACGAAATTTACAAACAATTAATTGCCGATTTAGGCGAAGCTTCAAGTTTAGTAGCATGGCCAAATGAAACTGCAGTTACAACAAGCACAGAGCGTATCAACAAGGCTTTTGTAAAAGGTTTAAGAGCCCGTTTGGCTTTGATGTCCAGTGGCTTTCAACAATATCCCGACGGAGTGAGAAGAAGTACAGATCCTGCACTTTCAGTAGCGGCAATGTACAAACTGGCATTAGACGAGTGTCGTTCTGTAATTGCCAGTGGTTCTGCACGACTAGAGCCTACTTTTGAAGGTTTGTGGAGAAAATACAATCAGGAAAGTATAACAGCCGGAGGAGAATCGCTTTGGGAAATCCCTTTTGCAGCCACACGTGGCAGAATGTTATTCACTTTTGCGGTGCGACATGATGCTTCGGATCAGTTTCAGCAGATGGGAACTAATAAAGGCGGTGTAAACGGACCGTTGCCATTTGTTTTTTATGACTACGATCAGGCCGACAGCCGCAGAGATGTTACCTGTGTGCCTTACAAATGGGGAGCCGCGGTAAATGGCAAGTCTAAACAGGAACTTACAGATTTACAAACCTGGTATTTTGGTAAATATCGTTTCGAATGGATGAATCGTATCGTTTCGGCGCCAAGTGACGATGGGGTAAATAAAATTTATATGCGTTATGCCGAGGTACTTTTAATGGCTGCTGAAACAGCAAATGAATTGGAAGGCCCGGGATCTGCTGCGGTCTACTTAAAAGAAATCCGCCGCAGAGCGTTTGCTTCGCAAAACCAAGCGGTAAAAGTAGACGCTTATGTAGACGGTCTGACAAGTAAGCAAGCCATGCTGAACGGTATTATTGAGGAGAATAAATATGAGTTTACCGGAGAAATGGAACGTAAGTTTGCGCTGATCCGTTGGAACTTGTTAAAAGTAAAATTAGATGAAGCAAAGGTTAAAATGACTCGTTTAAAAGCACGCAGTGATGAATATGCCAATGTACCTTCAACACTTTATTATAAATACAAAGCAGATAATACTACACTTGAAATTTATGGTTTAAACCGTGGAGAAACTCAGGCGCAGGGTACTGATTATACCTCAAAAAGCTGGGATAAGCTGGATGATAACAAAATAAGTACATTGTATAAAGCCGGAGTTAATCCTGATAAAAGACAATTTTGGCCAATCTGGCAAACGTTTATTGACGGAAGTAATGGACAGTTAGCCAATGACTGGGTTTTTGGAAACTAAAAACAATTAACAAATAAACTATAGTTTAGAATTATGAACGCAAAATATATATTTAAAGGATTGCTGGCTATGTTTTTATTGGTAATTGCCGGTTGCGAAAGTTACAATGAAGCAGTGCTGGAAGATATAGGAGCCAATAGAGTATTTTCTCCAATAGAACTGAAAGCGGTAGTGAAAAATCAAACCACGGTGGAATTAAACTGGACTGCTAAGGAAGATGTTGATCATTATACGGTAGAATTTAGTGCTGATGATCCGGATTTCAAAACAATTTACAAAACGGTTAATGTTACCACAAAAGAACTTCCGGTAAAAGTAGCGTTAGAAGGAGAAACGGTTTATTCGATAAGAGTAAAAGCGGTCAGTGCCTCAGGACTTGCCGATTCGAAATGGTCCATAACAACAGCAGCAACATTAACGGAGCAAATCTTCTTCCCTGTGCAGCCTGCCGATATCGAAGCAAAACAAGTGACGTTAAGATGGACGCCTAACAGTTCTGTTACCCAAATTACTGTGGGGCCGGGTGGAATTACTCACACGATTACAGCAGCCGAAAAAACGGCCGGTGCAGCGATAGTTACGGGATTTACAGGAGAAACGGCCTATACTGCCACTTTATTTAACGGAACCAAAAAGAGAGGAGTGGTTACTTTTACTACAGGAATAGATATTGGAACAGCTACTTTAGTTAAACCTACGGATGATTTGAATGCAAAAATCGCAGCGGCAGATCCTGATGCAGTATTGGTATTGATGCCGGGAGAATACAATGTTTTTGTTGGTGAAATTATTTTGAATAAATCGATTACGATTAGAGGTCTAAGAAGCGATAATAAGCCTTTGCTTCATAATAAATTTACACTAAACGCAGGCGCTAAATCCGTTAGTTTAATTGATTTGGATATTAACGGAGACAAAACTCAAAGTGATGCTGTAAAATACAATGAAGTAAGTACTGCTTATGGGGCACTTTTAATTAGTGGTTGTAATGTTCATGATTTTGTGAAATCGTTTATAACACAAACGGCAACAGGTATTACTAAAATTGTTTCGGTGACGGTTGAAAATAGTGTTGTTACTAACATATTAACGGTACAAGGTGATTGTATCGATTTTAGAACCTCGCATTTGGCATCGTTAACCCTTAAAAACAGTACTTTTAACAATTGTGCTACAGGCCGCGATTTTATCCGTGTCGATAACGCACCTAACATTACCGGGACGGGTTTAACAACTACAGTATTGGTAGATGCCTGTACCATTTCAAATAAAGCGATGACAGCTTCTAATAGAATTCTGTACGTACGTTTTGCCAGTAATGCTTCGACAATTCGTAACACGCTTTTTGAAACACCATTAGCGATGTATACCAATCAGACCTTAACGACAGCACCTACTTTCTTGAATAATAACTATTTTAATTCGGCTGCATTACATACAGCCGGTGTTGCTGCGGTAAAATATGATGCTTCGGGAACTTACGGAACGTTGGATCCTCAGTTTACGAATAGTGCAACAGGAAATTTTACACTTAAAAATCAAACGTTAATTGATAAAAAAGTAGGAGATCCGCAATGGAGACAGTAATTAGTTTATAAGTTGTTTAAAAAGGAACAGGGATGCAATTGGTTTTGCATCCCTGTTTTTTTTGGTATAGAGGAAAAAAATTACTGACCACTCAAATCAAGCTTTTCTAACAAACAGGCAAGTGTTGTATACTATACTTTTTTTTGAATTTATTCTAATTCGACACAATCGAAAATCGCATTCTTGAGAATCTTTTCATTTATTTCAGCCTCACTGTCAATTCTTAAGATATTATCGCAGTCCTCAAGGTCAAAATTCCATATCGCATTTGGTATCCGTTCGTCAAGTAATGCACTTGCGAATTCCAGCTTTGATGGTGTGTCAACGGATGTTTTGAAAACGTAAATCATAATTTGCTTTTTTTAACGGAACAAATTTCAATAAACGTTTTTCAAGTTTATAGGATACAGGAAGCAATAATTAGGACTTATCAATCAATTTACGATATTGAATAGGAGTGATTCCTTCATGTTTTTTAAAGAAACGGCTAAAGTAAGAATGATCTTCGTGTCCTACCTGCATGGCGATTTCACTTACAGAAAAGGTAGTTTGGTACAGTAGGTATTTAGCTTCTGTTAAAATGGTCTCATCAATCCATTTGACTGCAGACTTACCGGTTGCCGATTTGACCGATTTGTTTAAATGATTGGGGGTAACATTCAGTAAAGAGGCATAATAATTTACCTGATGATGCGTCCTGATATTAGCGTAAATGAGTTTTTTGAACTTAGCAAAAATAACAGCTGCGGCTGTATTGCTTTTAGATGTTTTGGGAGCATTTTTATTCATCTCAAAGAACAAAGCCATTAAATAAGACTGAACGATATCAGCATTGTCGATTTCAGTTTCAAGATAAGCGGCCTGTAAACGCTTAAAGAGATTCACTATAAAATGAAAGTGGTCCGGAGAGATTATAATTTTTGGATTTCCTCCAATTTTAAGAAAGTCGAAATCATTTAGCATTTCACTGTTGCCATATTTGCCGATCAAAACATCCGGATGAAACTGGCAAATAAAACCAATATGTTTCGTGTTAATATGCTCAATAGAGAAAATCTGCCCGGCCGGAACAATAAGCATTTCATTTGGATTGGTTTGGTATTCTTCGAAACCAACCTTTGCAACATGAACTCCGGAAGTCACAAAAAGTATAGTATGACAACTGTGTTTTGAAGGAGGAACAGCGTAACGAAGCTGCATCATTTCTTCCATTTCCAGACAAAAAAAATGGTCAGAGCTGGATTTAAACAATAAATGCATGGGATTTTCCTGTCCCAGAAATTTTTCACGAAACACTTTCGCGCCATAGGTTTTTATCTCTCCGTCGGCATTGCTTTTCATAATTTAATAATACAGTCTAAAATCAAGTAATTTGCAAAGAGCATAATGCTTTTGATAAAGTTCTTCCACCACTTCAGTAATGTCGTCATTTTCCTGATACAGACTAAAAAAAGCTTTGTCGATGGTACTACAGCTCGCTATCTTATTATAAGAAGAGCCGTAACCCGAAATCGCCCGTGCACCAGTAATGTCCAAAAAGTACTGCGCTTCTTCGTCGTTTAAGTCAAGTACTTTTAAGTTGGCAAAATGAATAATTTTTCCTTTCATTTTTCCTTCAAAAAGTTCTGCGATTTCTTCCAGACTATAATAGTAATCATGCAGGCAGATATTGTTGGGGCCGCCTGGCATTACCAAATAAATAATTTCGTAATCTTTAAAATTGTGATCTTCATAAAGTAAAACATTCAGGCTTTCTTCTAAGCCTTCAATGGTGTCGCAAGTTTTGTAAATACTGGCGATACCCTGATCAATAGCGATTTCTTCCAGGTTTTTTACTACCTGGGTAACAAAATTGTTTTCGATGTCAGGAACACCTTCGAGGCAGAAGATGAATTTTTCGGAATCCATACCAATGTGTGTTTTCGTTCTCACAAAAGTATTTTTAATTGTCGAAGAATTGTTGTCCGAAAGCTATTTTAACGCATTTTTTACATTAAAAAAAAACAGCTGTATATTCCTGAAAGCAGAAAATCCACTTTTAGTACAACTAAAAATGGATTCCAGGATTGATTTCGTTTTCTTGATTTTTATAAATTTAAATCCAGTTTTGCAATTAAAGTACTAACAGCAAGCACTGGCTGACTAATGGTGTTTGATTCCAGTAGTTTTTGCCACCATTTTTGTTCCTCTTCTGTAAAGGTGTGATTACTGTTGGTTACTGTAGCTGTTCTTTTGTGTCCACAGGCTGCACAAAATTTTGCCTGAGGAGTTCGGTAAGGTTTAGAACAACATTCACAAGGCGGACCGTAAAGATCAATTCGATGATGCATAATAGCATTGGGATTGGTTTCTTTAAATCCGGTCAGTTCTTTATAGTAATTTAGAAGTTCACTGAATCGCTCTGTTCTGGTCATATTACATTTTCCATGTTCAAAGCCATTACGATAGAGTTTAGTTGCAATTTGATATTCTTCTGTATGTAACATAGGAACTTCTGTTTTGCAACGCCAACACCAAAGTTTTTCCATGGTTCGTTTTTTTGGTTTTTATTTTATGGTTAAGTATTATAGTTTTCTTTTTGTGATTTTTATTCTTTTTAATACGCTAAGTTATATCAGTTTTCAGAGAATAACTTACGGTTTCACGTAATTCGCAACAAAAATCGTTTTTTAATAGATGAATTCACTAAGTAGAAATACCTGATTTTGGTTTGGATTTTGAAGTAAGTTTTTGATTTTCGTCTCGTAAAAGACAGTGTGAGCCTCAGATTAAGGTTTTGGAGAAGTTATTTTTGAATAACAAAAGCCGGAGATTAGAATTTGGATGTCCTGAAATTGTTTAGAATCTAACAAAAAAACAAAAAAAAAGAGAAAATCTCACGGTGTGCAGACTTCCTCTTTTTAGAAAATAAATTTTCAATGATATACTAACGATGGTTTATTTTTCCTGCTCCAGATTATCAGCAGCAGAAATCTGATCCAAAATGTTAGTTTGATTAGGTGAAATATAGTTTTTAATCTCAGGATGAGTTTCTTTTTTAAAAAGAAGGTCCAGGGCATTGTACAGTCTTAATAAAACCTCTCTGTCTTCTTTTTCAATCTCTAAAGCAGTGTTGAAATTAAAAACGTAGTTATTCGAATTGCGTACTTCTACTTTTATCGTTTTTGACGTGATTTTAAATTTAACTATATCCATGTTTTTATAAATGATTTAGCTTATAAAATACTATTCTGAACTGTCCGCATACTTTTCTTATAAAAAAAGAAGAAGTATAAAGTCTGAAGTCCGCTGTCGTATTGTTTACATTGTTCGAATTCCAGTTGCTTTTTTTAATTTCCTCATTCTAAATCAACTGGTTAGAGAGGGTGTAAATTTAAATAAAAACCCCTAATCAATTGATGATTAGGGGTTTATTTTTTGTAGCGAGGACGGGAGTTGAACCCGTGACCTCAGGGTTATGAATCTTAGAATTAATACATTATGTATGCTAATTCCAGAGATTTTCAAAGTTTAAAATCGTTTTGAAATGGTTTTGACAGTTTTCGTCACTCCTTAATTTTATTATTAAGTAGATTTTCCTACTATCAGATTTGTATCAGAACATTTGTAATTTTGGATGGCTAAAATATGTAAATTTTATTAATTTTAATTGGTTTAAAAAAGATAATTCTATTAGAAAAGCAGTCAATCCAGACAACTTATAATTAGGTACATTTAGTCGATTGTCCAATAATAATGTGTTTTGTAAAAAGTTTCATAATGACCATTGTAGAAAACTTGATAAGAAGTCCACATATTTACTTTTACGTCTTGTCCCCATGAATTTTTTTCAGTATGAAATTTTACGTTGTCATTTAAATTAGCATAAACACGGCTAGAAATCCCAATGTAATAACTTGCTTTACATTCGTCACTAATTACAACAGATTTATTGACAGGATTTCCTATCCAGATTAAATCTTTTGTATTTGCATCTCCTCCGACACCCACTTTAACACAAAGTATATGTCCATCATCGATTCCAATTCCAAAATCTACTGCTGAATATTTTGCCAGTAAAGTATTAATTCCTGATTCCGTATTAGCTATCATATATCGAATCTTCATTGCAGCTTCTACGGCATTACTTAAGGTATTTTTAGTTGTTCCTTGAAAGAACGCTAGTACGCTGTCGCCATTAAAGCTTCGAACTTCTCCACCTAGAGATTTTGCTATTCTTACTGTTGTATATAAATATGCTTTATGAATTTTAGCAATTGTGGATTTATTATGTTGATTAAGGATTTTTGTTGAATCTCTTAAATCAATGTAGAGGACGGTTGCTTCAAATTTTAATCCTTTATTTAAAAAAGTTAGTTTACTGTCAGTTATCTCAGGTACATATGTAACATCCTCGATTAGAAAATTGGTGTCTAAAATTTCTTTTACTTTATCTGTTATTTCGCTTTTTAATCCCATATTATCTATCTTGGTCTAATAATAATTTAAATATTAAGTAACTAAGTGGACTTAATAATCCCATAAACATGAAAGTTATTGCTATGTTGTAAAGTTTAAACTTTCTAGCGGCAATTTGACTTGTAATAATTACCTGATTAGCTAAATCTCTTTCATGATTTTCATTTGACCTTTCGCAACCATAATTTTTAGCAATTTTCTCTATTAGTTCTGTATCTGATAAGTGAGCAAGTGTTACATAAAATAGTAGGTTATTGCTTTTGTTGAGAGCGATATTATTTGTAGTGTGCTTTATTTTTGCTATTAGTGCGGAGAAACAAATAAAAATTGATATGGAACACATCGCAATGGCATAAATTAAGTAATAGTGCAAAAAACAGCTTAACTCATCAGTAATTAACTTTGATATTCCAACAATAATAGCACCATTGAATGCGATTAAAGCAATATTTTTTGATTCTCCAAATTTGACCATTTCAAATGCGTGAGTATATTGTTTTTCTAAATAATCGATGGTTTTCATTTATAATTTGGTAGTTATGATTATGAGTATTTCTGTATGACAGGATTGTAAAGGACAGTATGCTTTTCTAAACAAAAAATAATTTTAACTTAAAAATGAATCAAAAAATTCATCAGCTCCTGAAGCTTTATACAGAATTGTATCATATAAATCGGAAATAGCTCTTTCATAAGGGAAAATCCATTCTCCTTTACCTCTATCATCAATAAATTCTAATCGGAAATCTGGAATGTAATCATATGCATCTTCATCATGATAATGTCTATATTCAAACTTATATAGTCTTAATTGTTTTTTGTTTACAGATGTAGTATAAGAATTTCCAATCATTCTTTCACTTCCCGTTAACGAAATTGGGTCAAATCGTGAAGTTTCCCAAGTTATTTCATCATCTTTGGTTAGTTTATTTAATTTTAGAATTGTATTTGAAGCTTTAGATGCCATATTTATAATGATTTATCCTTGTTATTTTTAATGTTTTCAACTTGACGTATAATTTCATGAATTTTAAAATATACTACCCAAACATCTTCAGACGTTGTTTTGTGGGTTCGATGAATGTATTTTAAAAGAAATTTTCCCAAACCTGGCTGTCTTATTATTTCATTTTCAAATGTTTTTCCCAAACGGCTATTAATGAACCAAATTAAGCGTTGTGATTTTAAGCTGTCAAAAAAGCCAAGTTTACTTTTTAAATCTTGTAATTCTGATTTACATTTTGATAATTCGAGTTGTATATTTCTAATGTTGGAATTATAGTCGTTAAAGAACGTGTTTATATTAGTTGTGGATTCCGAAAGTTTAGTAATATGCTTTTTAATGGTTTTATCAAAAATGTAACCTATCTTTAATTTTGTTATTTCAGATTTCAGAAGTATAGTTATGCATAATGAAAAAATTGAAATTGTGAAGCCAACAATTTCTAAAACGTTCGCCCAAGTGTCTAATTTCCAATCTTCCAATAAGTCTTTTAATATTCCTTCCAAATTTTTCTATTTTAGATTGTAACTATTATATCGTTCATAGAATTATTTTGAAGTTCACGAACTATACCAATTTGTTAAAAGCAAATATAAAGATATTCATGTTAATAATATAGGAAATTAAAATCTTGATTAAGTTTTGGTATGGGCGATATAAGAATATGACTTTTGGGGACTAATTTATTTTACTTCATTTAGCATTTTTTTTATTTTAACAATTGTATTATTCGATAAATTAGTGATTGATGCCAGTTTTCTAATTGAATAGTTTTTATCTTTTATTAGTTCTAAATGTGATTGATTGCATTTTGATAAAAAATGTTGTGGTGTTTCAGTAGTATTTAACTGTCTGCCTTTGCTGGTTTCTTTTGTTTTAGCAATTAAGACATCTTACTTTTTGTCTTTTCAATAATGATGTTCTTTCTATTTCTGCAACATTACTTAATATATTAGTAATCATTTTGTATATTAGATTTTGTTGTCCTAAAAATTGTTTGGAATCTAACAAAAAAACAAAAAAAAGAGAAAATCTCATAATGTGGAGACTTTCTCTTTTTTAGAAAATAAATTTTGAATGATAAACTAATGATGGTTTATTTTTCCTGCTCCAGATTATCAGCAGCAGAAATCTGATCCAAAATGTTAGTTTGATTAGGTGAAATATAGTTTTTAATCTCAGGATGAGTTTCTTTTTTAAAAAGAAGGTCCAGTGCATTGTACAGTCTTAATAAAACCTCTCTGTCTTCTTTTTCAATCTCTAAAGCCGTGTTGAAATTAAAAACGTAGTTATTCGAATTGCGTACTTCTACTTTTATCGTTTTTGACGTGATTTTAAATTTAACTATATCCATGTTTTTATAAATGATTTAGCTTATAAAATACTATTCTGACCTGTCCGCATACTTTTCTTATAAAAAAAGAAGAAGTATAAAGTCTGAAGTCCGCTGTCGTATTGTTTACATTGTTCGAATTCCAGTTGCTTTTTTTAATTTCCTCATTCTAAATCAGCTGGTTAGAGAGGGTGTAAATTTAAATAAAAACCCCTAATCAATTGATGATTAGGGGTTTGTTTTTTGTAGCGAGGACGGGAGTTGAACCCGTGACCTCAGGGTTATGAAATCAACCCCCATGCTTTCAAAAAATGTAGTCCCTAGTATTTACAATGCTTTTCACGTGGTGAAAAGACAATTTTTGTTATTAATTTTTCTTTTTGTTGTCTGTTTTGATTGCCGGCAATACTTATGCGTCAATCCCTGTTATTTCAATGCTTCGCGCCATATTGAATACCTTTTTTTCTATGCCAAATATCCAGTTTGCATTTACATTGAATTGGTGACAAATTTGTTCAATATGAGAAACTGTGAAATGAGCTGTTCCCTTTTTTATTTTTGTCACGGTCTGAGGTAGCATTTCGATTTCTCTACAAAAATCTATTTCGCGATTAATTTTATTCTGTTCAATCAGAACTTCAATTAAGCGCAGTATTCTGCGATCTATTATGTTTGTCACATTTTCATTCATTAATTTAAGGATTGTAAACAAAATCTAAGATTGTAGGCTTCAATATGCCATTTGCGTCAGCACCAGCAATAGTGCTTGTAGAATTGACTAGTTTTCCATCTACATAAAGATTAAAAGATTCTATTTTATCTGCTTTACTAAGATAAGACCAGGCCGATATTGTAATACATTTACATGATGTATTGCTGATTTCATTCCCAGTAGTAAAGTAAGTGTAAGCGCCTTCAAACGGTAAATTTACATTGGTCCATTCTTTAACATTTGAGGAGTTTACTGAAATTGAAGTTTTTGGGCTTGTGCCTGAACTACTTTTGATAACGATTTTTACATCAAATTTTTCAGGTAAACTTTTTTTAGATTCGTTATTATCGGATGAGCACCCTAAAATTGCAATTAGAATAAATAGTAGAGTAAATTTTTTCATAAGTAATCGTTTTATAAATTTTCGTGTAATTTGTTTTGATCTCGCTTGGATAGTATAATAAATTGCTCATTCATGATTGAATCCTTAGAATACAGTTCGTTTTCCTTCAATATGTAAATAACATTATTTGTGATTTTAGCACCATATTTATTTTCAGAATCAAAGTAAATGTGAACTTGCCATTTCTCAGAAGTTGAATCATTAATCTGTATCATTCCGTAAACATCATCTAAATCTTTATTGTAGTACTTGGTATTTTTTGAAATTTTAAAAGCATCTGTCAATAATGAATCGTATTTAATTGTGGAAGGACTTGGACTATTTGCTTTAACATCAAGCTTGCAAAATTCAAGAGCTAACTTTTCTTTTGTTTTAGGTGTTTTTTCTTTTCGGTTATTCTTATTGCATGAAATAAGAGTAACAACAGTTATTAAATAGATAATTTTTTTCATGTAAAAATAATTTGATCTAACTTATTAAAAACCACTTTTTATTTATTACGGAAATCCGTAACTACCTTCTATTTCTTTTTCTCTGAATATCCACAATATTAAATATTTTGGAAACATTTCTTAGATCAATATCGAAATCTTCATAATAATCATTTAAGGAATGACATGTAATAATGCCATTTTCTACATCATGTTTGATAATTCGTTTAACACAAATCCCACTGTTTTTGTCAATTATAACAAAATCCCATTTATCAATGTGTAGTTTACTTTTCCAGAAGTCTCTTCTCACATTTCTGCACAATAGTATATCTCGCTCTAAGTAACTTTCGTGAGTACCATCATCCATACTATCGCCTTTTACTTCAAAACACATGTATTCTCCTTTGTGCTCTTTTTCAACGATAAACGGAATTTTAGGTAATTCTTCAATAAATTCTGGATCATTAAAACCATTCATATAGCCTGCGTATGCGTATTGATTAACTAATGGTACATGCATAACATTAGTTGAAAATAATAGGTTGTTTGCATTACTTGTTATGTTTTGTTGGGTAATGCTGTTTTTGTTGTTAGGGTAATTGGTTAAAAATTCTTCCAACATCTTTAATGTTGACTTTCTAGGGTTTTGTGAACTACCATTTAGAATTTTATTGATACCAACCTCGGTTAACAGCGTGCTTTTAGCTATTTCGTACGCTGTTATGTTATGTTTTTTAATTGTTTCAACTATCTCTTTTAAATCCATTTTATTTAGAACCGTTATAAATTAATAACTTGTTATGTAAAAAATACATAATATGTTTTGTAGATACATAATAAGTTATGTATTTTTGCTCTGTACAAATGACCCGTGCAAATGTACTAAAAAAAGTTCTTTGAAATATTGGAGTTTAAATAATAAATATCTGACGAATAACGGTAGGGCAATGTAGAAACGATTTACGCGTAAATCGCATATAGGTGGAACTCCTTTCATACATCTTAAAATATGGGCGGTACAAGGATATGTAAGTTTAAACGAATCGCCACGAGGGGCGAAAATACCTGTCACATGCCCTTCACAAAGAATGGTTCCGGATCGTTACCGGGAAGGGCTCTAATTCTATTCTAAATCTTATTCTAATGAGAAAATCAATATTTAAAAAAGCGTGGGAATTATTTAGAAAGTTCCAAATGACTTTTTCCCAGGCTCTAATTGAAGCGTGGAAACTTGCAAAAAGAGAACTGCTGATAAAAGCATACAATAAAATTCCTTCGACAAGAAGCTTTCAAAAGAAAAAACTTGAAGCAAAGAAATGCTGGCAATCTATAGAAACTATCGCATATAAGCTGAGAGGACACTTAGTCGCAAATAATTCTGGTGCTGCCGCATATTACGGATTAGGCAGATATAATGGAGATTAATTAAATACAAAACTAAAATGCGCAAGATATGGCAACAACTACAACAAAAAGTAAAAAGAAAAAGCTTAAGGGTGAAATCTATACTATCATCCGAAACGATATTCCACTACGTAAAAAAATAGCAGATGCGCTCATCATTGAAGTAAATTCTGTGTATGAAGCAGCAAAAAGAAAATCGGCAAGATTCAGTCTTCCTAATGTTTTGGAAATTATCGCGAAGCATACTGGGATACCGAAAGAAGAATTAACTGATGACTAGTTTAATTACTATTGAAGATGTCATTTGGTTTTTTGTAATTCTAATTATCCTTTTGGGATTAATTAATGCAATCAATTTCATCATCAAAAAAATCAATTTCTGATGAATAAGCGAGAACAAGTTCAATTTTGGAAAAAACAAATTGATTCATCAAAGACGATGCAAGCTTTGGCTATGCAGAACTACAATTTAGCTACACAAATCGAAAGTGAGGCGACTTCTGCTCTAAAAATGTTGGGAGCATCTTTAGGGCAGACCCGGAAGGGTGAACACACACTATCAGATGATAAAAAACTGTCACTGATTGGAAGTTTGACAAAATAAAAAAAGCCACTCTGACAAGTGGCTCCAAATTAAAAATTAATAATCGGACCTCGAATCCTAAAATCAAATTAATTATGAGTGCAAATTTAGTACAAAGGTTTTGTAATACCACATTATCAAATAACAAAACTAAAGAACTTTTAGGCAAGTGTCTAAAAAAAGCATTTGATGAAAGCATAGATGATGCTTTAGAATCTGAAAATCTTCTTGGCTTGGCTTGGAAATTTCAAGTGCCGCAGTTTGATGAAATGTTTACAGATCATCAAAATCATTCTTATCCACCTTTTACTTGCTAGGATATGGAACTAAAGAAAAATCAAACCTTCAAAACGCCTGCCGGGTTGTATTTGAGGGTAAAGACAATTCGGGAATCTGGCTTTCATACTCTGTCGCTGATTGATAACTGCGGAAAAGCCATGTCTGAGCAACGAAACACAAGGGGACACATAATTCAGCGTACGGAACGAATGTGTTCTGAGGAAACTATAAGATCATTTAAAAAAATAACTATCAAAGCAAAATCAAATGAAAACAATTGAGATAAAGGGTTTAGTAATTAACAATTTTAAAGGCATTAAAAATTTAAGTGTAAATTTTAAAAAGAACACTGATGTTTTCGGTGCAAATGGAACCGGAAAATCAACAATTTATGATGCATTCTTATGGTTACTATTCAATAAGAATGCGGAAGAGAAGAAGGATTTCAGTATTAAAAATACTATTGACACCACACTGAATAGACAGGATCATGAAGTTGAAGGTTTATTTGTAATTAACGGAGATCCTGTTGCATTAAAGAAGGTTTACAAAGAAAAGTGGCAGAAGAAAAAAGGATCTGAAGTTGCAGAGTACACAGGAAACGAAACTGTTTATTTCTGGAATGAAGTTCCGATGCAACAGAAAGAGTTTCAAGGAAAAGTTAGTAATATAATGGATGAAGTCATTTTTAAGTTAATTACAAATCCTTTTGCTCTTAATTTAATGAAATGGCAGGACCGCAGAGGAATTATTACGCAGATGGCCGGTGAATTTACTGATGAACAAATTGCAGCCGGTAATCCTGAGTACGAAAAGCTACTTGCGAACCTTACACAGGATAAGACAATGTCTGAATATCTAAAACAGATCAAAGCGTCTGTTGACAAACAAAAAAAGGAACTTAAAGAAATTCCAACACGAATTGATGAAATTTCTAAAACAAAACCTCAGGGATTCGATTTTCAAAATCTTAAAAACTTGCTTACTGCAAAACAAAATCTGCTTAATAATAAAGAAGAGTTGATTTCAAATAAATCGGAGGCCTTAAATGCAGTTTTAGAAAGTAATGAAACTGCTAAACGCACTGCATCAAATCTTAAATCAGAAATTTCACAAATTGAAACTGAGACAAGATCTAAAGCAAATAACTCGAATAAAGTTGACACTTCTGTTTTGACTGGGTTGGAATCTTCATTGACTGCTAAGAAAGGCGAGTTATCTACAGCTAATAGTGCTTTGGTTACTGTAAATGGTTTAATTACTTCTAAAAAATCTGACATTGAGGCTTTAGAAATTAAAATGAAGGCCAAACGTGCAGACTGGACAACTGAAAATGCAAAAGAACTAACTTTTGAAGAAGACTCTTTCTGCTGTCCTACCTGTCAGCGTGCTTTTGAAGAATCGGATATTGAATCAAAAAAATCTGAAATGATAACGAAGTTTCAGAATGATAAAGCAATAAATCTTGCTGAAATAAATCGTCAAGGAGGATTGCTGAAAACCGAAAAAGAGAATCTTGAATCAGAGTTAGAAACGTTAAAGACTAGATCTTCAAATGGTGAAATTTTAATCACAAATTTAAAAAGTGAAGTTGAAACAATTGAAACAAATTTAGCTGCTGAAAAGGCAAAAACGAATGATGTTGTTCCGGTTGATATTGAAGAGGTGTACAATAATTTACTTCTTGAAAACACAGTGTATACTGATAAGAGAACAGAACTTCAGAATGTTGAAGCAAAAATTCAAGAAGAGCCAAAAGTTGATGATGCTCAATTGAAAGAAGAAAAACGAGTTCTTTTAGAAGAAATGGAGGAAATCAAAGTCAACCTGAGAAATGAAGAGCAGATTAAAGCTGTTGATGACAGAATTAATCAGTTAAAAGAAAAGGAAACCGAACTGGCACAGGAAATTGCTAATGTTGAGAAAACTCAATTCTTAATTGAGCAATTTGAAAAAGATAAAATGTCAGCGATCGAAGCAAATGTCAATTCTAAATTCAGAATCGTAAAATTCAAAATGTTTGAAGATCAGGTAAACGGCGGCGAGAGTCCAGCTTGTGAAATTTTGGTCAATGGAGTTCCTTTTTCAGATACAAATACCGCATCAAGAATTAACGCCGGTATTGATATTATTTCTACTCTCTCAAAATTCTACCAAGTATCAGCTCCTATTTTCATTGATGGAGCTGAATCAATCCATGACATTTTAAGTACGGATAGCCAGCTTATAAGATTGGTTGTAAGTAAATCTGATAAATCATTGCGTGTTGCGTAATGAACGGCTACAAGATTAAAAGAGACTCCGATGGAATACCTACTGAAAATTGTAAAGAAAACATCGGAGTTAAAATTGGAAGCTTTGATTGTACGGCCACTTGTCCGCATAATCAAAACACCAAAAAAGAAATCCAAACGGAAGCTTTCGAATTGCGATTTGTAAAGTGTTCCAAAATTCAACCTAATCTACTTTTATTCGAAATATAATGAATTACACCCTTCAACAACAGAGGACAGATTTGGCAGAAGCTTGCATGATGCTTGAAGCTAAAATAGAGGAGATGAAAATTCAAAAAAACATCCTTACGAATGCTTTTAATTCTATAGACCAGAATCAAGAAAATATATTAGAAAGCGGAAGCATACTTGCACAAGAAGCAAGGTCGATAATGAGAAAAATAACAACTAATTTTTAAAATAATGAGTACAGAAAATACCCAAGTAGCAGAAGTTAAGGATAGAGATAAAGGAGCCATTACCTATCAAGTAGCAGGACAAGATGTGAAATTATCGTATCAAATTGTACGAGACTTTTTGACAAAAGGAAATGGCCAAGTAGCAGATCAAGATTTGACTCAGTTTATTTCTATATGTAAGTACAATCAATTGAATCCTTTTTTAAATGAGGCATATCTAGTAAAATTTGGTACAGCACCAGCGCAAATGATAGTTTCAAAAGAAGCGTTTATGAAAAGAGCAGATGCTAATGAAAATTATGAAGGTATGAAAGCTGGAATCATTGTTCAAAGAGATAATCAGATTTTAGAATTGGAAGGAATGTTTTATTTAGAGTCTGATAAATTACTTGGTGGATGGGCCGAAGTTTACAGAAAGGATAGAAGATTTCCTATTATATCTAAAGTAACTCTTCAGGAATATGATAAAAAACAGTCGACTTGGAATGAAAAACCTTCAACTATGATTGCTAAAATTGCAAAAGTTCAGGCGTTGAGAGAAGCTTTTCCAGCTCAATTAGGGGCTATGTACACCCAGGAAGAGAGTGGTACTACCATTGATATTGATCATGAAGAAGTTCGTGATAAAGAAATTAAGAGTCAGGCCAATAAACAAAAATTAGATTTTGAAAATATTCCTGAAGCTGAATTAGTTTCTGGCGAAGAGCACCAAGATTCTATTAAGGATAAACCTAGCTTCTAATGAAACTAAAAGTAATTTCTACTGGAAGTAATGGTAACGCTTACATTCTCGAAAACGAGAATGAAGCGTTGCTTATCGAGTGTGGTGTTAATTTTAAGGATATTAAAAATGCACTCAATTTTAATTTTAGTAAGGTTGTTGGATGTATTGTAACACATGAACATGGTGATCATTACAAATCAATTCAAAGTGTGTTGGATTGTGGTATTGACGTCTACTCCACACAAGGCACGTTTAATTCGACAATTTTCCCTTCGTTTGGACACCGGAAAAATGTAATTGAAAAGCTAAGGGTATTTAGAATTGGAGGTTATAAAATTATGGCATTTGCTGTTCAGCATGATGTAGCCGATCCAGTTGGTTTTTTAATTGATCATCCGGAATCCGGAAAAGTACTTTTCTTAACTGATACTAATTACTGTAAGTATACATTTCCCGGGTTAAACAATATTATAATTGAAGCTAATTTTTCCAAAGAAATTATTGATCGAAAGTTTGGGGCAGGTAGCGCAAAAGAATTTTTACGAGATCGAGTTTTGAGATCACACTTTTCATTAGAAAACTGCAAAGACATGTTGGCGGCAAATGACCTATCGGCAGTTAACAATATTGTTCTAATCCACTTATCCGATAGTAATTCAAATGAAAAACAATTCGTAAAAGAGGTTTATGAACTGACTGGAAAAAATGTCACAGCTGCTGTAAAAGGCTTGGAAATAGAATTTAATAAAACACCATTTTAAAAACATTATTATGCTTTACAACCCAGAAAAACCGATCGATGTGAAAAGAGCTGTTGAGAAGTTCAACTTTTTTGTGAAGCATAATAAAGTTTTTGAATTATCGGCCAAGAAAGTTCCCAAGACATATCCGCAGCTTAAATATGTGCATTTAATAATGTCATGGTTTGCGTGGGAATACGGAGAATCTGTCGAGTACATAAAACTTGAGTTCTTCAAAAAACTTGTCAATCCTACCATTTTTAAATATGAGTTTGTAAATCGTAAAAGTGGAGAAATAAGAGATGAGTACAAAAGTTTAGCTGACCTTACTAAAGATGAATTGTCAATCGCAATTGATCGATTTAGAGATTATTCGAGCAAAGAAGCGGGAATCTATCTTCCTGAACCCTCTGATTTAGCTTTTATGAGAGAATTGGAAATTCAAGTTAAAAATGTAGAGCATTTATTATGAATCAACAGGAAATAAATTTTGATGAGCTTTTTCATTTTGAAAACAAAATCAGTAACCAGGAACATTTTGAACGAAACAAAGAGCGCTTCTCCAATCAATGCAGAATTGTATATGAGGCACTTTTAAGAGGCGAAAGGTTGACAACTGCAGGTGCATTGTTAAAATACCAAATAGGTGATTTACGCCGGAGAATAAAAGATCTGAAAGATATCTGGAATGTTCCTATTCATTGGGAGTACAAACAGGGAAAATTCAAGGAATTCTTTTTAAAAACTAACGAATAAAACATATTAAAATCATGGGAACAAAAACTATCACATTAGATTCAGAAAAATTTGTAAACGCTTTAGAGAAGCTAAATGATAAAGAAGTCGAAATAAAAGGAGCTTCAATCAAAGATGCATTATGTACATATTCTTATGCACTTTTAAAAGGTCCAACTAAAGGAGATACTTTAAGTAGAAACGGAGCACATATTGTTCATGATGACTTACTGATGAAGTTTGACCAATTAGATGTATTCTTTGCTCATTTAGATGATGCTTATACAGGAAATAAGAATACTACACCTTTAGCTGAATTGGAAGCTGAAATTGAAACCGAAAAGTATCATGTAACTGGTTTTAATATTTCCGGAGTTGAAGAAAATAAATCAGTTATTCTTTCGGGTTGGAAAGACGTTGATAATGGAATTATAAAATTTTCAGCTCCAAAAATTAAGTATTCTAGTGCTTATTTGTACATAAGTGAACTTAAAGAGAGAATTGAAAATGCTGTTGATGAGGTTGAGCAATATATGAACGGTAAGACAGCACCGCAAGAAGATCCAAACCAACAAGTAATGACTTTCGCACAGGAAGATGATGCTTTTGAAAATGGAAAGGTTGTATAATGGCTTTTCAATTACGACCATACCAAAGTGAATCAATTAATACCAGTGTTAGTTTTCTAAAAGGAACTGAGAAAGGAAATGGTTTGGTTATTCTTCCAACTGGATCTGGAAAGTCAGTTGTAATTGCAAAGATATTGGAACCACTGGAGGGCAAAACAATTGTTCTCCAGCCTTCCAAAGAAATTTTGGAACAAAACTATGCTAAGTTTTTGAATTATGGTAAGGCTTCAATTTATAGTGCTTCTGCAGGTGAGAAAAGAATTGATAGAGTTACTTTTTGTACAATTGGTAGTATAATTAATAAAAAGCATTTATTCAAAGGATTAAAAAATATTCTTATTGATGAATGTCACAATGTTAATTCTGATGCAGGAATGTACAATGAGTTTATTCGCGCTTTTCCGGAGGCTAACGTTTTGGGATTAACCGCGACACCTTATCGACTTGAACAATCACCAACTGGTCCGCAGCTTACTTTCTTAACCAGAAGTACACCAGCCATTTTCGAGAAAGTACTTTATTATGTGCAAAATGATGTTCTATTTAATGCCGGTTTTCTGGCTCAGTTAGAATATTACAATTTTGATGTTATTGACCGAAGTAAGTTAGCGTTAAACAGTTCGGGAACCGATTTTACTCAAACTTCTTTAAGAAGATATTACAATTCAATAGATATGCCATCAAGGATAGTAAGAACAGCTTCAACTATCCTTAAAAAAAGAAATAATCTTTTAGTCTTTTGTTCACTTTTAGAAGAGGCCAGAGCTGTTCAAAAAGGAATACCAGGATCTGAGGTTTTAACAGGAAATACCAAAACCGAAGAGCGTGAGAGAATTCTAAGTCAGTTTAAAAACGGAAAAATAAAATGTCTCATTAATGTTGGCGTCTTGACAACTGGGTTTGATTACCCAGGACTTGAAGCGGTATTGATGGCCAGATCTACAATGTCACTTTCACTTTACTATCAAATTGTTGGCCGGGTAATGCGAATTTTTACCTATCCAGATGGCACAAAAAAAATCGGGTGGTTCGTTGATATGGGGGGTAATATAAATTTCTTTGGAAAAATTGAAACAATGCAGATAAAGGTTGATTCTGAAGGTCGATTTGCTATTTGGAACAATGGCAGACAATTAACTAATGTACCATTTGTAAAATAAAAAACATGGCTGATGATAAACTAGATTATTTCAAACTTATGCGGGATTTTTGGGATTATGCATTCAGAAATCCTGAAAATATAAAACCAAACCATTGTGCAGTTTATGCGTACGCAGTTGAGACATGTAATCGGTTAGGATGGAAAGAGAAGTTTGGTTTTCCAACTTCGATGGTGTTAGAAGCTGTTGGTATTAAAAGTTACTCAGTGTATAAAAAAACCTTTGATGATCTTGTCTCATTTGGGTTCTTTGAAGTAGTTGAATATAGCAAAAATCAATATTCTGCCAATATAATTGCTTTGAAAGAAAATTGCAAAGCACCTACTAAAGCACATGTAAAAGCACCTGATAAGCATGTTGCAAAGCACATATCAACGCACCTTACAACGCATAGTGAGTATAATAAAACTATAAAACAAGAAAACAGTAAAGACCTTTTAAAACCTTTAAAACAAAAAACAAAAAATGAAATGTTTGGAGATGAGCTTTTAGAAAGTCCTTCTTGGTTGGAAACAATTGCAATGCAAAATCGAATAGCAGTTGAAGATGTTGGAGCATGGATGTCAAAATTTAATCAAAAATTAGTTGTTGAGTGTGATGTTAAAACAAACAAACAAGATTATGCTGGACATTTTTCACGGTGGCTCCCGGGTGAAATCTCCAAATCAAAAAAATCAGGAGTAAATAATCACTCTGATGATTTAATTCATACAAACTAAAATTCATAGAAATGGAAAAAGTTACTAACGATAGCATCGGTATTAGAAAGTACAATTTTCTAAAACAAAAGCAAGTTGATTTTGATAATTTCAATTTTATAAATCCAGATAAAGAGCCGCGTAAGCTATCAGAAAACGAGTTAAAACAAATTGAAACTTTTGAGAGTAAAAATGTTAAACGGAGTGCTCAGCATTTTCAGAATGCACTGGAATATTGGGAAGAAGTTCACTCAGATTCAAAGAAAATTGTTGAACTCAAAGAGGGAATGCTGCCAGACAAGAGAAACATTTACAAGAATTTTTTAATCGCATACAAACACTTAAACAATTGCGATTTTGTGCTTACTGAGGAATCTTTAAAAAATATTGAGCCTATAATCAAATACTTTTCTTGTGACCCAACATTCTTCCAGTGTGAAAATTCGATTCAGATTGTTGGCAATAAAACTTTAATTCCATCTTTCAATAAGGGCCTGCTTCTTATTGGAAATGTTGGAAACGGTAAAACATCAGTTATGAAAGCAATTCAGTACATGGTTGATTTTTATTTTAAAAGGGCAATTTCTGAAAAATGGGATACTTCTGGCGACTGGAACAGATTACGATTCAAATTTAAAACAACTGAATCTTTGGTAACTGAGTACGAATTTTTGAAATCCGGCCAAGAGAAGGAAATGTTCTTTTCCAAATATTCAAAGGGAAATTTATTTCTTGATGATATGAAAAGAGAGAAAGATGCTTCAAATTTTGGGATTACCAATGTTGTAAAATCCATTTTAGAGAAGCGATATAATCATCAAAAGAATTATTCTGATGTAAGCCTGAATAATGTGAAAACTTTTGGTACTATGAATTTTCATGATGCATATCCGGATGATATCAAGTATGCAATTCAGGAATGTGGAGTAAGATATGGTGCCCATGTTTACGATAGAATGTTTGAAATGTTCAACATTATTGAGTTTAAGGGAAAATCATTTCGAAAATGAACCATGTTACTTCGAAACTCGTCAAAGCAAATCTAACTTTAGAACAATGTAAAATGGTAAAAAATGAAATCATAGAGAAATTGATTGAAATAAAAAACAATCTTGGAAAATTAGGACTTGAATATCTGGAAACGCAAATGCCAGTGGCATTATCTGATGTTGGTTTGACTTTAAGGCCATTCACAGGAATTGATACAGCAATTAATTCAGCTCTTAAAAAACTAAGCGAAGAAAATACAGGATCTATACCCAAAGCAAATAATTTAAACCGTGAGTAGATCAAAAGAAAAATACCTCATCGGAATTGATCCGGATGTCGACAAGTCTGGAGTAGCTTTTTTAAACGCAAACCAGCTGCAGCTTGATAATCTAACATTCTTCGAATTGTTTGATTATTTTAAAGAAAAGAAAAGCCAGTTTCCAGAATTGGAAGTATATGTTGAATGTGGGTTTTTAAACAAATCGAATTGGCATAAAAGACACGACCGGTCCGCGGCTTTTAATTCTAAAATCGGGGAACATACTGGAGCAAATTTCGAGACTGCAAAAAAGATAGTCGAAATGTGTGAGTATTTAAAAATAACACATTATAAAGTTAAGCCGACTCAGCACAAAATTTCAAACAATTACTTCAAAGAAATTACTGGATTTACAGGTCGGACCAATCAGGAACAGCGCGACGCTTTCATGCTAATTTATGGAAGATAATTTACAGGCTCTCATTTGAGAGCTTTTTTATTGCTAACTAATTAAAATAACCCTTGAAAATAATCTACATGAGTTTAGAGAAATTAAACATAGAAAAAATCGAAACCGAAAAAATAGTTAAAAGTGTTTGGATCGCAAAAACAACAATATACACTCCAACTAAAACGGATATAGAAATGAAAGGTGAAAGTGAGATCAACGCTTATGAAAAGCTAATCTCCTTTTTAAAATGCGATCAAAAGCCCAAAGAGGTTAAGGAGTTGCCAAACGGAAATAAGATCTATTACTTCAAAAAAACACCAAACCATGATAAAGCCGTATGATGAATTTCTGCAATCAAAAATTAGAATAGCTCAAAAAGAAGGATTTGAATTAGATCTTTCCGATATCAATCCGAAGCTTAAAAATCATAACAAACTTATGGTGAAATGGCTCGTTGAAGGGGGGCGCCGCGCGTGTTTTGCTTCGTTTGGCCTTCATAAAACAGTAACTCAATTGGAAGCAATCAGGTGCACGTTACTTAAAACTGGAGGTCGTGGATTGATCATTGCTCCCTTGGGTGTTCGGGCTGAGTTTTCAAAAGATGCTGTTAATATTCTTGGATGGGATGCCGGGCCAAAATTCATCCGGAGAATCGAAGACGCTTCCGAAACTGGAATTTATATTACCAATTATGAAACTGTTCGGGATGGAAAATTAGACCCTAGATTGTTTCAAGTTGCCAGCTTAGATGAGGCTTCAATTTTGCGCGGTTTGGGTGGCTCTAAAACATTTCGAGAATTTATGAGATTATTTACTGGTGATGCGGGACCTAATGGAGATCGCCGGGGAACTGAATGTGTTCCTTATCGGTTTGTTGCTACCGCTACCCCTTCACCAAACGATTACATTGAATTACTAGCATACGCTGACTTTTTGGGAGTTATGGATGTTAGCCAGGCTAAAACAAGGTTTTTCAAAAGAGATAGTACAAAAGCTGATAAATTGACACTTCATTCACATAAAGAAGAAGAGTTTTGGTTGTGGGTTTCTTCCTGGGCTTTATTTGTTTCTAAACCTTCAGATATCACCGGTAACCAGAATGATGATGCAGGATATATTTTGCCTCCCTTAGATATTAGATGGCACGAAATTGCTTCAGATCATGCCGATGCTGGAAATGACAAACGTGGCCAGTTTCAAATGTACAATGAAGTAGCTATTGGCTTGGAAGGTTCTGCAAAAGAAAAAAGAAAAAGTCTTAAGGATCGAGTAAGCAAAATGCTTGAATTGCGAAGTGAAGACATTTCAGCTCATCGAATTTTATGGCATGATTTGGAAGACGAAAGGAAACTAATTGAAAAGTCAATTCCCAGTTGTAAATCTGTTTTTGGAAGTCAAAAACTAGAATTAAGAGAAGAGATTGTTTTGAACTTTTCGAATGGTGAGTTACAAGAATTAGCCGGAAAACCTTCAATGTTAGGGTCCGGAACGAATCTTCAGAAACATTGCTCATGGGCAATATACTTGGGCATAGGCTTCAAATTCAATGATTTTATACAGTCGATACACAGGCTTTTAAGATTTGGGCAAACCGGAACAGTCCGAATTGATTTAATCTATACTGAAGCCGAAAGAGAGATCAGGAAACAACTTGAACGAAAATGGAAACAACACAACTTAATGGTAATTAAAATGACGAACATTATCAAAGAATATGGATTATCTCAATCTGCAATGGCTCAACATTTATCCAGAAAGATAGGAGTTGAAAGAATTGAGATCAAAGGTAAAAATTACACAGCTGTACAAAATGACAACATAAAGGAACTACCACTTATTGAATCCGATTCAGTTGGTTTGATACTTACATCAATACCTTTTGCAAATCAATATGAGTATTCGCCAAACTATGCAGATTATGGTCATTCATCAAATACTGAGGAATTTTTTAATCAAATGGATTATTCAACGCCTGAAGCTTTTAGAGTACTACAGCCGGGTAGAATTGCAGCAATTCATGTTAAGGATAGAATTATACCTGGTGGATTGTCTGGGTTGGGGTTTCAAACTGTTTATCCTTTCCATATTGACACTGTAAATCATTATCGTAAACATGGTTTTGAATACATGGGAATGAAAACAATTGTAACAGATGTTGTTCGCGAAAATAATCAAACCTATCGCTTGGGATGGACTGAACAATGTAAAGATGGTTCAAAGATGGGGGTCGGGATGCCGGAATATCTTCTCTATTTCCGCAAGCCGCCAAGTGATAGCACAAATGCATATGCAGATATTCCGGTGGTAAAAGAAAAGCGAGAGTTTGATAAAAATAGTAGTGAATTCAATAACAATGGATATTCAAGAGCCCGCTGGCAAATGGATGCTCACGGTTACACTCGTAGTTCCGGAGAGAGACTTTTAATTCCTGATGAGGTTGCTAAACTTGAAGCGGATCAAATATTTAAACTTTTTAGAAGCTACAGTATAAATGAAGTTTGGGATTTTGAACAGGTAGTTAAGATTGCAGAAAATCTTGAGATTCAAGGGAAGTTACCTTCAGGATTTATGTTACTACAGCCGCAGAGTTGGTCGCCAGAAGTATGGACTGATATTACAAGAATGAGGACTTTGAATGGTTCTCAGTGGAGTTTGGGTAAAGAAATGCATATCTGTCCGATGCAGTTTGATATTGCTGATCGAGTTATTGAACAAATGAGTAATCCGGGAGATCTTGTTTTGGATTATTTCGGTGGACTAATGACGGTACCACTTCGAGCTATAAAAAAGAACCGTCGCGGATATGGAATTGAACTTAATCCAACTTACTTTTTGGATGGTGCCAATTACCTAAAATCAGAGGAACTAAAACAGAATGTCCCAACCTTATTTGATTTAGAATATGACAACATCAGCGCTTAAAAACAGAAAGCCTTTACAAAAAAGGCGTCATAAACAACGAACAAATGATCTATTAAAAAATCATTTTACTTTTCGTGAGCGAGCAGTTTTAAATATGCAGATTTCAATATTTATAACATATGTTAAAACTATTCACGATGTAAATGATTTCATTCTCTTTTGGTTCGATTTATTTTGTGGTGCTGGTGGTACCTCAACAGGAATTCATCATTCTGGAACTAAATCAATTGTTGCCTCATGTGTAAATCATGATTTTTTTGCACTTGCAGCACACGCCAGAAACCACCCTCATACTTTACATTTTAGAGAAGATATTCGAGATTTTAAAGTAGTTATAAAATTGAGATATTTTGCAGAGAAACTTCAAAGAGCATTTCCAAATTCAAAATTAAAACTGTGGGCAAGTTTAGAATGTACAAATTACAGTAAAGCTAAGGGAGGTCAAGCAAGAGACGCTGATAGTAGAAGTTTAGCTGATCACATGCCAATGTATTTGGAACATTTGAACCTAGTTTCGTTTTGGATTGAGAATGTTCGAGAGTTTATGTCTTGGGGGCCACTTGATGAGAATGGAAAACCGGAATCGAGAACTGCTGGAAAAGACTATATACGATGGATAAAAAAAATTGAATCATTCGGTTTCAAAAATGACCACAAAGTCCTTAACGCTGCAA
Organism: Flavobacterium lipolyticum; assembly: GCF_020905335.1. Taxonomy (NCBI): domain Bacteria; kingdom Pseudomonadati; phylum Bacteroidota; class Flavobacteriia; order Flavobacteriales; family Flavobacteriaceae; genus Flavobacterium; species Flavobacterium lipolyticum. The sequence continues at coordinate 921,262 of NZ_JAJJMN010000001.1, read as the reverse complement.
ATTATGGTTCATATCAGTCCCGGGAACGTCTATTTGTTCAATTTGTGTCAAAAGGATATCCTGTGGCATGGCCAGAACAAACTCATACAAAGGATCAAATAGAAAGTACACTTTTTCCAATGGATAAATGGAAGGCTGTAAAAGAAGTGCTTAATTTAGAAGATGAGGGCAAAAGTATTTTTGATAGGAAAAAACCGCTCGCCAATAATACATTGGACGTTATTGCAAAGGGTATCGCAAAAGCTATTAAAGAGAATGAATCTACTTTCATTTTTAAATATTATGGTACTGGAGATAATTATAGTTCGATAAATAAGACATCTGGAACTGTAACATGTAATGATAGATTTGCTATTATTCAGCTGATCTTTAATCAGTATAAGACTGGGCACCTCTCATCAATTGATAAACCGTCCGGAGCTGTAACCTGCAACCCAAAACAAAATATTCTGACGTTTATTTTAAATCCTTCTCACGGTGGTCATACCACATCCATTGATAAATCTTCCCCAACTATAATAGCAAGACAAGACAAAGCTCCATTGTATATCCTAAAGGCAATAATGGGAGAATATGGAATTGTAGATATTAAAATGAGAATGATGCAGATACCGGAATTATTGCAGATTCAAGGGTTTCCAAAACATTACAAATTATATGGTAACCAAAAGCATCAGAAAAAGCAAATTGGAAATGCTGTCGACGTTTGGCAAGCAAAAGCTATTTCAAAATGTACTTATGATACGTTAGAACAATATCTATTAGAAACTGCAGCTTAACGTACCGGTAGAACTTAACTCATGTTATCAAAAATTTAAACACACAAAACAATATTTAACTAAAATTAAAAACTTATGACTCTAACATTAAACAGTAAAAATTTACTAGAAAAACTATTGGTATTGGTGGGCGTAATCAATTCATCAAATACTCTTCCAATTCTGGACTGCTTTTTATTTGATATTGATGGAAATCAATTGAAGATTACCGCTTCAGATCTCGAAACAACAATTAGTTCTACAATGGAAATTACCTCAACTGATCGAGGTGCTATTGCGGTACCGGCCAGAATGCTGATTGACATTTTAAAATCATTTCCGGATCAGCCATTAGCGCTATCTGTTTTGGTGAACAGCACAATCGACATTACCTCAGTATCCGGAATTTATTCAATTGCTTATTCTCCGGCAAAAGAATTTCCAAAACCGGTTTTAATTGAAAATGCTCAGTCTGTAAAACTAAACTCAAAAGTTATTGCAAAGGCTGTAAGTAAAACAGTTTTTGCAACCGGTACCGACGATTTACGGCCGATTATGATGGGGGTTTTATTTCAGTTTACTGCTTCCGGATTAAACTTTGTTGCGACAGATGCGCATAAGATGGTAAGGTATACGCGAAGGGATGTTGTAATGCCAGAGCCGATTGATTTTATTGTGCCAAAGAAACCTTTGAACGTTTTAAAAGGAATCCTTTCTTCACTGGATATCGACGTTGACATTTCATTTAATCAGACAAATGCAATTTTCAGTTTTGAAGCTTATGTAGTTATTTGTCGACTTGTGGATGGAAAATACCCAAATTACGCAGCGGTAATCCCAGTAGATAATCCAAATAAGGCACTAATAAACAGATCAACACTTTCAAGTTCTGTAAAATGTGTTGCCATTTTTTCCAACAAAACAACCAAACAGCTTGTTTTAGGATTTAACGGAAATGAGATCCATTTGTCTGCAGAGGATATAGATTACTCAAACAAAGCAAATGAACGTTTAACCTGCAGCTACAAAGGCGATGACACTCGAATAGGTTTTAATTCAAAATACCTGTTAGAAATGATCAGTAATTTATCATGTGAGGAAATAAATTTTGAGTTTTCGCATCCAAATCGAGCAGCTATAATTACGCCGGTCGATGGTGAATCTGAAGAAGAGAGTACTCTGATGCTCATCATGCCAACACTTATTTCGTAAACACTTACTGCCGCCCTAATTAGGGCGGTTTTTTATTAACTGTTAAATCATACAATTATGGAATTACCGCTATATGATAGTAAAGTTGATTCAACCCGAAACGCTGTTATTTCTAAATGCGAAAAATTCAGATACACTTTATTTCGAAAATGGGATGATTCTAAGCCATTAGTAATGTTTATCATGCTTAATCCGTCTACAGCTGATGCAACTTATGATGATCCGACAATTCGTAGATGTGTAGGTTTTGCTAAAAGTTGGGGTTTTGGTGGATTGTATATTGGGAATTTATTCGCATACCGTGCAACTGATCCTAAAAGTCTTTTGACTTCTGAAAATATAATTGGAGTCGATAATAAGTACTGGCTTGATAAAATGGCTTCCTTATGCGAGAGTGTTGTAGTTGCATGGGGCAATTCTCCTATTTTAAGTAAGCTTGAAAAAAAAATGAGTAGCAATTATAGACCATTGAAGGGTATTGAAAATTTGCACTATATCGAATTTTCAAACGATGGAACTCCTAAGCATCCTCTTTACTTGAAAGGAGATTTGAAACCAAAAAAAGTAGTAGAAATTAACTTTAAATTTTAGAAGTATGGAATTTATAGACGGTGAATTTGAATATGAACATTCTGAATTTGATGATATGGAGATGCCAACACCTTGCCAGAAATGTGATAACTGGTTTGACCTCAACGATGGAGTAGGTTCTGAAAAATGGTATCCTAGAACTGTTATTTGCCCAGAATGTGGTGAAAAGGAACAGACCATTGTTGAACTTGAAAGTGAAATAGAAGATCTTCAGATTGAACTTGAAGAGGCGGAAGGCGATATTGTTTCGGCCAATGAAAGCATTAACTCAGCCAATAAAGTTATAGCGAGAAATACTTCAAAAATAACTGAATTAAAAGACAAACTTAAAGTGCTTGAAAATGAGTGAAGATGTTAAAATTATAGCCATCGGCCCCGACACGGGTAAATTGATTTCAATTATGGAAAGGTTAGCAAAGGAAGCTGGGGTTACACTTATTGATTTTCAGCAGGCATTTGAACGTGCAACAAATCAATTACAAAAGGTCAATGAGTTAAATGAAATTAACATTAATGAATTAGCAACAGCTTTTAATCATTTAAAGAGTGCCCATGAGTTTGATAAGCCAAAGTCGAAGTACATCAACAAACCTCAACGTAATTACAGAAAACGATATTAAAAAAGTAATCATGGAAAATACAATTAAGAATATGGAAATTTTAAAAAAGGTTTTTGATAATATATCAAATTCTCAATTATTAAGTGATGATGCAAAAGCGATTGTAAAAGCTTTTATAGCGAACGAAGTAGAGTTTTTAGATAATAATCCCATAACTGGTGTTGAAATGATCAGTATTGAGCGTGAGAGACAGATCAATGAATTAGGATGGACAAAAGAAGTTCAGGAACAACATCCGGAATGGTATGCAACAAATGAGTTGGCAGATGCAGCAATTTGTTATTTAGTTGATCCTGATCAAAGAGATTCCGCACCTTTTCCGTGGCCATGGGATGAAAAAACCTTTAAACCAACACCAGAAGACAGAATTAGAGAACTTGTAAAGGCAGGAGCTTTAACTGCCGCTCAAATAGATTACGAAATTTTAAAATTACAGCAAAATCATGGCTAGAATACCTCAATTCAGATCGTATAATCCGGAAAGTAAAAAGATGTTTCATGATTTCGACCAAGATATTAAAGAGGTTGGACTTGGAAAAAGTATTCATCAATTTGTTTACGAGACTGGATTATGCTTCGGCACATTAATGCAGTTTTTAGGACTAAAAGATAAAAATGGGAAAACATATTGTCAAGATGATATTGTAAAATACAGAGGTAAATTTTATAGGCTTTCGAAAGGTAACTATATGTTTTTATTAGCTGGATTTAATGAATCGGGACAAGATAATCCTTCTGATTTTTTTAGTGAAGATGCTTTTTTACATGGTGAAATTGTTGGAAACATTTATGAACATCCAGAATTACTTATTGATGTAAAATAATGAAAGTTGTTTTTAAAAACCCGGTTCCTGTGGTTGAAGCAGTTCTTAAATACTACAAATGCATTAACTGTAAATCTGAGTTTAGATGGACAGACGAGTGTTTGAGCCGGACCATGATCGAAGACAAATACAATGATCGAACCGAATGTCTTTGCGAAAAATGCTCAGAATTATATCTAAACAAACACCTTAAAATTTAGAATTATGAATACAAATAATATTATTTCAAATGCGAACTTGGAGTTCAATATTACTTTAAAACTATCAGAATCTGAAGCAAGAGCATTAGAACAGCTTACTGTTTATGGTACAGATGCATTTTTGAAGGTGTTTTACCAACACCTAGGGAAATCAACTTTGGGGCCACAAGAAAAAGGTTTGATATCTCTATTTGAAACTATAAGAAAAGAACTTCCGAAACATTTTAATAAAATGGATAATGTTAGACAAATGTGGAATAGTAAAAAATAAAATCATGAAAAATAAAAGAATTGAAATTAAAAGTGAGCAGGACCTAAACTGTATTCTAAGTGAAATGATCGATGATTTTTTAGAAAGTATGGTTGGCATTGAAAAGTATACAAGAGAGCCAACTGACGAAGAATTTGGAGATTTTGAGTTTTCCGAAATAGACCTCGGATTTATTTATACTCCAAAAGCTATTGATTTACTTGAACGCTACAAAACTAGAGTAAAAAAGATTTTTGCAAAGTATTTTGATGAAGATCGATTTGATTTGAACTTATATAATATCACTTATTCATGAAAACACTATCAATAAAACAACCGTGGGCACATTTGATTTGCACACCAAGAGTAGATAATCCACTTTTAGGGATAAAGGATATTGAAAATAGAACCTGGCAAACGCATTTTCGTGGTAGGATTTATGTTCATGCTTCTGGCTCTCCTGCAAAAGAGCCTTATAAAATATTTACAGACGAACAAGCATCAATATTTATTGATTCATATTTAGATTTTAAAATGCTTGAATCATACAAACAAACTTCTCAAATTATTGGAGAAGTTGAAATTATTGATTGCGTGATAAATCATCCTTCTATTTGGGCCGAGAAAACGGAGGTTATCGGAACCACAGTTGAAGGTGTTCCACTATACAAAGGTAAACCAATCTGGAATTGGGTGTTGGCTAATCCGGTTCTTTATGACAAACCAATCCTAAACGTAAAAGGAAAGCTTTCTTTGTGGGAATATAATAAGGAATTAGTTTTTTAACAGATTGTTATTGTGTGTAATAAATGAATAACTATTAAATCTAATGTATTAAATTTAATAGTTATTTTTGATTAAAGGGGTATTGTAATCAAAAAAATAGTACTACTTTTGTATTGTAAAAAATACAAACCCCCATTTTGTTTTAAATAAAATGGGGGCTTAAATAAAATTACTTTTTGGTTTTTTTTTCGTGATACTTTCTGAGCTCACGTAGAAGTTTACCAGAAACTCCTAGTAATAAAATAAGATAACTAATGTCGATCATTGGGTTATATATTTAAGGTTAGTAATTCAACCTTTCGAAAATGCTTTAGGCTGCAACCTTTAGCATTTTTTTTTGGCAGCTAATGACTTTCATTAGAATTTCAAAGATAGGCTATATGTGAATAATCTTAAAACTTAATTATCAACAATATTTTGTGAGAACTCGACTTGCTAATTCAAAGTATTTTTCTATAGTTTGGTAAAAATAAGACAATAATTGCTATTTAAAGTAGTTTTATATTATTACATGTTATTCTATTTTTTTCGAATGTCGCAATCAAATTTATAGTTATTAGTTTATATTGAATTTCTACGTATTTCCAAGAAATTTTATACTTGGATGTTTTTTTATTATATTTAAAATGTAATTAAATCTAATCTAATAAAGTGCGATTATGAATGACGACATTGCTGAAGAAATATTCGAGATTATTCAAAGAACAGGATACTGTGAGCCAATTACAGATTGGGAGCAAATAAAATGCGCCGTTGTTTTAAAAAACCAAGGATATTTGAATACTCCTCGCGTTAACACTGAAATATATGAGTCTACAGTATTAGGGCAGGAGGTTTTGCAAATTGGGAGTTGGAAAAAATACATCAAAGCAAAAAATAAAAAGCAAAAAAATTTAGAAAGAAAGGAGTATTACGATAGTTTGATGTCAAGACTAAAGTTTTACACATTTTGGCCTGTGCTTATTTTAGGTGCGATTGGAGGAGTAAATAGTATTATCGATGTAGAAAAAAAATATAGAGAAAATACATCAACCCTCCCAGGCTCAGAGGAGGAACAATCCAAACATAATACTTCATACAAAGGCCAAAACAAGTTGATTTATTCTCCTGCAAAAGTTGTCGATACTCTTTACGTTCAGAAGAAAATAAAAAGTAAACATAATTAAGTTTTTTTATTATATTTATCCTATGATGAATAATACAATTATACTTGAAACTTACAGGAAAGAAATTCCAATCGAACCATCTGTGGATTTCGTAGTTAATTTGATTGTAAAAGACAGGCCTATTATTGAATATTTTGGGATAGAATTAGACAACGAAGCTGACTATGTTTCTCGCGAGATGCTACAAAAGATTAGTTTGACGACAATAATAACTATTAATTTTGAAAGTAGGGATGAGATTAACTACAATACTTATACTCCTGATGAAGTGTATGATTTGATTTGCAAATATTTTTCATTTACAATGGAATCTAAAATAAAAATTGATTCTGATGGTAAGGATATAACAATTAATTTTTAACTAAATTTCATTTAGTTGTAATCAACTTCTATTTTGTCAATGTAATTATCGATTTCTGGAAGTAATGTTTTAAAAAGTTCTGTTCTCTTTTCATTAAACAGCTTGGTTTCTTCTTCTTCACCTGCAGCATTTCCGGATTGATTTATTGAATGTCTTATTAATGCATTCAATTTGGCCTGTGTCTCTTGAATATGTTTTCCATACTCTTGTTCCGGATCGAAGAACTCGTCTGAATCATCGTGCTGCACGAATTTGGTTTTAGAATATAATTCCTCCAAAAAGTACTTTGTAAAAGCATTATTCGTCATTCCATTAAAAAAGTCCATTGATTATATTTTTTAAGTTGTTGGAAAAGCAATGATTTTGCTCTCATATGGCAATGCGAAATCGGAAATGTTTTTGGATGGATCTAGCCAGGACAATTCATCCTCTCGTTTTAAAATAATCGGCATACGTTGTTTATGATTGTGCACATAACGCATAAGTTCATTGGCAGCGGTCGTGACCATTGTAAATGTTTTAAAATTAACCCCAGTTAGTGGATTGACCCAATTGTCATACAATCCCGCAAAGCAAAATATTTCGTCAATCTGGGAGGAAATAAAGTACTTTTCTTTTTTAGTACCTTTTACGTCTAACCATCGCCATTCATAGAACCCTGTTGATATTATCAAACATCTATTGGAAGTTATATTTTTATATGATGGTTTAGTATGAATTGATTCAATTCGAGCATTCAAAGTCTTTTTTTTTTGAAAGCTATCGTCTTTTGCCCATGATGGGATTAATCCCCAAGTTGCGTCAGTTGTAACAAAATCGGAGTTATTATTTGTAATAATCGGCAAGTTTGGGTGATCGAATCCACGGACAAACATTCCTTCGTAAAAATTTCCCGTATCATTTACAGCAATGTTAAATCTAATTTTAACATCGCGTCTTGAAGATTTTTGGTCAACATAATAACACATAACTATCTTTTTTCCACTAATTTACAAAAAGTTGCTTATAATCCTTTGCGGCGTTCGTAATAACTTTTTTCCTCTTCTGAAGGTGGAGCTTTTAAATGCATTACATTTTCATAGTATTTAATAATTGCAGCTTCAGTGAGTACTATTTTGTTTCGAACCAATTCAATATCCAACCCAAGCAAAATACAACCTCTTCTAATATCAAGTAGCAATACATGATTAAACATTAGGCTCGATTCTTCATTTAAGAATAATTGTTTGATTGCTTTATATCCGACACTCTTTTCCCCTAATCCAGAAGCCTTCAATAAGTGTGCTTCCACCTCGTTTTTTACTTTGCTATTCATGGCTCAATAATTTATTGGTACAAAATTAGCATAGATTATAACAAGTGCATTTGTACCGAGTGTTCTAAATTGGAACAAATTGGTGAGTAGGATTATTTAGTAGATAAAAAAGGACTTACTGAAGTAAATGATAAGTAAGGTTTTTAAGTATATCTAAGTGATGTTATTGTAGAAGTGGTAAGGAAAGATTCTAGTTATGAAAAAAAAGAAGCACTTATTGTTGATAAAAATAGAGTTAACTTTTGTTCCTAAACTGAGAACATATGTTTTGTTTGTATATATTTGTAAAATAAAAACCACCCTCAATGAGGATGGTTTTGAGCAAATCGGTTTATGACAATTTTATTATTTTTTCCACATTTGTACAACATAAGACATTGTACTGATAATGTTTAAAACAATTGATGAAAAAGTCAACCAATCTTGTGGGTTTTGAAGATCCATAATTAACAAGATTTATAAAAAGCTACAGTTCCAAGGCTGTGGCTTTTTTTTTGGTTTTCGTTGACTACAAAGTTGGCTCTTTTCTGTCGAAAATAAAAGCCTAACTTGTTCACAATTGCCCGTAGTTTTTAACAACAGCGAAAAATTGAGATATTTTTCATACAATATTTATATTGCTGAATATCAGTAATATAAGTTGTTTAGGAGTGTTTTTTTAACCGTAAAATATAGACTTTTTAGAATAAAAAGCAAATAATTCTTACCGATTTATTTCTTTCTAATAGCTTTTGTTTTGAGTGGATTTCTCTTTATTGCCTAAAGCTTATTTGCTAGATCTTTTATAAAGGAAAGTAGATCCTGGTAATTCTTCTCATTGAATGAATGGCGTTCATTCTTCCCGGTCTTTTTGCTTCTAAAAGTGTTATAGGTAATTCCCATTGCTTCGGCCGCTTTAACTCCGCTCATTCCAAAATCATCTAAGACTTTATTTATTTTTTCAATTGGATCCATAATGTGTATATTTGTGCCAAATTTAATTTTAATAATTAAGTTTCCTTTCTACAAAAGGTAAAAACCTCTCTTTCGAGAGGTTTTTTTTTGATAACTTATTCCCAAAGCTTTTTTGCAGTGGCCAGATTCTTTTCGGCTTCATTTACTGCCTTTTTCGCATAGGTTAAAGAAAAAGAGTGTGTACGTTCGTACTTTCCAGACTTAAGACCTTCATGACGCTCTTTTGTTTCTTCCACTTTGTACTCATAATATTCTACGCTTTCAGGCATCGACAGATTAATTAGATGTGCTTTCTGATTCCAGTAGTCAGCTTTACTTTCGTGCTGTTCGGCTATTTTGGTTTGCTCAACTGATTTACTCATTCTGTTATGATTCCTTTCAATTAACGCTCTATGTCGTTTTTCAGAATGATGTCCAATTTTGATTGGTTCGGCCAATACAAGGAAATCTTTGCCTTCGTGGGAAGCTTCCCAATATTCAGTGCTTTTTTTCTCAGCAGATGCGGACCATTTTTGGTATCGATCGGCTTTCTGTTTACAATATTCTTGATAATTGAAGCCATCTGCCCAGACGATTGAATAAAAGAAATTACCATCTTTATCTTTCGCAACTAGATTAAACACAATGCAATCGTGTTCTTTGCCATACTTAGTAGTAAGTGTTATTGTTTCGCCTTTTTCGTGCATTTCAGGGCATTTTGCAACAAAGACATTAGGGGCATATTTTGAGTAAGTATTCATGATGTTATTTTTTAAGGTTTGTTTAAACCCGTCCTTAACGACGGGTTGCTGATTTCTTATTATTTGTTTTGTTCTTCGTGAATAATAAAACTGTAGTCAATAAAGCGTTTTCCTCCAGTCTCTTTGGCTATTGCTTTTGCTCTTTTTCTATAAGTGAAGCCGGTAATGTATTCACCATCATCGCCTTTTTCGCTTTTAATTCTGTAATATGGATATCCAAGTATTACGGCTTTCCACCAGATAATGATTCTTTTGAATGTATATTTTATTATTGTAATCATCGATTTTTGTTTTTAAAGAGAGGTCTTTCGACCTCCCTTGATTAGTAAGTTTAAATTAATTTGAAGTGTTTATTTGAAAATCGGTGCCACTTCTTTACTCCTTTATCGTTCGTAATCTCGAACTGTGTCCATTTAACTCTTAGTACTTCATACTTTTCGTCCTTTGTAAAGCTACTTGCGCCGTGTACGTTGACACATTTTACGAAGTCGCCAGGTTGAACATCTTCTAAATTCCTGAACGTTTCTTCAGTTTTGCGATTGATAAGTTCTTTAACTTCTATCGCCTCTAATCTAATTTGCTCATGGTACTCATTTACAATACCGAGAGCCTTTTCGTACTCTTCTGTAGTAATCATTGTTTTAAAATTTAATTGTTAATAATTGTTTCAATTCTACCATACAAATATACGACGCATTTTTGTGTCGTGAAAGAGAATTGTAAACTTTAACATATTTTGTTATTAAATTATTTAAAATGTTATTTTTGTAAATTAAATGAGGACCGATGAAAACAAACAATTTGACCATATTACAAGAGGCTATTGCGCAGGCATATGTACGGTTAGGGGTTAAGTCAGATGCGTACAAAGAGGCCGGATATTCGTATAAGAATAAGTCTGATAAATCGATTCATGAAGCAGCGTGTAGGGTGTTGGGTAATAGCAAGGTATCGGCAAGGGTAAAAGAATTGCAATCGGTTGTGGCTGATATCGCGAAAAAGGAGTTTAAGATCACTTCTGAAGAGATGCTTCGTCATTTGGATATTCTTCGCCGGGCGCGAATCGATGAGTTTGTCGAGTACTATGAATATGATGTTCCGGTAACTACAACGTCCGGGACCGGAAAGAATAAAGTTGTTACGACGATAATTGAAAAGCGTACTGAGCTAAGGATAAAGTCGTTTGATAAGCTTTCCGAATCGCAAAAGATGTGTATTGAAGGGATAAAGCAGACTAAGTATGGTATTGAGATTAAGCTTCATGGTAAGGAATGGTCTATTGAAAAAATCAATAAGCACATTGGGTTTTATGAAAAGGACAATGAGCAAAAGAATCCAGGTGAAGTTATGGATCCGGACAAACGTGAGGCGAGAATTGCGGCTTTAATGGCAAAGCTAAATGGTAAAGTCTAATTGAAAAATTCATAACAATATATGTTGGTATTAACTAATATATATTGTTATTTTGTATAACTAAAATGATGGGGGAGTAGCTCAGTTGGATAGAGCACTACGCCAGTAATCGAAAGTACTACGTACGAGGTAGATTCAAGTAGAGGTCATTGGTTCAATTCCGATCTTCTCCACAACACTCAAAATAAAGTAGCTGCCGAAAGCACTAAGTAGGAAGAGGTAATAAATGCGAAAGTGTTTCTTAATTGTAAGTAAGATAGGCGGTGAAAAATGAAACAAGCTAATCAATTTTCAATATAAAGTAATTTCATCCTGATAAGCCAGGACATAGAACCATTCGGGCGATCGTTAAATCATTCTATGATACGTGGATTATTGGTGTGGCACGTAGATAATCTGGACCGTTTTGCGTTATGCGATGAGTTATAAGTTGTAATTGCAGTAAACCAGATGTGAAATTACTTTATGTGAAAATTAAAACTACCAAAAAGATGAATATAGAAATTGTAAACGGGCGCATTATTGTCGAAGGAAGAGAAACCATTAATCCGGAAATGATCGGTTACGCTGTATTGGATGCTGTAGAAAATGGTGAAGTAGTTATATGTGAGTCTTCACAGATTGATGAGGTTGTAACTAAAGCTTTCGATGCTGGTTTTAAGGCCTCAGAAGCTTTAAAAGGTATGCAAATTGGAAGTATTAAAGCTGAAGAAAAATTAAAGCCTACAGAAGTAAAATCTTTTCGCTGTCCCTGCGGAGGTATCGTCGGTCCAATGCCGCACAGTTGCAGATAATTAATCAATTTCAAAGATATAGTTAACCAATTTAAATGAATGTCATTAACAGATTCTGAAATATTAGAATTAGAGGAACTTTTGGCGGCACGTGATATTGATATGTCACGTAAACGCCTTACTGCTGTTGATGAGGAAACAAATCCGAATTATACTTTACTTTTCAATGCTATTCAAAACCAAAAATATGAAGAAATTGATGGCAAATCAGAATTAGTTTCCGGATATCGTGGCGCGGGTCTTGAAGGATCATCTCGTTCAGGTAAAACGTGGTCCGGGATTGATATTATTATTTGGTTATGCTTGTTTTATGAACCAAAAGGCTGCACAATCAATATCTATCGTGAAACCTACAATGAGTTTAAGACAACTCTTTATGATGACTTCAAGCGCCGATTAGATGACTATGGATTGCCAAACAAATTCAAAGATAATGATGAAATAAAATCATTTAAGATTGGCAATAGTAAGATCTTTTTTATTGGTGATGGAAAGCATGGTGGTGGGTGTGATTATGCATTCTTTAATGAGGTTATGTTTATCAAGAAATCAGTATTTGACCAGGTTAAGATGCGTTGTCGAAAATTCTGGTGGGCTGATTACAATCCATCTTTTACAGAACACTGGTTCTTTGATAGTGTCCTAAATCGTCCGGATGTTGCATTTTTAAGAACAACATTTAAAGACAACAAATTCATTTCTGCTCAGGAAAGAAACGAAATTCTAATTACTGAACCGTGGAAACCGGGTTCATACATTGTCAAAGACGGTGTTATTCAATGTTACAATAAAGAAACTAATAAGGTTGAACCGTTATCTCCGACCAATCAACCGTTGCCACATCCTGAAAATATAAGGAATGGTACTGCTGATGAAAGTTATTGGCGAATTTATGGTCTGGGTCTAAGAGGTGCAATGAAAGGATTGATTTTTCCATTTGTAAAATGGATTGATAAGTTTCCAGAGGATAAAGCTCCGATATATCCAAATGACTTTGGCTTCACTACTGATCCAAACACTTTAGTTAAATATGCCGAAGATGAATATAACATATGGATTGAACCATTAAGTTATGAACCAATTGAAACTCCTGAAGCACTATCAATGCTTCTTGAAAGTTTAGGAATTGATAAGTCAAAGGATATTATTCCTTGTGATTCGGCCGATAAATATACGGGAGAAAACAAGGGAACTGTTGAGATGGTTAAGGGTTTAAAAAAACTTAAATGGATCAATGCTTACAAAATAAGTAAAACTAAATCAGTTATGTTTTGGTTGGCTTCAATGAAAAAGAAGAAGATTCATATTGTGAAAAATCATCTATATAAGGAAGCTTTAAAGGAACAACAGAATTATAAGATGCGTGAAATCGCAGGTATTTCAATTAATCAACCTTTAGACAAATTCAATCACATATGGGATAGTGCAAGGTATGGTCATATTGCTCATAACTCAAAACCTAAAACTTATACCACAAATGCAGAAACAATTAAATCAGTAAATTATTAGATATGTTAGATATTAAAGGAGGATTGACCTCAAATACAGAAAAGACAATTGAAAAATTGTTTGCTAGTGGCAAAAAGCCTGAAGATATTCAAAATATCAGAAAGGAATTTAACAATAGAGATAGATCTATTCGAGAAAGTCAGGTTGGTAAAACTCAAAAAAATAAAGAGGTTGGTACTGGGGCACAACAACGAACTGTAGTTGCTGTTCGTATTGCAATAAATTTTGCTAAAAAAATATGTCGAGTTGCAACTTCGTTTGAAGTAGGAAAACCAGTAACTCTTATTCCTTCAGAAACAAATAAACTATCACAGTTAATTAAATTACTGTGGAAAACGAACAGGATTGATAGTTTATTGGTAAGGTTTGTATTTCAGAAAAAATCAGAGACACAATCAGCCTTACAGTTTTATATTGCTGATGTAAAGCCTGGCGGACTATTTATGAAAATTATTTCTTTTGTTGGAGCGAAACTTGGCATTAGTTCTCAAAATAAAGAAATTAAGATTGCACTTCTCGAGAATAAAAACGGGAATATGGCACCCTACTTTGATGAGACTGGAGATATGAAAGCTTTTAGTTGGAAATTTACTTCAAGAAATGATGAGGATAAGGATCTTGAAAACGTAATGGTCTGGGATGACTTAACTGTTTACAAATTGGATAATTCAACTGGTAAATTAACAATGTCAGAGGGATACCCAAAACCTCATGGGTTTGATAGGATTCCAATTGTATATGATAATCAAGATGAACCGGAATGGTTTGATGCTTTAGATCCAGTTGATAGATATGAAACTATAATATCAAAACTCGGTGGCTCTAACGATCGTACAGCATATCCATTAATGAAGTTATTTGGTGAACTTAGTTCGTTTCCTGAAGCTGACGATAATGGAAAGATTTTGCAGTTCCCAATAAAAGTAGATGAAGATTCCGGAAAGGAAATTCATGGGGATGCTGAGTTTATGACAAACCCAAATGGCCCAGATAGTATTAAACTTGAACTTGAGACATTAGAAAAAGCAATTTATGGCATAACATCTACACCTGATTTATCTTTTGATAATGTAAAAGGGCTTGGTGCTATTTCTGGAATAGCATTAAAATTAATGTTTTTGGATGCCATGATAAAAGCTTCAATGAATGAAGGTGACAACAGAACTGTTGTTGAAAGGATAATTAATATTATGATGTCAGGAATCACTAAAACAACAAACACTTCATTAGCTGTAGAAAGCAAAAACCTTTACTATGATGTAGTTTTCAATAGTATTCTTCCCGATGATTTAAAGGAGTTGGTTGAGACTATGAGTTCTGCAAAAGAAGCTGGCCTTGTTGCTACAAAAACAGCTGTAGAGCGATTGGGACTTAACGAAGATATAGATGAAGAAATGCAAATGATTGCTTCAGATGCCGCAATAAAAGAGCCTTTGCCAGTAGTTTAGTTTATAAAAATTACATAGTGAACCACTTCGAAAGAGGTGGTTTTTTTTATGTTTTTTATTTTCTTATTTAGAATGATTCTAAATAAGAAAAACTTTATTACTTTTGTTTCTAATATTTAACAATTTAAAATCAATTCTTATGGCAGTTAAACCAGAACAGATTAAGGCACGACTTAAGGTAAAATATCCTAAGGCGAACTTGTCGACTAAAAGGATAGACGCAATTGCGGCTAAACTATGTTTGAAACCAGCAGACGATGCAGATGATGATGCGATTGATGCAGTATTGGAAACAGCTAACGACTTTATGTCTTTTGAAGAAATTGCCCGTGAGGACGATAGAATCAGAACATTAGAGGCGAACCAAAAGCCAAAAACCGAACCAGCTCCATCTCCAGCACCTGCCCCGGATCCTGATCCAAGCAATCCGACCCCTAAACCATCAGAGGAAGCTCCTGCATGGGCGAAGAAAATTCAGGAAGATCTGGAAGCTATTAAATCAGAAAAAATAATTGGATCTAAAACTCAAACGGCCCAGTCAATAATTGACAAGTCAGAAATTTTAAAAGGTCTAAAACCTGAGATAAAAGCGAATTGGCTTAAGAGAATTGACTTGGATTCTGAAACTTCTTTTGAAGATCAAGTAGCAGCTTTAGAAACAGAGTATACTGAACTTGTCCAAGGTGTAGCGGATTCAGGAGATTATGCCGGACGTGCTCCGCAAGGAAAGCCGGACGCTGCAAAATTCTCAGATGCTGAAGCTGAAAAAATTGTCGAAAACATTTTATAAACTTAAAATTACAAAATCATGGCAGGAACTACTGCAAATTTAAGCAACGATCCGGTGTACGGCGACATGGGTAACGAGGGAATCGTTATCCAAAAAGTTGTTGATACAGTTCCGGGAGGTCGAACTTTGGATGTTACTGGATTTACTCCATCGTTCATCCCACAAGGCCACATTGTGATTGAAGAAACGGCAACGGGTATTTTAAAGCCGATGCCGATTTCAGGAACTGCATACGCGGCACTTCCATCTGGTCACACATATAAGTACATCGTAATGGCTGGAATTCCTACAGCAAAACCATTTGCAGGTTTATTGCGAATCGGAACTGTTAACTGGAAAGCTATGAAGTATGATGCTACTTCGATTCTTAGCGCTGTAAAGACGGCGATTCCTTCAATCTATTTTACAAAAGACTAAACTATGTTAAGTATTTTAATTCAATACATCGCGGCCTTTAAGGCAATGATGAAAGCGGTCGAATTACGTGTAAATGGTTCAAAAGATCCTTTGCAATATACGTTCACAACTGAACTTAAGAAAGAGTTCAGCGCTGATATGACATGGAATACCGGAAGCATTGATAACACAGTTGTAACTGTTGATTTCGTTGCAATGGATTCTGATTTGCCTTTGGCAAAATGGGATAAATTAGGAGTAGCTACTGGTGAGGTTCCTAAGTTTGGTAAGAAAATCGTTCTCTCTGAAAGGCTTTTGAGCGATATCGACAATATGATTGCCAAAAGCGCAGACACTGCTACTGTTGCTGAAAAATTATTTTCAGGGGCAGTTAAGTTGGTATCTGGTGTTGCTGAAACAATGCAGTTCAGATATGATCAGGCATTATCTTCTGGTTTAATGTTGGTAGATGATGAAACTAATGTTGGTACAGGTTTCAGAGTTAACTTCCGATATCCAAATTCTAATAAATTTGGTGTTGTCTTGCCTTGGTCAGATCCTAATGCAAAACCATTGAACGATATATCACGTATTCTAAAAGCGGCAAAAGCAAAAGGAGATGTAATTTCAATCTTAAAGATGGATGATGCAACCTTTGATAACTTTTCAAGAAATAACCAGGTAAGAGAACAATTTGCATTTTACAACAATTACGTTGGTGCTGTTCAAAATGTGCCATCACTTGATTTGGAAAAAGTGAATTTAATGTTAAAGAATAACAGTCAGTTCAAAATTCAAATTCAGATTATGGACCGTACGGTAACTTACGAAAGAAATGGTGTAAGAACTACTGTTCCAACTTGGACACCAAACAAAGTTGTATTTCTTACTTCAACAAAAGTAGGCCGTCTTGTGTGGAGTAAATTAGCAGAAGCCAGTAGACCTTCCAAAAAGGTTGAATATACCTTTGTTGATCAATACATCATGACTAAGCTTTGGAGAGATGAAGAGCCATTCGCTGAAAACATTTCTGTTCAAGGTTTAGCACTTCCAATCATCGACAATGTTGGTAGTATCTACTTGCTAGATGCAGAAGAAGCTGTTATTGATTCTCAAACTGAAGGGGATGCCAATTTCAATTACAAAACTGTTAACTATACAAAAACTTCTGTGATTGCTGCTATTAATATGGCGACTGGAAAAACAACTGCTAAAGCAAATAATGCAGATACAACACTTCAGAAATACATCAACGAATTAACTGAAGAACAGGTATTGATTTTCGAAGCAAACATTGTAGCATCGGTATAGTATGTACAGTCAAGAAGCAATAGATGTGCTCATAAACCGAATTGGTTGGTCAGAATTATCTTCTGGCCTTCCATTCAGTTTGTCACAAGAGAACAAAACTGCTGACTCTAAAAAAATGTTCAATTGGTATCACTCACTTGTTTTGATTGATAATGTTTATGCAGCGGTTCCGGAAGTTGAAATGTCAGATGTAAAGTTTAATGATTATCTATTTGAGGTTAAAAAACAGGCAGTATTGACAGTTCTATCGTCTATTCTTGATACGCATGAAGATTATCTTCCCGATTTTGATTATGCGAATGTTATAACGCAAAGGTCAGTTTTATTTGATGATAGCATCGGTTATGCTGTTGCAATAAAAATGATCGAATTGTTTCTTTCTACAACACGTTCGAACTTCAATGAAAGAAGTGCAAAAATGAGCTATCAAGCATTGAAAGTTGAGTTGGAAGGGGCAAGGAATGACAATGGACACTTCATTGCAAAAGGCCTTGTTTACAAGCTTGAACAAAGCATTCGAAAAGCACAAAAAATAATTTTCCCCTATAGAGTAATAGTTAACGGACCTTCAGTTTGGTAGAATATGAATCA
The DNA here is from genome assembly GCF_020905335.1 of Flavobacterium lipolyticum. Classification (NCBI taxonomy): domain Bacteria; kingdom Pseudomonadati; phylum Bacteroidota; class Flavobacteriia; order Flavobacteriales; family Flavobacteriaceae; genus Flavobacterium; species Flavobacterium lipolyticum. The sequence continues at coordinate 903,233 of NZ_JAJJMN010000001.1, read as the reverse complement.
TACAATTGTAAAACCAAAAGGGATTGATAAAGAAATCCAAATTATTCAAAATGCTTTGTTTTCAAAACTAGACTGGCCCAAAATGGATATTTATGGACGTGTTCATAAAAACTTATCAAAGGATAAAGGTTTTGTTCCTGAGTTCTATATGGGTAAAAATGAGTACAAGGATGTATTCACAAATGATTTACAGGCCTCAAATATCTTTTTCATTGACGACGATACTCATACTACCGAAAACCGGGTATTTTATTTCAGCGATGTTAAGATTGTGTTTATGGTTGATCTAAAAAAGATCAAACCAAACATAAATCACCGGGCTGATATGGAAGTTGAGGTTGAGGCACTGAAAATAGTGAAACAACATAGAATGTTCCAGATTGACGGATTTGAAAAGGGGGTTGAAACTGTTTTTAAAGGGTTCAATATTGATCACATAAAAAAGCTGAACATACAGCCTTATCATGTGTTCGCCTTGACTGGAAAATTGAAGTACAAAATTAATTGTTAATTAAAAAATAGAAATCATGGTTTACCAAGAGTGTAAAAACAAGAAGAAAGCCAAAAAAAACACTGGTGCCAAAGAGCAGTGTCTTGAAGGGCTTACAATTAAAACCGCGGTGCACGAACCGGGATTTACTTTTGATAGCATCGAAGATGCAAAGGATAAGACAAAATGGAATGCTGCGGTTGCCGATAAACAAATAATTCCTTTATATGAGGTTGAGGAATTGGCCTCCGCAAATACGGAAGATACCGTTTTTGAAGGAAGACGAAACCAGTACATTACTTCAACTGGTAAAAAAGTAACTACCTACAATAGTTTTCTAAGCCTTTGTTCACATTCTGCACTTAAAACTTATCACAAAGCTGATTTAGGATTGTTTGAGTTTACAGAAGATGGTGCAATCAAAGGCGTAATTAATGAAGATGGAACTGTAAAAGGCCAGGCAATTGTTATGAATGTAGGTAAGCGTATCGATCCGACTTCAGATAGACCGGCATCAACTCAAGTAACACTTAATTACAAAGATTACAACGAGTTTGAAGATGATGGTGCGATTTTACGCCCAGAGGGTTGGGGTGCCGATGATATCTTTGGAATCTTTGACGTCACACTTAAACAAGTATCAGCTTCAGCTTCAGAAATTAAATTCACTGCAACAGATGGTTGTTCTGGTGGCGATGAAGAGATTACCTCATTTGTGGGCTTAAACTTTATATTGAGAGATACATCTGGGGCAGTTGTAACACATTCATTTGTGCCGGCAGCTCCTGATGGTATTTATACGCTCACAGGAACAGGATTCACTGATGGGTTTACTTTATCCCTAAAAGGTGTTGTTACTCAAACTGGGACTGGAACTTCTTACGAGACGCCAACTCCTTTAGTAATTAAAGTAACTCCTTAATGCCAGAATATAGAGGGATCATTTTTGCGGAGGGCTACAACAAGCCCTTCGCAGAATTTAAAGAAGAGTTTGCTTCAACACATATCTTTAAAGAAATCCCATCCGCAGAAAGAGAAGCCGAATTGATAAAAGCACACAAAATCGCTACCAATGGCAACATTTCAGCAACAGTTAGAAAGGGCAAGGAAACTGAAACCGAAAAAGCTGGAGATTGATCTTTTTAAATTCATCAGAAGTATCGAAAAAGATTTACTGGATATTCAGAAAAAAAGAATTTCACAAGACAGTAAAGATATTTTCGGAAATCCAATAGGTTTTTATTCATACTGGACAGAAGTAATTACAGACGGCAGGAAAAAACAGGGACAGCCCTTTACCGGTATTGATTCCGGAGATTGGATGAAAGGTTTTTACATGCAAGAAGTTTCTGGAGTGTTGAGGTTTAGTTCAAGAGACCCTAAAAATCAAGACATTTTAAATAGTGATCACTGGCTTTCCGATGAACTTTTTGGACTTTCTGACAAAGAATTAAAGGAAGTAATCACATCCAGATTACTTCCTTTTTTTATTAAAAACTCACGCGACATACTTAACTTATGATTTACGATTCTTTAGATACAATCCCATACAAGACATTTCTTAAAATAGTAGAGACTGGAAACCTGTCTCTTCTTTCTCGTACAGAAACAAAAGAGGAAATTCTAATAGACACCTGGGCCGCAATTTATGAAGAACATGTAAATCGAGAAAATGCAACTCCACAAGGAAAGAAATTATTCAGGATTTCCAAAGAGATAGAGTCTTTAGAATATCAACTTAAAGTTGTCCTGTTTTCATGTGATGCTTTGAAGTTCGAGTATGATGAAGATTTAGATAATCTCCTAACAGTTGAATATGGTTTCATTTTAAGAACAACAGATGAGGTAGTCTACTACGAAGATATTGCCCAAATAGAGCGTGAGTCAAAGGCTTTTAAAGTAAAGATTGGGGTTCTTAAACAACATCTTCCAAAGTTAGAAGCAGGACAACAATACACTATTGATGATATCCTGGCTTCCTACTGTTCAATATTAGGCTTTCACATCGGAGATTTTAACTCTATAACGTACAATGCTTATTTCGGGTATGAAAAGCAGGTAAATGCTAAGATAGAAGCAAGCAAAAAACAAGAGACTACAAAAAAGAAGTAAAATGGCAAACTCAAAAGGAATAATTACTCGTAAAGAAATCATTGAAGAGGAAGCTTTGACATGGGGACCTGAGTATGCTAAACAAACTCAAATTGCCATTGATAAAAACAAGGAGTTCGTTCAAGGTATTCTTCAGATTGCGACTATTCAAAAACAAATTAAAGAAGCATCAAGTAATTCAACATACAATGCAGCTTTGCAACAAGGAATTTTGGCAACTCAGAAAGCGATACTTGCTATAAAGGAGCGAGAAGCAGCCGAAATATCGGGTAATAAAATTAGGATGTCTACAATTGCTCTTGAAGAAAAAGAACGTAAAGCAAAGGAGTCATCCAATAAAGCAACATTAGAAGAAAAAATTCTTCTTGCAGAAACTAACAAGCAATTAAAACAGGCTGCAAGAGAGCGACTCGGACTTGTTGGCGCGTATGGTAAATTGAACCAAGCCAGGCTTGATGCTCAAAAACGTTTGGCTGAATTACTTTCTGCGGAGAAGAAGAATACCGCGGAAATCATTGTTGCACAAGCAGAGTTTGATAAACTTGATGCCAGAGTTAAGGCTGTCGATGCCGCAATTAGAAATTATACCAAGAATATTGGTAATTATGGCAGTGCGTTCGAAGGTCTCCGAGGAACTTTAAAAGACTTGATTGCAACTTTTGGACTTGTTACCGGTTTAGAATTATTCGGAGTAGTTGTAAAAGATATTTTTAGTATCGTTTTAGATTTTGACAAACAGTTAATCGCGGTTGGCAAAACTACCAATATGACTGGAGAAGAGTTAAAACAATTTGGGCGAGATCTTGTTGATTTAGGAGACAAGAGCAATGGTATTACAGTTGCTGGTCTTATCGAATCTGCAGAGGTTGCCGGTCAGTTGGGTGTAACTGGTACCGCAAACATTCTAAAATTTTCATCTGCCATTGAAAAATTAAAATTGACCTCAGATATTGACTCTGAAGAAGGTGTCGCACAATTTGCAAAGTTTATTGAGGTATCATCTGACAGTTTTGAAAATGCAGATCGATTGGCCTCAGTAATTACTCAATTAGGAAACTCTTTTTCAACTACAGAAAAGGAAGTGTTATCCAACTCAACAGAAATTCAAAAAGGGGTTGCAGTATATAATACTTCGGCACAGGGAGTTTTGGCGTTGGGAGCGGCAACTTCATCTTTGGGATCTGAGGCAGAAGTTTCAGCAAGTTCAATTCAGAAAACATTTGGAGTAATTAATCAGTCCATTGCAACTGGAAAGAATTTGGAATCAATTCTAAAACTAACCAATTTAACCCAAAAGGAACTTTCAAAACAATTCAACCAGGATGCCACCGGTGTCTTTGTAAAGTTTGTTAAAGGTTTGAATGCTGCCAAAAAAGAAGGACAAAATTTAGCTATTGTACTTGGTGAATTGGGATTAGATGAGGTTAGATCATTTAAAACGATCGGTTCACTGGCAGCAAATTATGATTTATTGGCGAGTGCAATGGCTCAAGCAAAGAAAGAGTATGAGGAAAATGTTGCATTAAACAAGGAAGTCGAAGCTGCTTCCGAGAGTTTATCTTCTATTCTGGCTGACATAAATGATCGCTGGGAAGCATATGTTTTAATGGCAAATGACGCTAGTTCCGGCTCCATTTACTTGGCTAAAGTCTTAAAGTTTGTGAGAGATAACTTTAAGGAAATTATGGATTTCATAGTAAAATTTGGAACTGTCTTGATTACTTACATAGGGACTTTGCGAACTGTAAATTTTGTTATGGTAACCTATAGTGCGTTACAGGCAGCGGCAACTGCAGCACAGATTCGATTTGCATTAGCAACCGGTATTGGTACAAGATCCATTCTTGCTCAAGCAGCTGCGGCCAGACAAGCAATGGTTGCTCAGGAAGGTTTAAATGTTGCAACAAAGGCTACTCCGTGGGGCTTGATATTGGCTTTTTTGTCAGCAGCGGTTGTTGCGTACATGGTTTTTAATGACGAGATGAGTGATGCAGAAAAAAACATTAAAAAAATTGTCGATGCAAATAAAGAATTAGAGGATTCTGAAAAAGCGTTTTCTGATGCCCGGGATCAATCAAATAACGAAAGATTTAAAGAAATTGAACAAGATATAAAGCTTAGAAAGGCACAGGGGGAAAATTCGGATAAATTGGACAAAGAAGAAATTGCCAGAAAGAAAAAGATTCTGATAGCCTCTTTGGAAGTTTTTACTGAGTTGAAAAAAGCGGAAGCTGAAAGAACCCAAACGGAAATTAATAGTTCAAGACAGCGTATTGCACAGTTTCAAATAGAAAAGAACTACCTCGAAAAAGGAAACTGGCGTGTTAGTAAAGAAGGCCACAATAGCGATGAACTTGATGATCTTATTAAAACTGAAAGAGATAAAATAGCATTCAAAAAGGCAACCGGAATAAAAAATGCCCAATTAACAACTGAAGAACAAAAGAGACTTGCTAAGCAGTTAGAAGATTTGGATAAAGATGCTGCAATTAAAGATGCTGAGTTTAAAAAGGAAATGAGCAAGAAGGAATTGGCTGCTTTAAGAAAGAGATTAAAGGATGCTTTTGAATTGTGGAAAAAAGGACTTGAAGATCAGTTTAAATTACAACAGTTTCGTCTTCAGGCCGCTTTAGATATGGATGATGAAATATTGGGTAATGATAAAATATCATATGATAAAAGATTGGATGCATTATCAAATTACAACCAGTTAGCATCTGAGCGAATAAGAAATGCTGCAGAGTTTGAATTGTTTCAATTAGGGAAATACAATGAGAAAACGGGAAAGCTTATGCGCGAACTTTCTGATTTGGAAATTAAAGAACTTTTGGAGACTGGTAAGATAAAGAAAGATTTAACAAACGCTCAGAAGTTAATCTTGGAAAAGTACCAAGATGATCAGAAAAAGCTAACATTAAAAGGGGCGAAAGATCGTCAAAAGATAATTGATAGCGAAGTTGAGGCACTTAAGAACAGGAATGATGCTGAAGTATTGGGTTATGATACGAAACTAAATAAGGCACTGGAGGCTGAAAATATTTTATTCAATGCTTCATTGAAAAAAAACACAAATCTGGAAGAAGCGCAAGAAGAACATGAACGTAAAATTCTTGAGATTAAAAGAGCCTTTGCAAAAGAAGGTTTGAACGTGCAAATTAAAGCAATTGAGGATCTTTTAAGTGCGCAAGACCGGATTCCTGCTAATGAAAGAATTTCAGCCGAAAAAAGAGCGCAGATTGAAAATGAGCTTTCAAAGCTTAAAACTGAACTTTCTGAAATTGATATAAATAATAACGATAAAGCAACAAAAATAAAGCTGTTTTTGGAGTCAAAGAATTTCAAAGATATCGAAGAAAAGGCTAATGAATTTAATCAGGTACTTTCAAATTTAGGAAATGCAATTTTTGACCGCAGAGTACAAAACATTGAAATTGAGCAGGCAAAAAATGATGAGTATTACGCACGACAGATTGAATTGGCAGGTAAAGATGAACGTCAAAAAGATATTCTGCAAAAGGAACGTGATAAAAAAAATGATGCTTTAGAAAAGAAGAAGCGTAAGGAGCAAGAAAAACAAGCAATTTTCAACAAAGCTTTGGCAATTACAGAAGCAAGTTTTAACACTGCAAAGGCAGTTACTTCAGCACTGACTGCTGGACCAGGAATTGGGTTAGCACTTGCGGTAATTACTGCAGCGGTAGCAGCTGTTCAGTTAGCAGCTATTGTTGCAACGCCAATTCCAAAATATAAAGATGGACGTAAAGGAGGACCAAAAGAAATTGCAATGATCAATGATGGTATTGGACCATCCGGAGGTTATGTTCAGGAAGTAATCGAACGTAAGTCGGGAGCAATTGAAGTGCCAACTGGAAGTAATAAAATAGTTCAACTATACGAAGGAGATAGTGTGCATAAATCAGTAGACGATTTTAATAAAATTCAACGTGCCTCAATAATGGCAAGTCTTAATATGCAAGGGCAAAAAATGAGTGATTTTCAAGCGACTCAATATTTTGAGACTGCGTACGGGAAAGAAATGCTTGAGGAAATGAGGTTGACAAGAAAAGCAATCCAGAATCAAAAACAAACAGTTATTAACGTACCGAAAATAGATATTCCACATGAAATATGGAAGTCTAAAAATACAAATTGGAACTAATGGCAGAAATAAATCCACAATATAACGATCGCGTTCAGTATATCTTAAAAAGTAAAGAGATGGGTGAACTTATTATTGTCGAACCGATTGGCTGGAACGATGATAATAAAGAGTATTCCAGGAACGAAGAGTACCACGGTATTTTTCCAAAATTCTCCAATTCATTGCAATTTGTAAAAGAAGGTGCTGAGTATATTCAATTGGGGTATGATATCTATGGAATTATGATGGAAATTGAGTTGATCAGAAACGAGAGACATCCGCAAACAGATGTTTGGACACTTACTTACTCCGGATATCTTGATCTGTCAACATGGGGCCGTTCCAATGGTCAAGTTAAAGTAAAATTTAACTCTGGAGGACTTGAACAAGAACTTAAAGCAAGAAATTCGGAAACAGTTGAGGTTGATCGGACTACTACAATCAATGATTCCGTAATCCCAGAGCTGGAAACTATAGATGTGGAACTTGATGGTAGAAAAATCTTTCTTCAAACAAAATTTGTAACCAAGGAAAGTGAAAACTCTATTCAATTAGTTAATACTTCAACTGACGGTAATACGAGAGGCTCAACGATTTCCGTTCCAATGGCTCTAATCAATAAGTCTCATGAAAGTGCGCAAGCGCCCATTGCGGGATCTTTAGTTGGTGATAATTCTTGGGACAGGACTGGAAACGGGAGTGCAAGCAATTTGTTTTTTGCTCTATCTGATCGTGACCGGGATTTAAAAGTAAAGTTAAAGTTACAATTCAAAGTGAATATTAACACATTTGATGATATTCAGAATTTTAAGTTTTGCGTTAGATTGGCAACATACAAAAATGGAGGAGATCTTGTTTTAAAAGAAAATAGATTTTTGTTTGAGAAAACTTCACATTCAGATTTGCATGACAAGACATTTCAGATTGATTTTGATGATACTATAAAGATTCTTGAGAAAGAAAGCTTAGGATTGCTTTTTGATCAAAATGTTGATTTTGCCAATACCAGATCACAAAGACTTGAAATTTCAGCTGAAAATATAGTTTGTAATTTGGATATTGATGAAGAAAGTTTTGAGGAAAAGTCCACAACAAAAGCAATATTAGCACATGAATTAGCAGATAGGTTGGTAACCATCGCTACTAATAAACAAGGAGTTTTTTACTCTGACTATTTTGGGCGAAAAGATTTAGGATATCCAGTTGACGGAAAGGGCGCATACATAGGATTTACGCACGGTTTCTGGGTCCGAAAGTTCGATAAATTTCCATTACCACAAGGTGAAACCAGTACTTCACCAAAAATCACAAATTTGTTTAAACCGGTAACGACTTCTTTTAGTGATTTCACAACGTCAACGAAGGCAGTTTTCAATTTGGGGATTGGAATCGAAAATATAGGGAACAAGGAAAGAGTACGTATAGAGGAGTTGAGTTATTTCTATAATAAAAATGTAACAATCAGGCTTCCAAATCAGGTTAAAAATGTGGACCGGAATGCGGCTCCGGATAAATACTATTCAGCAATTGAAATTGGCTATGAAAAAGGAGGAGATTATGAAGAAGCATTTGGATTGGATGAATTCAATGTGAAGTCCAATTACTCAACTTACATAAGCCGATTAAAGAATACCTACACTCAGATTTCAAAGTACAGAGCTGATAGCTATGGGATGGAATTTGCACGAAGAAAACCAAAGTCATTGAATGAAACTGAAGATTCGAGTTATGATGAGGACATCTTTTTTCTTGATCTTAAAAAATCGGGATCAAATACGTTTTCTCAACGTAAATGGCAGGACGATTTTGATAAGGCACCGAGTGGTATTTTCAGTCCAGATACTGCGACTAATCTTAGACTATCACCAGTAAATTCCCTGTTGCGCCACGGGTGGTGGATTTCAGCTTCAGTGATAAAGTATGCTACGAACAAATTAAAATTTGGCTCATCAACAGCAAACAGACAACTTAAAACTCAGCGTTCAGGAAGGCATGAGTATGCGGAAAATGGCGACATTATCAACGCGGAACTTGAGCCAGCTAGATTCATTCCGGAAACTATCGACTTTGAGCATGTGTGCGATTTTGACGTGATGCAGCAAGTTAACGGAAGTACAATGATTTTGGGTAAGAAAGTTATGAATTTGTACGGACTTGTCGAATTCATAAATGAAGACGGTCAAAAAGAGAAAGGTTTTTTGTTAAACTTAAAGCCAAATGGAAAAGGATCTTGGAAAGTATTAAAATTTAATAGATAAATCATGGCAAATTCAAAAATAACAATTCAATTTAATTCAGTTCCCGGTTTTAATGAGTCGGTATATTTTGACGTGAATAGTGGTAGTTATTCAGTTTTCTGTCGCGAAACCTTCGTACGACGAAGATTAGGTCAATATCAGGTGGAATTACCAACAGTAATTATTGATGACATTACCACTGAAGCTAGTTATCAGGGTTATGCCTCAGATTTTTATAAGCGAGCATTTGAATTGGATTTTAACAGCTCTAATTTGTATACAGTAGAATCAATAAGAGGCGATGTTGGATCTGGAATCGGAACTGTTATAATAACTGCAAATTTTCCAAATGCGATTTTTTCAGAACAATCTGCTGATGGAGATGTAACTTTTATAATTGAAAATGAATCGGCTTTACCAGATTTTAATATTACTAATATTAGCTTTAGCCAGGCCTTATCTACTCCATGTCAGAAGGCTAGAGTTTTAGTAACAACAGATAATTTAGCTGTAAAAGTGTTAAATCCTGTCTCAATAGTTCCTAATACGAGCAATCCTTTCGCTTTCGATTGGTTGCGTGGAGAGACAGTTAACTTGTTAGTTGAAGATGCAAATGGAAAACAAGCAAGTAAAAGTGTAACATTGCCGAGTTTACTTTCGGCTGCCAATTTTACTATCAAAGTGAACAACAGCCCCAATGGTGCTACGGTTTTGGTGGAAAATGCTAATTCGACTGGTTTAGTTTTGCAATTTTCACTAGATAATGTTTCCTGGCAATCCTCTAATATTTTTACGGGGCTTGATGTTGGTAGTTTTACCTTATATGTGAAAGATCAATTAGGTTGCTCTTTTACTAAATCATTTTCTGTGGATGAATTTGGTATTCAGTCACCGTATTTTTACATTTCTAAATCAAATTCAATTCGATACGCACAGAGAATTATATGGGGTGACTCAGGTAATTATAAAACTGATGAAAATACTTTAAGTTGTGAGGTTGATGTTGAAGATATAAATGGGCCATGGACTGAAGTGCAAGAATTTCTGAGTGCTGATATTGTACCCACACAGTTTAAATCAAATTATAGTAGTAATGTCGCTAAAATAATTAGAGAAGATTTAAGCGAAGTTATAGTCCCAATTGAAAAAAAGTCAAATAATATTGGAATAAAGGATAGGCGGGATGCGCGAAAATACAATGTTGGCGGTGGGCAAACAGGGATTTATTTTATATCCGGGAATATTTATGATTATGATACAAGTTCTGTTACTGGAAACTACTCTTTAAATGGTAGTCTTCCGGAATGGGCCGTTTCTGGGAATTATATTGTAATATCGAATGCTTGGTTTTTGATTGAGGAAATAGTTTTTGATGAATCAAAGAATTCAGATGTGATAATTATTTCAGAAAACTTTTCCGGGTCCGAAACTAGTATTGTAGTAGGTTCTATTTTTAACCGGTTCAATTATGAAATATATGAGTACTTCATCGATATGGTAAATTTTATTGATCAAAAGTTTCATGTTCAACTTGTAAATTCAGATCCTAATTTTGATACTATTACGCACTTAAGTGAGGAATTATGGTGTAAAGTAAAGCACGAAGATTTATTGGAAGTGAAATATCATAATACAACAAATACTGATGTTTTTTATGCGACCGGAATTGAATTTAAAATAAGGATACCACTTACAAGTCAAAAAGGACTTCCTGAAGAAGATAGCGAAGTTCATAAAACAGATACTGCAGCTTTGCTTTTAAGTGCTGATCTGTATGAAGTCGATCAGTTTGTTTTTGAGCCGGTGACCAAAGAGATCTGGCGCAAATTAATGATTGCATTATCTCACGAGAAAGTATGGTTAAATGGAGTGGGTTATGTAAAAAACGGAAGTTTTAGCACTGAAGGCCCGTTGGGGAAATCCAATCTCTACGTTTTGACAGCAAACATGATAAAAACTGGTAATGTCTATAACTCTCTCGGAACAGGAAACATTGATTTGGATGGAGGACAAGTTGAGGTGCCAGGTTTAATTTCAACAGAATTGGGGTATTTAAGTTACTAAAAAAAGCCTCTAATTTTAGAGGCTTTTTTTAGTATTTTTTTATGCGATAGTCTTTTTTTTAGCTGAAAGCTTATTACCTATTGCTATTACCTGACTTTTTGATTCACTGTGTTTAACTACCAGATTAATATATTCATAGTTTGACTTCAAATCATTATAACTTAGAGCTGTTTCAAAAGTAATATTTTCAAATGTTTCCAATGAATTTAAAGAAGTGGGTACAGAATATCCTAATTTAATTAGAACTATAAAAAGGTCTCTCTGTTCAGGTTTGATCTTTCTTTCGAAGTCTTTTTTCCAAAATGCAAATGCATACGGATTTGCGACAAATTCTAATTCTTTTATAAAATCTGGGGTGGTCATTTTTTCAAATCTTTAAATTGATTCCCATCAACATGAATACTGCGATTGTCGTGGTAATGATGGTGATGGTGGTGAACAATATTTGTTGATCTATCAATATATCGTGACTGATTTTGATCAGGAAATAAAGAATTCCCAGCAGCTTTGCCGATTTTCCAGCAACCACCAACTATAACTACAAAAAGTACAAATAGAAACATCATATAAGCAAAGTTATTAAATATTAATCTCTTACAAAGTTGATTTTGTTATTTATAATCATTCTAAATAAAGAATTAATTTTTACATTTGTAGGATAAAAAATTATCATCATGAGCTTCCAATCAATTATTACTAGACAAGTAGCTTTATTGACCGAAAGATTAAATGCGATTGCAACTAATGCGAAAAAAATAGTAGAATTACCTTGGCAATCAGTATTGCGTCCAAGTTCTGAAATTCATGTGAGCGATGCGGGTACTTCGTACAGAATTAAAATTCAGCAAATATTTGATTGGTTTAATTCTGTACGGCAAAATCAGTTATTATCTGCAAATGTTTCAATCATTTCAAACAATATTACTGTTGCTACTGGAGCGCAATGGATCATTGATAATGTAAATTATGCGACAGTAAGTACCACTTCATTTACTATCCTGTACGCTGAAACTGGCTATACTAGAAATGATATTTTGGTTGCTAACAAAGACAATCAAATAATTCGCGTCTTAGGCCTTGAAACGCAAGGTATTTCTCCAACGCCCCCAACACCAGTTGATACAGTATTGGTTACAATTATTAATGTGACAGATTCAACTATTGGTAATACACCACCAATCATAGGAGGTGATTATGAAAAAGTAGTTAATAAAGCAACAAATTTCACTACCGTAAACAATACTTTATATCCAACCGTAGAGGCTGTAAAAACGTATGCAGATAACTTACTCGTTGGTGTTATAAATCTTAGAGGTACTTGGGATGCTTCGACCAATTTATTTCCTACTACGGGAGGAAGTGGTACAGCAGGAGTAGTACGTAAGGGAGATTTGTGGTATGTTTCAGTTCCTGGAGTATTGGCAGGTAAGTCTGTAAACGTAGGTGATAGTTTTTTTGCTTTTATAAATACTCCTGGCCAGACCTTCTCCAATTGGAATGTGATCGAGTCTAATATTGGGTATGTCCCTGCTGATGACTCAAATGTTTTGCATAAAACGGGAGATGAAGTGTTTTTAGGAATGAAGAGTTGGTCTAATACAAATGCAGCTTTTTCAATGTTGTTAGGCTCAAATAGTCGGCCTCAAAGCAGTTCGGCAGCTATGTCACTTGATACAAGTGGTAACGGTGCCGCAGCGATCTTTACTAATTCTGGTCCTGGACCTTCTATAAGGGCAGGAAATACATCTACCTCCACAACAGGAGATGTTATGTTTTTGTCTAACAATTCAAATTCTGCTGCAGCACTTCGAGTAATTAATGCAAATGGAGGAATAGGCTCTATATTTACTACTATTTCGGGTATAGGGTCTATGTATGTATCTTCCGGATCAGGTAATGCTCTTGTATCAAATGTTTTAAATGGTGCTACAGGTTTAGTATTTGTTGGTCAGGATAATGGCTTTAACACATTCACTATAAATAAAACAGGAGACACAGTTCTTAACTCAATAACGATTACTACCGCACCTACAACAAGCGCTGCTACTTATGATTTGTTAACTAGAAATATTTCTACAGGGGTAGTAGAAAAAATATCTAGTTCTTCCTTTGCTTTGGATAGTGCTGTCGTAAAGACAACAGGTAGTCAGACAGTGTCAGGGGTTAAATCTTTAACCGAGAGACTACAATTTGCGACAGATCAGGGATTCACTAGTGGAGGCTCTATGCCTTTTGTACATAGATCTGGGGATCATATCGCGATTTGCTCAACCACTTTGGCGGGAACTGCTAGATTAGATACTAAGAGTATAACGACCTCTTCACCAAAAACATTTACATTTCCAGATGCAAGTGGGACCTTTGCTTTAACCTCTAATTTACCAGTAATATTAACTGGGTCTGCTACTTTAGACTTTCCAAATACGGTTGCTGGTACTTCCCAAGATTTAAATATTACTGTTCCGGGTGCTGCCCTTGGGGATGTAGTATCTCTTGGTGTGCCTTTTGCTTGTGTGGAGCCAAATAGTCACTATACTGCTTTTGTAAGCGCACCTAACACAGTAACTGTGCGATTTGGAAATTTTGACACATCAGTTGCAAGAAATCCTGCATCAGGTGACTTTAAGATTAAAGTAATCAAGTAGGAAACACTTTGCCAAACAGAGAAACATGAAATATAATGCACCCAAAACTATCACATATCACAACTAAACCTATATATATTATGATCCTTAAGTTTTTGAGTAAGATTGCATTGATTGCAGATAATCAGCAAAATTTTATAGAAAGGCTAAAATATTTTTTACAAGTTATTTCGACGCTCGGGCCGATTGTAATGATTTTGGAAGGTTTGTCAGGATGGTTTGTTGAAAATAGAAGATTCTCAGTTTTTATATTCGCAGCTTTAGTTGGTAATCTTGTAATTGGCGTAATATATCATCTTAGAAAAGGATCTTTTTCATGGGAACAATTTATTTTCAAAAATTGTAAAATGGCTGCGATTTTAGTTATTGCTTACACAATGCTTGAAATGATTGCAATTACTGCTGGCGAAAATATATTGGCAGACGGTTACCGAACAGTTATACAAGTTTCTACTCTCCTTTGGCCGGGAGGGAAGATTTTAAAGAATCTATACATTTTATCTAATAAGCAATTTCCGCCGGCATTTATTATGGAAAGATTGTACAACTTCGAAAAATCTGGGAATATCAACGAATTGTTTCCCGAACAGAATAAAACTGAATAATTATGATAACACAAAAAAGATTACTTGAAAAATACGGTGTACCTAATAAAACGGGTGCGGGCTACATTGTAACAATAGACCTTCCATATCCAATGTTTTTGAATTGGGAAACTAAAACTTATGTAAAAAAGATAAGCTGTCATAAATTGATCGCTGAAAAACTAATAGCCGTATTTCAAGACATTCTTGCTCATTATGGAATGCAAGAAATTAAAAGGTTACAATTAGATGATTTTGGAGGATGTTTCAATTATCGTTTAATGAGAGGAGGAACGGAATTATCTGTTCATTCTTGGGGATGCGCTATAGACTTAGATCCTGATAGGAATCTATTAAAAGAAACTTCTAAAACTGCAAGATTTGCACGACCAGAATATAAAGCAATGATTGATATTTTTTATAAACATGGATTTGAAAGTCTTGGCCGTGAAAAAAATTATGACTGGATGCATTTTCAAATTAAAGACTAATATTATGCAAATCGATTTAAATAAGTTACCAATAAAAGAATTCTTGAAATTGTTTGGATGGATTTTGCTTTTTGTTTCCCTATGGTTTAAGGGATGTTCTAAGGAGGGAAAGTCTGAAACAATAGTAAAGGTAAAAGTGCCAGAAGTAAAAGCGGTTCTCGAGGCAAAAAAACCTGATCAGAAACCTATTGATTTTCCTAAAAAAGGAGAAACAATTTACCGGGACAATCCTTTAAATGCTAAACTTTCTGACGAAAACGAAAAACTGAAGTTGGATTACGCGAAAATGAGCGATTCTCTTAGATCAAAGGCTTATGAAATGGCAATTGAATTAAATAATTTTTCAACCAAGTTTGAAGATGAGAATTTACTTTTAAATATAAACGGTACAGTACGCGGAGAAGTTCAAGAAGTTACTCCGAGTTATGTCATAAAATCGAAAGAACTGTCTGTGCCATTGAAACAAAAGGAATCTGTTTTTAGGGTGCTCGGTGGTTTGGAAATGGGAAATACTCTACAGTTAGATAATTTTAAAGTGAAAGGAAATTTGATGTTTCAAAATCGAAAAGGAAATATTATTTCTACTTCTTTCGATACTCAGCAGACATTTTGGGTAGGTTACAACTTCTCAATTTTTAATATCAAAAGGTAGTTTGTTTTTAATTGGTTGGTTAGTAAGGTAGAAAAGCGGTTCAGAAATGGATCGTTTTTTTTATATTTGAAATAAAAATATGGCAAAGAGATATATTAAAATCGAATTAAAGGAGCCTTTGGAATTAAACTTGAATAATTTAAGTAATGTGGCATTTAAAACTGAACTGCTATGTAGAATAAAAGAAATTCTTAATGTAGTAGATGTTCAGGATTACTATGCGTATGAATCTAATGGGGATCAGGAAATAACATTACAAATAGATAACGAAAAAAGCGATCAATAAGATCGCTTTTTTTTATGCAAATTTGTTCTGAAGGCCTTTCAATCGTTCGAACTGTCTCTCTTCTTCTCCTACTGCGTAATGATTTTTTACCATTGAAATGGTTTTATGCCCAGCCATTTTTGCAGCATCCTCCAGCGAAAGTATAGCTGTTGTTTCGTCTAAATTCAGGTGCTTTAAAGCATAAAAGTCAGCAGTAATACCGAGTTTGTCTTTTACGTGAGTTTTCCATCGCCTATTAATTTGTTCTCGACGTATTTTTTCGGGACCTGGTCGGAGGCCAACCGAAAAAACATAATCGTTTTTATTTGCACCATATAAAGATTTTATCCAAAAACCTAAAGCAACATCTTTAATTATACGATTTACCCATTTATATTGTCTGCCCTTTTTAACAAAAACTTGATACTTTTGTTGATCTAATTTTACATCTTCCACTTTTAAATTTAGCAATTCCGATATTCGACCACCGGAATGGAAAAATAAAATTGTAAATCTCCAAAAATCTGGGAAATGTTCTTTTAAGTGATTGTTTACGCGGACCCTTTCATCTTCAGTAAGTATATCCCGGATCTTTGTTTCATGGACACGTTTTTGAATTTGAAGAACAATATCATTTTCTACAGCTTCAAATTCTAAGAGTTCTTTAAACAAAGTTGACAGATAGCCGCGATATTTATTGAATTTGTGCGCTGAGAAGGTAGCCTCTGTTTTTTCAAGATGATCGAGTGTAAACCTAATGTGCTTCCTTTTTACATCACTAATTTTTAGTTCATGATATCGGAGTTGTTCGGCCGCTGGATTAAACTTTGCCAGCATGTATTTTATATCCTTATAAGTGCTGTCAGCAACTTTTATGCTTTCATGTGCCAATTTAAGGGCAATTAAAAAGGGGGTTTCGGGGCATATTTCAGTTAAATAATTTTCTTCAGGAATAACTTCAGCAACTTGTTCAATCATATATTGCTTAGTGATTGGATTAAATCCGAGATCCTGGAAAAGCTTGGGGATTTCCTGAAGTAGTATTTTTGCGGCTGCCTTTCTATCGTCTAACGTTTTGAACTTATTTAGTTTTTTTCGAAATGGAAAGCCTTTTGGGTATTTGTCTTTAAATAATGGATCATAGTAAGTACATTGTACATACCATTGTTTGTTTAAAGAAGCTTTTGATGTTGTTGTTTGCCAGTTTTCAGGCGATACCCATAGTTCAGTGCATGAGCATCCATTAGGTAAATTTTTCATTGATTGTGTAGTTGTTACATTGCCGTTTACATTGTCGTTTACTGTAACTACACATTTCGAAAGTGATTTGAAGAAGGCTTAAAACCCAAGTTGGGAGTGGGTTTTAAGCTATTTTCTTCTAGTAGCGAGGACGGGAGTTGAACCCGTGACCTCAGGGTTATGAATCCTGCGCTCTAACCAACTGAGCTACCTCGCCAAGACTGCAAGTAGAACCGTGTTCCTCATTGCGGGTGCAAAGATAGAAATAATATTAAAGCTTGCAAGCATAAAATGAAGAAAAAAAAATATTTTTAAAAATGTGTTGTTTTTGGACATATATTCTTATATTTCCAAAAAAATTAAAAGTAGCACATGGATCCAAAAATACGTTACGAAATCGAGTTTCCGATCAATTCTTCGCCGCAACTATTGTATCAATATATATCAACTCCGTCAGGATTATCAGAATGGTTTGCTGATAATGTAAATTCAAGAGGAGAATTTTTCACTTTTATCTGGAACGACTCACAGGAAAAAGCGCGTTTGGCTTCCAAAAAAACAGGTGAAAAAGTCAAATTCAAATGGGTGGATGAAAGCAGTAAAGACACCGAGTATTTTTTTGAATTGCACATTCTGGTTGATGAACTTACCAAAGACGTATCGTTAATGGTAGTAGATTTTGCTGATAAAGAAGAAGTAGGAGAAGCTAAACAACTGTGGGAGAATCAGATCTCAGACCTGAAACATCTTATCGGATCTGTTTAGTAAAATTCTATTTTATACCTTATATTTGCCCTGAACAAAATTCAGGGTTTTTTTATGATTAATTTTAACGGAAATATAGTAGCAGAAGAAGATAATATATTAACTCAAAACCGCGCATTTTTATACGGAGATGGTGTTTTTGAAACAGTAAAAATTATCAATAATAAAATCTTGTTCCTGGAAGATCATTATTTCAGATTAATGGCTTCTATGCGTGTGGTTCGAATGGAAATTCCGATGAATTTTACCATGGAATATTTTGAAGAGCAGATTTTAAACCTTGTTCAGCAAAAAGGAATTTCGGCATCTGCCAGAGCCAGAATTACTGTTTTTAGAAAAGAGGGCGGGTTTTATCTGCCTAAAACAAATGAGGTTTCGTATTTGATTCACGCAACAGTACTTGAAGATGTTTTATATACTTTAAATTCAGCTGAATACGAAGTGGATTTGTATAAGGATTTTTATGTGACTAAGCAATTGTTATCGTCGATCAAAACTACTAATAAGATGATAAACGTTACCGGAAGTATTTTTGCTCATGAAAATGGTCTGGCCAATTGTATTTTGCTTAACGATACTAAAAATGTAGTTGAGGTATTACAGGGGAATTTATTTATGGTTGTGGGTAATAAACTGATAACTCCACCGGTTTCTGAAGGTTGTCTGAACGGTGTGATGCGCAAGCAGATTTTAGCTTTGGCTAAAAAAGTAGAGGGCATAGAAGTAGTGGAGGAAATAATTTCACCATTTGATCTTCAAAAAGCTGATGAATTATTTCTGACTAATGTGATCACGGGGATACAGCCGATCACGAAATATCGAAAAAAGGACTTTACAAGTAATTTGGCTCAGCTGTTGTTACAAAAGCTGAATGAATCCATTTCTGAAAATTAATTCAGATATGGATTTTCAGGTGCATTTGACCAGATGAGGTAATCGCCTCCAAGTTCAATGATTTGCTCTTTCCAGAAATGGGTGGTTGATTTTCCGATAATTTTATTTTTATAATTATTATCGGCAATAATCCAGGAGTTCCCCTGCATTTCATTCTCAAGCTGATTTTCATCCCAACCGGTATATCCTAAGAAAAAACGAATGTTATTTTTACTGATAGATCCGTTGTTTATTAAGTCCTTGGTCGATTCAAAATCACCTCCCCAATAAATTCCATTAGAAATCTCAACACTATTCGGGATTAACTCTGGAATATTGTGAATAAAATAAAGGTTGTCCTGTTCAACAGGACCTCCGTTATATATCTTGAAAGAGGCTTCAATCTCAGGAATCAGGTCATTAATAGTGTACTTTAAAGGTTTATTAATGATAAATCCTATTGATCCTTCTTTGTTATGGTCTGCTAATAAAATTACCGATCTATTAAATGATAAATCTCCAATTATAGAAGGCTCGGCAATAAGCAGGTGTCCTTTTTTTAATTTTTCTGAAATCATACGGCTACAATTTTTATTAAATTTAATCATAAAATTTCTAAAATCCCAAATAAAATCGTTGAAGCGCAAAAAAAAACCCTTCATAAGAAGGGTTTTGATTATATTATTAGTTTAGAGAACTTTCTTACTTAGTTCACTGCACCTTCTAATTCAGCTCCAGCTTTGAATTTTACAACATTTTTCGCAGCGATTTGAATAGTTTTTCCTGTTTGTGGGTTTCTACCGTCTCTTGCAGCTCTAGCAGATACAGACCATGATCCAAAACCTACTAATGAAACTCTCCCACCTTTCTTTAGAGTAGCTCCTACGTTCCCTAAAAATGACTCTAAAGCTAATTTTGCCGCAGCTTTTGTGATTCCTGCATCAGCAGCGATAGCATCGATTAATTCTGATTTGTTCATAATATTAGTTATTAATTGTTGGTTAAAAAAAATTGTTAATACACAAATTTAATAGGAAATCCGTTCCTTGCAAGTGTTTTCTTTATTTTTAGTAAAAATTGTTAATAACTTGCTTTTTTTGTTCATAAAGCAGAGCGTTAGTTGGTCAAAATCAGGTAGAAACCCCTGTTTTATTGACCTTAATAGACTTTGGCACTTTCAGAAAAAGTGATTCCATTTAGTAATTCTGCTACCTGCATTCTTTTTTTTCCGGGTAGCTGTAAACTTAAAAGTTGAATGTAACCATCTTTAACTGCAACTTTGATTTCTTTTTTGCTGCAAATCAGACTTCCAGCTTCGTGAGAATGTGTCTCAGGAAGCAGTTTTGCCTCATATATTTTGATGGTTTGTTCTTCTTCTTTGTCTTTTAAAAAGCACCAGGATGCAGGATACGGACTTAAACCGCGAATGAGATTGTTGATTTCGGCACCGGATTTGGTCCAGTCGATTTTGCAGTTTTCTTTGTTTAATTTGTAAGCGGTTTTTATTTCGGCGGTGTCTTCCTGAATGGTAGTTTTTACATTTCTGCTTTCAATAACTTTTAAAGTGTCAATAACAGTTTCGCTTCCTAATGCCATAAGTCGGTCGTGTAATTGTCCGGCATTTTCTTCCGGCTCAATTGCAATTTCCGAATTCAGGATCATTGCTCCGGTATCTATTTTGTCATCGATAAAGAAGGTAGTGACTCCGGTTTTGGTTTCTCCATTAATAATGGCCCAGTTAATTGGTGCGGCACCACGGTAATTTGGTAATAAAGAAGCGTGAAGGTTAAATGTTCCAAATTCCGGCATTTCCCAGACTACTTTTGGAAGCATTCTGAAGGCAACTACAATTTGTAAATTTGCATTCAGCGCTTTTAACTCCGCTAAAAAAGTCTCGTCTTTTAAGTTTGTTGGCTGAAGTAACGTAAGGTTATTTGCTAATGCATATTCTTTTACTGCTGAGTATTTTATTTTTTGTCCGCGTCCTGCAGGTTTGTCTGCTGCAGTAATTATACCCACGACATCGTAGTTGTTTTTAAGAATGGTGTCCAAAATGCCGACAGCAAATTCGGGAGTCCCCATGAAAATAATTCTCAATTTTTCCATTATGATTTTAAAGTGTATTTATTGTTCGCCAGTATGGTGATATGATTGTTTTCTAATAATTTCTGAAGTACCAAAATAATATCATTGGCATCCATTTTAATTTGAGACTGAATTTCTCTAGAAGTCAAAGCGGTTGATTTTAACAAATACAGAATTTTATCTGCAATCGAATCGGCTTCAGTGATTTTGCCTTTTAGCGTAATGCAATAGGAGCAAACGCCACAATTTTCGTTGGTTTCTTCTCCAAAATAATCCAGAATCAATCTGTTTTTACAGGTTTTGTTTTCTTTTATATAATAGAGGACGGAAGAAAGTTGTTCTTTTTTGAGTTCATTCTGTTTTTCCAGATATTTAGAAACGCGATTTATAGTTAATTCGTCTTCACGCACTTCATTAAATAACACAGTTGAATCGTTGTTTTTGGCTTTGTATTCGATAATTTCTTTCTCTTTTAATTTTTCTAAAAGAGATAAAACCTGTTCTTCTGTATGGTGTGATTTTTTTGCAATCAGCGAAAGATTAAAAGGAGTTTTAATTTCATAAACTCCGGGGTAAGTTCTTAGAATTGCTAATATAATTTCCTCGTCGTTTGGATTGAGATTCATGTATCGAATCACCTCTTTAGATTCGATTATAAATTGTAAAGTAATTTTTTCTGAGAATTCCTGCGACAAAGTAATGATTCCCTGTTGGTTTAAAAACTGCAATGCATTGTATGTTTTTAAAGTGGGGAAATCGTATTTGTTGCAAAAGTTATTTAGTTTAAAAGAAAAGGACTCGTCTAAACCTTCTCCGTACGCAATTTGAAAATAGTTACAGAGTTTTATATACATTGCTTTTAGAAACTTTTTATCGGGCAGAATGCTTAAAAACTGCTGTTCAGTCTGAGTGGCATCTGAATTATTAAAGAGCAATACCGAAAAAGCTTTTTCTCCATTTCGTCCGGCTCTTCCGGATTCCTGATAATAGTTTTCTAAGTTTTCGGGTAGTTGTGTGTGAATGACTGTTTTTACATTGTCTTTGTCGATTCCCATTCCAAACGCATTAGTCGCTACAATTACCTGTGCTTGTTCCGACATCCAAAGCTGCATGTTTTTGTCTTTTTCTTTAGCCGAAAGTCCGCCATGGTAATAGGTTGCAGTAAAACCTAATGATTGTAATTGAGAGGAAAGGTTGATGCACGATTTTCGATTTCGTACATATATAATAGAGGGCTGCGGGTTTTTCTTTAAGATTTGTTCGGTGCGATACAGCTTGTCTTCGACTTCAAAAACCATGTAGGCAATATTTTTTCTTTCAAAAGATTGCTGAAAAAGTACGGGGTCTTTTAATCCCAGTTCTGTTTTAATGTCTTCGATGACTCTGGGTGTTGCTGTTGCAGTTAAAGCTAAAAACGGAATCTTTGAAAAATATTTTTTAAGTTCTGAAATTTTCAGATAGGCAGGGCGAAAATCGTGTCCCCATTGTGAAACACAATGCGCTTCGTCGATTGCAATTAGATTAATAGGAAGGTTTTTAATGCGTTCCAGTATCCAGTCTGATTGCAGTCTTTCGGGAGAAAGATATAAAAACTTGTAATTGCCGTATTGGCAATTGTCAAGAAGATCTATGATTTCTTCGGTATGAATACCTCCTGTTAGTGCAATAGCTTTTATGTTGCGTTTTTGCAGGTTGGCAACCTGATCTTTCATAAGAGCAACCAAAGGTGAAATGACTAAGCAAATGCCTTCCAGCATCATACTTGGAACCTGAAAACAAATCGATTTTCCTCCACCTGTCGGCAGCAGGGCAAAGGTATCCTGACCGTCCAAAACAGAGTCAATAATCTCCTTTTGCATCGGTCTGAAACTGTCGTGTTTCCAGTATTTTGAAAGAATTTCCTGTGCTTGTGGCATTGGTCGTGTTTTAAAGTTAAAAAATTTAGAAATCAGTTTCTAGTTTTGCAACTTTAAACGCCTGCCTAAATTTTATCTAAGATATAAAGAATTCTGTTTTCAACCGTATCTTTAGGTACTTCAATTAATTCGTAGCCATATTTTTTATAGGTATCAACAAGGTGTTTTTGGATTTTTTCGGCCTGCTCAAAATTTTCGTAACGCTCGGTGTCGCTTTCGTAAATTTCTTCCCATGGCGGTAAAATGAAAGTTTTTGAATATTTATAATCCTCACAGGCTTTTACAAAACTTTCAGGATAATCATCATTAATGTAATCCATGTAAGCTACAACATCGGGAATTCCACGGTCGATAAAAACTACATTGTGAGGTTCTTCAATCGCATTTTCAAATTGTTTAATACGGCCATTCAATAACATTTCGCTGAACAATAAAGGTTGTTCTAAAAATAATTGCTCGATGCCTCTTTGTTGCGCTTCGAGTGTAACTTGTCTTGAAATTTCAGGGTAACAGCAGTAGCCACGAGCTACCAATTCGTTGATTAGAGTAGATTTTCCCGTTCCCGGGCCACCAATGAGAACTATAATTTGTTTTTGCACTTTCTAAAAATAAAGCGCAAATTTACCTAAACTTATTGGTATTTAAAAAGATTATTTTGTCTTAAACGAACGATTTCGCAATTTAAAATAAATATAAGCTTCGGCTGTTTGTTAAAAATCTTTTGTTTTTTGAATTTCAAGAAGCTCCGAAGGAGCGATATATTTATAGAAACCCCATTGGGGAGAAATAAATTTTAGCCGGGATATATCGCTCCGTTGGAGCTTTTGGTATTGGGAAATCGTATTCGTTAGAGATATTGTGCTGCGCTGGAGCAGTTTCAAAAGATGTCTAGATTTCAGGATTTTTTTGAAAAGCCAATATATTTTAGAAAATATTGATAAGTTCTATCGGGACGTAATATCTATAGAAATCCTACCGGGGTGAAATGATTATTCACAAAATAAATAATTCCCGGGGCTTTTCTTTTGTGAAGGAATAATCAAATGCGATTCGATTTTTTTGCCTTTCAAAACGTTATTTACAAAATCCAGAACATATTGTTGTCCTTCATGAAATAAATATCCCGAAAATTCGTGCCCGCCTCCGCAAAAAGTAATCAATTCTATATTTTTATGTAAGTCTTTCATGTGATTGTATACGGCATAAGATCCAAATAAAATCAGCCAGCCAGAAGCATTTGGTAGGCAGGAGCGATGCGAGCCTGCATTGTAAGGAACCGTTTCGTCGTTGTTTCCGTGTGCTAACAGCATTGGAATGGCTTTTTCTTTGGTAATTAGATTAATGTCCATAATAGCACCCGAGCCACCAATGAAACCGGCATATTTGAAATCAGGAGATAAATTGTTTGGGTACAAATTCATCAGTTTGTAATCCCAGAAAGAAGCGTGAAAGCCAATTTCGGCACCTGCGCTGATCCCTGAAATAAAGAATTTTGAGGTGTCGAGATTGTATTGGGCTGCATTTTCAATTAAAAATGAGGTGGCTTGCCACATATCACTAACGCCAATTTGAATTGCTTTTATCTTTTCGGTTAAAGTGCCTTTACAGCCAAAATCTTTTCCTTTCATGTACAGGCTGTAGGAGATGCTGGCAACTGCGTAGCCGTTTTTCGCCATAAAAAGGCCAAAATCTTTTTCACTGGTTCGTTCTCCACCCGAAAAACCTCCTCCAAATGCGAATAAGATTAATGGAGTTTTTTCATTTGTTTTTTTTGGGGGCAGGTATAAATCTAAATCCAGTCTGAGTGTGTCGTTTTGGAAATAGGTTAAAGTTTTAATTTCCTGTGCGTGAATGTTGTGAAAAGTGAGAGTAGTAAAAAGAAAGATGATAATTTTTTTCATTGTGGTGTGGTTCAATCCCGTAATCCTGATAGCTATCGGGAGCAAAGGTGTGAAGTTTTTCAAATATAAAAGTTTGCCACGAATTCCACTAATTTCTGCTGCTTTTTTTAGGTAGTAACTTGTTTTAAAATGGTGCAAAAACTATAGTTTTTATCTGTTGTTTTAATTAGTGATAATTAGTGGAATTTGTAGTAAAAAAACAATCATTATTTCCTTCTGAAAAATCTAAAATCTAAAATCGAAAGTCTGAAATCAAAACCGTATATTTGCGTTTATTTTTAATTACGAATGGAGAACGATAAAGAAAAAAACACCGCTGAATTTTACGAAAGATTAAAAGTTGAGTTAGACAATTCAAATACCTGGCCAGCAGAATACTTGTATAAATTCATAGTTCCTTCAGTAGACGATAATGTTGAGCGAGTAGAAAAAGCTTTTGACAGTATGGGAGCGGTTATCAAAACCACAAAATCTAAAACTGGTAAATTTACCAGTGTTTCGGTTGATGTTACCATGCATAGTGCTGAGCAGGTGATTAGCAAATACAAAGAAGTTTCTACCATAGAAGGTATAGTTTCATTATAACTTATGAACGAAAAATATAAAAAAGAAAGTGCGAATGACGTTGTTTTTAATTTAGAATACAATTCTGAAAGACAACGGTTAATCATTCCGGAATACGGTCGTCATTTGCAAAAATTGATCGATCAGGCTACTGCAATTGAAGATGCCGAAACACGCAACAAAGCTGCTAAATACATTATTCAGGTAATGGGAAGTCTGAATCCGCATTTGCGGGATGTGCCGGATTTTCAGCATAAATTATGGGATCAGCTTTTTATTATGTCTGATTTCAAATTGAATGTTGATTCGCCGTACCCAATTCCGTCTCGTGATGTTTTGCAGTTAAAACCGGATGCTTTACAGTATCCGCAGAATTTTCCAAAATACAGATTTTACGGAAACAATATCAAGTACATGATCGATGTTGCCAATAAATGGGAAGATGGCGAGATGAAAAATGCTTTGGTAATGGTGATTGCCAATCACATGAAAAAGTCTTATTTAAGCTGGAACAAGGATACCGTAAAAGACGATGTGATTTTTGAGCATCTGTATGAGTTGTCGGGAGGTAAAATCAATTTGCTTCAAAGTTCAGAAGAGCTTTTAAATACAACTGATTTATTGCGTACCAATAAGCGTATGTCGAATAAGATTACACCGGCAGGACAGCCAAAAATCCAAAACAATAAAAACAATAAAGGTCCAGGGAAACCGAAACCTTTTCAGAAAAATAATAATCAGAAGTAAAAAATTAGCTAAGATGCTAAGGGACTGAGGTACTAAGATTTTTTCTTAGAGTCTTAGAACCTGAGAATCTCAGAACCTTAGAACCTAAAAAAGAAATATGGGAATTTTTAAAATCGAAGGAGGAACACCTTTAAAAGGAGAAATCACTCCGCAAGGAGCAAAAAATGAAGCATTACAAATTTTATGCGCCGTGCTTTTAACGGGGGATAAAGTGAGAATTAATAATATTCCCGATATTATTGATATCAATAAATTAATTACTTTATTGGGTAATTTAGGTGTGAAAATCCAACGAAATGAGCCAGGTTCGATTACGTTTCAGGCAGATGAGGTTAATGTAGGTTATCTGGAAACTGAAGCTTTCAAAAAAGAAGGTGGAGCTCTTCGTGGATCTATTATGATTGTTGGACCGCTTTTGGCACGTTTTGGTAAAGGATATATTCCAAAACCTGGAGGAGATAAAATTGGGCGTCGCAGATTAGATACACACTTCGAAGGTTTCATTAATCTTGGAGCAAAATTCAGATACAACAGAGAAGATCATTTTTATGGAGTAGAATCTCCTGAAGAAGGTCTTACCGGAACAGATATGCTGCTTGATGAGGCATCAGTAACCGGAACAGCAAACATTGTCATGGCTGCTGTTTTGGCAAAAGGAACAACAACTGTTTACAATGCTGCGTGTGAGCCTTACTTACAGCAGTTGTGTAAAATGTTAAACTCTATGGGAGCTAAAATTACCGGAGTAGGTTCAAACTTATTGACTATTGAAGGGGTGGAAAGCCTTGGTGGATGTGAGCACACAATTCTTCCGGATATGATCGAAATTGGTTCATGGATTGGTCTTGCGGCGATGACAAAAAGCGAAATTACGATCAAAAATGTAAGCTGGGAAAATTTAGGTTTAATTCCAAACACATTTAGAAAATTGGGAATTACCATTGAAAAACGCAATGACGATATTTACATTCCTGCTCATAAAGACGGATACGAAGTAAAAACGGATATTGATGGTTCTATTTTAACTATTGCTGATGCACCATGGCCAGGATTTACTCCTGATTTATTGAGTATTGTTTTGGTTGTAGCAACACAAGCCAAAGGCGATGTTTTAATTCACCAGAAAATGTTTGAAAGCCGTTTGTTTTTCGTAGATAAATTAATCGATATGGGAGCAAAAATTATGTTATGCGACCCGCACAGAGCGGTGGTTATGGGACATAATTTTGAGTCTCAACTGAAAGCAACAACCATGTCGTCTCCTGATATTCGTGCAGGAATCTCATTGTTGATTGCCGCTCTTTCAGCAAAAGGAACAAGTACGATCCAAAATATCGAGCAAATTGACCGTGGTTACGAACGTATCGATGAGCGTTTGAGAGCCATTGGAGCAAAAATCGTGAGAGCGTAAGCGTAGAAATATTTGCCACGAATTCACGACTTTGAACTAAGATTATACTTTTTTGTATAATTCGTGAATTCGTGGCAAAAAAAGTATAAACGTAGTTAAATGACAGATGAACAAAAAGCTGTAAAAGCTACTTATTTCAGTATTATAGGAAACACCTGCTTAGCCATCTTAAAAGGGCTGGCAGGTTTTTTTGGCAATTCATATGCCCTAATTGCCGATGCGATCGAATCGACAACCGATATATTTTCGTCATTTTTGGTTCTGTTCGGAATTAAGTATTCGAATAAACCGGCAGACGAAAATCATCCTTATGGTCACGGTCGGGCAGAACCTTTAATTACGTTTTTGGTGGTTGGTTTTCTGATTACTTCAGCGACTATTATCGGATATGAGAGTATTGCTAATATCCAGACTCCGCATGATTTACCAAAACCCTGGACACTTTATGTTTTGGGAGCTATTATCATATGGAAAGAATATTCATTTCGTTTGGTAATGAAAAGAAGCAAGCAAACCAACAGCTCATCATTGGCGGCAGATGCCTGGCACCATCGTAGTGACGCGATCACTTCGGTAGCAGCGTTTGCCGGAATTTCGATTGCCTTGATTATGGGGCAGGGGTATGAATCAGCAGATGACTGGGCGGCGCTTTTTGCTGCTTTTTTTATCTTATACAACAGTTATAAAATTTTCAGACCGGCCTTGGGTGAAATTATGGACGAAAATCTGAACGATGATTTAGTCGAAGAAATCCGTGTAAAGGCTTTAACAGTTCCGGGTATTCTGGGTACCGAAAAATGTTTTATCCGTAAAGCAGGAATGCGATATCATGTAGACCTTCATGCCATAGTTTCGGCTAAAATTTCGGTGAAAGAAGGGCATGAGTTATCACACAAACTACAGGATACCTTAAAAGAAAAAATTCCGCAATTGGGCAATGTGTTGATTCATATTGAACCGGATGATTATCATTGAGGAGAAAGACTCTAAGTGGCTAAGGACCTAAGATGCTAAGGTTCTGAGATGCTAAGGAAAAACTTAGAATCTTAGAACCTTAGTTTCTCGGTAACTTTTTCAAATCATTTTGCTGGATTCTTCCTATAGAATAGGAGATGATTATATTGAGGGGAAATACTCTAAGTGGCTAAGGTTCTAAGATGCTAAGGAAAAACTTAGAATCTTAGAACCTTAGTTTCTCAGTAACTTTTCCTAGTCTAGAACATTCAAAATCTTCAATCCAAAGACAACGCCATTTTGCTGAATGCCACCCTGATAAGAATGAACATAATCTACTCTGAAGATTTTGAACTTCCCAAATCCTAAATTGTCTAAACCAGCAGTAAACTCAGTGTAAGGTTTTCTGTTCGGTACGGCCAGTGAATGAAAACCAATGTTCATCGTTGATTTTAAAAGATTCAAAAGCGGGATTTTATTCATAATGTAGCCTTTGTCGTTGTGTTCCAAATGCATTTCTAAATAACTGTCGTTGGTGCTGTTGGTGTAGTAAGGCATCAGGTTGAAAACATTCAGGTAACGGCTGCTTGTGCCAATGTGAGTCTGGTTTCCGTTAAAATGTTTGTAATCGACAAACGAAATGTTATCAGCATTAAAGAATTTGGCGGCTTTAAAACTCATTCCTAAAACACCTTTATTGCCCAATGATAAATCGTAGAGTACGGCAGCTCCTACTTTTTCAAATTCATATTTCTTTTCGCTTGCTGCAAAGGCTTTTTCAATATTTAAGAAGAGTGTTGGGAATTTGTCGTTTTTAAAATTATATCTTCCATCTGGTCTCGAAATGTATTTGTTTCCAAAGTTAATTCGAGCACTTAAAGCTGTTTTGAACAAATGATGTTTTTCAAATGCAGGAGTGGTGAAATCGTTTGGAGCTAATGGATTGTTGGAAGAGTATAAGTCATCTCTTTTGAAGAAAGAATAATCGGTGGTGTTAAAAAGCGGTTTTCGCTGCTCATAACCCAATTTTGCATTGAGACTGACACCATTTAGAACGTTTTGCGAATAGTTGATCTGTGCAAACTCTAAATTATACAGTTTCATGTAATTGTCTTTAAAAAATAAAGAACTTATAGAATTGATCAACTTGGTTATGGGTTCGGCACTATTGAATTGTGCTACTTTAGTTCCCCCTGAGGCACTAATCGTAGCGTGATTTATATTGTTGAATTTATGACTGAATTCTCCGGTAATCCTAAAGTGTTCATCTGAAAAGCCATAATTAAAAGTGGTACTTAACGAAGTCGTTTTACTTTCGTCTTCACTCCATTTCTTAAAAGAGAAACCGGAATCCAGATTAAATCCCTGAATGGTATTAAAACTTAGCGAGGCCAAATTCAACAATCCTTTATATTCGAAAGAATGTCTTTTGTAGGTGTTTTTATAATCGTAGCCCATTAAGACATCCAGAACTTTAAATTTGTTGTTTTTGGCATCAACGGAGTCCGTATATTTTTGAGATTTTCTGATTATTTGCAGACTATCCTTTTTAGTGTAATCGTTACTTTCTTCAATGGTTAGAGGAATTGGACGAATGTTGTTCCAGAAAGTATCATCCTTTTTGTTTGCGTTGAGTTCGAAAGAGACAATTTCATTACCGAATGTTTTGTTTTCAAACGAAGCCGGAAAGTCGTAATTGGAATATATATAAGCAAATTTTCCGGAGAATTTAATACCAAAAATACCGGCAGTGAAATCTAAGGTTTGTGCATTTTTAATCCAGATTTTATTTTGTGTATTGTAGGTAAAATTTTGTTTTAGATTCATTACCTCCGTGAATTCGTTTTTCATGCGATAGCCTTTGATGTCCAAATCGATGGCGTAAATGGCAAAGCTATCATCTACAATGTAAATGTAGCCTTCAAAAACAGGTTCTTTATCGCGTTTTGGGATTACCTTGATTTTGTAGATCTGCTGTTTATTGTCGTCAAAAAAAGTACCTTCGAGTTTGTATTTATAATAAGCGAAAGCATTGTCGGCAATAGGAGAAATGAGTTTGGTGTCGAAGTTTATCGTGTTTTCATAAAAATCATAAGTCGACCGTGAAGCAGTATTGTAACTGTATCCTCTATTGTTTCCCGAGATTTTAGAAGCGATAATGCGTTCTTTTAATTTGTTAGGTTTTTCAAAAGTAACCTTAGAAATGGTTTCGGATAAATATAAAATACCAGTTCCGGTAGAATCTAAATTTGATGCAAGATCGTCACCCAGATCTACTTTTTGTCCCAAAATCTTCTTAGGTAAGTCTTTGACTTTAAACATTCCTTTGGAGTAGAAATCGGCGGTATATCGCGCAATTTTGTCGGAGTTGTCTTTTTTGGCCGCCATAGCACTTTTAATAATGGCGTTGGCAGGATTATTTTTTGGGTCAATCACCACCTCATTTAAAGCAAAACTTTCCTCAGACATTTTCACATCCGGCAGTGTCGTTTTTGCGTCAGCAGGAATTGTTATTTTTTGAGTTTTATATCCCAGGTATTGAAAAACGATTTTGTTTTTGCCCGGCTCTTTTACGGTAAGCTGGTATTTTCCCTGCTCGTTAGAAGTCGTGCCGCTATAGGTGTTTTCTTCAAAGACGGATACGAAGGGCAAAGGTGTCCCTTTTTCATCGGTTACGGTTCCCTTAATTTGGGCGAAATTTGAAACGGAAAAGAATAAAAAGGCAAGTAAAGTATAGTTTTTCATGAGAGTCGTATCTCTCACAAA
Organism: Flavobacterium lipolyticum; assembly: GCF_020905335.1. NCBI lineage: Bacteria > Pseudomonadati > Bacteroidota > Flavobacteriia > Flavobacteriales > Flavobacteriaceae > Flavobacterium > Flavobacterium lipolyticum. The sequence continues at coordinate 872,331 of NZ_JAJJMN010000001.1, read as the reverse complement.
AATAGAATAAGTTAAAAATGAGGCTATTAAAAATTTGTTAAATGTAAGATGTTAAATGTAAGATGTTAAATGTAAGATGTTAAATGTAAGATGTTAAGTGTGAAATGTGATCTGAAATATTTTATTTGTTTAAATAGTAAATCCAGGAACATAATACATTTGGGCGCGATTTAAGAATCAAAAATCGTTAATCAAAATTATTTATTGGTAATAGTTACCTATCCTACACGGTTCTCATTTTACATCTCATATCTCATAGAAAAGACTGAATGGCCAGTTCGTAGCTTTTTAGTCCGAAACCAAGGATAACACCTTTAGCATTTCCGGATAAATACGACTGATGTCTAAAACTTTCACGGGCATAGGTGTTCGAAATGTGTACTTCGATTACGGGAGTTGTAACGGCTTTCATGGCATCGCCCAATCCTATAGAGGTATGCGTGTAGGCTCCGGCATTCAGAATAATTCCGTCAAAAGTAAAACCACATTCCTGAATTTTTCCAATCAATTCGCCTTCAATATTGCTTTGGTAATACGAAAGTTCAATGTTTGGGAATTTGGCCTGTAACGTTGCAAAAAAATCTTCAAAAGTTTGACTTCCGTAAACTTCCGGTTCTCTTTTTCCTAAAAGATTCAAATTGGGTCCGTTGATGATGCAGATTTTCATGGATAGTAAGGTGTGATATGTAAAATGTAATATGTAAAATGTGAAACGATTGATAGTATCATTGAATTTTGACATTGCCATTGCCATTGATTTTTGCCATCGCCATTGAACAGTTGTAAAAATAAAAAAACCGTTCCAATTAATAGAACGGTTTTGGTAAAAGTATGTGATATATTTTTTAGAACAAGAATCCTGCAGAGATCTGGAAAGTTGAGTTTTTAACATCAGCATTTTTAGAAGCTTCAGTTAACCCTAGACCATAACGACCCTGAACAAAAATGCTTTTAGTAAGTTTTACTCCTAATCCGGCATTAAGACCAAATTCAAAAGTTTGTGCATCTTTAACATCAAACTTATTCTTTTCACTTAATAAAAAGGAAGCCTGAGGACCTACTTCTAAGCTAAAAGTGTCGTTTAGGTAAAATTTAGCCATTACAGGAATAGATAAGTAGCCTAATTCATTTTTAAATTCACTTACAGCATTTTTGTAAGTTGCTCCCTGAGTAGAATATAAAAGCTCCGGTTGAATCGCAAATTTGTCTAACAATTTAAGTTCTGCAACAACTCCTACGTGGTAGCTAGTGATTCCTTCTTTGTCAAATGCTACACCCTGAAGACCTGCGTCTCCGGTTTGGCTTGCAAAGTTAACCCCTGCTTTAACTCCAAATTGTACTAATTGTGCCTGAATTGTAGCTGAAGTTGCAATAAACAATACAGCTGCTAAGATTATCTTTTTCATAAAAGTGGTTTTAAAATTTGTTTTTTTTTAAATGTTATTTATTAGTCAAAACTACAGAATTAGGAATTTATTGTTTTATATTTTGGTTTAAATAATTACTAAATTTCCCATTTTTATTGGTTTTAGGCTTGTAATTGGCTCTATTTAAGAAGTTTATTTGTGATCGGTTTTTTAGGTTATATTTGTTATTTAGTCAGATTTATAGTTCAAATTGTGTTTTGAAACTTTTTTATTTCGTAAGTTTATTTTGATATTCTGGATTTGATATTGGGTTATAATGAAGAAGAAAGGTCTGTTCATATAGACATAAAACGGTATTTACAATTTATTAATTAGCATCCAAGTTCTTTTTTAATAAGGTTATCTTTATATTTGGGGTGAATAACTCAAAAAACAAATTGTAATGAAAAGAATAATTTTGGCTGCTATGGCAGTAATGGTATTTGGTTTTGCTAATGCACAAAAGACGAGATTCGGAGTAAAAGGAGGTCTTAATATTTCATCAGTAGTTGGAGGAGATGTTGAAGATACTAAAGCTCTTGTTGGTTTTCACGTTGGAGGTTTTGCAGAAATTCATGTGGTTCAAAGATTTTTTATTCAGCCTGAGCTTTTATTTTCTGCTCAGGGAACTAAAGTTGACGGTTCATTGAATGACACGGATATTAAGTTGAACTATTTGAATATTCCTGTAGTTGCGAAGTATTATATCATTGATAAAAAATTCAATGTTGAAGCGGGTCCACAGCTTGGCGTTTTGTTATCGGCTAAAGTAAATGGTAATAACATTAAAGATTTGACCAGATCGGTAGATCTTGGTTTTAACTTAGGAGCCGGATACAGTTTTACGGATAATCTTTCAGCAGGGCTTCGTTATACAATCGGATTGTCTCCGCTTTCTGATAAAGATATTGATAATTCAGATGATTATTATGATAGTGCTAAAAACAGTAACCTTGCGTTATCTTTAGCCTACAAATTCTAATTTTATCCAATAATAAAATTTGTAACCTTCCCTAATCCGGAAGGTTTTTTTATGCCTGAAAATGTTTTACTTTGTAGCTATGAATTGGACCCGTTACATAAAAGATTATCAGTCGTATTTGCGCATCGAGAGAGGTTTGTCTAAAAACACGATCGAAAACTATGGTTTTGACATCGAGCGTCTGTGTCTTTTTCTGGAAACCAATAGTATAGAGATTTCTCCCATAAAGATTGATGACGAAACGGTTCAGCAGTTTATTTATGCGGTAGCTAAAGAAGTCAATCCACGATCACAGGCGAGAATTATTTCGGGATTGAAAAGTTTTTTTAATTATCTGGTTTTTGAAGATTACAGAAACGACAATCCGATGGAGCTGATCGAAACTCCTAAAACAGGGCGGAAATTGCCCGATACGCTGTCTTTAGATGAAATTGATTCTCTTATTGCGGCAATTGATCTGAGTACCAATGAAGGTGAACGAAATAGGGCAATGCTAGAAACTTTGTACGGCTGCGGACTTAGGGTTTCGGAATTGGTTTCTTTAAAAATTTCAGATTTATTCTTTGAAGAAGGGTTCGTTAAGATTACCGGAAAAGGAAATAAAGAGCGTTTTGTTCCGGTGGGTAAATTCGCTCAGAAATACATCCAGATTTATCAGAAGGAGATTCGGGTGAATCTTAAAATAAAAAAAGGTTGTGAAGATACTTTATTTTTGAACAGGAGAGGTAATCAGCTTACACGCGCCATGATTTTTACCATTATAAAAGATCTTGCTGTAAAAATTAACCTCCATAAAAGTATTAGTCCACATACATTAAGACATTCTTTTGCAACTCATTTACTTGAAAATGGTGCCGACTTAAGATCAATTCAGTTGATGTTAGGGCACGAATCGATTACTACGACCGAAATTTATGTGCATTTAGACAGGAGTTTTTTGAAAGAGGTAATGTTATCTTTTCATCCACGGAAGTAATTTTTGAAGCCGGAAGTCGTTTTTAAATCAAAAAAGTAATATATTGTATAATATTTTGTGGTAATTAGAGAATAAAAGAGCCAGTTTCAGCTTTTGTTTTTTACTATTGGGATCATTGTTTTAATATTTCAATCTACATAAATAAGTGATATATGGTTTTTGATTTATATGGAAATGAGAATTGCTTAGAGGTAAATAATTTTTATAAAAAATTGCTTGCCGAAATGCCGGATCTGCTGTTTCAGTTTGTTGTGGACAGCGAAAACAGGTATACTTTCCCTTTGGTTAGTAAATCAGCTGACGATATTTTTGAACTTAGTGTAAAAGAGTTTACCAATGACATTAAATTGGTCATTTACGACCGGATTTTTCCTCAGGATCGTGATGTGTTTTTTCAGTCTTTAGTCAAAGCACGTAAAGAAGCAAAGCCCTGGAATGTTGAATTTAGAGCTGTTTTACCTAAAAAAGGGATGCGATGGTTCAAGGTTTCTGCCAAAACAGAGCAGTCCGCTGACGGGTGTGTTAGCTTTTTTGGACATGTTTCGGATATTACGGAATTGAAAGATAAGGAAGAAAAACTACGTATTTCTGAAGAGCGTTTTCAATTTGCTCTAGAGGCCTCTACTGCCGGAATTTGGGATTGGGATATGGTAACCAATAGGGTTTTCTATTCGTCATTGTCGTTAAAAATTTTAGAATTAGATTCCGCTGATATTTTCGATGATCCGGAACGTTGGGATAAGATTGTGCATCCCGAGGATCTTCCAAAGTACTATTCGGATATACAGGAGCATTTTGATAATAAGATCCCATATTACGAAAATTACCATCGCGTCATGACTTCAAGTGGTAATTATAAGTGGATTCTGGATCGTGGAAAGGTGATTGAAAGGGATGAAAATGGAAAGCCATTGCGTGTGATCGGGACACATACTGATGTTTCTTTGCAAAAAGAGAAAGAGTTGGAGCTCTTAAAAACGATGAAATTGTACAGTGATCAAAATAGCCGATTGGTGAATTTTTCACATATCGTTTCACATAATTTGAATACGCAGGCCGGAAATATAAAGTCGATCCTCGATTTCATTGACGCGGATGTTGACAAACAAACTGTAAACGAAATGTTAGAACATTTGCGAACTGTTTCTAATGATCTGAACGATACGATTGCCAATTTAACCCAGATTGTAAAGACACAAAGTAATATCAATATTGCTGTGGCGCCATTAAAGCTTTCAGAATACATTGAGAAAACAATTTCAACGATTAGAGGGTATGACAAGGATAAGAAAGTTACCATTGTAAATAATGTTCCAAGGTATTTGACAATTAATTTTAACCCGGCTTATCTGGAAAGTGTTTTACTGAATTTTACAACAAACGCTATAAAGTATGCGCATCCGGACAGAGATCCTGTTATTGTTTTTGATTTTTCAATCGAACCGGACGGTTACAAGTCGTTAAAAATTACGGATAATGGTTTGGGAATCGATTTGGCGGTGTACGGTGATTTGTTGTTTGGAATGTATAAAACTTTTCACAAAAATCAGGAGGCAAGGGGAATTGGACTTTATATTACCAGGAATCAAATCGAGGCAATGAAAGGGAGTATTTCAGTAGAAAGTACAGTGGGAGTAGGAACGAGCTTTAAAATTATCTTTAACGATATTTAGGGGGTGTTGCAGTCTCAGTCGCAGTGACAGTAGTCATGGCAGTAGTTTTATTGATAATGTTAGTATCAATATTTAGGACGGTTTATCACGGTTGTCGTCCTGAGTGAAGTCGAAAATGTGAGTCTGAGCGAAGATTCGAGTATCAGTCTGAGCGAAGATTTGAGTGTCAGTCTGAGCGAAGATTTGAGTGTCAGTCTGAGCGAAGTCGAAGACTGATGAGCTAAGTGTAAATTACCAGACCGTAGTGGTAGTGATATAAAAAATAAAGGCTATCCGTTTTAGAAGATAGCCTTTATTTTTATGAATAATATATAGAAAGATTACTTTGCAATATTAACCGCTCTGGTTTCTCTAATTACAGTAACTTTTACCTGACCCGGATAAGTCATTTCAGTTTGGATTTTTTGTGAAATCTCGAAAGATAAATTCGCAGCATTGTCATCAGAAACTTTTTCGCTTTCTACAATTACACGAAGTTCTCTACCAGCCTGAATTGCGTATGCATTTTTCACACCGCTAAATCCGTAAGCAACTTCTTCAAGATCTTTCAAACGCTGAATGTATGAATCTAAAACCTGACGTCTCGCCCCTGGTCGTGCACCTGAAATAGCATCACAAACCTGAACAATCGGAGAAAGTAAAGATTTCATTTCGATCTCGTCGTGATGCGCTCCAATAGCGTTGCAAACTTCTTCTTTTTCGCCATATTTCTCTGCCCACTGCATACCTAGTAAGGCGTGAGGTAAATCACTTTCAGTATCCGGAACTTTACCAATATCGTGAAGTAAACCAGCTCTTTTGGCTAATTTTACGTTTAAGCCTAATTCGGCAGCCATGATACCACAAAGTTTAGAAACTTCTCTGGAGTGCTGTAATAAGTTTTGTCCGTAAGAAGAACGGTATTTCATTCTACCTACAACTTTAATCAATTCAGGATGTAAACCGTGAATTCCTAAGTCGATAACAGTACGCTTACCAACTTCGATAATTTCGTCGTCAATTTGTTTCGCTGTTTTAGCAACTACTTCTTCAATTCTTGCAGGGTGAATACGTCCGTCTGTTACTAGTTTATGCAAAGATAAACGGGCAATTTCTCTACGAACAGGGTCAAAACAAGAAAGGATGATCGCTTCAGGTGTGTCGTCAACAATGATTTCAACTCCCGTTGCAGCTTCAAGAGCTCTAATGTTACGTCCCTCACGTCCAATGATTCTACCTTTTACATCATCAGATTCAATGTTGAATACTGAAACGCAATTTTCAACTGCTTCCTCGGTTCCAACTCTCTGGATCGTATTGATGATAATTTTCTTCGCTTCTTGCTGCGCAGTAAGTTTTGCCTCTTCGATAGTGTCCTGAATGTGAGACATTGCTTTGCTTTTAGCTTCGGCTTTTAATCCTTCTACTAATTGCTCTTTTGCTTCTTCGGCAGAAAGTCCTGAGATTACTTCAAGCTGTTGCAGTTGACTTTTGTGTAATTTGTCAACTTCAGTTTGTTTTTTGTCTAAAACGTCAATTTTGTTGTTGTATTCCTGTGTTTTGGATTCAAACTCGTCGTTTACTTTTTTTGCCTTCGAAAGTTCGTTAGAAACTTGTGATTCCTTATCGCGTACTCTTTTTTCAACCTCCGCTACTTTTTTGTCTCTCGCTAAAATAACTTGTTCGTGCTCTGATTTTAGTTCGATAAAACGCTCTTTTGCCTGAAGAATTTTATCTTTTTTGATATTTTCTGCTTCTAAATTAGCATCTTTTAAAATGGAAGCTGCTTCTTTTTTGGCGTTTTTAATGAGGTTAGAAATATTGCTTTTTTCGATAATTTTAGCAATTGCAAAACCTACCGCAATTCCTATAATACCTGAAATAATGATCGTTATTATGTCCATGTTTGTAAAAATTTATATATAAAAAAAGCCTACATTAATTGCTTGAATAAACTCGTAAAGACAAGTTTTGAGCTAACTCACTGTTCAAGTTTCCAAGCCGAAGCATGGCATACTATAGTAGCGACGATTTGCTCATTCTAAATTGTTAGTGTTGAGTTTACCAATTGTGAACTAATGTAGGCAGTATCTTAGTTGTTGTAAAAGAACGTTTAATTTTCGAGATATTGATCTAATAGCGCATTTAATCTTTTAATTCTTTCGATAGTTTCTTCTCCATCGATCGCATTGTCAATTTGTTTTTGTTCGACTTGCGATGCAAATTGCAGGGCACACATCGCCAGAACATCTTGTTTGTCACGAACCGCGTAACTTTCTTCGAATTGCTTAATCATAGCATCAATTTTTTTAGAAGCACTTCTGAGTCCTTCTTCCTGAGCAGGTTCAACCGTTAAAGGGTAAACTCTGTCTGCAACTGATATTTTAATTTTAAGCTTTCCGTCCATGTCGTCTTGGTTAATCGGATAACTGTGCTATACAGTAGTCAATTTCGCGAATTAATGAATTTATTTTAAGCTTTGTCTCTCTCTTGTTGTTGTCACTGCCGAGTAACGAATTGGCGATCTTAAGTGTTTCATGTTGCCTTTTCAAAGCTTCAATTTCTTCAGATTGTTTCTGGATAATTTGCGCAGCTTTGGCTAATTCTAATTGTAAAGCCTGATTATTATGCTCCAAGCCTTTCGATTTCTCAAAAAGCTTTTCGACTTTATATTCAAGAGTATCAATTATTTCGGCAATTACACTCATTATAAATCCTATTCATTACTTAATCCTACAAAGTTAGTATTCCTTTTTATTAATGCAATTTTTTATCGATTTTTTTACATTAAAAATAAACAAACGAATGAAATTCAATCGATTGTATTTTTGTGGCGTGATACTCGGTTTTCGCTTCTTAATTTTTTATCTTAGCAAAAATGTTACTTATGAGATTTTCGTTACTTGCCCTGCTTTTTAGTCCGTTTATTTTTGCGCAGACGCAATATCCAAAAGATTATTTTCGTCCGCCACTGGATATTCCCATGCAGCTTTCCGGTAATTTCGGGGAGTTGAGGCCAAATCATTTCCATGCGGGGTTTGATTTGAAAACGAATCAGAGAGAAGGATTAAATGTCTACGCCATTGCTGACGGATATGTGTCGAGAATTAAAATTTCGACTTTCGGCAACGGTAAATGCATCTACATTACACATCCAAACGGATACACTTCGGTATATGGACATTTGCAAACTCCGGTAGGATCCATTTTGGATTATGTGACAAAAACGCATTATAAAGAAAAGGCCTATGAAATTGAAATGTTTCCAAAACCCAACGAACTACCGGTTGCAAAAGGTGATCTGATTGGACTTTCCGGCAATACAGGTTCATCAGAAGGACCGCATCTTCATTTTGAAATTCGGGATACTAAAACAGAATTTGTGATTAATCCCCTATTTTTTGGCTTCGATAAAAATCTAAAAGACACTAAAAAGCCTGGTATTTCGAGTGTGTATGTTTATCCGATGGATAATGCAACGGTAAATCAGTCCAAACAGCCTTTGTTACTGAATGTCGCCTTGCAGAAAGACGGGACTTATCTGGCTGGTAAAGTAAAAGCCAATGGTAGAATTGGTTTCGGAATTTCTGCAGTAGATTATGATGATGTTTCGTTTAATAAAAATGGTGTTTTTAATGTTTCTACTTTTCTGAACGGAAATCAAAATTACAATTATCAATTCAATACCTATTCCTTCGATGAGATGCGATACATAAATGCTTTTATCGATTATGGTAAATATAAAAAGTCGGGTCAGCGGGTTCAGAAACTCTTTATGAAAACACCTTACGCGTTGAGCATTATTAAGACTGATTCCTTACGTGGAATTGTTTCAGCCCAACCTAATTTAGCATCCACTTACAGAATTGAGGTTTCGGATTATTTTGGAAATTTAAGCACGGTTACTGTTCCGGTTGAATACGACACGGCAACGCCAATTGTCAAAGAGGAGCCAGTAACTTCAAAATACTTTATTAAAGCCAATAAAGATTCAAATTTTGAAAAAGACAATATGTCTGTGTTTTTTCCGGCTGGAACTTTTTATGATGATTTTAATTTAAACTTTGATGTTAAAAATAATCGTATTTACGTTCACGACGATACCGTTCCGGTACACTCCAATTTTACCATTACGATTAAGGACAGCTCGTTTCCGGAAACCCTGAAGGATAAACTTTTTATTGGAAGATTTAGCGGAAACTCTGCCAGTTATAACGGAACAGTGAGAAAAGGAGATGTTTTTACTGCCAAATCAAAAATATTAGGGCAATTTGGATTAGTTCTGGACACTATAGCGCCTGTCATTAAAATCGTAAAACCAATTCAGGACAAGTGGATTACGGGAGTTAAAAAGATAGAATTTACCATTAATGATGCTTCTTCCGGAATCAAATCGTACAACGGTTATCTTAATGGGAACTGGATTCTGTTTGAATATGAAAGTAAATCAAGAAAAATAACGCATACTTTTGATGATACTCTCCTTGCAGAAGGAGCAAATGATTTAAAAATTGAAGTGATTGATAATGTAGGAAATTCTGCTATCTTTGAGACTCATTTTTTTAGAAGCCAACAAAAATAAAACCCAAACACTTGAATCAAATTAAGTTAATAGCCGTTTTCCTTTTTTTATGCACGACCAGTATTTCATTTGCTCAGAAGGCTCATGTAAAAGGTGTTATTCTGGATGAGCAGAAACATCCTGTGGCTGGAGTAAATATCAGTTCTTCCGGGAATGTTTCGCAATCTGATTCAGATGGTTTTTATGAAATTATAGTGCCGTCAGGTAAAAAGATTTCGTTGATTTTTACCCACGTCTCTTTAAAAATGATGAGTCTGACCGTACATTTAGCCTCAAATGAGATTTTCGTTTTTAATCCCTTAATGAGCAGTTCCGAAGAACAAATGGGAGAAGTTTTTGTTTCTTCTAAAAGTAAGAAGAGGATTCAGGGTATCGCAAATGTCGATGTCGCTACCATTAAAAAAATACCGGGAGCCAATGCCGGAATCGAGAATATTTTGAAAACACTGCCAGGTGTAAATTCCAATAATGAACTGAGTACACAATATGCTGTTCGGGGTGGAAATTACGATGAAAATCTGGTGTATGTGAACGAAGTCGAAGTCTATCGCCCGTTTTTAATTCGTTCCGGGCAACAGGAAGGATTGAGTTTTACCAATACCGATTTAGTGCAGAATGTTGACTTTTCGGCAGGAGGATTTCAGGCAAAGTTTGGAGATAAATTATCCTCTGTTTTAGACATCACTTATAGAAAACCAACGCAGTTCGGCGCTTCGCTTGAAGCCAGTTTGCTTGGCGGAAGTATATCGGTCGATGCGGTTTCTAAAAATAAGAAATGGTCGGCTGTAACCGGAGTTCGTTATAGAAATAATAGCTTGTTGGTGAATAGTCAGGACACGCAAACGAATTATACTCCAACTTTTGCAGATATTCAGACCAATGTTAATTATGATATTTCTAAAAAATGGCAAATGAGCTTTTTAGGGAATATCTCCCAAAACAAATATTTGTATCAGCCTTTAACCCGTGAGACAAAATTCGGGACCATAGATCAACCGATGGCGCTTGCCGTGTATTATGAAGGCAGGGAACGGGATCAGTACAATACCTACTTCGGTGCCTTGAAAACGACTTACAAAGCTTCACCTACTTTTACTTTGAAATTAATTGGTTCCCTTTTTCATACCATAGAACAGGAGCATTTTGATATTCTCGCACAATATCGTTTGGGTAATATAGAGAATGAAGACACCTCAAATGTTGATTTCACTCGTGGAATAGGTTCGCAATTGAGCCATGCCCGAAATGATTTGGATGCGTTAATTGCCAATGCAGAAATCAAAGGTTTTAAAGAATGGAAAAATGACAGCCAGTTGGAATTTGGTTTGAAATATACGCGTGAATCGATTCGGGATCGAATTGTAGAGTGGGAGATGATTGATTCGGCTGGATTCTCGATTAATCCACCTATCGCTTTTTTACCGAAGAACAATCAGCCTTATAAGCCTTATACGGGGCCGTTATTACCGTATCAGGAGGTACGAGCGACAAATTTTAATACCATAAACCGCTTTTCGGGATATGCGCAATGGAATAAAAAATCAGAAATAGGATCCAGTCAGGTTTGGTACAATCTCGGAGCTCGTTTTCAGAGTTGGAATGTTTCAGGAAGTGCTGTTGAAGGTAAGACTCAAACCGTTTTCAGTCCGCGTGCCCAATTTACTTTAAAACCGGATTGGGATATGGACATGCTCTTCCGACTTTCCGGAGGATTGTACCATCAGCCCCCTTTTTATAGAGAGCTTAGGGATTTAAATGGTGTGGTAAATCCAAATGTGAAAGCGCAGGAATCCGTTCATATCGTTTTGGGGAACGATTATAATTTTAAAATGTGGAACCGTCCTTTTAAATGGGTTACAGAACTTTATTATAAATCGCTTTCGGATGTAAATGTGTATTCGATCGATAATGTCAGAATTCGATATGTTGCCAACAATAATGCAAAAGCTTACGCGCAAGGAGTTGATTTCAGACTGAATGGCGAGTTTGTACCCGGAACAGAATCATGGATTAGCTTTGGGTATTTAAAAACTGAAGAAAACTATGAAAACAAAGGTTATATCGCGAGGCCTACAGATCAGCGATTGAAATTTGCGATGCTGTTTCAGGATTATATGCCAAGTATTCCAAGTGTAAAGTTGTATTTGAATCTGGTTTATAATACCGGTTTACCCGGAGGAGCACCGGCCTATTCAGATCCATATCTGTACCAAAGGAGATTGAATGATTATCGCAGAGCCGATGTTGGTTTTGCGAAAGTTTTTGTAGATGGAAACACGAAAGTTGCTAAGGCTAAATGGTTGAAGAATTTTAAAGAATTGTCTGTTGGAGTTGAAATTTTTAATCTTTTCAATAATCAAAATGCGATTACCAATACCTGGGTTCGTGATGTGTATTCTAAAAACCAGTATGCAATTCCAAATTATATGACCTCAAGGGTTTTTAATGTGAAGCTGAATGCGAGATTATAAAATATTGATTTCGTTCTTTCTACTAAGCAGGCAAGTATCTGCGTGAACAACTTATAGAAGTGGATTCTAGTAAAATTCAATAAAACTAGATAATACAATCAAAAATACTATATTTGATATCCTAATAGAATTAGCATACATGAAAAAGATCTTAACCTATATAGCCCTGGCAAGCATCGGAACACTTACAAGTTGTAAAGATGAAGTGAAGAAACCTAAAGTAATTTACGATACCGCCAGTAAAACGAGTACTGTTGCAAAAACAGATTCTACACAGATTGAAATAGCCGATTTGCCGATTCAAATGGAAGGAACAAGTTATTTGATTCATCCGGTTGGAGACTTGCGTGTTTTTGAAAAAGGAACAAAAGCCCGTTATGGCTCTTCGAGTGTAAATGATGTAAGTTTTACAATCTCTAATTTAGGAGAATTTGAAATCACGGGTTATTTGCAGAACCTGAAGTTTCAGAAAGTTGATTCAGATTCCATACGTCCTTTGACAGATAAACCAGCCCTGATTTTGACGGCTACTTATTTAAAAACGGTTGCTGATAAAACACAGAATCAGATTATGGTCTATACTCTGGCCGACTCAGATACCAATAAAGATGGTAAAATTGATACTAGTGATATTAAGACCTTGTATTTAAGTAATATCAGTGGTGAACACTTTACTAAAGTTTCAGAAGATTTTCAGGAATTGGTAGACTGGAATTTAATCGAATCAAGAAATCGTTTGTATTTTAGAACGATTGAAGATACCAATCAAAACGGGCAGTTTGATAAAAATGATGTTTTACACTATAACTATATTGACTTAGCTTCAAAAAAATGGGAAGTGAAGAGTTATAAACCTATTTAGGAGGTTCTAAGGTGCTGAGATTCTAAGATCCTAAGATTTTGAAACCAGAAAAAAGGCTTTTAAAAATTAAGTAAATTAATTTTTAAAAGCCTTTTTCTTTGAGATGATGCGTAAAATCCTTTTAACCTGTGCAATCTGTCGCAAAAAAAACTTAGAACCTTAGCATCTCAGAATCTCAGCACCTTTAAAAAAAACTATATCAAAATATCACTTTCCAGATCCGATTTCTCAATATCGAGATCAAATCCCAGGCGTTCCGTTAAATCAATTACCAGTTTTTTGTACCAGTTTTCGGATTTTGGATGAATGTAGATCTTTTCGATCAATTGCTTTAGGTCAACGTTGATTTTTAATCCATCGTTTAGTTTAATGTCACTTTTTGAAGTATCGGTAAGAATTCGAACTTCGCGCTCATATTGAAAGCTTTTGCGCTTAAATAAAAAGGGGAAAAATAAATTTTCAAACGGAATGTATTCTTTTTTGTAGTCGATATAATTTACTTCGCCAATGTATTGATCGAAATTGTTTTCCGGTTTTACAGCATTCTGTAATCTTCTAATGGTAGACTGAATAGCTAAGCCCTCATTGTTTTTGGTGAAAATCTGCCACATGGCAAACGATTCATATTCGTTGATGTGCCAGCTGCTTATGGCTACCTGTTCGCGATGGGTTTTGTAGTAATTTAAAAAATCAGGATTGTCTATGGCCAGTTTTTTAATCTCTTCAAAGGTTGGCTCGCTAAAAGTGCCCTCGTACTGATCCTCAAACTTGTCAGAACGGGACATGAATAGTTTTTTGGACATTAATAAATCAAGGAATTTAGATAAGTCTAAGTATTTCCAGACAATTGTATCCGGGTCATCCGGAAGTTTTATGTTTGAAGTATTAAGGTACATTTTTACGGATTTAAGAATATTCGAAATAAAAAAGCCACAAATTATACAGATAAATATAAGATTTTAATTCGTTGAGAGAAAAATAATCTGTGGTAATCTGTATAATTTGTGGCTAAGCCTGTCTGCTTATGTTTATGATTCGAAAGATTGCATAGTCACCAGTTTGTTGTAGGTTCCGTTGTGGGCAATCAATTCGTCATGAGTTCCTTGTTCTACGATTTTACCTTTTTGCATCACAACAATGACATCCGCTTTCTGAATGGTTGAAAGTCGGTGAGCAATTACAATTGAAGTTCTGTTTTGCATCATGTTCTCTAAAGCCACCTGAACAAATTTTTCGCTTTCAGTATCCAATGCCGATGTGGCTTCATCCAGAATCATAATTGGCGGGTTTTTTAAGACCGCTCTGGCAATTGATAATCGTTGTTTTTGTCCTCCTGAAAGTTTGTTTCCGCTGTCGCCAATGTTGGTGTAAATGCCTAAAGGAAGGTTGTTTACAAATTCAAAAGCATTTGCAATTTTTAAGGCCTCGATAATTTCATCGTCTGTAGCGTTTAGTTTTCCTAAGGCGATATTGGCTTTGATGGTATCATTGAATAAAATGCTGTCCTGAGTTACCAGTCCCATCAAACTGCGAAGAGACTGTAAGTTCATATCTTTTATATTGATGCCGTCAATCGAAATTGTTCCGTCGTTTACATCATAAAAACGGGTTAATAAATTGGCAATTGTGCTTTTTCCGCTACCGGATTGTCCAACAAGTGCAACGGTTTGTCCTTTTTTGATGTCAAGAGAAAAGTCTTTCAGAACTGTTTCATCTTCGTATTTGAAGTTGATATTCTGAACGCTAATGTTACTGTCGAACGTTGTTTTTTCAACTGCTTTGTCTTTAGAGGTAATGGTGTTTTCCTGCTCTAAAATTTCAAGAACACGTTCTGCAGCGGCGTTTCCTCTTTTTACCCCGTAAGAAGCCTTAGAGATTGCTTTTGCAGGAGTTAAAATATTATAAGCTAATCCCATATAGGCAATAAAAGAGGGACCGTCGAGTGTTTTTTCAATCAGAACCATTTGGCCTCCGTACCAAAGTAATATTGCAATTACAGTAATTCCCATAAACTCACTGGCAGGCGAGGCTAAGTTTTGGCGATTTCCAATACTGTTGGACAGTTTGAAAAAACGTTCCGTTGAATTTTGAAAGATAGTATTGAAATAGTTCTCAGCATTGTATCCTTTTACCACTTTTAAACCACCAATCGTTTCTTCGATAGTCGATAAAAAGCTGCCTTGTTCCTGTTGAGCTTTACCCGACTGTTTTTTTAATTGTTTTCCGATTAAGGAGATAATATATCCCGAAACAGGAATAAAAACAAATACAAACAGGGTGAGTTTAGCACTGATGATTAACATAGCACATATGGTAAAAACAATCGTTAAGGGTTCTTTTACGATAAGTTCTAAGATCGCTAAAAACGAAGTTTGAACCTCATTGACATCAGCAGAAATTCGGGAGATAACGTCTCCTTTTCTTTTTTCAGAATAAAAAGCCAAAGGCAGTTCCAATGTTTTTTTATACAATGCATTTCGCATGTCTCTCAATACACCATTTCGTAAAAAATTAATGAAAAACATAGCGAGATAGTCGGCTAAATTTTTCAGTAAAAAGATCGAAATGATAAGAGCAACCATCACAGAAAGTATAAATCCGGGATTATTAGGATCGGTATTCTTTGTAATGTAATAGCTCAGATAGTTTTCGGCAAATTCTTTTGCATGAGTAATTCCGTCATAAGTGGGCATTACATAATTCTTCTTCGTTTTGTCAAACAAAACCTGAAGCATCGGAATTAATGCCATGAAAGAAAGCGTGCTAAAAAGTGCATACAAAATATTAAAAAAGATATTTAAGAATGCATATCTTTTATACGGGTATATAAAAGGAACTATTTTTTTGAAATTACTCATTTATTTTTGATGTTATTTTCTGCTATGGCAATTGCTTTTTCTAGCTTTTCTAATAATAATTTTTTTTCAGGTAATTGGGTTAAATAGGCTGAGACTTTGATTTGTTCGTCATTGTCCAGCATTAGATAATTAATCTGTTCGGGTGATTTCTCACTGCATAAAATTAATCCAATTGGTTTGTTTTCTCCTTCTTTTTGTTCGTTTTTCTCTAACCAGCGTAAATACAATTCCATTTGGCCTTTATAGCCGGCTTTAAATTTTCCAAGTTTTAGATCAATAGCGACCAGAGATTTTAATCCCCTATGGTAAAAAAGTAAATCAATATAAAAATCTTCATTATCAATAGTGATTCTTTTTTGACGGGCTAGAAAAGCAAATTCACTGCCCATCTCTGTGATGAAGTTTTGTAATTGAGCTAAGATGGAACTTTCTAAGTCTTTTTCGGAATAAGTGTCATGTAATCCTAAAAAATCTAAGAAATACGGATCGCGAAAAGTTAAGTCCGGACTAATTAGTTTTTCGTTTTTGAGTAAAGCTAAATCATTAATGATTGTTTCTTCGGGTTTTTTGCTGATCGCAGTTCTTTCAAAAAGCATGCTGTCCACGCGGTCTTGTAAAGTTCGAACGCTCCATCTTTCGTGAATACTCATTTGGATGTAGAATTCACGTTTTATATTGTTGTCAATGCTTAGTATTGAATATAAATGAGACCAACTCAATTGTGCAGACAGTGTCTGCACAATTGTAAAGTCTTGAAAAATAGTGTTAAGTTTTATAAAACTATGAATGTTTCTTTTACTAAACCCCGTTCCGTATCTTTTGGATAATTCCAGGCTTAAGATTTGAACTGTTTTTTTTCCATAATCGGCCCGATCATTTTTTAGAATCTCTTCATTAATCGTTTTTCCGATTTTCCAATAAAGTATTGTTAATTCCTGATTAACCGTTTTGGCAACAAAATGACGTGTCTGATCTATTAGTCCAATTATCGAGTCTAATAGTTCAGGTTTGTCATTTGTGTCAGGCTTGTCACTCATTGTTTTATTTCAATTGCATACCTGCAATAATGCTTTGTATCTTTTCGTCCAGGTAGCTTTCTGCCGCATCGAAATCCTCAACGGAATCCAACTGTGCATTAACACTAATGTAGAATTTAATTTTTGGCTCAGTTCCACTTGGTCTTGCGCAAATTTTAGAACCGTCTTCAGTGTAATAAATCAATACATTTGATTTTGGAATATCCATTACAGATTCTTCTCCGGTCAATAAATTCAAAGCAATTGATGTCTGGTAGTCTTCCATCATGATCACACGTTGTCCGCTGATTTCTTTCAATGGATTTTCGCGCAAACTGATCATCATTTGGTTGATCTCTTCCAGACCCTGCATTCCTTTTTTTGTTATAGAAATCAAATGTTCTTTATAGAAACCGTTTTCAACATAAAGCTGAAGAAGTTCTTTGTAAACACTGCTTCCTGCTGCTTTTGCCTGAGCGGCAACTTCACAGATTAATAAGGTTGCAGCAACGGCATCTTTATCTCTTACGGCATCACCAACCATGAAACCAAAGCTTTCTTCACCGCCTCCAATAAATTGAAGTTGAGGAAAATCTTTGATCATTTTGGCAATCCATTTAAAACCTGTCAATCCTATTTTGCATTCAACACCATAATTAGTGGCTAATTCCATCATCATCGGAGTGGAAACAATGGTAGATCCAATGAATTGTTTTCCGTTAATTTTACCCGCTTTTTTCCATTGTTTCAATAAGAAAGCAGTCATCATAACCATAGTTTGATTTCCGTTCAGTAAAATCAGTTTGCCTTCGTTGTTTCTAACAGCAACTCCAAGACGATCGCAATCAGGGTCTGTTCCGATTACAATATCGGAATTCGTTTTATCAGCCAAAGCCAAAGCCATAGTTAAAGCTTCAGGTTCTTCAGGATTTGGAGATTTTACCGTTGGGAAATTTCCATCAGGAATAGCTTGTTCCGGTACGATGTGTACGTTTTTATAACCTGCCTGCGATAAAGTATCAGGAATAGATTTTATAGAGGTTCCGTGCAAAGAAGTAAAAACAATATGTAGGTTGTCTTTTGCTTTAGCAGGAGTATTGAAGCTTGCGTTTTCGATAGACGATTTTACAAAAGCTTTGTCAATTTCGCTATCGATATACTCGATCAGGCTTTCGTTAGCTTTAAATTTAATTTTATCATAACCTAAATTCTCGATCGTGTCGATAATTGCAGTATCCTGTGGAGGTACAATTTGTCCGCCATCTTCCCAGTATACTTTATAACCGTTATATTCCGGTGGGTTGTGAGAAGCCGTTAATACAATTCCACATTGGCAGCCTAAATATTTAAGAGCAAAGGATAATTCCGGAGTTGGTCTCAAATCTGAAAATAAATACACGTGAATTCCGTTTGCCGAAAAAACATCTGCAACAATCTTTGCTAAGGTATTGCTGTTGTGACGACAATCATACGCAATAACTACTTTTAATGGTTGGTTTGGGAATGCAATATGTAAATAATCAGATAAGCCCTGAGTGTTTTTTCCAAGGGTGTATTTGTTAATTCGGTTGCTTCCAACACCCATCACACCACGCATTCCGCCAGTTCCAAATTCCAGATTTTTATAAAAACTTTCCTCTAGTTCCTTTGGTGAGGTTGTCATTAATTCTTTAACAGCAGCTTGCGTTTCGCTATCAAATGTAGGGGTTAGCCATTCGTTTACTGCATTTAGAATATTAGGTGCTATATTCATCATTCGTGTCTTTTTGTATTAAAATAATAAGTTTTTTATAGAGCTTATTCCCGCTATCCGTTTCAATCTTTTTCTTTTTAAAGGAAAAAGAAAAAGGATTTTCACTACTATCGGGGCTAAGGTTTTGCGTTAAAAATTAACCTCTCGGGCTACTTTGTAACGAGCTTCGTTGTTTTTGGTTCTCAGGATAATTTCACCCAGAAAACCAGCCAGGAACAATTGCGTTCCCAGTATCATGGTAGTCAAAGCAATGAAAAACCATGGATTATTGGTGATTAGGCTGTATTTCATTCCGTTATACATATGGTATAATTTTGAAATTCCGATATAACCCGCCAGTAAAAATCCGATGATAAACATCAAAGATCCAATGGCACCAAACAAGTGCATAGGTCTTTTTCCGAAACGGGATAAGAACCAAATCGTAATCAAATCAAGAAAGCCGTTTATAAAACGTTCCATTCCAAATTTAGTTTCACCATATTTACGGGCCTGATGAATAACCACTTTTTCTCCGATTTTATTAAAACCGGCATTCTTGGCCAAAACCGGAATGTAACGGTGCATTTCGCCCGAAACTTCAACGTTTTTAACTACTGCATTTTTATAAGCTTTCAATCCGCAGTTGAAATCGTTTAACTCGACACCTGAAGTTTTTCTGGCGGCCCAGTTAAATAGTTTTGAAGGAAGATTTTTTGCTACTACAGAATCGTAACGTTTCTTTTTCCATCCTGAAACCAAATCAAATTTCTGAACTGTGATCATTTCATATAAACCCGGAATTTCGTCCGGGCTATCTTGTAAATCCGCATCCATGGTGATGATAACATCTCCTTGTGCTTTGGCAAAACCGGCATGCAGAGCCTGCGATTTTCCAAAGTTTTTCATAAAACGAATTCCTTTTACATTCGGATTTTCGTTAGAGAAACTTTCAATGATATTCCAAGAATCATCCGTACTTCCATCATCCACAAAAATGATTTCATAAGAGTAATTGTTAGATTGCATCACTTTAATAATCCACGAATAGAGTTCTTTTAGTGATTCCTCCTCATTAAGAAGCGGTATAAGTATAGATAAATTCATTTATTTTTTTTATTCTTGTGTAGTTTTGCTTTTAAAAAATGCGGCGAAAATTAATCCGAAAATGGCACTGATAACAATTGCAAAAACAGATCCCTTTAATAATTCAAAAGTCGAGTAAGGGCTGCTTTCTTTCATTTTGCTAATGGCTTCATTAATTGATGAAGCAGGAGCTCCAAATTTCTGCATCATGTTTGCAGTGTATTTGATCATGATTTCGTTTAAAGTATCTTTTGCGCCCGGATCAATAACGTTAAATAAAACAATATTAAATAAAGTAGAAATTAGAACCCCAATTACAGCTGCTATAAAGTAAGTGGTAAAAGCATCTTTGAAAGGGAAAACTCCTTTTAATTCTTTCTTGGTTTTAGAAAGTAAAACAATGCTGATTGTCAAACTGATTACAATACCTATGATACCCATCCACCAGGCTGTGAACAGATTCAGATCAATCGCGTATATCGTAGCAGTAAATAATGCAGATGCAATTCCAATCATTACACCGTAAGTAATTCCATTCTTTTTAATAACTTCATTGATCATATTTGTATATGTTTTAAAATTAATCCACAAATATAGTAATTACGAGTACACAGCAGATAGATATTAAAAATTTTAATGCAAATCGCCGACTCGTTAAAAATATTGATTAAAAGATTTGTTAATTCGAAAAAAGTTGTAAATTTGCACACTTAAAAATAATTAAAAGTTTTAAACAAAAAAGAGTATCGTTGTTTACACCTTTTTCTAACCATGGAAAAGCTTCAAAATAAAAATGCTCTAAACAATAAATAAAATAAAAAGATGAAAAAAGGAATTCACCCAGAAAATTACAGATTAGTTGCATTTAAAGACATGTCAAATGACGAAGTTTTTATCACTAAATCTACTGCAGATACAAAAGAAACAATTGAAGTTGACGGAGTTGAGTATCCAGTTGTAAAAATGGAGATTTCTAGAACATCTCACCCATTTTATACTGGTAAATCTAAACTTATCGATACTGCAGGACGTATTGATAAATTCAAAACTAAATATGCAAAACACGCTAAAAAATAATAGCGGTTTAAAATTATACAAAAGCCTTCCACTCGGAAGGCTTTTTTTATTTACAAGTACAAGGTTTCATGTAAAGTCTCTATTTACAAAGCTTTGCGAGCTTTGTCTCCTTAAAAAGGCATACCTGAAAATATAACTTGGCGAACTTTGCGTAAAATCTTAGTGCACTTAGCGGTTAAAAAAAATGTACTATATCTGTTACAGTACAAATGACACAAATAAAATAATTGTAACTTTGAACCCGATAACCAAATCAAGATTTTAACAAGTATCAAATTTAATTATTTATGAATTACATTCTTTTTGACGGTCCCGTCCGGAATGCATTATTACCTTTTACTTTTACAAGACCTGTTGCCGATATATTAATTGGAATTATGACGATTCGTCAGAAATGGGAAGCGCGTTTAGGTTCTACTATAACGACCATTACTGAAGATTATTTATCGGAAAAATTTCCAATGGTAGAAATGGAAGAGAATGTAATGATCAATGCAGCGTATTTACCAAATGATGCACTTGCTGAGATGGTTTCAGATTTAAAGGCTAATCAGGCTATTTTTAAAGGGGATGATGTAATTGCTTTTTTTACGAATGAAAATCAGGAAGAAGTTGATTTTGATTCGTATGAAATCATTCCATACAATGACGCTTGTCTGACCGTAGAACATACCTGGGATATTTTTTCTAAAAACGATGCTGCGATCCGTGAAGATTTTCAGTATTTGACCGAAGACAGAAAATCGCAGCCAATCCCAAAAAGTGTAAACGTTATTGCTCCCGAAAACGTATTTCTGGAAGAAGGCGCAAAATTAGAGTTCGTAAC
This sequence comes from Flavobacterium lipolyticum, assembly GCF_020905335.1. Lineage (NCBI taxonomy): Bacteria > Pseudomonadati > Bacteroidota > Flavobacteriia > Flavobacteriales > Flavobacteriaceae > Flavobacterium > Flavobacterium lipolyticum. Next base: position 850,805 of record NZ_JAJJMN010000001.1, on the reverse strand, counting down.
ACTGAATGCTTCTAATGGGCCAATATATATAGGTAAGAATGCAGAAATTATGGAAGGAACCGTAATTCGCGGACCTTTTGCTTTATGTGAGAATGCACAGGTGAAACTAAACGCCAAAGTTTACGGAGCTACAACAGTAGGTCCCGGATCGAGAATTGGTGGAGAAGTTAAGAACTCGGTGCTTTTTGCGAATTCAAACAAAGGTCATGATGGATTTTTAGGGGATTCTGTTTTAGGCGAATGGTGTAACATTGGTGCAGATAGCAACAATTCGAACCTGAAGAACAATTACGAAGAGGTGAAATTATGGAGCTACGAAACCGAAGGTTTTGCTAAAACCGGACTTCAGTTTTGTGGTTTAATGATGGGAGATCACAGTAAATGTGGTATCAATACCATGTTCAATACCGGGACAGTAGTTGGAGTAAGTGCTAATATTTTCGGAAGCGGTTTTCCGCGCAATTTTGTTCCAAGTTTTTCCTGGGGCGGGGCAGCTGGTTTTACAACTTATGTGACCAAAAAAGCTTTTGAAACAGCGAAATTAGTTATGGGACGCCGAAATATTGAATTTGACGAAACAGAAGCTTCAATTTTAGAACACATTTTCGAAGAAACTAAAAAATGGAGGAAAGATTAAAATTAGACTTCTTGGATTTTTAGATCTTTAGAATATTTAGATTTTACGACTACAAGATAATTTATTTAAAAGCTTCGCAGATTTATACTCTGCGAAGCTTTTCTTTTAATTTGAAATTGGGGAAACTAATAATCTAAGAAGTCTAAAAATCCAACAATCTAATTGCCTAATTATCTAATTAATCTATCTTTGCACCACGAAAAAAATGGGTTGTCAAATAAACGATTAACCGATTAAACAAATTCACAGAAGATAATGATTACAGTTAACGATATTTCGGTTCAGTTTGGTGGAACTACATTATTTAGCGATGTTTCTTTTGCTATCAATGAAAATGATAAAATTGCCCTTATGGGTAAAAATGGTGCGGGAAAATCGACACTTTTAAAAATAATTGCCGGTCAAAGTAAACCTTCTACCGGAAGTGTTTCGACTCCGAAAGATGCTGTTGTGGCTTATTTGCCTCAGCATTTGTTAACAAAAGATGGTTCTACTGTAATGGAAGAAGCTTCTAAGGCTTTTGGAGAAATTTTTAAAATGAAAGCTGAAATCGATGAAATCAACGAGCAATTAACGGTTCGTACTGACTATGAAAGTGATGCTTACATGAAACTAATCGAGAGAGTTTCAGATTTAAGTGAGAAATATTATGCGATCGAAGAAGTAAACTACGAAGCTGAAGTTGAAAAAATATTAACTGGTTTAGGTTTTGAGCGCGAAGATTTTACTCGTCAGACTTCTGAATTTTCAGGAGGATGGAGAATGCGTATTGAATTGGCTAAAATTCTTCTTCAAAAACCGGATTTGATTTTACTGGATGAGCCAACCAATCACATGGATATTGAAAGTATCCAATGGTTGGAAGAGTTTTTGGTTAATTCGGCAAAAGCAGTAGTTGTGATTTCACACGATAGAGCATTCGTAGATAATATTACGAATCGTACTATTGAGGTGACCATGGGAAGGATTTACGATTACAAAGCGAAATATTCTCATTATTTAGAATTGAGAAAAGACCGTCGTATACACCAACAAAAAGCATACGATGAACAGCAAAAAATGATCGCTGATAATAGGGCTTTTATTGATCGTTTTAAAGGAACATTCTCAAAAACAGACGCCGTTCAGTCTCGTGTAAAAATGCTGGAGAAGCTTGAAATTGTTCAGGTTGATGAAGTAGATACTTCTGCATTACGTTTAAAATTCCCGCCAGCGGCACGTTCGGGGCAATACCCAGTTATTGTAAAAGAAATGTCTAAGGCTTATGGAGACCATGTGGTATTTAAAGATGCTAATGTCGTTATCGAACGTGGTCAGAAAGTAGCATTTGTGGGGAAAAATGGAGAAGGAAAATCGACCATGATCAAAGCGATCATGAAGGAAATTGGAGTTGATTCCGGAAGTGTTGAGATTGGACATAACGCACAAATTGGATATTTTGCACAGAATCAGGCTTCTTTATTAGATGAAAATGCTACTATTTTTGAAACGATCGATGCTATTGCGGTAGGAGATATCCGTACTCAGATTAAAAATATTCTGGGAGCGTTTATGTTCCAGGGAGATGATATTACCAAAAAAGTAAAAGTGCTTTCAGGAGGAGAAAAAACTCGTTTGGCAATGATTAAATTATTGTTAGAGCCTGTAAACTTATTGATTCTGGATGAGCCTTCGAATCACCTGGACATGAAAACCAAAGATATTATTAAAGATGCCTTACGTGATTTCGACGGAACTTTAATTTTGGTTTCTCACGACCGTGATTTCCTTGACGGCTTGGCTACTAAAGTGTTTGAATTTGGAAACAAACGTGTAAAAGAGCACTTTGAAGATGTTGCAGGATTCCTGGCACATAAGAAAATGGATTCTATGCGAGAAATCGAAAAATAATTTTCGTTTACTCTTAAGATACAAAAGCACAGGAATTGAATTTTCTGTGCTTTTTTTATGTCTCATAATAAAGTAGCTAAATTTCTTTAAGTGCTTCTTTCTTTTTAAAGTATAAGGCAATGTAGGCAGCTATGGCACACACGAGTCCAATGATGATCATGTTGCGTATAGAGGCTGTGGTTTGTGAAAAGGTACCGTTCTCTATAATTAATATTCTGAAAGCTCGTAAAAAATGGGTGAGCGGAATTACATTGGCAATGGCTTGTACTGTCTGTGGCATTTGACTTAAGGGCCAGGTAAAACCACTTAAGATAAAGCTTGGTGTGGCTATTACCATTAAAATCTCAGTTGCTTTTAACTGATTCGGAACTACGATGCTCACCAGGATTCCGATGAAAGAAGCCGCCAGCACAAAAATTCCGGCAATAAAAGTAAGAGGGGCTAAGTTTTCGTAAAATGGCAGTCGGAACCACAAAGTGAAAAGCCAGTAAATGATCCAGATTCCAAAGCTCATGATCAGATAGGGAATGATTTTTACAGTTAGCATTTTTAAGATTGATGGGCATTTTTTCACAAGGTCTTTAAAAGTTCCATTCTCAAATTCTGATGCAAATGAAAGCGCCAGTCCTAATAGTAAAACCTGTTGAAGAACAGTCGCCAAAACCCCCGGCCAGAGAAAATACATATAATTAGTACTTCGGTTGTACTTTTTGATAAACGTAGTTTTGAAAGGTTCATATTGGGAGGCAAGCAAGTTTTCCGGAACTCCTTGTTTTCTTAAGGTTTCGATCTGAACTCCCGCCTTTAGAGTACCTAGGCAAATTTGTATGGCTGTTGAGGCATAGTTAGCAGTGAGTACATTAGAGGTGTTAACGATAGTTGTAATTTCAGGATATTTTTTGGTGAGCGTCATTTTTTCAAAATCTTTCGGAATGATAACGACGCAAGTGGCATCTTTCTGTATGGCAAGTTTAGAAAGATTGTTCTGGTCGTATAAAATGGAGGAGACGGATAATACTTCGTTGTCTTCAAACATTTGAATGACTTTTGAGCTTAGTTCAGAACGGTCCTGATCGACTACAAGAATGGGTAAGTCGGTAACTTTGCCCTTTCCGTAAACGTAGCCTAATAAAACACCATATAAAATAGGTGCGCCGATAAAAAGGATTCTCAGGACTTTGTTTTTCCAAAACAATTGAAATTCCCGTTTAAGCAATGAAAAGAAATTTTGCATAGTTAAAGAGATAAGGTGACAGTTGTTTTTGTAATCAGATCCTTGGTTTGTTCTATATTAACAGGTGTAATTTTTATTTCAAACAAGCTTTCCTGCATTTCATAATCAGGATAGGCCGTAGCAATATTTCCATAGGCTCCCAGTTGTTTTATCGTTGAGATTCTTCCTTTTATGTTTTCATTTTTATAGGGAACATGAACGGTAATTTCCTGTCCTTTTTTAAATTCTCCCAATTGATTTTCGGGAATCGTAAAGCGAAAATAAATGCTGTTATCGATATAACCATTAAACAAAGTATAACCGGGTAGGGCCAGTTCGCCAAGATTTAAGGTGATGGTTTCGATACTCATATTTTGCGGAGCAATGATATAGCGTTCCTTGTCTGCAGTTTCTACTTCCTGTAAAGCGCCAAGTGCCCGGTCCTGTTGTCCGAGTGCCATCGTTTGCTGTTCGATTCGGGCTCCTTTTTTAGCGTCGTCTAATTCCGCGACAACAGCGTTATATTGTGCTTGTGCGCCCTGATATTTGGCGAAAGTTTCATCATAAGTTTGCTGTGATATGAGAGAATCTTTGAGCATGTTGGTCAGTCGTCTGATCGATTTTTGAGCAAATTCGTATTGTTCTTTCAGCCCCGTTCTTTTAGCTTCCAATTGCTTGATTTGGTTTTCCGTGGCTCCTTTTACAGCCATTTTGTATTGGGCTTTTGCTGAGACAACAGCTCCTTCGGCCTGACTTTTTTTAGCGTCTACTTCGGGAATATCCAAAACGGCGAGCGTGTCTCCTTTTTGAACCAAATCGCCTTCTTTGACCCATATTTTTAAAATCTTGCCCGGAATTTTACTCACAACGGCAATTTGTTCCTTTTCTATTTTCCCCTGAATTAAATTTCCTTTTTCTGTCTTTTGACAGGCTACGAAAAGAAAAATGATTGTGGTGCTAATGATTGCTTTTTTCATAAAACAGAACTTTTATTTGGATAGTTTTTTCGACAGATCGCCAGTGGCAATTATGGTTTCAATAGCAGCAAGTCTTTGCTCGATTAAAGTGGTGGTTTTGTTTACTGCCGCTTTATAAGAATCGTTTTCTGCTTCAAGTCGTTCCGATATGTTGATGAGGCCTTCTTTGTATTGTTTTATAGCCAGATTCAAATTATTACTGGCGACTTTTTCCTGTTGCTGGGTGATGTCTATTTTTTGAGTCAGAACCGTATAATCAACAAGATTTTTTTCAAGAAGCAGTTCAAGTTTTTCTTTCGTATCATCAATTTGATTTTGTACCTGTTCAATGTTAATCTTCGCTTCGTGTACTTTGTGTTTTCTTTCAAAACCGGAAAAGACTTCCCATTTCATAGCTGCTCCCACGACCCAGTTCTGACTTATGGTCAGTTCATTAAGGCCTAAATTTAAGGCCTGATTGATTCCTGTAACAATGGGAGTCGTTGCATTGGCATTGAATAAACTGGAATAGGATACACCTCCAAAAGCTCCGAGTGTGGGTAAGTAAGTTCCTTTTTCCTTTTTTAATAAATATTCATAAGCTGATTTGAAAGATTCTAAAGCTTTTACTTCCTGCTTGTTTTGTGTGCTTAATTTCTCGTCCGTAATCAGATAAGGTGTTAAGGTATATTGAACATGATCTATCTCGGTAATCGAATAGCCGGTTAAATATTGAATTTTTTTATAAATTAGTTTTCGTTTTCCATCCAGTTCAATTTTTTTGGAGGAAAGTTCCAGTGCCGCTAGTTTGATCTTATCTCTGTCATACGGAATAGCAAGTCCTTGTTCAATTGCTTTTGTAACACGTTTGGTTTCCATATCCAGTCGGTTTTCACTTTCTTTAATAAGTTTGTCTATTTCCTTTAGCAGCTCCAGTTGGTCAAAAGTGTTGATGACTTCTTTTGTGATGGCATCTTTTTCGGTTTCTTTTAAAAATACCGTTCCCTTCGTTTTCTCTTTGATGGCTTTTGCTCCGTTTGGGATTTGCATGCCGCTGAATAGTACCGTTTTGGCCATGACACTTCCTGTAAAAATGTTGCCATAGTTTTTAAAAGCGGTTTTTCCGTCAAACAAAGGATAGTTTACAATTGGAATGGTAGCCGTAGGAAGATCGACCGTGAGTTTGTTGTCAAAATATGAATATAAGGCACTGGCTTCAATTGTTGGAATGTATTTGTTCCAGACGCCTTTCTCCTGAAGATTTAATTTTTCAATATCTAAATCTTTATTTTTTAATGAAGTACTTTTTTCAATAGCCTTCTGAATGGCTTCTTCCAGAGTTGAAGAAACTGCAATCTGACTTTGTACAGAGTGGAAAGAAAGAAAAAAAAGAAAAGGGAGTAAGTGTTTTTTCATTACAATTTTTATTTCTGTTATTAGACAAATCATGAAACAGGTTTTGTAAGATAGTACAAGAAATGGGAAGGAATCGAAATAGCGATTATTACAAAGTTAAGAATATAAGTCTTACATTATCAAGGTTGAAGGAATTAAAAAGTAAACAGTGATTAGAACTTTTTTAGTATTTTATACTTGTATTACAGAAAGTTATCGGCTTGCATTGGAGTTTGTCTGTTTTTTCATACCTTAGTAAATGTATTTCCAAATTAACTTATTTTTAACATGAAAAAGAGTTTTTTATTTTTGGTAGTTTTGATAGCCTATTTGTTTAGTTTGCCATTGTTTTCTCAAACTGATAACGAACCTGTTGCTTTAGGTTTGCCGGGAGATAATCTTAATTTGTATGCTGTTTTAGACGTCTTTCAGAAATCAAAAACTTTAGAAGATTTTGAAAAAGTTTTAAATGAACAGGATAGTAAGGTGAATAATCTGGATTTGAATAATGATGGCGAGATTGATTATATCGAAATCGAAAGTCAAAAGAAAGGGAATACACATGTGATTGTACTTCAGGTGGCGGTAAGCAGTACAGAAAAGCAGGACGTTGCCGTTATTGAGGTAGATAAAGATAAAAAGAATAATGTACATGTTCAGATCATAGGAGATAAGGATTTGTATGGCAAAAATTATATTGTAGAGCCTTCAGGTGCTGCAGCCGGAACACCTAATCCCGGATATAAAGGAGATGCTCCCGTAATTGTAAATAATAATACAATCAATAATTATAATACAACAGCCGGTAATCCGGGTTATGTGACAACAAACATAAACGTATGGCCGGTTGTATTGTACTTGTTTTCTCCTGTATATGTAGTGTACCGATCTCCGTGGTATTGGGGATATTACCCTCCTTATTGGCGTCCGTGGCGTCCGGTTTATTATCATGATTATTGGGGATATCACGGGCATTACTATAGAAATCCTTATTACAGAAGAACGATCACTATAAGAAACCAGCGTTATTATAATAATTATACAACCAGAAGAAATTCATCGGCTGTAGTTCGAAATTATAGAACCAGCGGTCGTTATAATGCAACTTATAACGGAAGGGATTATAAGAGACCTGCTCCGGTTACCAATACAAGAACAACGAGACCCGCTACCACTCGTCCCGTCAATCCGTCAACAAGACCGGTAACACGTCCGACAAATCCGTCAACGACGAGACCGGTGGTCCCAACAGATCCATCAACCCGACCAGAGGCGAGACCATCTCGGCCAGAGAATCGGCCAACAAATCCATCAACCCGACCAGCGGTAAGACCATCTCAACCCGTGAATCGGCCAACAAACCCAACTACAAGACCAACGACCCGGCCGGTAACACGTCCCGCGACCCGACCGGCAGGTAATAGAAGTATGGCAGCGCCACCAGCTTCCAATCGTGGTTCTGGTGCCAATAGGAGGTAAGGTTAGATTATAAATATTAAGCTAATTTTTGATTTACAGCATTTATGAATAAAACGCTACTACTAAAAATTATTTTTCTCTTTATAACGTCATTTTTTATGAATGCGCAAACAGCCGCTGATAAAGAAAGTGAGGTTAAATATCCACAATTTCAGTTCAAAGGCCTTCTACAGGCACGTTACTTGGAAAACACCGGAAAAAATGTAGATGTTTTGGGAGTTCATCATTCTACGGGTGAAGTAACACAAAGCTCCTTTGATATTAAAAGAATGCGTGTTGGACTCAATACCAAATTAAGCGAAGCTACAGAAGTCGTAATTCTCGTAAATCTTGCCGATTTTAAGTCTGATCCCAAATCTAAAGTTCTTGAAAATGCTTATGGAAAATATACTTTCAGTAAATATTTAGCCTTGACAGGTGGTCAGTTCCGTCCTGCATTTGGTATTGAAGAGTTGGTTCCTGTTGATATTATAAAGTCATTTGATTTTTCCAATCAGTACTATGAGTTTGGTAAAAACGGATGGACAAGTTTTCAGATTGGAGCTTCGGCAACGGGAGCTTTTGATATTGGAAAGATTCCGGTTAACTATGCAGTTTCTGTTTTAAATGGTAACGGAAAAAATCAGGAAAAAGATAATGATAACGGAAAATTGTATACAACCAGATGGGGTTTTGGTCTGTCTAAGGAACATAAGATTAATCTGGGCTTAAATGGTGGAATCGGGAAAAGATCCAATCAGAAAGTTTTTGCTTTAGGGATTGATATTACCAGTGACTTTAAACTTACTGACAGGCTGACTTTTGATTTGCAGATTGAATACAAGCAGGGAACCAATCATAATTTGTATTTTTCATTACCGGCAGATGCGAGAACGTCAAATGTTGACGATTATCAAATGCGGGGAATTTACTTTTTGCCTAATTTGAGATACTTGGTCGATTATAAAAAGTTAACTTCACTGGAACTGTCCTGTCGTTTTGAATCGTTTGACAATAATTATAAAGTCAATTCAAATGTACGTCAGACGTATACGCCTATGTTGAGTCTTGAATTTGGAAAAGCGTATACGGGACGAATAGAATTGGGATTTGAAATAGATCGTTTCGATAAAAATATTCCTGACACCTCATTTTATAATGATAATCTATTCCTGCTTCAGTTACAACTTCGTCTATAACACAATTTAATTTCCTTTTTATGAAAGAAGTACAAATACCTCAAACCCTGATTACACTTGCCGTTGGAGTTGCAATTTGGTTTATTCCGGCACCGGATGGTGTTGTTGCAGAAGCCTGGCATTTGTTTGCCATTTTTGTGGCTACTATTCTTGGAATCATTTTAAAAGCGGCCCCTATGGGCACTATGTGTATGATTGCGATTGCATTAACCGCTTTTACACAGGTACTGGCTCCTGGAGATGCCGGAAAATCAATCACTTTGGCTTTGAAAGGCTTTGGTGATAAGGTAATTTGGCTTATCGGAATTTCGTTTTTTATTGCGAGAGGATTTATCAAAACAGGTTTGGGGAACAGAATTGCTTTTTTGTTTATCAGGATATTTGGGAAAAGTTCACTTGGACTGGCTTATGGCCTTGGACTTGCCGATTTGGTTTTGGCTCCGGCAGTGCCCAGTAATACGGCAAGAGGAGGGGGGATTATTTACCCTATTATGAAATCAATGTCGATGAGTTTTGGTTCGATGCCGGATCAGCCTGAAACACATCGAAAATTAGGATCGTATCTTACCCTGAGCAGTTACAATGCAAATCTGATCGCATCATCAATGTTTTTAACAGGAACGGCAAGTAACCCAATGTGTCAGAAGTTTGCGTTGAATCTTGGGATTAAAATTAGCTGGATTTCGTGGGCAACAGCAGCGATAGTTCCGGGTCTGGTCGCTTTTTTTGTAATTCCTTTGGTGTTGTACAAGATATACCCGCCGGAATTGAAAAAAACAGGAGATGCTCCGCAAATTGCAGCTCAGAAACTAAAAGAAATGGGAGCGATCACGCGAAACGAATGGATGATGCTGTTAACCTTTTTTATTCTGTTGTTTCTTTGGATGACTGGTGATCTGTTTTCTATTGACGCGACAACTACTGCTTTTATCGGCTTGGTTATTTTATTGCTGACTTCGGTATTAACCTGGGATGATGTAAAAGCCGAAAAAGGAGCCTGGGATACTATAGTGTGGTTCTCGGTTTTGGTGATGATGGCAAGTTCTCTCAATGAACTTGGATTTATTGGCTGGTTTAGCGATGTGGTAAAAGCTGAAATAGGAGGTTTAAGCTGGCAAATGGCATTTCCTATTATTGTATTGGTATACTTTTTTAGTCATTACCTTTTTGCAAGTGCAACAGCTCACGTGGCTGCCATGTATGCTGCGTTATTGGGTGTTGGAATTTCACTTGGAATTCCGGGCTTGCTGTTGGCTTTTATGTTGGGGTTTGTGGGTTCTCTATATGGAACTTTAACCCATTACGGACATGGGCCGGCACCAGTTTTCTTCGGAAGCGGTTATGTCGACCTGAAAAGCTGGTGGGTCAAAGGTTTGATAACCGGTCTGGTTATGCTCTTTATTTATATGGTGATAGGAGGGTTGTGGCTCCGGTTAATTGGGGATTTCTAAATGCGGATTCCCGGAGGAAGTAACTCTTTGTATTCCGGATTCTTTTTAATAAACAATACAATTTTTGGATGGATAGGCATTATTCGGAATTTCTTTTCGCTAACAACTTCCATGATGCCTTTTAGTAAAGTGTCAATTGTAGCTGGATTATCAAAGCCTTCAGGGGAGTTGATTTTGGTTAAGAAAATTTTCTTTTCCTGAAAAGAATACTCCACAGAAAGTAAGCCTTCAGGGACTATGGTTTCAAATTGTCTTGCAAAAGTATTGTCTTTGATTTCCATAGTTTCAATGTGTTCCATATTTGTCATGTTTTGGGGGATTGAATTTAAAAAAATAATAGAAAAGAACATTTGGTAATTTTATAAAGAACATTCTGGAAAAAATGTTTCAATATAAGTTAACGGGATTGCAAAGTTAATCAATTGATTTTCAATATAAAATTATTTTTTATTCCCCTGAAATAGCTCTGAATTGTGCATGTTTACTGCTTTTGTTTGGTTTGTGGAGTAATTTATGGTGTAAGATTTGCATTGGATATCGCTAAAAAAAGTAATTTTAGCTTAAAAAAAGCGGTAACCTTAAATTCTCTTGCAGTCAAATGAGTAAAATTCCTGTATACTTTATGCCCGGTCTTGCGGCTAGTCCCGCTATTTTTGAGAGAATCAGTTTAGACGAGTCTGTTTTTGAAATGTGTTTGCTGGAATGGGAGATTCCGCAGCCGAAAGAATCTTTGTCAGATTATGCTCTTCGAATTTCTAAAAACATTAAACATGAGAATCCGGTCCTGGTAGGGGTTTCTTTCGGAGGTGTTCTGGTTCAGGAAATAGCAAAACATATTAATGCCCGAAAAGTAATTATTATTTCGAGTGTAAGAAGTAATAAAGAATTTCCAAGACGAATGAAAATCGGAAAAACAACAAAAGCCTATAAGCTCATTCCGATGAAGTTAATTTTGAATATCGAAAATCTGGCGAAATATTCTTTTGGAGAAAAAGTAAACAAACGTATTAAGTTGTATGAAAAGTTTCTCGCGGTACGAGATCTCAATTATTTGCAATGGGCGGTCGAATCGATTATTTTATGGAACAGAAGTGAAATCGATCCTAAAGTGATTCATATTCACGGAGATCAGGATGATGTTTTTCCTATAAAGTATATTAATAGCTGCATTGTAGTCAAAGGAGGAACACATATTATGATTCTTAATAAATACAAATGGCTCAACGAGAATCTGCCTTCGATCATTTTAGAAAATTAAAATTCTAAGCTTCAGGTTTCAAGTTTCAGGTTTCAGGTTTCAAGTTTCAGGTTTTAAGTTTCAGGTTTTAAGTTTTAAGTTTCAGGTTTCAAGTTTCAGGTTTTAAAGTTTTTAGCCGTAATCTTGTTATCCCGAGGAACGAGGGATGGCACCAGAAATTTTGTAAGCTGAATCGTGAATCTTTGTCGAGTTAATTGTGTGATCCCTCGTTCCTCGGGATGACAATATTGGTCGAAATGACAAATTCAACGTTAATCTTTATATTAGAAAGAAGATCTAAATAAAAAATCCCAAACTCTTGTGGAATTTGGGATTTAAAATATTGGAATTGAAAAATTAGATTTTCTTCATTTGCTCTTTCATCATGGAGATTTGCTCTTTTAGCATTCCCTGTTTGTCTAATTTTTTAGCTTCGTTTAATAAATTAGTTGCTTCAAGCTTTCTTCTGCGTGACATTGCCACTCCGGCAAGGTTTAATTTTGCAACCGCAAGATCCATATCCATTGATAATCCAAGTTCAATTGCTTTTTTGAAATGTTTCTCAGCCAGATTGATATTGGTTTGAGATAACATGATACCGTGCAGGTAATTGAAGTATCCTTGTTGTTTTCTTACTAAGGCAGCTTCAGGGTTTTTGATATAGGCAAGCCATTTTTTAGCCCCTTCAAAGTCTTGTTTTCTTAATTTAAGGAAGGCTAAAAGGATAAATTCGTTTTTGAAGTAAAGAAAAATAGGAATTGCAGTTAATAATATGAGGAAAATACCATTTCCGATATTGCTCTCTGTAAATTGCCAAATACCAGCGACTACAAGAAGTCCGGCTAAAATAAGTTTAATATTTTTGTGAAACATAATGATTGTAAATTTGTGATTGCAAAGATAGCAAAAGGAATTAAAAATATTTTTATAAAACTACTTGCCAGAAAAAAAAGTCTTTGTATATTTGCACTCGGTTTTGGAATAATGATATTCAAAAACAGAAAAGAGATATTAGATACCATTTTAAAGATACAAAACAATGAGCAAAAGAACATTTCAACCATCGAAAAGAAAAAGAAGAAATAAGCACGGATTTATGGACAGAATGGCTTCAGCGAATGGAAGAAAAGTTCTGGCGCGTAGAAGAGCTAAAGGAAGACATAAATTAACTGTTTCTAGCGAACCTAGACACAAGAAATAATGTTTCTATAAACATAAATAAGGCGTTACTTTTTTAGTATCGCCTTTTTTTATACCTTGTCGGTAAAAAAATCTGCAACGTTCTAGTTTAGAATACACTACGAATGTTTTTTGAAGTACTTTTATAATAACTACACAATACAAATAAAATGCCTAAAGACACATCAATAAAATCAGTTTTAATAATAGGGTCAGGACCTATTGTTATTGGTCAAGCTTGCGAATTTGACTATGCAGGTTCTCAATCTGCACGTTCTATTCGTGAAGAAGGGATTGAAGTTATCTTGATAAATTCGAATCCAGCAACAATTATGACCGATCCAAGTATGGCCGATCATATTTACTTGAAACCATTAACGACAAAATCGATTATTGAAATTCTGAAAGAACATCCACAAATTGATGCCGTTTTACCTACAATGGGAGGACAGACCGCATTAAATTTGTGTTTGGAAGCTGAAGAAAAAGGAATTTGGCAGGATTTCGGAGTGAGATTAATTGGAGTTGATGTCAATGCCATTAATATTACAGAAGACAGAGAGCAGTTCAAACAGCTTTTAGAAAGAATAAATGTACCAACTGCACCTGCAAAAACGGCGACTTCTTATTTAGAAGGTAAAGAAATTGCACAGGAGTTTGGTTTTCCGTTAGTAATTCGTCCTTCTTTTACTCTTGGAGGAACCGGAGCTGCGGTAGTTTATAAAAAAGAAGATTTTGATGAGCTTTTAACCAGAGGTCTTGAAGCTTCTCCAATACATGAGGTTTTAATTGATAAAGCTTTAATGGGATGGAAAGAATACGAGTTAGAGCTTTTAAGAGATAAAAATGATAACGTTGTGATCATCTGTTCAATCGAAAATATGGACCCAATGGGGATTCATACAGGAGATTCGATTACAGTTGCACCGGCGATGACATTATCGGATACAACATTCCAAAAATTACGTGACTATGCAATCCTGATGATGCGTAGTATCGGAAATTTTGCAGGAGGCTGTAACGTACAGTTTGCAGTTTCACCAGATGAAAAAGAAGATATCGTAGCGATCGAGATCAACCCTCGTGTGTCGCGTTCATCTGCTTTAGCATCAAAAGCAACAGGATACCCGATTGCTAAAATTGCTTCTAAACTGGCTTTAGGATACAACTTAGACGAATTACAAAATCAAATTACAAAATCAACTTCGGCTCTTTTTGAGCCAACTCTAGATTATGTAATCGTAAAAATACCACGTTGGAACTTTGATAAATTTGAAGGTGCCGACAGAACTTTAGGACTTCAGATGAAATCTGTTGGAGAGGTAATGGGAATCGGACGTTCGTTCCAGGAAGCATTACACAAAGCCACCCAGTCTTTAGAAATTAAAAGAAACGGTTTAGGTGCTGACGGAAAAGGATATAAAAACTACGAGCAGATTATCGAAAAACTGACTTTTGCAAGTTGGGATCGTGTTTTCGTAATTTATGATGCCATCGCAATGGGAATTCCGTTGAGCCGTATTCATGAAATCACAAAAATCGATATGTGGTTCCTGAAACAATACGAGGAACTTTATACTTTAGAGAAAGAAATTTCAAATTATAAAATAGCGACTCTTCCGAAAGAGCTTTTGCTTGAAGCCAAACAAAAAGGTTTCGCCGACAGACAAATTGCACACATGATGAATTGTCTGGAAAGTGAAGTACACACTTTGCGTATGGACAAAAGTATCAACCGTGTGTTTAAACTGGTAGATACCTGTGCGGCTGAGTTTAAAGCTAAAACACCATATTACTACTCGACTTTTGAGGCAGAAATTGAAAAAGCAAACGGTGAGCGTTATGTAGATAACGAAAGTGTTGTAACAGAGAAAAAGAAAATCATCGTTTTAGGTTCAGGACCAAACAGAATTGGACAAGGAATTGAGTTTGATTATTCTTGTGTACACGGAGTTTTAGCGGCCAAAGAGTGTGGTTACGAAACCATCATGATCAACTGTAATCCTGAAACGGTTTCGACTGATTTTGATACAGCGGATAAACTATACTTCGAACCGGTTTTCTGGGAACATATATACGATATCATTCAGCATGAGAAACCGGAAGGTGTTATCGTGCAGTTAGGTGGGCAAACTGCTTTGAAACTGGCAGAAAAATTATCTAAATACGGTGTGAAAATCATCGGAACTAGTTTTGATGCACTTGATTTAGCCGAAGACAGAGGAAGATTCTCGGATTTGTTGAGAGAATTACACATTCCTTTCCCGCAATTCGGAATTGCAGAAACGGCTGATGAGGCTTCTGCACTGGCAGATCAGCTGGATTTCCCACTATTAATTCGTCCTTCTTATGTATTAGGAGGTCAGGGAATGAAAATCGTGATCAACAAGAAAGAGTTAGAGGAGCATGTGATCAATTTATTGAAAACGATTCCCGGAAATAAACTGCTTTTAGACCACTATTTGGCCGGAGCAATTGAAGCGGAAGCGGATGCGATTTGTGATGCAGACGGAAACGTTTACATTATCGGAATTATGGAGCATATCGAACCTTGTGGAGTGCACTCCGGAGACAGTAATGCTACTTTGCCTCCTTTTAACTTAGGAGAATTCGTAATGCAGCAAATCAAAGATCACACAAAGAAAATTGCCAGAGCTTTAAAAACAGTGGGTCTGATCAACATTCAGTTTGCGATAAAAGACGATACCGTTTACATTATCGAAGCAAACCCGAGAGCTTCCAGAACAGTACCGTTTATTGCTAAAGCTTATGGTGAACCTTATGTGAACTACGCTACCAAAGTAATGTTAGGACACAATAAAGTAACTGATTTTGACTTTAATCCACAGTTGAAAGGATATGCGATCAAACAGCCGGTATTCTCCTTCAGTAAATTCCACAATGTAAACAAAGCATTAGGGCCTGAAATGAAATCGACAGGAGAGAGTATCTTGTTTATTGATGACTTAAAAGACGACCAGTTTTACGAATTGTATTCCAGAAGAAAAATGTACTTGAGTAAATAATCTCAAATTCTGATAAAAAAAGCTCCAAATAACTAATTTGGAGCTTTTTTAGTTTAATAAAAGAGTATTAATTGATTGTAATCTTTTTAGAAGTATTGTTAATTTTTAAAATATAGTTTCCGGAAGTTAAAGCCGATAAAGCAATTGTATTGTCTTTGATCTCAGAAGGGTTGTAGTTTTTTATTAGTCGACCCGTAAGGTCGTATAATTCAATTGTTTTTATCAATTCGTTTTTGCTTTCCACATGCAAATAGTCGCTTGCTGGGTTGGGGTATATTATAATGTCTTCAGTAGTGGGTTTGTTTATAGTATCAATTCTTAAAGTTTGTGGTGTTATTTTTATCACTTTGCCCTTTTGATCTAAGGGGGTATAGTCATCGTAAACGCTAACGTAAAGATTTCCGTTGTAAATTGTCATCCCGTATAGAGTGCAACGTAGACCGAAATCGTAAACTAGGTTTAGAGTACCAGTGGCATCGTCAGCAGCTAAACGAAAAATCTTTTGATTAAAAGCAATGTACAAATCGCCGTTTGAAGCAAGAGAGAGAAATTTTTTATTTGTCGTTTTTGGAGGTAAAGAGGTAGAGATTTTGGTAATCACACCAGCCGGATTTATTTTTTTAAGAGGGGTATCGCTATAGTCAGTAACAATTAAATTTCCGGTTTTATCGAAAATCATTCCTGATGTAAAGTCAAGGCTATTAGGATCTAAAAAAAAAGTGCTGATGGTACCAGTGGTGCTTATTTTTTTGATCTCACCAGTATTTACTCCAAAATTTTGTTCTGAGTAAAATAGGTTTCCGGCTGCATCGGTCGCAATTCCGTATGCAGATCCACTGGCGGTGTAACTCGTTGCAGCACCCGAAGGGGGAATTTTTGTAACTTTTTGGTTAAGCTTGTCAGCTTTATCTACTTCGACTGCCCAAAGATTGTCGTTAGCATCAAAAGCTAGTTGCCCTACGTAACCATTTGTTGTTGCAAAAGTACTTTGTACCTGACTTGGGGTTACTTTGATAATTTTATTAGCAGCATCGCCAATATATAAGTTTCCGGTTGAGTCAAATGCAAGTCCGGATACATCAGGAAGTCCTGTTACATAATCTGAAGCGGTCTGTGCATTAAGGCCATAGGCCGATAGTAATGCTAAGAGGAGGATTTTTTTCATACAAGAAATTTAAATAGCTAAAGTAAGTTATGTATGGTTAATTTATTGTAATTTGTAATAAATGGTAGTGATGATGTATTTTTCGTTTGATAAATGGATTTATTTGGTTTGTTGTGATTGCTTTAGTAACACAACGGGAAATGATGTTCGTACAAACCACAAAATACGGTCATAAAAAAAAGCTCCATAACTGGAGCTTTTTTTAGTTTAATGGAGGTTGTTTAATTGATTATAATCTTTTTAGAAGTATTGTTAATTTTTAAAATATAATTTCCGGAAGTTAAAGTCGGTAAAGCGATTTTATCCTCTTTGACTTCAGCAGGTTTGTAGCTTTTAAGCAGGTGTCCGGTAAGGTCGAATAATTGGATTGATTCAATAACTTCGTTTTTACTGTCAATAGACAAATAGTCGATTGCAGGATTTGGGTAGACTGTAATTTCTTTAGTAATAGATTTGGTTGCGTTTTCAACTCCCAGAATTTTAGGTGCTATTTTTACTACTTTACTTTCGTTTTTTGCATATATACTTGCATAAAGATTTCCATTGTAAATAGCTATTCCATTAATGGCACTGTCAGGAAAATCGTAAAAAAGTATTAGCTTACCACTTACATCAGCAGCAGGTAAACGAAAAATTTTAGCAGAAAAATTATTTTCACTTGTAATTCCAGAAATGTATAAGTCGCCATTTGAAGCAAAAGAGAGGTATCCATTTTCTATTATTTGTGATGTCTTTTCAAAAGTCAAAGGAATTTTTGTAATGATACCGGCTGGACTTATTTTTTTGAGGGGATTATTACCATCACTTTCATCAATAACGAATAAATTTCCTGCCTTATCAAAAGCTAATCCTGATGGGGATTTAAGAGTAGCAGGATCTGAAAAAAAGGTGCTAATTTCTCCTGTGGTACTTATTTTTTGAATTTTCCCAGTCCTTTCTGAATAAAAAACGTTTCCCGTTGCATCGATAGCAATTCCCCATATGTCTGCAGAAGTAGGATAACTTATTACATCGCCGGGGGTTATTTTTGTAATTTCGTTTTCACCTGAAAAAAGTTTATACCCATTTTCAGTACGACTGATTACCCAAAAATTTTGGTTGGCATCAAGAGCTATTTGCCTAGGAAATTTTTTTAATGAAATAAAGGTACTTTGAACCAGATTTGGAGTCATTTTGGTAATTCCTAAATTTTTATTATAATCATTATTAGCAATATATAAGTTTCCAGTTGAATCAAACACAAGTCCAAATGGGACGGCGTATGCAGTTTGAAGAAAATCTGTCGTGTAATTTGAGACGGTTTGTGCATTAAGGCTAAAGGCTGATACTAATGCTAAGAGGAGATTTTTTTTCATACAAAAATATTTTAAACTGCTAAAGTAAGTTATGTATGGTTAATTTTATTGTAATTTGTAATAAATGGTTGTGATGATGTATTTTTCGTTTGATAAATGGATTTATTTGGTCTGTTGTGATTGCTTTAGTAACACAACGGGAAATGATGTTCGTGCAAACCACAAAATACGGTCATAAAAAAAGCTCCATAACTGGAGCTTTTTTTGTGGTTAATTTTGGAAGTTGTTTTTGATTAATTCTAGTTGAAATATTATTCATTTGAAGAGTACGCCATATTGTCTCTCGTGTTTTTTTGTACCGAAATAGCTCCAAAAAGAGCCAGTAAAAAAGCAAAAGCATAAAAACCTTTTTCACTTGGTAAGATCGTAGCGTTCCATAGACCCACAATTAATAATACAATAGATAAAAGAGTTCCGAACCAGCAGATTCCGTAATACATATCAGTTACCGGAAGTTTTTCCAGTCGGTCTCTAACACTTTTTTGTAACGAGACAACAGCAAAAAGACCAAACATTAAAACGGTGAAATAATATCCTTTTTCGTTTAAGAGCATTTCGGCTCTGGCAAGTCCTACTATAAATCCAACTGTTCCTGCTCCAAGAGCTACCCATGATGCCGCTATAAAGGCGTTCGATGTTTTTTGTACCATACTTAGTTTAATAATTTTGTTTTGGTTGATGAACAAATATAGATAAATTCGGGTCATCTTAAAACAAACACATGCGATATTATTCAGTATAATCTTCTAAAAATGTTAAATAAAAAAAGCTCCGGATTACGGAGCTCTCTTGTTTTACTGTAAAGTAAAAGGTTATGGTTTCATTAATTGCTGCAAAGGCTTTAGTTGATCCATGTTAATATTGGATTGTTTCATAACCGACATCAAGGTCATAATGTTGTTAGGGTTCATGTTTTTTCCTAACACACGTACCACTACAAAACCGCTTTCTTTTTTGTTGGCAAAAACCACAAATTCTTCGATGTTGTCGTCGGCTCCTACATAACTTATCGATGCGCCGTCTTTACCTGAACCGACCTTCATTAGTTCCTGATATTTTGGATTTTTCAGGATCTCTTTCAGTTTGCTGCGTTCTGTTTCAAATTGCGCCTGATTTTTTGAGGTTTCTTTGAAAGCCAGAATATTCATTTTATCGAACGATTTTAAAGCTTCATTTTGCTCTGCAGATAATTTCGCTTTCTCCACATTTAGAATCGATGATGAAATGTCAAGTGCAATAAAATCTTTATTGTCTGTGTTTTCAACAAAATACTTCTGCAATGAAGGGGTAGAATTACAACTTACCAAAGTTAGTAAAACTAATAGGGCTGAGGTAATAACGCTTGCTTTCATCTTATTTTTTGCCTTTAGAAGCTTTTTTTAGGTCAGAACCTCCAGGAAGCTGCATCTTATCTGTTAGTACTGAGATTTCGTTTAAGTCAAAGTTACCAATAAGAGACAGTAATACCGTTTCACTGCCCTTAGCTCCGTCGATGTACATTAGTAATTCTTTTACCTGCGTATCGCTTGATCCTGATTTGATTAGAATTCTAACATTTTTACCGCTGTCGTTCACTCTCATTAATTCTTCTAAACCGGCAGTTTTTATATATTTATCTGCAGAAGCTTTCATGTCAGCTTCAATTTTAGGGTTTTTAGTGGTAAACACTTTTAGGTAGTCTAATTTTTTAATCAGATTAATGTATTGCTGCGTTTCTTTATCTGAAGTGTCAGCTTTTACCTTACTCATTAAATCAAACATTTTTTTGTTTACGATTACCGAGGTTACGTCGTCCTGACCATCAAATTTGTCAAATGCTCCCTGAGCGTAAAAAGCATGGCTAATGAATACTAAAACTAGTGTTATGATAAAATTTTTACTCATGCTTTTTTTATTGTTTTTTCTGTATTCGTGAATCGTTGATTTCATTTTGATTGAGATTTAAATTACTGTTTAAAAATTTTGTTTTTTGATTGTTCGTATTCTTTAATGTATTGTACACTTTCAATACCTACATTAACATTGTTTGATAATAAGGCCAAAGCTTTTTGCGTTGCGGCAAGTGCTTCTTCCGGATCATCATAGGTTCCCAATTCTGTTTGAGCTGTAACCGGAGTTGCATTTTTTTCGCTCGTATAGAAATAGGTTCCAATTCCCAGCAAAACAACAGCTGAAGCTGCAATCGATAACCACGCCACATTTCGTTTTTTAGTTTTTAGTGGGATCGTCTGCGTCGATTTCTGTTCTTTTACCTGAGAGAAATAACCAAACATTGGTTTGTATTGCTCCAAATGCTGCGCAACATCCGGTGAAGAAAAATATTCTTTTAATTGATTTTCTTCGGCAATCGTGGTTTCTCCCTGAAAGTATTTTTCTAGTATATTTTCTATTTTATTGAATTCCATAACTGTGTGTATTAACCATTGATTCTCTTATTTTTTTTCTCGCTCTTGAAAGGGCTACGCGTATAGCCGTTTCATTCATATTGACAATTTTTGCAATCTCGTCAAATTCATATTGTTCTACATCCCGCAATTGAATTAATATTTGTAATTGTTCGGGTAATTGGCTTATAATTTTTTCAACCCATTCTAAACTATTCGAATCCTCCAGTTTCTTGTCCAGTTGAGGTTCCCGGTCCGTATAATTGTTGTGAACGATTTTGAGATTCCCGGCCCTTTTCGATTTCAACTGATCCAGACAATAATTCTTGGTCATTGTCATTGCAACAGCTTCAACACTATTGTAAGAATCCAGAGTGTCTTTTTTGTTCCATAACTTTACCATAACTTCCTGAGTGGCATCTTCAGCCTCTTCGGTGCTGGTTAACAATCTTTTTGCCAGACGAAAAACTTTGTCTTTAAAAGGATTTATTAATTCTATAAACACATTCTGATTCATAAAATTGGTTGGTTATTCGTTAGCTTATATAGTGAAGACGAGACACTATTATTTTTGTTACACGGGGGATTAATTTTTTTTGCAATAAAAAAAGCAATAAAACTCTTAGAGTTAAAACTAAAGATAGTATTTTTACGTTACTACTAGATAGATATTTACTATATGAAGACAATATTAAGAAGTGTACTGTTATTATTTTTACTTGCTTTTTCTTTGCAATCTTGTGAAGATCAGGATGATGTTGCGGCTCCGGCCTCATTGCAGGTTAATGATTTTGTATGGAAAGGACTGAATCAGTTTTATTTATGGCAAGCTGATGTTCCTACTTTGGCGGATGACCGTTTTAGCAATCAGGAAGCATTAAATGCATTTTTGAGAGGATATTCTAAACCGCAGGATTTATTTCAGGATTTATTGAATAAACCCATAAGTAAATTTCCAAAAGGTCAGGCAATTGATCGTTTTAGCTGGATTGTTGACGATTATACGGTTTTGGAACAGGAACTTCAGGGAACTTCAAAAAATAACGGTATGGATTTCAGGCTTAGTTACAAACCGGGAAGTACTACTGATTTAGTGGGTTACGTACGTTATATTATACCTAATTCTGATGCTTCTAAAAAAGAGATCAAGAGAGGCGATCTTTTTACAGGGATTAACGGAACTTCTTTGACGGTTTCAAATTATCAGTCGCTATTGGCAACGGATAGTTATACCCTGAATATGGCTACTTTTAACGGTACCGGTTTTGATGGTAATGGAAAAACAGTGGTATTAGTAAAAACAACTTTAGATGAAAATCCTGTTTTTATCAATAAAGTGATTACATCCGGAGGTCGCAAAATCGGTTATTTGATGTACAATGGTTTTTATGCCAATTATGATGCGCAGCTTAATGCGGCTTTTGGAGAATTAAAAGCGCAGGGGGTTACGGATTTGGTTTTAGATTTAAGATATAACGGAGGAGGCTCGATACAAACTTCAACACGTTTGGCCAGTATGATTACCGGACAGTTTACCGGGAAAGTTTTTTCGAAAGAGAAATGGAATGCCAAAATCAACGAATATTATCAAAGTGAAGATCCTGAGTCGGTGCTGAATAAATTTGTAGATAAAATGGACGGTGCTGCGATTAACAGCCTGAACCTGACTAAAGTTTATATTTTAACCACAAGTGGTACAGCATCAGCAAGTGAATTGGTTATAAACGGTTTGGTGCCTTATATCTCTGTAGTTCAGGTAGGAGAGACTACTGTTGGTAAAAATGTAGGATCAGTAACCTTATATGATTCTCCAACTTTTGGAAAAACGAACCGTAATCCAAATCATAAGTATGCGATGCAGCCTTTAGTTTTAAAAATTGTAAATGCATCTGATTTTGGAGAATACACAGACGGTTTGAAACCAACGTATGAAAAATTAGAGCGCATTACAAACTTAGGAGTTCTGGGAGATCCAAATGAACCGTTACTGAGTGTAGCAATATCTCAAATAACAGGAATCAGTGCGAAAAAAGCAGGAGACGACAGTGGGGTAGTATTGAAAGCGTTTACAGATGCTAAAGCAATGGACGGAATTAAAAATCAAATGTATATTGATAAAGCTCCGGAAGGACTTTTACGAGCATTGAAATAATAAAAAAGGCTTTCAGAAATGAAAGCCTTCTTTATGTCATAATCCAAACGAGTTACTGGAATTAATCATTGAAATAAAAACCGTTTGGTCCAACACCAACTGTTAATTCTTTTTGTAATGTTCCGCTTAAATTGTAGATGTAAGCTTTGCTGTTTGATTTAAAATCACCTCCGTCAGCAAGATATATACGATTATCGTTTACTGCAAATCCGTATAAATAACCTACAGGAGAAGTTAAGATTGGTGTAGTAGAAGCTGTTGTAGCAGTAGTATTCATAACATAAACAGAACTTGAAGCAGTATAATAAATCTTACCACCTTCAATATCTAATTGACCAGCATTTCCTAAATTAGCAGGCAAAGCAATTTTGGAAACAGATTTGTCTGAAATTTTTACTTTTACAATTTCTCCGGCAGCACCGTAAGGTTTTCTAAGGATAAAAAGAACTCCGTTTTCTTCTTCAATAGAATCTGCATCTGAACCAATAGTAACAGTTTCTACTGTTTTGGTTGTAATGTTTACCACCAACAACTTGTCGCTGTTATTTGGCTCAGTGATGTATAGTTTTCCATTATCTAACACAATTCTGTTTCCTGTACCTTTCAATTCGATTTTAGATTCAACAGTATTTGTACTCAGATTAATTACGGCAACATAATCGTCAATATTGGCGTTAGGGTTTTTTTCCGGGTCAGTGTAGCTAGGATAGGTATTAGCATTAGTTACATAAGCTTTGCCATCCTTAACAACACCATAGCGAGGATTAGCAAGTCCGGTGTCAATTTTTGCAATCAGCTTAAAACTATAGCGGTCTACTACATTAATAACATTTGAACCACCGGCAATAATATAAGCCTTGTCTCCGTCAAAAAAGATGTTTTGAAGATATTTTCCAACGAAATCGCTCGTATTTACAGTTTTGTAAACATCTTTCGTGAAAGTATTTAAATCGTCAGATGTGAAAGAAACGGAACCACCGTCAGTAAAGTTTCCTTCATTTAAGATGAAAACGCCATTATCATAAACTCCTTTAGGTCCATCAGAGTCGTCATTAGAGCAAGAAACAAAAAGCGATGCGCTTAATGCTAGTAAGAATAATCTAGTTAGTTTCATTATTTTAAAATTTAAAGTTTAAGTACAGGTTATAATTTCTTCCGGGCATTGGTCGGTATTCCAGACTTTGATAGAAGGTATTCCAAACATTCAAAACCTGAAAACCTACTTTGAAAGAAGATAAAAATTTAAAATCGTAGTCTACACCAATATTAGAAACGGTGTAAGCCGATACGATTTTTTCGGGGTCATTGTCAGCTTGTGTGTACACAAAGCCATTATAAAGAAATTGATAATGGGCTGATAGGTTATTTCTTGAGTAAGCGATGGCAGCGGTTACTTTATGAAAAGGAACAAAAAACAATTGCTTTTTGGTTTCTACATTTTCTGAAATTGAATAGGCATACGTCGCATTTGCAGTCAGGTTGTTTTTGCCAAAACTCTTTTTCCAACTCAATAGTGTTTCGGCGCCGTAACTATTAACTTTGTCTGTGTTTTGCGGTGACCAGATACCATTAGCTCCCGGGACCCACTGCAATAAATCTTTTATTTTGATATAATAAAAAGTCTGAGTCAAAGAGAAGTTCTGAATGGTGAAAACGTTTCCAATTTCGGCCTGATAAGAACTCTCCGGTTTTAAATTAGGATTTCCGCCTTGTTCCCAGTACAAATCATTGAAAGTTGGAATTCGGAAATTACGGGATACATTCAATTTTAAATTGTACAGTTTCCCAAACTGATAAGAAGAACCTGCCGAGAATAGTACCGGAGATTTATAATTGTCTGTAAATTCTTTACGAACCCCAAATTCGTTTTTCCAGTTTGGAGAAACCTCTTGTTTTATAAGTAAAGCCGCAGAACTTATTTCTCTAACATTATCACCAAAACCACTTCCGTATCCTTTAGTTCGGTTGTAGTCCAGAATACCATTTACTTGCAGCGATTCTAATAACTGATATCCTAAATCGGTTTTTGTAGTCAGGCTTTCTGTTTTTCCGTAGGTATAAATATTGCTGGAATTGTCGGCATAATATTTATAATTCTCAAAAATATAGGCTGTTTTGAAATTGGTTTTGAATCTGCCAAAATCACCATCATACTCTAATAAGTTCCGATTAAAGCCATTGACATATTTGCTTTTAGTTTCAGATTCCGAAACCAATGAAGTATTTCTGTCCGTGTTTGAAGTTTGGGTATATAGCTTTAAACTGTTTTTGGCATCGATTTTATATCCTGCATTAGCACTTAGGGTAATAACATCATACTGACCGTTTTGATTCCAACGCTGTTCGCCTTTCCAGTTGTATTGGTTCAGATATTTATAATCGTTTGTAGAACTGTTTTTGGAAAAACCAATTTGAGTACTCCATTTTTTATTGGAGATATTTGTTTTATAATTAATCCCGATAGTATTGAAACTTCCGTAATCCAATCTTAAACTGTTTTCAAATTTATTGTAAAAAGCGAGATCCGTATTCAAGTGTACGGTTCCTCCAACGGCTCCGCTGCCGTAAATAACACTTCCTCCTCCTGCTTTTACACTAATAGAATTATAATCGGATCCGGAAATGGTATTAAAATCAGTACTTCCGTTCATTTGGGAATTAATGTTGATTCCGTTCCAGATTACAGCCGTTTGCGATGATGTTGTACCTCTAAAAGCAACTGTAGAAAGCATTCCGCGGCCGTACTCTTTAAAATAAATGGTCGAATTAAAGTTTAACAAATCCGTTAATAAGGCTTCATTCTTGCCAATAACAGAGTCATTTAGTTTTAAAACCGATTGTGAATTGGAGTATTTTTTAAGATTAGCGTCAGAAACGACTACTGTTTTAAGTTTCGTAATAGAATCGCTCTGCGCCACGGTAATCTGGCACAACAATAAGAAACAAAGAGCAAAAAGTTTTTTTAAAGTCATAATTTCTACACTCTTTTTCCCGAGAGCTCGATATTGATTACAAAGGCAGGTCTCCTGGCTTGCGTCTTGTTGTTTACCTTCCCATTCGTCAGAGCGAGCAGTGGTTTTGTAGTTAACAACAAGCATTCTTTTCAGAACAAAGCTTACAGTTGCGGGTACAGCTCAAGATTTATGACTTGATTCCCTTTTAATGTGTATGAATGAACACAACCTTAATTTTCTGCAAAGATAAAGTTAAAATTATTGAATTTTCAAATTTGTTTTCGTTTTAGAGAGGGATTCTGAACAAATGATCATTTAAATCACTATTTTAATAACCTGTCCGAATGCGACTTTATTGGTAAAAGCGTCTTTTAAAGGCAATCCGGACTGATGACATAAAATACTTCTGATCACACCTGCATGTGAGACAATGACTACAGGAGCAGTTTGATTGAAAACGTAATCCTGTAAAAACGCACCCACTCTTTCGTGAAGTGTTGTAAAAGATTCGCCGTTTGGGACTTGCGTGGTGACAAAATCTTCCATCCAGGGATTAAGTTCTTCCGCAGGAATTGCATCCCAGTTTTTCAATTCCCAATCGCCAAAATTCATTTCCATCAGACGATCGTCCATAACAAAGGAAAGAGGTTTTACAGTATTTTGGATGTATTGGGACAGTAGGGTACAACGTTTCAATGGACTTGAAAAGAGTAGGGCCTCAGGAGGTAATTGCGAGACAATATC
This sequence comes from Flavobacterium lipolyticum, assembly GCF_020905335.1. Lineage (NCBI taxonomy): Bacteria > Pseudomonadati > Bacteroidota > Flavobacteriia > Flavobacteriales > Flavobacteriaceae > Flavobacterium > Flavobacterium lipolyticum. The sequence goes on along the minus strand of NZ_JAJJMN010000001.1, from coordinate 824,410 downwards.
CTTAAAGATTTCCTCGAATGGAATAGCCAAATCTACATCAGTCTGACCGTAGCAGATTCCTTTTGCGCAGGTTGTTTCGGTATGACGAACTAGATAAATTTCCATATCAAAAGAATGCTCAAATAGTAAATAACTTCACAAACCTGTTGCGTTGCTCCCAGACAGTCGCCCGTATAACCATCAATCCATTTTTGGAAATAGCGGGCTAAAAAATAACGCATGATGAATACCGGAATAATTGCCAAAAGAAATTCAGATTGAAAAAATGAAAATGCCAATAATGGAATTAGTCCGAAGAAGAACGAACCTGTAATTTCTTTCCAACTGTGTTTCTTAGCGATAGGTTTGCTTTTACTCGTCGCATCATCGCGGGAGTATTCGTGCGTAAAAATAATAGATATTGCTGCAAGACGACTTAAGGAGTGAGACGAAATAAACAAAAGGAAAATTAGAAAAATGTTAGTGGTAAAAAGTGAAATGGATTCTGAAAGCAGTTTGAATTTTAATAGAAATAGTAAAACCAAACCGATAGCTCCGTAGGCTCCAATCGCACTGTCTTTCATGATAAGCAGAATTTTTTCTTTGGTCCAGCCGCCTCCAAAACCATCACAAACATCAGCAAAACCATCTTCATGAAAAGCTCCCGTGGTTAAAATTGAGGCGATAATAGCCAAAAGTACTGCGGTTTCAATAGATAGAAAAAGCGAGAAAAGATAAAAAGCCAGAAAGGAAATACTCCCAACAATCCAGCCAATGAAAGGAAAATAGCGTGTTGCCTTATTTAAATAGTCAGGATCATGATTGATGTTTTTAGGGCACGGGATTCTGGAGTAAAACATTAAGCAAGTAAAGAAAATATGCAGTTCTTTTTTCATTTAAGATAATTGATTAGGGCAAAATTAAAGGATAAAACTATAAACTGAGACTGAAAACTATTTCCTACTCACTCCCGCACTTTCGAAACTGGCCATTTCATTCAGAAAAACTTCAGCTGATTTCAGAATTGGAAAGGCAATCGCACAGCCTGTACCTTCACCCAAACGTAAATCCAGATTCAGAATAGGTTTTGCATTTAAATAATCTAATAATTTCTGATGCGCTTTCTCGGCAGAACAATGACAGAAGACCGCATTTTTATGAATAGCAGGATTTATTTTTGAAGCAATTAAGAAAGCAGTGCTGCAAATAAAACCATCCACCAGAAGGAGCATGTTGTTCTCAAAAGCAGTTAACATTCCGCTGGCAATTTGTATAATTTCAAAACCTCCAAAGTAGGCCAGCTGCTGTTTTAACTCGGCCGGACCGGTATAATTTTCAATAGCTTTTCGCAGTAAGTTTTGTTTTTGCAGTAATTTTTCATCTTCAACACCTGTTCCTTTTCCTACGCATTCTTCGATAGAGAATCCGGTTAGAAGGCTCATCAATACCGAGGCAGTAGAGGTGTTTCCAATTCCCATTTCACCAAAACCAATACAATTGGAACCTTTTCTCGCAAGGTCTTCCACAATTGATTTTCCTTTTTCAAAGCACAACTGTAACTCTGCTTCACTCATTGCGGGAAGGTGCAGAAAGGATTGTGTTCCTTTGGCTATTTTGGCATTAATCAGATTGGCATTGGTTGGAAAGTCATAATTAACACCGGCATCAACGATGGATAACTGAATGTCATTTTGCTTGCAGAAGACATTAATGGCAGCGCCGCCTTCCAGAAAATTAGTCACCATTTGTCTTGTGACATCCTGGGGGTAAGCACTAACACCATGATTGGCAATACCATGATCGGCAGCAAAAACGACGATAGCAGGATTTATGATTTTGGGGTTTAAGGTTTCGAAAACAGTTCCCATTTGAAAAGCCAAAGTCTCGAGAGTCCCCAAAGCGCCAATGGGTTTGGTCTTCGAATCTATTTTGTCTTGTAGCTGAGTGCTGAAGTTGAAATCTTTTGAGTTTGCTGTTTTTGGGTTTAAATTTAAATTCGGAATTAGATTTTCAACGGTAGTTTTGATTTCCTTACAATCGGGAGCCTCTGATTTTTGTTTCCAGTGTAATTGCTGCAACATGGGTTGATTATCGTAATTCGTTGCAGGTTTTCCGATGCAGAAATACCCTAAGGGCTCAATGTTTTCAGGTAAATCGAGAATCTTTTTAAACTGATAATAGTTCAGAATAGACACCCAGCCCATTCCGTAACCCTGCTCAGTGAGAGAGAGCCAGATGTTCTGAGCAGCACAAACCGAACTGAATTTTACCGCTTCATTGCTGCCAACCGTTCCAATCGTAAATTGGTTCAGTACAGATCGGTCATAAGCGATAATGAGTCCGATTGGAGCTTCCTCAATGGCCTCCAGTTTTAAGGATTTATAGTGTTCCTTTTGTTCGTGATTGTCGGTAAGTTCCTCCGCTTTTTTGTTATAATCTAAAAAAAGATTTTTGATGGTACTTTTAACCGCAGCAGATTTAATAAGATAATATCGGGTGGCATCTGTTAATCCAACTGACGGAGCCCAATGTCCGGCTTGAAGTGCTTTCTGAATGACTTCATCAGGAACTTCATCCTTTGTAAAATGGCGGGTATCACGACGTGATTTTAGTATATCGTCTAAATGGCTCATTTTTAAATTCCAATTTTTAAATTCCAAATTCCAAAACTTTGGGTTGGGGGAATAGTAACCGTAAAGATAAAGTATCGTATTGGAATTTGGGATTTAAAATCTGGATTTTCTTTTCATCATTATCCTTTTATTTTAACAGGGATGCCCGAAACCATTAGAACCACTTCATCCGCGTTTGAAGCCAAAAACTGATTCATCCAGCCCTGAAGTTCGGTGAATTTTCGGCCGATATGAGTTTCGGCATGAACCCCCATTCCGATTTCATTTGTGACAATAATCAGCGTAGCATTTTCCTGTTGCGCGATGGATAGAAATTCTTTTTTTGCTTCCTCTAAACTTAAAGTAACCTCATTTTTATGATCGACAAAAAAGTTGGTCAGCCAGAGGGTAACACAATCTATTAAAGCCACTTTTCCGGAAAAGTCAATTTCGCTTAAGTATTTCTCTTTTTCAATATTGGTCCAGCGTTCGTCACGTTCCTGTTGGTGTCTGTCAATTCTGTTTTGAAAATCAGAATCCCATTTTCTGGCTGTCGCTACATATATAGGTGTATCTGAAAGTTGTAAGGCCAGGTTTTGAGCGTAACTGCTCTTTCCTGATCGTTCGCCGCCTGTAATTAGGTAGATCATTTTTGATTATGAGTTATGAGTTATGAGTTGTGTAGGTTAGTCGAATGTCAGGCTGAGCGAAGTCGAAGCTTTTGTTGAGTTTTGAGTTATGAGTTATGTGGGTTAGTCGAATGTCAGGCTGAGCGGAGTCGAAGCTTATGTTGAGTTTTGAGTTATGAGTTATGAGTTATGAGTTATGAGTTATGTGGGTTAGTCGAATGTCAGGCTGAGCGAAGTCGAAGCTTTTGTTGAGTTATGAGTTATGAATTATGAGTTGTGTGGGTTAGTCGAATGTCAGGCTGAGCGGAGTCGAAGCTTTTGTTGAGTTTTGAGTTATGAGTTTTGAGTTATGAGTTGTGTGGATTAGTCGAATGTCAGGCTGAGCGGAGTCGAAGCTTATGTTGAGTTATGAGTTTTGAGTTATGAGTTTTGAGTTATGAGTTATGTGGGTTAGTCGAATGTCAGGCTGAGCGGAGTCGAAGCTTTTGTTGAATTATGGGTTAAGAGTTATGGTTTTAAGATTTTAAGGTATCTATATATAATAACTCATAACTCATAATTCAAAACTCATAACAATTAATAAGGACAATGTCGGCATTCGTTTCCGCAGCAGCTTCCTCTTTTTAAGTGAAACCATGCTTTGAAAACATAATTTCCGTCTTCCAAATAATAATCAATTCCTTCGATTAGCTTTTCTTGTTTGGGTAAAGATATGGCTTTATTTTTAAGAGCTTTTTGTGGGGTAAGCGTTTCTACGTAAGCGTCAATTTTATCTTCGCAGGCTTCTTTAAAACAAACAGGGCAAAGACAGTCGCCTCCTTCGGAAAGATTAAAAATAGGGGGAAAATCATTACACCAACACTTGTTTTCATTTGAAGTATCTCCACAGCTGAAAGAAGATTCACAGCTCGAGCAGACTTTGGTTTTTATGGGATTCATTAGGGAAAAATGATGTTTATTTGATTTTGTAGGAATAAAGGTAGATAAAAAAAATAGAAATTGCGTTACCTTTGTCAGTAATGAAATTGTAAAATTTATAAGGAAGACGATTCAAATTATATGCCATAAAAGCAGCGTGATGAAACTGAGCCCTTTAAAAAAATAATAGAACTTATATATGAGACATTTATTGCCCAAAATGATTTTTGTTTTACCTTTTTTTCTTCTTATCGGATGCAAAAAAAATGAATCTTCGGAGATTGTAAAAACGGAAACCGAAAAAAATAGTATCGAATATGCGTCCGGACTCTCGATTATAAAGCACGAAGGTTATTCGGTAGTAACCGTTTCAGATCCTTGGCCGGATGCCCATACCAAGTTTACTTATATACTGAAAGAGAAAGAGGCGAAAGTACCGGACAGTTTGCAAAAGTACACAACTATCAAAGTCCCTTTAGAGTCAATTGTAGTGACTTCAACGACTAATATTCCGTTTTTGGAGATGTTGGAAGTAGAAAATAAATTGGTAGGTTTTCCTCATACCGATTACATTTCTTCAGAAAAAACCAGGGCACTGATAGACAAAGGTGCCGTTAAAAATGTGGGGCAAAACGAGAAATTAAATATCGAACAATTGATAGAGTTATCTCCGGATTTAATAGTGACTTTCGGAGTAGACAATAACAATGCGATGCTTGATAATTTGAAAAAAAGCGGTTTAAATGTTTTGATTCAGGCCGACTGGATGGAGCAATCTCCCCTTGGAAAAGCAGAGTGGATTAAACTTTACGGTGCTTTATTTGGTAAAGAAGAACAGGCGAAAGAGTTGTTTGATAAAATTGTTTTGAGTTATGACCAGGCTAAAAAATTAGTAGCGGGAAAACCGGCAACTTCAAGTGTTTTATACGGTTCTATGTACGAAGATACTTGGTATGTTGCTAAAGGAAACAGTTGGGTGGCGCAGTTTATGAAAGATGCACAGGCCAATTACCTATGGGCGGATTTGAAAGGCACGGGAAGCGAAGGCTTGTCTTTTGAAAAAGTCTTAGTGAAAGCCAAAACAGCTAATTTCTGGATCGCTGCGGGTTCCTTTAAAAGTTTGGACGAATTCGGAAAAAGTAATCCTCATTATATAGAGTTTGATGCCTTCAAGTCTAAGAATGTTTATACGTTTGAAGGTAAAGCGGGAGCAACGGGAGGAACAGTTTATTATGAGCTGGCGCCAAGCCGTCCTGATTTAGTATTAAAAGATTATATCAAGATTTTTCACCCGGAGTTGTTGCCAAGCTATGAATTTACTTTTGCTTCTAAATTAAACTAAGTTCATTGATTCATAAAAAACGAAATATAATGCTGTTTTCGGTACTCGGTCTGGCCTTATTGTTTATGTTCTTTTTAGACATTAGCCTGGGATCAGTGACTATACCTTTTAAGGAAGTATATAACAGTATGACGGGAAGCCATGCCAGTAAATCGACCTGGGAATATATTATTGTCAATTATCGTCTGCCTAAGGCTATTACAGCCATGTTGGTGGGTATTGGTTTATCGGTGAGCGGTTTGCTGATGCAGACTTTGTTTAGAAATCCACTCGCAGGACCTGATGTATTAGGTTTAAGTTCGGGAGCAATTCTGGCTGTTGCGATTGTGATTTTAGGAGCGGGTTTTTTGCCTTCATTTTTAAATTCGATTTTATTGTCGCCGTATGCAATTGTACTGGCTTCGACAATAGGAAGTGTTTTGGTTTTATTATTGGTTTTATTGGTAGCACAGCGTTTACGAAATACGATGGCAATTTTAATCGTCGGATTAATGTTTGGCAGTTTTACCAGTGCTATTGTTGGGGTCTTGACGTATTTTAGTTCAGCGGAACAATTGCAGAAATTCACCTTTTGGTCTCTGGGGAGTCTTGGGAATCTTTCCTGGACTTCGATCTTGATTTTGGCAGTTTGTGTTGCTTTGGGTCTGTTTTTGAGTGCCGGAAGTATTAAACCTTTAAATGCCTTGCTTTTAGGTGAAAATTACGCCAAAAGTATGGGGTTGAATTACAAGAGAGCCCGATTGATCATTATTTTTGCAACAAGTATTCTGGCCGGAAGTGTTACTGCTTTTGCAGGACCGGTTGCATTCATAGGTTTGGCAGTGCCACATATTGCAAAGCTCACTTTTCAGACCAGTAATCATACAGTTTTATACTGGAGTACTTTTTTTTACGGAGGAATAATCATGTTGTTTTGCGATATGGCATCACAAATGCCGGGACTAGAGACTACGTTACCTATTAATGCCATCACGTCTATAATTGGCGCACCAATTGTCGTTTGGCTGCTCATGCGCAAAAGAAATTTCCAGTAAATAAATTAGCCACAGATTAAGCGGATTCAACGGATTTTCGCAGATTGATTTTTAAAAATTAAAAGCGGTGAAGAAAAAACTTAGAACCTTAGTAGCTTAGAACCTTAGTACCTTTAAACAATGACTACTATTTTAAAAAGTGCAAACCTTAGTATCGGCTACAAGTCCAAGAAAGGAGTTGTGACTATTGCTGAAAATCTAAATCTGAATTTAGCTTCGGGTAAACTCATTTCGTTAATTGGTGCAAACGGAATTGGGAAATCGACTTTGCTTCGCACGATTACCGGAATTCAGCAGCCGTTGAAAGGGCATGTTTTTCTAAATGAAAAAAATATAAGTACTTATAAACCTCTGGAATTGGCTCAAAATTTAAGCTTAGTTTTAACCGAAAAGCTACCGCCAAGTAATTTGTCTGTTTTCGAATTAGTAGCTTTAGGACGTCAGCCTTACACCAATTGGATTGGGACTTTAAGTCAGAATGATATCGAGAAAGTTCAGGAAGCTTTAGAGTTGACTCAAATAGAGCATCTGGCACAGAAAAAGCATTTCGAAATTAGTGACGGACAATTGCAGAAGGTTTTAATTGCGCGGGCTTTGGCACAAGATACTCCATTGATTATTCTGGACGAGCCCACGACACATCTTGATTTACTGCACAAAGTTTCGCTATTCAAACTCCTCAAAAAACTAACAGAGGAAACGCAGAAATGTATTTTATTTTCGACTCATGACATCGATCTGGCAATTCAGTTGAGTGATGAAATGATTATTATGACTCCTGAATTGGTGGTACAGGACGCGCCATGCAATTTAATCTCAAAAGGAAGTTTTGCAACCCTATTCAAAGGCGAACATATTATTTTTGATGCCGAAAAAGGAAAGTTTGTAATTACATAGCAGACTTGTCGAACACTTTACAAAGAGACCGGAATAGCGTTTAAAACTAAAGGAATTAAGGACTAATTATTTTTCAGTCCGATTTGTCTTTTTGCTTCCCCTACCACAAAAGCCACAGAATTGGCAATATTAAAGCTTCGGATTAATTTTGACATGGGAATGGTGAGGTGATTCTCAAAACGTGCCAGTACTTCTTTACTTAAACCTACACTTTCTTTACCAAATACAAGCCAGTCTCCGTCTTGAAAATCAGTTTCGAGATATGATTTTTCGGCATGAGAACTCATCAGAAAAACACGTGACTGATCAGGAATCTGTTCAATCCATTCTTCTATATTTTGGTATTCGGTAACGTCAAGATGTACCCAGTAATCCAGTCCCGAACGTTTCAGGTTTTTATCGTTAATTACAAATCCGAAAGGGTGAATTAAATGTAACCTGCTTTCTGTACCCACGCACAAACGTCCAATGTTTCCAGTGTTATTAGGGATTTCAGGTTCTACAAGAACTATGTTTAGCATTTTTTTGAGTTATGAGTTATGAGTTATGAGTTATGAGTTTTGGAATTTGCGATTTGATTATTGAGTTATGGGCAACTAATTAAGCGCCCCGGCAATTATCTAATTATTAAACGGCCTCATTATCTAATTCAAATTGGGTTACTTCCATCACTTCTCCGGCTTTTAAGTTTTGCAAAGATACATTTCCTATGCGAACACGAACCAGTCTTAAAGTTGGAAATCCAACAGCCGCGGTCATTTTCCGCACCTGACGAAATTTTCCTTCTCTTATTGTAATCGACGCCCAGGAGGTTGGACCATGGCGTTCATCTCTGATTTTTTTGGCTCTTGGACCAAAATCCGGAATTTCAGTAACGATAAAAGCAGTGCAGGGTCTGGTTTTGTATTTACCGCCATCAAAACCTATTTCAACGCCTTTTTGTAAGGCCTCGATTGCTTCGGGAGTGATGATTCCGTCGACCTGAACGTAATATTCTTTGTCTACCTTTTTGCTTCTTACCAGTTCGCTTATCCTTCCGTCTGTCGTCAATAAAAGTAAACCTTCAGAGTCTTCATCAAGTCTTCCGATGGCCATAGTACCTTCGGGGAAATTATATAATTCCCCTAAAAGCTTTTTCTTCCTTTTCAATTCATAAATAAACTGACTTAGATAGCCGTAAGGTTTAAAAAGAAGAAAATGATGATGCATATTTGTTTTTTGACTGCAAAGATAACTTTGTTTGCAGAGTTTAAAAGGAAATCTTAAGATTTAGATTTTTCATGTTTCATTTTTTTTAGCCATTGAAGAACAAACCAGATTGCCGTAATTGCAAATAGGAGTAGAATTGGGAAATAATAATTTTTGAAAAAATCATGAAAGTAACTTCCAATTAATACGTAAGCTGAAGCGATACACAATTTGATTCCAATAAATTCAACATTAGACCAGGAAGTTTTGATTTTGAAGAAGTTCATAATTCTGGATTGAATCGTTAGTAACTACTGTTAAAGAGCTTATTTTTTTAAAGTCAGAAAGTAATTTAGATTAGATTTAATCCTTTTTCTGTCTTTATCCAGTAGATAGATCTTTTCAGGATTAGAACTATAATAACCATAGTACAGCTGTTTTTCCTCCGGCTGATCCCAGTTTAGGACATAAATTGTACCGTCCGGATCTTTATCTAATCCTCTTTCGGTATTAAAATTACCTTTCTGGGTAAAGACATTTCCGGGTTCTTTTCCCTGATAGACACTTATTAATTCGAATTTATTGTTCTGCGAAACACTATAATCGGTGTAGATTTTCAAAGTCATTTGAATTCCGCTACAATCAGCACACGGAATTATTCCTTCATAGATTGTTGTTTTGCTGAAACTGTTGTTGGTTTTAGTGACCGTTTCCTTGTTTGTAGTATTGTTTTCTTTAGTTGTTTTTGTATTGCAGGACAGTAGCAGAGAAAATAGAGCCGAAAAGATAAATAACTTTTTCATGTTGTATCGTATTAGTTAAACCTAAAACGATTTTAGGGTAAAGAAAATTGTACAGATAGAAAAAGGGAAGTTAAATGATTTATTTTTCAGCTTTAGAAGTGCTAATCGTACAGACTAATGAGAAAAAATAATGTCGTTAAAAAATATTTAGGGGGTAAATTAAGCCCGATTGGTTTTGAGACAGAGAAATTTTAAAAAAGAAATAACTTGTTAAATTGTGATAATCTCTTAATTCATACAAAAACCAAATGTTTTGTGAAGTCCCGCCAGATCTAAGAATAATGGAAAGAACTGACGGATAATTTGTTTATTGTTGGAAAATTTTCACAAAAGCGCGATACGATAAGTTTATGTTTTCACAATATTCTGTTAACTTTAAAGAATATAAATTTGATTTCTAAAAACTCTATTTTTAAATTACTTATGAAAAAACTTTACTTTTCTCGCCAGCTTTTGGCTTTTTTATGTTTTTCTGGTTGCTTTTCTGGAGCGGTTTTAGCTCAAACTATGCCTCCAGTGCAGTCCATTCCGTATAAACAAAGTTTTGATGGGTTACCGGCCGCCGCCGACACTTATGTTGATATTCCTGGTTTTCAGGGTTGGACAGCTAATGGCGGAAATCAAAATACTGCTGTCTGGAGTACAGGATTAACTGGAGATAGGGCATTAGTGAAAAATAGTAACTCTAATGTCAATTCGGGAGGGATTCATAATTATGACGATAAAATCGGGTTTTTGAATTCAACATCCGGAGATTTTGCAATTGGTTTTGCATTTTCAAGTTTGGGGAGCCAAACAGTTAACGTATATTACGATGCGATGATTATTCGTAATTTATATGATGGAGGAAGCAACAATCGTTTGCAAGAAATGGCATTACAGTATCGTGTTGGAACTACCGGTGCTTTTACCACTTTATCACCTGCATATTCAAACAATAGTACAACCTTGCAGACTACAGCAGCAGTTATAACTCCATTAGACTTAAGAACTACACGTATTAAAGTAACATTACCTGCGAGTTGTGATAATCAGCAAATAGTTCAAATACGATGGATTGCCCGACTGATTTCCGGATCTGTAGGTTCACGTCAATCTTTCGCAATAGATAATATTGATATTAATGCGGATCACATTGCACCGGTAAACGAAGCAGGGTTCCCGAAGGCAACAAATATTTCATCCACTAATTTTGATTTTTCAGATAAGTTAGATGAAATAGGAAAAACTTATTATGTATTGCTTCCTGGCGGAAGTACTGCTCCAACTGCCGCTCAGGTAAAACTGGGACTTGATGCTAGTGGTACTGCAGCTCTGCAGTCAGGATCTTTAAATATTGTTGATAAAACTCTGGCTTATACTAAAAATTTTGCAGGTTTATCAGCTGCGACGTCTTATTCCGTATTCTCGGTTTCTGAAGATGCATACGAAAATATTCAAAGTACAGTAACTAAAGTAGACGTAACGACAACGGCAGTTGCATTACCAGAGATAACAACAACAGTTAGTGCACTTGATTTAGGTGCTTCTGAGACAAACTTTGAATCAGGCTCTAAAAGCTATCAAATTCAGGCAAGTGACCTTAAAGACAATTTAGTGTTAAGTGTTACTCCAAATTTTTCAATTTCAAAAGATAATGTAACCTTTGGTTCAACACTAACATATACTGCAGCTGACTTTGCATCAAATGCGTCCAAGACGGTTTATGTAAGGTTTAATCCAAATTTATTAGGTGCCTTTACAGGTCAAATTACACATGAATCTACCGATGCTGTTGCGAAACATATATCACTGGCAGGAAGAGGAATTAACCCGTATATTCAAAATTTTGATGACTCTAATGTGTTATCTAACAGCGGATGGACGCAATACAATTTGGAAGGAACTGCCAATAAATGGACTTATACTAATGCTGCCAGAAATATAAATTCTGGAACAGGAGCAGTTCTTATGAATGGATTTTCGGATAGTGGAGCAAGTAAAGATTGGTTGATTTCTCCAAAATTGCGTTTAGATACATTTGACAAATTACCATTATTGTCTTTTTATTCTCGTAAGTTTTATGCGGGACCTGGCTTAAAATTAATGGTTTCTACAAATTACGACGGTGTTAGCAGTCCGGAAACAGCGACTTGGACAGAAATTGATGGAAGTTTTCCAACTACTACAGGAACTTACACGGCATCTCAATATATAGAATTAACAGCTTATAAAACAAATAGTACTTATCTGGCGTGGGTGTACGAAACGACAGCAGGAGGATCTAACAATGCTTCAGAGTGGTCATTTGATGATTATGCAATTGCAAATGAAACGGGTTATGTAGCTTCAAATCCGGTTTTAGATTTTGGGACTGTAGATCAAAATACGGTTTCGACATCACAATCTTTTGCTTTTAAAGCTAAAGGATATGGAGACGTTACGATTAAGGCACCGGTTGGTTATCAAATATCTTTGGATAATACTTTGTTCCAAAATAGTTTTACATTGTCAGAGACAGATGCTTTGGCAGGAAAAACACTTTATGCGCGATTCATACCTACTACAAAAGAATTTAAAATTGGTGGTACATTAACAGTAACAGGAACTTTGTTAAACAAACAAATAGGTTCTTTAACGGGATCTTCTCTTCCAAAAGCAGAAACTTACGATGTGGTGACTTATAATTTGGAGTTTTTTGGTGCTCCAACTGCGGCTTACGGACCAACGAATAAAACGTTACAATTGGAAAATGTAGCAAAAGTTATGAATAAACTTGATGCAGATGTATATGTAGTTCAGGAAGTTTCGAGCGATGCTCAGATCGATGCTTTGATTCAGAAAATAAGTGTGAATGGAAAAACATTCGATAAAAGTATTTCTACGTCATGGTCCTATTCATGGGATCCGAATTCAGATCCAAGTTTTCCTCCACAAAAATTGGTCGTAATTTATAATACACAAACTACCACAGTTAAGAAGACACGTGTTATGTTTAAGAAATTTTATGATGAATTACGCGCTGGTACCAAAACTTTGAATAATTATCCGGGAGGATCCAGCAGCAGTTTTTTCTCATCTGGTCGTCTGCCATATATGGTTACAGTTGAAACTAACTTAAATGGAATTAAAAAAGAAATTAACCTGGTCGATCTTCATGCACGTGCTAATAGTGGTTCGGACATTTCCCGTTATAACATGCGTAAATATGATGCGCAGGTGTTGAAAGATAGTTTAGATGTTCAATACCCAAATGCTAATATTATGATTTTAGGAGATTATAATGACGATGTAAGTAAATCAGTTATTGCACCAAATCCATCTTCTTACGAAAGTTTTGTTACAGATACAGCCAATTACAAAGCATTGACTTTAGAAATCAGTCAGGCTGGGGCATTTAGTTTTCTAAGTTCAGGCGGATTTTTAGATCATATTATGATTTCTAATGAGTTAACGGATCAATATATTTCAGGTTCTACTGCAGTATATGATCCTCGAAATGATATTGCAAGTTACACCACCACAACTTCAGACCACGGTCCGGTAATTGCCCGTTTTATATTGAACTCTTCAAATCTGTCAACAATCGATTTTGAAACCAAGAATGGTTATGCGGTTCAGGCTTATCCGAATCCGACTACTGATGTGGTGAATGTGATCGTAAAAACCAATACAGATAAAAAACTGAAATTGAAGTTCTACGATGTTTCAGGTCATTTATTAGGGAATCCGGTTGATATTAATGCAACACAGGATGTAAGTACTACGGCTGTTCCGGTAAGTTATTTGCAAACGGGGATTTACTTTTATACGCTAACCGAGAATAATAAAGTAGTTTATAAAGGGAAAATTATTAAAAAGTAAGAAGTGAAATGTGAGGAGGAAATTGATTTGTGGTTTCTTTTGAACAGTTTACAATAGCTTTCAGTAAAAAAGTAAAAGCAGTCCAAGGTAAAATTTGGGCTGCTTTTTTTATTTAGAACAAGGTTTTGAATGGTTTCAGATTTGTTTCGGGCGTAATGGAGTAAAAGTAATTCAATTGCCATTGTTGCGTTTTCTGCGCTTGTTTACTTGTTGTTTCATCCCAGGGAGGATATACTCTCGTGGCTCTTTTACCTTCTTTGGTCGAAGTGGTAAAAATACCTTTCTCTAATAAAACAGATTTAGGAAAGACAAATTGTCCAAAGAGTTCGTTATTTCGAACACTGACGATCACAAAGTCAATAGCGTCTGTGAAATCAAATGGCTCAATAATTCCCGTCGTATTGCGTTTCCATAAAGTTACAAACTGACCTGTTTTGGTGGGCGTGATTTTCGCTTTCCTGTAACAGATGTTTTTCTGATTCAATCGAAAACGGTAAGCATCGTACTCATTGCTTTCAGCTTCCGGTTGAGGTTGAGTGAGTTCAAAATCGCAACAATCGTAAAGTATTTCTTTGGCAATTCTAAGATCTTTAGGGAGTGACTCCGGATCAGTCCAATTGTTTTTGAGGATCATTTTATCGTTTTTTCTAAGTAATTTTTGGGTAAAACTACCACAAAAAGAACTTTAAAAAGTAACATTCAATCCAAAATTTAATCCCCATTGAAACTGATTAAACGATTGGCTGTTTAACGGATTAACGTAATAATTCATAGCAGGCTCCACAAAAACACTTGTTTTCTTGTAAACGCGATATTGCAAAGTACTACTTAATGTAGAACCGTAGATGAAATCATTGGCATTGACATTCTGACCGATCGAATTTCCGTTTAAGGCCATGTTATTTGAAATCAGTTTTCCCACAAAACCACCGGTATTGATATTGATGTTGGTCCTGTTTTTACTGAAAACAGAATACGAAACCTCTAAAGGCATTTCGATGTATCTTAAGTTTTGATCCAGATTCCCACTTTCAATAGAATTGCTTTCAATGTTATTTTGTTTTAACGCATTTGTAGTGTTTTTAGAAACAAAAATGTAACCTGAACTAGTGCTAATTTGAGGAGCTGCTGCGACTACTGTTGCATTTTGATTAAAATAGTCATTAGAAGTCATGCCAGCATTAGGCGGACCATTGCTTATGTACGAAACATCGGCAACACTTTGTCCTAATTCGTTGATCTTAAAACCTGAACCAACGGCCCATTTTTTGTTGATTTTATATTTTGTTTTAACACCGTAAGTACTTCCCTGTTTAGAGTCGTTTACATTGCCCAGCGTTTTGTCATTTTTATAATTCTCCGAGTTGGCTAATCCGGCAAAAACTTCAACGGCCCATCTTTCTCCTTTAGAAATGGTCGTTTTCTTTTCTTTCTCGTTTTTCTCCTCCGGATTAATAATGCCTTTTTCTAAGTTTTGAAGTTCTGCCAACTGAATGGAATCCTGCTTGCTTAAAACGGTACTGAATTTCGAACTGTTTTTTGAATTACCTGTTAATTCTCTGCCTGGGAATGCGTTTTCAATAGCAGTTTTTTGATGTTTGTCAGACAGCGGGTTCACAACACTTAAAGCTGTACTAATGCTATTTTTAGCAGGCAATTGCTCTTCGAAAACAGAACCCGACACCTTATTTTTTGAATTTGGATGGAAAGGGTTTCCCTTTCCTGCATTAAAAGTTTGTTCCGCTACTATTTGATTAGCAGCTTTTTTATCAGCACTAATAGGATAATTTTTTGAATAAGAACCCAATCCATTGTTTTTGTTGATAGTATATACTTTCTCAGCTACATTTTGATTGGAACTCTTTCGCTCTGGATTTAAAAATTGATTTGTTGAAGCAGAATTGAATGCATTTGATGGATTTGAAAGGGCTGTATTTGTTTTTGCAGAAACAATTACTTTTTGGGTTGCAGTATGATCTTCATTTCTCTTTTGAAGAGTGGAGTTCAGATTCGCATTCCCTGAATTAGCCTTATTCGTTACATCAGAATGAGCAACTGCCGTTTTTTGATTGTGTTTTTTTATAGAAAGCTCAGACGAATTCGTACTGTTCTTCAGAGAAGAATTACTAACGGTATCATTTGATTCTTGCTGAGTGGTACTTACAACAGTATTGTTTTCTTTACTTTGAATTGTTTGGTTAGAGCTTGGATTGTTTTTTTTCTCATCAAGAACCACACTATTGTTTTCTATCGCGCCATTTTTTACCGTTTGAATTGCCGAAGTAGAAGTAAAATGTAAAACAGAAGGAAGCATCAAGCCCAATAATAAGCATGCAGCAGCCGACCACCAAAGAATAGCTTTCTTCTTCTTCTTTTTTGGCTGGTCCAATTTTTCTTCAATCTGGCTCCATAATTCAGGAGGAGGAACACTTGAAAAGTTTTCCATTGATGAAAAAAGATCTTCTATATTTTGCTTTTTCATGCTATTTTAAAATTTTTTATGCTCATTATTTTTTTTTGCAAAATGCTTTTGGCCCGATTTAGATTTGATTTTGATGTTCCTTCAGAGATTTTTAAAAGTTCGGCAATTTCCTTATGCTTTAGTTTTTCAAAAACATACAGGTTGAAAACGGTGCGGTACTGATCCGGTAGGTCCCGAATGTATTCCAGCAGTTTCTCCTGTTCGACCGGAGCAATATCCAATTCCTCCTCCTCGACAAAATCAGTATCCGGATCAAAAACGTCCAAAAAGAAACTCTCTTTTTTCTTCTTGTTCAGAGTTTCAATCAGCTTATTAATGAAAATACGTTTAAGCCAGCCTTCAAAACTTCCTTCAAATTTATATTGGCCGATTTTCTGAAAAACGATGACAAAAGCCTCCTGAAATACATCTTTGGCATCGTCTTCATTTCTCATATACTTCAGGCATATACCATATAAAACAGGAGAGAACAACTGATAGATTTTCAGTTGTCCTTCTCTGTCATTTTTGATGCACAGTCGTATGTATTTTTCTAAATCGTCTTTCAAAAAAGTGGTTTGTTTGGTTTTGCAAAAATAGTTCTTATAAGCTTATAAAACTACCTTTTGTAAATAGTACGTGATGCATCGGTATTATTGCTGACAATGGTTAGGTTTTGATTGTCAAGGTTTTCTATGATATAAGTCTTGCCTTCAAAAGTGATTAAGTCATGTTCGGCCTGATCAAAGTAACCAATACCTTTTTCAATTGTATAGGTGCTATTTCTTATTTCAACATTGTTTTTGTATGTGATTACTCTTCCGTTTGGTGTAAAAATGACTTTTTTGTTAAATCCGATTGTTTTAGGAGTTGCCGTATAAGGGTTACTGCTCCCTCCAATCGATTTTTCCCAAATCCAGGTGTTTACAATCGAACCCGAATTCATACCCGTAGATTCCACTGAATATGCCGACGAAAAGAGACCGCATACAATGATAAATAAGAAACATTTTTTCATAAATCAGATTATTTTAGACTTGTTATTTTTTCCTGAATAGCCTTTTTAAATGCCTTTATCTCGGTACTTTGATCGGCAGTATCTTTGTTGTCGATCGTAATTTTAGTGACCATTATGCCCTGACGTAATTCAAAATATACCCCTCCCTGATCTGCAGCGTCCGGAGAACCATATGTTTTCGTTTTTCCTTTTAAAGCTAAAATCTCAGCAGGTACCGATTTTAAGAATAGCGTGTAATCTCCTTTTTTAGTAGCCGCCGTATAGCGATATTGATCGAAATCGTAAGCACCGGCTTTAACGTTTAAGAATTTTTGGATATTAAAATCATTGATCTGATAGAATTTTTGACAATCGGCACCTGTACATTGACCGCTGAAACTTCCTATTACGACATTGTCACGGTTGTCTGCTACTTTATTGAATAGTATTGTTTTAGTTGTTTTTGGTATCAAAATGAAATCTGACGGATACGTTGCCCCAGGAGCAACTGTCTCACCCACTTCAGGTTCTTTTTCGTAGTAATTGACCAAAATCTGACATTTGTTTTGAACAATGCTGGTTATTTTAATTTTAAAACCGCTTGTAGGTTTAAGTCCTGAGAAAATACCAACAATCATTTCTTTTGTAAAATCGATAGGTGTAACGGTAGCGTTTGGACACGTATTCTCTTTTTTAGAGAAGTAAGCATTCAATCTTTCTTCGGAAGCAGCTAAAAATGCAACAGGATTGGTAGGTAAAGATTTAACACTATAGTTGCATAAAAGTGGAATTCCTGTAAAAGCTAAGTCTTCACTTTCTCCGCAAACTACATTCATATCTTCATTATTAAGGGAGCAGGCACTGAATCCAAAAGCTATAAACAAGCTTAGCATTAATTTTTTCATAACAATATTTTAATAGTTTATAATTAGTAGATGTCTTCTTTTGGAAATGGTTGCGTGAAATTTTTTATTTTTTTAAAAAATAATGATTTCATTTTTCGAGATTAGGGATTCGTGAAATTTCTAATTTAGAATAAAGCACTGCGTATTATTGTGTACTTTTACTTTATATAAAAATGTAATTATGTTTGAATTTCTTCCGTATTTGTTAGCCTTTGTAGCTGCGTTATTTCTAGGGATATATTTAGGAAAGACGTTATTTGCTGCGCGATTTCAATCCGAAAAAGTGAGCCTGGAAGAAAGGTTGAGTGCTACCACAAATCAATTGCAAATTCAGAAAGAGCAGTTTGAAAACGAAAGAAGAAATTTCGAAAAGCAGCTTCATCTGAGCAGTTTTGAAAAAGAGAATATCCGAACCGAGAAAGACAGTCTCGCGATTCAGCTTTCTAAAAAAGAAGTCGATTTTGAAAACTTGTGGGAACGTCATAAAGAACAAAAGAATGAAGTAAGCGAACTTCAGGAGAAATTTACCAAAGAATTTGAAAACTTGGCGAATAAAATTCTGGAAGAGAAATCGGCAAAGTTTACGGAGCAGAATAGCGAAAATATGAAAAGCATCCTGCTGCCTTTGCAGGATAAAATTCAGGGATTCGAAAAAAAGGTAGAACAAACTCACAAAGAAAGTATTGATTATCATGCGGCTTTGCGTCAGCAGATTTTAGGATTGAGTGAAATGAATGCCCAAATGAGTAAAGAAACCCTGAATTTAACCAAGGCGTTGAAAGGTGACAGTAAAATGCAGGGGAATTGGGGCGAATTGGTTTTAGAACGTGTTTTAGAAAAATCCGGTTTAGAAAAGGGGAGAGAATACGAAGTACAGCAAAGCTTTACAAATGCTGAAGGAAACAGAGTTTTGCCCGATGTTGTAATCAATTTACCAGATGGTAAAAAGATGATCGTCGATTCGAAAGTTTCTCTGGTTGCTTATGAAAAATGGATCAATGAAGAATCTGAAATTCTTAAAATGGACTTCCTGAAAGAACATGTGAACTCTATTAAAAGACATGTCGAGCAGTTGGGAAGTAAAAATTATCATGATTTGTATCAAATCGAGAGTCCGGATTTTGTCTTATTGTTTATCCCCATTGAACCTGCGTTTGCGATTGCTTTAAATGAAGATTCGACCTTGTACAATAAAGCGTTTGACCGAAACATCGTTATTGTAACTCCTACAACCTTGCTGGCGACTTTAAGAACTATTGATAGTATGTGGACCAATCAAAAACAACAGGAAAATGCCTTTGAAATTGCCAGACAGGCAGGAGCATTGTACGACAAATTTGAGGGATTTGTTACCGATTTGGTGCGCATTGGAAATAAAATAAAAGACACAAAAACGGAATACGAAAATGCCATGAGCAAGTTGGTAGACGGAAGAGGAAATCTGATTTCAAGTGTCGAAAAATTAAAGAAAATGGGAGCAAAGGCTAAAAAATCGCTTCCTGAAAATATTATTGCCAGAGCTTCTAATTCAGATGAAAATCAATCTTTAAATTAAAAATGTAGTTTCATCAAAGCTGTTCGCAAAGAAACTTTCCCATTCAAATACAAATAAAAAATTATGACTGCAGATTTCAAACACGTTTCTTCATCGAAAATAAGCATATCAGAATTAATGCTGCCTTCGCATACTAACTTTAGTGGGAAAATCCACGGAGGATATATTTTACAGCTGTTAGACCAGATTGCTTTTGCATCAGCCTCAAAATTTAGCGGTAACTATTGCGTAACCGCTTCTGTGGATACGGTAAACTTTTTAAAACCTATTGAGGTTGGAGAATTAGTAACCATGAAAGCATCGGTAAATTACGTGGGAAGAAGCTCTATGATTGTGGGAATTCGTGTGGAAGCTGAGAATATCCAAACGGGAGCCATCAAACATTGTAATTCTTCTTATTTTACCATGGTAGCTAAAGATAATGAAGGGAAAAGCGTGCCTGTTCCCGGACTTATTTTGTCTAATTTAGAAGAGGTGAGACGCTTTAGAAAATGCATCAAACAAATCGAATCTAAAAAAGAAGTAGAAGAACATGCAAGAATGACAGACGTTAATTCTATCGAAGATCTGGCAAATTTAAATCAGTACAACGTGCTTTTAGAAATTCACTAAGAGAGGACTCGGAGGTGAGTTCTTTTGGTAAATAGTGAGGTGGGTTTTTAGGAAGAAGGAAGAAGGAAGAAGGAAGAAGAAAGAAGGAAGAAGAAAGAAGGAAGAAGAAAGAAGAAAGAAGGAAGAAGGAAGAAGAAAGAAGAAAGAAGAAAGAAGAAAGAAGGAAGAAGAAAGAGAGAAACGAAGTCTTCTGCGTTTTATTACAAGTGAAACGCCTTTTTTCGGTTAGGAAACTATGTTTCTATGTGTTAAAAGGTTTTTATGTTCCTTACACCCAATTAATATATTTTTAGAATCCAATCAAAAAGTAATGGTAAAGTTTGGCTATACAATTTTATACGTTGAAGAAGTAGAAAAATCGGTTTCATTTTATGAAAATGCATTTGGATTTTCAAGGAAATTTGTAACTCCGGAGGCGGATTATGGCGAATTGAGTACAGGAGAAACAACCCTTTCGTTTGCTTCAAAAGAACTAGCAGCCCAAAATCTGAAAGACGGTTTTATCGAAAGTAAACCGGATCAGAAACCTTTTGCCATCGAATTGGGGTTTATAACCGATGATGTTGAGGAATTGGTGCAGAAAGCAATTGGTGCAGGAGCGACACTGGTCAAAGAACCTGCTCAGAAACCATGGGGACAGGTAGTGGCCTATGTACGTGACCCGGATGGATTTTTAATTGAAATCTGTACGCCAATGCAATAAGATTTCGTGGAGTTTCTGATGTCATTATTGGAGTGCCTGTAAACCGGATCAGAATTGATTTTTAGTCAGGTAAAACATTCACAAATATTTAGCAGTAAATCGACAACCGTAATGCTGAAAAAATCGTAACTTTAAGTATAAATGATTGGGTTACTGTTTTTTCACGGAGTACTGCCATTCTATTTTTTAAACTTATCTTAAGTCCAGTTATTTCTCTTCTTAAAAATAGAAAAAGATCGAATGACATAATTGTTTAATTATTAACGATTATGAAAAAAATTACATTACTTATTTTACTGTTTATCGCTTATTCCGTTATGGCTCAGGATAAATTTTTTACCAGTACGGGAACCATAAATTTTGAAGCATCAGTGCCCTTTTTCGAAGATGTAAAAGCGGTAAACAGACAGGTCACAATTGTTGTTGAGCCCAAAACGAGTACACTTATCTGTACCGTTTATATTAAAGATTTTCGTTTTAAACTAGACCTGATGCAGGAACATTTTAATGAAAATTATATGGAAAGCCGTCGTTATCCGAAAGCTGTTTTTAAAGGAAAAATTCAAAAATTTGATCTAAAAAACATAGACGAAATCGAAAAGGAATATCAAATTAAAGGAAAACTTTCGATGAAGGGAAAATCTAGAGAAATTCTGGTAAATGCACTCATTAAAAAAGTGGGTGACGGAATCCAGATTGTTTCCGATTTTCCAATTTTGATCTCTGATTATAATATCGAAATTCCAAACAGAATAGCCGCTAAGATTGCTAAAACGGTAAATACCGAATTAACGGGAGTAATCAAAAGTGATGATCCGGTATATCTAACGCTAAAATGACTAATTAAGGCAGTTGACCAGCGCGCTTTCTAAATCGGTAAATTGAAATTCAAATCCTGTCTTTTGTATTTTTTCAGAGGAAACCCTCTGTCCTTTTAAGACAGCCTCGCTCATTTCGCCTAAAACAATTTTAAGAATAAAGGCGGGTACTTTTGGGAGCCAGATTTTATAGCCGTATAAGCTGGCAAGCATTTTTGAAAAACTAAGGTTCGTAGTATTGTCTGTCACACAGGCATTGTACGGACCTTTGATCATTTCATCGGTAAGGGCTTTTAAATAAATCTGACATAAATCATCAATATGAATCCAGGGAAGATATTGTTTTCCCGTGCCCAAAATGGCACCGAAGCCGGCTTTGAAATTGGGTCCCAGTTTTTTTAGAAAACCTTCATTTCTTCCCAAAACAATCCCCGTTCTGATTTTAGCAGTCCGAATTCCTAAAGAAGTAATTTTATCTACGGCCTGTTCCCATTCAACACAGGTTACCCCTAAAAAATCGGTTGCAGGGGGCTGGTCTTCCTTACAGATAACGGAACTGGTAACTGCTCCGTAAATTCCAACCGCCGAAGCTGAGATAAAGGCATCCGGAACTTTATTGTTTTTCTTTAAGATCGAATAAATAAGATCGATGGGTTGTACACGACTTTCTACAATGACTTTTTTACGTCTTTTAGTCCATCTCTTCTCTACAATTCCTTCACCTGCTAAATGGATAATATAATCAGCCTGAAGAATTGCTTCTTCGTTGATATAATTCGTTTTTAAGTTCCATTTATAATAGGTGATTAATGAGGTGTTTTCTCGTGCGTTACGGCTCAAAATCGATACCGTAAAACCACTGTCAGTGAGTAGATCGGTAAGTTGTTTTCCAACAAATCCAGTGCCTCCGGTTAATAAAACATTTTTTGCCATGATAGTTTATAATATATTTAACAGTGCATTTTGTTTAAGGCAAAGTAAAGGTACTTAAACATTCCTTACCTTTAAGGCAAATTCTAAATTTTAATGAAATGGCAACTAAAAATAAGGCTATCACAAGAGAAGATATCGTTTCAAAATACATGGATGAAGTTTTAGAAAAGGAACAAAAACCAAAATCAGTTTATCATTTTGCAAAAGAAAATGGTTTTACGGAAGCGGAGTTTTATGCTTTTTTTGGAACATTAGAAGGTTTAGAAAAAGAAATATTCAGACTGTTTTTCGCGAATACAGTTGATTTGCTGCACAAAAATGCAGATTATCAGGAGTATGATATGAAAAACAAGATGTTGAGTTTCTATTATACATTTTTTGAGATTTTAACGGCCAACAGAAGTTATGTCCTGCAATCTCTTAAAATAGACAGAAATCCACTTAAAAATTTAGTACAACTGACTTCACTTCGCGAGGCGTTTAAAGAGTATGTTTCAGAGATATTGACTGACGACTACAGACTGGAACAGGAAAAATTTCAAAAATTTCAGGAAAAAGCTCTTCAGGAATCGGCCTGGCTGCAATTAATGATGACCATAAAATTCTGGATGGAGGATTCTTCGGCAGCATTTGAAAAAACGGATATTTTTATTGAAAAATCAGTCAATGCATCCTTCGAATTGATGAATGTAGCCCCAATGAATCATTTAATTGATTTTGGAAAATTTCTGTTTAAAGAAAAAATATACAGTAAGTAATGAAAACGATCGATTATATACCTACCTCAAAAATAGAAAGAGCCAGTAAATTAGTGCAAACCGGTGCAAAAATCGGAGTGAACTATATTAAGCATTATGCTGAGAAAATGGTAAACTCAGATTTGACCCGTGACAAGCTGAATGAAAACAATGCGGAAGATATTTACGACGGACTCAAAAGTTTGAAAGGAAGCGCGCTTAAAGTGGCTCAGATGCTGAGCATGGACAAGAACTTTTTACCTCAGGCTTATGTAGAGAAATTTTCATTATCGCAATTTTCAGTACCGCCGCTTTCAGCACCATTGGTCCTGAAAACCTTTAAAACCAATTTCGGAAAAACACCCTATGAAATTTTTGATGAGTTTAATGCCAATTCTGTCAATGCAGCCAGCATTGGTCAGGTGCATTTGGCGGTTAAAGACGGTAAAAAACTAGCTGTTAAAATTCAGTATCCGGGAGTTGCCAACAGTATCTCGTCTGATTTGGCTCTGGTAAAACCTATTGCAATCAGAATGTTCAATTTGCAGGGAAAAGATTCTGATAAATATTTCAAAGAAGTTGAAGATAAACTGATTGAAGAAACCAATTATTTGTTGGAACTTCAACAAAGTCAGGAAGTGGTACAGGCCTGCAGTAAAATCGAAAACATACTTTTTCCGAATTATTATCCTGAGTTTTCATCGGAGAAAATCATCACCATGGACTGGATGAGCGGTCTGCATCTTTCGGAGTTTACCGCTAAAAATTCAGATCAGGAAGTGGGAGATAAATTAGGGCAGGCGCTTTGGGATTTTTATATGTACCAAATTCATGTTTTAAGAAAAGTGCATGCTGATCCGCATCCGGGAAATTTTCTGGTGAATGAAAACAATCAGTTAATTGCGCTGGATTTTGGCTGTATGAAGCAAATTCCGGATGATTTTTATGTGCCTTACTTTGAATTGATCAATAAAAATGTAATTACTGACGAGACACTTTTCAATGAGAAATTATTTGAACTGGAAATCCTTCGTCCCGATGATTCGGCTTCTGAGATTGCTTATTTTACGGAAATGTTTCATGATTTATTGTCCCTTTTTACCCAGCCATTTCAGAAAGAAACCTTTGATTTTTCAGACGAGACTTTCTTTGACAATATAGCCAAATTAGGAGAGCGTTTTACCAACGATACCAATCTTAAAAAAATGAACGGAAACAGAGGTTCCAAGCATTTTATCTATATGAACAGAACTTTCTTCGGATTGTACAATCTGATGTTTGATTTGAAAGCGAAGATTGTTGTAGAGAATTATTTGAAGTATTAAATAGAGTTTTTTTGTTTCAGGTTTCAGGTTTCACGTTGCAATAGAACCTGAAACCTGAAACTTGAAACCTGAAACTTGAAACCTGAAACTTGAAACCTGAAACCTGAAACCTGAAACTTAAAACCTGCAACTTGAAACAAAAAAACTATTTCAAAATCCCTTTTTTATAAGTTTCAATGGCGCGATCTCTTGCAAACGCATGATCCACCATTGGTTCGTTATAGCCTAGATCAAATTCTGGAATCCATTTGCGAATGTAGATTCCTTTCTCATCAAACTTCTTTTGTTGAATTTCGGGATTGAAAACTCTGAAATAGGGTGCAGCATCACAGCCCGTTCCGGCTGCCCACTGCCAGTTGCCTACATTGGAAGCCAATTCGAAATCCAGTAATTTTTCGGCAAAGTACGCCTCGCCCCATTGCCAGTTGATGAGCAGATGTTTGCATAAAAAGCTGGCCACCACCATGCGAACCCGATTGTGCATATACCCCGTTTCGTTTAGCTGACGCATTCCGGCATCGACCATGGGGTAACCTGTAGTTCCGGAACACCAGCGTTTAAAATCTTCTTCGTTATTACGCCATTGAATTCCGTCGTAAGCCGATTTGAAATTGTGATTCACAACATTTGGGAAGCTAAATAAAATCTGGATGAAGAATTCTCTCCAAATCAGTTCGCTTAAAAAGGTTTGGTTTTTTCGATTGGCCCAATTAACCAGTTTGCGAATACTAACCGTTCCAAAACGCAAATGCGGTGAAAGGTAGGAAGTACTGTCCTCAGCCGGGAAATCGCGTGTTTCTTTATAATTAGAAATTTGACTTAAATCCGGAGGAAGTACTTTTATAACGCTTTTCTCAAAACCAATTTCAGCTAATTCCGGAAAAGCAAACTGATTTTTACTGAAGTTCTCATAACCAATTTTGGTGTCAAATTCCGGAGCCTGCCCTGAAAGATGGTATTTTTCCAGCCACTTGTTTTTGTAGGGTGTATAAACGGTGTAAGGAAGTCCGTCAGCTTTTGTAATTTCCTTTTCTTCAAAAATCACATGATCTTTGAATGAGGACGCTGTGATATGGTGTTGTGCTAATAATTGCTCAATAGCAGCATCACGTTTGATGGTAAAAGGCTCGTAATCTTTATTGAAAAAAACGTGCTGAATGTCAAATTCAGTTGTAAGTGATTCCCAAACCTTACTTGTAGTTCCTTTTTTAATCAGAATGGAAGAATCAATTGCTTTTAGTTGTTCGTTTATTTTTTGAAGTGACTCCAGAATAAACTGAACGCGTGCATCATTTTTGGGAAGGTTTTCCAGAATTTCATCATCAAAAATAAACAACGGAATTACAGGAAAATCCGATTGCAGGGCATGAAATAGTCCGGTATTGTCTTCTAAACGCAAATCGCGTCGGAACCAGAAAAAGGAAACTTTTTGTTTTGTCATGGTATGATGTTCTGCTAGATTTTTTATCTCAGCTAAGAGATTTATACTGATTTAAGCTTTTGAATTGAATAGTTCTTCGATTTTATTGTAGCGATAATCAAAAATAGTTTTGAGTTTGTTTTTTACAATAAGACTGTTCATGATTCTGCCCAGATACCCTAATGGTAAAGCGTAGTGCACCACATCAATCATTTTGGTTCCGGTTGCTGTGGGCTCGAAAAAGTGTTTGTGATGCCATAAAGCGTAAGGACCAAATCGCTGTTCGTCGACAAAATAGTGGTTCTCCTTTGAAACCGTGATGATCGTCATCCAGTTAATTTTAATGCCCAAAAGAGGTTTTAAAGTATAGGTAATAATTTGTCCGGGATACATGCGCTTATTGTCAAAATCCTGAATTTCGAAACTCATATTATCCAGTGTTATCGTTTGGAGATTTTTCGGACTTGAAAAAAAATCCCAACATTCTTCAACAGTAGCGTTTACATGTTGTACGGTCTCTATTTTGTATACTTTCATAAAATCAGTTTTAATTTTAACTCGTTGGATGCGATTAATTTTAATACCTGCTGACCTGGGGGCTGTATTTCTAAAATCTATGTGTTATCATTTTTTTTGTTAATGACACTAACGGGTTAGATTAATCCCGAAAACAATATGTGTCGAGCCTACGGCTCTTTTATTGCGATGCCTTTTTTACGACGGATTAAAATCCGTCGCTACAATATGGTTCGAGCCGATGGCTCTTTTATTATGATATCTTTTTCTATGATGGATTAAAATCCATCGCTACAATATTATTCGGGCCAATGGCTCGTCTACGACACTAGAGTTCCGAAGGAACGACAAATTTTGTAACAACGGATTTTAATCCGTTGAAAATAAAGCGTCATGAGAATGAGTTCCAGCGGAACGATACATTTTACACAGCTTTAAACCACAACAACGATCTTCGTTTCTTTTTTAAATTTAATTACCATGAGTATAATTCATTTTAACACATAGTAACATAGTTTCTGTGTCCATAAAAAAGGCATTTCGCTTCATTAAAATGCACACAAGCTCTTATGTGAAAGAAATATATTTTTTTTTTGTTCTCTTTATGCAACTAAAATCTATGTTTCTATGTGTTAAAGCATTTTTTTGTTGCGGACACCTAGCGGGTTAAATTTTATAATATTTAAAAGGAACAAACAACATTCCGAAACATTCTCCGTCTTCTTTGTCTAAATGCTTGTGGTGTATTTTATGTGCTTTTCGCAGGCCAATCAAGTATTTGTTTTTGGTGTTTTTAAACCATTTAAAACGCTGATGAATCAAAACATCGTGAATCAAAAAATAACACACCCCATAAAGCGTTACTCCACAGGCAATAAAAAATAAGTAGTTGAATCCACCCTCAACACCAAAGTAAAAAAGAATAATACTGGGGATGGCAAACAGGACAAAGAAAATATCGTTGCGTTCAAAAGTGTTTTCGTATTTGGGTTGATGGTGATCTGCATGAAAATACCACATCAGCCCATGCATGATGTACTTGTGAGTGAGCCAGGTGACACATTCCATGAATAAAAAAACACCTAAAAAAATTAAAAAAGAAATCATTTTGTATGTCTTGAATTTACGTTTTAGCTTATAAAAGTTAAGTTTCTCTATATTGGGAATTGATCTTAGACTAATTTTAATTTATAGGTTACAAAAGACTGTGCTAAAAGCCCGGCTTTGGTATAATTAGAAACTCTGATTCTCGAATTTCCAATTTCGTAATAAGGGGTGTTTTTAAGCTTCTGAAGCAGTTTTCGGTAATAAATATAAGCAGTATAAACACCAAATTTAGCGTCGATAGGAAGTTTTACAATACCCTGAAAAGCGATTCTGAAATCTTCTTCGATTTCGGCAATAATATTCGTTTTAGCTTCTTCGTCAAAGGAATTTAAATCAATTCCCGGAAAGTAATTTCGGTTCAAAACCAAATTATCCTCTTTTAGATCTCTCAGAAAATTAACCTTCTGAAAGGCCGATCCCAATCGCATGGCTTCATTTTTGAGTTGTTCGTATTTTTGTTCGTTTCCTTTTACAAAAACCTTTAGACACATTAGGCCTACTACATCGGCCGAACCATAAATGTAATCTTCATATTCAGTATGAGTAGGGTAACTTGACTTCACAAGATCGAGTTTCATGCTTTTTAAAAAGGCCTGAATCAGATCATCAGTAATATTGTACTGCTTTACGGTATGCTGAAAAGAGTTGAGAATAGGGTTAAGGCTGATACCTGTTTGCATCGCTTTGTAATATTCTTTCTCGAAATCATGGATGAGGTTCTCTTTTTCAAAGTCATGAAATGAATCGACAATTTCGTCAGCAAAACGTACAAACCCGTAAATGCTGTAAATAGCATCACGAATACCCGGTGACAACATTTTAACGGCCAATGAAAATGAGGTACTGTAACTCTGAGTAACCAGTTTGCTGCATTTGAAAGAAACAGTGTCGAATAGTGATTTCATTTGTTAAGAACTAAAAGATTTTTGAATTAACTCAGCTGCTAATTTTCCTGAAATTAAAGCAGGTGGAACACCAGGGCCGGGAACCGTTAACTGTCCCGTAAAATATAAATTACGAACTTTTTTACTTTTTAGTTTGGGCCTTAGAAAAGCGGTTTGCAATAGTGTATTGGCCATTCCGTAAGCATTGCCTTTATAGGCATTGTAATCGTCGACAAAATCGTTCTTACAAAATGATCTCTTAAATATAATGCTATTTTTTATTTGTTGATCGGTTAATTGTTCGAATCTGGAGATTATTTTTTCAAAATAGACTTCACGAAGTTGTTCATTGTCTTGTATTCCGGGGGCTAACGGAATGAGGAAAAAACCGCTTTCCATTCCTTCCGGAGCAGCAGTTAAATCTGTTTTAGAAGGGAAATTGGCATAAAACAAGGGCTGTTCGGGCCATTTCGGATCGTCGTAGATGTCGGCTGCGTGTTGGTTAAAATCAACATCAAAAAACAAAGAGTGGTGTGTGATGTTGGCTATTTTTTTATTGAA
Source organism: Flavobacterium lipolyticum (assembly GCF_020905335.1). Classification (NCBI taxonomy): domain Bacteria; kingdom Pseudomonadati; phylum Bacteroidota; class Flavobacteriia; order Flavobacteriales; family Flavobacteriaceae; genus Flavobacterium; species Flavobacterium lipolyticum. The sequence continues at coordinate 795,631 of NZ_JAJJMN010000001.1, read as the reverse complement.
TCCCACAAAAAAGAGAAGAGAGGAGGGGGCAAAAGTACGGCTTTCCCAATATTTTTCTGAATAAGCACGATGTTCGATATCCAGTAAAGTTTCGGTATGTTGATAGTCAGCACCGCTTAAAATAATATCCGCTTCTATGGTTTTTCCGTCAATTAAAAGTCCTGTGGCTTTTTTGTCTTTAACAATAATCTTTTCAATAGGAGAGTTGGTTGTAATCGTTACGCCTAATTCCAATGCCAGTTTTTCGATTCCGCGTACCACATCGTACATTCCGGTTTTTGGGTGCCAGGTTCCTAAGCCAAAATCGGCATAATTCATAAAATTATAAAAAGATGGGGTTTTTGTAGGTTTTGCACCTAAAAACAAAACGGGAAACTCCAGTATTTGGATGAGTTTTGGATTCTTAAACTGCTTTCGGATATCGGCGCTAACCGTACTAATAAACTGATTCAGTTTGAAAGCTGTTTGGACTGTGATTAATTCCAGTGCCGAAACTCCGGGACGATAGACTAAATCTTTGATGGCAATATCATAATTGCTTTTGGCGTGATTGATGAATTTTTGAAGTTTCTCACCGCTTCCTGTTTCAATCTGTTCGAAAGTGTTTTTTATTTCTTCTAAATTGTCATAAATGCTGATGAAATCATTTAAACCAAAATACACTCTGTAAGCCGGATTCAGTTTGATGAGCTCGTAATAGTCGGAAGAGTTTTTATTGAAATCCTGAAAAAAGCGTTCGAAAACATCCGGCATCCAATACCAGCTTGGTCCCATGTCGAATGTAAAGCCTTCTTTCTTAAATTGTCTGGCTCTGCCTCCAATAGTTTCATTTTTCTCATAGATAGTTACCGTATTACCTTGCTGTGCGAGATAACATGAAGCGGCTAGAGAAGAAAAGCCTGAACCTATTATTGCTATAGTTTTTTTCATTTGTTTAACAAATATACAAAAACTTTAAACAAAAATATTACAGCATGCTGATTGTTTCTTCCATAGAATCAAAAACGCGTATTCTTTCCGATAAAATTTTCTGATCGATATGTTCGACCATGTTTCCCATAAGCCAAATCTCGTTGTTCTTTTGAAGCAACTTTTGTCCCATCGATTTGACATATTGGTTGATTACGTTGCGATCTGGTTGAACAGTCATGAAAGATACAAAAGTAATGTTCTCGAAATGTTTGGTTAAATCCTGGAGGTTTTCGATAGGCATGCTTTCGCCCAGATAAATGGTTTTGTATCCTTTTAGTAAAATCTCGTACTGCAAATAAAGTAAGCCTATTTTATGGATTTCATTCAAAGGAAGAGAAAGTACAAAAATTCGATCGGTTTTCGTGGGTCTTAGAATTTGCAGGCTTTCTGTATAAATTAATATTTTCTGCTTAATCAAATGACTCATAAAATGCTCATTTGCGGGAGTTATGGTTTCGGATTGCCATAATAAACCTAATTCTTTTAGTAAAGGAAGAAAATTGTCTTTGAAAACTTCTCTAAATGATTTTTCAGAAATAAGCCAGTCGAAAGTATTGAAGAAGATTTCCTGATCAAAATTCATCATCGCCATCTTGAAGGAAGTAATGGCGTAATTTTGGGAGTTTTTTTTGGAGATGATTTCGCGAACTAATTGTGGAATTTTTTCTTCGGGATAGGTCGCTATTTTAGATATTTTATAGCCGTATTCGTGTAATAATGTGATGTTTAAAAGCTTTTGAAGATTCTGTAGATTATAAAGCCTGATATTGGTATCGGTACGCATGGGCTCTAAGATATTGTATCTTTTTTCCCAGATGCGAATGGTATGTGCTTTTATTCCGGATAAGTTTTCAAGATCTTTTATGCTGAAAACCGTTTTTATATTGTTTATCATTTTTCGCTAATTGGTGAACAAAAATAGAATAAAATCTCAAATTGCCTTTATAACTTGGTTGAAATCCACAGGTTAAGAGAGATTTACAGATTGATAATGATTTAATTTGTCTAAATGAAGGATCGTTTTAGAACCATCTTTACTTCTGTTATACATCGTTTCAAATTTGGCGCCGTAAATTACTTCATCAAAAGTATAAGAAGTTCTTGCAGCTACAGTATTGCTGTACATATCGTCGAAAGTGGTAATAAAAACCAGTATTTCGCCATGTACTTTTTTAAAATCTTCTTCTGTAAAATTATACAACGGACTGCTTTCTGTAATGGGATGTACCAGTGTCCAGCTTAAAGAAAGAGCGTTTATGCGTTCCAGTTCAAGGTCTAGGTTATAGAATTTATTGGTTTTTTGACCATTTTCTTCTAAACTTAATCCCAGAGTCATTCTGGCAGTAGCATCGGTGAAATTGGTGTTTTTAAAAGGAACAAGGCGTACCATGAGTCCTCTCTTGTCTTGGTAAGGTGAAATTAATGCATGATCGGCAAACTTTAAAAAAGCGGTTGGTTTGCTAAATCTTCCAAAGAAAAGACCGGTTGCTATGGCAAAGCTCAGCAATCCAATCAAAGCTTCGGCAGCAGAAAGAGCACTTGTTAAAAATCCGGTAGGGCTGATATGTCCGTATCCTACAGTGGTAAAAGTTTGAGCGCTAAAAAAGTACGCCTGTCCGAACTGAATCAGTATACCTTCTGATTGCTTAATTCCGTTAAGATTTTCAATTCCGATAACATAGTAAGCAAGTGCAAAAATAAAATTGATACCGATATAAAACGAAAAAAGGATAAGCATGAATTTCCAGTTGGGCATATCGATCATGGTGTGGTACCAGCTAATGCGACGAAGGATATGCATTCCTCTTTTTTCGACATTAGGTGTTCCGTTTTTGTTTACAAAACGGCTTCCGTAGCTGTTTGCATTTGATCCGAAACCGGAATTAATATCGGGTTGAGCTTTCTGGTTTATTTTCTTGAGAAGCGCCATTGCAGATTGGATTTAACAACAAATGTAAAAATATCTGTGAGATGAGGAAATGGGCTGTAAAGAAAAAGCAATCTGTAAATAGAAATACTACAGATTGCTTTTGTTTTTATTGCGATAAGATTTTAACTCTATTTGCAAAAAGTTGATTTGTTTTTGATAGCGCTTTGACTGCCTAATTCTATTGCTTTTGTAAAATCTTTGCAGGCATTTTTCTGATCTCCGATTTTGTTATAAGCCAAGCCTCTCAGGTTGTAAGCGATATAATCTTTTGGATTTAAACCCAGAGATGAGGTGCAGTCTGCAACGGTTTCTTTAAAATTCGTTAACTTGTAGTTTACGTTTGCTCTTCCGGTAAAGGCGTCGGCATTCATGCTGTCCAGGTCAATGGTTTTGCTAAAATCAGCAAGGGCGCCTTTAAGGTCGTTGAGTTTTAGTTTGGCAACACCGCGATTTTGATAGGCCTCTACAAATTTTGAATTCATGCTGATGGCTTTTGTATAATCGGCAATCGCTCCTTTTGTATTGCCGGCTTCAGCTTTTTTAAGGGCTTTGTCAAAATAGCCGGTTGCAGATTGTGCCCAGGTAGAGCAGGTGATCATAACAAATGATACTAATAGAAATTTTTTCATAAACCAATTTGGGATTAGTTAGTAGGTTAATAATTTAGGAAACGAATTTAAGGAAGTTTTGTTTTGTAAGAGAAGTGCTTTTGTCAAATATTTATTATTTTTTTTGCGAAGAGAAGGATCAGTATTTTATTCTGGTTTCTTCTTGCTTAAAAAGGGGCTCGTGTTTAATCTCCAGATGGCGCCAATCTGGAAATTTCCAGAAGACAAGCTAATGTTGTTTTTGTTATTGTCGGAGAAAGCAGAGAATGTTGAATTATTGAGATAGGACAGGCCGAGTGACCATCTCTCTTTGTTATAGCCTAAGGCAATTCTGGGAAAAAATGTGGGGTAAATTTCGATCTTTTGTTTTCCGAAATCATTTATTCTTTCGGTGCCAACATTTGCACCTATGGTTACTGATCCGCTGGTAAACCATCTTTTGCTAATGGCCCAGGTGTACGCATAACCTCCGCTAATTCCAAATTGAAAATTGCGCAGTGAATTTTTAGATTTGTGTACAAAAGAGCTATCAGAGCCTATTTTCGAAAAATAAACTCCTCCGCCAAGCAGGAAGCTTCCGGCTGATTTTAATTGTCTTTCGTTTTGAACAAAGGCCGCTTTATAGGAGAATTTTTTGTTGTTAAAAACATATTGTCCAAAAGCGCCATATTGCTGGATTTTGAGATCAGGGTATAATTGTATGTTTTTGTCAGCATCATCCTCCGTATAGAAACCGTGGTATTTTTGAATGAAAAGATCAATTATGAATTTTCTTCCGTAGTTATGAATCTGAAAATCGAGTGCTTTGGTTCTTCCTTTTTCTTTGTCTTTCAGGAAACTTAGTCCGTAACCGTAACTAAAATCGATTATGGTATTTTTTACAGAAACACCAAAACCTAAGCTCATGGGAGTATTGGGCATGAATCTTTTCATATCTCCTTCTGTTTCCTGTTGCAGTGAAATGAATTTCATCGATAAATAGGTTCTTACGGAAGCTTTATTTTCAAAAGGTTTGATGTAAGTTGTGTCAATCTGTGCAGTGCAGAAATACGGAAAAACAAAAATAAGCAGCAGCGAAAAATAGAATTTCATTAGATTTTCGAAAAGTAGATGATTTAAGGTTGTGCTTTGTTTAATTTGTTTTGGTCGTTTTGGTAGGTTTATAGTTCAAAGGTATTTAAAACATTCGATCTTCTGTTAAGTTTTCTGACTTCAAATCCGGATTTATTGATTTCAAGGTTGTAATAGGGAGTGACTTTAATGGATTGTAAATTTTGGGGTTTAGTTTGCCACAATAGAGTCTGCTGTTTTAAGGTAAGGCTTAGAAATAAAAAAGGTCAAGTAAATGAATACTTGACCTTTTGTGACCCGACTGGGGCTCGAACCCAGGACCCCATCATTAAAAGTGATGTGCTCTACCGACTGAGCTATCGAGTCATTGCTTTCAAGAAACTTGTATTGTGAATCACAGTTTGTGACCCGACTGGGGCTCGAACCCAGGACCCCATCATTAAAAGTGATGTGCTCTACCAACTGAGCTATCGAGTCATATTCGTTTCTTGAACGCGGGTGCAAATATAAGAAGTTATTTTGGATATATCCTACCTTCTTTGAAGTAAAATTTAATAAAGAATTAATGATCTGATAAAGAGGTTGTAAGAGAAGAAAGGTAAATGCTTTTTGACGTGTTTTTCTTTTTACTAACGATAATGACGTATAATTTAAACGATTTTTTGGAGAGGATAAAAGGTTTTTAATCAGTGGCTAATATGAAGTTTTGTTCTTTTGTAAGGGAATAAATCTTAAAATTCAAATAAAACTAATACTGTGTTTTTATTTGATTGTTACAGGACTTCCGCCGTTTAATTAAACAATTTTATACTTTTTAAGGTAATAGTATAGAGTGTTGTCTTTAAATCAGATGTAAAACCAATTTCTTTATGTAAGAGAGAAATGGAAATACGTGATATGAAAAAGCCTGCAAAATATCTATTTTGCAGGCTTTTAGTTTTTGATGAGAGGGCAGTTTAATTCGTTTAACCTGTTTTAGGAACCTCACCCGTAAAGCTTTATTTGTTTAATCTTGAGATCCAGTTTACATAATCTAATCCTTTAACTTCGATACCTTTAGTTAAGCTGCCGGAATTGATATCATAGGTGTAAACAAAATTTCCGTTTGCTTTAGATGATACTAAAATATAAGCTTTGCCATTTTCAACCAGAACAGGTGAAGCACTTACATATTGGCTTAAAGGTAAATTTAATTTTGTTTTAGTTTTGGAAACTACGTCAACAACATAATACTCAAATACGTCCGAAGCGTTGTAATCATCAAAAGTTAAAAGAACCTCTTTTTTTCCTAAACGAGTTATCCCTTTTCCGTTTCCTAAATCGTAAAGACCGTAGAATTCTTTGTTCCCATTGCTGCTGGTTGATAAATCAAAAAAGTAATCGGCATTAATTTCTGTTGAGCCGTTGCTTACTTTGAAAATAGCACTTGGTTTATCAGCAACTGATCCCCAGCGATCACCACAATCAGTAATAATGTAAAGGTCATTATTGTATTTTATTGTACCTCCCATTAAAGTAGAAAATGTACCTAAAGCACCGGAACGGTTGTCCGTGTCAATCTTTAAATTGCTCATAGAAGGGTAATCTACAGAAGCCAGGTAAGCTACAGAAGTACTGGTCCATCCGGAGTGGTATACCGTATAAGGTAAATATAGTTTGCCATTGTTTAAAACACATCCTGAAAGGTAAATAGCTTTATCTGTAGCCTGTAATCCTGTAACTGTTAAAGTTCCTGATTTTGCTACCGATAAATCATCTGTGTTGACAATGTTGTATGTGAGATCAGCATTTGGTGCAGATGTTGTTCCGTTCCATACAATAAGGGTGTTGTCATTTAACCAGTATGACCATAAAGCGTTACCGGCTAATGTTATTTCTTTTGACAAAGTCAATAAGTTTTTTTCAAATTTGTATTTAGAAAGTTTTCCGCTGGCTATTTTATAGTAAAATCCATTTTTGAATAGTCTTCCGTTTCCGGTTATTTCTGCACCATTTCCATTAGCAGATGTAAAACCGGTGGCTAATGTTCCTGCTGTAAGCATATAATTTGCCGATGGATTATTTACGCCTCCTGAAAAAACAAATTCTTCTCCGGTTGTAGTTGCATCAGTTTCTTTTTTGTCATCATTGCTACAAGATGAAAAACCTATCAATGCAATGCTTAATAGACCTAGAAATTTTAATTTAGTATTCATTATTAGTTGTTTAAGTTAATTTTTATTTGATTTATTATTTAATGAAATATCTTAGCTTTATATAGAAACCTCTTCCGGCTTTTTGTAACTTGTAATTATCATAGGCTTCTGTGTCAAAAATGTTTGTACAGTCTAATGCTATATTATAAGTTCCGTTTTTTAAGGAATAGCTTATGCTTGCATTTTGAATAAACTGGGTTGGGATTCTGCTTTTGCCAGCTTCGAAAGCTTTGCTTGGCCATGTTAGATAAAACCAGTGAATATATTGAGAGTACCAGTCAAATTGAATTTTGGTGTCTTTTCCTAGCCAGTTTTCTTTTCCATATCCCAGACTTCCGTTGGCAAAAAGCCAAGGTTGATTTGGTAGTCTGTCTAAATAGGCAGAAGAGGCTTTGTCTTTATTTGTAGAATTATTATAACTTGCGTTAAATGAAGCGTTAAGGGTTTTGTAGTTGTATTTTATATCAGTATCAATACCTGTGATATCTACTTTGCCGACATTGTTGTAATTAGAGAAAATGCCTCCGGGTAGTAAAAGAATAAAATCCTGAGCCTTTCTTATAAAGCCATTTGCTTCAATTGCAATAGAGTGGTTGTCCTGTAATATGAATTTATAGTAAGCTCCAAGATTAAAATTATCGCTGCTTTCAGGTTTTAATTTTGGATTTGCGAGTATGTTTATACCGTCACCTAATAATTCTTCAACTTCCGGAATCCTGTACGTGTGTTCGAAAGAAGCCTTAATACCACTGTTGTCATTGAATTTGTATCTCAAAGCAGTCCCATATCCAAAATAATTATTGGTAAGTTCTGATTCTTCTTTTTTGTAACCTGTAGAATTATAAAATACCGCTTCTCGGATATAGGTATGCAATCGATAATTTTTTACAAATACAGAGGTGCTTAATCGATTATTAAAGGCCTGATTTTCCCAACCCAATCCTGCAATTGATTTGTTTAATTTGTTAGGTACGTCTAAGGCGTTCGACTCCTGATTGTTTAAATTATAATGATTTATTCCTTTTCGGGTACTGTTGCTTAAATTGTAATTGAAGCTGAATACATTATTATCATTCAATTTATAGCCAAAGTTTGCCCGGACAATTGCAAATTTATTCTCGTACTTAAATATTTGAAATGATCCCTGCTCTCCAAAATTTGGATGAGTATCAATTACTTCGCCATTCCAGTCATACTTATTGATGGAGGTATCGATATTTGTGCTTTTGTCAATTGCATAAGAGGCATACAAATTAGCGCTTAACCCATTGATTAAAAAATGGTCTTTTCTGTATTTTATGCTTGGCAGAATAAAATCGCCTGAGGAATGTACTTTTCCAAAAACAATTTCCTGATCAGCACCAGTCTGACGTTCTTTATAGCGGTTGGCATATTGAAATCCGATAAGGAAAATATCTGCCCATTTTTTATTTCTAAAACCAGTTTCAACCTGTACCATAGTGGATTCAAAACCATCATTAAATCTTCTGAAGTTGCGAGGAGTGCTTTCTCCAGATAGAGTGATATTTTTCATGATGTAATTGTTATCCGAAAAATTGTAAAAGCCATTTACGCCAATTGTAAATCCGCTTTTCTTGCTGGTGTATCTGCTTGATAAAGCGGTTCTGTGGGTGTTAAATGATCCGTAGCTGTAACTTGCATCCAGAAAAGTATTTATATTTTGGTTGGTGACAATATTTACCGCACCTCCTAAAGCATCTGCTCCCAGAGAAACCGGGACTACACCTTTGTAGACTTCGATACGTTCGGCTAAGTTTATTGGTATATTGTTTAAAGACATGGTGCTTCCGAAGTTTTCCATCGGAATCCCGTCAATAAAAAACTTGATTTGTTTGCCGGATAATCCGTTTACAGAAAAGTTGAAATCACCTCCTAAACCACTTGTTTCTCTGATTCGAATCCCTGAAGTACGATTTAGAACCTGATTTAAATCTGCAGATGTATTGTAGAGTTTCTTAAGTTCAATAGCGTTCATGTTAAAAGCTTGTTCGCGTGCACGTTCTTCCTTCGATTTTCCGGTTACTTTGACCTCGTCTAAAGAAGCGGTGTCTTCTTCAATAATTACATCGGTAAGCTTTTTGTTTGATTCGTCTATGTTGATCTTAATTTGTTTGGATTTAAAACCTACATAGCTTATTTGTAGTACATAATTTCCTGACTCCGCAGTAATTTCGTATTGACCGTATTCATTTGTTAATGCAGAATAAGGTGTTCCTTTTAATACTACCGAAACACCTTCGGCAGGTTTACCATTATTTGCTAAAACGACACCGCTTAATACTACCTTGCCTTTTTGTGCGAAACCCTGAATTGAACAAATCATGATCAACAACAAGGTTGCAATTCTTTTTATCTGCATTAGTTTGAATTATTTGGAATTAGATTTTGACGCAAAATTAATCCCAACAATTGTGTTTAGCAAATTATTTTTAATTATTCTAAATAAAAAAAAGAATAACTAAAAAATAGGTGTTTTGTTTTGAAAAATTAAGTAAATCTTAAGATATAATTAATTTTAAATTAAAAAAATCTTAAAATTCGAAATGAGTCCAGAGAGTATTGAAAATGAGTATTGTTAAAAAACTTACAAAACCCTAGAGAAAATATCTCAGATAAAAGATTTTTTTTAAAAAAAAGTATCAGCAAATCAGTGTTTTGTTGATCTGTTTGGAATTGAATATTGGTAGTTTTTTTGTTTTTTTAAATATTGTATTTCTGTTTTGGGTATGATGATGAAGGGTTAAGGGGAAGTGTGTTTTGTTTGTGTGTTTTACTGGTATTTCTTAGTGAATGCAAATATATGAAGTGCTGATGTTGTTTTAATATTATTTGTATATTTTATTTGGAACAAATTAAAATAATTTACTTTTGGTAAAAAAAAAACATGAGAAGAATGAGGGGGTGTTGCTGAGTAGTTTTGCAATCACTTCGAGTCATATTTTGACACGTAATGCTTAGGTGAGAATATAGTTATCAGGGAAATTTTATCGACGTATCAGGTGGTTTTCTTTTTAGTGTTGAGGTTAATTTTTAATTTTTGGAATAATTTAGATGAGAAAAGTATTAAATAAAATACATCTATGGCTTGGGCTTATGTGTGGACTTGTTGTATTTGTAAGTATGTTGGCAGCCAGTATTTATGTATGGGAAAAAGAATTGTCTTCATGGTATCATAAAGAAAAATTATTTGTACCTGAAGTAAAAGAGGTGGTTTTACCATTGGATAGTCTTATGGTGATTGTTCAGAAAAAACATCCACTTGCTGATTATGTGGAGATTAGTAAAGACCCGAAAAAGTCCTATGTTTTTACAAGTTATGAAGAGAATACTAAGCCGCATTGGACGGCTGCTTCTGATTACGCAAATTATAGTAGTATTTATATAGATCAATATACGGGGAAAGAATTAGGTGAAGTTGATTTAAGGTACGACTGGATATCTAATATGAGGCTGCTCCATCAGAATCTATTGTTGACCTACGAGGTAGGACATTATATTGTGGGATTTTCAACTGTGTTTATTTTTATTCTGGTCTTAACTGGTATTTATTTGTGGTGGCCTAAAAATAAAGCAGCATTGAAACAAAGGATATGGTTTAAATGGAAAAATACCACTAGGTGGAAGCGTAAAAACTATGATATTCACAACATAGGAGGGATTTATACTTTTATATTCATTCTGATTTTTGCTATTACCGGTTTAGTTTGGACTTTTGACTGGTGGACGAATGGGATATACAGGCTTTTAGGGAACGATCCGGAAAAGGTATGGGCTAAGGTTCCTGAAATCTCCAATAAGGAGGTTGTACAGGTAAAAGATCCCTTAGAGTATATTGTTAGGGATTCTAGGTTTAAGACATCTGAGTGGATTTCTGTTGGTTTGTCTTTGCCTGAGAAATCTTCTAAGGAAGCGGTTCCGGTTACTACTTATGTTAAACATGAAGGGAATTCAGGTTGGGATGAATCTGATAGTTATACTTATAATAGTCTTTCGGCTGAAAATTATTTTACGGTAACTCAAAACGATAAAACCCTTGGGGCAAAATGGAGGAATAGTAATTATGCTATTCACACGGGGAGTATTTATGGTTTTCCTACAAAAGTATTGGCGACATTTATTTCTTTGTTCTGTGCGTTACTTCCGGTGAGTGGTTTTTTGATATGGTGGGGACGAAATAAAAAGAAGCGATAATTTAGGATCGTTTTGTGATTGTTTCTAAAGGGATTAACAAGACGTAATTATCGAAAAAAAAAGCCTGCAAAATAATTTTTTGCAGGCTTTTTAATTTAAAGTGACCATGGAGGGATTTGAACCCTCACGCCCTTGCGAGCACCACCCCCTCAAGATGGCGAGTCTACCGTTTCTCCACATGGCCGAAAATTAAAAAAGGTCAAGTAAATTAATACTCGACCTTTGTGACCCGACTGGGGCTCGAACCCAGGACCCCATCATTAAAAGTGATGTGCTCTACCGACTGAGCTATCGAGTCAATGCTGTCAAGAAACTTGTATTGTGAGTCACAATTTGTGACCCGACTGGGGCTCGAACCCAGGACCCCATCATTAAAAGTGATGTGCTCTACCAACTGAGCTATCGAGTCATATTCGTTTCTTGAACGCGGGTGCAAATATAAGAAGTTTTTTTTATTATTTCCAAGCTTATTTATTATAAATTTGTCTTTTTTTAAGTAAAATTTACAACCTCTTAGTTTATAAGGTATTATTAAAATGAAAAAAATTATATTGTTAGGATATATGGGGTGCGGTAAGTCAACGATTGCCCAAAATATGTCAAAAATTACAAATATTCCATTTCTGGATTTGGACAAATGCATCGAAGAGAGAGCTAATTTATCAATAAAGGAGATTTTCGAGAAACAGGGAGAGATTTATTTTAGAAAATTAGAACATGAAATGTTTGTAGAATTGCTCCGGTCTCCTGAAAGAAGTATAATAGGTTTAGGAGGGGGAACACCTTGTTATGCCAATAATCATGAATTATTAAAAGGGAAAGATGTCATTTCAATCTATTTAAAGGCTTCTATCGAAACTTTATACGGAAGATTGGTTCACAATAAAAGCAAGCGTCCTTTAATTGCTGAAATGAATGAAGAGGAAATGAAAGAATTTATCGCGAAACATTTGTTCGACAGAAGCTTTTATTACAACCAGGCCCAATATAAGGTTACGGTTGATGATAAAACTGTCGAAGAAACGGTTCAGGATATTTTAGCTGTTTTAGCTTAAGAAGGCATAGTTGTCGCCGTTATCATCAAAAACAACCTGTACATGTTCTAATAAAGAAGTAGACAAAGAGATTCCTTTGAAATCGGCTTTTACCGGATACTTCTTATGGTTTCTGTCAACCAATACTGCTGTCTTGAATTTCTTAAGCGGAACATCTAAGAAATGACGGACAGCATAGATTAAAGTAGTACCTGAATTTAAAACGTCATCTACTAAAACCAGACCTTTGTTTTCGTATTCTTCTTTGGTTAATGAGGTGTAGATAGGTGATTGTGGATTTTGTTTGTCGATTTTAACTTCGCAAAGAGAAACTTTAAGTGTTGAAATGCGGGTTAAGGACAAAGCAAGCTTTTGAGCAAAAACAGAACCATTCGAAGCAATTCCTGCAATTACGACTTCGTCTTCATCCACAAAAGTTTCGTATATCTGATAAGCGATACGTTTTATTTTGTGTTCGATTTCCTGATTGGTTAAAATGATATTTTTGCTCATGATTTATTTTTTTTGCTAATATAATTAATTTAAACTTCTTCTTCCTCATCAAATATTTCGTTGCCGTATTCGTCAATATCACGACGGTCTTTTTTGGTAGGTCTTCCGGTACCGCTTTTGCGATAATGTTCTTTGGATAGTTTTAGTAATTCCAGATGAGCATATGTTTCAGGCGGAGTTTCGTTTTTTCGGTATATGTCAACCAATTTTGCTCCAACACGGCTTTCAGGGATGTCGAGTACAGTTATAATTTGTGTAATCTGATCTTTTCTAAAAGTAATTCTGTCGGTTGGAAAAACCTCTTTGGATGGTTTGGCAACCTGCCCATTTACAGTGATATGGTTCTTTTTGCAGGCTTCCGTAACCATGTTTCTGGTCTTGTAATATCGTACACACCAGAGGTATTTGTCTATTCTCATAATTTTTCTAAAATCGAAGTTAAAATCTTTACAAAAATAAATCAATATTGTATCTTGCGCACCTAAAAAATTAACAATAATGAATAAATTTAAATATTATTTTATTTTATTGCTTGCAGGTATTTCGTTTGTTTCTTGTAATAAAAAGGATGATGATGAAGTGGTGGTGGCTCCTTTAAAAGATTATCAGGAACAATTTAATATTGATAATGCAAATATTGAGGAATATTTAAAGACAAATTATATTACGGTAGTTGATAAGCCTGGAGATTTAACAGATCAGGATGTTACATTTACGAAGATTACTGATCCTGCGACGCAGCCTTCAATCATGTCTTATTTAAATAGTGCTACGTTTCCTAAGTTGTTAACTAGAAATGTGGATTTGCATGGAATAAAATATAAAATGTATTATTTGGTCTTGAGAGAAGGAACTGGTATATCGCCAATGAATACAGACGGTGTAGTAGCAGCTTATAAAGGGGAGTATTTAAAGCGAGTTGAGAAAACAGCTACGGATCCCGAGAAGTTAACCACTACATTCTTTGAGCAAGTTGTATATGTAAATAATATTGTGGATTTGTATAGTGCAATTATGGGATGGAGTGAAGTTTTTCCTCAATTTAAAAAAGGGACAAGTAAAGCGAATGCTGATGGAACTATGAGTTATAAGGACTTTGGTGCTGGAGTATTGTTTATTCCTTCGGGATTAGGATATTATGCAAATCCGCCTTCATCAGGCTCAATACCTGCTTATGCGCCTTTAATTTTTACAGTTAAATTGTATGATTTTAAAAGATTAGATCACGAAAACAATGGTTATTCCAGTGCGGGTGTTTTGATTGAGAATCCAGATGGGGTTTTTGATTATCAGGAAGATCTTAACGGAGATGGTTATGTTTATGATTACAGAAACACAACGTTGTATCCTAAAGCTCCTGAAAATTTGGATGATACTGATAAAGACGGAATTCCGGATTTCTTAGATCAGGACGATGATGGAGATGGTTTTACGACTCGATTTGAAGTTACTAAACCTACTGACGCTCCATATTCTGGTTTGAGTAAGTATTATCCGTATGATCCAATTTTAGATAATCCATCTACACCTAATATTGATGAGTCTGAGACTTGGGGAATACCGAGCAGGCCAAGTGGGGCTCTTACTGATCCTAGTAAGCCGGAATCTATAACAAATCCCAAAAAATTTGTTCCTGCAGATTATACGACACCAGGTAGAAAAAGGATTCATTTGGATAATACTTATCCATATAAACAAAATTAAGTTTTAAGTCATATTAAAATGTAGAACCTCGAAAGTGATTTCGGGGTTTTTTTATGGTTGACAGATGAGGGGATTTGAGCTTTTAGATTGACAGAGTTTTAAAAAGTTTGTTTCTCGTAGATGCTGTAGATGGAGGGTGTTTTTTTAATGTAGAGAAAAAGAAAGCTTAGTGTTTCATGGAATATATATGGAGGCTTATGGGTGTTCTATGTTTAGTGTTCTTTTTTTCTAGAGGTAGGATCAAAACAAAAGACCCCGAAAATTGCTTTTCGGGGTCTTTTTATTAAGTAAGAAAATGAAATGATTATTTTCTTTTGATTACTCTTTCTACAGCTTCAACGATCGCCTGATTGTTTAGTTTGTATTTTTCCATTAGTTGTTCCGGAGTTCCGGATTCACCAAAACTGTCGTTAACAGCAACAAATTCTTGCGGTGCAGGATTGTTTAGAGCTAATACTCTTGAAACGCTTTCTCCAAGGCCTCCAAGGATGTTGTGCTCTTCGGCAGTTACCACACATTTTGTTTTAGCCAATGATTTTAGAATAGCTTCTTCGTCAAGAGGTTTGATCGTGTGGATGTTGATTACTTCAGCAGAAATTCCTTTTGCTTCAAGGGCTTCAGCGGCGATAAGTGCCTCCCAAACTAAGTGTCCTGTTGCAACGATAGTTACGTCAGTTCCTTCGTTTAGTAAAATTGCTTTTCCAATTACGAAAGGCTCATCAGCAGGAGTGAAGTTAGGAACTACCGGACGACCGAAACGTAAGTAAGCCGGTCCGTGATGATCTGCTAATGCTAAAGTAGCAGCTTTAGTCTGATTGTAATCACAAGTATTGATTACAGTCATTCCTGGCAACATTTTCATTAATCCAATATCTTCAAGGATTTGGTGTGTTGCTCCGTCTTCACCTAGTGTTAAACCGGCGTGAGAAGCACAAATTTTTACGTTTTTATCAGAATAAGCAACTGATTGACGAATTTGGTCGTAAACTCTTCCTGTGGAGAAGTTAGCAAAAGTTCCTGTAAAAGGAATTTTTCCTCCAATAGTTAAACCTGCAGCGATTCCAATCATATTCGCTTCAGCGATTCCGATTTGAAAGAAACGTTCCGGGTGATTTTTTTTGAAATCATCAAATTTTAATGATCCAATTAAATCAGCACATAATGCCACAACATTTTCGTTTTTTTGACCTAGTTCAGTCATTCCCGCTCCAAAACCCGAACGAGTATCTTTACTTCCTGTATTTGTATATTTTTTCATTTTTGTTTTTTTGCTGTACGCGATAGGCTGTAGGCAATAGGCATAAAGCTTACTGCTTAAGGCTTAAAGCTGTTTTTAATAGTCTGCTAAAGTTGATGTGTTTTGAGCCAGAGCACTTGCCAACTGATCGTTGTTTGGTGCTTTACCGTGCCATGCATGTGTGTGCATCATAAAATCAACTCCGTTACCCATTTCTGTATATAGCAAAATGCAAACTGGTTTTCCTTTTCCGGTTTTTGATTTCGCATCGTTTAAACCTGCAATAATAGCTTCTATGTTGTTTCCTTCTTTAATTTCAAGAACGTCCCAGTCAAAAGCTTCAAATTTTGCACGAAGGCTTCCCATTGCTAAAACTTCGTCAGTTGTTCCGTCAATTTGTTTCCCGTTAACGTCTACAGTTGCAATAAGGTTGTCTACTTTTTTAGCAGAAGCATACATGATCGCTTCCCAGTTTTGACCTTCTTGTAATTCACCATCTCCGTGTAAGCTGTAAATTAAATGATTGTCACCATTTAATTTTTTTGCCTGTGCTGCACCAATAGCTACAGATAAACCTTGTCCTAGTGAACCAGAAGCCATGCGAATTCCAGGTAATCCTTCATGAGTTGTTGGATGTCCTTGCAAACGAGAGTTTAGTAATCTGAAAGTAGCAAGCTCTGAAACAGGGAAATAACCGCTACGTGCTAATACGCTATAAAAAACAGGAGAAATATGTCCGTTTGAAAGGAAGAAGATGTCTTCTCCGATTCCGTCCATATCAAAACCTTCTTTACGTTCCATAATGTTTTGGTACAGTGTTACCAAAAATTCAGTACAACCTAATGAACCACCTGGGTGACCTGAGTTGACAGCATGTACCATGCGAAGAATATCTCTTCTTACTTGGATAGTTAAATCGCTTAATTGTTGTGTGTTAGGCTTCATTTTATGTGTAAAAGTTAAACTGGTGCAAAAGTAATTTTTATTTTGCGGGGAGACAAATGATTTTCCGGTTTAGTTTGCGCTAATGATGAAATTATCCCACTTTTTTGTGTCAATATGGAGAAAAAATGGGTTGTTTTGGTTTTGTAAAGCCCAAAAAAGGCAAGGCCATGATTTCAAAGGGGAATGGGCTAATTGTCAAATTATCTAATTGATGCAATCTCTCGCCAGGTCACTAGTTGAATGTTATTTTCTTTCAGCTTTGCCCCGCAGTCTTCACTGGTGAAAAAGTCAAAGTCAATTTGTCGCCAGGCCGAACCAAAATTGGGATGATTTAGGGTGATGCCCTGCATTTCGAAATCGTCAAAAGCAGGGTGAAGCAGAAATACATTTAATCCCGGAATAACATTGTCCAGCGCCTTGGAGTATGATTTCCTTAATTCTCCTTTTTCAAAGTCCGAAAAATATCCAATCAATAAATGATCAGCGAGAAGAGTGTCTTCAAAATGGTATTTTTCGTTAGATAAACTGATGGATTCAACAAATTGTTTGTTAATGAAAACCGGAAGATTATATTGTTTTCCGAGTTCTTTATAGATTTCTAAAATTTCAGGAGTTACACCCACGCTGCACATGTGTGAATCAAGATGGGTAGGCTGTATTCCAAATTGTAAAGCTTTTTCGATTTGAGCAGTAAGTTCTTTCCTGATTTCAGGAAGTTTGGCATTATTTCTAAAATCAGTTCTGTTTTTGTAGAAATGACCATTTTGATCAGTTAAACTTGAAACCTCAGAAAGCGGAAGGACCGGACCAAATTTGTAATACTCCCACTCGCAGGTTAAGGTGAGGTGAATACCACAATCGTACTGTGGATTGTCTTTGGCAAAATTAGCCATTTCGAAAAACCATGGACAGGGAACCATTATGCTGTAAGAGTTTACAAAGCCATTTTGCAGTGTTTTTATGGTCGCCTGATTTTCAGAATGAGACAGACCAGCATCATCAGCATGAATAATTAATAGTTTAGTGTTTTCAGGATATCCAAGTTTTTGTGCTAGGTTCATTTT
Organism: Flavobacterium lipolyticum; assembly: GCF_020905335.1. Taxonomy (NCBI): domain Bacteria; kingdom Pseudomonadati; phylum Bacteroidota; class Flavobacteriia; order Flavobacteriales; family Flavobacteriaceae; genus Flavobacterium; species Flavobacterium lipolyticum. Next base: position 778,146 of record NZ_JAJJMN010000001.1, on the reverse strand, counting down.
TTAGTTGTCTTTTTGTATAGAGGAGATTAAGAGGATTTTCTGTTTTATCAAATTTAGATTTTTTTCATGATAAATGTGTATTATGGTTTTAAGTTTTAGGTTTCACGTTTTAGGTTTCAAGTTTTAGGTTTCAGGTTTCAGGTTTCAAGTTTCAGGCTTAAAAATTTCAAGTTTCAGGTTTCAAGTTTCAAGTTTCAAGTTTCAAGTTTCAAGTTTCAAGTTTCAGGTTTCAGGTTTCAGGTTTTAAGTTTTAAGTTTCAGGTTTCAGTCTTAAAAGTTTCAAGTTTCAGGTTTCTTTCGCATTAAAAATAAAGTTGTCTAAATAATCAGACTATCCAACAATCCAACAATCCAACAATCTAACAATCCAATAATCTAACAATCCAGTAATCTAACAATCCAGTAATCCAACATCTAAATGATCTAATTTTCTAATTGCCAAATTATCTAATTAATTTTCCCTGAAATTAGCTTATCTTTGCCGACTGAAAAAAGAAACAGATGAAGTTTGATTTATTACAAAGAGATCCGCAATCTAAAGCAAGAGCGGGAAGTATTACTACAGATCACGGTGTAATCGAAACGCCTATTTTTATGCCAGTTGGGACGGTGGCTTCTGTAAAAGGAGTGCATCAGCGAGAACTTAAAGACGATATCAATCCGGATATTATTCTTGGAAATACCTATCATTTGTATTTACGTCCGCAGACCGAAATTTTGGAGAAAGCAGGTGGATTGCATAAATTTATGAATTGGGATCGTAATATTTTAACAGATTCTGGAGGATATCAGGTGTACTCTCTTTCTAATAACAGAAAAATTAAGGAAGAAGGAGTAAAGTTCAAATCTCATATTGATGGTTCGTACCACTTTTTTTCGCCGGAAAGCGTAATGGAAATTCAACGTACTATTGGGGCCGATATTATTATGGCTTTTGATGAATGTACGCCATACCCATGTGATTACAGATATGCACAGCGTTCGATGCACATGACCCACCGCTGGTTAGATCGTTGTATCAATCACTTGGATAAAGTGCCTTATAAATATGGATACGAGCAAACATTTTTTCCAATTGTTCAGGGAAGTACTTATAAAGATTTACGTCGTCAGTCGGCAGAATATATTGCCAATGCAGGACAACAAGGAAATGCAATTGGAGGTTTGTCTGTAGGAGAACCTGCAGAAGAAATGTATGCCATGACCGAAGTAGTTTGCGAAATTTTACCGGAGGACAAACCACGTTATTTAATGGGGGTTGGAACTCCGATTAATATTTTAGAAAATATTGCTTTAGGAATCGATATGTTCGATTGTGTAATGCCAACCCGTAATGCCAGAAACGGTATGTTGTTTACAGCAAACGGAACCATCAACATCAAGAATAAAAAGTGGGAAGCTGACTTTTCTCCAATCGATGAAATGGGACATACTTTTGTGGATACAGAATACACAAAAGCGTATTTACGTCACTTATTTGCGGCTAATGAGTATTTAGGAAAACAAATTGCGACTATTCACAATCTTGGTTTTTACATGTGGTTGGTTCGTGAAGCCAGAAAACATATCTTAGCAGGCGATTTCAGACCATGGAAAGAAATGATGGTTAAAAATATGAGTCAAAGACTATAAAAAAGTTGATTTGTTTAATCGATTATTCGGTTAAACGATTAAACAAATAATCGATTAAACTTTGCTATGTTAACGATAATAGATAAGTATATTTTAAAAAGATATTTAGCCACTTTCTCGGTGATGATCTTGTTATTTATTCCAATTGGAATTGTAATTGACGTTTCTGAAAAGGTGAATAAGATGTTGGAAAATAAAGTTCCGTTTACTGCAATTGCGATTTATTATTACAATTTTACGGTTTATTTTGCGAACTCCCTCTTTCCGATCTTTTTGTTTTTATCTGTAATTTGGTTTACTTCAAAACTGGCCAATAATACAGAAATTATTGCTGTCTTAAGTTCCGGAATTTCATATTCACGTTTTTTAAGACCTTATATTATTGGCGCTTCAATCGTTTCGGTTTTTGTGCTTTTATTGGGATTTTTTATTGTTCCTGCGGCCAGTGAAGGTTTTAATAATTTTAGGTATACTTACTTAAAAGGTAACGGAAAAGTAGAGATGTTGGGTAATAATACCAATGTATATCGACAAATTAATGACAACGATTTTATTTTTGTCAATAGCTTTAATGAAGAGTCTAAAACAGCCTTTAATTTTACATTAGAACATTTCGAAAATGAAAAGCTGAACTATAAAATTACGGCCAGCCGTATCAAATGGGATCCTAAATCTAAGACTTATGCTTTGTATGATTATACAAAAAGAACTCTGGGAGAATTAAACGATCAGATCGAAAAAAGTCCTGAGAAAAGAGTTGCTTTCAAGTTTGAACTAGCCGATTTAACTCCCGTAGTTTACATTGCAGAAACCTTACCGCTTGGAAAACTGATCGATTTTATTGAAAAAGAACGTAAAAGAGGTTCGGGGAATATTAATACTTATTTAGTTGTATTGTACAAAAAATACAGTGTACCCGTTTCTGCTTTTATTCTGACTATTATCGCGGTGGCGGTTTCATCAATGAAGCGCCGTGGAGGTATGGGGACGAATCTGGCGATCGGAATTGCAATTGCCTTTTCGTTTGTGTTTTTTGATAAAATATTCGGAACATTAGCCGAAAAATCTACCTTCTCACCTTTATTTGCTGTTTGGTTCCCGAATATTGTTTTCGGAATCCTGGCAGTTTACTTATTACGTAATGCGAAACGATAATTTAAAAAGTTATTTAAATCTTCATTTAATTGTTTTTATATGGGGTTTCACGGCCATTTTGGGTGCTTTGATAACTATTGATGCCGAAAATCTGGTTTGGTTCAGAATGCTTCTCGCGGGAGTTTTTCTCGCAGCATTTATTGTGTACAAAAAACAATCATTTGTAATCTCGGCGACTTCCTTTGCGAAACTGATTTTTGTAGGATTACTGATTGCGCTTCACTGGATTTTCTTTTTTAGAGCGATACACGTTTCCAACGTTTCTATAACACTTTCGATATTCTCACTCGGTGCATTTTTTGCGTCGTTACTGGAACCTCTTTTTTACGGAAGAAAAATTTTATTCTACGAAGTTTTCTTCGGATTGATTATTATGGCCGGTTTAGCATTGATTATGCAGGTCGAGGTAAAGTATCTGCATGGAATGTATTATGCCTTAGCTGCTATTATTCTGGGGGTTTTATTTACTTTAATGAATGGAAAATTGATAACAGAACACCATCCTTCTGTAATTACTTTTTATGAGTTTGCCGCCGGAGTATTCTTTATTTCAATTTATTTTTTAGTACAGGGAAAATTCACTGCCGATTTTTTTAGAATGTCACTAAACAACTGGGCTTTATTGCTTGTTTTGGCTTCGGTTTGTACCGCTTATGCCTTTACTGCTTCAGTGAAAGTGATGCAGAAATTAACGCCTTATACCGTGATGTTAACGACTAATTTAGAGCCTGTTTACGGAATTATGCTGGCTTATTTTATTCTTGGAGAAAAAGAAAAAATGAGCACCGAATTTTATATTGGCGCCCTGATAATTGTAGTTACGGTTATTGCGAATGGTATGATAAAACATTATTTAGAAAATAAAAAAGCTAAAAAGTAAGATTTGTCTTATATTTGCGTTTTGTTTGAAAAATAATGTTGCGCAAAATGTATGATAATTTCCGATTAAATGAGTTAAAGGTTCTTCTTTACAGACTTTCATTAGCTTATATTTTTTATTTCCTTGCGAGGATTCTCTTTTATTTGTTCAATAAAAATTTGCTCAAAGTTGATTCTGTTCTCGAATTGCTGAGACTTTCTTATTATGGGCTTGCTTTTGATACAACAGCTATTTTGTATGTCAATTTGCTTTTTATTGTATTATCAATTCTTCCATTAGTTAAAAACACCAGTAAAGGATATCAAAAAATCCTTTTTTATCTTTATTTTGGTACGAACTTAACCGCCTATGCAACCAATTTTGTAGATTTCATTTATTACAAGTATACTTTTGCCAGAACTACAATGGCGGTAATGAATGTTCTGGAACATGAGACGAATAAAAAGATATTAGCTTTTAGTTTCATGATCGATTATTGGTATGTCTTTCTTTTGTTTTTTGTTTTTGCGACACTTTGGATAGGATTGTACAACGAAGTGAAGGTTAAAATGCAGATTCATCTGAATAGGATTTATTATTTTGGATTTTCGATTCTTACCTTTTTACTTATTATTTTATTAGTAATTGGCGGTATCAGAGGAGGAGATTTTAAAAAATCAACCAGACCTATTAATCTTTTGGATGCCAGTGATCATGTAACCCGTATTGCGCATTCGGATATTGTTCTTAATACGCCTTTTGCAATTATCAGAACATTATTTACCAACAGCTTTGCCAAACCTGATTATAAGGATGTAAACGAAGAAGTGATACTTGAAAAAGTGCAGCCTATAAAACAGTACGCCAATAATCCGGTTACGAAACCCAATATTGTTCTTTTTATACTGGAAAGTTATGGAAGAGAATATATAGGTGCTTTTAACAAAGAAGCTAAGATTCGCAATTACAAAAGTCATGCGCCATTTTTGGATTCTTTGTCTCAGCATAGTTTGATTTTTACAAATGCCTATGCAAACGGACGACAGTCGATACATGGAATGTCGTCTGTTTTGGCTGGAATTCCGTCTTTTAAGGATGCGTTTACGTCATCGCCTTATCCCAAACAAAAGATTGAATCGTTGGTTTCTACATTAAAAGGGATTGGCTATACTACTTCTTTCTTTCATGGTGCTGCTAATGGTTCGATGGGATTTTTGGGTTTTGCGAACATTCTGGGCATTGATCATTATTATGGAAGAACGGAGTTTAATGATGATTCTCAGTTCGATGGTTATTGGGGAATTTGGGATGAACCCTTTTTGCAGTTTATGGAGAAAACCCTCAATAAGGAGCAAACGCCTTTTTTTGCCAGTGTATTTACGGTTTCTTCTCATGAACCTTATATTATTCCCGATAAGTATAAAAACAGATTTAATGAAGGTGGCGTACCCATACATAAATGTGTGGAATATACAGATTATGCCCTGAAGAGATTTTTTGATGAGGCTAAAAAGGCTCCCTGGTTTTCTAATACCATATTTGTTTTTGTGGCCGATCATTGTAATCAGGTTTATTACGACGAATATCAAAAGGCAATAAATCATTATGCTGTTCCAATTATTATATACCATTCTAATAGTAAATATGTAGGTGTTGATACTGATTTTGCCCAACAAATTGATATTTACCCTACGATTCTGGATATGATAGGTTATCGAAGACCTTTTAGAAGTTGGGGAAGAAGTTTATTGGATAAAAAAGATTCAGCTCCGTTTGTGATCAATTCAACCGGTACAATTTATCAGTTTTCTAAAGGAAATTACATCTGTACTTTTGATGGGCAAAAGGTTTTAGGTTTCTATGATAAGAATGATAAAGATTTAAAGAAAAATTTGATAGGCAGTAGAAATGCGGAGATGAATGAGATCGATGTAAATTGTAAGGCTTTTATTCAGGACTATTATGATCGAATAATGGATCACAAATTATATTACGAATAAGAAAGTGGTTTCTTTTTTACTTTTATTGCTTTTTTTGTAGTAATTTCGCTACAAAAAAAGTGAAGTATGAATATGAAAAAGAAAATTATTGCCTCTTTGGTTGTGGCAGTTGCGCTAGTTTGGATTGTAAAATATGTTTATGATGTACATGTCAATCATAATTTTGAGACCATAACAAAGAATAAAGTGTACAAATCCGGTGTAATTCCGCCTGATCAATTGGAACGTTATATTAAGAAATACCATATTAGATCGGTTATTGATTTGCGTTTTCCGGGAACGCAGGATTTAAAAAACAATCCGGAAATTCCTTCAGAACTAACCGCTGAAAAAAATGCGATTGAGAAAATAAAAGGAGTGAATTATTTTAATAACGGATCCGATCAGATTCCTACTCAGGAGAATCTGGATGCTTTTTTTAAGATAATGGATAATGAAAATAACTATCCGGTTTTGATCCATTGTTATCATGGTATTGGCAGAGCTCAGTTGTATTCGGCGTTGTATCGTATAGAATATGAGGGTTTTGCAAATGAAGCGGCTCGCAAAAAGATCAGAATGATACTTAAATTTAGCTCTTTTGACGATGGTACTCCAAAAGGGGAGTATCTGAAAAACTACAAGCACAGAAAAAAGTGCAAATTGAAAGAAGCAATTTAAGGACTAGTATGACAGGTTCTAAAAGAGCATTTTGAAGTAAATCTTAAATCTATTTTTTTATACTTTAATATTAAATTAGAGAAATAAACAGTTTAATATTTTTATATTTGCGGTTCGATTTACAAACAAAATTCAAAAATCCATGGAATATTTAGATTTTGAGCTTCCGATTAAAGAACTTGAAGAACAGTTAGAAAAGTGTGTCATAATTGGAAAAGAATCTGATGTTGATGTAACACCAACCTGCAAGGAAATCAACAAAAAATTAGAGCAAACTAAGAAAGAAATATACAAAAACCTTACAGCCTGGCAACGTGTTCAGCTGTCAAGACATCCAAATAGACCTTATACTTTAGATTATATCAAAGCACTTTGCGGAGATACATTTTTAGAGCTTCACGGAGACAGAAGTTTTAAAGATGATAAAGCGATGGTGGGTGGATTAGGAAAAATAAACGGACAGTCGTTTATGATCGTAGGTCAGCAAAAAGGTTTCAATACCAAAACCCGTCAGTACCGTAATTTTGGTATGGCAAACCCTGAAGGATACCGCAAAGCTTTGCGTTTGATGAAAATGGCAGAGAAGTTTGGAATCCCGGTTTTAACTTTAGTAGACACTCCGGGTGCATATCCGGGACTTGAGGCTGAAGAAAGAGGGCAGGGAGAGGCCATCGCCAGAAACATTTTTGAAATGGTTCGTTTGCAAGTGCCTATTATCACTATTATTGTTGGTGAAGGAGCTTCAGGAGGAGCATTAGGAATTGGTGTAGGAGATAAAGTGTATATGTTAGAGAATACCTGGTATTCTGTAATTTCTCCAGAATCTTGTTCTTCAATTTTATGGAAAAGCTGGGAGTACAAAGAACGTGCTGCCGACGCTTTAAAATTGACTTCATCTGATATGAAAAAACAAAAATTAGTTGATGATGTGATCCCGGAACCATTAGGAGGAGCACACTACGATCGCGAAACCACTTTCAAAACAGTAGCGGAGTACATCACTAAAGGATATAATGAATTGAAAGACTTATCAACACATGATCTGATTGCCCAAAGAATGGACAAGTACAGTAAGATGGGGGAGTATAAAGAGTAAATTCTTACAAAATGAATTAAAATCCGAAGCCTTACAGTTTCGGATTTTTTTTTGGTTATGAACAAAAAAACATATTTATAAACAATTAATAGTTATAACTCAATAGCAATTTTTTTTTAAATTTTGCTACTTTCGCTATATGGAAAATTTCAAGAATGTAAATCCTGTAAAGGTAGATAAAACCACAATTATTAATTTAGAAAAAGGAAAACTTCCGCCGCAAGTGCTTGAATTGGAGGAGGCTGTTCTTGGTGCGATGATGATTGATAAAAAGGGGGTTGATGATGTAATTGATATTTTACAGGCTGATGCTTTTTATAAAGAGGGACATAAATTTATTTTTGAAGCGATCGTTCAGCTTTTTACCGAAACACAGCCAATCGATTTGCTGACGGTTTCGGCACAATTAAAGAAGAATGGAAAATTAGAGTTAGCCGGAGGAGATTTTTATTTAATTCAGCTTACTCAAAAAATTGCTTCTTCTGCGCATATCGAATTCCACTCTCGTATTATCCTTCAAAAATTCATTCAAAGAAGTTTGATTCGAATTTCGTCCGAAATTATTGAAGCCTCTTATGATGAAACAGCAGACGTGTTTGATTTGCTGGATCAGGCCGAATCTAAACTTTATGAAGTAACACAAGGAAATATCAAACGTAGTTCTGAAACGGCTCAGAGTTTGGTACTTCAGGCTAAAAAGAAAATTGAAGAGATTGCGAAAAAGGAAGGATTGAGTGGTGTGGAAACCGGTTTTCATAATTTGGACAAATTGACTTCAGGATGGCAGCCTAGTGATTTAATTATTATCGCGGCGAGACCTGCGATGGGAAAAACGGCCTTTGTACTTTCAATGGCGAGAAATATAGCCATTCAGTACGGGCATGGGGTGGCTTTGTTCTCTCTGGAGATGGCATCCGTTCAGTTGATTACAAGGTTAATTTCGTCAGAAACTGGATTGTCATCAGAAAAACTTCGTACCGGTAAATTAGAACCCCACGAATGGGAAATGTTGAGTACCAAAGTAAAAGATCTGGAAAAAGCACCTTTGTTTATTGATGATACACCTTCGCTTTCTATTTTTGACTTGAGAGCAAAATGCCGTCGTTTGGCTTCACAGCACGGAATTAAAATTATTATTATTGATTATTTGCAGCTGATGACTGCCGGAGGAAATAATAAAGGAGGTGGAAATCGTGAACAGGAGATTTCTACTATTTCCCGAAACTTAAAAGCCCTGGCAAAAGAGCTAAACGTTCCGGTAATTGCACTTTCGCAGTTATCGCGTGCCGTTGAAACGCGTGGATCCAGTAAACGTCCGTTGCTTTCGGATCTTCGTGAATCTGGAGCTATCGAGCAGGATGCCGATATCGTTTCGTTTTTATACCGACCGGAATACTACAAAATTGAAGAGTGGGATGACGATGAAGCATCACCAACTGCAGGTCAGGCAGAGATTATGATCGCCAAACACCGTAACGGGGGGATCGAAAACATTCGATTGAAATTCTTAGGACATCTTGGAAAGTTTGATAATCTTGATGATTTTTCAGGTAGTTATGACGATTTGCCATCAAAAATGAATCATGACGATAATTCTTTTATAACTAAAAGCCTGCCTTCGGCCAATGAAGCTTTCGGCAGTAATTTAAATGACGACGATGACGACAACGATGTTCCGTTTTAATAAAACAATTTAGCCTCATTTTGAGGCTTTTTTTATGCTTTTATATTAATACTTTTCCTAGAAAATTCTGTAGTTTAGCTAAACAATTGCGTAAAGCGATTAATGAATTAAACTTTAACCCAAAAACAAATTTAAATTATGTCAGAAGAAAAAAAATTAGGATCAGTTGAAGTCAGTTTGGCTGTTGGTCAGGAATGGGCTCGGAAATTTCGAAAGTCCAAAGAAGGTAAAGAGAAAGTAGATGCTTATCTGATTCCGTTAGAGAGTATCAAGTTGGTATTAGACCAGGACATTGACGCCGTGCGTGCTTATGTAGGGATTAATAATGCCGGAGAGCAAAACTTAATGCTTGTGGGTACAAAACTAGATCCAAAAACAGGTGTTTATGTAGATGTTTTCAAAAAACAGCTAGCCGCAGCGGGAGCAAGAACTGCCGGAGATGGTGAAGATGTACTTTACGATGCTTCTCGTCCTTGTCCTCCGTACACCGACCCGAATAGTCCAATGAATCAATAGTTGATGGATAATTTTCTAATATATTCAGGTTATTTGGTACTCTTACTTAACCTGATTTTATATACATATAGCTTTTTCCTACGGGAAAAAGCTAATGTTTTTTTTACAGTTTATGTCGTGTTTTTATGTGTTATTCAATTCACGATGGAGCTGTTATACCGTTTTCAGATTGAAAATTTATTTTTTGTAAACATCTATTTTATTGGTCAAATGGTTTTATTAGGATTGTTTTACAAATCAATTTTAGGACAAAAAAGACAAAAAGCATTTGTAGACTGGAGTCTGACTTTAATGTTGTTCGTTTTGGCCGTCCAGTGTTTGATTAATACAGAACAATTTTTTAAATTTAATTTGTTTGCCATTACGGCGACTTCCTTGCTAAGTGTTGTATATGCTTTATTGCATTTTTATAATATGCTGACCGATGACAGGAAGTACTATTATTTTACAGTGGGATTGTCTTCTTATTTACTGGTAAGTACGGTCCTTTTTTTAGTGGGTAATCTTACCCTCGGATTAAGCGATGATTTAAAATATTTTACATGGAGACTAAATGCTTTTTTCGTACTGTTGTATTATCTATTTATCTTATACGAATGGAAAGTAAGTTTTAATCCAAAAAATAAAATTAATAATCAGATATGATATGAGTGGAAGCCCGGTTTACGAAAAAGAGATAGTTGCCATCATCTTGTACACATCATGTTTTTTTATGGTTGTGGCATTTTTCTTAGTGGCCTTCTTTTATTTTTCGAGAAAGAAAATTATTCAGAAGGAAGTAGAGAAAAGAGATTTGGAAATTCAGTATCGAAAGGAACAATTGCATGCAGTTATTGTTACTCAGGAAGAAGAGCGAAAAAGAATCGCTCAGGATTTGCATGATGACATCAGTTCTAAGCTCAATATAGTTTCATTAAATTCACATTTACTATCCTCCCCAAATTTAACGGAAGCTGAGACAAATGAAATTACGGATACAATTATTAGTCTAACGGCTAAAGCATTAGAGAATTCCAGAAAAATTGCCCATAATTTATTACCCCCGGTTTTTGAAAAGTTTGGTCTGAATGCCGGAGTCCGGGAACTTTGTGACGAATTTGAAAGTTCTAAGGCGGTAAAAGTGCATTATCATAATGGAATTGATTTTGACTCGAATCATAATGACCGACATTTACATATTTTTCGAATTCTGCAGGAATTAATGAACAATTCTTTACGCCATGGTAAAGCTACCGAAATTTGGATTGATTTTAAAGTAGAAAATGAGATTCAGACTTGTTATTATAAAGATAATGGAATTGGTTTTGACAGCGAAAATGCCGAAAATCAGAAGGGATTGGGTATGAAAAATATAGATAGCCGTATTTCGTTTTTGAAAGGAATAATCGAAATTCATTCGGAAATTGGTAAAGGTATTAGCGTAGTTTTTACTTTTTAGGTTAAAAAAGGGCAATAAAATAGGTTTTTACCTAATATATTGTGGTTGTAGTACTTTTTTCTGCTTCATATTTTGTAATTTCGGTGTACCAAAAGACCAAAAACAAAAAATCAAATGAGTGCCGCTATTAAAATTGCTTTAGTAGATGACGAAGTTTTGTTCCGTAAAGGGATTTCTTTTTTATTGCAAAGAGAAGATAATATCGATATTATTTTTGAAGCATCAAACGGAGAAGAACTTCTGTTAAATTTAGACAACAGCGTGATCAAGCCTGATATTATTATCATGGATTTGAAAATGCCCATTTTAAATGGTGTCGAGGCTACAAAAATTATTCGGAAATCATTTCCCGAAATTAAAATTATTGCGCTAACCAGCTATGATACAAAATCATTTATTGCCAATATGATTCAGGTGGGAGCTGTAGCTTATCTGATAAAAAATACAACTCCAAAAGATTTAATTCATACCATCAATCAAGTAGCAAAAAAAGGTTTCTATTACAATGAGAGTGTACTGCAAACCATTCAGGAAACTATTATCTCCAGTAAAACTTCAAAAGGAAATCTGGAAACCGGTTTTCTTTCACAACGGGAAATAGAAATACTTCAGCTTATTTGCCAGCAAAAAACAACTTCAGAAATTGCAGATCATCTTTACTTAAGTCCCAGAACTGTAGAAGGGCACCGTAACAACTTATTGCTTAAAACAGAATCCAAAAATATAGCTGGTTTAGTAGTATATGCGATTCAGAATGAAATTGCTGTTTTAACGCTGTAAATCTAAGCTTGCTAAATATTGAATGGAGAGTACGTAGTATAAAATTATAATTAGCACGAGTATAACTATTCCTATTTTTTGTATCATACTTAATCCCTTAGGTTCTTGGTTGCTATCATTAAGCTTCATGCCTTTGTCTTTTTCATTGATTAAATTTACGCCCGGGGGAGAGCAAATGTAAGAATAATGTGCTTTTACAAAATAGGTGTTTCTACGTGATTTTGGCCGTGTATTTAATTATTTTCAGGTGTTTTTTTAACATTTGTCTACTTATAAAAGCGAAACAACTGTTGTGTTTTTTGAAGGTTCCTTTATATCTTTACTAAAATAATTTTCTAATGAAGAAGTGCTTAGTTTATATTTTCATATTGCTACTTTCATTCACGGCAAAAGCCTCGTTTATCCTACTTCCGATGGACGAAACCACACAGCAGAATCATCTTAAAGCCTACGGAATTACCTATTGGTGTTTAAGTAGAGACTATAAAGCAAGTTGGTTGTTAAATTATCGCGGAGGTTCATTTTTACTCCCGGATGCCGATGAAATCCGTAAAGAATGTAAAATAAGAGGAGTAAGTTTTGAAATTCTTTCAGATACTGAGGAGGCTTCGATATTAAATGATATTTCAAGTCCATCCCAAAATATGGAATCTGTTATTTTAGAAAAAGCACCTAAAATTGCGGTTTATACACCAAAAGGGAAACAACCCTGGGACGACGCCGTAACTTTAGTTTTAACTTATGCTGAAATTCCTTTTACACCAATTTATGATGAAGAGGTTTTAAGTGATCAGCTGCTTCTTTACGATTGGCTGCATTTGCACCATGAAGACTTTACCGGACAATACGGTAAATTTTACTCTGCGTATAAAAATACACCCTGGTACATTGAACAAAAAAAAGACGCTGAGGCTCTGGCTGTAAAATTAGGGTATCCTAAAGTATCTCAGGAAAAAGGAGCAGTTGCAAAAAAGATCAGAGATTTTGTAATCGGTGGTGGATTTATGTTTGCGATGTGTTCTGCAACGGATAGTTTTGATATTGCACTTTCGGCAGATGGAGTTGATATCTGCGAAGCCATGTTTGACGGAGATGCCAGTGAGTCCAATTATCAGTCAAAATTGAATTATGGAAATTCGTTTGCCTTTAAAAATTTTACTTTGGAACGAAAACCGGAAGTTTATGAATTCTCAGATATTGACATGACCTCAAAACGCAGAATTCCTATGGAGAAAGATTATTTTTCTTTAATGGAGTTTTCCGCAAAATGGGATCCAATTCCTAGTATGTTGTGCCAGAATCATACACAATTAGTAAAAGGATTTATGGGCCAGACGACCTCATTTGATACCGATTTGATAAAATCAAATGTCCTGATAATGGGGACTTGCGAATTGAATGGAGAATCAAGATACATTCATGGCGAGAAAGGAAAAGGGATGTTTACTTTTTTTGGAGGACATGATCCTGAAGATTTTCAGCATCAGGTTGGAGATCCGCCTACCGTTTTAGATTTACACCCAAACTCTCCGGGGTACCGTCTCATTTTAAATAATGTTTTGTTTCCTGCAGCAAGAAAGAAAAAGCTGAAAACATAATCTAGTTCAGTGAAAATTCAATCCAGATTGGAATATGATCGGATATTTTTCGGGCTTCCTGAAGTGAATTAAAGTTTTTATAGAACGAAACAATACCGGAATTTATATAGTTTACTGACTTTTTGTGATAAAAAATATTATCAAATTCTGATGCCAGGCAAACAGTCTCTTTGCATTGTTGCTTTAAAGTAGTCTTTTGATTCTGTAAAGTAGAATGGTATCCCATTTTTTTTAATGGAGTAAATACAGAGTGAGATTGCGGGCAGTTAAAATCACCAACAAAGACCAAATTTAAGTTGGAATATTGTTCAGGCAGAAATTTAAAATATTTGATCTCCGTCTCAGGTTGCTTCTTTTTAGTGATAGCATGAAAATTGACTAATGTAATGCTCTTTTTATTGATTTCAAAAGTGCCCAGATAAGGCTCACGATCAATTTCTGAATGGTATTTTTTTTCCAGCCAGGCGTTACCTTTCAGTTTTACCTTGCTTGTTTTCCAGAGATAAGCGTATCGTTCTGTTTTATAGCTGTTTCCGCTTGTTGGGTTGCTTATGGTATAGTCCCATTTTGAGCCCTTATTGTTTAAAATTGCAGCAAGTTTTGCAACAGCCTGTGAACCGCCATATCCGGCAACAACTTCCTGAATTGCGATAATATCATAAGCAAGAACAGTATTTGCAATGAAATTCAGTTCTGATTCGGATTTTGATTTTCCTAAGTTCTCAATATTCCAGGATAGAATTTTAGTTTGTGAGTACGTGAGAACAGAAAAAAGGAAGAAAGTAAGACTTAATAAGTATTTCATGCTGTATTTAAAAATTCAAATATAGGCATTTCAAAATTCGATTATCGTTTAGTCGAATTCTGTTTCTAGTTTCAATGAGAATCTGTCTTAAAAAAGATTCTCATTGAAATTTAAGCATCAATAAATTTAAGATTAATGCTTTTTATACCTGTTTTTTAGAGCAGTACCAATTATAATGATTTGCAAAACAAGCAGAGCCGGAATAAAAATAATTTTCCAATCTACTTCCAGCCATCCTGTTTTTTCAGAAACGAAAGCAAAACTTAAGGATAGAAAAAGACAAAGTAACATTGTTTTCATTATGATCTTGTTTTTAGTTGTATTAATCTTCGAAACAAAAACCTGTAGAAAATTTCTTTTAGAGCTATTTTTGTATTTGATTTTCATTAGTTGACTAATAGATTACAGACAAAAGTAGATTTATTTAAAAACATTTCCTTACGGGAAACCGTAAAACCAATTAAAAATTAAATCAGACCAAAATCTTTGGCAATAGCAATTAGATGTACATTGTTATTTGCCTTAAAGTAAATCTTTAGTTTATTAATGCGTTTTTCGATACTGCTGGTCCCGTTTGGAGTGATCGAAGTTGCTTTAAATTCATTTGATATGTTATCTAAAATATAGCCTTGCGACAGAAGTTTTAAGATTGAAATGTCGTACGATTCAATTTCAAACAATGATTTTTCGTTGAAATTAAAAGACAAATCAGAAGAAAGTATTTTTTCTTCATTTCTAAAAGTTCCTTCAATCGCTTTTTTTAATTCGACGATACTATTACGCCCTTTAGAAACATAGGCACTAATGCCTAAATCATAAAAAAGAGATTTTATACGATAAGATTTGTCTTCTATAGAAAATACTATCTTTTTTATTTTAGGCTGAACTTCATTAACCGCTTCGATTAACTCTTCGCCACCGTTTAGAATAGTTTTACGATGATCCTTTTTAAAAGATAAATCAGTGATTAATAAATCGTATGGTTCATTATCCATAATAGCTTTTTTTACTTTATTTAATCCGTCGTCACAATATTTGACATGGTCAATTACAGGAACGTTTAGTTCTTCAAGCGCTTGAATTACGGCAATGCTGATACTGTCTAAATCTTCGGCAACTAAAATTTTTTTGAACATATTATTTTGTTTATTTGGGGAAATTGAAACTTAATTTAAAACCTGTTGTAGAATTTGAGTCAAAAATAATATTTCCATTTATAGTTTTAATACGGTTTTCCACATTTTGTAATCCTTTTTTTAGAATTATTGATCTATTAGTGGTTCCAACGCCATTATCATTATAAATTACAATCAATTTTTTTTTGGTTTTTTTTAAAGTTAAGATGACTAATGTGGCTTGACTGTGTTTTTTCATGTTTCCAAATAGCTCCTGAAGAACCCTGTAAAGGATTATTTTTTTGTTTTTTTCAAGCACTCTCCAGTTAATTGTGTCGAAACCATTAAGTATAATATTTAAATCAGGTGTTTTGTATTCTATAAGCATCTCTTTTAATACAAGACCATAGTTTTCATTGGTGTCTATAGCGCTATTTTCTTTTGAAATATTTCTTGTTTTGGAGTAGACTGTATTAAGATCATTCAGTAATTTTATTTTATTTTCTTCTTGATTGAGATTGGTATTTGATGAGAAATCTAATATCTGGTACATATTATCCGTTAATTCGTCACTAAGCTTTTTTGATATTCGTACTTCACTTTCGAGAACTGCATATTTTTTTCTTTTCTGTTTTTTGAGCGTAAGTGCATAAATGTCAGCATGCATAGCATTGTGATCACAAAGATGATAACGTATGAAATTATAGACCTGTTTTTTTGTTTTTCGAGTTGCAGTTCGTGTGCCGCTTTTTGAATTTTAAGTTGTAAATTTTCTTCTTTGCTTTGATTGAGATTGTATTTAATTACGGAAAATTGATTTTTCGTTTTTTTCTGGGCAACTGACATACTATCGATAAGTTTAATGTAAGCATTGGAGTATTTTTTCAAGTCTTTTGCGGTACTGGTTGCTATTAAAAGTTTTAGGGATTTTTTTTTGGTTCCGAAAGCGTTTATTTTGCAGGCAGCCTTGTATCCCATGGTTGCATATTGGTTGGACAGGGCTGTTTTTTTTGATAAATAATATTCGGAAAGATGATTAAAACTAAAGGGTAATGCTTCATCAGCTTTTACTTTTAATCTTATTTCCAATGCTTCATTAAAATAGACTAAGGCCCGAGGGTTTCTTAGTTTAAACAAACAGTTTCCCAAATTGTCTATCATGGTTGCATATTCAGTATAATCATAAGCATCAAGAGTATGCTGCTTTTTTTTATCGGCATAATATCCTTGTGTTGTAATTTTAAGATAGAGGTCTGTTGCCTTCTTGTAATGGTGTTGTTCTATATAAATAAGGCCGATATTGCTTAAAGTTTCAAGTTGTCTCCACGGGTTTGTTTTTAGGGCTAAAGCTTTTTTTAGATATAAAAGCGCATTGTCATAATCTTTGGTAGCAAGATAATTTAAACCCAGAATATTATAAGTATTCCAGGCAAATCTTGTTTTTTTTAAATGTGGGAGTAGAGGTAAAATTTTTGTAGTAACGGCCTCGCTATTGATATAATCACCTTGCGAATGATGAATATATCCCATGGCGATTAGGGCATCTGCATAATCCACAGTATTATTTTTAATATCAGCGAGTAGTATGATTTTATTATAGTTGTGAAAAGCACTATCAAGTTTGTCTTCTTCATATTGTCTGTCAGCAATAACTGTCAATCTTTTTACTTCCCGGGTATGATCTGTTTTTTTAGATTCCGTATCTCTTTTTTTCGAGCAGGATTCTAGGAAAAAGAATATACTTAAGGCTGTTAGAAGGCTTATTAAACAGTTTGTAATATTCTTGTTTGATAAGAACGTAAATATCAATTTTTTCATCGTATTATAGGGAATTTAATAAAAACTTTGAATCCCTTGTCAGGAAAAGAATCGATATCAATAGAGCCGTTTATAGCAAAAATTCTATTTTCGATATTGTTTAAACCATTTTTAGTAAGTACTTGATTTGCATCAATACCTTTACCGTTATCGACGTAGATAATTAGTATGTTTTTGTTTGTTTTTTTGAAAGTTATAAGGACTGAGGTTGCGGAGCTATGTTTCTTCATATTGACCAATAATTCCTGAATAGTTCTGTAGACAGCTACTTTTTTATTTTTTTTAATTTCACTCCATAAAATTGTATCTAAACCTTTAGTTAGAATATTTGTTTCGGAATTATTAAATTCTGAGATCATTTCATTTAAAGAAGCAGCATAATTTTTATTAGCAACAAGTGGGCAGTTTTCCTTTGAAATATCACTTGTTAGCGAGTAGATGTCTCTTAGGTTTTTTAATAAATTTTCTCTGTTTTTCGCTATAGAGAGATTTTTGTTTTCGATAAATGCCATAGTGTGATAAACATCGTTTGCCAGTTCATCGTGGAGTTTCTTTGAAATACGGGTCTCACTTTGATAAGTTGCTTCGATCTTTTGTCGATTTGCACGAGATGTGAGATAAAAATACAGGATTACAACTAGACTTAATGCCACAAGAATTATGATGTAGGATATAATATTTCTATTCTCCTGTCTTTCTATTTGTAATTCATTTTCGATTTTTTGAGACTTTAGCTTTAAGTTCTCTTCTCGCTCTCTTTTAGAATCGTACTTGATTCTTGCAAATTGATTTTTTACTTTCTGTCTTACTTCAAATATACTATCTACTATATTTACATACTTTGTAGCATATTTTCTTAATTCCTGATCAGAAGTATTTTTAATCAGCAGCTCCAGTGAGGACATTCTGTCTTCGACACTATTGGCAGCAGTGAATTTTTCATAGCTTAACAACATGTATTCTTTTGCTAAAGCAGAATTGCTTTTCTCGTAGAATTTTGCAAAATGAAGATAGCTTTTACCTAAATCAAAAGGACGGTTTTTTCTTTGCCTTATTTCAAGACTTTTGTTAAAATATAAAAGAGCTTCGTTCGGATTGTGTGTTTTAAAGTAGCAGAATCCAATATTGTCCAGTGCTTTGTTTTGAAACTCATCGTTGTTAAGAACTTCTTTCTTTGTTGTCAACGACAAAAAGATCTGGAGAGCTTCATTGTATTTCCCTTCTTCCATTAAGATAACAGCGATGTTATTTCTTGCTGCTAGTTTTCGCCACTCTTCTGTTTGTAACCGTAAGGCTTTTTGGTTGTATAATATGGCGTTCTTGTAATCGTACGTATTTAAGTAGTTGATGCTTAAAATAACATAAGTGCTCCATATTTGCGATTGTTTTTTTGCATACTTAAGATAAGGCAGTACTTCTTTAATGGTATTTTCGCTGCCTGTATAATCAGCGTGATCTTGCTGTATCTCTGCCATTCGGTTCAGAGAAGTAATGTAGTTTTCCGAATCTGTTACCGGATTGCAAATCGATCGTAGTTTGTTGTAATAAAAAAAGGCGCTGTCAAATTCTTTTTGGCTGTAAAAGCGATCTGCAGTTAGTATTGCTTCTTCAATTTCGGGTTTTGTGTTTTTGGGTTTGGGAGTATTTGAGGTTTTTTTCTGACAGGATTGCAGGGAAAAAAAAGTAAAGATAATAAATAGGAAAATGCGCATTCTGTAAGGTATCATGCGCCAAAAGTAAAGAATTAAAGTTCTTAAAAAAGCGTATAAATACCTGTTTTTCTATAAAATTTGATTTTATTTTTTAGGGTTGATTTTTAGGTAAGTACAAAGAAAGCTTTCAGGTATGAAAGCTTTCTTTGTACTGTCGGTATGATTTATTTCTGAAACAATTATGAAACTCTTAATCCTGTTGTGATCGCAATTCTATTCCAGGAGTTAATGGTAATAATAGTAAGGATAATTTCGGCAAGGTATTGATCGTTGAATAGACTTGCAGCATTTTGATAGGTTTCATCAGAAACGTGATGACTAATTAGTGTTACTTCTTCCGTCAGAGCTAAAATAGCTTTTTCCTCCTCAGTATAAATATCCGTATCACGCCAGGCGCTTAGTAAATAAATGTACTGTTCAGATATGCCTTGTTTTCGGGCATCGGTTGTGTGCATATTAATACAATGCGCGCAGCCGTTTATTTGGGAAGCACGAATTTTAATTAATTCTTTGTGTACTGGTGTAAGTGAAGTAGTAGAGATGTATTTTTCTAAGTTAAGTAATGCTTGGTAAGCCTGCGGTGCAACTGTTGGGATAACGATTCTTGGTTTCATTTGAAGTGTTTTTAAAGTTTGATACAAAGATCATGGATGTCTGCTTTGAAAAACTTGAACTACTTCAAGAAAACTATCGAGTTGCTGAAATTCTGAGGTACTAAGGTTCTGAGTTCGCTAACGAGGTATATAAATGGACAAGATTAATTTTTTTGATACTCTAAAACCAGTAGGAGCTTAGTGGTTTAGTATTTGAGAATCGTAGTTTCTCAGAATTAAACTTTACCGGCTCTGATTTTGCTCATAAATTCAGCTGAGAAATCAAGGTAGGAGGCAAGCATGTATTGCGGAACGCGCTGAACGAACTCAGGATTCAGATTATTAAAGTGATGATACCTTTCTTCTGCGGACATGGTGAACAGAAACTTAATTCGCATTTGTGCAGCTCCAAATGACTTCTGGGAAACAATGCGAAAGTAGCGCTCCAATTTTGGAACTTGAATTAGTACAGACTCCAATACAGACTGCTCTAAGGCAATAACCTCAGAATTCTCTACCGCCTGAATATAAAAATGAGAAGGAACGTGGTTGTGGTAGCTTAAGTAATCTGTAATCCACCAGCTTTCTATTCCAAATTGTAGTGTTTGTTCAGTTCCTTTCGAATTAATGATATATTGACGCATGCATCCTTTAACGATAAAATATAGAGTGTTGCAAACCTGACCTTCCCGAAGTACATGGTCTTTCTTTTTAATGATTGCTAAACTTAAAACCGCTTCTAAGAGATCAATCTCAGAAGCTTCCAGAGTTACAAACTTTGCGATATGAGTAAAAAGAGCGGTATACATTTTTATAGGTTTTATACAAATGTAGTTTTAAAAATTATAATTTGGCAAACCAGTATAAAGCAAAAAACCATCCCGTTTAAATGAGATGGTTTTTCTATGATAAGTAAGTAATCTAAATTGAGTTTATAAAACGTTTATTTTACTTTATTAAGTATTGCTTTGAAAGCTTCAGGGTGGTTCATCGCTAAATCTGCAAGAACTTTACGGTTCAATTCGATTCCGTTAGCTTTTACTTTCCCCATGAATTGAGAATAAGACATTCCTTCTAATCTAGCTCCAGCGTTAATACGTTGAATCCATAGAGCACGGAAATTTCTTTTGTTTTGTTTTCTATCGCGGTAAGCGTAGCACATTGCTTTCTCTACTGCATTCTTAGCAACTGTCCAAACGTTTTTACGTCTACCAAAGAAACCTTTGGCTTGCTTCATTATTTTTTTTCTTCTTGCTCTTTTAGCAACTGAATTTACCGATCTTGGCATAATTTTAATGTGTTTTTGTAGCAGGCGTCCTGAATTGAATCAAAGGAACTTAAAAGCCATACTCCAAGGTTATATAAATAATTTTAAACCTAAAGAAATTCTCTAGTCTAAGGTTTTTAAGTCAAATGTTTAAAGTCAGCTACTGACTTTTCAACTTTATGACTTGCTAACTTTCGACTTTTATTAGATAATTCTTAATTGTTGTTTGATGCTTTTCATATCTGTAGAGTGAACTAGCGCTGAGTGTGTCAAAGCTAATTTACGTTTTTTAGATTTTTTAGTCAAGATGTGACTTTTAAAAGCATGCTTTCTTTTAATCTTTCCAGAACCAGTAACTTTGAAACGTTTCTTGGCGCTAGATTTTGTTTTCATTTTAGGCATTTTTCCTAGTGTTTTAATTTATTCTTACTTACTTATATCTTCAAAAGCTTTAGGCTTTAGGCTTTAAGCTTTAAGCAGGAGTTTAAATAAACTATTTGCTTAAAGCTTAAAGCTTATTGCTTAAAGCAAATAATTATTTTTTCTTCTTCGGAGCAATGAACATAATCATTCTCTTTCCTTCTAAAACGGGCATCGCTTCAACTTTACCGTGCTCTTCAAGGTCTGTTGCCAAACGTAAAAGTAAGATCTGACCTTGGTCTTTATAGATGATAGAACGTCCTTTAAAGAATACAAATGCTTTCAGTTTAGCGCCTTCTTTCAGGAACTTCTCCGCATTTTTTCTTTTAAATTCGTAATCATGCTCATCCGTTTGAGGTCCAAATCGAATTTCTTTTACGACAACCTGCGTAGACTTAGCTTTTAACACCTTATCACGTTTCTTTTGTTCGTACACGAATTTCTTGTAATCCATGATTTTACAAACCGGTGGCTCAGCGTTTGGCGAGATCTCAACTAAATCAAGTTCAAATTGATCTGCTAATCGTAAAGCTTCAGCAAGCTTAAATACACCTGGTTCGATGTTTTCGCCTACTAATCTTACTTCTTGTACGCCACGAATATTATTGTTTATTCTGTGGGCATCCTTTTTTTCTACTCGAGGTTGGTAACCTCTGTTGCTTCTTATTGCTATGACTTTATAATTTAAGTTAAACTGTAAAAACTTTTAATGTCTTTTTTATCTCTTCGTTTACAATAGCGACAAATTCATCGATTGTAACTGTAATATTACCTTTTCCTTCTTGCCCATGACGACGGATAGAAACCGTTCCGTTTTTCTCCTCTTCCTCACCAACAATTAGCATAAATGGAGTTTTTTGCATCTCAGCATCTCTAATTTTCTTACCGATAGTCTCGTTTCGGTTGTCAATTAGGGCGCGAATTTCGTGATTTTCTAGCAAATCTAAAACTTTTTTAGCATATATTTCGTATTTCTCGCTCAAAGACAAGATTATAGCTTGCTCAGGCATTAGCCATAGTGGGAAATTTCCTGCGGTATGTTCCAGTAAAATTGCAATGAAACGTTCCATTGATCCAAAAGGAGCTCTGTGAATCATAACCGGACGGTGTAATTCGTTATCGGCACCTTTGTAAGTCAATTCAAAACGTTCCGGAAGGTTGTAATCTACCTGAATAGTTCCTAATTGCCACTGTCTGCCTAAAGCGTCTTTAACCATAAAGTCAAGTTTCGGACCGTAAAAAGCAGCCTCGCCATATTCTACAACCGTATTTAGTCCTTTGTCGGCTGCTGCATTGATAATTGCGTTTTCAGCTTTTTCCCAGTTTTCATCAGAACCAATGTATTTCTCTCTATTCTCCTGGTCTCTCAATGAGATCTGAGCTGTAAAGTTTTCAAAACCTAAAGAACCAAATACATATAGTACTAAATCGATTACCTTTTTGAATTCTTCATCCAACTGTTCCGGAGTACAGAAGATATGTGCGTCATCCTGAGTAAATCCTCTCACACGAGTTAGTCCGTGTAACTCACCAGATTGCTCGTATCTGTAAACTGTACCAAATTCTGCATAACGTTTTGGTAAATCTTTGTAGGACCAAGGTCTTACATTGTAGATTTCACAGTGGTGGGGACAGTTCATTGGTTTTAATAAAAATTCTTCACCTTCGGCAGGAGTGTGTATAGGCTGAAAACTATCAGCTCCATATTTTGCATAGTGTCCTGAAGTAACATAAAGTTCTTTTTGTCCAATATGTGGAGTAACAACTTGTTCGTATCCGGCTTTCTTTTGAGCTCTCTTTAAAAATTGCTCTAATCGATCTCTAAGGGCAGCTCCCTTAGGTAGCCATAAAGGTAAACCTTGTCCCACTTTCTGAGAAAAAGCAAACAATTCAAGTTCTTTACCAAGTTTACGGTGATCGCGACGTTTAGCTTCTTCAAGAAGTTCAAGATATTCAGTTAAATCTTTTTGCTTAGGGAAAGAAGTTCCGTAAACTCGGGTCAACTGCTTGTTTTTTTCGTCACCTCTCCAGTAGGCCCCGGCTACACTCATAACTTTCATGGCTTTGATAATTCCTGTATTCGGAATATGTCCACCACGGCATAGGTCGGTAAAAGTAGCATGATCGCAAAATGTAATAGTACCGTCTTCAAGATTTGAAATCAATTCAGTTTTGTAAACGTTGTCTTTGTACATTTTTAAAGCATCAGCTTTGCTAACCGGACGCATTTTGAATTCGTGTTTTCCTCTTGAGATTTCAAGAACACGATCTTCAATCTTTTTGAAATCAGCGTCAGTAATTTTTTGATCTTCAAAATCAACATCGTAATAAAAACCATTTGCAATTGCAGGTCCCAGAGTTAGTTTGATTCCAGGGTACAATTCTTCAAGGGCTTGTGCCATTACGTGTGAAGTAGAATGCCAAAAAGCCTTTTTTCCTTCCGCATCATTCCATGTATATAAAGTAAGACTACCGTCGGTCGTCAATTGGGTTTCGGTTTCAATTGTTGTACCATTAAAAGATGCAGAAATCACGTTTCTTGCAAATCCTTCACTAATGCTTTTCGCAACCTCCATCGGAGTTGCGCCTGAAGCGAACTCTCTAATTGACCCGTCGGGTAAAGTAATCTTAATCATTGTTTATAATTTTGTGAATGCAAATATAACGCATTACAAAAATACATACAATACATATATACATGTTTATACTAATATATAAGAGTAATATTTATAATTATCCTCAAGCATATTTTTTGTTACTATATATAAGAGCGTGTTTATTGATTCTGGAGATAGGTTTCTGGGAAGTATATTAGTTTTTGTTCTCTCCTATATATAAGGTAAAGTTTTATATCTCGATTCCGACAGTTTAGATAGTAGGAGCGACCATGTCTGGCTGAGCGAAGTCGAGGTCTTTGGAGTTTGAAAAATTTGGAATTTAGTTTTAAGGATCAGGAGCTATTTCCTGCTATCCGCTCCAATCTTTTGTGCCGAACCCCGGCACAAAAGGATTTTCACTACTATCAGGGCTAGGGGACCAGCTTTCAGAAGAATTTTTGAGATAAAATGAAAGAAAAAACGTCCAAAAAAATAAAACTTAGCGCCTTTGTGTCTTTGCGAGATTAAAAAGAAGTCAAAATGTAGTCTTGAGTTCCTTGCGAAACAAACTCAAAGAGAAGAATTCTTGGTTTCTTTGCGGTAAAATCAGCTCAAACCATTCAAAACTTTAAAAGTATCAAAAAATTTCAGTCTGTAAAAAACACCAAGTCAGTCACTTATGAAAAAGATTGAAAATAGTTTGAAAAAGCTATTGTTTAACTGAATAAAGTGCCTATTTTTGCACCCGCAACAGCGATAAACGTTCACCGAAATACTGACAAGCAAACGAATTAAGACGAAAAGAAATTTTCAAAAAAAGATTCCAAAAAGCTTGCAAGTAAAGAAAGAAAGTTTTAAGTTTGCACCCCGCAAAACAAGGGAAGTTCATTGAAAGATTGGTAAGGAGGGAAGTTGAAAACGAAAAGAAATTTTCTAAAAAAAAACTTCAAAAAACTCTTGCCGATTAGAAATAAGTTTTCTACTTTTGCACCCGCTTTGAGAGACAAGCGAAACAATAAAAAGAACACGTTCGTAGACATATTGAATTGACAGCCGTTTCGATGAAAATCGGAACAAAAGAATAAGAGTAATAGAATCGTAAGATTCGAAAAGAACCGATAGATATTCATCGCAATATAATATAAAAATATACGATGAAGAGTTTGATCCTGGCTCAGGATGAACGCTAGCGGCAGGCTTAACACATGCAAGTCGAGGGGTATATGTCTTCGGATATAGAGACCGGCGCACGGGTGCGTAACGCGTATGCAATCTACCTTTTACAGAGGGATAGCCCAGAGAAATTTGGATTAATACCTCATAGCATAGCAGTCTCGCATGAGATCACTATTAAAGTCACAACGGTAAAAGATGAGCATGCGTCCCATTAGCTAGTTGGTAAGGTAACGGCTTACCAAGGCTACGATGGGTAGGGGTCCTGAGAGGGAGATCCCCCACACTGGTACTGAGACACGGACCAGACTCCTACGGGAGGCAGCAGTGAGGAATATTGGACAATGGGCGCAAGCCTGATCCAGCCATGCCGCGTGCAGGATGACGGTCCTATGGATTGTAAACTGCTTTTGTACGAGAAGAAACACCCCGACGTGTCGGGACTTGACGGTATCGTAAGAATAAGGATCGGCTAACTCCGTGCCAGCAGCCGCGGTAATACGGAGGATCCAAGCGTTATCCGGAATCATTGGGTTTAAAGGGTCCGTAGGCGGTTTAGTAAGTCAGTGGTGAAAGCCCATCGCTCAACGGTGGAACGGCCATTGATACTGCTAAACTTGAATTATTAGGAAGTAACTAGAATATGTAGTGTAGCGGTGAAATGCTTAGAGATTACATGGAATACCAATTGCGAAGGCAGGTTACTACTAATGGATTGACGCTGATGGACGAAAGCGTGGGTAGCGAACAGGATTAGATACCCTGGTAGTCCACGCCGTAAACGATGGATACTAGCTGTTGGAAGCAATTTCAGTGGCTAAGCGAAAGTGATAAGTATCCCACCTGGGGAGTACGTTCGCAAGAATGAAACTCAAAGGAATTGACGGGGGCCCGCACAAGCGGTGGAGCATGTGGTTTAATTCGATGATACGCGAGGAACCTTACCAAGGCTTAAATGTAGTTTGACCGGTTTGGAAACAGATCTTTCGCAAGACAAATTACAAGGTGCTGCATGGTTGTCGTCAGCTCGTGCCGTGAGGTGTCAGGTTAAGTCCTATAACGAGCGCAACCCCTGTTGTTAGTTGCCAGCGAGTGAAGTCGGGAACTCTAACAAGACTGCCAGTGCAAACTGTGAGGAAGGTGGGGATGACGTCAAATCATCACGGCCCTTACGCCTTGGGCTACACACGTGCTACAATGGCCGGTACAGAGAGCAGCCACTGGGTGACCAGGAGCGAATCTATAAAACCGGTCACAGTTCGGATCGGAGTCTGCAACTCGACTCCGTGAAGCTGGAATCGCTAGTAATCGGATATCAGCCATGATCCGGTGAATACGTTCCCGGGCCTTGTACACACCGCCCGTCAAGCCATGGAAGCTGGGGGTGCCTGAAGTCGGTGACCGCAAGGAGCTGCCTAGGGTAAAACTGGTAACTAGGGCTAAGTCGTAACAAGGTAGCCGTACCGGAAGGTGCGGCTGGAACACCTCCTTTCTAGAGCCTTAATGTTAGCCTAGTGCACGTTAAGGAAAAAAGATGATTATTTATGGGTCTCTGAATTGGAGATTGTATTACTCTTGCTGTTAATTTAAAAAAATGAAAAGAATTAAGTAAAAACAGAGTCTCGTAGCTCAGCTGGTTAGAGTACTACACTGATAATGTAGGGGTCGGCAGTTCGAGTCTGCCCGGGACTACTTTTTAAAACAATTGACAATTGATAATTAACAATTGATAATTAATAACTAAAAAGACTGTAAGTTTAATTTAAAAGGAAATTTTAGAGGTTGAGTGACCGTTTTAAGTACTGTTAACTGAGAACTGTTAACTGACAACTAAAAAATGGGGGATTAGCTCAGCTGGCTAGAGCGCCTGCCTTGCACGCAGGAGGTCAACGGTTCGACTCCGTTATTCTCCACTAAGGGCTATAAGCTATAAGCTGTAGGCCGTAAGCTAAAAAGCTTAAAGCGTATTGCTTAAAGCCTAAAGCGAAACAAAGTTCATTGACATATTGAGATAAGAAAATAATAAGAAAGTAGAAAAAACACTTTTAGACGAAAGTCTTAAAGTTGAAAGTCGAAAGTCTTCGGGCTTTATGACTTTAGACTTTATAACTTTAGACTAAAAAAGTACAATAAGCAAAATAAGGGCGTATGGGGGATGCCTAGGCTCTCAGAGGCGAAGAAGGACGTGATAAGCTGCGAAAAGCTACGGGGACGAGCACACATCGATTGATCCGTAGATATCCGAATGGGGCAACCCACTATGTTGAAGACATAGTACACCGATAGGTGGGCAAACCCGCTGAACTGAAACATCTAAGTAGGCGGAGGAGAAGAAAACAAAAGTGATTCCGTAAGTAGTGGCGAGCGAACGCGGATTAGCCCAAACCAATGATGTTACGGCATTGTTGGGGTTGTAGGACCACGACATTTTATGTACAAGGAACCAGAATCGACTGGAAAGTCGAGCCATAGAGAGTGATAGCCTCGTATGGGTAACAAGTATAATAGATAGTGGTATCCTGAGTAGGGCGGGGCACGTGAAACCCTGTCTGAATTTGGCGGGACCATCCGCTAAGGCTAAATACTCCTGAGAGACCGATAGTGAACCAGTACCGTGAGGGAAAGGTGAAAAGAACCGTGAATAACGGAGTGAAATAGATCCTGAAACCATACGCTTACAAGCGGTCGGAGCCCTTTAGTGGGGTGACGGCGTGCCTTTTGCATAATGAGCCTACGAGTTAACGTTGCTGGCAAGGTTAAGTGATTAAGTCACGGATCCGTAGCGAAAGCGAGTCTGAATAGGGCGCTTTAGTCAGTAGTGTTAGACGCGAAACCGTGTGATCTACCCATGGGCAGGATGAAGCGCTGGTAACACAGTGTGGAGGTCCGAACCGGTTGACGTTGAAAAGTCTTCGGATGACCTGTGGGTAGGGGTGAAAGGCCAATCAAACTCGGAAATAGCTCGTACTCCCCGAAATGCATTTAGGTGCAGCGTTATTTTAGTTATATAGAGGTAGAGCTACTGATTGGATGCGGGGGCTTCACCGCCTACCAATTCCTGACAAACTCCGAATGCTATATAATGATTGATAACAGTGAGGGCTTGGGTGCTAAGGTCCAAGTCCGAGAGGGAAAGAACCCAGACCATCAGCTAAGGTCCCCAAATATATGCTAAGTTGAAAGAACGAGGTTTGTCTGCCCAGACAGCTAGGATGTTGGCTTGGAAGCAGCCATTCATTTAAAGAGTGCGTAACAGCTCACTAGTCGAGCGGACGAGCATGGATAATAATCGGGCATAAGCATATTACCGAAGCTATGGATTTTGTAGTAATACAAAGTGGTAGGGGAGCATTCTAACAGGGTTGAAGGTGTATCGTAAGGTATGCTGGACTGGTTAGAAAAGAAAATGTAGGCATAAGTAACGATAATGCGGGCGAGAAACCCGCACACCGAAAAACTAAGGTTTCCACAGCTATGCTAATCAGCTGTGGGTTAGTCTGGTCCTAAGGCGAACCCGAAAGGGACAGTCGATGGCCAACGGGTTAATATTCCCGTACTACTAATTACTGTGATGGGGTGACGGAGTGATGAAAGCGCCGCGAACTGACGGAATAGTTCGTTGAAGTACCTAGCTATATTCTCTATAGGCAAATCCGTAGAGAATGGTGAAATACGATAGTACTCGGAGTCTTCGGACAAAGAGATAGTGCGCCTAAGGGCTTCCAAGAAAAACCTCTAAACTTCAGGTAATTAGTACCAGTACCGTAAACCGACACAGGTAGTTGAGGAGAGAATCCTAAGGTGCTCGAGAGATTCATGGCTAAGGAATTAGGCAAAATAGACCCGTAACTTCGGGAGAAGGGTCGCCCCGAGTAATCGGGGCCGCAGTGAAGAGGTCCAGGCGACTGTTTATCAAAAACACAGGGCTCTGCAAAATCGTAAGATGAAGTATAGGGCCTGACACCTGCCCGGTGCTGGAAGGTTAAGAGGAGATGTTATCTTCGGAGAAGCATTGAATTGAAGCCCCAGTAAACGGCGGCCGTAACTATAACGGTCCTAAGGTAGCGAAATTCCTTGTCGGGTAAGTTCCGACCTGCACGAATGGTGTAACGATCTGGACACTGTCTCAGCCATGAGCTCGGTGAAATTGTAGTAACGGTGAAGATGCCGTTTACCCGCAGTGGGACGAAAAGACCCTGTGCACCTTTACTATAGCTTAGTATTGACCTTGGATAAATGATGTGTAGGATAGGTTGGAGACTGTGAAGTGGCGTCGCCAGGCGTTGTGGAGTCATTGTTGAAATACAACCCTTTGTTTATCTGAGGCCTAACTCTTCGATGAAGAGGACAGTGCTTGGTGGGTAGTTTGACTGGGGTGGTCGCCTCCAAAAGAGTAACGGAGGCTTCTAAAGGTTCCCTCAGTACGCTTGGTAACCGTGCGTAGAGTGCAATGGCATAAGGGAGCTTGACTGAGAGACATACAGGTCGATCAGGTACGAAAGTAGAGCATAGTGATCCGGTGGTTCCGCATGGAAGGGCCATCGCTCAAAGGATAAAAGGTACGCCGGGGATAACAGGCTGATCTCCCCCAAGAGCTCATATCGACGGGGGGGTTTGGCACCTCGATGTCGGCTCGTCACATCCTGGGGCTGGAGAAGGTCCCAAGGGTTGGGCTGTTCGCCCATTAAAGTGGCACGCGAGCTGGGTTCAGAACGTCGTGAGACAGTTCGGTCTCTATCTACTGTGGGCGTTAGAAATTTGAGTGGATCTGATTCTAGTACGAGAGGACCGAATTGGACAAACCTCTAGTGTATCTGTTGTCCCGCCAGGGGCACCGCAGAGTAGCTACGTTTGGAAGGGATAAGCGCTGAAAGCATATAAGCGCGAAACCCACCACAAGATGAGATTTCTTTTAAGGATCGTGGAAGATGACCACGTTGATAGGCTATAGATGTAAAGGCAGTAATGTCATAGTCGAGTAGTACTAATAATCCGTAAGCTTATGTACACCCTTTTCCCTCCGAGCAATCGGAGGGAGGAAACTTTCTTAACAAAAAAACTTATTTGTTTCTTTATCTCAGTATGTTAAAATATTGTCCGCACGCGGAAAGTGACTAGTGAAGAGTAGCTAGTAAAGAGTCTAAGGACTAATTACTAAGGGCTAATAACTAATTACTAATGACCTTAAGGTGGTTATTGCGGCGGGGCTCACCTCTTCCCATCCCGAACAGAGAAGTTAAGCCCGCCTGCGCAGATGGTACTGCAGTTATGTGGGAGAGTATGTCGTCGCCTTTCTTTTAAGAACCCTATCCAAATCGGATAGGGTTTTTTGTTTTATAACGTTTTTTAAATCTTTGCGTGCTTTGCGTAAATCTTCGTGCTCTTTGCGGTTAAAAAAAATTTTACACGGATGATACAGATTCGCCAGGCGAAAACGCGGATCAGAATGGATTTTTTTTTGATTTGCAGAAATGAAAATTGCTTTTGCCCTTTCAGGGCGAAATGACATTATTTTTATTTATTTCATGGTGCTTTGCGCCATGCTCTTTGCTTTTGGGGCTTTCAGCCCTTTTTTCTTGCGTGCTTTGCGTAAACCTTCGCGGACTTTGCGGTTAAAAAAAATTGTACACGGATGATACGAATTCGGCAGGCGAAAACGCGAATTGGAACGGATTTTTTTTGATTTGCAGAAATGAAAATTGCTTTTGCCCTTTCAGGGCGATAGTTGCGGCTCATTTTGGTTTATACATAGTGCCCCGCACCATGCTCTTTACTTTTGGGCTTTCAGCCCTTTTTTCTTGCGTGCTTTGCGTAAACCTTCGTGCTCTTTGCGGTTAAAAATAATAGCACACGGATGATACAGATTCGCCAGGCGAAAACGCGGATTGGAAGGGATTTTTTATTGGATTCAAATTGCTTTTACTCTTTCAGGGCGATAGTTGCTATTTATTTTGGTTCAGATATAGTGCCTCGCATCATGCTCTTTGCTTTTGGGGCTTTCAGCCCTTTTTCCTTGTGTGCTTTGCGTAAATCTTCGCGCTCTTTGCGGTTAAAAAAAATTGTACGCGGATGATACGGATTCGGCAGGCGAAAACGCGGATCAAAACGGATTTTTTTATTGGCTTTAGATGGCTTTTGCCCTTTCAGGGCGATAGTTGCTGTTCATTTTGGTTTATACATAGTGCTTTGCACCATGCTCTTTGCTTTTGGGCTTTCAGCCCTTTTTTCTTGTGTGCTTTGCGTAAACCTTCGCGGACTTTGCGGTTAAAAACTTTAGTCCCTTTTTTCTTTAAATATTCTTTTTATCGTTGATTGCGTTAGGGATGGGAGCGATATCCTTTTGCGATGACCGTACATTTGAAAAATCCCTGAAACTTCTATCGCAAAAGATTTAGCGGACAGCCCGACCCGGAGGGGGAACGCCATAATTAGTTTATTAATTTTGTTTTTGTTAAAATACCGTCATTTTTTGTTTTTTAAGATGGTGTGATAGATTTTTTTAAATGCTATTGAGTATTTTTGTTTGAAACATTATAATTTAAGTATGAAAAAAACTATTGTATTGTTGACACTGTTTGTAATTTCAAATTTAAGTGCTCAGCAGCGCCCTAAGTTGGTGGTAGGTATTGTGGTAGACCAGATGAAAATGGAATATTTGTATCGGTTCTCAGATGATTTTTCGTCTAATGGATTTAAGAGATTGATGAATAATGGATATACTTTTCAGAATATGCATTATAATTATATGCCTACTTACACTGCTCCTGGTCATGCGTCTATTTATACCGGGACTACTCCGGCAACTCATGGAATTGTAGGAAATGAATGGTTTAGCAGGACACTTGGTAAAGATACCTATTGTACGGATGATGCTAGCGTGAAAACAGTTGGCGATGGTACTGCTGAAGAAGGGGCAATGTCTCCTAAAAACTTACTAAGTACTACTATTACTGATGAAGTAAGAATGGGGACTAATTTTGAAGGTAAAGTGATCGGAATGAGTTTGAAAGATCGTGGTGCGATTTTACCAGCAGGACATTTTGCGAATTGGGCTTTTTGGTACAGTAAGACAGGTTCTTTTATTTCGAGTACTTTTTATGGTGAAAAGTTGCCAGAATGGGTTGCGGAATTCAATAATGAGAAGCGTTATATGACATATATCAATAAGGGGTGGGATTTATATAAGCCACTTTCGGTTTATAATGAAAGCTTACCGGATAATAATCCGTACGAAGGGAAGTTGTACGGAAGTGCAGCACCGGTTTTTCCTTATGATTTAAAAGGTATGTATGAGAAGAATGATGCGGGGGTTTTAAGAGCTACTCCTTATGGAAATGACTTGTTGGCAGAATTTGCGATGAAGGCTATCGAAAAGGAAGAGTTAGGAAAAGATAGTATAACTGATTTTCTAACAGTAAGTTTTTCTTCTACAGATTATGTGGGGCATTTACTTGGGCCAAGATCGATGGAACTTCAGGATACTTATTTAAGATTGGATCAGACAATTGCTGACTTTTTAAATTATTTAGATAAAACGGTTGGGAAAGATAATTATTTGTTATTCTTAACAGCTGATCATGCAGGTGCTGAGAATGTAATCTATTTAAAGGATCGAAAATATAATGTAAACAATTATCCGGTTAAGGATGTTAGAAAAAGTCTACAGGATTTTTCAGTGAAAACATTTGGTGTAGATTTGATTTTAAATTATTCGAACTTTAATGTGTTTTTGAATAAGCCAGTTCTTAAGAAAAAAGGACTTGATTTGGTAAAAGTAAAGCAGAGTTTTAAGGAGTTTTTGATTTCACAGCCACAAGTTAAAAGAGCATATACAGAAGAGGAAATTTTAGCAAATTCCGGAAAGGATTATTATCTTGATTTTATAGCGAAAGGTTATGATGTAACTCAAAACGGAGATTTGATTATTCTTGATAAACCTGGAAATATTGAATATTCTACTACAGGAACATCACATGGAACTCCTTATAGCTATGATACACATGTGCCTGCTATTTTTTATGGATGGCATATTAAAAAAGGAGAGTCATACGACAAAAAGGCTATAACTGAAATTGCGCCTACAATAGCCCAAAAAATTAAAGTAACTTTTCCAAATGGAACAGAAGCAAAAGTGTTGCAGGAAGTTCTGGATGAAAAATAGTTTTTCTGTACTTGAAATAGAGCCTGTCATGTTTTGTGACAGGTTTTTTTATGCAAAAAAAAGGCTTCTCAATTAAGAAAAGCCTTTTGATAGTGTTTAGTAAGCACTTATTTTAATGTTAGCATTATGCGTTTGCTAATACTTCTTCGTTGAAAGGTAAATTCCAAGCTTCTGCAACTCCTTTGTAAAGGATTTTTCCATTAGCAATGTTTAACCCTTTTTTCAATTCTTCGTTTTCGTTACAAGCAGTCTCCCATCCTTTGTTTGCTAATTGTACCGCATAAGGCAGAGTAGCATTTGTTAAAGCTAAAGTAGAAGTGTAAGGAACAGCTCCTGGCATATTTGCTACGCAATAGTGAACAATATCATCGATGATGAAAGTTGGATTTTCGTGAGTGGTAGGAGTACAAGTTTCGATACATCCACCTTGATCTACCGCTACGTCAACAACGACAGTTCCGGGACGCATTAATTTTAACATGTCACGAGTAATTAAGTGAGGTGCTTTTGCTCCCGGGATCAAAACGGCACCAACAATTAAATCAGCTGTAGCGATTGCTTTAGTGATGTTGTAGTGGTTAGACATTTCTGTATTCACGTTAGCTGGCATGATATCATCTAAATAACGTAAACGTGGTAAGCTTAAATCCATGATAGTAACCTGAGCACCTAAACCAGCAGCCATTTTAGCAGCTTGAGTTCCTACGATCCCTCCTCCTAAAACCAATACTTTTGCTGGTGGAACACCTGGAACACCTCCTAAAAGAATTCCTCTTCCTTTTAATGGTTTTTCAAGGTATTTTGCCCCTTGTTGGATAGCCATACGACCTGCAACTTCGGACATTGGTACTAATAATGGTAAACTACGGTCTGCTTTTTCAACAGTTTCGTAAGCTAAACATACAGCACCTTTCTCAAGCATAGCATGAGTTAATGGCTCTGATGAAGCAAAGTGGAAGTAAGTGAATAATAATTGATCTTTTTTGATTAATGGGTATTCAGAAGCAATAGGCTCTTTTACTTTAATAATCATTTCTGCAATGGCATATACTTCTTCAATAGTTCCTAAAACTACCGCACCTGCATTTGCATATTCATCATCACTGAAACCACTTCCTAAACCGGCTGTAGCTTGTACGTAAACAGTATGTCCGTGTTTTTTCATTTCAGAAACTCCTGCAGGAGTTAATGCTACACGGTTCTCATTGTTTTTGATTTCTTTTGGAACACCTATTATCATTTTGTTATCTTTTTTATTTTTTGTTGAAATTGTTTTACAAAACTACAGATAGAGAATATATTATTGATTAATGTGGAATAAATAAGAAAATATTATTTTATTTTATACTTTTACAGAAAAATATACTGTTTCTGGAAAGTAAATTGCCTCTAAAAAGAAAAAATGACTAAATTTTATTAATCAATGAAAACGTTTTCGTTATGGCTTTAGATGAAATTGACAAGAAAATCTTACGACTTTTACAGGAAAATGCGCATTATACTTTAAAAGACATTGCGAACAAGATAAACCTGTCTCTGACACCGGTTCATGATAGGGTGAAACGTCTTGAAAAAGAGGGTGTTATAGAGAAGTATGTCTCTATTTTAAATAAGAAAAAACTCGGTAATAATTTAACGGTGTATTGTCAGGTGACCCTCACGAAGCAGACTTATGATACTTCGGAAGGATTCAATCAGTCGATTTTGAATTTACCGGAAGTGGTGGAGTGTAATTATGTTTCGGGAAATTTTGATTATATGTTGAAAGTTGTCATTCCCGATATGGAGAGCTTTCATCACTTTCATCAAAAAAAATTAGCAGTTCTTCCTGAAGTTTCTCTGATCAATACTGTTTTTGTAATTTCAGAGGTAAAGAGTACGACAGTTTTGCCCATATAGTTTACAAAAGTGCTATGGATTCATTTTAATCGAGTAGAATTGAAGTGACTACAACTAAAATACAAAAGCCATCAAGAAAACTTGATGGCTTTTGCTGTATGAATGGTTTTGGTGTATCCTAGTAATAAGTAAAACGTCTTACTTTGGCAATGTATTTCGCCAGACGAATTACCTGGTGGCTGTAGCCGTATTCGTTATCGTACCAAATGTATAATACAATGTTTTTACCATCTTTAGAAACAATTGTAGCGTTACTGTCATAGATTGAAGGAGCTGAAGTTCCTACAATGTCAGATGAAACCAATTCGTTGTTCAGTGAATATTTGATTTGCTCCACCAATTCACCTTCCAAAGCGTATTTCTTCATGATCTTGTTGATAGCCGGGATCGAAGTTGCTTTTTTAACTTCTAAGTTTAAAACGACCAATGAACCGTTTGGAACTGGAACTCTGATGGCATTAGAGGTTAATTTTCCTTCTAATGATGGCAATGCTTTTGCAACGGCACTTCCTGCACCAGTTTCGGTAATGACCATGTTTAAAGCTGCTGCTCTTCCACGACGGTATTTTTTATGCATATTATCAACCAAATTCTGGTCGTTTGTATAGGCATGGATGGTTTCTAAGTGTCCTTTTACTACTCCTAAAGTATCTTCAACAGCTTTTAATACTGGTGTGATAGCATTTGTCGTGCAGGATGCAGCAGAGAAAATATCAATTTCGTCAGGATTGTACTCGTTGTGGTTTACTCCGTGAACGATATTTGGAACTCCTTTTCCAGGTGCAGTCAATAGAACTTTACTGGCTCCTTTAGAAGTTAAGTGTCTTCTTAGAGCTTCTTCTGTTGTAAAAGCTCCGGTATTGTCAATTACTAAAGCCTCATTGATTCCGTATAAAGTATAATCTATTTCTTCCGGTGAATTTGCTGTAATGATATGAACAGTGGTTCCGTTGATAATTAATGCATTGTTCTTTGGATCGGCAGTAACAGACCCCTGAAAATCTCCATGTATTGAATCGTATCTTAAAAGAGAAGCTCTTTTCTCTAATGTCGAAGCGTCATTTTTGTCTCTGGTAACAATCGCTCTCAGTCGCAATTGATTTCCTTTACCGGTTTTAGACATTAATTCTCTCGCTAATAAACGGCCAATTCTTCCAAAACCATATAAAACAACATCTTTTGGCTGAATTTCTTCTGAAGATTTTGCTTCTTTCAATTTATCGATTACAAAATATCGCGCATCAGGATATTTTTCATCTTCTAAACGATATTCGTAAGTTAGTTTTCCCAGATCTAATTTTGCAGGTGGAAGATCTAAAGATAAAATAACTCTCGCGATTTCCACTGAATCAAAAATGGTGATTGGCTTGCCTACAAATTCACCTGCATATTGATGCAAATTGATAATATCGCTGACATTTTGATCCAGTAATTGGTTTTTGAAAAGAACCATTTCAATGGATTTGTCATACCATAAATCGCTTATGATTTTAATTAATTCGACACCAGCTCTTCTTCGGTCGACTTGTAATGATACCTCTTTTTGGTACAAAGATTTTTTGCTCATAATTGATTGAATTGAAAAAATAAATAGACGACTATTTTTAAATTTTGCGCAAAAGTACCCATTTCAATCGATTTCGTAAACTGTTTTATGATTTATTTTTGAAATTTATATAAAAAATAATTTTTCCTAATGGGTTAAAAATAGAGCTAATGATAATGAAAATGGGAGTTTATTTGCGAAGAAAAACAAAAAAGTCATCTTATTTCTAAGATGACTTTTTTTAGGAGTTTTCAGTTTTCGGTCACAGTTTTTAGCAAAAAAAAACTGTAAACTGTGACTGAGAACTGAGACTGTAAAGAGAGAACTAAATTATAATTCTGAGAATTTCTCCCGATTTACTGATCATTTCAAGACGAACACTTTGTCCGTCATTTTTATTGTTTAAAAGTTTAGAAACAGTTTCAATGTTGGTTGCTTTTACATTATCAATACTTAAGATAATATTGCCTTGAAGTTCATTTTGATACTGCATTAAGTTTTCGTTAGTGATGCTTCTGATTTTTACACCATAATCAATTTTGAATTTCTTTTTATCTGAGGCATCGATGTTTTCCAGCTCGATTCCTTTAAATTCAGTACTGAAAAATTCATTTTTACTTAAAGTTACCGGAACTGTTTTTGTTTTTCCATCTTTAATGTAGGTCACTTTTACAACATCATTTGGACGTTTGGTGTTTATATAACCGGACAGATCTGCATAAGTGGCAATGTTCTGGTCGTCAAGTTTGATGATGATATCACCTTTACCCAATCCTGCTTTTTCGGCTCCGGAATTTTTAGAAACTTTGCTAATGTAGAAGCCTTGTGTTTCTGTAATTCCTAATTCTTTAGAAGCGGTACTGTTTAACTCACCACCTTCAACACCCAAAATACCTCTTTGTACATTTCCGAATTCCATAATGTCTTCGATTATTTTTCGGGCAATATTAGACGGAACGGCAAACGAATATCCAACATAGGAACCGGTCATAGAGGAGATCATAGTATTGATACCAATCAACTCACCTCTGGTGTTTACTAATGCACCACCACTATTTCCGGGGTTTACAGCCGCATCTGTCTGAATGAATGACTGAATTCCGTTAGTATCCAGATTTCGGGCTTTTGCCGAAACAATTCCAGCAGTAACCGTAGACGTTAAATTATACGGATTTCCTACTGCCAAAACCCACTCTCCGATTTTTACAGAATCAGAATTGGCAAAAGCAGTATAAGGCAATTTTTCATCAGTATTAATTTTCAGTAAAGCGATGTCC
This sequence comes from Flavobacterium lipolyticum, assembly GCF_020905335.1. Taxonomy (NCBI): domain Bacteria; kingdom Pseudomonadati; phylum Bacteroidota; class Flavobacteriia; order Flavobacteriales; family Flavobacteriaceae; genus Flavobacterium; species Flavobacterium lipolyticum. Next base: position 740,345 of record NZ_JAJJMN010000001.1, on the reverse strand, counting down.
ATTTTAGAATCGGTACCTATTAATTTAGCTTTGTATGATTTTTTATTGTTTAAAGTAATTTCGATTTCCGTAGCATCTTTAATTACGTGATTGTTGGTTACAATGTAGCCGTCTTCCGAAATAATAACTCCGGATCCGGTTCCAACCTGTTCCTGCTGTTGTTGACCTCCATAACCGTAGAAAAATTCCATCATAGGATTGCTGACGGTTCTTCGCGAGACATTTTTTACGTGAACAACAGTGTGAATGGTTTTGTCTGCAGCTGCTGTAAAATCAACCGTTTCAGCAGATAGTGCGACGTTTTTTCCAAATGAGTTCGGGGCAAGAGTAACAACAGAATTTCCTCTTCCAAAAAAAGAATTGCTGCTTTCAAATAATAATTTGTAAGCACCAAGGGTAGTTGCACCGCTAAGCAGTGAAACTAAAAATAAGGTTGAAAATCTTTTCATATTACAGTTTATATTATTGGTTATTTTAACGTAAAAATACTTCAAAAAATTATCTGAGAAAATGGTTTAACGCTCTTTAACAATGATTAACATTTCATTAATTATTTGTTCGTACTTTTGTGTCAGTTAATGTAAAAAAAATGCAAATAGAATTTTATAAATATCAGGGTACCGGGAACGATTTTGTTATGATTGACAACCGTTCAGAGTTCTTTCCAAAAGAGAATATTAAATTGATTGAACGACTGTGCGACAGACGTTTCGGGATAGGTGCTGATGGACTGATCTTGCTCGAAAATGATACTGAAACGGACTTCAGAATGGTCTATTATAATTCAGACGGAAACCAAAGTTCGATGTGCGGAAATGGTGGTCGTTGTCTGGTAGCTTTTGCCAATCAGTTGGGGGTTATTGACGACAAAACTACCTTTATTGCAACTGATGGATTGCATCATGCTTCGGTCGGAGAGGATGCTATTATTTCCTTGCAGATGATTGATGTGGATGAAGTAAAAAAATACGATTCTTATACTTTTTTAAATACAGGCTCACCACATCATGTACAGCTTGTAGAGGATTTAGAACATTATAATGTGAAAGAAAATGGTGCAGCAATTCGTTATGGCGAATTATATGGTGAAAAAGGGAGTAACGTTAATTTTGTAAAAAAAGTAGACGATAGTACTTTTTCATTGCGTACTTATGAAAGAGGTGTTGAAGATGAAACTTTGGCTTGCGGAACCGGAGCAACGGCAGTGGCAATTGCAATGAATGCTATTGGTTTGACAGATAAAACGTCAATTGATCTGAATGTTGAAGGCGGAAAATTGGTGGTTTCTTTTGATAAGTCAGACGAACATTTCACCAATGTTTTTTTAACCGGGCCAGCCAAATTTGTTTTCAAAGGAGCGATCGAAATTTAATTAGTCTAAAACGATCCAAAATCAGCAATCTAAAATCTACAATCTACAATCAAATGATAACACTCAAAGGGGACTCGATTTATCTGCGTGCATTAGAACCCAATGATCTGGAGTTTGTGTATGCCATGGAGAATGATGAGAGCATTTGGGAAGTCAGTAACACCCAAACGCCCTATAGCAGGTTTTTGATCCGCCAGTATCTCGAAAATGCACAGCAGGATATTTATGAGGCCAAGCAATTGCGTTTAGCGATCTGTCAGGATCAGGACTTTCCGGCGATTGGATTGATTGATTTGTTCGAATTTGATCCGAAAAATAACAGAGCAGGCATTGGCATTGTCATTCAAAAAGACGAAAACAGAAATCAAAAAGTTGGATCTGAGGCATTAGGGCTTTTAATTAAGTATGCATTTCACCATTTAAACTTGCATCAATTATATGCAAATATTGCTGTGGGAAACGCACCAAGTGTAGCTCTTTTTACTAAATTTGGCTTTGAGAAAATAGGAATTAAGAAAGATTGGATTTTGCTCCACAACCACTATCAGGACGAAGCAATGTTTCAGTTAATTAACAAACAAATTTAAATTTAAGACTTTGAGCATAAAAAAAATCATCACGTTAACTGCTGTTGCCGTAATTTCAGTTTTAATGGTTTACGGATTTATTTTAATTAGTAAAATCTTCAGTGCCAATACCAAATTCGAGGATAAAGAATTGTACGTGTATGTTCCGACAGGAGCGAATTATACGGATGTGAAGAAAATATTGGAGCCCTATATCAAGAATTTTGAAGATTTTGAAATGGTGGCTGACAAAAGAAGTTATCCTGAAAATGTAAAATCAGGTCGTTTTTTGCTTAAAAAAGACATGAACAATATGGATTTGGTTCGCGCTATGCGTTCTAATGTACCGGTAAAATTGGCTTTTAACAATCAGGAACGTCTGGAAAATTTTGCCGGAAGAGTGGGTTCTGAAATCGAAGCAGACAGTTTGTCGTTATTGAAAGCCTTTAGAGATCCGGAATTTTTAGCCGCAAATGGTTTTAATGAAGAGAACGTCTTCGCTATGTTTATTCCAAATACTTATGAAATTTACTGGAATACTTCTGCAGTGAAATTCCGTGATAAAATGATCAAGGAATATCATAATTTTTGGACTGCTGAGAGAATCGAAAAGGCAAAAAAACAAGGATTAACTCCGGTTCAGGTTACCATTTTAGCATCGATCGTTCATAAAGAGTCCGTAAAGAAAGATGAAAGGCCTCGTATTGCCGGTGTTTATTTGAATCGTTTGCGTTTAGAAATGCCATTACAGGCTGATCCAACGGTAATTTACGCTTTAAAACTTAGAGACAATAATTTCGATCAGGTAATCAAAAGAGTTTTTTACAACGACTTGATTATGAAATCGCCTTACAATACTTACGTGAATATCGGCCTTCCCCCAGGACCAATTGCAATGCCTGATATTACAGCCCTTGATGCTGTTTTAAACCCGGAGAAAAACGATTATATTTATTTTTGTGCGAGCGTGGAACGTTTCGGATACCATGAATTCGCTGCTACTTTGGCAGAACACAATGTAAATGCAAAAAAATATTCAGACTGGATTGCCAGTCAGGGCGTAACAAGATAGTTTTGAATTTTAAAAGCATATTTTTTTTATCGGTTTTAGGGTTTTGGAGTGTTTTTTCTGTGAACGCTCAAAGCAGGGTTGAAAGTTTTTTAACACCTGCGGATACTTTAAATAAAAAAAGACAAAATACAGTCATAATTACCGAAGCTACTCTGGCTTCGGTAACTTTACTAGGTTTGAATCAGCTTTGGTATGCTGATTATCCTCGTTCTAATTTCCACTTTATAAATGATAATAACGAATGGCTTCAGATGGATAAGGTGGGGCATATGTATTCGGCCTATCATTTAGGAAGGTTGGGTGCTGAAATGATGAAATGGAGTGGTGCTGATCAAAAAAAACAATTAATTTACGGTGCAGGTTTTGGCTTTGCCTTTCTGACGGCTGTTGAAGTATTGGATGGATTTTCATCAGAATGGGGGGCTTCTTCAGGAGATGTTATTGCTAATGCTACCGGTACTGCTTTATACGTTTCTCAGGAATTACTTTGGAAAGAACAGCGTATTGTTCCAAAATTCTCTTTTCATACTACGCAATATGCGAATTTAAGACCTAAAGTATTGGGAAGTTCGTTAAATGAACAGCTTTTGAAAGATTATAATGGGCAAACCTATTGGCTCTCTGTAAATCTTCATTCTTTCGCGAAAGAGAGTAAAATTCCAAAGTGGTTAAATGTAGCTTTTGGATATGGAGCTGACGGAATGTTAACCGGAAATTTACAAAATGATAATCCTGATTTCACACAAAACCCGAAAAGATTTCGTCAGATTTATCTTAGTTTTGACGTAAATTTGACGAAAATTGAAACAAAATCACATTTTTTAAAGACTATCTTTTCGATTTTTAACACGATAAAAATTCCGGCGCCAACTCTCGAATACTCCGCCAATAAAGGGCTTAAAGCGCATGCCTTCTATTTTTAGAAAACATTAACTTGTTGATTATCAGTATAATTTGTTTTTTATTACCTTTGCACCGTAGAAATTTCAAAAAGGTGACAGCGTTTTGAAGAAAAACAATTTATGATAAAGAAGTGGTATTTTTATGCGAGTTTGATCGTTATTATTACATTTTTGACTTTGGGTTTTAAACCCTTTAATCTGGAAACCAAACCCTGGTTTCTAATAGAAAAAACAGATGGATCTGAATACGTATTTCCATCACAGGAAGAGGATGATTATCCTATCTTACACAAATTAAACACCCCATTTACCGGAAAACGCCTTATTGGATTCAAAGAAGCTGTAGCTTTTAAAGAATCTCAAGGGAAATATCGTTTGGTAAATTCGTTAGGTTATATGGGGAAATATCAATTTGGGACTCAGGCACTGAGAGCTATTGGTGTTCAAAACAACAAAGCCTTTTTAAAAGACCCTGCCTTACAGGAAAAAGCATTTCTGGTGTTATTGTCTAAAAACAAATGGATTTTACGCAATGAGATCGAAAAGTATGAAGGGAAAATTATTAACGGAATTGAAATTACAGAGTCTGGTATTTTAGCTGCCGCTCATCTTGGTGGTGCAGGTTCAGTTAAAAACTTTTTTAAGAACAAAGGAGGCCAACACTTTAGAGATGCCTACGGAACTTCTTTAAAAAGTTACCTTAAAGCCTTTGGAGGTTATGATTTATCTTTTATTGAAGCAGATAGTAATGCTACAATACACCATTAATAAAGTGTAAACTTTATAAAGAAAACCTGCTGTAAAAAGCGGGTTTTTTTATGGCTGTTTTTAATTAGTAACGGTTATTGAGATTTTAAGATGTGAATTGCCCCTTGTGTGTCATTTCGACGAAAGAGAAATCACAAACATAGCTCGACAAAGATTGGTAGTTTCTTCGTGGAATTTCTTTGAGGAGTTTCTTTGTAGAATGGCTTGTGTGATTTGCTTCGCCTGTTCGCTATCTCTCGAGTCTCCTTCGTCGAAATGACACAATGAGTCTTAAAATGGATGGTGATTTTCTTTATAGCATGCTAGAGATCCTATTGTAAAATTTACGTTTACTATTAAAAATAATGATTAAGAAACTCAAATACTGGATTTTGTTCTTTAATTAATGCTAGTTTTTTATCTCTATTCCATTTTTTTAACTCTTTTTCTCGTGTAATAGCCTCGTGAATCCAAGTGAATTTTTCATAGTATACTAAAAATTGAATATTATATTTTGATGCAAATGTTTTTGTACCGTTTTCTATATTTTGTTTGTGCTGATGTAATCTTAGTTTTAAATTGTTAGTAACACCAATGTAAAAAGTCGAACGATGTTGGTTGGTTATAATATAGACGTAATAGGTATGAAAGCCAGATTGAGGATTGAACATAATATATTATTTTGTACGAATATACTTTGTTTTGTTGTTTGTTTTAGAAGTTTTTTTACGCTGTGTCATTTCGACGAAGGAGAAATCACATAAGAAGCTCGACAAAGATTGGTGATTTCTTCGTGGGTTTTCTTTGTAAAGTTTCTTCATAGAATGGCTTGTGTGTCATTTCGATGAAGGAGAAATCCCATAAGAAACTCGGCAAAGATTGGTTGTTTCTTCGTGGAGTTTCTTTATGGAATTTCTTTGTAGAATTACTGTTGTGATTTCTCCTTCGTCGAAATGACAATTGGGGTGTGAGAATTGGAGCCTGGCAAAGATTGAAAGTTTTTTTGTTGAGAAAAATACAGAATAAAAAAAGAGAGGCAATCGCCTCTCTCGTAATGAATTTATCTTCTAATCAATTAAAATTTCTAAGATTTTAATGGCTGCTTCGCTAATTTTTGTTCCTGGACCAAAGACAGCTACTGCTCCGGCATCAAAAAGGAATTGGTAATCCTGAGCAGGAATTACTCCTCCTACAATGACCATAATATCTTCGCGGCCGTGTTTTTTAAGTTCTTCAATCACCTGAGGGACTAAAGTTTTATGTCCTGCAGCAAGTGATGAAACCCCTAAGATGTGAACGTCATTTTCAACCGCTTGTTTGGCAGCTTCAGCCGGCGTCTGGAATAGCGGACCTATGTCTACGTCGAAACCTACATCGGCATAGCCTGTTGCAACTACTTTTGCACCTCGGTCATGTCCGTCTTGTCCCATTTTAGCAATCATAATTCTGGGACGTCTTCCTTCTTGTTTGGCAAAGGCATCTGCTAATTGTTTTGCCTTTTCGAAATTCTCGTCATTTTTTATTGCTGCACTATACACACCGCTAAAGGATTTAATTTGTGCTTTGAATCTGCCGAATACACTTTCGAGGGCATCGCTAATCTCTCCTAAAGTCGCTCTGTTTCGGGCTGCTTCAATTGCGATTGCGAGTAAGTTGCCTTCTCCGGTCTTTGCACAATGAATTAATTTTTCGAGTGATTGATTTACTTTTTCAGTATCTCTGGTTTCTTTAATTTTTTGAAGTTGATCCACTTGTTGCTTGCGAACCATTTGGTTGTCAACATCCAGAATGTGTAGAGGATCTTCTTTTTCTAATCGGAATTGATTTACACCAACAATTATATCTTGTCCGCTGTCTATTCTGGCCTGTTTTCTTGCTGCAGCTTCTTCAATTCTTAATTTCGGAATTCCCGCTTCAATAGCTTTTGTCATCCCGCCTAATTCTTCCACTTCTTCGATAAGTTTCCAGGTGCTTTTGAGAATTTCATCGGTTAAGCTTTCCACATAATAACTTCCTCCCCAGGGATCAACGGTTTTGGTAATTTTAGTTTCTTCCTGTAAAAAGATTTGAGTATTACGGGCAATTCTTGCCGAGAAGTCAGTAGGTAAAGCAATAGCTTCATCTAATGCGTTTGTGTGCAAGGACTGTGTTCCTCCAAAAGCAGCTGCTGTGGCTTCGATACAGGTTCTGGCAACATTATTAAACGGATCCTGTTCGGTTAAACTCCATCCACTAGTCTGACAATGTGTCCTCAGGGCTAAAGATTTGTCGCTTTTAGGATTGAATTGCTGCACCAGTTTTGCCCAGATCATTCGACCTGCTCTCATTTTGGCAATTTCCATAAAATGATTCATTCCGATAGCCCAAAAGAAAGACAATCGGGGAGCAAAGTCATCAATACTCATTCCGGTGGAAAGACCGGTTCTAATGTATTCCAGACCGTCGGCTAAAGTGTAGGCCAATTCGATATCGGCAGTGGCACCTGCTTCCTGCATGTGGTATCCTGAAATTGAAATAGAGTTGAATTTAGGCATTTTTTGACTCGTAAATTCGAAAATATCAGCAATGATTTTCATCGAAGGAGTCGGAGGGTAGATATAGGTGTTACGCACCATGAATTCTTTCAGAATATCGTTTTGAATGGTTCCGGATAATTTGCCAATAGCTACGCCCTGTTCTTCCGCCGCAACGATATAAAAAGCCATAATAGGTAAAACGGCTCCGTTCATAGTCATTGAAACAGACATTTCATCAAGCGGAATCTGATCGAATAGTATTTTCATGTCTTCGACAGAATCGATGGCTACTCCGGCCTTTCCAACATCACCAACTACTCTTTCATGATCGGAATCGTAACCACGATGGGTAGGTAAATCGAAGGCAATCGAAAGACCTTTTTGTCCGGCAGCCAAATTTCTTCTGTAAAAAGCATTACTCTCTTCAGCGGTCGAAAATCCTGCATATTGACGAATCGTCCACGGACGTCTTACATACATGGTAGCGTAAGGCCCGCGCAAGTTGGGTGCAAACCCGGCTCCAAAATCAAGAAATTCTAAATCTTCAAGATCCTTTTCAGAATATCTCTTTTTGAGCTCAATTCCTTCGGCCGTGGTGAAGTTGTGAGTTCCGGGTTCTGAGTTATGTGTCAGTTCGTCTAACTTTTCACGGTTAACATCTAACTTAATATGTGTAAGGTCTTTTCTCAATTGTAAAAATGTTATTTAGAATAAGTTTAATTCACTATCTCTCGATGTGTGAAAAATAGATTTAATTACGATGCTGTTTTTATAAATAGAATAATGTATCGCGTATGGAAACGTTTTTAAAAATAGGATTCGAATATTGTCATATCTAATCTGAAAAGATAATGTGTTACTTTTGAGGATTGAGATACTTTTTTTAAAAGAATCATTAAATCTGTTACCTAATTTTGGATGTATATTTTTATAATAAAGGCAAGAAGTTTTCATAATCTGCCTTTGCCTCTTCAATAATGACTATTTTATCGATCATTTTCGATTTCTTTTAAAAAATCATCAATGTCAGAGACATTATCAGGGTTTTTTAAATAGTTTTCGGTTCTTTCTCTAACCTGATCAATTTGCCATTGTGGAATTTTATAGTCATCATGCTGTACCGGTAAAATAATTACTTCAACTTCATTTGCTACAAAATCCTCCGGCAGAATTACAGTTACAGAATGATTTTTAACGGATAGTATTTGTCTGATCGCTTCCATAATTATTTTGATTTATACTCAAATATAGTTATTTGAAATTAATTTCATTCAAGCTCCAATCGCTCCTGCTCCAGTTTTTCGGCTAATCTTTTTTCTATTATTGGAGTAATTAATGTTTTTCTCGGTTTTATTTTTACGAAAGGAAACAATTCTAAATCATGTTTCATTTTGTCTTCTTTGTTCGGATGTTTGTTGGTACCTAACAGAATTTCCTTTTTTGAATCGAATAATTCCTGTTCTTTTGCAGCACTTTCCTGAATTTTCTTCTTGATCGTTCCGTCATTTAAAAGTTTTAAGAATCCTCCGTTTGCTTCAATGTCTTTAAACAACGTTAAACTTTTTTCGGCCAGCTGCATCGTCAGACTTTCAATGTAATAACTTCCGTCTGCCGGATTATCAACCTTGTCAAAGTAACTTTCGTGTTTTAAAACTAGTAATTGATTGCGGGCAATACGATCGCCAAATTCATTGTCTTTATGATACAAAGAATCGTAAGGCAGGTTGGCTACAGCATCTGCACCGCCTAAAATAGCCGACATGCATTCTGTGGTTGTGCGCAACATATTAACATTGTAATCGTAAATCGTTTTATTTCGTTTGGTAGGAGTTACTACTAAATGACATTCTAAGTCAGGGTTATATTCAGCAGCGATTAATTTGAAAAGCATGCGCAAGGCACGAAGTTTCGCAATTTCGAAGAAATAATTTGTTCCTACTGAAACTTCAAAAACAATTGGTTTTAAAGTATTCGGAAAGCGGTTCAAATATTCATTGGCATGAGCCAAACTATAAGCAATTTGCTGCGTGATAGTAGCGCCTGCATTTTGATACAAACCCGAGTCGATACTTAAAAATGAAATATTGGTTGTTGCTTTTGAAATTTTTTCCAGACCTTCAAAATTATTTTTATCTGCTGTAGAAAACCAGTTTCCTTCTCTTGCCAATTGTCCAATAGGGTCAATATTGCAGTAAAAAGTGGCCTTCTTCTGAATTGAAATCTCGTCCAATAGCTTTACGAAATCGATTGAAATGAAATTCAGATTAAAGTAAACAATTCTATTTTCTAAAGGAAGTGTCTCTAGTAATTTTTGAACATCAATGGTTTTGTCTTCAATTGTGAAACGCAGGCTTTCAGCGCCTCTTTCAATTGTATTGATGGCTCTCTGAATTGATTTGTCAATGTCATAAACAAAAATGTTCTGGCAAATTTTAAAGTTGGATACCTGAGTTTTTACCGTTGCGGCCTTTGTAAATTCATCTGTGTGGTAAAATGGTTTTACCTGAATGTCTTCAGGAGAATTCCAAATTACAGTTTGGTTGTAATCGGCTCCATCTAATTCAAACTGAATTTTTTGTTTCCATTGTTTGGATGAAATCGGACTAAAATCGTCGAACAGGGTAGTGGCCATTGTGTATTTTTTCGGGTTATTCTTTATCTTGAATGGTATCTCCTTCAAAATGTATGATGTAAATATCTTCGCTGTCTTTTTTCATAAAGTACTTTTCGCGGGCATATTTTTCAATTTGTTCAGGATTTTTGAGCTGTTTGATCTGTTCCTGATCTTTTTTTATTTCGTCCTGATAGTATTTTTTATTGTCTTGTAATTCATGAATCTGGTTGTCCAGAAAACGATGATCAAAATAAGAATAATTATCTAAGAATAACATCCATATTACAAAAAAGAGCAACACCCAAACGTATTTGTTGCCCAGGAGTTTAAACCATTTTTTGTCTCTATATGGGTTTTTTATTTTCATTTAACCGATTGCGTTTTATAATTTCGATTGATGTTTTGGTTGTGATAGAAGTGATACTCCTTTTGTGCCATTGTCAGGCACAAAAGGTGAAATGTATCTTCTAAGTTTGATGCATTAAATTTACAATAAAAATTATAAAATTCGCTGATTAATTACAGCCCGGACTACATCTATGGCCACGGTATTGTATTTGTCGTTTGGAATTATAATGTCGGCGAAAGCCTTAGAAGGTTCTATAAACTGTTCGTGCATTGGCTTTAAGGTGTTTTGATAACGTGTTAAAACCTCGTCAATATCACGTCCGCGTTCTGAAATGTCTCTTTTTAAACGACGGATTAATCTTTCGTCTGAATCGGCATGAACAAAAATTTTGATGTCAAAAAGATCACGTAACTCCGGATTGGTCAGAATTAAAATTCCCTCAACAATCATTACTTTTCTTGGGTGAGTTGAAACTGTATCATCGGTTCTGTTGTGCTGTATAAAAGAATATACAGGCTGGTCTATCGTTTCACCTGCTTTTAATGCTTTAAGGTGTTTTACCAGTAATTCAAAATCGATCGCACGCGGGTGGTCGAAATTGATTAATGCTCTTTCGTCAAATGACAAATTGTTAGTCTCTTTATAATACGAATCCTGAGAGATTACACCCACTTCTGTGTCTGGTAATTCATTCATGATTTGGTGTACTACTGTCGTTTTTCCACTTCCTGTTCCTCCTGCAAGTCCAATAATGAGCATAAAATTTGTGTTATATATTTGTTCGGCAAAAATAATAATTTAAGTGGATTCCTAATGGAATCCGAACTTTAAAATTGAATTTATGCGGATAAGTTTAACTAAGGTTTTGAAAGGATTACGAGAACTATGCAAAAAAAATCCCGATAGCAATGCCATCGGGATTTGGTGCAATCAGTATAGTTTTAATAAAATATTCTGAATTTAGTAAGCACTTGTAATTATTTATTCTTTTTTGCTTTAATCATCATTTCAAGCTGATCCCAAAGTTCTTCCGGGATTGCTTCCAGTAAATTAAATTGTCCGGCACCTTTTAACCACTCTCCACCATCAATTGTAATAACGTCTCCATTTACATAAGCTGAAAAATCTGAAACTAAATAAGCTGCCAGATTGGCCAATTCCTGATGATCGCCTACACGTTTCAATGGTACTTTTTTAGCCATATCGAATTTTTCGGCAAGATCTCCCGGTAATAATCGGTCCCAGGCTCCTTTTGTAGGGAATGGTCCCGGAGCAATCGCGTTAGAACGAATTCCGTATTTTGCCCATTCAACGGCCAAACTGCGTGTCATTGCCAGTACTCCCGCTTTTGCGGTTGCACTTGGTACTACATAGGCCGAACCTGTCCAGGCATAAGTTGTAACAATATTTAAAATCGTAGCAGAGGTTTGTTTGGTGTCAATCCAGTGTTTTCCAAATGCAAGTGTACAGTTTTTTGTACCTTTTAATACAATATCAATAACGGTATCAAAAGCATTCGCAGATAAACGTTCTGTTGGTGAGATGAAATTTCCGGCTGCATTGTTCAAAAGAACATCTACTTTTCCAAAAGTTTTTAAAACTTCCTGAAGCATGTTTTCCACTTCTTCGTAATGACGAACGTCACATTGAAGCGGTAAACATTTTCCTCCGGTTTCAGTTTCAAGTTCAGTGGCAGTGTTTTTAAGCTTTTCTAAATCTCTTGAAGTAATGGCTACCTGAGCCCCTAATTCTAAAAAGTATTTGGTCATGGCTTTTCCTAAACCGCTTCCTCCACCTGTAACAACAATGACTTTGCCTTTTAAAGCGTCATCTCTTAACATTTTATCTGTATAGCTCATATGTATTTCTTTTTATTACAATATTAATTAAATAAATAGGATGCACGCATAATAATGTTATAAAATTTTAATAAACTTTAAATATCACCTAATTTTTTTGCGGCTGCTTCCAGTGTAAAATTGTCTTTAGCAAAGCAAAAGCGGATGAGCTTTTGATCTTTGTGGTCGGAATAGAAAGTAGAAATCGGAATTGCGGCGACACCATGTTCTGTGATTAATTTTTTACAGAAAGTAACATCGTCATCGTTTGAAATATTGGCATAAGAAGCCACCTGAAAATAAGTCCCCTCGCAGGGTTTTAATTCAAATCGGCTATTTTGAAGTAGTTTTTGAAAATAATCCCTTTTTTCCTGGTAGAACTTTCCAAGTAAATTGACATCAACAATCTCCAGATATTGACTGATGGCAGCTTGTGAAATGCTGTTCACACTAAAAACCAGAAACTGATGTACTTTTTTAATTTCCTTCATTAAATGTTCCGGAGCAACGCTGTAGCCAATTTTCCATCCCGTAATATGGAATGATTTTCCAAAAGAAGAAACCATGATACAACGGTTTAAAAGAAAATCTTTGGTATGTGCCGAAATGTGTTTTTCTTCAAAAGTAATGTATTCGTAAACTTCATCAGACAGAACAAGGAGATTAGGATGTTTGGATAATAATCTCTCTAAGTGAGAAAAATCATCCTGAGTCAAAATTTTACCTGTTGGATTGTGCGGATTGTTGATGATAATCATCTTCGTTTTTGAAGAACAGGCTTTTCCTATTGTTTCCCAGTTTGGGGTATAATCATCGTTTAAAGCGACACGAACAGGTTTTGCGTTGCACAATAAAACAGGAGATTCATACGAATCATAGCTCGGATCCAGGATGATGACTTCATCACCGGTTTTAACCAAAGCCAAAATTGTAGTGAAAATTCCCTGAGTGGCTCCCGCTGTTACCAGGATTTCGGTTTCAGGTCGAATGGTTCGGCCATAGGATTTTTGAACCAATTGTGCTATTTGTTCCATCAATGGGGGAAATCCTGCCATTGGAGTATATTGATGCACGTTTTCTTTTGCTAATCTCGCAATGATATCGGTCAATCTTTCATCAACAGGGAAATTCGGGAATCCTTGCGAAAGATTTATGGCGTTGTATTCCGATGCCATTTTAGACATGACCGTAAAAATACTTGTCGTTACATTGGGAAGTTTACTCATGATAAAGTTTGATTAGGGGGAAACTTGTGAGTGATATAGGGGAATCTTGTCTAGCTTATGGTTATCGCGCCTGTATTCAAGGTTCTTACTTCTTTTTCTTTATGTTTACCGGGCTTCCATTTTGCAGCAGACTTTAAAACACGTATTGCTTCATCTCCAGTTTTAAAGCCAAGATCTCTTATGATCTTTATATCGCTAACAGAACCGTCTTTTTCGATGATAAAAGTGAAGTAGACTTTTCCTTTTAGAGTTGGTTTTTCAACGGGTTTTATAAAATTTCTGTTAAGGAAGGAAGTGAATTCAGTGACACCGCCAGGGTATTCGGGTTTTACCTCTATTCCATTGAGATCATAAATAGTATCGTCATTCGAAATTGAACTTGCTGTTGTTTTTTCAGATTCTTTATTGGTTTGCGAAAATGTAATTTGAACAAAGCAGATCAGAAGTAGAAGAAGAAACTTTTTCATTATGAATACGGTTTAATGGTTTACATTTTATGAATAATAAAAATTGTAGGGCGTTTGTCAATATCTACTTTTAGCTTTTTCCAATCAGAAACCCGCATTGTTTTAATAAATTCTGTTGGTAAAGTAATATCTGTTGCAATACAAAGATGCGTTGACGGATTTAAAATCTGTAAAAGATCTTCGATTAATTTGTTGTTTCTATACGGAGTTTCAATAAAAAGCTGTGATTGGTTTTTGTCTTGTGATAATCTTTCGAAATGACGAATTGCTGATTTTTTTTCGTCTTTATCAATAGGTAAATAGCCATTGAAAGTGAAACTTTGTCCGTTCATTCCGGATGCCATCATGGCCAATAAAATAGAAGATGGTCCCACTAAAGGTACCACCTGAATTCCTTTTTCATGTGCCAGTTTTACAATTACGGCACCGGGATCAGCAACACCGGGACAACCGGCTTCACTCATTAAACCAACGTTTTTTCCTTCTAGTAAAGGTTTGATGAAGTCTAAATGTTCGCTTGTTTCTGTGCGTTTATTAAGGGTAAAAAGAATCAGTTCGGATTGTTTTTTTTCCGGCGAGACTGCTTTTATGGATTTACGGGCCGTTTTTTCGTTTTCAACGATATAATGATCTATAAAATCGATACTTCTTTTGACAGTTTGAGGTAAAACATCCATAGGGTCGCTTTCGCCCATTGTTGTTGGAATTAAGTATAGTTTTCCCAGGAGTTTCATAGATGTCTTTTTATTTTGTTAGGAAAAGAAGAACTTATAAATGTTTTTCGATAAGTTTCTTCGAGATGATGTCGGTTACTTCGTCTAACATTTGATATACATTTTCAAATCCGTTGGTAACACCAAAGTAAGGATCCGGAACATCTACGTTTTCATCGGGAAATAATTCGTCTAAAATCAGACGGACTTTGTTTTTATGTTCTTCAGTCTGAGCCAGTTTTATAACATCGTCATAATTAGAAGAATCCATCACATAGATGTAATCAAAAGTATTGAAGTCAGCAGGTTTGAATTGTCTTCCTTTTTGGTTTCCAATGTCCAGGCCGTTTTTTTTGGCTACTGCTATAGATCGTTTATCAGGGGAGTGTCCTACATGCCAGGATCCGGTTCCGGCTGAGTCAACGATGAAATTATTTTTGGGTAATTTTGAAGCTAAAATACCTTCAGCTAAAGGGGATCTGCAAATGTTTCCCAAACAAACCATTAAAATTTTTACTGGCATGATGCGCGTTTATAGCGTTAGTTTTTTGTTGATGTCTTCGACAAATTTTTTGAATTGTTTGTCTGTAGAAACTAAATTGTCAACTGTTTTGCAAGCGTGTAATACGGTAGCGTGGTCGCGATCTCCAATTTGTGAGCCAATGTTTGCCAAAGAAGCTTTTGTAAATTTCTTTGCAAAAAACATGGCCAATTGTCTCGCCTGTACCACGTGCCTCTTTCGGGTTTTAGATTGAAGTGTTTCAACATCCAACTGGAAATAATCAGACACAATTTTTTGAATATAATCGATAGAGATTTCTCTCTTTACATTTTTAACAAATTTCTCTACAACACTTTTGGCTAACTCAATAGTAACTTCTTTTTTATTGAACGAAGACTGAGCAATTAAGGAAATAATAGCTCCCTCTAATTCTCTAACGTTACTCTTGATGTTACGTGCCACATATTCAATAATATCTTCCGGCATTTCAACACCATCACGATATAGTATGTTTTTTAAGATAGAAATACGAGTCTCGTAATCTGGTTGGTGCAGCTCGGCAGAAAGACCCCATTTGAAACGGGATAATAAACGCTGCTCGATATCCTGCATGTCAACAGGTGCCTTGTCAGAAGTAAGGATTACCTGTTTTCCGTTTTGATGTAAATAATTGAAAATATGGAAGAATACATCCTGAGTTCCTGATTTTCCGGATAAAAACTGAACGTCGTCAATAATTAAAACATCGATTAACTGATAAAAATGAATAAAATCATTACGATTGTTCTTTTTAACAGAATCAATATATTGCTGCGTGAAAATTTCGGCAGAAATGTATAAAACCGTTTTTTCAGGGTATTTGTCTTTCACTTCTACACCTATAGCATGTGCCAAGTGTGTTTTTCCTAATCCTACTCCTCCAAAGATCAATAACGGATTAAAGGAGGTTCCTCCAGGTTTGTTGGCAACTGCCATACCTGCAGAACGGGCTAAACGGTTTGAATCTCCTTCAAGGAAATTATCAAAACTGTAATTTGGATTTAACTGAGATTCAATTTTTAAATTTCGGATTCCCGGAATTACAAACGGATTCTTAAGTTCAGGATTTAGGTTTTTAAACGGAGCATCAACCTCTTGAGGTTTCATTGGAACTCTGTTGGAACTTGGCAGCTGCTCGGTAAACGGCTGTTTATTTCCATAAGTGTTCTCCATTTTAATTTTATAGAGTAACTTTGCGTTTTTTCCCAGTTCTTTGGTAAGTGCAACTTTCAATAATTTTACGTAATGCTCTTCGAGCCATTCGTAGAAAAATTTACTTGGTACTTGAATGTATAACGCGTTATCGGTTAGTTCAACTGACTTGATTGGCTCAAACCAAGTTTTGTATGCTTGATCTTGAATATTGTCCTTTATAAAAGACAAACAGTTTTCCCATACCGATTGAGCAGTTTTAGTCATAGATTCAAATAAATTTTCTTATTATTGATAAAGATTCTCCTAATAAAAAAGGAGCAGTTTTATTCCGTATTTCGGGATAACAAATATGTGAACAAATTTCTGTAAAAAAAAATATTTTGAACTCTAATTTTATAAAAAAAAGTTGTAAGTAAACTTTTTAAACTTAATTTTTTTTAATCTGAAAATAATGAAAAATCATCAAACGCAAGTGCGTGTCCGTTACTCTGAAACCGATCAAATGGGCGTTGTTTATCACGGAAATTATGTGCCCTATTTTGAGATTGGACGCGTGGAATGGCTTAGAAATAAAGGGATTTCATATAAAAGCATGGAAGAAAGCGGTATTGGATTGCCAATTGTTTCGATGCAGATAAATTATAAAAAATCGGCACGTTACGATGAGCTTCTTACTATTCATACAGCTTTCAAAAGTCAATCATCTGTTAAGATTGAATTTGATTGCGCAATCTATAATGAAGCAGATGAGTTATTAACAACTGCTGTGTTTATTTTGGTATTTATTTCGTTAAAAACGGGTCGTCCTACAGCGCCTCCAGATTATATTTTAGAATTATTTAAAACGCTGGTATAATTGTTATAATGTGTCCCCTTTTAATGTCAAATTATATAATTTTAATATCGATTTCAAACATTAAATCAAAAATGTCGAATATTGTTTCGGCATTTTTTTTTCGTGTTTTGGTTGTTATTTTGCCAATAGGGAGTCCCGAGTCTTCATTAATCTCCATTTCCTGAGCCGTAATTTCCAGTTTTTTTTCTTTTATAACCCGCATTACCCGATTCATATTTTTGTAATCAAAGGAGATTAAAAAGTGAACGTCTATTGTCTTTTCTATAATCTCGCAGGCTTCCAGTGCCATTTGTGCCGTTGTTTTGTAGGCAGTGATCAGACCGCCAACGCCTAATTTAATTCCTCCGTAAATCCGAACCACTACTACTAAAACGTTAGTTACTCCAAAAGATTGTATCTGTCCGTAAATTGGTGCGCCTGCAGTATTACTGGGTTCTCCGTCGTCATTGGCGCGGTAGGAGATTTTGGGAGCGGTTCCTAATTGGTAAGCATAACAATAGTGTACAGCATGTGGATGCTGCTTTTTTAAGTTCTCAATAATAGGTTTTACCTCGTCTTCACTTTCGATTGGATAGGCATAGCCGAAGAACTTGCTGCTTTTTTCTTTTAAAAGCACTTCTTCAGATTCAAAAGAAATGGTCTGGTACGTATCGTTAAATTCCAAAAGTAAATTTCTAAATTATAGTTAATGTTTTTTAGCCACGAATTGCGCGAATTAGCACAAAATTTTCACGCAGATTTAAAAAGATTTAAGCTGATGCTCGCAGATTATAATTAAAATTGAATCTGCTCGAGTTTTTTTAAATCTGCTTGAAAAAAAATCTGTGACGAAAAATATTCTTAATAGTTACAATATTTTTTTATCAAATAAGTCAACAACATCTTCCTGTCCAACTTGTAAATTCCAGACATGAAATCCTAGTGCTGCTGCCGAATCTGTATTTTCTTTTTTATCGTCTACAAACAAAGTTCTTTTTGGGGATAGTTCGTGTTTGTTGATGAGATATTGAAAAACTTCAGCATTTGGTTTTCGCATGCCAATTTCAAATGAAAAATAAACTTTTTCAAAGCATTGATAAAAATCACTGTAAAATGAAATGCCGGTTTTGTTCTCGAAAGTTTCAATGTGTATAGAGTCGGTATTACTCAATAGAAACAAGCGGTATTTTTGAGACAGCAGTTGTAAAAATTCCAGTCGGTATAGAGGGAAGTCTGCTAAAATGGCGTTCCATGCTTCCAGAATTTGTTCGGTAGTGGCGTTTGGAAGTTGTTTTTTAAAGCCTGTCAAAAAATCCTCAGGTGAAATGTCTCCGGTTTCAAACAGAAGATTCAATTGATCTAATTCTGCATTCCATTCTTTTAGTCCTAATTTCTGTAATCCTGAAATAGTTGCCTGTTTGTCCAGATTGATGAAAATATCTCCAAAGTCAAAAATTATAGTATCAATCATGATTTCTAATGTTTAATAATTCGTCGTCAAGAATATTGGTTTTTGTCCCGTTTTCTTTTGGAATAAGTGGTGCTTTAGTTCCGTTTTTGAAAGAGGTTTTTCCGATGAAAATGCGGGCTTCGTCCCAAATATTCTGGTCTATAAAGGATTGTAAAGTCTGAGCGCCTCCTTCGATAATAACAGACTGAATCTGATTTTGATACAAAGTAGCTACGATCTGAGGTACAATGCTATGATCAAAATCGATTACTGTAAAGGTAGTGTTTTCTGTTGAAAGGCTGGTTTCGGATTTTGTAAATACGATGGTTTTTACGCTATCGTCAAAAACAAAACTGTCTTTCGAAATGCGGTTATTTTGATCTAAAATAACCCTCACCGGATGGTTTCCTGACCAATCTCTCGTATTTAATTTCGGGTTGTCATCTATAATGGTTTGAGTTCCCGCTAAAATTGCCTGTTCTTCACTTCTCCATTTGTGAACCAATTGTCTGGAATAGGAATTGGTAATCCAAATTGGTTTTCTCTCTGTATTTTTTTGTTTTTCAGGAGATAGAAAGCCATCCTGACTTTCTGCCCATTTTAATAGTATATACGGTCTCTGCTTTTGGTGAAAAGTAAAAAAACGTTTGTTAAGTTCGTAGCATTTTTTTTCTAAAACTCCAACCGTAACATTTGCTCCGGCTGCGATTAGTTTTTTAATACCGTTTCCTGCTACTTTTTCATTGGGGTCAACAGTTCCAACAACCACATGTGGGATCTTATGCTCTATAATTAAGTCACAGCATGGGGGGGTCTTCCCAAAATGGCTGCAAGGTTCTAAACTAACGTATATCGTCGCTTTGCTTAACAGCGATTTGTCTTTTACAGAACGTACGGCATTCACCTCTGCGTGTGGTTCTCCCGCTTTTTTATGCCAACCTTCTCCGATGATTTGATTGTCGTAAACAATTACGCTTCCAACCATTGGGTTCGGATAAGTAGTCCCAAAACCGTTTTGAGCCAGTTCTATGCAGCGTTGTATGTATTTTTCATGTATATTCACCATACAAAAGTAGTTAATTTTGAGATTAGTCCCGATAGTTTTGGGGTAGTTAAGCAACTATCGAAAAAGTATTTTTACTTTTGTAATGACATTAAAGGAGTGATAAAATATGGAAAATTGGACTATTAGAACTATTAAGAAAGAAGACAATCAGGCAGTTGCATATTTAATACGATCCGTTTTTGATGAAATGGAAATCCCTAAAGTAGGGACTGCTTATGAAGATCCGTATTTAGATTTAATGTTTGAAGAATACAATAAGCCGAAATCAGTTTATTATGTGGTTGAAAAGGAAGGTGAAATTATAGGCTGCTGTGGCGTTGCCCCTTTAGAAAATGGTTCTCCGGAGATTTGTGAGTTGCAGAAAATGTACTTCTTGCCAAAAAGCAGGGGCTTAGGAATTGGAAGTGAGATGATGGAGAAGTGTCTGGAGCAGGCGAAAATTTTTGGTTTTGAAAAATGTTATATAGAGACAATGCCTTTCATGCATGCCGCGCAAAAATTATATGTAAAATCAGGTTTTGAATATTTAGAAGCTCCTATGGGTAATACAGGTCACGGTTCCTGCCCCGTTTGGATGTTGAAAAAATTATAAGAAAATAGTGTAGTAAATTTGCGTTACAATACTTATCTTGTAATACAGTTGCCCTTGACTGAAAAATAATGCTCAAATACCCAAAATGAAAATCAAACAATATCGGACTCAGTTCATTAAAGATTTATCGCCTTTTTACGACGCGTATGAAGCGGAGAGTTTTTTTTATTTAATTCTTGAAGATAAGCATCAATTGCGACAAATTGATTTGGCATTGAATCATGAATTGGCTTTTTCAGAAGGTGATTTTCTGATTTGGGATTTTTTAGTGCTGCAATTAAAAAAAGAAATTCCAATTCAGTATTTATTAGGTAAAACTCATTTTTACGGTTTAGATTTCGAAGTCAATGAAAATGTTCTGATTCCCCGTCCCGAAACAGAAGAACTGGTAGAATGGATTATAAATGATAATTCAGGAGGGACTAAATCAAAAAAAATCAAGATTCTTGATATTGGAACCGGCAGTGGCTGCATTGCAATTTCTTTGGCAAAAAACCTTCCTGATGCAGAAGTGTATGCCATTGACGTTTCTAAAAAAGCAATAGCAACAGCTAAAAGAAATGCAGTCCGGAATAAAGTTGAAGTTACTTTTATGCTTCAGGATATTTTAGAGACAGAAGAATTGAAGTACAACTTTGATGTCATTGTTTCAAATCCGCCTTATGTGCGGAATTTAGAAAAAGAAGAGATTAAAAAAAATGTATTGGACTATGAGCCGCATCTTGCTCTTTTTGTAGACGATAACGATGCTTTGATTTTTTACAAAAAAATTGCCGAACTGGCCAGGGAAAATCTTTTACAAAACGGACAATTGTATTTCGAAATCAATCAGTATCTGGGGAAAGAGATGATTGATTTATTAGAAAAGATGAATTTCAAAAATATTGAACTGAAAAAAGATATTTACGATAATGATCGTATGATTAAGGGAGCTGTTTGAGTTTGCTGTCGCAGTCTCGGTTTTTAGTCTCAGTTTATAGTCTCAGTTTTCAGTCATAACTAATTGCAAACTGAGACTGTAAACTGAGACTATAAACTGAGACTATAAACTGAGACTATAAACTGAGACTGTAAACTGAGACTGTAAACTGAGACTGTAAACTGAGACTATAAACTGAGACTGAAAACTAGAAATTATTCATATCGTAATGCCTCAATCGGATCCAGTTGTGATGCTTTTATAGCCGGATATAAACCTGAAACTATAGCAACCATAAAACTGGTAGCAAAAGCAGCAAAGATAGCCACCCACGGAATTACAAAAGCAAAGTTCATTGCGGCTGCAAAGGCAAATCCGACAAGAATTCCCAATACAATTCCAACCAAACCGCCTATTTGACCAATTAATAAGGTTTCGATAAAAAACTGTACTGAAATCGTTACTTTGGTAGCTCCCAGGGCTTTTCGTACGCCAATTTCACGGGTTCGTTCTGTAACCGAAACAATCATAATGTTCATTAAAGCAATGGATGACCCCAGGATCGTAATGATACTAATAATCCAGGAGGCCCATCCCAGATATTTGGTGATTCCCAGAATTCGGTTAATTAAATCGTCACTTCTTCCAATTCCGAAATTGTTGTCGCGAACAGGGCTTAATTTACGAACCCTGCGCATCGTACTTGTAGCATTGTCTACAGCTTCGTCCAAAAGTTCTTTTTTTGAAACCATCACACTAATGGTGTAATTGATTTTTGGGGTAGTAAACAAAGATCGCGCGACCTGAATTGGAACTAAAACACGTAAATCCTGACTGTTTCCGAAGGTTGAGCCTTTTTCTTTTAAAACACCGATTACTTTAAATCGGGCTCCACGAATAGAGATAATTTTATCAATTGGGTTAACGTCTTTTAGTAGGCCTTTTTCAAAATCAGAACCGACAACACACGAGTAAGTATTGTTTTCAATGTCGAATTGGTTGAAAGAACGGCCTAAAGTAGTTTCCAGACCTGAATTAGAGATAAAATGTTCGTCGACACCAACAATCGTAATTTCCGGATCGGTTTTTTGGTCTAAATATTTTACTTCCGCTTTTGAGGTAGCGGTAAATGATAGAGAGGTTTCGGTAAAAGGATATTTGTATTTGTTTTTGAAGGCTACCGCCTCTGGGTACGAAATAATCGGATTGACGATTTCGCGTTCGTTTCCTCCTCTGTTTTTAAGGTTGTTTTCGTATTGATTGATGTTAAAGGTGTTGGCACCCATTGATGCAAAATTGGTCGAAACCGTATTTTCAAGTGCCGTAACGACCGTCAGGATTCCCACCAAAGCGGTAATTCCGATAGCAATAATTAAAACAGTAAGAATCGTACGTAGCAATTGAGTTTTGATAGAACCAAAAGCAATTCGGATATTTTCTTTAAATAATTTTAGCATCATGATCTATTTGTCACGAAAATACGTTTTTTGTTACAAGTTTGTTTTCGAAGTGGTATTATTTATTTTAAAGTTTTTAAGGGAAAGTAGTATTACTCCAATACATTAAAAGTCATTGTCTTTAGTTAATAGTTTTGGTTTGATCGCAATGTCTTATCTTTATTTGTTAAAATGGAATTCTGAAGGTTTGTGACCTTTCTTTATGATGAAGATAGTATTTCTTGCTTCGGGGTTATTTAGATACACTAGATTAAAGAATCCTTTTTTCGTTATTATTGAAATTTTCAGATACCGGGATGTTTTAACTTTTTAAAATAAAAAAACAAGTAATAAAAAATCAACAGCTTAATCCATATGAATGATAGTGATCTGAAGAGGCTTTCACGTCTTACAGCAATCCTGATAATATTACAGACTAAAAGACTTTTGACGGCCAGTGAATTGGCTGAAAAATTTTTAATTAGTAAAAGAACAATTTATAGAGATATCAAAGCTTTGGAACAAGCAGGAGTTCCTATTTTGACAGAAGAGGGAAAAGGCTATACGTTAATGGATGGTTATAGGATTCCGCCCGTAATGTTCTCCGAAAGCGAAGCCAACGCTTTGATTACTGCTGAGCAGTTAGTTCTGAAAAATAAAGATGCTTCGTTTGTAAAAGAATACACAGCAGCCATTAGCAAGATAAAATCGGTACTTCGAAACAATACAAAAGACAAAGCCAATCTGCTTTCAAATCGTATTGTTTCTGGGCAGAATAATAACAATGACCGGACAAGTAATAATTTGTCTGCTCTTCAATTGGCATTGACAAACTTTAATCTTGTTCGTATCAACTATTTTTCACCGGATAATAATCAAACAACCAATCGTACAATAGAGCCCTTCGCTATGTATACTTTTGAGGAGAATTGGTTGTTAATTGCATTTTGCAGATTAAGGAAGGATTACAGAGCTTTTCGTTTAGACCGTATTGCAGGTTTGACGGTGGAGGATGAAGTATTTGAGCCGCATAAAATTACTTTTGAAGAATATTTTGATCGCACCAGGAAAAAATGTCTTCCACCCTTGCCATAACGTTGTCGCAGGTGTCTTTTAATTTTGCTGTGAATCAAAATAAAAAAAAATGATAACAATTAAAATTCGTAGTGTAATGTTACTTGCAGTTACACTTTTATCCTTCACAGCTCAATCACAAAAACAATCAAAAACGATGGACAATCCGACTATTCAGAAATTTTACGTAATTGGCATAGCAACTAGAACTATAAATGAAAAAGGAAAGTCTGCCGTAGACATAGAAGCGTTATGGACAAGATTTTGGGGTGAGGAAATTCAAAAACAAATACCAAATAAAATCAGTAATGATATTTATGCTGTTTACAGGGATTACGAAACAGATTTTAATGGGGCGTATACGCTAATTATAGGCTCCCGCGTAAGTACATTAGAAAATGTTCCCAAGGGTTTTGTGGGCATAACAGTTGAAACCGATGTTTACCAAAAATACCTTTCAAAAGGTAAAATGCCCGAAGCTGTTTTTAATACGTGGCTTGAAATATGGCAGGATAAAAGTTTGAATAGGGCTTACAAGTCAGACTTTACTATTCATGGGGAAAAGTATTATGATGGAAATAATGCTGAGGTCGAAACATATATTTCAATACTACATTAGCTATTTTTAATCTTTGATGGATTTTTACTGAAAATTTATTTTAAAAAATAAGATATTTGCAGTCGTTCAGAATCTGAGAATAAGAAGTTCTGAAAATACAGTAATTCATACGAAGATTTTTAAATTTTAAGATTCAAAAAAAATCTAATAATCTAAAGATCCAAAAATCTAATAATCTAAAAAAAAATGGCTTCAAAACCAAGCATACCACAAGGAACAAGAGATTTTTCACCAGCGGAGGTGTCAAAACGTCAATATATTATTCAGGTTATCAAACATAATTTTGAGAAATTTGGCTTTCAGCCGATTGAAACCCCTTCATTTGAAAATTCAGATACTTTGATGGGGAAGTATGGGGAAGAAGGAGATCGTTTGATTTTTAAAATATTAAATTCAGGAAATTTTTTCTACAATAAAAGCAAAATTGAACTGCCAAAATCTATCGAGCAGCTTCAGGCTGTTTCTGCTGATAAAATTACTATTGCAGAAAGAGTTGAACTAAATTCGTTTACAAAACAAATTTCTGAAAAAGCATTGCGTTATGATTTAACAGTTCCATTTGCAAGATATGTGGTGCAGCACCAGAATGAAATTGAGTTTCCGTTTAAAAGGTATCAGATTCAACCAGTTTGGAGAGCTGATCGTCCGCAAAAAGGGCGTTTTAGAGAGTTTTTCCAGTGTGATGCCGATGTGGTTGGTTCAAAATCGTTGTGGCAGGAAGTAGAACTGGTGCAATTATACGATACCGTTTTTACTGCATTAGGTTTAGAAGGGGTAACCATTAAAATCAACAACAGAAAAATTTTATCCGGAATTGCTGAGGTGATTGGTGCTTCTGATAAATTAATTGATTTTACGGTCGCTCTTGATAAACTGGATAAAATCGGTGAAGATGGTGTGAAAAAAGAAATGATCGAGAATGGTATTTCTGAAGAAGCATTGGTAAAAGTGCAGCCTCTTTTTAGTTTTACCGGAACTTTTGCAGATAAAATCAATCAGCTTTCCGATTTATTAACAGCGTCAGAAGAAGGAATGAAAGGTGTGGAGGAGCTTAAATTTATTTGTGACAATGTGGCAACTTTAGGATTGTCGACAGCTACTTTAGATTTAGATGTGACTCTTGCTCGTGGATTAAACTATTATACCGGAGCCATTTTCGAAGTAGCGGCCCCAAAATCAGTTTCGATGGGTTCTATCGGAGGTGGTGGAAGATACGACGATTTGACGGGTATTTTTGGTTTGAAAAACATGAGTGGTGTTGGGATTTCTTTCGGACTAGATCGTATTTATTTGGTTTTAGAAGAACTGCAGTTGTTTCCTGAAACTGTTTCGGCGACTTCAAAAGCATTGTTTATTAATTACGGAGATACAGAGGCTTTGTATGCATCACAGGCCATTCAGAAATTACGTCAGGAAAATATCAAAGTAGAGCTTTATCCGGATAACGTAAAAGTAGGAAAGCAGTTTCAGTATGCTGATAAAAGACTGATTCCTTTTGCCGTAATTGCGGGAGATCAGGAAATCGCTTCAAATTCGTATTCACTTAAAAATCTGGTAACAGGCGAGCAGATTACGGTAGATTTTGAAGGATTGAAAAATGCTTTGCTGGCTTAGGTTTTTATGCTGAAATACAATATTTTTTGCGCAGATTCAATCGAATTTGCGCATTTTTTTTGCTTAAACGAAATCTAAAAAAATAATAATTCGAGTATTCGTGGCAGAAAGAAGATAAGTCCGGTGTGATTTTTTTTCACGCAGATTCGGCAGATTTTTTGTTTTTACGTAAGCGTGTTAAGAACTAATTCGAGAATTTGTGGCAGAAAGAAGATAAGTCTGGTGTGGTTTTTTTTTCACACAGATTCGGCAGATTCGGCAGATTTTTTGTTTTTACGTAAGCTTGTTAAGAACTAATTCGAGAATTTGTGGCAGAAAGAAGATAAGTCTGGTGTGGTTTTTTTTACGCAGATTCGGCAGATTTTTTGTTTTTACGTAAGCGTGTTAAGAAATAATTCGAGAATTTGTGGCAGAAAGAAGATAAGTCTGGTGTGGTTTTTTTTCACGCAGATTCGGCAGATTAAGCAGATTTTTTGTTTTTACGTAAGCTTGTTAAGAGCTAATTCGAGAATTTGTGGCAGAAAGAAGATAAGTTTGAAATGATTTTGTTTCGTTCAGCTTTATTTTTAAATCCGATAGTAAATAGTCTGTTCAAAGAATGTTTTTTGTAATTCGTTGCAGAAGAAAAAGTTAGGTAAAGGGCTGTAGCGTTGCTGATTTTTTATTGAATTAAAAGCAGTGAAATAGTTGCCGGAAGAGAAAAAAAGCGTTTAATTTGCGACTTCAAAATACGGGCGTAGTTCAAGGGTAGAATAGCGGTCTCCAAAACCGTTGATGGGGGTTCGAATCCCTCCGCCCGTGCAATAATAATCTTGTTTCCTTTGTTAAAGATTATTGCTTTACTGACTTAGTACTTTTATGTCAGTTGGATAAGTTGGAGTGCTTTTTGTCTCTCGTAAATTCTGTAAATTTATTTTGGTTGAAAAGCTGCATTAGAAATAATTCGTGGTAAACAAACCGTGTACTACCTATAAATCATAAAAAAAAAGCTTCGTCTCATAAGGCGAAGCTTTTTTTAATATAAGGTAAACTTGAATTAATAATTATTTATAAAGCCGAGGCTAACCCTTAAATTCAATTTTGATAGGTAATAATTTAGTTTTCAATTGGATTTCAAATATACTATAATCTATATCGTGATAGTCTTAAAATTATACTAAATTTTAAAAGGTTGTTTTTGCTTTTTAAATGACTCAGTCTTAAGAAAGTGACAATTTGACATTTTGAAAGATTTGGCAGTACTTTTGCAATCCAAAAGAAAGAATAAAAAATGAAGTTTAAGAATATCTTTAAAAATAAAAGTAATATGACTACGGAAAATACAGAATTCGATCAGGAATTAGATGATGTAACGTTAGAGAACAACGCCAACGGTGAGCAGTTAATTGTTGAAGAATTAAGTGTTGAAGAGCAATTGGCTCAAGACTTGGCAAAAGAAAAAGATAAGTTTTTGAGACTATTTGCTGAATTCGAAAATTACAAAAAAAGAACTTCAAAAGAACGTATCGATTTGTTTAAAACTGCAAATCAAGATGTTTTATTGGCCATGTTGCCAGTTTTAGATGATTTTGACAGAGCTATAGTAGAGATCAATAAATCGGAAGATGAAACTTTGACAAAAGGAGTTGAATTGATTCATGAAAAATTAAAAAATACTTTAGTTTCTAAAGGTTTAGAGCAAGTTGAATTAAAAGCAGGTGATGCTTTTGATGCTGATTTTGCTGAGGCAATTACCCAAATTCCGGCTCCGTCTGAGAAATTAAAAGGGAAAATTGTTGATGTTATCGAAAAAGGGTACAAATTAGGAGACAAAATTATTCGTTTCCCTAAAGTTGTTATCGGGAACTAAGAAAAGCAAATGACATATTCTGAAAGTCAATTTTTAAAGTATTGGAATTCGGAATTTTAAATTTGGACACAAGCGCTAGCGAACTGGCGAAGCAATTTAACCTAAATTATGAAAAAAGATTTTTACGAAATACTAGGCATTTCAAAAAATGCTGACGCTGCTGAAATTAAAAAAGCTTATAGAAAAAGTGCATTAAAATATCATCCGGATAAAAACCCGGGCGACAAAGAGGCAGAAGAAAACTTTAAATTAGCGGCAGAAGCTTATGAAGTACTAAGCGATCCTAACAAAAAAGCGAAATACGATCAGTACGGACATCAGGCATTTGATGGTTCTGGTGGATTTGGCGGTGGTCATGGTGGTATGAATATGGATGACATTTTCAGCCAGTTTGGTGATATTTTTGGAGGTGGATTTGGTGGTTTCGGCGGAGGCGGAGGCGGTGGCCCTCGTCGTGCTAAAGGAAGCAATCTTCGAATTAAAGTTAAACTGACTTTAGAAGAGATTGCAAATGGTGTTGAGAAAAAAGTAAAAGTAAAACGTAAAGTTCAGGCTAAAGGAGTTACCTATAAAACATGTTCGACTTGTAACGGACAGGGACAGGTAATGCGTGTAACCAACACCATTTTAGGAAGAATGCAATCTGCGTCAACTTGTCCTACTTGTGGCGGATCTGGTCAGATTTTAGATAAACGTCCATCTGAAGCGGATGCTCAGGGAATGATTTTAGAAGACGAAACCGTTTCAATCAAAATTCCTGCGGGAGTGGTAGATGGTATGCAGTTAAAAGTTTCCAATAAAGGGAATGATGCCCCGGGAAATAGTATTCCTGGTGATTTAATTGTTGCTATTGAAGAATTAGAACACGAGTTTCTGAAACGTGAAGGTGAAAACATTCATTACGATTTATACATTAGTTTTCCGGAAGCCGTTTTAGGAGTTTCTAAAGACATCGAAGCGATTAATGGAAAAGTTCGTATCAAATTAGAAGAAGGAATTCAATCCGGAAAAATCTTAAGATTAAAAGGAAAAGGTATTCCAAGTATCAATGGTTACGGAAATGGAGACTTGTTAGTTCACGTAAATGTATGGACGCCAAAAACGTTGAACAAAGAGCAAAAACAATTTTTTGAAAATGCACTTAACGACGATCACTTTATTCCGAGCCCTGAAAAATCAGAAAAATCATTTTTTGAAAAGGTAAAAGATATGTTTTCGTAAATCGGACTTTTTCTAAAAGGAATCAACAATAAATTTAAGAAACCCATTCTATAGCAAACCGTAGAATGGGTTTTTTGTGTGAATAGTACAAGATTTCGATACTATTTATTTACTTTTACATCCATAATGCCGCAATGGTCAAACTGACGCAGAAAATCTTAATTATAGCATGAGCAACTTACTCGAAGTACATAAAGTCGTAAAACAATACGGTGATTATGTAGCGCTTAACGAAGTTTCATTAAATGTACCAAAAGGTAGTATTTATGGACTACTTGGTCCCAATGGAGCCGGAAAAACTTCCCTGATCCGAATTATAAATCAAATTACTTTACCTGACGGTGGTGAAGTGATTTTGGATGGAGAAAAATTACAGCCCAAACACATACAACATATTGGTTATCTTCCCGAAGAAAGAGGATTGTATACTTCAATGAAAGTTGGAGAACAATGTTTGTATCTGGCGCAAATGAAAGGACTTTCTAAAGCTGAGGCAAAATTACAATTGGAATATTGGTTCGATCGTCTTGGAATTCAGGGCTGGTGGAACAAGAAAATTCAGGAACTTTCTAAAGGAATGGCGCAAAAAATTCAGTTTGTAGTTTGCGTGCTGCACAAGCCTAAATTGCTGATTTTTGACGAGCCTTTCTCAGGATTTGATCCTGTGAATGCAAATATAATTAAAGATGAAATCTTAGCACTTAAAGAACAGGGAGCTACCATTATTTTCTCGACACACCGTATGGAAAGTGTAGAAGAACTCTGTGATCATATTGCCTTAATTCATAAATCAAATAAGCTTATTGAAGGAAAAGTAAGTGATGTAAAGCGTCAATTCCGAACCAATAGTTTTGAAGTGGGAATTTTAACGGACAATGTAGAAGGCCTGATGTATGACGTTACACAAAAATTCACCGTGTCGCCAGCAAGTTTTAAATCCTTAAATGACGATCTGAAACTGGATATTCAAATTGGAAACGCAGCGCCAAATGAGCTATTGCATTTGCTAACGCAACGCGGACAGGTTACCCATTTTGTAGAAAAAATACCAAGCATAAACGATATTTTTATTCAAACAGTAACGGGATAGATTGTTGGATTTTTAGATTTCAGGATTCGTAGAATGAATCAGGAGATCTAAAAAAAAAAAACTAATAATCTAAGAAGTCTAAAAATCTTATAATCTAAATAAATGAGTATAATTTCATTAATTATAAAAAGAGAGTTTATTGCAAAAGTGCGCAATAAGTCTTTTGTTGTCATGACCTTTTTGAGTCCGTTATTGTTTGTGGCAATCGCAGGATTCATTGGGTATCTGAGTTCGATGAAAGCAGAGACGAAAAGAATTGCCATTCATGACGAAACAGGTTTGTTTGCGCAGGATTTTCTAAAACAGAATAAGGATGAAGCCGAGTTTAAATATCTTAATTTGTCTGAAATTGATACAAAAGCCCTAAAAGACAGTATTACTAACGAAAGCTTTGACGGTTTAATTGTTATTCCAAAAACCGGTAATTTATCAGATTTAGAAAGTAAAATTGAGTTTATCTCGAATAACAGCCCCAGTATTTCTTTTATCGAAAAAACACAGGATGTAATCGCATCAAAAATTACCAAAATAAATCTTGAAACGGCAAAACTGGACACTTTGGCCATTCAAAAAGCACAGTCAGATGTGAATATTCATTTGGTAAAAGCATCCGGAGAAGAGAGTTTAAAAGGATTGAATGAGATAAAAATCGGAATAGGAGGTGCTTTTGGTTATCTGATTATGATGTTTATTATCATTTACGGTAATATGGTCATGCGAAGTGTGATCGAAGAAAAAACCAACCGAATCATCGAAATTATTATTTCGTCGGTAAAACCATTTCAGCTGATGATTGGTAAAATTGTGGGAACTTCACTTGCAGGATTGCTTCAATTTATGATTTGGGCAATTATAGGTTTGGGATTAATGTTTGCGGCATCGGCTTTTTTTGGAGTAAATGTTGGTCCAACAGCCAGAATATCACCGGAATTAATGCAGTCTGCCCAGCATGAAATGTCAGGAACAGCTCAAATGTATATTCGCGAATTATGGAATTTACCAATTGCCAGTATCCTAATTGGCTTTGTAATTTATTTCATTGGAGGGTATTTTTTATACAGTTCGTTTTACGCAGCTATCGGTGCTGCAGTGGACAACCAAACGGACTCACAGCAATTTCTTTTGCCGATTATTATGCCATTGATTTTGAGTGTCTATGTTGGTTTTTTTACGGTTGTAAATGATCCTCACGGAACCATTGCTGTGGTATTTTCGATGATTCCGTTAACGTCACCAATTGTCATGTTAATGCGACTTCCGTTTGGAGTGCCGTGGTGGCAAATTGCGATTTCGGTATCATTATTGTTTGCTACCTTTTTCCTTGTAGTATGGTTCGCTGCCAAAATTTACCGAATAGGGATTTTAATGTATGGTAAAAAACCAACCTGGAAAGAATTGTATAAATGGCTTAAATATTAATTTTTAAAGTTGCTAAGATACTAAGGTTCTGAGTTGCTAAGTTTTTTTAGCTTCTTAATAGAAAAACCTTAGAACCTTAGTGACTCAGAACCTTAGAACCTCAAAAGAATGAGTAAAATACTAATTATAGAAGACGAAGCATCCATCAGAAGAGTTTTGGTAAAAATTTTATCGGAAGAGAATGATACGTATCAGGTAGATGAAGCTGAAGATGGCGCGGCAGGTCTTGAGAAAATAAAAAGCAACGATTACGATTTGGTATTGTGCGATATCAAAATGCCAAAATTAGACGGAGTTGAAGTTCTGGAGGAAGTAAAAAAGATTAAGCCGGAAATTCCGATGGTTATGATCTCTGGTCATGGCGATATGGAAACCGCGATTCACACGATGCGTTTAGGAGCTTTTGATTATATTTCGAAGCCACCAGATTTGAATCGATTGCTGAACACTGTTCGTAATGCTTTAGATAAAAAACAACTCGTAGTAGAGAATAAGATTCTGAAGAAAAAGGTCAGTAAAAATTATGAGATGGTAGGGGAAAGCGAAGCGATCAGTCATATTAAAGTAATGATTGATAAAGTAGCCCAAACCGAAGCCAGAGTTTTGATTACAGGCCCAAATGGAACCGGAAAAGAGTTGGTAGCACATCAGTTACATGAAAAAAGCGAGCGCTCCAATTTTCCTTTGATAGAAGTAAACTGTGCGGCTATTCCAAGTGAACTGATCGAAAGCGAATTGTTTGGGCACGTAAAAGGAGCCTTTACATCGGCGGTGAAAGATCGTGCCGGAAAGTTTGAAGCGGCCGATAAGGGAACTATTTTTCTGGATGAAATTGGAGACATGAGTCTTTCGGCACAAGCCAAAGTATTACGTGCGCTACAAGAAAATATGATCACAAGAGTAGGGGCTGAAAAAGACATCAAAGTTGATGTGCGTGTGGTAGCAGCGACCAATAAAGACCTGAAAACTGAAATTGCAGAAGGTCGTTTCCGTGAGGATTTGTACCATCGTCTGGCAGTAATCTTAATTAAAGTGCCGCCATTGAATGAGAGACGTGATGATATTCCGGCATTGATTACTCATTTTACCGAGAAAATTGCATCAGAACAAGGCAATTCGGTAAAAGTGTTTTCGCCAAAAGCCATAAAACTATTGCAGGAATACGATTGGACAGGAAATATCCGTGAACTTCGAAATGTAGTGGAAAGATTAATCATTTTAGGAGGCAGTGAAATCTCGGAAACCGATGTAAAAATGTTTGCAAGCAAGTAAATGCTTCGCGCAATACGCTTTAAGCTTTAGGCTTTAAGCTTTTATAAAAACGAAATAAATTTTTGCTTACAGCGTACAGCTTAAAGCTTAAAGCATAAAAAAAATGAAACTGAAAAAAATAAACGAGAAGTTACAAGACGCTTTAATTGAGAATGGTCTAACGGAAGCAAATGCGTTGCAGCAGGAGACTTTTTCGACGATTAAAAGTGGGGCTGATTGTATCATCCTTTCTCCGGAAAAGAGCGGAAAATCGACAACAATTGTATTAAATGTCATTCAACAATTGGCAGGGAAAACGGAAGAATCGCCACGTGCTTTGATTATTGTTGAAGACAAAGTTAAAGTGTTGGAAATGGAAGCGCTTTTTGAAAAATACGGGAAGTATACTAATCTTGAAGTTTATGGCGTACACGACAAAGGCGATATGGATTATGATAAAAATTATGTTTCTACGGGAGTTGATGTTTTAATCGGGACACCAAATAAATTAAGTGATATGTTTACGACAGCGGGCTACAATGTAAACCGACTGAAAATGTTTATTCTGGATGATGCCGATCCGATTCTGAAATTACGTCATGAAACTAAAATCATGCGTATTTCAAACAGTATTGCGAAAGTACAGCGAATTATTTTTGCTGAAGAACTGACAGAGCGTATCGAAATCCTGGCCGACAAAATGTTAGTGGAGCCCTATTTATTTGATATGGAGGAAGAAGGAGAAGAGGAGCTTGATGAAGACGAAGATGATATCGAAGAGGAATAAATTTCTGAAATAATAAGTTTTGTATGGAGGTTTTCAAGACACTTAAATTTTTAATAATTGTGCTTTTAGGATTTTTTGTTACAATTTATGTTTTGATCGTTTCCTATATTTATTTCAATCAGAGTGAATTGGTTTTTAAAAGTGCTTCGCTTCCGAAAGATTATAAGTTTGATTATCAGCAAAAGTTTGAAGAATTAAATATTAAATCTTTTGATGATGTGAACTTAAATGGTTTGCTTTTTAAAACCGAAAATTCTAAAGGTTTAGTTTTTTATCTTCACGGAAATGCAGGAACATTAGATACTTGGGGGAAAATTGCCAAAGTCTACACTAATCTGGGACATGATATTTTTATTTTGGATTATAGAGGTTTTGGGAAAAGTGAAGGTGAAATAGAAGATGAAGATCAGTTAAATAAGGATGTTGCGGTAGTTTATAAGACATTGTGTAAAAGATATCCTGAGAATAAAATAATTATTGCGGGCTATTCTATTGGTTCGGGATTGGCAACAATTTTGGCTTCTGAGAATAAACCAAAAGCCTTATTGCTTCAATCGCCTTATTTTAGTTTTACTGAATTATCAAGCAGCAAAGTACCCTTTTTTCCAAATATTATGAAGAAGTTTCATTTCGAGACTTTCAGATATGTGACAAAAGTTAAAGCACCGATTTATATTTTTCATGGTATTGATGATGAATTAATTTCATGCGATAATTCTGTTCGGTTAAATAAATTATTAGATTTTAAAGGGCATTTTTGCGGATTAAAAAATCAAGGTCATATTGGGATGAATGAAAATGAAGTCTTTCAAGAAAAGTTAAGAAGAATATTAGAATAAAAAGAAAAAATAATAGTAAAAATAAAATGTCATGGGATTAATGAAAGTGTTTTCAGGGAGTGAAGTGTTAGCAATTGCTTTGAAAGAAAGATTAGAAGAAGCCGGGGTAGAAACGGTAAAAAAAGATAACATCCAGTCAGCTCGTATGGGAGGATATGGCGGATCTGATTTAGCAGTAGAAGTGTTTATTCAGGAAACTGATTTCGCCAAAGCAAATCCGGTTATTGAAGAATTTAGAATGAATATTCAATAGCGGTATCTTTTTGTAAGATGTAAAATGTGAGATGTGAAAAGTTTTAGTGTACAGAGACTGTACGCTGAGACTGCAAACTGAAAAAAAATATGCAATATAAAATGTTAGTGCTCGACATGGATGATACCTTGTTGACAGACGATCATAAAATTTCGGACCTTAATAAAAAAGTACTACTGGAAGCACAGTCAAAAGGCGTTTACGTTGTTTTGGCTTCGGGCAGACCGACATCGGCAATGACTGCTTATGCTAAGGAGTTAGAGCTGGATTTGAATGACTCGTATATAATTTCGTTTAATGGAGCGATCATTAGTACGGTTAAAGATGATGTTATCTTGTTCGAACAAAAATTAACCGTTGAACAAATCCATGAGCTGTATGACTACAGTGTAAAAAAGAAAACTCATATCATTACGTATCTGGATGGTGAAATTATAAGCGAAACCGATTCGGAATATATTGATGTTGAAAAAGAAATTACCGGATTACCACATAATAAAGTAGCTGGTTTTAAAGAAGCGGTTACAGAACCTGCGGTAAAATGTATTTTACTGGCGGAACCTTCTTATCTAAAAGAAGTAGAAGCTGACTTAAAAGCAGCAATGCCTCATCTGAGTGTTGCCATGTCAAAACCTTTCTTTCTGGAAGCAGCACAGAACGGAATCGATAAAGCGGCCAGTTTGAAACTTTTGGCAGAAAAACTAAACATTCATCAAAGCGAAATCATTGCGGTAGGAAATGCCGGAAATGACCTGACCATGATCGAATATGCAGGTTTAGGGGTCTGGGTCGATAACGTAACCCCGGAATTAAGAGACAGAGCAGATTTAATCGTAGCTTCAAATAATAATGATGGAGTTGCTGAGGTGGTGCAGCGCTATATTTTAAATTAATTTGTATGAAAGAACCAATTGAAACAGAACGACTAATTTTAAGAGAATTACTTCTTTCGGATGCTGACGGAATGTTTGAATTGGATTCGAATCCAAATGTGCATCTTTTCGTTGGAAAAAAGCCTGTAACAACTATTGAGGAAAGTGTTGCCCAAATCGAAAATATTCAGCAGCAATACAAAGATTTTGGAACGGGCCGCTGGGCAGTTGTGCTAAAAGAAACGAATGAGTTTTTAGGCTGGTCAGGTATAAAATTTATCACCTATGAAATTAATGGTCACCAAGATTTTTACGAAATAGGATATCGTTTCATCGAGAAACACTGGGGGAAAGGCTATGCTACTGAGGCGGGAAAAGCATTTGTTGATTATGCATTTAACAAGATGAAAGTCAAAGCTCTTTACGCTTATGCCGATGAAGGAAACGAGGTCTCAAGAAAAGCGTTGGAAAAATTAGGTTTTCGCTACGCGAATTCTTTTGAATATGAAGGAGAGCTGGAAGTTTGGTATGAATTGAAGCATTCAGACCTGTAAAGAGATAAAATGAAATGTGTTCCAAATCTTTGTAAACTCAAATTGCTTAAGATTTGCAAAGATTTGGAAAACAGTTCTTAGTTTTTTAATACTTAAGAAAGAGGTATTAAATATTATTTTTTAGCTACTGAAACAAAATATTTGTTTCCGTCACCCATTGTCAATTTTACACGTTCGTCGCAAAGATCGATAGCGAAGTTGGCGCTTTCGTAGCAAGTACAAGTTGTATTTTTGTCTTTAGACATTTCAGTTTTACAATTGTTGTTTTTAAAAGTTGACAATTGTGGAGTGTACAAGCTTACTAAATCAGTAGAAGCAGTTACTAACGAAATGATACTTGCTGAATTGTTGTTTGTAATTCTGTAAACGATTCTATCCGTGTAATTTACTTCGTTTACGGTTACTTTACGAATATAAGTGTAAGCCGTTGAGCCTTCACCTGGTTCTTTTACTTCAAATTTAAATCCAACCGCACGAATGGCAATATCAAATTGAGATTGAGAGTTTAAGCTCGCCCAGTTTGTCAATGTGCTGATAGATGGAAATGGATTAGCAGCCGGAGCAGTTTGTGCCTGAGCGCTAAAAAGGGTTAAGAACATCAAGCAGATTGTGGGTAAAAATGCTTTCATATGGAGTTTTAATTTTTAATTTTTGCCTACTCTTTATGGTTTTCGGCCTGCCCATTTTTATGATAACAAAACAACAACATAACGATGGGAAATCAAAATTGTTATGCGCTATTTATGATTTTGATGCTTTAGTTTTTGGTTCCTATTTTTTGACGAAGTGAAATTACTTCTAAAAATATTTCCAGCAAAGTTAAATGTAAGAAAATTTTAATTTAATATCTTAAAAAACGCACTTAATCGATGTTATTTGCGTTTAATCGATCCGTTTGTCGTTTTATTCTTATTGAATTGGGTTGCATTTTTTTTTAGTTCAATTTTTTTTCCTGACGATTTGGTTTGATTTACAGTTTTTTGAAACGAATTAAAATAGTAGGTTCTTGCAAAATATTGATATATAGTATATTATTGATTTTATTTTAAAGAATATTGTATGTAAATTTGCAAACTCTTCAAAAGAGATGTAAATATAATATCTTACTACTTAAAACGTAGTTTATTCCTATGGAAAATAGAAAAAAAGTTGCCTTTTATACGCTTGGTTGCAAACTGAATTTTTCAGAGACTTCAACTATTGCCCGAAATTTTAACGATGAAGGTTTTGATCGTGTTGATTTTGAGGAAATAGCCGATATCTATGTTATCAATACCTGTTCGGTTACAGAGAATGCTGATAAGCAGTTTAAGCAGGTGGTGAAAAAAGCAATGAAACTGAATGAGAAAGCTTTCGTAGCAGCTGTAGGTTGTTATGCCCAGTTGAAACCGGAGGAATTAGCAGCTGTTGATGGAGTTGATTTGGTTTTGGGAGCTACAGAAAAATTTAAAATTACGGATTATATTCATGACCTGAGCAAGAATGACATGGGCGAAGTACACTCTTGTGAAATTGCTGAGGCTGATTTTTATGTGGGAAGTTATTCTATTGGAGACCGTACCCGCGCTTTTTTGAAAGTTCAGGACGGCTGTGATTATAAATGTACCTATTGTACCATTCCGTTAGCGAGAGGAATTTCTAGAAGTGATGCTCTGGAAAATGTATTGCAAAATGCCAAAGAAATCTCTGCTCAGAACATCAAAGAAATTGTTTTAACGGGAGTTAATATTGGAGACTACGGTAAAGGGGAGTTCGGGAATAAAAAACACGAGCATACTTTTTTGGACTTAGTTCAGGCTCTGGATGAGGTTGACGGGATCGAGCGTTTGCGAATCTCCTCTATAGAACCTAATTTACTGAAGAATGAAACTATTGAGTTTGTCTCTAAAAGCCGAACTTTTGTGCCGCATTTTCATATTCCGTTACAATCCGGAAGCAATGATATTTTGAAATTGATGAAGCGCCGTTATTTGCGTGAAGTGTATACTGAACGAGTTCATAAAATTCGTGAAGTAATGCCACATGCCTGTATTGGTGTAGACGTGATTGTTGGTTTCCCGGGTGAAACCGACGAGCATTTTTTAGAAACCTATCATTTCCTTAACGAAATGGATATCTCTTATCTGCATGTCTTCACGTACTCCGAAAGAGACAATACAGAAGCGGCAAATATGCCGGGAATTGTTCCGGCAAATGTAAGAGCGAAACGCAGTAAAATGCTACGTGGATTATCCGTTAAAAAACGTCGTGCTTTTTATGAAAGTCAGTTAGGATCTAACAGAACCGTTTTGTTCGAAGGAGAAAATAAAGAAGGATATATTCATGGTTTTACAGAGAATTACGTAAAAGTAAAAACACCATGGAATCCTGAATTGGTCAATACCCTACAGGAAATAAACCTGACTAAGATTGACGAAGACGGAAGTGTTCGCCTGGAGTTCTTGAATAAGCTTACTGAGGCTTAAGTAAAAAGAAATAAAACATACATTTAGTATGTCATTTCGACGTGAGGAGAAATCACACTAGAAACTCGACAAAGATTGGCGAATTTAGGAACGGAATTATTGGTGTGATTTCTCCTCACGTCGAAATGACAATAAACAGAAAAGTCCTTTTATACAAAGGGCTTTTCTGTTTTTAAAATAATTACTTAGCATTCTCCGGAATTAGTAATTTCAACGAATTAATGTAATCGGTATCAAATTCAATTACCCTTATCTTTTGTGGATTAAAGCTTAATTCACCGCCAAACTGACCTTTTATGTCCAGGAAATCGATAGTAAGTTCCTCATCCGTCAATTCGATTAGTTTTCCCAAGTAAGCTGATTTTGCTGATTTTTTAGCAATCTGGAAAATACCGTATTTGTTAGTGATAAAATGGATGATCGAATTCAAATCGCGTATAGGAATGATATCTTCGGCATTTGTTTTCAGACCTTTTAAACGGATTACTTTTTCGGTAAATTCCAGATCCTGATCTCTGTGTATGGCTTCAATGTTTTTATTTTTCAATAGTACAAAACCATCCAGTATAAAATCTACCGGATTGTTTCGCAATAAAATCCAGTCATCCGAATAGTCAATAAGAAATCCGGTATAAAGTTCTTTCTTATCGGTAAATTCTATGGCAATTAATTGTCTTAAATAGTTTTCCATCGTTTAGTTTTTAGAAATTACAACATTTAAATTCCAAATTCCAGCTTGCAGCATTTGGAAGTTGGAATTTTTCAAAAGATTGGAATTTATTTTTAGGGATTAGTAGACCAGATACTGCTGTTTTTAATGAAAACGCGACGACTCAGTTTCAGTTGTGCAACAATCAGTTCGGCAATATCTTCGGGCTGCATTACTTTTTCAGGGTTTCCGTCTGTCAGATTTAAATCTTTAGCCATATCGGTAGCTACTGTACTTGGTGTTAAAGCAGTAACCCGAATATTGTGTTTTCTCATTTCCTGCATCAAAGAATCCGTTAGACCCAGAACAGCAAATTTTGAAGCACTGTAAGCGCTCGTAAGGGCGTTTCCGTTTAAACCTGCTGTAGATGAAATATTAATGATGTCACCTGTTTGTCTTTCGATCATATTTGGAATAACGGCGCGGGTGGTATAATAGGTTCCCATAAGGTTGACCTGAATGATTCTTTCCCAGGCGTTTGGTTCTAATTCCAGGAATTTCCCAAAAGCACCAATTCCGGCGTTGTTGATTAAAATATCGATACTTTTAAATTCGGCTAATGCTTTTTCTACAGCATTATTTATAGAATTAATATCAGAAACATCAGCAGCTAAAGCCAATGATTTTACACCTAAGTTATTAATTTCGATTGCCAGCTGGTCAACATCTGCTTGCGTTCTCGAAACTAAAATTACATTAACTCCCTCGTTGGCAAGTGCAAGTGCGATTGCTTTTCCTATTCCTTTTCCGGCTCCTGTAATTAGAGCATTTTTATTTTTTAAGTCTGTCATGATTGTCATATTAGAAATGCGAAAGCATCATTTGAGTACCACAAAAATAAGGCTTTTGCTTCCTAAAATGATGCTTTAGATGTTTTCTTAATCTAAGTTTAACAACTTTTTCTATTCTTTCAAAACCATATCGATACACATTACAGCTGCCAGAATTAACTGCCTTTGCGGACTGTCCTGTGCTACAGTTTCTTCAATTTGAAGAACATAATTATCGGCACTGGTGAAGAGTTCTTTCCCCATTCCTGCCCATTTTTTACTTACCTGAGCCAACTGCTTATTTTCGTGGGTAAATTTGAAATCCCATCCTGTCCATTTTCCCTGAAGTGTAGCAACCGGTTTTTCGTTTTTATCTAAAATTTCAAATCTGCCGCCAAAAGAAAAGAACTTTTGTTTAAAGGTTCCGATCAGTCTCTCTTTATCGTCAAAAACTTCAACATTCGATCTGAAAACGGCAATACCTCTTTTTACCGAAATTAGTTTTTCACCAGAAGCTGCTGCGATTTCAACATTAAAAGGTGTCATTCTTTTGTAATCGGTGAAACGCAACATTTTAGTGAAGAATCCCAGATTATTTTCTCTACAGTTTAAGATGATCTGATTGCTTTCCGGATTATAAATGTCATAGTTGTTTGATGCTTTAAACATGCCAACATGCTCTTTTACTAGAAATAAATTCTGATTTAAAATAGGGTTCATTAAATAATGTGTGAAAATGATTAGTAATAATATGATTGATCTCCTTCTGAAAGGGTTTCAAAAGGAGATCAAATGTAAAAATAATTTTGTTAATAAACCGCTGTTAAAAATGAAATCTGTGTTATCAAATTTCAGTTATTTTTCTTTGTTGTGATAATTATAGCACCATTTATTCCTTTATTTCCGTAGACTGAAGTTGCTTCAGTTTCCTTTAAAACTTTCATCTCTTTGATAGTATTTGGGCTCACTTTAGGAAAATCTTTAAAATTGATTATAACTCCATCAAGAATTACCAAAGGTGGATTAATAATAGTTTTTTTTGATGGGGCACATAGTATGATCTGACTATCGGCATTTACAGGTTTTGTATGGGATACATCTTTCTCCTGTGCATGTGTTACGAGACAGAGAAATATAGAAAAAGCCAATGAAGCAAGTTTTACATTTTTCATCGTAAAATTTAATCGAATTTTGCAGCCTCAATTAAACGGATAAATTCTGCTTTATATCCTTCAGTATCACTTGAAAGTCCCTGTTTGGCTAATTTCAGAATAGCATCCGGAGATTTATCCGAAATGAGTTTAGAATCTCTTAGTTTCAGACCGAACCAGGCCACTGAACTGCTGAATTTAAAATCATCTGAGGCTTTTTCCAATGCAACCGATTTGTTTTCGATTACCTGTACCAGTTCAATACTTTTATCACCGTCCGGTTTTTTATAACGGAATTTTATGGTAGCAAGTTCATTGCTGTAATTTGTTCCGGCTTCTTCTACTTTGGTATATTTCAAAGCATCAGGCTGCTGTGCTAAATAATCGCTTTTTACTCCGGCGGGAACAATTTCATAAAGAGCCGTAACGGTATGGTTGCTTCCAAGTTCTCCCGCATCAATAGCATCATTTTTAAAATCTTCCGGACGCAGTTTTCTGTTTTCATAACCGATTAAACGATAAGCCTGAACTTGTTTCGGATTAAATTCTATCTGAATTTTTACATCTTTAGCAATTGCAAACATGGAACCTTTAAATTCTTTTCCCAGAAAGCGATTAGCCTCCTGAATGTTGTCGATATAAGCATAATTTCCATTTCCTTTATCGGCTAAAGTTTCCATCTTACTGTCTTTGTAATTCCCCATTCCGTACCCCAGGCAGGTCAGGAAAACGCCCGTTTTTCTTTTGTTTTCAATTAGCTTTTCCATGTCGGCATTAGAAGTATCTCCGACATTAAAATCACCATCAGTAGCCAGAATCACTCTGTTGTTTCCGTTTTTGATAAAGTTTTCTGCAGCAATTTTATACGCCAGTTCAATTCCGGCTCCTCCCGCAGTGCTTCCTCCCGCATTTAATTTTTCAAGAGCATCAATAATGGTTTTCTTTTCGTCACCTGAAGTTGGAGGTAAAACCAGTCCTGCTGCACCGGCATAAACGACCATAGCAACTTTGTCTTTCGGGCGTAACTCATTTACCAGTATTTTTAATGATTGTTTCAGCAAAGGCAATTTATT
Organism: Flavobacterium lipolyticum; assembly: GCF_020905335.1. Classification (NCBI taxonomy): domain Bacteria; kingdom Pseudomonadati; phylum Bacteroidota; class Flavobacteriia; order Flavobacteriales; family Flavobacteriaceae; genus Flavobacterium; species Flavobacterium lipolyticum. Next base: position 698,359 of record NZ_JAJJMN010000001.1, on the reverse strand, counting down.
CATGTCGCTCATCGATCCTGAAACATCAATTAAGAAAACTAAATTAGATGCAGGTAAATTTTCGGTTGGGATGTTTTTCCCCTGTAAACCAATTTTAAGCACTTTGTTTTTGGCATTCCATGGAGAATCACTTAGTTCAGTATTAATAGAAAACGGGTTTTGATCTTTTGGCTGTGGATAATTGTATTTAAAGAAGTTAACCATTTCTTCTACGCGAACGGCATCTTTCGGAACTGCTTGTCCGTTATTGATAAAACGTCTCACATTGGTATACGAAGCATTGTCAACATCGATAGAAAATGTGGAAAGAGGTGCTGTTTTTGGACTCTCGAAGGCATTTTCGACAAAAGTATTGTAATCTTCCTCATTAGGTTCTACCGGTTGCGGAACCCTTATTTTTTTCAGTTTGGCATTTAATTCTTTCTCCGTAAGGTTTTTGTAAATGCCGTTCTTTGTAGCAACAATAACAACTCCGTTTGAGGCTCTGTTCCCATAAAGTGAAGTAGCTTCTGCTTCTTTTATAACTTTTACTTCTTCCACATCATTTGGATTGATTTTTGAGAATTGATCAGATTTCACCGGAACACCATCGATTATATACAAAGGTTCATTTTTAGAAGAAATAGCTGCAGTCCCTCTTATAATGATGTTTTGATTAGGTGCAGGCTGAACATAATTACCCGTAATTGGTAATCCGGCAACTCTTCCCTGAAGCGTTGAGGTAATAGTCTTAGCAGCCATTTTCTTGTCACGACGACTGTAATTAGAGCTTTCGTAGTCGGCGTTTGAAGATCCATAGCCTACGACTACTACTTCTTTAAGCGATTCCTGATCAATACTCAGTTTAACATTAATCACATTTTTGTCATCCACAGTTTGAGTTTGAGAGTTGAATCCGATATAGCTGAATATCAAAATGTCGCCTTTTTGAGCTTTGATGGAATAATGACCATCAAAATCGGTTTGTGTTGTGTTTTTGGTATTTTTAATCACTATAGTTACTCCCGGAAGCGGTATGCTGGCCTTGTCGGTAACGATTCCTGTAATGATTTTCTCCTGTGCTGATGCTACGAAACATATAAGCATAGATAGGGCTAATGAAAGAAGTTTTACGTTTTTCATGGTAGTAATTTTTAGATGAATAATCGGGTTGATCGTAGTCTAGGCCTTAGGCTTAGGAATGATTTTTTGAAATTAAATTTGAGCTTTTACTGTTAGTTTTTTGCTGCGGGTTTTCCTTTTCGGGTAGTAATGATTACGACACCTTTTTTCCCTTTATCGCCATATTTAGAAGTGGCTTCGAGGTCCTGAAGAACAGTGATGGTCTTGATTTCCTGTTTGTTTAAAGGGGCATACGGACTGGTTGGATTATTGCCAAATAATTCGCTTTCGGAATAGTATATGCCGTCAATGATGTACAATGGCGCATCCAATACCACAAGAGAATCTACATTTTCGGGCTGTAAATTTGGAAGCTCTGCCTGCATCATTTTGTCTCTTTTTGTATCGTCATTGTGCGACATGGCATTTCCGTTTAAAACAATTAGCGGAGCACTTTTTTTAGCCATTTGTACAGGTTTTTCGGCATAAGCCATTTTGGCGGATTCTCTTCGCGCTGCTCCGGCATAACCATAGTTTTGAATGGCTTTATCTTTGGCAGCGTTGCTATCTGCCTCTTCTTCTTTAAAATATCCAGATGACGCAGCTACCGGAGGAATTATTTGATCTGCACCGGAAGCAGGACTGGCTTGTGTAACAATAGCATTGTTGGCTGCATACTGTATTTCCTGTACCGCTACTTTTTGCTGTTGTTTGATTTGCTGATCCAGGATTTTTACAGCTTCTGCTTTAGGTATTATTGGTGAATCTGAAGAAACAATTGCCTCTTTTTTCTCTAAAATGGGCTGTGTTGCTTTTTCTTCTTCGTTCACTACAACTTTAGGAGTCAGAGCAGGAACTGTTTTGTCAGACTTTAGAAATTGTGCTCCCAAAGAAAGGAGTAATAAAAGAGAAGCTGCGACCGCAATTTTTTTCCATAACGAAATGGTTTTTTTGTCTTCCTTTTTGTCCAGTTTATCTTCAAGGCGTGACCAGACTTTTTCCATTCCTGGAAAATCTTTAGATTCCGAGTGGTGTGCGGCCTCTTTAAATTTATCGAATATTTTATCTTGATTGTCCATGACTATTTTGCTTTTTGGTAATACAATTTATTTACTAATTCCTTTAATTTGGTTTTAGCGGCATTCAATTGTGATTTCGATGTGCCCTCAGAAATGTTTAGCATAGCGGCTATTTCTTTATGACCGAAACCTTCGATAACAAAAAGATTAAAAACCGTTTTACAACCGTCCGGAATATGGTTTAGTAAATTCAGCAAATCTTCTTCTTCCAATGCGTTCACTTCTTCGGTAAAAGGCTGTGAAAGCAATTTGACATCATCAAGGTACATATTGAAATTGGTGTTTTTCTTGATGGTTGCCAAACAATGGTTGACGGTAATTTTTCGTGCCCATGCTTCAAAAGCTAAAAGCTCCTTAAGCTGATCCAGCTTTGTAAATATGGTGTAGAAAGCGTCAGCCATAGCTTCTTCAATTTCTTCTTCCTTCTTAAGGTATCGTTTGCAAACGCGATACAGTTTTGGAGCCATATGCTCATAAACCTGACGCTGAGCATCACGGTTCATTTTTTTGCAGTTGGATATGAGAGTTTCGTTTATCACAATTGTTGTCTTTATACTAAAGAGGGCTTAGAAGGTAAAAAGGTTGGGAGAGCAATGAAAAAAAGTTCAAAAAAGGCATTTATTTTTTTAATTTGCATCCTGTTGAAGGACATTGCAGCACTTATAAAGTACCACAACTATTCACAAACTTGTCATTCCGAGGAACGAGGAATCACACGCGCTGATCGATAAAGATTGGTGACATTCTGTGTCGGGCTCCTGGTGTGATTTCTCCCTTCGGTCGAAATGACAAAAATAAGGATTATTTCTGTATGAATTTATTCGTAATTATTATAACACAGATATTCAGTAAGTTCCGAAAATTTTTATTTAACAGGTAAACTCAATTTATAAATCTTTGTTTCTAAAACCTCTGTATCATTATCCTCGCAAAGCAAAAACTCGATTGTATTGTTTTCTTTTTTATAGAAAGTCAGACCTTCGAATTTATGGGTTGCCGTAATTTTTTGAGTGAAATCAATTTTCATGGTTTTAAGGTCGATTCTTCCTATGAAGCTTCCCAAAATTTCACCATCATCATAAGTTGATTTAGTGTTTTCTACTGTAGAAAGGAAATAGATTTTATCTTCCACCAAAATAGCATCGGTAAAACTGGATCGAATGCCTTTTATTTTTGGAAGTTTATAATTAGTGGCAACCAGAGCAAATTCTTCTCCCAGACTTTTAGCATGAATGGTAAAAATGGTGTTTTTGTTTGAGATTCCGTTACCGCGATTGAACAGGTACCAGTTCTCGCCATCAAAAATAGAACCTTCCAGATTAAAATCTTCCGGTTTTATTTCGCCAAAACTTTGCATTAATGCGTATAAATCAACCAGATTATTTTTTTGCAGTATAGTTTTCTTTTTAAGATCGAATGCAATCATTTTGTTTCGGTTTTCGGTAGAACCGGAACCAAAAACATAAAGCGTATCGTTATGGTTGGTTAAAGACTCAAAATCAGGTTTAAGATTTTTGGCGATATTTTTCGTCGGATTGTCAATTAAAGGGTGTTCGTTCAATTGCTGATTCTGCATGTTGTATTCGTATAGAAAACCGCTGTTATCTCCAACAAGGTAAAGTGAATTGTCAGTAAAAAATAATCCAGATGCTGATCCGATTCCGATGATTTGAAATAATATTTCTAAGGTGAATTTTTCCATGAATGTTGTTTTGAAAACTTCCGTTTATTTTTTTGATTTATAATTCTTAATTAACTTCATTGTTTCTTGATTTACAGCTTTTTGAATTGTTATTAAAGAATGCGAAACAACACATTCTGCAATACTTATATAAACTAGATTATTGTCATCAGTTAAATTTTGATTGTACCAATCTGCTTGATTAGAGCTGTTTGCTCCATATGTTAAATATACTGGAGTTCCTTCATTATAAAGTCGAGTAGCAATTTTAATGGCTCTTTTTATAATTGCTTTCTCAATATCTTTTGCTTTTTCTGTGTATCCAATTCTCGAAACACATTGGTACATAGAGCAAAATTTTACATTTTTGTTTACAGGAATAACATCTCTGGTTCCTTTAATTTGGTTTAAATCTTTAAAGCATTTTCCAAACACATCAACTATGATTTTTTCGGAGTTTGTATAGTTGTCATCCTGAGAAAAAACTTGATTTAAAGTAAAAAGAAAAAGAAATAAAAAAATGTTTTTCATTAAAGATTCAACTTTTAGTTTGTACAATAAATTTTATTTCAAAAACCAATAGCTAGCCCTGATAACAATAAAAAAGTATTACAAGGTACAGCAGGGATATGCTTTGTAAAAATAGTATATTTACTATTACGAAAAAACTCATCAACATGAAATCAATAGATCCGAATGATTTTAAAATCACAGATAAAATAAAATTATCAAAGATTCCTACTTTGCTCGACCTTGATGCAGACAGTGAGGAAAAAGAAGCTAAACTCGATAAAGTTCAGGCTAAATTGAGTAAACAGCAAGATGCCATGTATGCTCACAACAGATATGGCGTTTTGATTTGTCTGCAGGGAATGGATACTTCCGGAAAAGACAGTCTGATTCGGGAAGTATTTAAAGAGTTTAATCCGCGTGGAGTAGTGGTACATAGTTTTAAAACGCCTACCTCGGCAGAGTTGGAACACGATTATTTGTGGAGACATTATGTGGTTTTACCTGAAAAAGGGAAATATGCGATTTTTAATCGTACCCATTATGAAAATATTTTGGTTACCCGCGTGCACCCTGAGTATGTATTGAATGAAAATTTACCCGGAATTGAAAAGGTAGAAGATATTCCGAAGGATTTTTGGAAAGACAGAATGGAGCAAATCAATAATTTTGAAAAGCATATTACGCAAAATGGAACAATTGTACTGAAGTTTTTCCTGCATTTGAGTAAAGAGGAACAGCGCAAACGTTTGTTAAGAAGATTGGAAGAAGAAAAGCACAACTGGAAATTCTCGGTTGCGGATTTGAAAGAACGTGCACATTGGGAAGAGTATCAGGATTATTATGAAGAGGCTATAAATAAAACTTCGACAAAAAATGCTCCGTGGTATGTAATTCCGGCCGATGATAAGGAAATGGCCCGTTACATTGTGGCTAAAACCATTTGGGAAGAAATGCAAAAGCATACTGACATTAAAGAGCCTGAGTTACCGGAGAGTATAAAGGCTAATATTAAAATATATAAAGAGCAATTAGAAAACGAGTCTTAGAAGTAAGGCTCTTTTTTTGGCGCTAATGTTACTGTAAGTTTATGAGTGTTTTGTAGTACTAATTTAATGTTAACGTTTTTTTGGGATTTTAGCATTTTTTCAATGAACTATTGTTTTTTTGATAATATCTAAATCATTTTAAGTTAAAGAGGAGAGGGTTTCTTTGTAAAAAAAATAGAAACCAATTTTTAACTACATGAAAAGAATTATTTTACCCCTAATTATGTTAGGTTCGTTGCTTACATCTTGTAATAACGATTCTAAAGACGAAGCAGAAACAACAAGTGTTGTACTGAAGGATCAATCTGTAACACCAAGTTTAATAAAAGCTCAGACGGGATTTGAAAGTTTGAAAATTTACTCTCTTTTTAGTTCAGATGATGTTTTTGCAGACAGTCCTAAATTTGTTTTTGGAGGTTCTGCTGATGGTTCTGGTCTATTGAAAAATACGGACGGAACTTTTACTTTCTTAGTAAACAACGAAGACAATTTTGCGGTTTCAAGAATTACTTTAGATAAAACATTCAAACCAACAAAGGGAGAATATTTATTAAACTCTAGTGGAGGAACCTGGAGATTGTGCGGAGCTACTATGGCTACGCAGGCCGAACACGGTTTTGGACCGCTTTATTTAACTTGTGGAGAGTCCGGAGAAGAATCCCGTACACATGCTTTAGATCCGTACGCTAGTGCCGGAGGAGCTTCGGTTTCTAAAGAATTGGCAGGATTTGGACGTTTAAGTGCCGAAAATGCTTTACCATTGCGCTCTACTGCTTACAAAGGAAAAACAGTTGTAGTAATTGGTGATGATGACTCAGGAACTTACGGAGGCCAGGTTTTTATGTATGTATCCAACACAGTTGGTGATTTAAGCGGAGGATCTTTGTACATGTTAAAAAGAAATGACAGCAATCAAAGAGAAAAAGACATGACTGTGGATCAAACGTATCCTGTTTCTTTCGTGAAAATTGACAACCATACGACTTTAACTGGAGCTCAGATCAATGCATCTGTAAATACTTTAAAAGCAATCAAATTTGGTCGTGTTGAAGATTTAGATTACCGCAAAGGAGGTAATAATGCCGATCGTGAATTGTACTTTAACGTAACCGGACAAGATATCACAGGAACAAATGCCGATGCTTCAAGAACAAAATACGGTAGAGTTTACAGATTAAATCTTGATGCTACCGATCCGTTAAAAGGAACTTTAGAAGTGGTTTTGGACGGTGACAACCGCAGTGGAAAAGCTGGGAAATTCCAAAACCCGGATAATATCTGTGTAACTAGTAACTATGTTTACGTTCAGGAAGATGCAAACGGATACGGTGATGAAACACACGATGCTTACATCTATCAATATAATATCGCTACAAAAGAATTGAAAGTGGTATTGGAATTGGATCACCGTCGTACTCAGGCTGATGCTGCCAAATACAACATAGGTAAACTATCAAAATTCGGAGATTGGGAATACGGTGCTATGATCGATGTATCAGATCAGTTGGGCATTCCGGATACTTTCATGTTAAGCATCCAGCCTCATACCTGGACTGGCGAAAAATATAAAGGAGTTGACGGAGGAACAAATCGTCCGAACGAGCAACAAGCAAGTCAAATCGTAGTGATTAAAGGTTTAGCGAGATAAATTTTTAAAGCATTATAAAACAGTCATCCACTATCTCAATTTGAGGTAGTGGTTTCTGTTTTTCTGAATATTTCCCTTTTAATTTTTAATACACATGAAAAAAATATACGGTTTGTTTTTCCTGCTGGTATTGGTAGCCTGTCAGAAAAAAGACAAACATCAGGAAGTAAATGAATTGTTTCAGTCTGATATTACTTTACTGATTGAGAAGGTTGCTAAACTTAAATATTCCGTGCAGTCAGATTCTACCGAAGTACAAATTCAGAGACAATTTCTGGAAGCACATCAGGGCTACAAAAAGGTCGAAATGATAAGCGAGTATTATTCGCCTGCAGTTTCCAAAGCAATAAACGGTCCTGCAATACCTGAGTTTGAAGAAAATGACAAAGTGACTGTTCCGCCTGAAGGATTTCAGGTTATTGAAGAATTGGTTTTTCCTAAATATGACAAAGAGCATAAAAAAGAATTGCTTCAGGAGCTGGGTATCTTGTCGGCTAATTTGGCTCGTTTAGAAAAAGTTTCCAAATCCAATCAATTGACGGACGCGCATGTTTTTGACGCCATGCGATTGGAAGTATATCGAATTGTTACTTTAGGAATAACCGGATTCGATTCGCCTGTGGTATTGAATTCACTTCCTGAAGCTGTGGCAGCTTTAGAAACCATCGAGAAATATTACAAAGTATATGTCGAAGATAAGTCCGTTTCAAATTCGAATCAGGTGCTTGCAATATTGAAGAAAGGACAGCACTATTTAAAAACAAATACCAATTTTAATGCTTTTGACCGGGCGTATTTTATCAAAGAAATAGCCAATCCGTTAAACAAAGGGCTGTTTAAAACCAGATCAGAATTGGGTATTCCGCTCATGAAAGAGCAAAGAGGATTAAAAACAACGGCACAAACGTTATTCGATTCCGGAGCATTTGATCCCGAGGCGTTTTCAGGTTTCCCTGATTATCAAACAACTCCGGAGAAAATTGCGTTAGGAAAAAAGCTATTCAATGATCCGGTTCTGTCGGGTAACAACTCCCGCTCCTGTGCTTCGTGTCATCATGCCGATAAAGCTTTTACCGATGGTTTGGAAAGAGCCGTTACATTAGATGGAAAATCGATGCTGCAGCGCAACACGCCAACATTGAATCATATTGCTTTTCAGCGCGTATTTTTTGATGATTCCAGAGTAAGTTATCTCGAAGATCAGGCCATTGCTGTGATTAAAAATGAAAATGAAATGCACGGTTCTCTCGAGAAATCAGCTTTAGTACTTCAGAAGAATCCAAATTATGTAAGAGATTTCAAAAAAGCATTTCCGAAAGGGACCATCAATGAATTTGAGATCAAGAATGCTTTGGCTTCTTATATTCGGTCATTGAGTCAGTACGATTCAAAGTTTGACGGGTATATGCAAAACAAAGAGAATTTCACGCCGGATGAAAAAGCAGGTTTTAATTTGTTTGCAGGGAAAGCCAAATGTGCGACCTGCCATTTTATTCCGTTAACCAACGGAACTGTTCCTCCTAATTTCGACCGATCGGAGAGTGAAATATTGGGCGTTCCCAATAAAAGCAAAAAGCTGGACGGAGATTTGGGTAAGTTTGTAATCACGCAGGCGGCCATTCATAAACATTCGTTTAAAACGCCAACGATCCGAAACATTACACTTACCGCTCCCTACATGCACAATGGAGTTTACAACACTCTTGAAGAAGTGATTGACTTTTATAATGAAGGAGGCGGATTAGGTTTAGGATTCGATGTTCCGAATCAAACTTTACCCGAAGACAAGTTAAACTTATCAGAGTTGGAGAAAAAACAGCTCATTGCCTTCATGAGAACTTTGACAGATAAAAAGTACCTGAAGTAAATAGTAGGGTATATCATCTAAACCCGACAGGTTTCAAAAACCTGTCGGGTTTGTTGCGTAGAACAGCTAGGGAAGTCCGTTAGTCAAAACCTAACTGCCGTTCATCAAACTAATTTTAGTAGCGTTTCAGGTTTGTGCTCCTTTGCATCAAATTAATAAACATTATTATCATGAACACGTACAAATTATTAGGGTTGGCGGTTATTTTTACATTAATCTCTTTTCAATCAAATGCACAATCTCCACTTCCTATTCATGTTGGAATAAAAGCAGGATCAAATTATTCCGAACTTCCCGTTTCAAAAAGTTCTGATTCAAAGTATGCAGTGGGCTTTTTTGGTGGTGCTATGGCCCGATTTGATTTCAAACGTTTCTTTATTCAGAATGAAATTCTCTACAGTGAGAAATCTTCTAAAATTGAAAAAACAGCTTCTTTACCTTCTAAAAATGTAAAATGGAGAAGTCTCGAAATGCCATTGGTTATTGGTTACAAAATAATTGATCAATCAATGCTCAATGTTAGAGTTTTTGGAGGAGGAGTTTATTCTTATGTGCTGGATGAAAATGTTTCTTCTGTGAATCAATTGAAAACTACCTATGGGAAATTTAACAAATCCAATATAGGCTATCAGGTTGGAGCAGGAATCGAAATTTCGAAATTTACTCTGGATGTTACGTATCAGGGAGGGTTAAATAACGTAAGTAAAGAGTTTAGTTCGAAGCCAAATTCGTTTAATATTGGGGTTGGTTATTTTATATTTTAAACAGGCTTTTTTGGTTTGGCCTTGTCAGCAGCAAAGAATCTTTTTGGGTTCTTTGCTGTTTGTTTGAAAAATATAGGGTTATTTTTGAACGCGAAGTTTCTCATCAATTTTTTATTTTTTTAGAATGGTTGTAATAAATAAAAACAGACATCGAATATTTTTAGTTTTTTTCTGGTGTTTACTCGGAATAACGATCTGGTCGCAGATGATAGAGGCTTACGGCGCTCGATCGGCAGCTTCTCAGGCTTTTTTGGTTTTACTGTGTTCAAGTCTTTTGGCGCATTTTCTTAGCGATATTGTATTGCCTGTTGCATTGCGCAAAAGAAGAATGGCACTATTTGCAGTGCAAAGTGTCATGGTAGTTTTGATACTTTCATTTTGCCTGGCCATTATTTATACCGTCTTTTCAAATTCGCATACCCGGGCACGATTGTATCCCGACGAAGCAAACATGACCATGATTGAGTTTTTATTTGCGCGATTCTTTGGCAGTATCCCTGCAGCTATTTTGATTTGCGGTACTGCCTGCGGGCTTCGATTTTATCAGGAGCATAATATAATCGAAAGAAATCATGCTCAGCTGCAGCAGGTTCATCTCGAGGCACAAATCAAGATTCTTCAGGATCAGATTAATCCGCATCTCATGTTTAATGTGCTCAATCACATTCACATTTTGATGCAGAGTGATGTAAAACTGGCTTCGGATTTGCTCATTCGGTTTTCGGATATTTTGAGGTATCAATTGTACGAATGCAACAAAGAATATGTGCCGCTGCATCTCGAAGTAAAATACCTGAAAGACTTAATTGGAGTCGAAGAAACGAGATGGGGCAATGAATTAAAAGTAAAATGTAAATGGAGTATTGAGGATGCCCAGCTTCAGATTGCACCATTGCTTTTAGTCCCTTTAATAGAAAATGCATTCAAGCACGTTTCAAGGCTTCCGGGTCAAAAAGGATATGTGCATTTGGGATGTAAACAAACGGTGAAACAGCTGCATTTTAAGATCGAGAATTCCTATACGGAACAATACAAAACCCCTTCAAAGAATCAAGGGCTCGGACTTGAAAATGTCAAAAAAAGACTGACGATTCAATATCCTGAAAAACACCAGTTAAACATCATTAAAACCGATTCTGATTTTACGGCAGTTGTGGTTTTAGATTTGAAGTAAAAGATTTTGCCGTTTCCGATAGCCAATGTCATGAAAGATTTTAAATTGAAGATTAATGATTGCAGATTTTTGATTGGGTATTGGCAAGGGTGGAATGGGATCTGTTTTCCTGAATTTTACCTCCCGGAAATCAAAGATCAGCAATCATTTTAGCTATTGGGATATAATGAAGAACAGTAAAAAATAAAGAAGAAAAAATCTGTAAGATCTGCGGGAAAAAATAAAAAAGTAAAAAAAACAAAATATGAAAATGAAATGCCTTGTTATCGACGACGAACCTATTGCAAGAAACGGAATCGTAGATTTTGTTTCTAAAATCGATTTTCTTGAAGTCGCAGGTACCTGCGCGTCCGCATTAGAAGCCACTTCGTACATTCAGGAAAAAGAGGTCGATTTGTTGTTTCTGGATATTAATATGCCGTATCTCACGGGGCTGGAATTTTTGGAATCGCTGGACAATCCGCCGTTGGTTATTTTTACGACAGCTTATTCTGAATATGCGCTTGAAGGGTATCGTTTACAGGTGGTCGATTATTTATTAAAACCCATTACGTTTCAGCGTTTTTATCAGGCTGCTTTAAAAGCAAAACAATGGCATCAGATGCTGGATACTCCCAAGCAGCATCAATTAGATCCCTATTTGTATGTGCGTCAGGAAGAAGGATTTCAGAAGATTTCCTGGCTTGATATTCTCTATATCGAGGGAATGCAGAACTATGCAAAGCTCCATTTTAAAGATAAGGTTCTGGTGATTCATCAAACGATGATTTCTTTGGAAGAAACACTTCCTACGGAAATCTTTTTTAGAATTCATAAATCTTTCCTTATCAATATTACCCATATTGACTCCGTTTCCGGTGGACGATTGTTCATAAAAGGACAAGAACTACCCATTTCAAGAACACGCCGCGAAGCATTACTGAAAGAGGTAGTCTATAAAAACTTATTAAGCCGATGACCCTAGAATTGCCATTTTAGGGCTACCGCTCCGTAAAATGTAGTCGTAAATCTTGGATTGGCCATGTCTTTCTCCTTGAAAATATCCTTAATTTTTCTATTAGTACTGGAGAAACTGCGTAAAAGTGTCGATCCTGCTGTCGGTTGCAGTGTCCAGTGTTTGCCAAGCTTAATTTCAGGCTGTATACCGGCAATAATTTGCTGATAACCTAATAGTGATGTTTTGTTGTTCACTTTTGTTTCTGCCGTCATTCCGCTTAACTCGACCACCGCTTTTAAGTCAAAGTTTTCTGAGATTCGATACCCGAATTGAAGACCTTCAGGAAACGTGATTTTAAAATGCCACGAACCTCTGGACTCCCAGTTGAAATAAATTCCCGGAAGTACCATCGGAACACCAAAACTGTTGGTTAGTACTGGTCCCATACCGAATGCCATATTGGGATTGAAATGCTTGATGAAAAACACACCACCCTGAAACAATACATCATCTTTATTGATCTCGACCATATCCGTGTAAACCCCCACAGAAGCCATTATCATTAACGACCAGGTTGGTGAGATAGAACGTAAATGTTTGACTCCGATTTGCGCATTCAGCATTTCATTAGGAAAGCCACCCTGAAATTCTACCGGAAGCGACTGAATTTCGTAATTCTTGTTTTCCATTTTGGCATAACTTCCGTTTGCAAAAAGAGACCAGAGTTTTGGACGGTGGTATTGGTCCATTTCCAGAGAAAGAGGTATTTCAAAAGCAATTTGTGCCCTTTTAAAATTACTTTCAGCACTTGTTTTAGTACTGTCCATTGGACGGACATAGTTGGAGAACGGAACATAATCAACTTTAAGTTCTCCTGCTATTTTTGATTGTGATTGTGCAGCAATACTAGTCAATAAAAAAAGGAAAAGCTGCGATAGATAAAAGATTGTTTTGTTCATGATTGGATTAATTTTCTGCGAATTACCGCGTTCTAAACCAATCACGAAAAATCATTTGACTAATGGCAGTTCTCTTTTGACCAATGGTAAAGGACAGAATAAAATCTGTCTTGTTTAGTATTAGTTACAGAGAAGCACTAACAATTTATATTTTAAATAATCCTCATATTTCCGAAACATAAGTAAACAAATTACACATGACAATAATCTAATGTCTTAGGTTAATAATACTGATAGGGTTGTCCTTTTTCAATAACGGTCCATCTATTATTTACTTTTTTCATTACGATGACATAATCATTAAGATAACCAATAGGAGTGGTATCTCCAATGGCAACAGCGATAACTAAGTACTTTCTTCCTTTATAATACATAGGTTCAGATAAAGAGATCATTTGTGTAGTGTAGGGGTAATTAGGTATTCCTTTTCCCATTTTATAGATTATAGTATCAAAAGTTTCGAAAAAGATATTTTTAAACTTAAAGTCTTCAGGATTCCACTTTGCATTCTTAGCGAGATTGTATTTGCCATCATTTACATCATCCTGATATTTCTTACGCATTTTCTGAAAATCATTTTCCTTATAAAGAGGTTCTAAAATTCCTCCAAGTCTTTCCTGGATACCATTTACCCTATTAAAAGGAATATCATTAAGTTTCCCTCCTGAAAACAACTTTAAAGCTCCATTTGAACTCATTTTTTCTTTGATTATTACAATTGTTTTAGTTGTGTCTTTAATTATTGATGAGAGATAAGTATTGATGGCGTTGTATTTATCTTTCTTTGCTTGTGGATACATTATAGTAACGCAAATCATCATTAATAGAACAAAAAGTTTTTTTTTCATCACAAAAAAAGTTATTCAACCCAGTATTTCTCACCTCTTTTAATCACCTGCCACCTGTTATTTATTTTTTTCATTACAACAACATGATCATCAAAATACCCCAGAGGACTCGTATCTCCAATAGCAATAGCAATTACCAAATGCTTTTTATCTTTATAATACATTGGTTCTGATAAAATTATTAATTGTGCATGATACTTATAATCAAATAATTCTTTTCCTTTTTTGTACATAATAGTATCAAAAGCTTCAAGATAAATATTTTTTAACTTAAAATCTTTCGCACTCCAATTTGCATTTTTTGCAAGTTCATATTTACCCTCATTTGTGTCATCTTGATATTTCTTTCTCATTTTCTGAAAATCAGTTTCATCATAAAGGGGCTCTAAAATCCCTCCTAATCTTTCCTGAATACCATTTACTCTGCTAAAAGGAATACCATTAAGTTTTCCTCCTGAAAACAACTTTAAAGCTCCATTTGAACTCATTTTTTCCTTGACTACCACAATTGTTTTCGTTGTGTCCTTAACTATTAATGAGAGATAAGTGTTAATCGCATCATACTTATCTTTGTTTACTTGTGGATACATTATAGTAACACAAATCATCATTAATAGAACAAAAAGTTTTTTTTTCATAGCTACTTACTTTTTATATAATCATCACACTTTGAACCAAGCGGATATTGTCTTTCTCCTCCATGATTTTGGGTATCAATCCCTTGTTGTTCACAAATAAGTCTATTTAAAATTCTACTCCTGTCCGCCGACCCTTCCGGAAAAGTTTGATCGAACACAGGTGTTTTATATAAACCTCCCCAAGCCAAATCTAGATATTCCTGTTTGATAGAAGTCGCGGCACTATTTCCCGTTTGAAATTCCTGAAGGGCAGCTGCAATGGCATTGACATAGGTTTCTGCCATTTGTTTGTGCTGTAAATCAGGAGTCATCCAGGCACCCTTGGGAGCTTTTTGTTGTATGTATACCTCAAAAAGAGCAGGGAATTCAGTTAGCGGCGCAGAGCTTCCCTGAGCGGCGACCTGATCCTGAAGGCTAAAAAAATAAGCATGTACCACTTCATGAAGAATATTTCCGGCCAAAGACAATGCTGTTCTGTCCGTATAATCGTTACTAATGATCGTCGTATAATCAAATCTTGATATAGGAGATTTTTGCGTATATCTGGTAGTGGCCGGTTCTTTAAAATCTCCTGTTGTGATATTCAACGTATAAGGACTATTGGCTCCCAATCTCGCAAGCATTCTGGCGATATCGACATTTTTGTTGGCTTTTAGTTTTTCGAGTACTGCTTTCTGGCAGGGCGTCAGGTTTTTATCGGTTATTCTTTTTTCAATTTCGTTAACCATTGCTGTGGCATAATAACTGGCAAAAGCCACTCCCATACTGGCATAATTGGTCGGACTGCCTTCGCCTCTAAAGCGATAGCCCGGTTTAATATAGGGAAAAATGATGTCAGTTATTTTAGGTTTAGGATATACATTGACGTTGTTCAGCGGAATCGGGTCAGGACCCGGAGACTTCACTTCTCCAAGCAAATTTCCGGATTTATAAATGAAATCGTTCAGAACGGCCCCTCTCAAATCGGTAACCACAACAGCACCGCTAAATTCACCATAACGCTCTATCACCTTTCCTGTTTTTTTATTATTGAATCCCTCTTCGGGAATTAAATTAAAAAGTACAGTCTGCAATTCTCCATTGATCCTGATTTGTAAAATACTAGAATCTACATTGTCCAGGCCAGTTTCTGCCTTCACAACCGTTAGTTTAGCGTCAGTATCCGTTATATCAATCTGTTCTATAGATTGAAAATCTATTGTCAGGTTAAAGTTAGCGTTTTTTTGGGTAGACTGCTGTTGCTGAAAATCTTTTAAAAAAGTAACCGATTCTGTGGCGGATACGGTCTTCAAATGGTTCTCATCAGTGTTTACAGCTGCATTTTCCGTTTGTACAACTTCACCATCATCACAAGAGCAAAATAGCACTAGTGTAAAAAATACGGGCATTAAAAATTGCTTTTTCATAACATCTGGCTTTTAAATAAGAATAATACCATTAATTTACTCAATAATTAAATCTGATGCATATAAAAAAGAAAGAAAAAACCTATATAAATTATCAGGTTTTACTGATCATTAAAAGAGTAGCCCCAAAAAAACAAAATCCGACAGGCTTTTAAAACTTGTCGGATTTGATTTTGTACCGTGTTCCTAAAAACACCAAACCCGATAGAATTTAACTTCTACCGGGTTCATACCAAAAACAAAAAAATAAATTAAACTTAATCTTTATAAATCAAAACCATAAGCTAAACGTAAAGCAACCTGATTGGTTTTGAATTTATTATAATCTTCATAACGGACACTGATATCAATGTATTTGTTGGCATAGCCAATTCCCGGTGCCCATAAAAAAGTAGTATCGTCATACCCGTTTGTGACAGCAAAACCGGCACCTACTTCTCCCAAAACATAAAACTGATCTTCCCAGATAAAAGCTTTAAAACCTGCTTTTGCCGGAATGAATCCAAGATCTTTTGCGTCATTTTTCATAAACAGATTTGTAAAACCTGTTGTTAAGGTTAGCGATGTTTTTTTAGATAAATCGTACTGCAGACGAACATCTCCGCCAAGTGACCATTTATAGTCATTATCCGTCGGGATACCACCATTTAAACCAAAGCCTAATCTAAAACCCTGATCATAATTCTTAACGGTACTGTCCTGAGCGAAAGTGGTATTGGCGTATAAGAAAGCAAAAGCAGCAAGGCATAACATTTTTAAATTTCTCATGACAATCATTTTTGAATTTCTAATAGTGTAAAATTAGTTTCAGAATCTTAACATTCTGTTATATAATTTTTAGGATTTGTTATATAATATCGGTGTCTCTTAAAAAGCACTTAATATTAGCTTATGTTTTTAATCGTAACAAAGAATCCAAAGCTTCTGATTATCTTTGCCGACTAAAAAAGAAGTGAAGTGAATTTTAAGCAGTATACCAAAGAGTTTTCATATAATTTAAAATTAGCATACCCCATTATATTAGGAATGGTCGGACATACCCTAATAGGAATTGTCGACAATATAATGGTAGGAAAGTTAGGAAGTACAGAATTGGCAGCCGTTTCGTTAGGAAACAGTTTGATTTTTATCGCCATGTCGTTAGGGATTGGTTTTTCGACTGCCATTACACCAATTGTAGCAGAAGGTGACGCCGAAAAAAATGATAGTAAAATTCGTTCCGCGTTTCATCACGGATTGTTTTTATGCATCTTGTTAGGACTGATACTTTTTGGAGTTATTGTTTTGGCCAAACCGTTAATGGAGTTACTAGAGCAGCCAGCCGATGTAATTGCTCTTGCGAAACCGTATCTGGATTGGGTTGCCTTTTCTTTGATCCCATTAATTGTGTATCAGGGGTACAAACAATTTGCCGACGGACTTTCACTGACCAAATATTCCATGTATGCGATGATTATGGCCAATGTGCTGCACGTTGGAATCAACTACATGTTGATCTACGGAATCTGGATTTTTCCAAAAATGGGAATTATCGGAGCAGCATTGGGGACGGTGATTTCAAGAATATTTTTAGTGATGTTCATGCACATCATGCTTTCAAGAAGAAACGATTTGAAACGTTTCTTTAAAAACTTTAGTTTTAATCAAATCAAAAAAGAGACCCTTAAAAAAATAATCAGTATCGGATTTCCATCGGCAATGCAAATGCTTTTTGAAGTGGTTTTGTTTACTGCGTCGATCTGGCTTTGCGGAAACATTGGAAAAACCAGTCAGGCCGCCAATCAAATTGCTTTAAGTCTGGCGTCAATGACTTTTATGTTTGCTATGGGATTAAGTGTAACTTCGATGATTAGAGTAAGCAATCAAAGAGGTTTGATGGACTATAAAAACTTAGTGGTGGTAGCGCGTTCGATCTTTTTGCTCGCGATTATCATCGAAACATTCTTTGCGATTCTCTTTGTAGCGTTTCATGATTTCCTGCCTCATATGTTTTTGAATATGGAAAACGGAGGGCAGCTTCTGGATAACAACGAGGTAATCGGTATCGCGTCAAAATTACTTTTAATAGCAGCCGTTTTTCAAATTTCTGATGGAATTCAGGTGGTTGTTCTGGGAGCATTACGTGGATTACAGGATGTAAAAATCCCGATGTACATTACATTTGTAGCCTATTGGATCGTTGGTTTTCCGATTTCCTATTACCTTGCTGAATATACAGAGCTAAAAGCGCAGGGAGTTTGGATAGGACTTTTGGCGGGATTAACGACTGCTGCAATATTTCTTTATCTTAGATTTCATTACCTGACTAAAAAATTAATCAGAAATTCAGTTTCAAATACTTAAATTTGGACTGCAAAAGAATCAGTTGCAGCTAAAAAGAGATTTTAAAACCCCTTAAAACCGCTGCAATTGGTGAGCCAATACATAAAAATAATAAATCAATACAAATGGAATTACCTAAATTTTTACTCGGAGACAATACTGATTTTCCAGATGATATTTTCATCATTCACCTGGATTATCCAAGATTCATTATCAATTTAAAAGATGATGAGGTAGAATTCATGGAAGAAGCAGAAGATCTTGATGAAGCAGAGTTAAATGCTGAAATGGAAGGCCTAATTGTTTTGGCAAACGAGTTTTACGATCGTGAAATAAACCGTTACGAAGAGTAAATTCCGCCAGTTTTTTACGTTAAAATACCACACATTAATGAAAAAATTAAGTTTTTTAAAACCCATCGTCAATTTTATTGCGATTGGGTTACTGATTACTACCTTAAGCCGATTATTTTTGTTTTTTATTTTTAAAGACAGAGTAACAGAAACACCAAATTTCTGGTACATTTTTCCAATCGGACTTCGAATGGATTTGATTTTACTTTGCTATATGTCTTTCCTGCCGGCAGTTTTAATTACTTTTCTGCCTGATAAAGCATCGAAGTTTACCAATAAATTTCTTGTAATTTATAGTTTTTTATTGTTGTTTCTGATTCTGTTTGTAGAGTTGGCAACGCCGGATTTTGTAAAACAATACGACACCCGTCCTAATAAGATTTTCTTAGATTATCTGATCTATCCAAAAGAAGTAGTCGGAATGCTTCTTAAAAGTTATCTGACTTCGATCATTGTGACTTTTTTAATTTTGGGAGTAGTCTTGTATTTTGCCTTCAAAAAAGGAAAAAAATACTTCTACACGAGTAGTTCAGACTATAAATTTAAATTAATGGTTTTTCCGTTATTGGCTTTTTTATTGTTTTTTGGAGCACGTTCAAGTCTTACCTCAAAACGTCCGATCAATGCCAGTAATGCTGTTTTCTCAACAGATCAGTTGACTAATACTTTAGGGTTGAATTCTTTTTATACCGTTGCTTTTGCGGCGTATTCCATTAAAAACGAAGGAAACACCAAGATGTATGGTAAGATGGAAGAAGCCGAGGCCATTGCCCGTGTTAAAAAATACATGATCACCGGACCTGGTGATTTTACAGATGCTGAAATTCCGTTTTTACATGTACAGCAACCGGACACACTTTTGAAGAAACCTTACAATTTGGTTATTTTTCTACAGGAGAGTTTAGGAGCGGAGTACGTTGGAATTTTAGGAGGGAAACCTTTAACGCCTGAATTCGATAAACTGTCAAAAGAAGGATTATTGTTTACCAACTTGTATTGTACAGGAACCCGAAGCGTACGTGGAATCGAAGCAGTAGTGACCGGATTTTTACCTTCGCCTTCAGAAAGTGTTGTGAAATTAGGAAACTCGCAGCAAGGATTTTTCACCTTAGCCGATGCACTGAAACAAAAAGGGTACGAAACCAGTTTTATTTATGGCGGAATGGCGAATTTCGATAATATGGCTTCCTTTTTTAACGGAAATGGATTTCAGGATATCGTAGATCAGGAAGATTTTGAATCAGACGGAAACAAATACGCTTTTAAAGGAACCTGGGGGTATTCAGATGAAGATCTGGTAACCAAAGCCAATAATTATTTTAAAGCAAAAGGAGATAAACCATTCTTTTCTTTAATGTTTTCGACTTCCAATCATGAACCTTTTGAATATCCTGCAGGACGTATCAAACCTTATGATGCTAAACCTGCAACGGTAAATAATGCCATGAAGTATGCCGATTTCTCGATTGGTAAATTTTTCGAAATGGCTAAAAAAGAGCCTTATTTCAAAAACACCATTTTTATCGTAATCGCGGACCATAATACCAGAACCTATGGTAAAAATTTAGTGCCAATCAATAAGTTTCATATTCCGGCTCTGATCATGGGACCAGGAGTTAAAAAAGGAACGGTTTACAGTAAATTAGCAAGTCAGATTGATATTCCGCCAACTTTGTTGAGCTATTTGGGATTACCGTTTGAAACTCCGATGGTAGGAAGAAATCTAAATAAATTAGATCCAAAAACGCAGGGAAGATCAATTATGCAGTTCAATGATATCAATGCCTTCAGAGTCGAGAATCAGGTGGTAATTATGCAGCCTAATTTGAAACCTTTACAGTTTGAAATCAAAAACGACACCACTTTAATTTCCGTTAAATTAAATGAAGATTTAGCAAAAGATGCTTTGGCACATGTTATTACAGCAGGAAATTTATATAAAGAAAATAAATATAAACTGAGGGATAAGAAAAAGTAATTTTCAGTTTATTGTAAAAAAAAAGCTGCTAAGTATGGAAGTACTTAGCAGCTTTTTTTTGTTAAAATCTAAAAATAGGGGTAACAAAGAATAAATTTAATTGATCTATACTAAACC
This sequence comes from Flavobacterium lipolyticum, assembly GCF_020905335.1. Taxonomy (NCBI): domain Bacteria; kingdom Pseudomonadati; phylum Bacteroidota; class Flavobacteriia; order Flavobacteriales; family Flavobacteriaceae; genus Flavobacterium; species Flavobacterium lipolyticum. The sequence goes on along the minus strand of NZ_JAJJMN010000001.1, from coordinate 677,928 downwards.
AAAAGGCGTAACCCGAAAAGCCAAAGATAGAGTAGGGACAATTAAATTATTTATTATGAAAAGAATACAACAAAAAAAATCTGAAGTGCTAAAAGTAATGTTAGTTTTTGTGTCTGCTGCTTTTTTTATAAGCTGCAATAACGACTCTGTTGAAGATCAAAATGCTCAATTATCAAACACTGAGCAGCAAAATCAGCCCAATACTCAAAGAAGATTACCTCACTATGAAGGCGTTATTGTGCGAGATTGGGGAGCACATAATGTTGACTGCAGCCAACCGGAAGGTTTTTGTAATTTTATTTTTTACATATGGGGAAACTTTAGCTTTGTACAACCAGCCCCTGATGGAACACCGGTGCGTGTTACAAATGTTAAAGGAAATTTTGTTATGGAAATTCAAAAAAGTGCTTTAACCCCAGAACATAAAAAAGTATTATTACGAAACGGAGAAGTTTATGTAATACCTGAAGGACAGACTATAGATCCTGAATTAGTTAAATCTTTAAAATTCAATTCAAACATTTTAGTTCCCGGTAAATACTCTATTAAAGAAAGTGAAGAAACTTATACACTTGTTATTAATGTGAAGTAAATGAAAAAAAGTTTTAAGAAATTAAAGGCTGTTTTTGTATTCATTTAATAAGAACTGAGCGGCTGCAAAAGGTGATATTTCATCATTTTGCACCGCTTTTTTGATTTGTAGCAATTGCCCAATAATCTCAGGATGATTGTAAAAGTTTGATTTCAAATGTTCGTCAATGGTTTCCATCATCCAGAATTGGTTTTGCTCTTTTCGTCTTTCCTGAAAGAAGCCGGTTGAGCCAGTTGTTTCCGTATAATCAGAAATGGTGTTCCAGATTTCAGAAATGCCCTCTTTGGTAATGGCGCTGCAGGTAGTGACTTTTGGCTGCCAGTTCGATTTTTTTGGTGGAAACAAATGCAAAGCCCTATTGAATTCCAGTTTGGCCTGATTGGCTTTTTTGATGTTATCGCCATCGGCTTTGTTGATTACGATTGCATCTGCCATTTCCATAATGCCGCGTTTGATACCCTGAAGTTCGTCTCCTGCACCTGAAATTTTTAGTAGTAAGAAAAAGTCCACCATACTGTGAACAGCAGTTTCACTTTGTCCTACACCAACTGTTTCTATAACAATCGTGTCAAAACCTGCGGCTTCACATAAAATAATCGATTCCCTTGTTTTACGAGCTACACCACCCAAAGTATCTCCCGAAGCACTTGGTCTGATAAAAGCATTTTCGTCTTTTACAAGTTCTTCCATTCGGGTTTTATCCCCTAAAATACTGCCGTGTGAAATAGAGCTGCTGGGATCAACAGCCAGAACGGCTACTTTTTTTCCCAATTGAGTCAGGTAACTTCCGAAAGTTTCAATAAAAGTACTTTTTCCAACACCGGGAACTCCTGTGATTCCAATTCGGATCGATTGATTGGCATGCGGTAAACAACCTTTTATAACCTCGTTTGCTTTTGCGGTATGCTCCGGATTCGTACTTTCAACCAGCGTGATAGCACGACTCAGAGCCGTGATATTTCCGGTTAGTATACCATCAATTAACTCCTTTGAAGAAGGTTGTTGTCTTCTGTTTTTTTTAATTTGCTGAATAGCAGAAACATTGGTGATTTCTGGGGGAGAAATTCCGGCTTTTTCGTGTAAACTGCTTGATCGTTTTTTTGAAGCTGACAAAGTATACTTTTTGGTAGTGTAAAAGTACAGAAAACAAAAACAGTTTCAAAAAGGATTTTTTTTAGCTGCAAAGGTTCAAAGGTTCAAAGCTACATAAGTACAAAGGGGCATAGGTACAAAGATACAAAGTGATAAAACCTTTGCCCCTTTGCCCCTATGTGCCTTTGCGCCTTAGGATTTAGTAAGCTGCGGTAAAACGAACCTGATGGTGTTTTGGAGTTTCAGCTTCGTCAGCAATAACTACTGCCAGATCTTCTACGGATAGAATACTTCTCTGATCGTCATTAAAAACCGGATTTTCTAATCCTAGACGGTATTTTCCAGTTCGTCCGGTGGTGATTCCCTGATGCATTTCGAAAGCAGGACTAAAGAAAGCCCAATCCAGTTCTTTTTCTTCTTTTAAAATATTCAGATAATCTCTAGCTGCCGTTGCTCCTGCATGGTATTCTTTTGGAAAATCAGGTGTGTCAACTGCCTGTAGGCCCGGAGCAACAAACAAACTTCCCGCTCCTCCGATAGTAATAAAACGTTGTACCCCCGATTTTTTTACCGCTTCCTGAATGGCTTTTGACCCGGCAATAAAATCATCATAGATATTTGGATTGGTCCATCCCGGATTGTAAGCATTGATCACGATATCATTTCCTTTCAAAATTTCAGACAAAGCTTCTACATTAAAAATGTCTGCACTTTTCCACGTTGCATTTGAGTTGTCTTTTGGGTTTCTGGCAATAGCCGTAAGGTCATGATTTCTGTTAGCCAGTTCGTTTAAGATTGCGGTACCTACAAATCCGGTTGCTCCAATAATTGCGATTTTCATAATATATAAATTTAATTAGTAATAAAAAATGTTACAGTTTTGTGTAAAAAAATAGTTTTAGAATTGATTAGAAAAATCTTCCAAGGAAACTCCCTCTAATTGTAAACTAACTTTTTGATTCATTTCAGCATACAAAGAGCTCAAATTTTGATTGATCTTTTTTCCAACCGGACAATCCGGATTAGGCTGATTTTTGGCATAACCCAGATTGATCGTTTCAAAAGTCATTTCAAATATTTCTTTCAATGTAATTTTCGAAGGATCAACCGCAAGTCTTGTACCGCCGTTTTTACCTTCTTTACTTTCAACAACATGATGTGCTTTTAAATTGGCAATTTCTTTTCGCACCAAAACCGGATTCAGATTAATACTTCCTGCAATAAATTCCGACGACAAAAAATCGTTCGGGAATTTAGTGAGCAAAGTTAAAATGTGAATCGTTATGGCAAACTTACCTGAAATCATACTGTAATAAAATATGTTACAAATGTATGGTGTTTTTTGAAACAAAAAAAAGTTTTAACTAAAAATTAATTTTATTTTGAAACTATGCTGCAAAGAAGTTCAGGTTAAAGTGACACAAAATGCGAGTTTTAGTAAGTTGTAACTGCTTTATTACTAGATTGCTTTTTGATGGAAGAGAGGTATACCCAGCTAATAAACAAAAGTTGCAGCGGTACTCTGAACCATAAGTAAGAAATGCCTTTTCCGCTATAATTGGCTGTTTGTAAATTGATACTGTGTGCGGCTGCATAGATATTGGCAGGAAGTAAAACGATAAAAAATACAATCAGCAGTTTTGCGGTAAGCACTCTCGTTTTTGGAATCAATAAGCCCACTGCTGCCATGAGTTCTATAATTCCCGTTGCATAAACAATTGTTGTTGGCCAGGGCAAAAAAGAGACCATCATCGCCATTCCCCTGGTAAATACAAAATGACTTACAGCTGTAAAAACCAGCATGACAGCCATGGCAATTCGGGCTGACTGAAAAATTTCAATTTTTTTTGAGATTAGCTTTATCAAAAGCAACGTAATGGTAAAAACACCTAGTAACACAATTAAAGTTTCCATATCTTTTTTTAACAAAGTTGCGCAGTAAAGCAATTGAAAACAATGAACCTGGGTTAATAAATGCGTTTTCTGATTCTGCTCAAAGCTTGTGGAGTGATGCCAATATAAGAGGCAAGATATTTTTGAGGAATCCTTTGTATGAGCTGTGGCTGTTCTGTAAACAGATTCAGATAACGCTGCTCGGCGGATTCGTTCAGCAGCGAAAGTTCTCTTTTTGTTTTTTTAAGAAACAATCCTTCACTGGCAAAGCGTCCAATTACATTACCAATCTTAGTTTCGGCATAAATATCCTGAAGATCTTCGTAAGATATACGCCAAAGAACGGTTTCTGCGAGGGTTTCAATCGTGTATGTGACAGGTAATCTTGTGATAAACGAATCATAACCACTTGTAAATTCGCCATCGAATACAAAAGTAAAAGTACGGTCGTGATCTTCACCGGGAATGTAATATCTTACCAATCCCTTTTCGACAAAAGAAAGATAATTTTCGATGGTACCCGCTTTCAGTATTGGGGTTTTCTTTGGAAATTCTTCCCGGATGAGCTTAGATGAAAAAGTATTCCATTCGGCATCTGAAAGTCTTGCCATTCGTTCAAAATTGTCTCTTATCGATTGCATTTGTTTTTGAAATTAGATCTTAAAAGTAGCAAAAAAAGAATTGAAGCGGTCTGATTTGTGTGATGCATCCCATAATAAATGTCTATTTTTGTGACTACTAAATGATATGAGCAACTTTATTCAAATATTTCTATTTCTTGCACTGGGTTTACTTTTACAACGCATAAAGCAATTTCCAACTCACCTTTATAAGGTTTTAAATAAGGTCGTTCTTTATGTCTGTCTGCCTGCAATTACATTGTATCATATTCCGAAAATAAAATGGAGCAATGAATTATTGTTCCCTATACTGTCGGGCTGGATTGGTTTTCTACTGGCCCTTGTATTTTTTCATTTTCTCGGAAGAAGATTAGGCTGGTCAAACAAATTGATTGGCTGTTTGATTTTAACTGCGGGACTATGCAATTCTTCTTTTTTAGGCTACCCTATAATTGAGGCTCTGTTTGGTAAAAAAGGCTTAGAAACTGCAATTCTTGTAGACCAGCCGGGAACGTTTGTAGTGGTTTCTACACTTGGAGTTTTTGTAGCAGCTTTTTATTCTAAAGGAAGCGCGGATTCCCTTAGCATTTTAAAAAAGATCATCTTATTCCCTCCGTTTATTACATTTTTAGTGGCCTGTTTGTTGAATGTTCTTCAATACGATTTAGATACCAATATTCAGTCTGTTTTAGTCAAAATAGGGAGCCTTGTAACTCCTTTGGCCTTACTTTCGGTTGGATTACAGCTTACTTTTGACCGAAAAAGCCAGCATTGGCAATTTTTGCGCCTCGGACTTTTCTTTCGGCTTGTAGTAGTTCCGTTGGTCATTTTGGTTTTATACGTTTTTATTTTAAAGCAGCATTCTGAAGCCATAAAAATAACCATTATGGAAATGGCCATGGCTCCCATGATTACAGGTGCGATCTTAGCTTCGACTTATGGATTGAAACCGAGATTGAGCAGTATGATGATTGGTTTCGGAATCCCGATTTCATTTGTTACCCTTAGCATTTGGTATTGGATTCTGAGTTTAATTTAGTTTTAAATACTAATTAGATAGAGAATGTAGAACTTTAACTTTTTTTTAGAAAATCGGTGTTTTCTTTGTGCTTTTTTTGACTAATTTTAGAGAAACTAAAAAATATACTATTATGTCAACATTAAGATTAGGAGATATCGCTCCGGATTTTCATGCAGAAACCACCGAAGGACCCGTTAAATTTCATGAATGGTTAGGTGATTCCTGGGGTGTTTTATTTTCGCATCCTTCAGATTTTACTCCAGTTTGTACTACCGAATTGGGAACAGTTGCCAATTACCTTCCGGAGTTCACCAAAAGAAATACAAAAGTTATCGCGTTAAGTGTAGATGGTTTAGACTCCCATTTAGAGTGGATCAAGGACATTAACGAAACTCAGAATACAACCGTTAATTTTCCAATCATTGCGGACGAGGATAAAAGAATTGCGACTTTATACGATATGCTGCATCCAAATGCAAGTGATAAATTTACGGTGCGCTCTGTGTTTGTAGTAGGTGCCGATAAAAAAATCAAACTTACTTTAACCTATCCGGCTTCAACTGGAAGAAATTTTGACGAGTTACTGCGTGTTATTGACAGTTTACAATTAACAGCCAACTATAGTGTAGCCACTCCCGCCAACTGGAAAGACGGAGAAGATGTGGTGATTACACCGGCTGTTCCGGATAGTGATATTCCTGCGAAATTTCCAAAAGGATATACACCAATAAAACCTTATTTGCGTATTACACCGCAGCCTAATAAGTAAGGGGCTGAGTTTTTTAGTCATTGGATTTAATAAAGATTCCGAGTTTTTAAGAGTTTTTTCTTAGAGGTTCGGAATCTTTATTTTTTCCGGATTCAGGGGTCGAATAATAATTTTGGGATTATGCGGTTTAGAGTAGACACAAAAAGTGATTAATCGCCCGCTTATGAAACAAAAGTTGCCAGCTATTGAATTGTTTTTCTCAATAAAAGATTTGTATTGTAAGTTCGCTGTATGAATGCTTAAACAAGGATTTCTTTGTATGGCTCACGATTGAAATCTGAATTGCGCCAAAAGATTTGGATCTTATTTCAGTTTGCAAGAGTCGATAATAAAAGCAACTCCTTTATGGTATTCAAAAAAATGTAACTAAACCTCAAAATAATATGATTTCTAAAACAAACTTCAGAACGATCGGTTCGCTCGTAAGTATGCTATTTCTTTTCAATAGCTGTGAGAAGGGAGATAGTTCTGTTGATTCTGAATCAAAGACTCCTGATACTACAAATCCCGAGACAAAGACACCTCCATTAGCTGTTACCGCAAACCTGAGTATAGAATCCTCCAATACGTTTGGAATTTTAAAAGTATCACAAAACGATTTTAATTACTGGAACAGCCATACTGTTAATGAAACAGCAGCCGTAGAAAAACTAAAAACGCTTTGTAAAACTGAAATTTATCAGGTTTTGAAAGATGATTTTGATTTCATTGTGATCGTATTAAATAATGCAACAAGTACTCCTCCTGCCGGAATGCCTTATGGTATTTATCAAAGGGTAAAAAATGATGCACAGGGTATCGGACTTAGTATGTCAGACAACACAAAAGATTATGGTTCTGCGGGTAAACTACAAGGAGTTTATTTTCTTTACCTAAACAATATCCAGGGCGGACCTATTTTACATGAGATGTTTCACAGATGGGCCAATTATGCTGTTCCCCAAAATTATGTATACCATTGGGATAAAGTAAAAGGAATACTTAGCGGAATATCCAATAACATTGCCGATATTGAATTGTATCTTGCAGGAGCGATTTCTGCTTCAGAGATTAAAGATGCCGAGAGTCTGGCTATTTATAATGATCCCCGTTTTACCAATAAAACAAGAATACCGAACAGTACTAATTCGCAGAAAAGTTTTAAATCACTTTTGGTAGTCATGAATCCTACCACTCTGACAGATGCCGAAATAAAATCATACAAAGATCAAATTGCGAATGTCACCCGTACACCTGCACAAGGAATCACTACAGGCTACCAGAATTTGTATAATAAAAGCAGAGGATTACTAACGTTAACCATCGGAAATTTGGACAAATCCAAAAAATAAAATTGCATTATGACTAAAAAACACCATACGAATTGTAAAGGCGATGTTACTAAAAAACAAACCTTATTAAGGAGGTTTACGCCACTTGTTTTCTTACCTGTTTTATTTTGTTTCTTTTCGGTACTATTTTCTTGTAGTCATGATAATCTGCAAGAAAAGAAGGATCCTACGATAGAAAATCCTAAACCTGGTGAAGAACCTCAAAAGCCGGATACTCCAAGTACTCCAGGGAATAATGCAGGGCTTAAAGACCTTATAAGTAAACAGCAATTTCAGGAGTTGTTCCCTTATCGTTATGGAGCAGAGCAGAGCAATAACTGGATAGTGAATCCTTCAAAAGATTTTTATACCTACGATGCGTTGATGAAAGCAGTTGATCTTATGGCAGACCTAAAGGTTGTTATCGAAAGAAAAGGGTGGTTTCAGAAAATAACCCGTACTAAAAAATCGACTAATGAAACAAAAGTGATTAAAGAAGATGCCGATTTCAGTGCTTCCTGGAACAATAATACTGTAGTGAGACAAGAAGTTGATTATGCAGATTTTATAAGCATTGGTTCTTTGGAAGTACGAAAAAGAGAACTAGCCGCTTTTCTTGCTAATATATCTCATGAAACTACGGGTGGCTGGTCAACGGCACCGGGAGGAGCCTATTCATGGGGTTTACACTTTCGTGAAGAGGTAGGCTATGATGAAAATAGTACCACAGGTTACAGAGATGAGAATAACGTGGCTTATCCTCCGGTAGTAAAGAAATCCTACCACGGTCGAGGCCCCATACAGTTGAGTTGGAATTATAATTATGGGCAGATAAGTGAATTTTTATATGGAGATAAAAACGTACTGCTTAAGAATCCTGAAAATGTAGCCAAAGATGCGGCTTTGGCGTTCCAGACTGCTATATGGTTTTGGATGACACCACAGGCTCCTAAACCTTCGTGTCATGCGGTAATGGTTGGTCAGTGGCTGCCTACCCAACAGGATATTAATGAGGGACGTAAACCCGGGTTTGGAGCGACAATTAATATTATCAATGGTGCTTTAGAATGCAATAAAGCAGATAGTGATAAAACACAATCAAGAAGAGGTTTTTATCAAAGATATTTAACTGTTCTCAACACCAGTGACCCTAATTGTGAATGCCAATGCGATAAAATGCAACCGTTTAAATAAGGTATTACTATAAAAAAGCTCCATACATTTTTTTGTATGGAGCTTTTTTTTCTTAGCATCTTAGGACCTTAGTATCTCAGCGCCTTAGTGACTTTTGACCAATTCGGCCATTTTCTTTTTATCTCCTACAACCCAAAGAATATCATTTTTTTCTAAAATTAAGCTTGATTCCGGATTCAGAATCCTATTTCCATTTCGCTCAATTCCAACCACCATACCATTGGTTTTTGTACGGAATTGACCAATGCTTTTTTGTACAAAATCTTCGGGAGAAACTTCAAATTGACGTAAAACAATATCTGTTTCTTCTACTTTTGCCGGAGCCTCAATTTCATTTTGATTGAGGTATTTATTGAATTCAGTAACCTGAGCATCGGTACCGATAACACAAATTTCATCACCGGGAAACAGACGTTCGTTTTTAGTTGGAATTGGAATTGTAATATCTCCTCGTTTGATGTAAGCAATATTGATTCCCATCGATTCACGAATACGCAGTTCTTCTAGAGTTTTACCCACTAAATTGGATTCTGTCCCAATATCAAAAAAAGACATGTGACCGTCCCATGGCATTAAATTAGCGTAACGTCTGTCGATTTTTTTGTTTTCGCGATCATTTAAATTTTTAAGAAAATGGCTTTCAATTTTATGGTATTGTTCGTTTAATTTTTTAGGGAATATTTGATAGACCACAATAGCAACAACCAAAGCAATAAAGGCAACTAAAGGAGAGAAGAAAATGTTTAGTAAAAATCCGATTAAGAACAATCCGAGACTCATTCTAATGAGAATCAGCATCAATATTGCACCACGGTATTTACGTTCTTCCCATAAAGAATCGACTTCTTCTACTGCCACTCTTCGAAGGGAGAGTGCCCATAAGAATGGCGCAATAATTACCAGGGTGATAAGAGCTGCCAATGTATTTCCGAATCTTGTTTCAGCAACTAAAGGCGCAACAAATTTTACCGATAATAAAATAATTGCTGTAATAATAATAGTATGCAGAACGATTTGAATGATATAGGCATTAAGCACTTTTTGCCAAACACTGACTGATTTTATCGCCTGTGCATTGACACTGTAACGATTAATGTTTTTAACCCATCTTTTGGGAAGTTTTCGTTCCAGAAAATCAGAAAATGGCACGGCATATTTGACCATAAACGGCGTTGTAAAAGTAGTGATGGCCGAAACGGCAACAACTACCGGATATAAAAAGGAGCTGGTTACATTTAGTGTCATTCCCAATGTAGCAATGATAAACGAAAACTCCCCGATTTGAGATAAACTCATCCCTGTTTGTACAGATTGTTTTAAAGGTTGTCCGGCCAGTAATGCACCAATAGTCGAACTGACAGACTGACCTATGATGGTTACCAAAGTTAAAATAGCGACAGGCAGTGCATGCGTGTATAGCATTTTAGGGTCGATAAGCATTCCAACTGATACAAAGAAAATAGCTCCAAATAGATCTTTTATAGGTTTTATAAGATGTTCGATGTGCTCTGCCTGAGTCGTTTCGGCAATGATAGATCCCATGATAAAAGCGCCCAAAGCAGGTGAGAAACCAACATTTGCGGCAAAACTTACCATAGTTAAACAAAGGGCAAGCGAAATAATCAGCAACATTTCGTCTGTTAGTAAATGTTTGGCTTTTTTAAGTAAGGTTGGGATAAAAAAGATTCCGCCCAGAAACCATACGGTCAGGAAGAAAATCAGTTTTAGCACAGACATCATCAGTTCACTTCCTGAAAATTGCTGACTTACAGCAATGGTTGAAAGTAACACCATCATCAAAATAGCAACAAGATCCTGCACAATTAAAGACCCAATTACAATTCCGGCAAATTTTTGAGCTTTTACGCCTAGTTCATCAAAGGTTTTCAGGATAATAGTTGTCGAAGAAATAGAAAGTATAACACCTAAGAAGATACTGTCCATTTGTTCCCAGCCCATCCAGCGCCCGACCATATAACCCATGACGACCATCGTTACAATTTGAGTAATAGCTGTTATGGAAGCGGTTCCTCCAACTTTCATTAGCTTTTTAAAACTAAATTCAAGACCTAAACTAAATAGTAAAACGATTACACCAATTTCTGCCCAAACTTCAACACTTTTCATTTCAGTAATGGTAGGAAAGAAATCAAAATGATTTCCGGCCAAAAAACCCGCTATTAGATAACCTAAAACCAGAGGTTGTTTGATTAATCTAAATAACAGAACGGCAATTCCTGCAGTCAGCAGGATGAGACCTAAGTCGCTAATTAGAGGTTGTAAGTGGTGGGTAGATGCGGTGGCGGCGTTTAATGCGATCATAGAGTAGTGTTTTTTGTTAAGAAAATCATCCGGCTTTTTGTTTCAGTGTTTTGCTAAAAAAGATACGGCGTTTGGAAATAACAGTTTTTCATGGCAAATAAATTCACTGAACTCCTTTGAAAAACAAAAGTGGAGTGAATCAACAGGACTAATTTTTTAATACAATTTGTAAATAAAAAAAGCTATCGATAAAGATAGCTTTTTTTGAGAAAATATTTTAGGTTTTCTTTAAATTCCCACATAATTACTAGGGGTAATGGCTAATAATTCGGCTCTGACAGCATCAGAAACTTCTAAAGTAGCAATAAAATTATGAATGGCATTTTTGTCAATTGCTTCATTTGTTCTGGTTAAACCTTTCAAGGCTTCATACGGATTTGGATAAGCCTCACGACGAAGGATTGTTTGAATTGCTTCGGCTACAACAGCCCAGTTTTTCTCTAAATCTTCAGCAAATTTAGCTTCATTCAGCAATAATTTGTTTAAACCTTTTAAAGAAGCCTCAAAAGCAATAATGGTATGTCCCATTGGAACTCCGATATTACGTAAAACGGTGCTGTCTGTTAAATCACGCTGCAATCTCGAAACCGGTAATTTTGCGGCTAAATGCTCAAAAATAGCATTCGCAATTCCTAAGTTTCCTTCTGAATTTTCGAAATCAATAGGGTTTACTTTATGTGGCATAGCAGAGGAGCCAATTTCTCCCGCTTTGATTTTTTGTTTGAAATAATCCATCGAAACATACGTCCAGATATCACGATCTAAATCGATGATGATCGTATTGATTCTTTTTAAAGCATCGAAGAATGCAGCAAAATGGTCATAATGTTCGATTTGAGTGGTAGGGAAGGAATGGTGTAAGCCAAGATCCGTTTCTACAAATTTATTACCAAACTGTTTCCAGTCGATCTGTGGGTAAGCTACGTGATGTGCATTGTAATTTCCGGTTGCACCACCAAATTTAGCAGCAAACGGAATATTAAATAACAAACGCATTTGTTCTTCTAAACGCTCTACAAAAACTAAAATTTCTTTTCCTAAACGAGTAGGAGAAGCAGGCTGTCCGTGTGTGCGTGCCAACATTGGAATAGCTGCCCATTCTACGCTTAGTTCTTTTAATTTAGAAATTAAAGCAATTAACGAAGGCATATAAACCTGCTCAAACGCTTCTTTTGTTGAAAGTGGAATCGCAGTGTTGTTGATATCCTGAGAAGTTAATCCGAAGTGAATGAATTCTTTGTATTGAGATAAACCCAGTTTTTCGAAAGCATCTTTGATAAAGTATTCTACGGCTTTTACATCGTGATTGGTTACTTTTTCGGTTTCTTTAATCCAAAGAGCATCTTCAGTAGAGAAATTTTTATAGATGTTTCTTAAACTTTCAAACAGATCAGGATTTACGTCCGAAAGCTGTGGCAAAGGTACTTCGCACAAAGCGATGAAATATTCAATTTCAACCAGTACCCGGTATTTGATTAAAGCTTCCTCAGAGAAAAATGGTGCTAATGAAAGGGTTTTATTTCTATATCTTCCGTCAATTGGAGATATAGCATTCAATTCGTTTAAAGTAGTCATTGTTATGTTGTTTGTTCGAAAGGCACAAATATAAACAGAATTTGTGGATAAAAAAGGATAGTTCTTAGTGATTAGTGATTAGTCCTTAGATGTTTGTTTTATTCTCGAGGCTAAGGACTAATCACTAAGGACTTAAAAACTAAAACCAGATTTTAAACGATCTCTTAAAGTGGCTACACCTTTTGAGGCGACTTCGGCAATTACGTCTACTTTATTACGAAGGTTTGGGATGCTGATTGGATTTGGATCAATATAGAAAACAGGTGTGACAGAGGGCGTATATGAAATTAATCCTGCCGCCGGATATACTTGTAGCGATGTTCCAATAACGGCAAAATAATCAGCTGTTTCGGTAATGTTGATGGCTTCTTCAAGAGCAGGAACGTCTTCGCCAAACCATACAATATGAGGGCGAAGCTGATGTCCGTTTGGGTCCAGATCACCAGTATAGAGGTCTTCTGTCCAGTCTAAAATTAAGTTGCGATTTTGAGTGCTTCGTACCTTTAGTAATTCTCCATGTAAATGCAGGACTTTGGTGCTTCCGGCACGCTCATGCAGATTGTCTACATTTTGGGTGATGATGTGCACATCAAAATCATGCTCTAGTTCGGCTAGAATGTTATGTCCTGAATTGGGTTCTACTTCCTTAAGCTGCTGGCGTCTTTTGTTGTAAAAGTCCAGAACCAATTCCTGATTTTTTCTCCAGCCTTCAGGAGTGGCAACTTCCATCACATCATGACCTTCCCATAAACCATCACTGTCGCGAAAAGTTTTGATCCCGCTTTCAGCACTAATTCCGGCTCCGGTTAAAACCACTAATTTCTTTTTCATTGTAGTGTAATTAAAGGATAAAAATAGTGATTTCTCCATTTAGTTTCAGAATAGCAGTATTACCATTACATTTTTTTTAATAGTTTAGATAACCGATAAAAGCGTATTTATACTTATTGTTTCGGTCTTACAAATTATCTAGTTTTAGTGAGCAATAAAAGAAAAGAAATTTTAAATGATTTTAATACAATTTACAGGATTATCGGGTTCGGGTAAAACAACATTAGCTGAAAATGTTCGACAGCTTTTAATAGAAAAAAAGTATAAAGTCGAGATAATTGATGGCGATGTATATCGGAAAACCATCTGTAAAGACCTGGGATTTTCTAAAGAAGACCGCTGCGAAAATGTCAGACGTCTTTTTAATGTTGGACGAAATTTTGTTGTATCGGACACGATCGTTTTGATGTCAGTTATAAATCCATATGAAAACCTGAGAAACGAATTGCGCAATCATGAATTTGTCAGAACTGTATATTTAGATTGTTCGATCGATAATTTAATCGAAAGAGATCCTAAGGGGTTGTATAAAAAAGCATTATTATCGGATAATGATCCTGATAAAATAAAGAATTTTACCGGTATAAGCGATATTTTTGAAACTCCGTTACAACCAGATTTAGTGCTGAAAACTGATGTAGAAAGCGTTCCGGTTTCGACTCATAAACTGTATCATTTTATTTTAAACAGTTTACCTGATTTGGCTTGATCTTTAAAATCAGGTTCCCAAATACTATTTATTTTACTTATTTCTTTGATGATAAAGCGTTTGTAATTTTTTTATATTTACAAACCCCAAAGCATACCGTCTAATTTAATTTTTTAATGCTTATGAACCCTTCTTCCAGTAAACTTCCTGTTTCTTTTTTAGCAGATAAATTGCAAAAAGAACTGGCAATATGCGAAAATGATCTCTGGACGCCCCATTTTAATACTGGCGACTATAGCGGCAATTGGACAAGTGTATCCTTAAGGTCACAGTCCGGTTTAGTAAACGATATTACCTCTTTTGCTAATCAAGAGTATAAAAACACAGCATTACTGGAGAAATGTCCTTATTTTAAGGAGATCATGGATTGGTTTCAGTGCGAGAAGGAAGCTGTGCGTTTGCTCAGGTTAGGACCGCAAAGCGAAATAAAAGAACATACGGATAACGATACCTCTTATGAAGATGGGTTTTTTAGAATTCACGTTCCGATCATAACCAATTCTGATGTACTTTTTTATGTGGATAAAAAACTGGTTCCCATGAAAATAGGGGAGTGCTGGTACGCAAATTTTCAGCTTCCCCATAGTGTAGAGAATAAAAGTGCTGAGGCACGTATTCATCTTACGTTGGATTGTGTCCGAAATGACTGGTCCGATCAATTGTTTGCTGAAATGGGCTTTGATATTCATTATTCCCGAGAAAAAGAGCAATATTCTGATGAGGTAAAACAAATGATTATTGCAGAACTTTCCCGAAACCCGTCGGCAGCTGGAGCTCAGATTATTGCCGATTTGCAATCCTAATAAATACCGAAGAATGGAAAACACAAATCATCCTTTACTAAATTGGATTCCCTATAAATTAATCGAAAAAGAAAATGAAGTTTATCTGGAATGGCTGTACCTGGCTGATAAAAGATATGTCGATCCTTTTTTTGATGAAACCATTTCGAAATGTAAGAGTCATGCCTATAATTCAACATCATTTAAAATTGTTAGTACGGTAGAAAATTTAGTAGACTGGTCAAACGAATTGGTTTCGGCAGATTTAAAATCACTCGTATTTCATGTTTCCCGATGTGGTTCTACAATGCTGAGTCAATCGCTGGCAACTTCGAAGGAGAATATTATGATTTCGGAAGCACCTCTTATCGATGAAATTTTAAGGAGTCATAATTTTGGAACAGATAAAAAAAGCGTGCTTTTACAATCGGCTTTGAAATTCTTAGGTCAAAAAAGATTTCCGGAACAAAAGAATTTAATTGTAAAATTAGATGCCTGGCATATTTTTAAAGCCGGATATCTGAGGTCAATATTTTCCGGGCTGCCTTTTGCTTTGCTTTTTAGGAATCCGGGTGAAGTCTTAAAATCACATCAAAAAATGATGGGGATGCACATGGTTCCAAATTTATTACCGCCGGAAGTTTTTGGGATTACCGCCAGAGAAATTAGCGAGATCAGTTTCCAGCAATATGGAGCCTTGGTCTTAGGGAAGTATTTTCAGGGTTTTCTGGATTTTTATGAAACAGATCAAAATGTCGTAAAACTCAATTATAACGATGGTATGAGAAGCGTCATCGAAAAGTATATTTCCTTTATTAATATTGATTACAGTACCAATGAACTTGAAAAAATGTATGAAAGACTCAACAGACACTCTAAAAATGGAAATGCCACTTTTGAAGGCGATTCGTTTAAAGAGGAAGCCTTAGAAATCGATTTGACATTGGTAAACAATTTGCATGAAAAACTGGGGAATATTTTTGTAGAAGATGCGTCACATTGAAAAAAGATCTCAGTTTTTCTTTTTGTTTTATCTGAAGGTGTTTTTTCTTACAAAAAAATAAATCTCTTTAATAAATAAAGTGTATTTTTGTGGCAAATTAAGATGGAAATGATTGATTTAGATTACCTCGCTTTTCTTGAAAATATATTAACAGACAACCGCAAAGAACGATTTTTGGATGTTCTGGCCAATCGCACCAAACATTTTACAGTTGCTGTAGAAGATGTTTTTCAGATGCACAATACTAGTGCTGTGATGCGCAGTTGTGAGGTTTTCGGAATTCAGGAACTGAATATTATTGAGCAGCGTTTCGGAAAAAGAATCGATAAAGAAATCGCTCTGGGTGCACAAAAATGGGTTGACATCAATCGTTTTGATACCGTAGAGGGCTGTATGACTTCTTTGCGAAACCAAGGATATCAAATTATTGCGACAACTCCGCATGAAAACGATTGTTTAATTCAGGATTTCGATATCACAAAACCAAGTGCCTTATTTTTTGGAACAGAAAAAGACGGATTATCTCCTGAAATTATGGAAAAAGCGGATGGTTTTCTTAAAATTCCGATGGTAGGTTTTACAGAAAGTTTAAACATTTCCGTTTCGGCAGCCATTATCATTCAAAACCTGACCAACCGATTGCGAAATTCAGATATCAAATGGCAATTGTCAGACGAAGAAATTCTAGAAAAACGATTGATTTGGGCGAAAAATTCGATTAAAGATATTAGGCGTATTGAAGCACGATATTATTCTGAGAAAGAAACATCAGATTAGTATTTTTGGAGATCTTCGCAATGTAAACGAAATACTCCGATTGTATTGAATAATGATAATGAAATGATTTAAATTTTTTTTCAATAAAAAAGAGTTGTCGAAATTCGTGTTGCAAAACAGAATCATTTTAATGCCACTCCTTCTGTAAATGGTACCGGACAACGATAGGATAAAAATAGAGGTTATCTTTAAACTGGAATGCTTTGTCTTTTAGCTAATGACAACATTATTAATTCTTAGCTTTGGATTTGCAAGATTTTTAATAATGGTAAATACGGTCTGATAATTTAAAATTGTCTTACCAAACAAATCCTCAAACTGTCTGTAATTTTCATTGAACATTTGTTCCTAATTTAGGATAGAATACGGGGCACTATTTCTACTCGATGACTCCCTCCGGAAGGAACTCTCTGTTTCCTAATAACAGATGCTCTGCTGTTTCTAACTCTATTGTATTTTTATTCTATAATTATGTACAGATTTTAAGAAAGGATTGATTTTTTGTTTGCCATAACGATTCTAAGCCTTTTTCTGGTGAAAAATGTTCGGAAATTTTTATAATCAAATCATGGATTGTGAGAATTTTAAAAAAGAAATCTCATACCATAAAACTTGTCTAAAGTTTGAAAAGTAGCCTGTTTGTAATGTTTTCAAACATAATTATTCAGACTAAATTTATAAAACTAACAATTGTTTGTTTAATAATCTGTAAGAGCTTCCAAAATAATTTATTAGGCTTATTTTTTTTAAAGAAGAACTATCTGCTTTTATCTTTTTTTTTTCGTGTTAAACTTTTAAGGATACTGCTTTGTTTATAGGAATATTCTTATTTTTGAATTTGAAATCTTGTAATTCCGTATAACCATGTTAAAAATAAGGGTATATCAGTTGTTTAGTCCCGGAATACCTTTCCGTATTGGGGATATGACTTGACTGTTGGGAAAACAAGTAAATTCAGGGAATATTAATTAATAACGACAGCCAAAGAAATTAATGTACGTGATGAAAGTGATGGTGTCATCGCGTTTGATCAAAAAAACATTCATTTATTTTGAAAGTATGTTGTTTAGTATATTATAAAAATGAAAAAAGAATGGATAATATAGAAAATCTAATTGATAAAGGTGATAATAAGTTAACCTTAAAGGATGTTCGAAACGAACTGAGGATATCTAAAGAGATTGTAATTGAGTCTACAGAAAACCTGACTAATGAAAGTGATAATAAGTTAACCTCAGCAGAGGATGTTCAAAGCGAATTAGGAATATCTAAAGAAGTTATAGCTGAATTGAATAACGATATTAACAATATGATTTCTTTTGCCGTACATAATGGTATAATAGTTGACCCGGAGATTAATAGTCTTGTTCAAAACAGTAATATTGATAGTTTGCTCAAAGCATATAATATATTGTGCAAAAATATTTCTCCCGTTACTCCCAAATCTATATCGTTTTGTAAATTGATGGCTAGTAAGTGGAATAGTAAAAATATATTTACTAAAATGCCTATAACAAAGAATTTATTTATTACTTCCTGTTGTTTTCTTATTGCTTTTATTTGTACAAGTTTATCTTCTGAGGTTAATATGAATTCGTTGGACGAAGGAGTATTGAACAATGAAGGCATATCGGGTTTGTTGAACTTATTATATTTAATTTCTCTTGCAGGTTTAGGGGTTATGTTTTATTTACTGAGAAGTATAAATTATTCTATTAGAAAAGGCACCATTACACCCGAAGATTCCGCCTACTTCCCTATAGTAATTATTTTAGGATTGATTTCAGGCCTTATTATGTCTGAGATTCTTTCATTCCAGTTTTTTGATCATAAAGATTCCGGTCTGTTGTTCAATAAAAGTTTGCTTGCTATTCTCGGAGGGTTTGCATCTGATGTTCTTTTCAGTATTCTGTACAGTTTGATTAACAAAATAAAGAAAACGTTTGAGGTTGTGCCTATAAAGAAAGAATCATGATTTGTGAATCTTCTTTCAGAAATGAAATATCATCCAAATAAACCGGAAGAATATTTTACACATTTAAACTATAGTATCAAAACTCATTGACGGAGTTTACAATGACATAGAAAGTGGGATTTTACTTTGAGAATGTAATAAACTTAATATATAAACTTCTAATATGATGAGATTTTTTAGCCTCTATATTTCCATATTTGGTTTTGGATTGCTTATCTCTTGTAGTGTGCTTCCTGATTCGACGACTATTTTAACACGAGAAGTTATCAAGGAGGGAGTCGGTATGCATGATTTAAATATAGCATTAACCAATCAACTTTTTACAGAACGGAAATTAAGATTGGACTCTTTTATTCAGGAAAATTGCATCCCTGCTATCATAGAAAATTATCAGAAAAGGATTCCCGATTCAGTTAACTATAAAAAGGAATTTCCTAACATTGTAATGGGTATCCTTCCCGTTATTTACCAAAAGAAAGATTCTTTACAAAATGTATTAAATATACAGCAGCAGGAGATTATTGGCCAATTAAACAACAGTTTTGGTAATTATACTGAGGCAACAGCTTCTCTGCAAGATTTAATTGACTCTAATATTCGACTAAAGAATGCTAAAGAAAATGCTTCTAATTCCATTTTCAAACTCATTACTAAAGATAAACTGGATGTGAAAAAAATAGAAGAAAGTATTGAAAAAGTATTGAAAAAATAATTGAATACTGTAGTTGTAAAATATACTTAATATCATAAAAATGGAATTTATGTCAGCAATAGATTGGAATGCACTTGCTGCCAGTGCGGCAGCTCAAACGGATAATGAGTTTAAAAATAGTTTAGCAGCTTTAACCAACTTAAAAGTTACTGAAATAGATTGCTTTATAACTCAAAGTAATATTAGTAATGCTAACATACTAAAGGTTTTGGATGAGATCAATAATGCTACAAAGTCAAATAATGAAAAGAGTAAGGACATTATTGGCATTGAGAATGGTGTTAGTTTCTTGGTTAGTTTGGCTTCTAAAATAGTTTAATCCTACTTGGGTGAGTTTAATCTGTTGAATAGTAAGTTGATAGATTTGAAGAAAACGTTTTTTTTAATAATAAGATTCATCAACAAATTGATGTATTAAGCCTCCCCAGAAGATTGTAGCTATTGTACGTGTTGCAAAATACCTGCACCGCAATACGCAGTTGCAAGGTTTTCGGGATTCAGGAACTTAATATTGAGCAGCGTTTTGGAAAAAGAATCGACAAACAAATCGCTTTAGGTGCACAAAAATAGGTTGACATCAATCGTTTTGATACCGTAGAGGAGGGTATGACTTCTTTGTGAAACCAAGGATATCAAATTATTGAGAACTCCTGATAAAAACGATTGTTTAATTCCGGATTTCGATATCACAAAACCAAGGACCTTATTTTTCGGAACAGAAAAAGACAGATTATCTTCTGAAATTATGGAAAAAGCGGATGGTTTTCTTAAAATTCCGATGGTAGGTTGTACAGAAAGTTCAAACATTTCCGTTTCGGCAGCCATTATCATTCAAAACCTGACCAACCGATTGCGAAATTCAGACATCCAATGGCAATTATCAGACGAAGAAATTCTGGAAAAGCGATTGATTTGGGCAAAAAACTCAGTAAAAGATATTAAACGAATCGAAGCAAGGTACTACGAAGAAAATCCCAGGTAATAAAAATAGCCACAAATTCATGAATTTTAGTAAAAATGTATTCTTGAATTCACAGCAAAAAACCTTTGCAACTCTGAGCCTTTATCGCTTTGAACCTTTTGAAGATTATAGTAGATAGAAAAAAATAGCCACGAATTCACGAATTTTAGTAAAAATGTATTCTTGAATTCACAGCAAAAAACCTTTGCAACTCTGAGCCTTTACCGCTTTGAACCTTTTGAAGATAATAGCAGATAGAAAAAAATAGCCACTAATTCACGAATTTTAATAAAAAAAGCATTCGTCAATTCGCGGCTAAAAACCTTTGCTCCTTTGAATCTTTGCAGCTTTGTACCTCTACAAAATCAGAAAAGATTAAAAAAGAACATTCGTGAATTGCTTCGCCCGTTCGCTATCGCTTGGGTCGTGGAAAAAAAAACTTAGTCCCTCTGTACCTTTGCCACTTTCAACCTTTTGAAGATAATAGCAGGTAGAAAAAAATAACCACGAATTCACGAATTTTAGTAAAAAAAGCATTCGTCAATTCGCGGCTAAAAACCTTTGCTCCTTTGAGCCTTTGCCACTTTGAACCTTTTGAAGATTATAGCAGATAGAAAAAATAGCCACGAATTCACGAATTTTAATAAAAAAAGCATTCGTCAATTCGTGGCTATAAACCTTTGCTCCTTTGAATCTTTGCAGCTTTGTACCTCTACAAAATCAAAAAAGAACATTCGTGAATTGCTTCGCCTGCTCGCTATCGCTTGGGTCGTGGAAAAAAAAACTTTGTCCCTCTGTATCTTTGCCACTTTGAACCTTTTGAAGATAATAGCAGATAGAAAAAAATAGCCACGAATTCACGAATTTTAATAAAAAAAGCATTCGTCAATTCGTGGCTAAAAACCTTTGCTCCTTTGAATCTTTGCAGCTTTGTACTTCTACAAAATCAAAAAAGAACATTCGTGAATTGCTTCGCCTGTTCGCTATCGCTTGGGTCGTGGAAAAAAAACTTTGTCCCTCTGTACCTTTGTAGCTTTGTACCTCTACAAAATCAGAAAAGATCAAAAAAAAAGCATTCGTCAATTCGCGGCTAAAAACCTTTGTTCCTTTGAACCTTTGCCACTTTGGGCCTTTTTTAAAGTGAAATTTTGGGCTAAAAACACCTATAAAACTATCTTCCAAAAGAGTCATAATTGTCTTCGGCATATTTTTCAAAGCGTTTTAACAATACGATGTTTTCTTTTTCAGTAGTGGTTAGTTCGTTGTTTACGTTGTCTGAAACAGGAATATACCATTCTACACTATCAAAAAACTGACGAACTGTTTTGGTTTTAAAAGTCAGTCCGTGTCTTGCGAAAATGGTGTTTCTTAGAATCTCTAAATCAATTTTCTTTAAATTTTTTAAATCTGATTCTTTTAATTTTTGCGTAGACGAGTTTATCGTCATAATGCTTTCCGATGCAGCTCTGAATACCGCTTCTATGTAAGTTTCAGCTTCTTTTCCCTCTTCAACCTCTAAATCTGTTACTTGTTCTTCTCTTGGGTTTTCATAATCAATATACATCCCGTCTTTCGGAAGCATCACATTAGGATCATACTTAAACTCTTTTTTAATAAGTTCAAATTTCCTTTTAGAGACTTCTTTCTTAGGATTATTGGCTACCCAGATTCCAGTTAAAAGAGTGTCATTTTTGATCTCAAAATCAAAAACACCATCATTTTTATCATCACCAGGTTCTTTAAGTATAAAATGAACGGTGCTGCCTTTTGTAGTCATTGTACCGGTAAGGGGCCTGCTATTTCCGGCAACAATACTTTGTCCTGTAACTTTTGAGGATGTGATTCTTTTTATTACAATATTGATTTTGTTGATGTAATTTTCTTTCGCTGGTTTGCTGGTATCGCGTTCCAAAATAGTAAAGTCACCTACGTAAGAACCATACAAATCGGTTCTAATTTCTTTTGGCAGGTCTTTGGTAATGTCTTTTGTCGTTTTTTTCTCTTTAGAATTACAGGAAAAAAGTAATATTGATAGTAGTAGACAAAAAAGTTTTTTCATTTTTTTAATTGGTTATAAAGATAATACTCAACGATTAATAAATTGGGAATCCAGCCTAACCATGCAATAATCTGATACAAATCCATTGGTGCGGGATGAAACAAATATACAAGAATAACCTTCCAAAAACGTAGTGTTACGGCAGAAAAGGTTAGGGCAAAACTTCGTAGCATAAATGCTTTATGTTTCAGAATGTTTTTGTTTTTTATAGCCGTAAAACCTTTAAGAGTGAAGTAAAACCAATAAATTGACAAGGCAACAAAAGAGATCTTGGCGAAAAGTCCACCGTTAGCGAAAAGACCAATAAATAATCCCGACGGAGCACTAAAAAGGAGCACTGTAAAAACATAAAATTTTCCAATATTTCGATGAGTTGCAGGATGTTTTTTTAAGAGAATATCACTGAATTGGAAAAATCCGGCGAGCAAAACAAAAATTGCAGTATATACATGTATGTAAAAGAAAGTAATGTAAAATGGAATTTCGGAAACTTCAGTCTGTTTGATTTGAAGAAAAGCAATGTTTTTTTTCAGTGGAACATATTGTAACGTGAGCTGTAACATTAAAACATAGAAGTAACTAAAAAGGAAAGTCCCAATTAATTGCAATGAAAATCGAATATTCTTTTTCAATTTTTTTTTGTAAAGGATTTATTAGTTTTCAAATATAAAAAATCCCTAATTGTAAAAGCGGTTGACGTTAGCTATTTTCAAAATTTCCCAAAAAAATAGTTCCGAATTCACGAATTTTAGTAAAAAATGCATTCTTGAATTCACAGTAAAAAACCTTTGCGTCTCTGAACCTTTGCAGCTTTGAACCTTTTGAAGATAATAGCAGATTGAAAAAAATAGTCCCGTATTCACGAATTTTTAAAAGCATTCGTGAATACGTGGCTAAAAACCTTTGCAGCTTTGAACCTTTTGAAGATAATAGCTGATAGAAAAAATAGTCCCGTATTCACGAATTTTAGTAAAAAATGCATTCTTGAATTCACAGTAAAAAACCTTTGCGTCTCTGAACCTTTGCAGTTTTGAACCTTTTGAAGATAATAGCTGATAGAAAAAATAGCCACAAATTCACGAATTTTTAAAAGTATTCGTGAATTGCTTCGCCTGTTCGCTATCGCTTGGGTCGTGGCTAAAAAACTTTGCTCCTTTGAACCTTTGTGCCTTTGTACCTGTGAGCCTTTGCTGCTTAGAATCTTAGAGACTTAGAACCTCTTACAAAGTATAATTCAAATTAATACTCCATCTGTAATTGGCTTCCATGTTTCCATTTGAAAGGTTCTGAGCAATTGGCAGCATTGCATTTACACCAATCGAGAATTTATCTTTTCCGGCTTCAAGACCAAATTTCCCAAACAAAATATCGCCGGCTGTATTGGGTAAA
This sequence comes from Flavobacterium lipolyticum, assembly GCF_020905335.1. Taxonomy (NCBI): domain Bacteria; kingdom Pseudomonadati; phylum Bacteroidota; class Flavobacteriia; order Flavobacteriales; family Flavobacteriaceae; genus Flavobacterium; species Flavobacterium lipolyticum. The sequence continues at coordinate 654,342 of NZ_JAJJMN010000001.1, read as the reverse complement.
TTCAGATTATGCTGTTTATTGGTTTGATAAAGTTCACCTGCCAATCCGGCTTGCGGAACAATTTGAATTGATTTTGTATTAAATAAATAAAAGAAAGTGGCAGCATAATTAAACTGATCACCGTACTGATAATTTTTGCTGTTTTGGGTTTTAAAAATATAATTCAGAGTAGTATTTAGTCCCAGATTTTTGCGTTTTACCACATACTCAGTGGCCAACGGAAAGTCCCAGCTTCCGGTCCCCAATTGAAAACTTTGGTTGATACTTCCTATATTATTGGCTTCCGTAAATTTTCCGGTTGGAATTTTAACACCACCGCCGAGGCTTACTTTATGTGTAAAAATGGTGCTGTCTTTTTGAGTTTCAAAAACAGTGTACAAAGCCATTACCGTAATATCGCCCAAACCGGCAATATTTTCGGTTCCTGCAGTTAATTGTCTTTCATGAAAATGATACGGAATCAATGCTGAAATTTGTACTTTTTCTGTAACTGGTATACGTGCCCATGCCTGAACAGTATTGAAATTTTCGTCAATCCACGGAGAGTTTGCAAAGATTCCGTCGCGGCTGGTATAACTTTGTTTGAAATATCTCAGACCTACAAAATTGTTGTTCAGCATAGAGCTAAATCCCATACTCCCTCCACTTGCCGAACAACCACAGGCGTCACAATCGAAATCCTCCATCAAAGCCATACGCTGAAAAGTGAAGGCGGAAATACTATCTTTCGAAGTAAAACTAAAGGCTGATGAACCAGTCAAAAGGGCGAACATTACTATTATTTTTTTCATCTTAATTATTTTTAGAAGCTAATCCCGCTTTCGGCTTTATCTTTTTGGGTGAAGAAAAATCACCCAAAAAGGATACCGCCTCTATCGGGGCTAGGACTTCGGTTTTCATTATGTTTTTTATTACAGCTTATATATTTCTACAGTACAATAATCTGCGGCCGTATTTTTAAAATTCTGCAAAACGTTTATCAGTTAAAAATGCTGTATCCGTTAACGTTTTTAGGAAAGCTATGATTTGTTTTTTATCCGTTTCGGAAAGTGTGATTCCAAACTTTCCGTTTTGTTTTAGGATTACATCTAAACTAGGGGAATCTTTAACTCCTTCAGAATAATGATTAAGTACTTCATCTAAAGTTGCAAATCTTCCATCATGCATGTATGGACCCGTCTTTTCAACATTGCGTAAAGTAGGCGTTTTGAACTTGCCCAAATCATCCGCTAAATTTGTAACCCTGGCTCTCCCTTTTTTGATCATAAGCTCAGTGTCATCAGTAAAATTGCTGTCAATCCCGTTGTTGTGATACAAATTGTCAGTTAATAAAGGAGTCTTATGACAAGAGAAGCAAAATTGTTCCGCAAGTTGGAGCCCTTTTAATTCATTTTCATCTAAATGGCCCCCGGTTTCTCCACGGACATATTTGTCATATCTTGAGTTTCCAGAAATCATAGTTCGCTCAAATTGCGCTATTGCCTTTACAATATCAGCTTGATTAATCGCTTTTCCAAATGCTTTTTGAAACATTGCAGGGTAATGAGCATCCTCATTTAATTCCTCTATTAACTCTCCTAAATTCTGATGCATTTCATCTTCGTGAGCTAGTGGTGCAAAAGCTTGAGATTCTAAATTCGTAGAACCTCCATCCCAAAATAGCCCGTTAGTAGTCCAGGCTAAATTCATTAATGCAGGGGAGTTTCGCTCTAATTTTTTTCCGGAAATACCATTATTAGTTAAGGCAAAACCATCAGAAAAGGCTAAATTTTGTTGATGACAAGTTGCACATGAAATCTGATTGTTTCCAGAAAGTCTTTTATCAAAGAACAATTTTTTTCCTAATGCAATTCCGTCTGCACTGAGAGGATTTGTTTTAGAATCAATAAATTCAGGGAAATTAGCAGGAATCGTAACCAATGGTTGTAGTTCCTGATAAGAATCATCAAGATCATTACAGGAAAGGCTTAGAAAAACCAATCCCATAATGCTCCCAATTTTAATGCTTTTGTTTGTCATTAATTATTCGATGCTTTTAAATGTAAAAACATTGTTTTTGTAATTATCGGCTGCTTTAGCCATTAATTCAGGCTTATTGGCAGACACTTTTGGATTGGTAACTAAATCAATGTCCTTAACAATTTTCTCAACATCAACATTTAAGTTCAATTTAGCTGTTTTGCTTGCGCTTACTACTAAAGCAGTTGGTAAAGTAATTTCTACTGTTTTGTAATTTGTATTCAGGCCTGTTTCTACAGAAATGGCTACGGGTGTAGTTGGTGTTACATTTTTACCAATCAAACTAGAGAAAATATAACTTGTATGCCACATCCATGAAACATTCGTCATTCCGTTAAGTTGAGATAATTCACCATTCTGAATACTCATATTATCATTATGAGTTGCGTCAACACCAACAGAGAAAATAAGTTTTGTATAGGAACCCGACGGTACATTTGCTAAGTCTATCGTTTCTCTTTTGGCCGCTGCATATTTGTATTTTTCCTGAATTAAAATTTCATTTGTTTCTTCCATCAAAAAGAAAGAATTTGCTAACGAATAGGTTTTGTTTTGATCGCTTACCAATTTCATATCACTTACCCAATAACGTAAACGTTCAAATTTGTAAGATTGTCCGGCAATGGTAAATGGTGTGTTTAGGGCAAAATCTGTGGTTCCTATTTTTGAATCAAAAGTGATTTGTGTATTTCCACTAACATCAGGTGCCTGTGCATCGTCACTAGAGCATGCGCTAAGAGCTATTAAAGAAATAAGAATTAAGGTTATGTTTTTAAGTTTTGTCATTTTATAAGTTTTTATAATAAATTGTTTTTTAAAATTCCGAAAAACGTTTGTCAGTTAAATAGCTTGTATCGGTTAATGTTTTCAGGAAGGCTATGATTTGCTTTTTATCGGTTTCGGAAAGTGTGATTCCAAATTTTCCGTTTTGTTTTAATATCGGATCCAGAGTTGGTGAGGATTCTATTCCTCTTGCATAGTGATCCAGAACACCTTCCAGAGTTCCGAATCGCCCGTCGTGCATATAAGGTCCGGAGACTTCTACATTCCGTAAACTGGGCACTTTAAATTTGTAGTAATCGCTCGCCAGTTCGGTGACTTTGTATCTTCCGACATCATTCACCATTGGGTTCACAGCCAGACCATTGTTTCGAAACGAATTGTCGGTTTGTAAATCAGTAGCATGGCAGGAAGCACATTTTGATTGGAACAAATCATATCCTGCCAATTCGTCTGCAGTTAAAGTTCCGCCGGCCTCCTTACGTCTGTATTTGTCAAATTTTGAATTAGAAGAAGTAACCATAACCATAAACTGCGAAAGCGCTTTCAGCATGTTTTCGGTTGAGATTTCTTTGTCAGTAAAAGCCTGTCCAAATAATTTTTGGTATTCTTTGTCGGCTTTCATCATTTTTAGAATAGCATTCAGATTCCCATTCATTTCTATAATACTCGTCAACGGAATTATAGGCTGCAGGTCTAAATGATCCGCAGAACCATCGTACATAAACACAGACTGGTAAGCCAGATTTTGAATTGGTGGTGTATTTCGTGTTCCCTGAGCATCGTTTACACCATGACTAACCGTGTGTCCGTGATGAGTGAAGGCATTAGCCTGTATGTGACAAAAGCCACAGGAAACAACTCCGTCTGACGCTAAACGTCCGTCATAGAATAGTTTTTTGCCCAGTTCAAATCCTTTTACTGTTGGAGGATTCTGAGCAATATTGTACGCTAAAGCGGGGAAATTAGAAGGGACTTTAAATTCTAAAGGAATATTTACATATTCTTCCTCTTCATTCGAACAGCTCCATATTAGTGGAATCAATAGCCAAAGAAAGTATTTTATTTTCAGCATGATATTTTGGGTGTAAAAAGAGTAAAGAGCATTTTTTATTACTACCTGCGTGAGTTAGCACAAAGTAGAACAAACTAAAAATTACCGGGATTACTCTTTGATTTGCAGAAGTATCTGTGTTTTTTTCCGTTACCAATATACTCTTGTGTCCATTTTAGCGGACACAAAAGATACGGTATAGTGGATTGTTTAGGTTTTGCCTAAAGGTTTGTACTTCTTAAAAAATAAATTAATCGTTGTGTACGTGGTCAATTCTAAACATTGTTGAAATGTTTTGAGTGATTAATGGCAGTTTTGCGCCACCCATAATCATGGCACCCATACCACCCATATTATTATCGGAAAGTTTGATTTTGTTCTGACCGTCAATTATTTTAGAAAGATCTGTTATAATATGAACAGCAGGAGTAATGTTAGAACGAACCAAAGCTTTTGTTGGAAAATCGACAGTTACTTCAGTATAGTTGTAATCTGTTCCTGTTTTTCCGGTATGGATCATAAATGGCGTAGCAGTTGTAACAGTCGATGAGGTAAAAGTACCTTCGAAAGCAAGAAATTTATATCCGGCAGCCCATGACCACATCATACCGGCAGCGTCTGCCTGTGCAAGAAAATCTCCCTGACCCGCAGCACCCAGTTTCCATTGCGCTTCGTCAACTCCGATTCCGAATTTTACTTTCACATAATCACCTGCGGGAACATCTGTTAGTTTAAATTGCTGACCGGCAGTGGTAGATTCGTCAGCAATAAAGTAGCTTTTGCTTTTGGGATAGGTAAAAGTCGTTCCGTCTGCTTTTGTGAAAACAACATTGCTCACGATATACTTCACAAGGTTGATTTTTAGTACTTCGTTGTTTGAAGTTATATTACCCTGTGTGTTTAAAATAAGATCGTTTGCACCATAAGCATTGTCGAATTTTAAAGTGATGTTTCCATTTCCTGAAACAGTTTCGTTATTGTCTTCGTTTGAACAGGAAAATAAAGATATAGATAGTGCTACAATAGCAAGGGCTTTGTATAAAGTATTTTTCATTTTAAGAATTTTATATAATTGTAATTTTAAATTTTTGGGTGCGAGCAAGCACATTTTTTATTGTTTTTTAGGTACAATAAAAAATCATTTCAATTGATAATGAAACGGGATTTAAAAAATTATATGACTGTCCTCAATGCACACCAAGGGTACTTTTTCGCCACTGATTTTGCAGATTTACATAGATTTTATACACAATTAATAAAGAAATCTGTGGAAATCATTCTAATCTGTGGCTAATTTTACCAGCTTGGTATTAGTCACGAATAGTCATAAAAAATTATATAAAATAGGAGGGAGGATGAAAAGTAGTAATAGAAACCGAAATAGGTTTTTCGTCTAAAGAAGCATAAATTTTTACTTTAGATTCTATAGGTGCTACTAATTTAAAATCGGCTGTGGTTGTATTTTGAATGTAAACGATCTCTGATTTTTCTTTCAGGTTGTTTTGCATTTTCTTTTCGTTGTCAGCGTATTTTTTTAAACTTTTCTGAAGTTCGCATCGACCGTTACAGGTGTTAAAAATTAATTTACGCTGCACACAAATCGTTTTTACGATCTCGTCCTGATTTAATTTGAAAGAGGTATAAACAACAAAACTGCCGAATGAGGGCACTAGGAGCATACAGGAAAGAAATATGGTAAATAACTTCTTCAAGAGTAGATTTCGTTGTTTCGAATGCAAAAATACACTATAATCGTTTTTTGAACGAACAAATGCTGTTTTTTTTTCAAAAAAATAAATCCGACACGTTTTTAAAACCTGTCGGATTTGATAATTGTTTTCGTAAATCGGATGATTTAAAAAGATAAACCCGACAGGTTTTTTGAAACCTGTCGGGTTAGCTTAATTAAAAGTCTTTATTATTTAACGATAACCCATTCGCCTGAGGCTACTAAAGATTCCGCTTTTTTAAATTTCATTGTTTCTGTTTTGCCGGTTGCAACTTCCTGAACAGTTACGGTATCATTACGATTGATTTTTGGCATATCTCTTACAATCGTTTCTGTAACCTGACGCTGTTGTGTTTCTCCGGCTTCACGGTTGATTTCCTCGCTGTTTACGATTTCGTCTTTGCTTAATTTGAAGTTTTCTTTTTGACGTACTTCTTTAGCTTCGTGAATTTCAGGAACGTTTTGAGCCGGTAAATCCCCTTTGAACAAGAATGAAATAACTTCTCTGTTAACGTTGTCTAACATTCCTCTGAACAAATTGAAAGCTTCTAATTTGTAAATAAGCAATGGATCTTTTTGCTCGTGAACGGCCAATTGAACTGATTGTTTCAATTCGTCCATTTTGCGTAAATGTTTTTTCCAGGCCTCATCAACGATAGAAAGAGTAATGTTTTTCTCGAAATCGGCAATTAACTGAGCTCCTTCGCTGTCGTATGCTTTTTTCAAGTCGGTTACCACATTCAGTGTTTTGATACCGTCTGTAAATGGAACTACGATACGCTCAAAATGATTGTTTGGCTCTTCGTAAACTCCTTTAATGATTGGGAAAGCTTCTCTGGCGCTTCTTTCTGTTTTTTCAGTATAGAAAGTCAAAGTCTCTTTGTATATTTTTCCTGTAATTTCGATGTCTGATAATTTCGTAAAATCAGCTTCAGAAATTGGAGAAGTGATAGAGAAATAACGGATCAGATCAAATTCGAAAGTTTTGAAATCATTAGCTGCTTTATTTTGACTTACGATTAGCTCACAAGTATCGTAAAGCATGTTTGCGATATCCAGTTTCAAACGCTCACCAAACAAAGCATGACGACGACGTTTGTATACTACTTCACGTTGAGAGTTCATTACGTCATCATATTCTAATAAACGTTTACGAACACCAAAGTTATTTTCTTCTACTTTTTTCTGTGCACGCTCGATAGATTTCGTCATCATAGAATGCTGAATTACTTCGCCTTCCTGAAGTCCCATTCTGTCCATCACTTTGGCTACTCTTTCAGAACCAAATAAACGCATTAAGTTGTCTTCAAGTGAAACATAAAACTGAGAACTTCCCGGATCTCCCTGACGTCCTGCACGACCACGTAACTGTCTGTCTACACGACGAGAGTCATGACGCTCTGTACCCACGATGGCTAAACCTCCGGCAGCTTTTACCTCTGGAGTTAATTTAATATCGGTACCACGACCAGCCATGTTGGTTGCAATCGTTACTACTCCGGCTTTTCCTGCTTCTTCTACAATTTGTGCCTCTTGTTTGTGCATTTTAGCATTCAAAACGTTATGTGTAACGCCTCTCATTTTCAACATACGGCTTAATAACTCTGAAATCTCTACAGAAGTTGTTCCAATAAGAACAGGTCTTCCTGCATTTGATAATTCAGTTACGTCTTCAATTACAGCATTGAATTTTTCACGTGTTGTTTTGTAGATATAGTCTTCTTTATCTTGTCTCGCAATCGGACGGTTGGTTGGAATTTCAACAACGTCTAATTTGTAAATCTGCCATAACTCGCCAGCTTCTGTAACAGCTGTACCGGTCATACCACCTAATTTACTGTACATTCTGAAATAATTCTGTAATGTAACAGTTGCAAAAGTTTGTGTAGCAGCTTCGATTTTTACATTTTCTTTAGCTTCGATCGCCTGGTGTAAACCGTCAGAATAACGACGGCCATCCATGATACGGCCAGTTTGCTCATCGACAATCATAATTTTGTTGTCCATGATCACATATTCTACATCTTTCTCGAAAAGAGCGTAGGCTTTTAAAAGTTGAGTTAGAGTATGAATACGCTCGCTTTTTACTCCAAAATCCTGGAATAATCTTTCTTTCGCTTCTGCTTCACCATCTTTGTCTAGTTTTTGCTTTTCGATAGCGGCAATTTCAGTTCCGATATCCGGAAGTACGAAAAAGTCAGGATCAGTATCTCCTGAAAGATATTGGATACCATTATCTGTCAATTCAACCTGATTGTTTTTTTCTTCAATTACAAAATACAAAGCTTCATCCACTTTATGCATTTCGCGATTGTTGTCCTGCATGTATTGATTTTCGGTTTTTTGAAGCAATTGTTTGATTCCTTCTTCACTCAAAAATTTAATTAATGCTTTATTTTTAGGTAAACTTCTGTAAGCTCTTAACAATAAGAATCCACCTTCTTTAGTATTTCCTTCTTTGATTAATTTTTTTGCTTCTGCTAAGAAACCGTTTGCCAACTGACGTTGTTGTGCTACTAAGTTTTCGATTTTTGGTTTCAGCTCATTAAATTCATGACGGTCTCCCTGAGGTACCGGTCCTGAAATAATAAGTGGTGTTCTGGCGTCATCAATCAATACAGAATCGACCTCATCGACAATAGCATAGTTGTGTTTTCTTTGTACTAAATCGCTTGGCGAATGTGCCATGTTATCTCTTAAATAGTCAAAACCAAATTCGTTATTGGTTCCGTAAGTGATATCGGCGTCGTATGCTTTCTTTCTTTGTTCCGTACTTGGCTGGTGATTATCGATACAATCAACAGTTAAACCATGGAATTCAAATAAAGGTGCTTTCCATGTACTATCACGTTTGGCAAGGTAATCATTCACGGTTACTAAGTGAACTCCGTTCCCGGTCAAGGCATTTAAGTATAATGGAAGTGTAGCAACTAAAGTTTTACCTTCCCCTGTTTGCATCTCGGCAACTTTACCTTCGTGCAACACCATACCGCCAATTAACTGAACATCGTAGTGAATCATATCCCAGGTGATGTCTTTTCCGGCAGCATTCCATTTGTTAGCCCAGACAGATTTTTCGCCATCTATAACAACGTATGGTTTTGTTGCCGAAAATTCGCGGTCTTTTGCAGTTGAGGTAACTTCAATATGAGAATTTTCTTTGAAACGTCTTGCAGTTTCTTTTACTACAGAGAAAGCTTCAGGAAGGATTTCCAATAAAATTTTTTCTGAGATTTCGTAAGCTTCTTTTTCAAGAGTATCAATCGCATCATAAAGATCTTCTCTTTTGTCGATGTCTTCGATGTTTTCTACTTCTGCTTTAAGCGAAGCAATTTTAGCATCTTTATCAGCTCTGGCTTCTTTTATTCTTTCCTTAAAAAATACAGTTCTGGCCCTTAATTCGTCGTGAGACAAGCTCATTAGGCTGGTTTCGAATGTTTTAATTTTGTTTAAGTAAGGCTGTAAAGCTTTGACATCTTTCTGTGATTTATCACCTACAAAGACTTTAATAATACTGTTTATGAAACTCATGATTTATTGTATTTCTATTTTATGTAAATGTGTATTTGAACCAAAAAAAAAGCCTCGGTGATGAGACTTTTTCCTTTGGTTTATTTTTTAATATTCATCCTCATTCCAAAGATAATCTTCGTCTGTTGGATAATCAGGCCAAATTTCTTCCATTGATTCATATATCTCGCCTTCGTCTTCAATCGACTGAAGGTTTTCTACCACTTCTAATGGAGCACCAGCTCTAATAGCGTAGTCAATAAGTTCATCTTTGTTAGCAGGCCATGGCGCATCACTTAAATAAGATGCTAATTCTAATGTCCAATACATCTGTTATCTGTTTAGTTTTGTGCAAAAATAAATTTTTTACTGAAAAAGACAAGTAAAATTTGATTTATTTTAATAAAATTTAAGAACGTCTTTGTTAGTTATCAGTTTCCGGTCACAGTTGACAGTGAGTACTGAGAGCTGAAAACTGTGATTGAATTACTTTTTTTAGTAATTCGCTTTTCAATGGAATACTGTGACTGCGACTGTAAACTGTTTACTTTCTGGGAATCCATTTCACTTCCTCCGCGTTTAAATCTGAGGACAACTTCCGTGCCAAGACAAAAAGGTAGTCAGAAAGTCGGTTTAAGTATCGAATTGCGATTTCAGGAACAGCTTCATTATGGCTTAAATGTACTGCCAAACGCTCGGCGCGACGACAAATACAACGTGCTATATGACAATGTGACACAGTAGGATGTCCTCCAGGTAAAACAAAATGAGTCATTTGTGGAAGACTTTCTTCCATTTGATCAATTTCATTCTCTAATAATTCGATATCGGTATCGATAATTCCAAGGTTTTTTAGACGAAGTTCCCCATTTTTAAGAACCTCTTTTTCTGCCGGAGTAGCCAAAATGGCACCAACGGTAAACAGACGATCCTGAATTTCAATTAAAATAGTTTTATAATGTGCATCCATTTCCTGATCACGAATAAGCCCTATATAAGAGTTTAGTTCGTCTACAGTACCGTAACTGTCAATTCGGATATGGTCTTTGGGAACACGGTCACCGCCAAACAGAGCAGTAGTTCCTTTGTCTCCTGTTTTTGTATATACTTTCATTTTTTTTTTGAGGTGCTAAGATTCTAAGGTGCAAAGGTTCAAAGGCTTTTCTTTGCGATTAAACGGTTAATCAACTAAACGATTTAACTTCTTTTTGGGTGTCACTTTCGATTAATCCGTCTCTTAAGCGTATTACACGATGTGCATAGGCTGCAATGTCTTCCTCGTGTGTTACCAGAATTACGGTGTTTCCCTGTTCGTGAATGTCGCCAAAGAGTTTCATGATCTCCACAGAAGTTTTACTGTCTAAGTTTCCGGTTGGCTCATCGGCAAGAATAATAGAGGGTTTATTGACCAAAGCTCGTGCAATGGCAACACGCTGACGCTGTCCTCCTGATAGCTGGTTGGGCTGATGGTCCATTCGGTCGGCAAGATTTACCTGCTTTAAAACTTCTTCGGCTCTTTTAACACGTTCTGTTTTGGAGTAACCGGCATAAATCATAGGCAAGGCAACATTGTCTAAGGCTGTAGTTCTAGGCAGCAGATTGAAGGTCTGAAATACAAAACCAATTTCTTTGTTTCGAATTTCAGCCAGTTCATCATCACGCATTTGACTGACATCTTTTCCATTCAATACGTATTGTCCGGAAGTTGGCGTATCCAAACAACCCAGTAAATTCATTAAAGTTGATTTTCCGGATCCGGATGGGCCCATTAAAGCCACATATTCTCCTTTGTTGATTTGCAGGTCGATTCCTTTTAAAACATAAACAATTTCATTACCCAGAACGAAATCTCGTTTGATGTTGGTTATTTTAATTAATGGATTTGCCATTTCGATTTACAATTTTGGATTTAAATGTACAAAAGACTTTTCAATAAAAGTATGAGTAGTCGAGATTTGGTTTTTGTTACAAATTGTCTTTTGTTTTTATTCATCTGAAAATAATCAAAAAACATATCTTTTTTCGACAGAAGAGCGTTATGTTGTTTTTGGTAAATTTTACATAATTAACATCGAATTTTGTATTTTATAGTTTTAATATGTTTTTAAGGTTTAAAAGATGATAATTGTGTAATTTTTTAGGTTAGGTTTTAGGTAGATTTGTTAAGATAGTAACTAAAACAACTAAGATTATGAAAAATATATCATTATTATCCGGAATTGCGGTAATCGCATTAGGTTTTGTATCCTGTAAAGATGAAAAACAAGAACAGGCCGAAAAAACAATCGATTCTTATGTTGCCTATGTCGATTCTGTTAAAAATGTTAAGGCTGATGATTTAAAGGCTGATTGGAAAGCGGTTGAAGCCGAGTATGAAAAAAGAGCTACGAATGCTCAACTGGCACTTGCTGATATTAAAGAAAATAATGCCGCGACAGAGAAAATAAATACGAGTAAGATCAAATACGAAGAATTTAGAAATAATATGGTGACTATTCTTGCTCCTCCGGCCCCAAGTCCAAAACAGCAATTGCGTAATGCTTTATTTGGTGAAGGAAAAATTGGAGAAGATATGAGTTTTGCCTGGGTGAATGCTAAAAACATTCATAGTGTCTACCAACAGTTTGTGCATACGGTAGAAAAAAATAAAGACAGTTACTCCCGTGAAGACTGGGACGAAATTAAATTGATGTATGAAGCACTTGACAGCCGAAAAAATACAGTAGAAAAAGAAGGCTTAACAGGCGAAGACAATCGTAAAATTGCCGGTTTGAAATTAAAATTTGCGCCAATGTATACTTTAAACAGAATGGGGGCGAAGTCTGAAGAAACGGCAGCGGCTAAGAAGTAAGTTTTAAAATTTTGAATTAGTAAAAAGATGGCAGCCAGAAATGGTTGCCATTTTTTTTATCTACTATTTTGTAAATTATTGAGATTGAAATCTTTTTAAATCTTCTAAAAAAATAGGCCAGATCGTATCTTTAAACTGACTTCTGAAAAAACCGAAATGACCTATGTCTTTTACGCCAAATTCTTCTGCTTTTAAATGAATTCTGCTTACTTCAGATTTTTTAAATTTGGAAGCAATCCAATCAATTGCCGATACAGTGGCATAAAAATCGTTGTCGATACTATAGGATTTAATGCTGCAGTTTATTTTATCGTAATGTTCTTTTGCATTTTCGATGCAGTCAAAATGGTAGTTGGGTTTCTTGCACCATTTGGCCCATTCAATCGCCATTCCTTTTGGTAGATCTTCCATTCGGGTGAAGTGACTGGAAGGGAGGTAATTGAAGATTTTAGTAAGAGACGGTATAATTGCATACCACAAAAACTGCATTTTTAATCGGTCAAATCCTTTCCAGTGTATCCAGCTTCCGGATTGTGATGCCACCATTATAACGCCGTCAAATAAATTATTCGAAGGAACTAAGCCAATAAGCTGACCGCCAATACTATGTGTTATGATGAATAATTTGCTGTTTGGAGTTTTATTTTTGACATATTTAACTACACTTTCAAAGTCGTTTTGTGCCCAATTTGAAGCTGTTGTAGAAAACTTAGAAAGAGGTTGAAGTTTAGAATCGCCAATTCCGCCATAGTCAAAAGTAAAAACAGAGTAATTGTTTTTAGATAAAAACTTTGAAAAATTCTGATAATAATTTTGCTTGACTCCTGTGGCAGAAGCAATAATAACACAATTGGCATTTGGATTGTCTGAAAGGAATTCAGTTACGGCTATAGAGTATTCTAAAGGGGTATCAATTTTGATTGCATTCATATAAACTTCGTATAGTAACAAATGTAATAAAAATTGTATACTGAAATTTGTCAAACGCGAATCACAAAATGTTCTTTTTCCTGTTCGTATCTAAAAAATACAAATCCCCATTGAAAAGTGTCTATAGTGACTTTTACTTTTGGATGATTTTGGATGATTCCCCAGGCTTCTTCCATTTCTTCTGACCAATGAATGTCGTCAAAGATCCAAACCGAATCATTATTGATTGTTGGTAATAAAAGCTCAAAATATTCCAGAGTTGCTTTTTTAGAATGATTACCGTCGAAATAGATTAAATCGAAGTTTTGAGCCTCCGTATTCAGTCTCCGTTGAATATCCTGAAGATAGTTTTCAAATTCTGTTACAATTGAATTTACATTCAAACAATCAAATTCCGTAAATTGATTTTGGGCAACATTTGCTGTATTTGGACAACCTTCTAATGTAATAACTTTTGCTTTTGGATTCCCTAAAGCCAAAGCTGCAGTTGCCAAACCTAATGATGTTCCAATTTCTAAAACATTCTTAGGCTGAAAATAATTGGTTACGCGAAATAACAATTCAGCTCGTTTTGGAGAGATTCCGGCTGTTGAAGCAATTTTTGAGATTTGCCTGTTGTTGGATTTAAAAATTTTTGAACCCGCTCCAAAATCGGTTACTTCAATGAAGTTTTTATTTTCTAAAAGTGATTTTCGATATTTTTTTAGAATTAAATATTCCGGTTTTGGTTTCCTGTCGTAAAAACATTTCGTCAATAGATGGAATACAAACGGAGAATGAACAGCATGCTCGTTTTTAGAGTTCCAAAGAAATTTGAGATATGATTTTATTGTATGTAGCATTTTTTTGTTTCGCAGAGATTCACAGAGAAATGCAAAGATTCGCAAAAAAAATTTCTGCAGCTCGCTTTTTTTGCGAATCTCTGTGTATTTGTTTGAGTATTTGATTCTAAATTAAAGCCCTTAATTGATCTTTGTAGAATCATTTTGTTAATTGAAGCTTATTTGTTTACCTTGATTAATTTAACATCAAAAATAAGTACTGAGCCTCCGGGGATTTTATTATTTCCTTTGCTGCCATAGCCCAAATGCGAAGGAACAAGAAGAATCCCACTTCCACCGGTTTTAAAATAAGGAATGCCTTCTGTCCATCCTTTTACCACTTCATCTAAATAGAACGAAATTCCATCTGAATTACTTTGATCGAATACCGTTCCATTGGTAAAAGAGCCTCTGTAAGCTACAGTTACATTAGATTTTGCCGTTGGCTGAATTCCTGTTCCCGGAACATCAATAACGTAGTAAAGTCCTGTGCTGGTTCTTTGTGCAGTTAGTTTATTTTTTGCAATATAATCCGTAATTTCTTTTTCGTTTTGAGCGGTGTAATCCTTTTCTTTTTCATCTTTTGAACAAGAAATAAAAAGCATTACGGCAAATAGTGAAGCTAATAATTTTTTCATTGTGGTGTTTTTTTAAGGGTATAAATATAATGAATTGGTTCGCAGTCACAGTATTCAGTCACAGTATTCAGTCTCGGTGTTCAGACTCAGTTTACAGTCATAATGTTCAGTCACAGTTTTCATTATTCAGTTGCAACTGTTGACTGCGACTGTAAACTGCAAACTAAATCGAGCACCCAAATTTCTCAGGATTTTTTATCATGTAATTAATGAGCTTTCCAATTTCTCTAGTTTTGACGTTAAGTTCGTTAAAAGTTTTTTGATTAATGTAATCGCATCTAAGTGAAAACTCCAGCCAGACGTTAGTTTCCGAATTCTCAGCATCACTGTCAGTCAATTTACTTATAAAATGATTTACATATCTTCTTTTTCGGTATGATTCAGCAATATTAGCCGAAACACTCCTTGAAGAACGTCTAATTTGATCGGTCAGAGAATATTTTTCCTCTTTAGGAAATGTTTTTGAAAGATCAAATATTTGCATCGCCAGTTCAAATGATTTTTGATATGCTAATAGTTCTTTAAAGTCCATAATGTAGTTGTAATTTTTTACATAAAGACAATAAATATATTAAAATTATTCTTACAAAAAAAACATCTTTCAAACAAAAACGACACCTGTGATTGAAAACCGAGACTGCAACCTGTAACTACGAACTGAGACTGAAAACCGAGACTGAAAACTAAAATAACTATCCCTCAATCTTAGCTGAAAGCTCGAACCAACGTTCTTCTTTCTGATCTATTTTGTTGATGATGTTTTGTAATTCGTTTGCCTTTTTCTCGATATCAGCATCGGCAACTTTTCCGTCAGAGAATAATTGTTCGATTTTAGTCTTTTCGATTTCTAAATCTTTGATTTCTCTTTCCAGTTTCTGATATTCTTTCTGCTCGTTGAAACTTAGATTTCCGGTTGGATTGTTTTGCTTCCAGTCTTTCTTTTCGGCCTTGTTCTCTTCTTTCTGAGCCACATCGGCACTGTCTTCGTAGGCTCTGAAATCAGAGTAGTTTCCGGGGAAATTTTCGATTTCGCCCTGTCCTCTGAAAACAAATAAATGATCGACAATTTTATCCATGAAATAACGGTCGTGCGAAACTACCAGTAAACATCCCGGATAATCTAAAAGGAAACTTTCTAAAACGTTTAGCGTTACAATATCTAAATCGTTTGTAGGCTCATCTAAAATTAAAAAGTTAGGATTCTGAATCAGAACCGTACATAAATACAAACGTTTTAATTCTCCACCACTTAATTTGTCAACGTAATCATATTGTTTTTTGGCGTCAAAAAGAAAACGCTCCAATAATTGTGAAGCCGATATAATTTTGCCTTTGGCTAACGGAATATATTCTCCGTATTCTTTAATAATATCGATAACTCTTTGTCCCGGTTTCGGATTGATTCCGCTTTGCGTGTAATAACCAATTTTGATGGTGTCGCCTTTTACAACTCGTCCACTGTCCGGTGGGATCGTTCCTGTAAGAAGGTTTAGAAAAGTAGATTTTCCGGTTCCGTTTTTACCAATAATTCCAATTCTCTCGCCACGCTGAAAATCAAAACTAAAATGATCGAGTATAACTTTGTCTTTGAATTTTTTAGAAAGTTTGTGAAGCTCAATAATTTTGCTTCCCATACGTTCCATATTAATTTCAAGTTCTACTTTATTTTCTTTACGACGGCTTTGTGCCTTTTCTTTGATCACGTAAAAGTCATCCTGACGGGATTTTGACTTTGTAGTTCTTGCCTTAGGCTGACGGCGCATCCATTCCAATTCTTTAACGAATAAGTTTTTGGCCTTGTCAACACTGGCATTTTCAGAAGTAATTCGCTCCTCTTTTTTCTCTAAATAGTAAGAGTAATTTCCTTTGTATTGGTATAATTTTCCGTTATCAAGTTCGATAATTTCGTTACAAACACGCTCTAAAAAGAAACGGTCGTGCGTTACCATAAAAAGGGTAATGTTTTCTTTGGCAAAATAACTTTCCAGCCATTCGATCATTTCTAAATCAAGGTGGTTGGTTGGCTCATCCAGAATCAATAAATCAGGGCGATTGATCAAAATGATCGCCAATGAAAGACGTTTCTTTTGTCCTCCTGAAAGATTTTTTACTTTCAGTTTAAAATCCTCCAGTTTTAGTTTGAATAAAATCTGCTTGTATTGTGTTTCAAAATCCCAGGCATTGTGCTGATCCATTCCGTCAAAAGCTTTTTGGTAAGCTTCTTCGTCATTTGGGTTCTCTAATGCTTTTTCATAAGCTTCAATAATCTTAAGCGTTTCATTATCGGAAGCAAAAATGCTTTCTTCGATAGTTAATTCGTCCTGTAGGTTATTGTCCTGAGAAAGAAAAGCCATTCGAATGCCTTTTCTCAGAACGACCTGCCCTGTATCCGGTTCGTCCAAACCATTGATAATGCTCATAATGGTCGTTTTTCCGGAACCATTTTTTGCGATGAAGGCAATTTTTTGATCTTTATTGATTCCAAAAGAGATGTTTTCGAATAAGGTTTTTTCGCCAAATGATTTGGATATGTTTTCTACAGATAGGTAATTCATGTTGTAAAAGTGCCTAAAACAAGGCTTTTTTATTTATTAAAAATTTTAACGAGGTCTCTAATTAGATCTCTAAATTTTTAATAGGAATTTAATTTTGACGGTGCAAAGATACCTTTTTGGATCAAACAAAAAAATAGCTTAAAAATAGTGTTCGAACATAAAAGATGCAGCAACTTTAAATGTCAAAGCTTTTGAATAGATTCTCTTTGTTAGAAATACGATAGACAATTGTTAGTCGCTGGTATTGAATAAAGTGGAATTACCGTATTCTGGTTCAGTTGAAAAATACCCTTTACTCTTTTACATCCAACGGTTTTTTTAAGACTTCTATTTATCCAGTTATGTCTTAAAAGATGTCGATTATTACACTCAAAGACCGGTTATTGCATCTAAAAAAATAAATAAGGGTGTTCTTGTTAATTTTGATTTTATGAATGGCTGCTTTGGTTTTTTTAATGACAAGATAAAATGCTAATTATGAGCTTAATTATATTTCTCTAATCAAATAATCAAAAAAATAATGAAAAAACTTTATTTTTTAATGCTATATTTTTCATTAGCTATTACTTCTTTTGGTTATAGTTTTACGAATAGTATTGCTACTAATACTGCTCTTTCAGAAAGGAATTGTAATTCTCTTTCAGTACCTCCCGGCGTCGATTTTAGCTTCACCAATGACAACTCTTGTTCAGGTACCCTTATTACATTTATTTCAGCTGTTAACGGTAATGGTCCTTTTCAATATTCTTGGAATTTTGGAGATGGAAAAACTTCAACCAGCAGTAATCCCTCTCATACTTTTGAAGCGTTAGGTTGCGGGACTCAAAATTTTACCATAAAATTGACTGTTACTGATGTCAATGGTGAAGCAAGCACTATTGCAAAAACGATTACAGTAAAACAGAAACCAAATCTAAGATTCATAAACTTAGATAACTCAGGAACATCTTTTGAAAAATGTGGAGATAGCCAGAATCCCAAATACACTATTAATGTTGGCAATATATCTAATTCAGTATCATGCATTAAATCCTATGATGTGGATTGGGGAGACGGAAGTTTAGAAAACAATATTACTTTTCCTAAAACGCATGCCTATTTAAAATTAGGATCTTATAAGATGGTGATTACCGGAGTGGGAGCTAATGGCTGTAATAATTCTGTTACCTATATAGTCAATAATTCGACCAGTCCAAAGGGAGCTCTTATAACTCCGGGTAATACTACTAATTTATGTCTTCCGGTTGATACAATGGAATTCGAAATAGTTTCATGGGGTTCTAATCCATCAGATACACAATATGAAATTAATTTTGGGGACGGTACCATTGAGACTTACAGTCAAAAAGACATGGAGAGTTCCATACAATATAATTCTACGAACCCTTCGGCTTCTCTAAACTTTCCTGTATTACATCAATTCACAAAGGCAAATTGCCCCTTAGGAAATACGATCAACTTAAATATAATAACAACATGCGGACGCAGTACTTTTACAGTAGGTCCTGTTATTATATTAGATGTTCCTAAAGTAGACTTTGCCGTTAATGCTATCTTATGTTCTAATACACCTATAATATTTATCAATAAATCTAGTGCAGGATATGGTAATAATTGCGGTGCTGCAGGTGTTTACACCTGGGATTTTGGAGACGGAAACATATCAAATGAAGGTAGTCCAGAACATATATATTCAACACCGGGCACTTATACCATTAAATTAACAGCAAGAACACCTTGCGGTGCCGGTAATGAAGTTACAAAAACAGTTTGTGTTGAACCGGTACTGCAACCTCAATTTACTTACAGTAATGCATGTGTTTTAAAAGATGTTATTATTACAAATAATACAGATGCAAGTCAGGGATGTAGTATTGAAAGTTATAATTGGGAAGTTATCAGATATAGTGAAGAATTTTGTGGGGGATCAGCAGCATGGAATTTTGTAAACGGAACCAATGCTTCGTCTAAGAATCCGGTTTTTAATTTTGCAAATCCGGGAACATACTATGTAAAGCTAACTACTAGGAACGCATGTGGAATTTTCCAGTCTGTAACAGAAATGATACAAGTAAAAAAACCTCCTGTCATTACGCTGAATCCTATTCCTGATTACTGTAACTCTATATCTATTAATCCCGTTGCGACTGTAGATCAAAATTGTTCTCCGGGTTCAGAAATCAGCTATCTCTGGAGTTTCCCCGGAGCCACACCTTCTTCATCTACCTCACTTAATCCCGGGGCAGTAAATTATGCCAACAGTGGTAATTATACCGTTACATTTAGTGTAACCAACAGTTGTGGGACTACTACAAAAACAGTTCCTTTTTCGGTAGCTTTAACCCTTAAGCCTATTATAAGTTCAAAGACAGTAAAGGTATGCAGCAAAAACACCTTTCAGGTTACACCCGTCACCAACACAACAGAGAATGTACCAATAGGGACTACTTATGTATGGTCTGAACCTATAATTTCTCCTGCCGGATCTGTAAGTGGTGCAAGTGCACAATCCTCGCCAAAAGACAATATTAGTCAGACTTTAGTAAGTAATATAGACAGTCCGGCAACAGTGACTTATACAGTAACACCTATGTCAAAGGCCTGTACCGGAGCAAATTTTACAATAACAGTTACAGTCGATCCATTAATAGAAGTAATCGAAACGGTAAAAAAAAGTACCTGTTTTGGGGCAAATAACGGTTCTATTGATCTGATTGTAAACGCAGGTATTCCTTTTATAAACGTAAATCCGTATGCATTTCTATGGACAGGCCCTGATGGTTTTACAAGTACTAATGAAGATATTTCGGGCTTAAAACCCGGTGACTATGTTTTAAACGTAACTGACAATGGTAATTGCCCCTTCACAAAGATTTACAACGTTGCTGAGCCGGAATTATTTCAATTTTCGGCAATTAAAAATGATATAAGCTGTTTTGGTTTAAATGATGGAAATATCAGGCTATCGGTTAAAGGAGGAACACAACCTTACACCTATGAGTGGAAAAAAAACGGAAATCCTTATCCAGAAACTGTTGAATATATAGATAATCTCAAACCTGGAACATATGATGTGATAATTACAGAAGTAAACAATTGTAACCTACTTAAAGGAACTTATACAATCGAAGAGCCTCCAGTATTAAAAGTAAATCTGACCAAACAAATGAATATTTTTTGTTATGGATATTCTACAGGTGAAATCGAAATAAATACAGTTGGAGGAAGACCTATCGAAACATCTTCGGGAGTCTTTGATTACAATTATAGCTGGACAGGTCCAAATGGCTTTACAAGTAATCTTCAAAATTTGAAAAATTTAGCTGTAGGGACTTATAATTTGATTGTTACAGATAAATCAGGTTGTACAGATCATTTGCAAGTCATATTAACCCAAAATGCAGAAATCGTTTTTAATTACACTAAATCCGAAATATCGTGTTTTAATTCTGCAAATGCTTCTGTTAGTATTGACAATATAAAAGGAGGAGTTCCTTTCACTACCGGAGATCCCTACAGTGTAAAATGGAGTAATTTGGGTACCGGACTTACACAAAATAATTTATCAGCAGGATCTTATACCATTACAATTACAGATTCATTGGGCTGTTCAAAAGAATCATCATTGATCATAGAAAATGCCCCTGTTTTTAGTATAAAACCGGATATTAAAGACATTTCCTGTTTTGGTGCAAAGGATGGTTATATCCACTTAAATCTTTTAGGAGGTAAAGCGCCAATTACTTTAGTTTGGGATGATAATCCATCGGCCGGAATAGAACGGAATAATATTGGACCGGGAAAATATAGCGTGACAATTACAGATTCTAAATCATGTGTAATAAAAGAAACCTTTACTATTTCAGAACCTTCATTATTGAAACTAAATGCAGATGTTTCGAACCCGTTAGATTGTGCAGATGCCAATACAGGCGTTATTAATTTAATTGTAACGGGAGGGAAAGCTCCATTTACATACGAGTGGTCCAATGGTGCCAAAACCGAAGATTTAAATAAAATTCCGCCGGGAACCTATCAGGTAACCGTTACTGATGTAAATGGCTGTAAAAAATCCGGCGAGTGGAAAATTACCCGATTTGAAGAGCTAACACCTACTATCGAAGTTAAAACAGATCTTAATTGCGAAACCAAGTATATAAATCAAACCTATATCGGACATGTAAAAGGAGGGGTTCCTCCATATAGATTAAGTTGGTCTGATGGAATTGTCACAGGAGATAACAATGAAATAATGAATACAAATAAAGAAGGACTGATTACGTTTAGTGTGACTGACAGTTTTGGTTGTACAGCTACTATTCCTTACAATGTTAAAAAAACTGTTTTGGGTATAGCCAATTATACTACTGGTTCATATACTAAAGATGTTTATGATACATATTCTGTTTATGACCCAATTTTATTCACAAATTTAGCTACGGGAGATTTTATAAATACATCTTGGGAGTTTGGGGATGGTAATTTTTCTAATGAAGTAAATCCAAAACACATTTATACAAGAGAAGGGACGCATGCTGTTACACAGACAGTTACTTATTCTTTTGGATGTCAGTACAAATATACATCCACATTGATCATCACAAAAGGATATAGTATAATGATGCCGAATTCCTTTACTCCAAACAATGACGGTTACAATGATATATTTACACCCGTATTTACTGGCTTAGAGGATATTAGTCTGATTATTTTTGATAACTGGGGAGGTGTTGTCTATACTGAAACAGGAAAAAATATTAGTGGATGGAACGGGAAGATAAAAGATGTGGATGCTCAGAGCGGGAATTATTATTTTATGCTCACCGGAAAAACTTTTTACAATCATACGGTAACCGAAAAAGGAGCATTTACACTAATTAAATAAAGTACTGTATGAAATTAAATCTTTTTATCATAATCCTGGCATGTTGTTTTTTTTCAGAAACAAGAGCTCAGGATCCCATTTTTACACAGTATTTCTTAATTCCGGAAACACTTAATCCCGGTTTCAGTGGGTTTAGAGAAACTACTTACGCAGGTATTATTCATAGAGAACAATGGCCGGATTTAGATCTAAAAATGGATACCGATTATGCCTTTATTAATACTTGGAATGAAAATATGAACAGCGGTTATGGATTGAGTGTTTTAAATCAAAGACAGAATGTAAACCATTATAGTTATACACAAATTAATGGGAACTATGCCTATAAAGTAGAGTATAATGATACCTGGGTTTTTCGACCGGCAATTGAAGTAGGTTTTGGGGTAAAGTCATTCGGTTTTCAAAATCTATTGCTTGAAGATCAGATAAACATAAAAACAGGTACAATTAACCCCACTTCAATTGATCCAATACTAAAAAATGATAAAATCAATTTCTTTGATGTATCAGCGGGAATGGTTTTCAATACCGAAAGTCTATGGATTAGTTTGTCTATGAAACATCTTAACAGACCCGATATATCTTTTACAACAAACGGAAATGCACGTTTAGATTCTTTCTTTTCTTTAAGCTCAGGTTACAAATTTCTATTGGCGGATTATGTCGATGTCGTATTTTTGCCGTATGAAGCCAAGATGCTTGTTACATCAAACTATATGCAACAAGGGCGTTATAATCGATTTGATATAGGTACATCAGTCCTATTCGAAAATATATATTTTGGAGCAACAGTAACTACTAACCCGTCAAAAAACGATATTGGGAATCAATTACTGACTTCGATAAATTTTTTTACAGGACTACAGTACGAAAATTTGAAATTAGGTGTTTCTTATGATATGAATACCTCTAATATTGGAAGGACAGGGGGTGTTTATGAAGTTTTATTAACCTATCAATTTGATTCTTATGCAAAATGTTTCGGTTGCCCGCATTAAACAGAGAAGCAATCGTTTCAATTTTCATTGATTGTGAAACTGAAAGAGATATTATTTGTGAATTAATTATGAAGGTAGAAACTTAGTAGAGAACTCAAATCGAAATAATGAAGCTGCTGGGGTACATAAAGGATCGGTTTTCGAATGAGGGATTCATTGGTTAAATAATAATGCAGACCGTCATGAGTTGCAATTCCTTCTATTTGATGGAAGGGTAGCTTCAGTTTAATCCTTCGTTTATTTCCCGACAGAAAATCAGTGTTTTTGAAATCGTACAAAAGATACAAAAAGGGTTTGCCAAGTTTAGAGTACCCACAAAGAACAATTGTTTTTTTAGACGCTAAATAAGTCGCGCCGGTCACCAGGCCTTTTGTGTTTAAGGTGTGTTTTAGTCGTGCAACGTGAGAACCCGCTTGGTTAGACAAAACGTAAATGTTGGTTTTAGATGTTTTCCATTGTTTGGTAAATAAATAAATGCTGTCTTTGGACACGATGAATGCTTCGCAGTCAAAATTAGCAGTGTTTGGTTTTTTTGCAGAAAAATCAGTTTGGTCGGCGTATTGAAAGGAAATTTTTTCAATTGCAGGATTTCCTTCCAAGAACGATTTTTTCTCTATTTTTAGAATGTTCAGATCGGTTCTGTTACCGAAGTAGTTGTTCCCGAAATCTCCAAGGTATATAAAAGAACTGTCTTGTGAAATCTCTTCCCAGTCGTGATTGATAACCTGTTTCAGAACAA
Source organism: Flavobacterium lipolyticum (assembly GCF_020905335.1). Classification (NCBI taxonomy): domain Bacteria; kingdom Pseudomonadati; phylum Bacteroidota; class Flavobacteriia; order Flavobacteriales; family Flavobacteriaceae; genus Flavobacterium; species Flavobacterium lipolyticum. The sequence goes on along the minus strand of NZ_JAJJMN010000001.1, from coordinate 630,833 downwards.
CTTTTTTTCGAATTTTACCCACTGAATCCAATCCGTAAATTGTGGTGTCATGATCGTCATTGTGCGTCCAGAGTAAATTATCGAAAGCAATCAATCCAGAGGTTTCTTTAATCGAATCGCTCAGGAGTTTAGAATATAGGGGGCTGAGGTGGATTTTTTTATAGTTGCAGCTTCCGTCGTTAACTGTCGCAGCGGTATTGTAATTTTTAGAAAGCGGGTCGGTACAGCTTAAAACTTGAGCATTAGCAAAAGAGACAGTCAGGCAAAAGAGTAAAAAAGTCTTAATCATGGTCTGCAATATTAAATTTGCATAATATAAAAGTAAACTTTTAAAGATAGATTTTAAATAATGCTGAAAAATATAATTAAAATACTATTTTGCACTATTAATTTTTTAACTGATTTTTAATCAGTTTTTATTTCGCTTAGAGTAAGTATATATCCCCGATATGGAAATTTTACAGAAACTGTCGCATTATCGTTTTTCGCGCTATTTCAAGCTTTTATTTGTTTGCGTTGATGTTGTGTTGTTAAATCTGGCAACAGTACTTTCTGCACTGACAAGATTTGGCAGTTTAGACAAGCTTTTATTAAAAGAAGAACGTACAGTTTCATTGCTGGCAATTTTAATTTGGGTAGCCTTATTGTTTCAAAATGATTCCAATAGAAGCGTAAGAGTAGAACCTATCGAATCAATATTGGTCAGAACTGTTAAGAAGTTAGTGATTCACGCTGCTTTGATTTCCATTTTTGTGGTGTATCTCAAATACAATGAGATCTCAAGACTCAGACTGCTTTCTTTTTATTTGATTTTTTTTGGATTACTGATGATCTCCCGCTATTTGTCCATGAAACTTTTAAAGTACATCAGAAGTCGTGGGTATAATTTTAAAACATTTATTATTGTAGGAGCAAACGAGGCAGGAGAAAGAATGCGTAAGATACTCGCAAAAGATCTGACGTACGGTTATAAATTTTTAGGTTTTTTTGATGAGAGCAGAAGTCACTCAATTATTGATGCTACTTCAGTGTTAGGCGATTTTAGTGCCATTCATAAATTTGTAGTCGGAAGAAAGGTCGACGAAATGTACGTGGCACTGCATATTGATCAAATTGAGGTTATTAATAAATTGACACAGATTTGTGAGCAAAACATGGTGCGTATTAAGTTTATTCCCGATTTTCAGCAGTATACAAAGTCCAGTAAGGTAGAAGTGACGTTTTATGAAAACACACCGGTTTTGATGTTCCGAACGGAGCCTTTGGAGTTTGCTGTGAACCGACTGATAAAAAAAGTTTTTGATGTTGTTTTTTCACTTTCCGTAATCTTGCTGGTATTTCCGTGGCTCTTTCCTGTTATTATGCTGATCATTAAAATTGAATCGCCGGGACCTGTGTTTTTCAAGCAGGAAAGATCGGGGCGCGACAACCGGTCGTTTATGTGTTATAAATTCAGGAGTATGCGTGTTAATCGTTTGGCCCATAAAAAACAAGCTGAGAAAGGAGATAGCCGTGTTACAAAATTTGGTTCTTTTATTCGCAAAACAAGTATTGATGAGCTGCCACAGTTTTTCAATGTTTTCTTAGGAGATATGTCGGTCGTAGGGCCGAGACCTCATATGGTGAATCTCGCTAAAGAATACAGCGATTTGATTAATAATTACTTAGTGCGTCAGTATGCCAAACCCGGAATTACTGGCTGGGCACAGGTCAATGGCTATCGTGGCGAAACCAAAGAGTTAGTCGATATGGAAAACAGAGTGGAATATGACATTTGGTATATCGAGAACTGGAGCCTGATGCTGGATATTAAAATCATTATAAAAACGATCATCAACATCGTAAATGGAGAAGAAAACGCCTATTAGTATGCTCTAGAATTTAAAAAACTGATTGTTGGCAATGACTTCTTTTAAGTTAACAATATTGCCGTTTTTTATTTTCTGGTCAAAAGCTCTGATGTGATTCATGTGATGGACATCAGTTCCGGTGAAATCATACATTCCTTTTCTAAGAAGTTCTTCAGCAGTTTTACAAATATGCTCTCCATAATACCCTACGACAGCCAATAAATTTAATTGAAATAAACATCCTACTTTCTTCAGTTTCTCATATTCATTAAAATCTTTTCGATAGTATACATAACGTTCCGGATGTGCCAGAACCGGAATATATCCTGCGACCTGTAGTTCAAAAAGAGTTTTATACAAGTGAATAGGAGCGTTTTGATAGGAGAGCTCTACCAGTACATAATTGTCTTTTAAAGTGAGAAGTTTTTCGTTTTTAAAATGATTTTCAAACCAATCATCGATAAAATATTCTGCAGCAGCCTGAAAAGGAATTTGAATGTGGTTTTCTTCCAATAAAAGCTTAGTTTCTTGCTGTTTTGTGGTAATAATCTGAGCCGAATTATTCCATACATAATGATTGATATGCGGAGTGGTGGTAAATTGTGAAACTCCCATTTCCTGAAACGCACGGACAAGCTTTATGGTATCGGTTATGGTTTTCGCGCCATCGTCAATTCCGGGTAACAGATGTGAGTGAATATCAACGTAAGGATCAGACAGCAGATCTTTTAAAAGAGGTTTTGATTTAAAAAAGGATAACATGTTGCAAAAGTATGCAAATAAGAAGAATTTGTGATGGATTAATTTTAATGAAACTAATACAATTGGTCATTTCATAAAAATATTATATTTGAGATTCCTAAAAATCTAATCATTTATGAAAGTAAAAGAAAATTTATACCATCAAAGGATCATTTCGATAGACGCTTTGCGCGGAATCACAATTTTTGTTATGATTTTTGTAAATGAATTGGCCAGTGTTGTAAATGTCCCTCAATGGATGAAACACATGCCGGCAGATGCTGATGCGATGACTTTTGTAGATTTGGTTTTTCCGGCTTTCTTGTTTATTGTCGGAATGTCAGTTCCGTTTGCTTTTAATGCCCGATTGATTAAAGGAGATAGCGTAAGAACAATTTGGACACATACTTTGAAAAGAGCTTTGGCTCTGATTATTATCGGTGTTTTTATGGTCAATGCATCAGATGGTTACGATGCTGCAAAAATGGTTATTTCACCCGCATTTTGGGGATTTTTAGCTTTTGCAATGCCAATACCAATTTGGAACAAATATGCGAAAGACTTTCCTGTTTGGTTAAAAAATACACTTCAGTATGGCGGAATAGCAGTTCTGATAACACTTTACTTTTTATATGTTCAGACTGATGGTACTATTGGGATGACGCCTCAATGGTGGGGGATCCTGGGGCTAATTGGCTGGGCTTATCTTATTTCAGTAATTTATTATTGGCTGGTTTCAGGCAAATTGTGGGCAATGATTGTCTTTTTAATACTATGTGTTTCTCTAAACTCCGCTAATTTGACCCAAAGTTTACATTTACCGGAGTGGCTGCGTTTTATTGCCGGACATTTAACACACGCTACCTTGGTAACGGCAGGAATAATAATTTCATTATTGTTTTTTGATCAAAAAATCGAAAAGAAAATCAACTGGCCTGTTATTGGGTTCATTGCATTGTTTTTCTCATTCGGATTTTTTCTTCGTCAATATTATGGAATTTCAAAAATACAGGGTACTCCTGCCTGGACATTGCTGTCAGCCGGAATTTGTACGGTTTTGTTCTATTTTCTGTTTTGGCTGATGGAAGTTAAAAAACAAACCCAATGGAGTAATTTCTTTATGCCCGCTGCTGCAAATCCGTTACTGATTTACATTTTACCGGGGGCTATTTATTATTTCTGCAAAGCTTTGAATATTCATATTATTCCGGGTTATTTTCGTGAAGGAGTTCCGGGGATCATCTGGTCTTTAGTTTTTTCGACGATCATGCTTTATGTGATGAAAATCTGTAACAAATACAAAATTCAGCTGCATTTGTAGAGGGAAAGGATTTTCAAGTCTCAGGTTTCAGGTTTCAGGTTTCAGGTGCAGTTTGAACTTGAAACCTGAAACTTGAAATTTTTCAACAAGAACAAACGCTCAGCGTACCCTTTTAAACGAAATCGGCCCCGTTCTGTTCTTGTTGTCGATAAAAGTGCCTTCCAGTGTATTTCCATCTTCAGACAAAATCAGCGTATGTGTTCCCTGAGTTGCCCAGCCCTCAATAGGTAAGGTGACATCTACGGTATAAACAATGGTGTTTCCGGTTCTTTTCCCCGTGCCGCTTTCCACAAATTTTTGCCCTTTCCATTCCAGGTAATGGGAGAAAATTACTTTTCCGTTTTGTTCCGATACAATTGCGACAGCGTTTTGTACGCCCGGATTAATGTCTTCCCAAACGCCGTTAATATCGATTTTTTTCGATTGGCTATAGCTGTTATTTGAAAAGAATAGAGCAGTAAAAAGTAAAAGACAAAGCTTTGTTTTCATATTTTTTTTAAATTAAAGAGTAACTGATTTTATTTCTAAAAAAGCTCCTGAAACCGGATGGTAATTCACAAAATTGAATTTGCATAAATTATGAATGTTCAGAAGTTTCCCGTTTGGAAGACCGTCCTGTCTGAAAGCTGTCCATTTAATTTTGATCGTTTTAAACTGATTAGGAGATGCAGGTAAATCAACTCTTGGGTGAGAACCGCCATGTACACAACCGGTTCCTTCTTCGTTTCCTTCACGCGCCTGAAGTTTGATGAGGTGAGAAGATTTATACGTAATGCTCACAAATTTAGAAGCATCTGATAAATTGGTCGGAGCACCGTCATTAGAATCAGAAGGGGTAATCAGGACGTTCAGTTCAATTTCACCCGATGGATTGTCTTTTGCCGTGACTTTTACAATCCTTTTTTCTTGCCGAACCTGGTTTATGGTTTCCTGACTCTCAACAGCAGGGCCGGCAATATACCAAGTAGAAGTTTGAACTAAATTTGCTTTTGGACTTTTAAAAAGGGTAAAGGCAGTTAATAGAAAAACGATACTTGTTAGCACGAGTAAAGAAGGAACTTTAATTGGAGTTTTGATTTCCATACAGAAGTTTTTAATCAAAAATATACTTTTTTGAATTGCGTTGCTGTTTTTCTTTCGGATTCAGTGGGAATATTTCAGATTGCTTTTTCAGCCTGTTTTTAGTTTTTCGAGTTAGAAGTTTGATAGCCTATTTTGATGTTCGTAAAAAACGACTGATCATTATCATCAGGATTGGCTGAAAATTTCTAACTTTCCAAAAAATCTATTTCGTTATTTTTCATGCAATTATCGGTTATTATTCTCAATTATAATGTACGTTACTTTCTGGAACAATGTGTTTTAAGTGTTCAGGAAGCTATTTCGTCACTTGATGCTGAAATCATTGTGGTTGATAATAATTCATCAGATGAGAGTTGTTTGATGATGAAAACGAAGTTTCCGGGAGTAAAACTAATTCAGAATGATACCAACTATGGTTTTCCAAAAGGGAACAATATCGGAGTGGCGGAGGCTCGCGGAAAGTACGTTTGCATTCTGAATCCCGATACGGTTGTTGCTGAAAATACGTTTAAGAAAATTTTGAATTTCGCTGACAGACAAGTCAATTTAGGGATTGTAGGTTGTAAACTAATCGATGGTACCGGAGTTTTTTTGCCCGAAAGCAAACGCGGAATTCCAACTCCCTGGGTAGCTTTTACCAAAATTTTCGGACTGTATAAGATCTTTCCAAATTGGAAATTGTTTAATCAGTATTATGCCCAGCATTTAGGAACAAATGAAAGCGGGAAAGTTGATGTTTTAGTGGGAGCCTTCATGTTAATGACGCGTGATTTGTACATTGAATTAGAAGGTTTTGACGAAAAATGTTTCATGTATGCAGATGATATTGACTTGTCGTATCGTGCACTGCAAAAAAAGAAATCCAATTACTATTTTCACGAAACGACCGTTTTGCATTATAAAGGAGAAAGTACGGTAAAAGACGAAAAATACATGAAACGTTTCCAGGAGGCGATGAATTTTTTCTATCAGAAGCATTTCAGAAAATCATGGTTTTTTGAATTTTTCATTCAAATTGGTATTTGGTTCTTTTCATTTGTAAAAATGTTTGAGGGAAAAACAAAATCAAAACCCTTACCTGAAAGAGTCCTTTTTTACTCTTCAAATCGAATTTTGTCTGAAAAATTACCTGAAATTCTAAAAAATAAAGTCCGCTTTTTAGATTTCAAAAAAGAAAAAATGGTAAATTCGTGCCAGCTTTTTGAGGGTAAAAGAGTTGAGATTATTTTGGATAATCAGTATGTTTCATTCAAAAAATGTATCAAAATCATAGAAACTCTTAAAGATAAGAACATTACTTTTAAGATTTTCCCCAAAAATACAAATTTTATTATTGGGAGTAATTCACGGAATGACAGAGGGCAAATCGTAAAAATCGAGTAAAAAATTATATTAAGTGTAATTTATATTCAAAATATTCAGTAATTTCGCAATCTGAAAATCAAAATCACCTTTTAGATTAACAATATGGCAAGATTTGAATTGAAACTTCCTAAAATGGGAGAAAGTGTCGCTGAAGCAACTATTACAAACTGGTTGAAAGAAGTTGGAGACAAAATTGAAGCTGATGAAGCAGTACTGGAAATTGCAACGGATAAGGTTGACAGTGAAGTACCAAGCGAGGTATCAGGAGTTTTGATTGAGCAATTGTTCGGTAAAGACGATTTGGTTCAGGTAGGACAAACTATTGCAATTATTGAAACAGAAGGTGATGCACCGGCTGTTAAGGCAGTAGAGACTGCTGCTCCGGCAGAAGTTACTGAAATCGAAAAAACTATCGAAGTTGCTAAAGATGCTGTAGCTGCACCGCAGGATTTTTCAGGATCGGATAAATTCTTTTCTCCATTAGTAAAAAATATTGCTAAAGAGGAGGGCGTTTCTGTAGCTGAATTAGAGCGTATTGCAGGTTCAGGCAAAGACGGCCGCGTAACAAAAGAAGATATTTTAAAATATATTGAAGCTCGTAAATCGGGTGCTCAGGCTCCGCAAGCAGTTGTCGAAGCTCCAAAAGCAGTTCAGCCTGCAGCTCCGGTTCAAAAAAGCCAGCAAGCCGTTCCGGTATCTGTAAACGGAGGTGATGAAATTGTTGAAATGGACAGAATGCGTAAGCTGATTTCAGGTTACATGGTAGCTTCGGTACAAACTTCGGCACACGTACAATCGTTTATTGAAGTAGACGTAACTAACATTGTAAAATGGAGAGATAAAGTAAAAAGCGCTTTTGAGAAGAGAGAAGGCGAGAAGCTTACGTTTACTCCAATTATGATGGAAGCAGTGGCTAAAGCTTTAAAAGATTTCCCTGGTATGAATATTTCTGTTGATGGCGAATACATCATCAAAAAGAAAAATATAAATTTAGGTATGGCGGCAGCTTTACCAAACGGAAACTTAATTGTTCCGGTAATTAAAAATGCCGATCAGCTGAATTTGGTTGGAATGGCTAAAGCGGTGAACGATTTAGGTAACCGTGCAAAAGCCGGAAAATTGAAACCGGACGATACACAAGGCGGAACTTATACGGTGACTAATGTTGGAACTTTCGGAAGTGTTTTCGGAACTCCAATTATCAATCAGCCACAAGTTGGAATCCTGGCTTTGGGAGCTATTCGTAAAGTGCCTGCGGTTATTGAAACTCCGGAAGGAGATTTTATCGGAATCCGTCAAAAAATGTTCTTATCACATTCTTACGACCATAGAGTAGTAGATGGTGCTCTGGGAGGAAGTTTTGTGAAAAGAGTTGCTGAATATTTAGAAGCTTTTGATGTGAACAGAGATTTTTAAATTCTGTTTTAAAAATAAGTTAAACCCGGGAATTTGTATAAATTCCCGGGTTTTTTGTTTTGTAAGAAAAGGTTAAGAAAACAAACATTAGCCGACTTTGCGAACCTATTTAAAAGTTAAAATCGCGGAATTACGCCCCTTTTTGTTTAAAAAAGTCGGGAATAGAAGAGGAATTTCGGCTTTAAAAATTACATTTGTAATCTTATAAAAATTAAAAATGGAACTCAAACTCAACAAACCAATTTGCTTTTTTGATCTTGAAACAACCGGAATTGATATCGGTAAAGATCGAATTGTAGAAATTTCGATATTCAAAGTTTTTCCAAACGGAAATAAAGAAAGTAAAACCTGGTTAGTGAATCCTACGATTCCAATTCCGCCGCAAACAACTGCTGTTCACGGTATCACGGATGAGAAAGTAGCAAATGAACCTGCTTTTTCAGAATTGGCACCACAGGTTTACAATATGATTAAAGACAGTGATTTGGGTGGTTTTAATTCAGATCGGTTCGATATTCCGTTGTTAGCAGAAGAATTGCTGCGTGCCGGAGTTGATTTTGATATGAAGAACAAAGTTTCGGTGGATGTACAAACGATTTTTCATAAAATGGAAGAGCGTACTTTAAGTGCTGCATTGAAATTCTATTGTGGAAAGAGTCTGGAGAATGCACATTCTGCAGAAGCCGATACAATGGCGACCTATGAAATCCTAAAAGCACAATTAGACCGTTATCCGGAATTGGAAAACGATATGAAATCGTTGTCTGAATTTACCACCCGTAAAAAAATCGCCGATTTTGCCGGAATGATTGCTTTTGATAAAGACAACGAAGAAATTTTTACTTTTGGAAAACACAAAGGTGCTAAAGTAGATAAAGTCTTAGAAAGTGAACCTGGCTATTTCAGCTGGATTCAAAATGCCGATTTTCCTTTGTATACCAAAAAAGTACTTACGGCTATAAAATTAAGAAAATTAAATACGAAATAAGGTTCTGAGTTGCTAAGGTTCTGAGGTGCTAATTTTTTTGCATAGTTTCTTAGAGTCTTAGTGGCTTAGAGTCTTAGAATCTATAGAAAAATGAAAATCATCTGTATCGGTAGAAATTATACCAATCACATTGAAGAGCTAAAAAACGAGCGTCCTGCAGAACCGGTAGTCTTTATGAAACCGGATTCGGCAGTTTTATTGAAACAGCATCCGTTCGTAATCCCCGAATTTTCTGAAGAAATTCATCACGAATTAGAAGTAATTGTTAAAATTAGTAAGGTTGGAAAATACATCGAACCTAAATTTGCACACAAGTACTATGACGAAATTAGTGTTGGGATTGACTTTACAGCCAGAGATTTACAGGAAAAATTAAAGGCGAAAGGATTGCCTTGGGAAAAAGCAAAAGCTTTTGATGGCTCTGCGGTTATTGGAGAGTTTTTACCAAAGAGTGATTTTGTTTCGATGGAAAATCTTACATTTGAGCTGACGAAAAATTCTGAAACCGTTCAAAAAGGAAATACGAGTTTCATGCTTTGGAAAATTGATGAGCTTGTTTCGTATGTGTCGCAGTTTTTTACATTAAAAATTGGAGATATTATTTTTACAGGAACACCGGAAGGTGTTGCTGCGGTTAAGCCGAATGACGTTTTAGAAGGCTTTTTAGAAGATAAAAAATTATTCAGAATACAAGTAAAGTAATGGCTTTAAAATACAACCTTTCGAAAGTATATGCACTTTCAGACAATGATCCGGAATTTGTAAATGAAATTCTTAAATTGTTTGTTACTGAAGTTCCTGAAGATTTAAAACAAATCAAAGAAGGGATTAAAAAGAAGGATCATAAGTATGCCTATTCTTATGCACATAAAATAAAACCTACATTGGACTTAATGGGGTTGAATGTTGCTTTTGAGGAAATTCTTCAAGTAGAAGCCTGGACCAAAGCCGAAGGCAAGAAAAAAGAAATTATCGAAACTTTTAAGAGTATTAAGTTACAGGTAAAAGAAGCTATCAAAGAGATTAAAAAAGACTTTGATCTGTAAATCTTTGATCTGATTCTTTTTTTTGCAAAAGCAAGCCATGTCTGGCATTCGTATAAAATCACGGCAGCAATATTCTTTATTATAATAATTGGACTTACGATAAGTAAAAATAATTCACAGCTATGAAAGCAAGCATTATTACTATTGGAGATGAAATTTTAATAGGTCAGATTGTAGATACTAACTCGGGTTTTATTGCAAAATCACTGGATCGCATTGGTGTCGAAGTTCATGAAATGATTTCGATAAGTGACGATAAAAAACATATTTTAGACACATTTGCCCAATTGCAGAACAAAGTTGATCTGGTTATTGTAACCGGTGGTTTGGGGCCTACAAAAGACGACGTCACAAGAAAAACATTTTGCGAGTATTTTGAGGATGAGCTGGTGGTGGATGCTAAAGTTTTGGCTCACGTGACGGAGTTAATTGAAGGTTTTTACAAACGCCCAATTTCGCAGTTGAATAAAGATCAGGCTCTGGTTCCTTCCAAATGTACCGTTTTGCACAACAAAGTGGGTACGGCTCCGGGCATGTGGATGAAAAAAGAAAATACTGTTTTTGTTTCGCTTCCGGGAGTTCCGTATGAAATGAAGTATTTAGTCGAAGAAGAAATAATTCCTAAAATAATTCGCGAGTACAAGCGTCCGTATATCATTCATAAGACAATTTTGACTTATGGTCAGGGCGAGAGTTTAGTTGCAGAACGTATTGAAGACTGGGAGAATAATCTGCCGGAATTTATCAAGTTGGCCTATCTGCCCAATCCCGGGCGAGTGCGTTTGCGTTTGTCGGCCAGAGGAACCAATAAAGAAGAGCTTGAAGCGGCAATTGAAGAAAATGTAAAGTCTTTAGATGCTATAATTCATGATATTATAGTGGGATATGAGGATAACGAAACTATTGAAACGGTAGTGGGTAAGATCTTAACCAAACAAAATAAAACGATCTCAACTGCCGAAAGTTTTACCGGAGGAAAAATTGCCTCCATTTTGTCGGCAATTCCGGGAGCTTCTGCTTATTTTAAGGGCAGTGTGGTTTCCTATGCAACAGAGGCGAAGGTCAATGTTCTTGGGGTTTCACAGGACTTGATTGATAAGTTTTCGGTAGTAAGTGCTGAGGTTGCGTCGGCTATGGCTTTGAATGTGAAGGAGATGCTGAAAACAGATTATGCAATTGCGACAACCGGAAACGCCGGACCGACAAAAGGAGACTCTGAAGCTGAAATTGGAGCTGTTTTTATCGCTTTGGCAACTCCGGAGGGTATAATCGTAGAAGAATTCAACTTTGGTCAACCCCGTGAAAAAGTGATAGATAGAGCAGTGAATAAGAGTTTAGAAATTTTGAAGAAAGAAATTTTAAAAATTGTGCAATAATTTTTTGCTACAATGGTTTATTTTTCTTTTCTTTGCACCCTGATTTTGAATAACGATAAAAGTAAAGTATAATGTCAAGAGTTTGTGACCTTACAGGTAAAAGAGCGATGGTAGGAAATAACGTTTCTCACGCTATGAACAAAACTAAGAGAAAGTTTTCTGTAAACTTAGTTAAAAAGCGTTTTTATCTTCCAGAAGAAGATAGATGGATTACTCTTAGAGTAGCAGCATCTACGATAAAAACAATTAATAAAAATGGAATCACTGCTGTTTTGAAAAAAGCACAGTCAGAAGGATTTATCAAATAATCTTTTCCTAAATAAATATATAGCAAGATGGCAAAGAAAGGTAATAGAATCCAGGTGATTTTAGAATGTACTGAACACAAGACTTCTGGTGTTGCAGGTACTTCAAGATACATAACAACTAAGAACAAGAAAAATACTCCGGACAGATTAGAGATTAAAAAATTTAATCCAATCTTGAAACGTGTAACTGTTCATAAAGAAATTAAGTAATTAATTAGAGATTTTTATTTAAATTAAAAATTTCAAATAACATTTGAATCATGGCAAAGAAAACCGTAGCATCGTTACAAACATCTTCTAAGAGATTATCAAAAGCCATCAAAATGGTAAAATCTCCTAAAACTGGTGCATATACATTCGTAGAATCTATTATGGCTCCTGAAGAAGTTGATGAGTTCTTGAAAAAGAAATAATAACAATCACAGTATATAGAAAAGCTACTTTCATTCGGAAGTAGCTTTTTTATTTTTTATATTTGTCTAAAATTTAAAGAAACATGACTAATTTTAAGTTTCCTTAAAGATTAAAGATTATTTGGGTTTTATTATCCCATAATCTAAAAAACTAACAACCTATAAAAAATGAGTTTTTTTAAAAAATTATTCTCTACTGATAAGAAAGAGACTTTAGACAAAGGTCTTGAAAAATCAAAAACTAGTTTTTTCTCCAAGTTAAGCAAAGCTGTCGCGGGAAAATCTAAAGTCGACGATGATGTTCTGGATGATCTGGAAGAGATTTTAGTAGCTTCTGATGTTGGAGTCAACACAACGCTGAAAGTAATCTCCAGAATCGAGAAACGTGTTGCCGCAGATAAATATTTAGGAACAGACGAGCTGAATCAGATTCTTCGTGAGGAAATAGGTGCTTTATTGTCTGAAACCAATACAGGCGAAGCAACGGAATTTGAGATTCCAAAAAATAAAAAACCATACGTTTTAATGGTTGTAGGTGTTAATGGAGTAGGTAAGACTACTACAATTGGTAAATTAGCGTATCAGTTTAAAAAATCCGGTTATAAAGTCGTTTTAGGAGCTGCCGATACTTTTCGTGCTGCTGCTATCGATCAATTGCAGGTTTGGGCAGATCGTGTAGATGTTCCAATTGTGAGACAAAATATGGGTAGTGATCCTGCTTCTGTCGCTTTCGACACGCTGCAATCTGCCGTAGCACAAAATGCCGATGTGGTGATTATAGATACAGCCGGACGTTTGCACAATAAAATCAATTTGATGAATGAGCTTACAAAAGTAAAACGTGTCATGCAAAAGGTTGTAGAAGATGCTCCGCATGATGTGCTTTTAGTTTTAGACGGTTCTACAGGGCAAAATGCTTTTGAGCAGGCCAAACAATTTACTGCTGCCACCGAAGTTACTTCTCTTGCTGTAACTAAACTTGACGGAACAGCTAAAGGCGGTGTGGTAATTGGTATTTCAGATCAGTTTCAGATTCCTGTAAAATACATTGGAGTTGGAGAAGGAATTGAAGATCTTCAGGTCTTTAATAAATATGAATTTGTGGATAGTTTTTTTAAATAATTTATAATGGGTTTCGAATCTTTAAAAAATATATCAGCGATAGCTTTTTATTTTGCCAGTGTGATATGTTTTGTTTTAGCAAATGTATTGAAAGATAGTAATCTTTCCGTTTATTATGCTTTGCTGGTAATCGGAATAGTTTTATTCTTTTTAGGAGTTTTTAAAAGAATGCGAACTAATCGTTAATAGCAGCACACAGATATTATTTCAAAAAAATAACAAGCTTTAAATAGTAATGTTTTCGAAAGCATTTCTATTTAAAGCTTTTTTGTTACTGATACAAAGCATTAATCTTCTCCCATAAAGTTTTGTCAAAATCGGATAAGGCCAGATTAACACTGTCCGCAGCATCTCCCATTCTGATGACTACCATTTTTTTACCGGGTATGACATATATTTTTTGGTCATTTTTACCTAAAGCCATAAACATATCGGTTGGTCCGCTTGGGATTATGCTTCCCTGAAAAGTAAGTTGTGATTGAGGTAAATGATAAGAACTTTTTCCGTTCAGCCACCATAAATAACCGTATCCTAAATTGATGTTCTGAGAAGTTGTAGTTGCTTCATTGAAATAGGCCTCGTTGAGTATTGTGTTATTTTCCCATTTTCCTTTGTTCAGTATTAAAAGTCCAAAACGCGCCATACTTCTGGAGGTGCTGGTGTAAACGCTATTGGCACCAATTTGTACCCAATTTCCATTCATCCCGATTTTGTCTCTTAATTTGGTGTTGAAATAATTTTCCCAGCTTTGTCCGCTTGCTTTTGCAACAACATCTTGTAGTTTTACATAAACATTATGATAGGCCCATCTTGTTCCGGCGTCGGCTTTATAGACTAGATTAGCAGGATTTACATCGTCTGTGCTGTCGTCCAGCCCGGAGGTCATAGTCAATAAATGTTTACAGGTAATTAAATTTTCTTTGGGTAAAGTTTCACTTGTCCATCCTTCTCCCAAATACTGGGAAACTTTATTATTGATATTTAACAGATTTTCTTGTTGGGCAATTCCTGTAACAGTAGAGGTTAACGTTTTTCCGGCGCTGGCCCAATACCAATTGGTAGTTGCTGAATGCCTGTTAAAATAGTTCTCTAAAACAATTCGCCCGTTAACCAGTATAATGAACGATTTGGAATGTTTTAGTTCCAAATAATCTAAAAGTGGCTGAACAGCAGCCTGATTCCATTTAAGATCAGCGATTGACTTTGTTTCCCAGTTTGTTCCGGTTACTGGAGGGAAATACATGTTTTCTGTGGGAACTGTAATTGGTTCTGACTCAGACGAATCTTTGCTGCAGCCTGTTAAGAGGATAGCAATCAGTATGGTGCAAATAGCTTTGGTCATGTTTTTTTATTTTGGTTTGAGGTTTGACCAGAAAGATATAAAATAGTTTAAATGGTTTTGTGATTTTTTGCTTCTTATGAGGTTTTTAAGTTTAACTTTGCAGGTTCATCTTTCTTTTGAAAAGAGAAATTTCAGTCCGCTGGAAAACATTGTTTTTTTGTACTATTTACTGTAAAAATGAAGGTATATAGCGGTTAATTGTTTTTTTGGACCGGGATTTTTCAAGGAGAAAAGAGAAGAGTAGAATTTTAAAAATTATAGTATGAGAAACACTTTTATGATTTTGGTTTTATCGCTTTTGTTGATAAGCTGTAAACAAGAAATTAAACCTGCTGATATTGCAAAACTGAATGGTTATTGGGAAATTGAGAAAGTAGTTTTTGATAAAGGTGAGGACAAAGATTACGGAATGAACGAAAATTTCGATTATTTCAATATCAAAGGAACTAAAGGAACACGAACCAAGGTGATGGCGCAGCTGGATGGAACTTTTTTAACAACAGATACTTTTGAAGATGTATCGGTTCGATTTAAAGGAGATCAGGTTTTCCTGGATTATAAAACAGATTATGCAAAGTGGAGCGAAGAATTGATTTCTATTTCTGACGAGACTTTTGTAGTAAAGAACGATCAGAATAAAGAATATCATTATAAAAAAACCGGACCTGTAAATTTATTAAACGATGGCAAAAAGACTAAATAGTGAAAGCACGATTGGAGCTGTTTTGCAGCAGATTATCCAAGTGAATAAGTTAGGTGCCGGAATGGACCAGATTGATGTAAAAGAGGCCTGGAGGCAGTTGATGGGGAATGGCGTGAATACGTATACCAAAAATGTTGTTCTGAAAGGAAGTACATTGTATGTCGAGCTGGGATCGGCAGTTTTGCGTGAAGAATTAAGTCACGGTAAAAGCAAGATTGTAAAAATGATCAACGAGGAGTTAGGCCGTGAAGTGGTGAAAGAAGTTGTTTTACGTTAGATTTTTTTGACTGGCTTAGACTAACTTAGACTCCTTAGGTTTTTAAATGTTTGATTTTGGCTGGGATGTTATAAAAGAAAACCCGTTTCATTTGAAACGGGTTTTCTTTTATGCCTTTTCTAAGATCTAAGAAGTCTAACATCTAACAATCTAAGAAAGTCTAAAAAATATTAGAATTGCTCTCTTCCTGCGAAGTGGAATGCACCTTCGATAGCTGCATTTTCATCGCTGTCAGAACCGTGTACTGCGTTTTCTCCGATTGAAGTCGCGTATGCTTTACGGATAGTTCCTTCAGCAGCTTCAGCTGGATTTGTAGCTCCAATTAAAGTTCTGAAATCTTCTACTGCATTGTCTTTTTCTAAAATTGCAGCAACAATTGGTCCGCGAGACATGAATTCAACTAATTCTCCGTAGAAAGGTCTTTCTGCGTGAACTGCGTAGAATGCTTGAGCATCAGCTACAGTAAGTTGAGTTAATTTTAATGAAACGATTTTGAAACCTCCATTAGTAATCATTGCTAAGATATTTCCGATGTGTCCGTTTTGAACTGCATCCGGCTTAATCATTGTAAAAGTTCTATTTGTTGCCATTTTATTGCTTATTTTTAATTTCGTGCAAAAGTATACTTTTTTTATGAATTGATTTTAATAAATTCATAATTAAAACTCTAACAAATGATGTTTTGGTAAAGAAAAATGAAAAATAGTACTCATAGGAGTTGTCAATTTGTTTTAATGTGAGGAAGAAAAAAAGAGACGCGTTTTTGCGTCTCTTGTAATCGAAGTGGATATAGCTTATTTTTAAACTTTAAAAATCAGTTTGTTTTTGTAGAAAATCCATAGTATAAAAGTCCAGATTCCAACATAAGTTAATGCTCCTGCTAATGAGGCTGTCATTGGATTGTTAAAGAAAGGAGCAATACCGAATTGGTACAAATAATTTAAAAGATTGATCTGTTCTTCTGGATGTTGCGGGTTCTTAAACTGAACCATCACTAATGCCTGAGGGATAATCTGAGAGAAGAAAAATACAATCATTGGATTGACTCCCCAGATTAAAAACAATTTTAGACCCTTTTTGTAGGCTGCAATGTCAATGATGTAATATAGGAATGCTAAACAAGCAGTTGCCAGTCCTGTAGTGTATAAGACATAACTGCTGGTCCAAAGCGATTTGTTGATAGGGAAGAAGGCGTTCCAGATTAGCCCTCCAATGATTAAGGCAACACCTGCAGCTATCATTTTAACGGCTTTCTGTTTTGGTGTAATTTCACGCTGTAAAATCTGACCAATCAATAAACCAATGATTCCGTTCACGATTGACGGAATGGTACTTAGAACTCCTTCAGGATCCCAGGTTATGGTTCCGCGATACATATGTCCTTCCAGTAATACACCATCGAGCCAGGAAGCTAAGTTGGTTTCTTTTTCTAAATTAGGCGCTCCGATTCCGGGAACGGGAATTAAAGTCATTATGGCCCAATAGCCCAGTAATAAAGTAATACCGGTTATGATCTGTGTTTTTTGAGTTGTTTTTAAGTACAATAGAGAAACGACAAAATATACAATCGCAATTCGTTGTAAAACACCCGGTAATCGCACATCGTGGTAGGCTTCGATCCCGCTGTAAGCCAGAAACAGATAAACAAACAAAATTGAAAATGCCAGTATGTTTTTGATTTTCGAACTGAAATTGCCCATCAAAGCATAGCCAACTGCCACAGTGATAATCAATCGGCCGATAAGAAGCGGAATTCCTTCAAGGCCAAAAAGCTGTATTTTTCCAAAATAATTAAAGAAAATTCCAAGGCCGAGCATGCGTAGCGAACGAACCAGAATTTTGTTGAAGGTAGTACTGTCCCAGGTTTTGGTTGGCATTGCCAGGGGTACCGCAACTCCCATGATGAAAATAAAAAACGGAAACACTAAGTCGGTTGGCGTACAGCCATGCCATTCGGAGTGTAGTAACGGGGCGTAGACATTTCCCCAATCTCCCGGGTTGTTTACAATAGTCATTAATAAAATAGTCAATCCTCTAAAGACATCTAATGATATCAGGCGCTCTCTGGTCATAATTTTGGTAAATAGGTTAATTTTTTTTTTTAAAGGTTACTATTTGGTTAGAGCCGCAATAATTTCAGAAGAGGCGGTTATTTATTCTGATGACTATTACTTTTTTATTTTTAGATCGTGATAATATTAAAATTCGTTTCTAAAGGTTTTAAATTTTGTATTAAAAGAGGAATCAATTCTTCTCCTTTTTCCAGATAAAATTCAGAAAAATTGGTTTGACGCTCCTGTAAACTCTGATTGGGAAACAATTCACATTGTAAATCAACAACGCGTTGTATTTCTGAATCCAGTTTTCGTTTTTGTGCTTTCAATAATCTTTTCTCGAGATTGTCTAAGCCTTTCTTTTGCTTTACTTCCTGAGCTTTTACAGCTCCCGTAAAGGATTTATCAGTTTGTTGTGCTAATTCGTAAAGATATTCAAATTGTTTGACCAGCATTTCTTTTTGTGGCGTTAAATCAATTGGAAAACCAGATAATTTATGTGTAATAGCATTTACTAAATCTGTGGGTTTAGTAAATAAATCTTTCCAGTGAAGTCCAAGTGTATCTGCTTTTTTAGCTTGTTTTTCGGTACTTAAAAGTACTGAATTACGAACCAGTAACATTGGGAAAGTAATGTTCACAGCATCAAAAAAAGATTTTAATTCCAGCCAGTAAGCAATTTCTCCTCCTCCGCCAATGTAGCATAAATTTGGAAGAATAATTTCCTGATATAACGGACGCATGATTACATTCGGACTGAATTTTTCGGGATTGCTTTCGAGTAGATTGAAAATTTCTTCTTTCGAAAATGATATTTTAGTATGGTTGACAACATATCGGTCTTTTTCTACTATAATTCGCTCACGGAGTTGGTCTTCAATGTAAAACAAATTGATTTCACGAGGATTTACCTGAATGGTGTAATCATTAAATTTTGAGATTGTTTCCTGAACCGCTTTGAAAGCCGTTTGCTGCTCCAATTCTTCTTTAATATACGGAATGAAAGCGCGTTTTAAATCTGCTGAATCTGCGTCTAAAATCACTAAACCGTACGATTCGAATAAGCTGTTTGCCAGAAAACGTGTGGCATCGGCAAGATTTTCATGCTTCAGATAGGCTTCTTCAAAGAGTTTTTTTAAGAAGTTGGCATTTGTACTCGAACCCAAATCTTTGGAGTAGATTTCAAAAAAATCTTCTAAACCTTCTGTCGATAGTCTTCCAACCGGACCGGTGCTTTCTTTGTTCCAACGGAATTTTTTTCCTTTAAAATTAAAATAATTAATCTCTTCAAAATCGTGATCTTCAGTTGCCATCCAATAAACCGGAACAAAATTATGAGCAGGATATTTTGATTTCAGTTCCGTAGTGAGATTAATCGTCGAAATGATTTTGTATAAAAAATACAAAGGACCGCTAAACAGGTTTAGCTGGTGTCCGGTTGTAATTGTAAAAGTATTTGGGAGTGCTAAATGCTCGATATTCTCTTTGGTCGAATCTGAAATTTTGATGTTTTCGTATTGCTTTTTTAGCGTTTCAACAAGGGGGACACGGTTTGCATGGTCGAAATTAGCCTGCTTGTCAAGGATTTGTTTCTCAAAGTTTTCAAGCGTAGGAAAGTGATTGTACAGTGATTGTAATTCGGGTTTTTGATCTAAATAATCTTGTATCAATTTAGAGAAATATCCTGAGTTTTGATAGCTGATACAGTCGGTAGGCATAGTTTTAGGTTTATTTTTGATAGCTGTAAATTTAATCAAAATATGTACTTAAATCCTTTTTTAACGAATGCTTAAGATTTGATTTTTATGCTTTGAATTAAGTTGTTGTAAATCAGTGTTTTGATTTTGTTGTCTCTTTTTTTATTGTAAGAAATGTTTTGTGAATGATTAGGGTGTTTGATTTGTTATTTTTGTTAAAATTCTGAGAGTAATTTAAAAGTATTGTTTGGTTATGGGTGTTATTAATAATGAAATTCTATTTTTGCAAACAAATATTTGTTGTGCAGAAGAAGCTGATTTATTTTTTGCAGTAATAGTTAAAAGAAAACAATAGTAAAGCCGAATGGAAAATAACCCGAAACAGAAGAACTCCTTAAAACATGTTCTCTTTGGTTCCTTGATTGGTACCACCATAGAATTTTTTGATTTCTATATTTATGCCAATGCTGCCGTATTGGTTTTTCCACAACTATTTTTCCCCGGTTCAGACCCGACTATGGCAACCCTGGAATCTTTAGCTACCTTTTCGATTGCTTTTTTATCACGCCCGTTAGGTTCCGCTTTTTTTGGACATTATGGAGATAAAATCGGGCGTAAATTTACTTTGGTGGCAGCATTATTAACGATGGGTATTTCAACGGTTACGATAGGATTTTTACCCGGTTATGCCAGTATTGGTGTTGCTGCTCCTTTATTGTTAATGCTGTGTCGATTTGGGCAAGGTGTAGGTTTAGGAGGCGAATGGGGTGGTGCTGTTTTATTGGCGATCGAAAATGCACCTCCGGATAAACGTGCCTGGTACGGAATGTTTCCGCAATTGGGCGCTCCTATTGGATTGCTGCTTTCGGGTGGAACTTTTTTAATTCTTACAGACACGATGACCAATGAAAACTTTATGGATTATGGCTGGAGAATTCCTTTCATAGCAAGTTCGCTTTTGGTTGTTGTGGGGTTTTATATCCGAACAAAAATTACCGAAACGCCTTCATTTGAAAGCGCTAAAAAAGAAAAGGAAGAAGTTAAAGTTCCTTTTTTAACTTTGATTAAGTCGTATCGAAATCAATTGATTTTTGGAACATTGTCGGCTGTTACCACCTTTTTGGTTTTTTACCTGATGACCGTTTTTACTTTAAGCTGGATCACTTCAGATTTGGGGATTACCAAAAGAGATGCATTATTGGTTCAGCTGTTCTCTGTTTTGTTTTTTGCTCTTTTTATTCCGGTTTCGGCAGTTGTTGCCGATAAGATCGGACGACGCAAAATGTTACTTATTGCAACCGCAGCCATAGCGCTTTTCGGGTTTTTGTTTTCTTCTTTTTTAAGTAAAGGAAATATCATTCTCATTACCACTTTTGCCTGTACCGGAATGGCTCTGATGGGATTCACTTATGGACCTTTGGGAACTTTCCTGTCGGAATTATTTCCAACAAATGTCCGTTATTCCGGAGCTTCCTTAACGTTTAATTTGGCCGGAATTCTGGGTGCGGCGTTTGCGCCTATGATCGCCATTTGGCTGGCAAGTACTTACGGTTTAAATTATGTTGGATTTTATCTGACTGGTGCCGCGCTAATTTCGTTGGTTTCTTTTTTAATGATTAGTAAAGACGAACATAAGTTTTAAGTGTAACAGAAACATCGCAAAGTTTAGTATTGATAAAGCTTTGCGATGGCATATTTTATCGTTTCAGACTAAAATGTCCTCTAGCTTCTTTTCCATTTATTCTTGTAACAGTAAACCAATAATCTGAAGATGGTTCCTGTTGTCCAAGATATGTCCCATCCCAGGGATTGTCTGGTCGTATTTCTTTGATAAACTTTCCGTAACGGTCAAAAATTTTAATTCCGGTATTTGGGGCTAAATAGATAAAATCAATAGTCCATGTATCGTTATAGCCATCATTATTTGGGGTAAAGAATTTAGGATAAGGAAGTTCATCTACAAAATAGATACATTCTCCTATTGTCGCTCCAAGAATATTGATTGTAACGGGGGTTTTGTCACTCTCGCAACCACTAAAAGACTGAGAAGCATAGTACGTGATTCCGTCTACAAGTTCAGTTATTTCAGATAAGCTTATAGTAGATGAAGGAGTTTCGTACCATTTAATATTTTGCCCTGTTATTTTAATATCCCTAATTCTTGCATTTTTCTGAATACAGAATTGTTGAGGAGAATCGGCATTAGGTATAGGTGTGTTTTGAACTTTTACTGGTACAGGAAATCTTAGGCTTTCGCAATTGTTTAATGTTTGCGTAGCGTAATAAATTCTGCTGTCTAATAAAGTTGTTTTTGGTAAAGTGTTTCCGTTTACTGGTGCATCATACCATTTAATATTTTGTCCTGTGAT
This sequence comes from Flavobacterium lipolyticum, assembly GCF_020905335.1. Lineage (NCBI taxonomy): Bacteria > Pseudomonadati > Bacteroidota > Flavobacteriia > Flavobacteriales > Flavobacteriaceae > Flavobacterium > Flavobacterium lipolyticum. Next base: position 609,362 of record NZ_JAJJMN010000001.1, on the reverse strand, counting down.
CGTAATTGAATTTAACGTGGCATTTTGTTCAATACAGAATGTTTGGGGACCGGATAAAGCTGGATTTTGAGTGAAATTTGTAAAAGGAATTATAGTAACTGTGGTTGCATTTGAAGAACAGCCCTTATTATTTTTTACCTTAATAAAATAGGTGTCGGGAGCAAGATTCGATTTCATTGCAGTTGTAGTCCAGCTAACACCATTATCGAAACTATATTCAGATGCAGCATCGGTAATTGTAATAGCACCATTAGGATTACTGCAATCAGGCTGGATAGTTGTAAATGCAGGTTCGTTCGGATAATCTGTTGGACGGTTAATGGTTGCAGATATTGGAGCAGATTCACAGCCGATGCTATTTTTAACACGAACCATATAGGTTCCGACGATTAAATTTCCTGAATTTGGACTGGCTGAATACGTTTTACCATTGTCAAAACTATATTGATCAGCAGGGTTTGTAATTAAAATTGAGCCAAATGGATTGCTGCAAGTGATAGGTTGTGTAATAGTAAAAATTGGAGCTGCGGGAGCATTTGGCGCTGCATTGATGGTGGTTCTATACGGAATAGATTCACAGCCATTTGTGTATTTTATTCGAACAGAATAATTTCCGGGAGATAAACTGGCAGTATTGCTGTTGTTCCAGGTAAGGCCATCGTCAAAACTATACAGATTTGCAACCGTTGAAACCGTAATAGTGCCTGTAGGATTACAGCCAGTTGGGTTTGTGACTACAACTTGTGGTGCTTCAGGAATTGCAGGTGCGGCTTGTATAGTAATGGCAGTGGCAAGAGAAATACAACCCGAATTATATTTAACAATCAAATTATAGGTTCCTGCAGACAGATTAGATTTTGTATTGGAGGTCCCAAACGTGATTCCGTTATCAAAACTATAAAAATCGGCTACGGTATTAATTGTAATTGACCCTGTAAAATTGGTGCAAGTAGGTTGAACTGCTGTAAAGTCAGGAGCAGCAAGCGGTAATAATGGCGAGATCGTGACCGGAGCAGCATCTGAAATACAACCTGCTGAATTTTTAATTTTTATGAAATAAATACCCGGAGGAAGATCTGTTTTTGTATTAGAAAAAACATAGGTTAATCCGTTGTCAAAGCTATAAGTAGCAGCATTTGTTGTAATGGTAATAGAGCCTTTTGATGAGCTGCAGTTTGGCTGTGTGGTAGTAAAAACCGGAGCTGCAATTGCAGGACCAGCACTTAAATTGACAACAGCTGTTGATGACTCGCAACTATATGAATTTGTTTTGATTTTAATAATATAGGTACCAGCCCCCACATTTATTTTCGTAGGACTTGTTGTCCAACTGTTTCCATCATTGAAACTATAACTTATAGCTGGTGTAGTTATGGTGATGCTGCCATCAGTAGCATCGCAGGAAGAAGGTTGAACTTTGGTTACAGCAGGTGCAGCAGGAATTGCAGGAGGTGTATTTATATGGATATAGCTGCGGCTAGAGGTACAGCCCAGAGTGTTTTTTATTAATACATTGTAGGGGCCGCCTGCTAAATTTTTCTTTACAGGACTTGTAGTCCAGGTTATTCCTCCATCAAAGCTATATTGGTCTGCAGTAGTATTTACTATTATAGTTCCCGTAGTAGTACTACAGTTGGGTTGAATAGCGGATATATTTGGTGAGGATAGATAAAATTTGTTTATGTTGACATATTGTGAATTTGATTTACAACCTTTTGCATTTTTAATAAGAATAGTATAATACGAGCTTGCAGGATTTAATAAAATTGGATTTGTAGTCCAAGTGCTGCCTCCATCAAAACTATAATTGTCAGCAGGAGTTGTAACGGTAATGCTTCCTCCATTTCCGCAGCTTGGTTGTGCTACTTTTATATTGGGATTAGGAAGATAATAAGGAGCAATACTTATTGATAAACCATAAGATTTACAACCCGCTGCATTTTTTATCATGATGTTGTAATAACCAGAAGTAAGTCCTGAAAGAGTTGGGTTAGTTGTCCAGGTATTACCATTGTCAAAACTATAAGAACTTGCAACTGTTGCAATAGTAATACTTCCATCAATGCCGCACGTTGGCTGAATTAATGTAAAATCTGGATTGGGTAAATAATATTGCTGCAAGTTGGCATATACACCGTAAGACGAAGATGTGCATCCGGTAGCATTTTTTACTAATAAATAATAAGTGTTTGGACTTAGATTAGTAAATACAGGACTAGTACTCCAGTTTCTGCCTCCATCTATGCTGTATTGTGCTTCAGTTGAAGTAAAGGTTATGCTTCCTCCAACTCCACAAGTAGGCTGTGTTGTTTTAAAGGTGGGTGCCGGGAGAAAAAACTCTTGAAGTGATACCCCGTTTGAGCTGGAAATACAACCTACGGCATTTTTAATCGCTGGGAAATAATATCCTGCCGGAAGATCAGAAAAAATAGGATTTGTTCCCCAATTTACCCCGTCAATACTATAAAAGCTGGCAGTCGTATTAATTTTAATACTGCCTTTTGTACCGCATCCTGGCTGTGTGATGGTTAAATTAGGTTGTGCCAGCTTAGAGGGATCCAAATAAATGTAAATGGAATTAGATGTACAGTTACTCTTTTTTATAATTAAATTGTAAGATCCCTGGCTTAAATTATTAAAAACATTACTGGTACTCCAGTTTGCACCACCATCGATACTATAATAATCTGCAGTAGTGTTGAATGTAATATTACCAATATTTCCACAACTTGGATTCGTAACTGTATAATCCGGAACAGGGAGCTTTGGGGTGTTAATTGAAACACCTACGGAGTTAGAAACACATCCTAAACTGTTTTTTATTGTAAGGTTGTAAAATTTATAAGAATTAAGATTTGATAAGGAAGAAGAAGTTCCCCAGGTATAACCTCCATCAAAACTATAGAAACTGGCAGCTGTATTTATTGTAATGCTGCCCGACGACGTACAAGTAGGTTGAACAACAGTATAATCAGGTAGATCTATATTGGGATTGTTTAAATAAACGCCAGTTGGATATGAGGTACAGCCAAGATTATTTTTTGTAATTACGGTATAAACACCAGGAGGTAATGACTTAGAATTAAGAGTTGTCCAGGTCGCACCATTGTCAAAACTATAAAAATCGGATAATGAGTTAATAGTAATTTTTCCGTTTACACCACAAGTTGGGTGTTCTATGGAAGTAATTGGTGAACTTATATAAGGTTGATTTAGAGAAGCATAATTAGCGGAGCTGATACATCCCGCACTGTTTTTTATTTTTATTTGATAGTTTCCAAAAGGTAAAATTTTAACATTATTGCTTGTCCAGGTTACTCCATTATCAAAACTGTACAAATCTGCTGGTGTAGTAATTGTAATACTTCCGTCTACTCCGCAAATAGGTTGTTCAGTTGTATATTGAGGATAGGAATCTTTAAAATTATTTAAATACGCATAAGTATAATAGGAAGTACAGCCTAAGGCATTTTTAATTCCTAAAGAATAGCTTCCCGCATTTAAATTACTCATTGTATTATTGGTAACCCATGTAGTTCCTCCATCAAAAGTGTAAAAATCAGAAAGAGTATTGATGGTAATACTTCCTTTTGTACTACAAGCGGGTAATACGATTGTATAAGTGGGAGTTTCCAGCGTATTGCTGCTGATGAGTACATTGTTTGCCGACGAAATACAACCTTGTAAATCTTTGGTACGAATTTTATAATTTGCCGGTGAAAGATTGTTAGCAGTAGAATTATTTACCCAAGTTGCGCCATCGTCAAAGCTATAGTATGCAGCAGGAGTTGTAATGGTAATACTTCCCTTATCTCCGCAAAATAAAGGATTGATATAAGTGTAATTTGGATACAGAGTAGAAGCAGCTGTAATAATTACACTTTGAGAATAAGAAGTACATCCATTCACGGTCTTTATTTTTACTAAATAGGTTCCGGGATATAAATTACTCTTCGTATCGCTTGCGCTCCAGGTTACGCCATCATCAAAACTATATTGTGATGCCGTCGAAGTTACTTTTATTGTTCCTGTAGTGGAAAAACAAGAGGGCTGCGTAATCTGTAAAGTAGGAGAAACGGCAGTTTGACTTGGTTCGATAGTAACATTGGCATTGCTGGAGCATCCAAAAGAATCTGTAACAGTAACAGAGTAATTTCCTAACGAAGTTACGGTAATACTTTGCGTAGTTCCACCGGTATTCCATAAATACGAAGCCCCTGGCGAAGCGGTTAATACAGTGCTTCCAGAGCAAACATTTAGGATACCTGTAATATTTGCTGTGGGATTTCTTACCTCTAAATTGGCAGAAATTATTTTGTAGCAAGTGGCATCCTTGCTGACTCTAACAAAAATAGAAGCACTTGAACTTGGATAACTTGTAAAATTGGTAATAGCATTCAAATTGGACTCCGCCTCATTGTAATTTTTGAAATAACTAAAGTTTAAGCCCGCTGTAGAAGGAACTATTAAAGAATTTAATCTAGATAAATCAAAATTTTCATTTCCATCACGGTTTGCGTCACATTGAGATATTTTGGCTGTCGTAACATTAATGGTACAACTTGAAGAACAATTCAAAAAAGAAATATCCCAGCCAGGATTTGCATCGGGATCTATAGCAGAATCAAATGTGGTTCCTGAGCAAGAAGTTCCGGAAATATCATAATCTATTTGTACACCTACATTATAATTAGCATTTGTAATATTTGGAAGATCACTGCTTTTTAATGTAAAACAAAATTTTTTGTTTGTTGTGTCCAGGTTTGAAGTAGTTGATGTGTTATAAATTGACACATTATTACTGTTGTAAACATTTAAAGTGATTTTTTTTACTGAGGCAGAAATTCCTCCGGAATTAGGAATCGTATAACTACCGCATACTGAAATTGGTAAAGTTGGACAAACTTTATTCAAAGGATCAAGCTCTATAGAACCTTGTAAGTTTTCTGCGGATTGTAAGATACAAACATCATCAACATACATATATCCGAAATGTCCTCCCAATCCACATCTGGAAGCCATAAACTCAACGGTAAATTCTTCGTAATTAGGAATTGATGAAATGTCCAGTATTCCTGATTGCCAATTGGGAGTGTATAAAGTAACATAACCGGAATTTTGACTCGGAACCTTACTGAAAATGCAATTTTTTTCATCTCCTACCAAACAAAATTCGCTAACAACGGTCTTATTTTTATCTAAAATTCGGGCTTTTACAAAAGCCTGATTATCAGTGTGGCTATTGTCGTACACACTTTGTAATACCGCTTTGTAGTTAAATTTCAGATAATTTTCATTGTTTGTTTTAAACCTTTTACCTTGAACAATAGAACCATAGGTAGAGGAGTTCTCATGATTAATTTTAAGAGTATATTGATCAAATGCTTTAATGTCTCCTATATAGGGGTCAACCAAATTGGAGGAAACACTGGTCGCCATAATGTTCATATTATTAGGGTTATAGCGATTGATGTATGAATCGGCAGTATTGGTAATCGATCGGCACTGCGTTGGACCGGGAGGATCACCTATTGTATAAAGAAAATTCTTAAGATAACTGCTTCCGTTTATAGTTTCATATTGCTCAAAACCTCCATTTGTACATATTTCTACTCCTTGAAGAGTAGCGGCAGTTTTTGAAGTCGAATTTCTCCCTTTCGAATTCAAAATTACTTTTTTTAAATTCAGGATTTCAGCTTTCATCTTTGCCTCCCTAATTTTCAAAAATTGTTTTTGCTCTTCCAAATTTTGAATGAGATGACCATGTTTATCTTCTAATAAAATACTATTAGATGAATTAGTATTCATTTCTTGCGCAAAAACACAAGAACATTTGATAAAAACAATAAATAGGAGTAAAGTTCTTAGCATCATTTAGAGAAAATTTGTAAGCAAATATAACCAAAAAACGATGCTGTAGATTATGAAATACAAATGTTTGCAAGTTTTATTTCAATAAATAAAAACTTATAACATTTGATGACGTTAACGAAATAATTAGATTTATTTCTTTTGTCAAATGATTATAAATATCCCGTATTTTTGCAAAAAAATAAATTCCTTTTGAAAACAAAACTTTTTGTAATTACGCCACCTTTTACGCAACTGAATACCCCGTATCCGGCGACGGCGTATATAAAAGGTTTTCTGAATACCAAAAATATCGAATCGGTTCAGGCTGATTTGGGTATTGATGTAATTCTGGAATTGTTTTCGAAGAAGGGTTTAATTGATTTGTTTCTTTATTCTGAAAATCTTTTTAAAGATTTGTCCTCCCGAGCGGAGTCAAGGGATGACATTTCAGATAATTCCAAACGTATTTTTGCATTGCAGGACGAATACATCAAAACAATTGATGCAGTAATTCAGTTTCTGCAAGGGAAAAATCCAACTTTGGCCTTACAGATCTGTCAGGAAGATTTTCTGCCCGAGGCCTCCCGTTTTGCACAGTTGGAAGAATTGGATTGGGCTTTCGGAACCATGGGAACACAGGATAAAGCCAAGCATCTCGCGACCCTGTATCTCGAGGATATTTCGGATTTTATTGTGGAATGTATCGATGAGAATTTTGGTTTCAGCCGATATGCCGAACGTTTAGGACGAAGTGCCAATTCGTTTGATGAATTGTACGAAGCTTTACAGCAGGAACCAACCTACATCGATGCCATTTTAATTTCGATTTTAAAAGAAAGAATAGAAATTGTTCAGCCTACATTTTTTTTGATATCCGTTCCTTTTCCGGGGAATTTGTACAGTGCTTTCAGATGTGCACAATGGGTAAAACAGCATCATCCGGAAATTAAAATTTCGATGGGCGGAGGTTTCCCAAATACTGAATTGCGTTCACTTTCGGATCAACGAGTTTTTGAGTTTTTTGATTTTATTACTCTGGATGACGGAGAAGTTCCTATTGAAGAACTTATTGAAAGCTTGTCGTCCCGAGCGGAGTCGAGGGAAGAGAAGCGATACAAAAGAACTTTTCTGCTGGAAAACGGAGAAGTAGTCTACAAAAACAATTCCTTAAAACACGATTATAAACAGTCTCAGGTTGGAACTCCCGATTATTCGGATCTGCCTTTGGATAAGTACATTTCGGTAATCGAAATTGTGAATCCCATGCACCGGATGTGGAGTGACGGACGTTGGAACAAACTCACTATGGCGCACGGTTGTTATTGGGGAAAATGTACCTTTTGTGATATCTCATTAGATTATATAAAAGTTTACGAACCGGTAGCGGCTAATTTATTGTGCGATCGAATGGAGGAAATGATGCTGCAAACAGGGCAGAATGGATTTCATTTTGTAGATGAAGCAGCACCGCCGGCATTGATGCGTGCTTTGGCTTTAGAAATTTTGCGTCGGAAATTAGCAGTAACGTGGTGGACCAATATTCGATTTGAAAAAAGTTTTTCGAAAGATTTGTGCTTATTACTTAAAGCTTCGGGCTGTATTGCAGTGTCAGGTGGTTTAGAAGTGGCCTCAGACCGATTATTAAAGTTAATTGACAAAGGTGTAACAGTAGAACAGGTTGCTAGAGTAACCCGAAATTTTACCGAAGCCGGAATCATGGTTCATGCTTATTTGATGTACGGTTATCCTACTCAGACCATTCAGGAAACGGTGGATAGTCTCGAAATGGTTCGTCAGTTATTCGAGGCAGGGATTCTGCAGTCGGGATTTTGGCACCAGTTTGCGATGACAGCTCACAGTCCGGTTGGATTGTATCCGGAAAAATTTGGTGTCACAAAAGCAACGGAAGCTATCGGAACTTTTGCCAATAATGATATTGATTATACCGATTCTACAGGAATCAATCACGATAAGTTTAGTTTTGGATTGAAGAAATCACTTTTTAATTTTATGCACGGAATCTGTTTTGATTACGAATTGCAGGATTGGTTTGATTTTAAAATACCGAAGACCAAAATAGATCCCGACTTTATTTTTAATGCCCTTGAAGAAGGAAATGACTTCAATACCAAACCGAATGCAAAAGTTGTCTGGTTAGGTGGAAAACCATTTGTGGAGCATTTCACAAAATCTAAAAAAGGAAGAAGCTGGGAAATGATGAGTTTTACTTTCCATGATAAAAAAGAAAGTTTCAACATTCAGACGAATAAAGAAGAAGGAGAATGGCTGGTTCAAATTTTAAGTAAAATGGCTATTTCAAATACTAAAAATTACACTTTTCAGGAAGTGAAGAATGATTTTGAGACCAATTTAGACGATTTCGAGCTATTCTGGTATTCCAAACCCGTCAATACTTTGCGTGAGTTCGGATTATTGGTTTTGTAGTTTTTCTTTGTGCTAAATGAAGGGTTAGTATGCTACACAGGTACCGTCAAGTGGAATCGAAACTTTATCCAAAAGATTATTGTCCAGAAGTGCTTGTTTTAATGCTGTTCTTGTGGTCGGACAGTGATTTAAAGCTTCCAGATGATTGGCAAATACTTTTCCGGGAGCAAGTGCGGCAAATTTTAGAATGTCGTTCATTCGCATCAATAAGGGCTGACCGAAATCTAATCTGGCAGTTCCGCAGGCGACAACCGAAATGTCGGGTTTAAACTCAATCAGGACTTTTTGTACATGTTCCGTAAAAATAGTATCAGAACTGATATAAATAGATTTTTGATGGGGTAATTCGATATGAAAGCCCATAACGTTTCCCATAAGTTTGGCAACAAACCCATAACCATGAACGGCGGGAATTCCTGTTATTTTACCTCCCAGAAATTCCTGAGGTTCCCAATAGTTTAAGGTTTGTACGATGCTTAAACCTCTTTTTGATAAAACACTTTGATCTTTGCTGCTGCAAATGACCGGAATACTTTTGCGTCTTAAAAAAATCTCGCCCGCTTTATCGATATGGTCAGGATGTAAGTGAGTAATAAGGCAGACGGTTACTTTACTCAAAATATCTCTACTGTTTTTGGGTAAAGCGATAAGCGGGTTTCTTTTGGGTTTGTAACGGAAAATAGTAAAAGGTGCAATCGTTTTCTTTTTTCCCAACATCGGATCAACCAATATAACATCGGTTTCAGTTTCTATAACTAAAGTGGCGTTGCGTAAATGATGTAATTTCATATTGGAGAAAATAAGTACTAAAATACAAAAAAAGGAAGAATTTAAGCCTATAAATTACATGGTAAATCGAAAACCAATTCCGTGAAGGTTCTCAATAGAAATGCCTTTTTCGTTGCTTAGAATCTTACGAAGACGTGAAATAAAAACGTCCAGACTACGTCCCATAAAATAATCATCGGTTCCCCAAAGAGAGGTAAGGATTTGTTCTCTTTTTAAAACGGAGTTTTTATTGTCAAGGAATAATTTCAATAATTCGGCTTCGCGCTGTGTAAGACTGATTTTTTCACTTTCGTTGAAAAGAACAAAGTTGCTCGTGTCAAATTGATATTTGCCAATCTCATAAACCGGTTTTTCAATCAGAATGTTTTTCTGTGAACGCTTCAGAAAAATTTCAATTTTCAAAAGAAGTTCCTCAATGCTAAAAGGTTTTACGAGATAATCATCGGCACCCAAACGCAGTCCTTTAATACGGTCTTCCTTTAATGTTTTGGCGGAAAGAAAGATAATCGGAATGTCGCTGTTGCATTTTCTGATTTGAGCGGCCAGTTCAAAGCCATCCATCTTAGGCATCATGATATCAAGAATACAAATGTCAAAATTTTCTTTTTTAAAGTTTTCGAGACCCATTTGTCCGTCACGGCAATGATTCACTTCATAGTTGTTCTGTTCCAGATTGTCTTTGGTCAGAAATGCCAGGGTTTCATCGTCTTCAGTATAAAGTATTTTGAACTGTTTCATTTTTTATATGGAATTGATAAAGTTATAGTGATGCCTTTTTCGGAATTGTTCTCCGCTTTTATTTTCCAGTTATGCAAGTTGCAAATTTCTTTTACATAATACAAACCTAGTCCAAAACCGGTTACCTCATTGCTTTTTTCGTTTTGAGCGCGGTAGAACTTATCAAAAATAAAAGAAAGGTTTTTAGATGAAATTCCAACTCCATTGTCTTTGAAAGCCAGTTTTAAAACCGAATTTTCGGCCGTTATTCCAATTAGAATGAGACATTCTCCGGAACAATATTTAACGGCATTATCAAGTAAATTATAAACTAAATTCGAGAAATGAAAAACGTCCGTTTCGATCTTGTGCTCCTTGGAAAGAGTTTCAATTTTGATATTTGCCTCCGGATATTTTAAAAGGATGTTTTGAATTACTTCTTCAATAATCGGAACAACTAAAACCGCCTCCTTCTTTAATTCCAGTGGTGCATAATCTGATTTAGCCACATTTAAAATCTTTTCAATATGACCATTCAGTTTGTTGCTTTGGTTGATAATGATGTCAGTGTACGTATACAGTTTTTTGTCTTCTTTAATAGGTGTCTGCTCGATCAGATATTTAGAGGCAATCAGAATGGAAGATAATGGGGTTTTAAACTCATGCGTCATATTGTTGATGAAATCACGCTGCAGTTCGGAGTATTTTTTTTGTTGTAAAAGGGTGAAAATCGAGTACACATAAATTAACAAAATAAGAATCAGAGCAATCGAAAGAATAAACCAGAATCGCATCGAACTAAACAAATAGGTCGTCTCATTTGGAAAACGTATGGCGAAATAATAAACCAGGTTCTTGTGTTTTGGAAAATAAACCGGTTGCTTGATTGTCTTTTTTTCAGATAGAGAAATATAATTCCCATACACCATTTCGTCACTCTGACAATTGTACATCGCATATTCAAAATCAGTCGTAATGTTCATTTTTTTGAACTCACTTTTCAGGTAAAATTCAAGAATATCAGGTTCAAAATCATTGTCAATATTTACGATATAATAATCGTTGGCAATCTTTTGAACAGGATTTTGTGCCGGAAGTTCATGATTGGTTCCTTCGTATAGTTTTTTAGCGACTTCAAGCAAAGCGAGATGTGCTTTTTGACTGAGTTTTTTTTGTTCTATAGTAAAAGCTTCTTTGGTCCAAAGCAGCTGTGTTACCAGTATACTGATAATAGCCACTAAGCCTAATAAAATGATGCTATTGAGTTTGTTGAGTTTCAAGAAAACAGTTTTTTAAAGTGTAATATTAATCAAATTTATAGTGAAAAACGCCAATTAACAAGTCGTTAACAAAGATTTGAAAGCGGTTAACAGCGATTTGATCAGTTCAGAAGTACTTTTGAAATATCATTAACCAATAAAATATTTAGCTATGAAAATGATTAAAATTTCGATGTTAGCTTTGGCACTAGGTTTAATGTCTTTTTCGGCAATCGCACCGTTAAAGTCATTAAATTCTGAAACAAAAGTTGCTGCAGCAGCAGCTTCAACTGTAGTATGGAAAGCTGAAACTATAGATGTAGGAGAAATTCCTCAGGGAACTCCAAAAGCAATTGTTTACGAATTTAAAAATACCGGTAAAACTGCTGTTGTCATTACAAATGTAGTGGGGTCTTGCGGTTGTACAGCAACAGATTATACCAAAGAACCTATTTTGCCTGGAAAATCAGCAAAAGTTACTGCGACTTATAATGCTGCCAATAAAGGTGGTTTTACTAAAACAGTTACAGTAACCACAAGTGCCGAAAGCACTCCAAAAGTCCTTACACTAAAAGGCACAGTGATCTAAGAGTTTTAAATATATTAGTTATAAAGCGAGAAGCTCCGGATATGTAATGTATCCGGAGTTTTTTTTATGTTGTTTTTTTATCCTTTTAAAAATTAATATCTTTAAGAACGATGTTTTTTATGGAAAGTGTAGAGCGTTTTTTTACAATATCACCGGACTAAAACAGGTGAAATTGTTAAAATGCAATAGGTACTTAAAAATTAAGATGGCTATAGTCAGACTAAGCAGGTTCTCTTAAAAAAGCGATACGATGAAAAATAATATGTTTAAGTTTGTTCTCTTTCTGTTGATTATTCCCGGTTTTATGATGGCAAATGTCTCTCTACCCAATATTTTTGGTGATAATATGGTTTTACAGCGCAATGCTGAAGTTAAGATTTGGGGTTGGGCCAATCCACAGGAAGAAATCAGATTAGTGGTTGACTGGAGCAACATCGAGTATAAAGTTAAAGCAAACAATCTGGCGCAATGGGAGCTGAAAATAAAAACACCCGAAGCCGGTGGTCCTTATGTAATTTCTATCAAAGGGTACAACGAAATTATTCTTAAAAATATTTTGATTGGCGAAGTTTGGGTCTGTTCGGGGCAATCGAATATGGAAATGTCATCAAGCTGGGGGATAGACAATGGGGAGGAAGAAACTAAAAATGCAGCAAATCCTAATATTCGATTTTTTAACGTTCCGAAATTAACAGCTACAACACAACAGAACAATCTGCTTGGTAACTGGACAGAATCGACTTCCGAAACCATGAAATACTTTAGTGCTGTTGGTTATTTTTTTGCCAAACGCTTAAGAGAAGAACTAAAGAATGTTCCAATTGGGTTAATATCTTCTAACTGGGGAGGTACTCCCGCAGAAGTCTGGATACCCGAAGAAGTCGTTCAGAAGGATCCTGTTTTGTTAGAAAATGCAAGAAAATTAAATGAGCAGGAGTATGGACCCCGACAGCCGGGACGTGCGTACAATGCGATGATCTATCCTTTTGTTGGATACAAGATTGCCGGAACAATTTGGTATCAGGGAGAATCGAATGTTGGTTCTTTAGTATATGACAAAACATTATCGGCTTTAATTGCTTCATGGAGGAAAGTCTGGAACGATGATTTTCCGTTTTATTATGTACAAATTGCCCCTTTTAAAACAGGAAGTAATAATTTTCATAATGCCATCATAAGAAATTCACAAAGAAAATTACTCAAAGAGGTTTCGAATACCGGAATGACTGTAACCAGTGATATTTCAGATGTAAAAGAAATTCATCCCAAAGATAAAAAGACAGTAGGAGTCCGTTTAGCCAATCTGGCTTTGGAAAATACTTATAAAATTACTGTTGGGCTGGTCAATGGACCTCTTTTTAAGAGTTTTAAAATCGATAAAGAGGTAATAACTCTTTCTTTTGACTATGCCGATGGTTTGTATTTTAAAAATAAGCTGTCCAACCAGTTTGAAATTGCAGGAGCAGATGGTATTTTCTATACGGCCGAAGCTTTAATTAGAAACGATCAGGTCGTAGTAAGCAGTAAAAAAGTTAAAAATCCGGTTAAGGTTCGTTTTGCCTGGGGAAATACAATTCAATCTGATCTGTTTAATAAAGTGAATTTGCCTGCTTCTTGTTTTAGTACGGAATGAAACAGTTATAAAATTTGATTTGTAATCAAAAAAGCCAAGTATTCATGTCTTGATAACAAAATTTTACTTGTTCATAAAACCGGTCTTGAAGCAACACAATTAATAAATCTCTAAGATCAGTAAGTCATCATTTGAAATAAAAGAAATAATAGCTTCCCTTTTTGAGATTAAAAGCTCAGCAATTTGGTTCGTATTTTTGTTGAAAGTCTTTAGAATTATTACTTTTGGCGGCGCTCCCTTTAAAAGCAATAGTTTTTCAAAATCATCATCGTGAGTAAGTATGGTGAAATTGTTTTGTTTGGCGAAATTCCAAATCTCAATATCTTTTGCAGGCTGGTTTATTCGAATATCTTTGCAATGCAAACAATTTGAAAATTCATTTTCAATGCTCTTAATTACCCTCCATGAGATATTTGCATCCAAAAGTAATTTCATTAGGCTGCGATTATTTTGGTTATATTTTCCCTGTTTGCAGCAAAGGCTAAAGCCGCTAAAATATGCTCTTTTTTTAGTTCGGGAAAATCAGCTATAATTTCTTCGAAAGTCATAGCTGTAGATAGCCAGGAAAGAATGTCTGAGACGCAAATTCGGGTTCCTGCAATCACAGGTTTACCAAACCGAATGTCCGGATCGATTGAAATTAAGTTTTGCCAGTTATTTTCCATAAATTTATTGTTTAAACAAATTTACAAAAATAAAGCACTATTTGCTTTTAAAATAATAGGGTTTGTTTCTACCTTTAAATGCTATAAAACTTATAATTACAACAATGAAATATAACAGATGTGGAAAAAGCGGATTGTTACTGCCTCAGATTTCTTTAGGATTGTGGCATAACTTCGGATCGGTAGATAATTTTGATACTGCGGAATGTATTGCCGTTGAAGCTTTTGATAAAGGAATTACACATTATGATCTGGCCAATAATTATGGGCCGGTTCCCGGATCTGCAGAAACTAATTTTGGAAAAATACTCTGGCATAACTTTCAGGGAAATTTAAGAGATGAAATCATTATCTCGACCAAAGCTGGTTATACCATGTGGGATGGCCCTTATGGAGATTGGGGTTCTCGTAAGTATTTACTGTCAAGTCTGGATCAGAGCTTAAAAAGAATGAAGGTAGATTATGTGGATATTTTTTATTCACATCGTCCAGATCCTGAGACTCCAATTGAGGAAACGATGATGGCTTTAGATTATGCTGTGAGAAGTGGAAAAGCTTTGTATGTGGGAATAAGTAACTATTCGGCAGAACAAACCAGAGTGGCTGTAGATGTTTTGAAGCAATTGGGGACGCCATGTTTGATCCACCAGGCCAAGTATTCTATGCTGGAGCGTTGGGTAGAAAACGGCTTATTAGATGTTCTCGAAGAAAAGGGAGTAGGTTGTATTGCTTTTTCTCCTTTGGCACAGGGACTTCTGACGGATAAATATCTAAACGGAATCCCTGAGAATTCAAGGGCACATAATCCAAACGGACATTTGAAAGAAGATGAGGTGACACAGGAACGCATCCAGAAATTAGTTCAGTTGAACGAAATTGCCCGAAACAGAAATCAGTCTTTGGCTCAAATGGCTTTGTCATGGCTCCAAAAGGACAAACGAATTACTTCAGTTTTGATCGGAGCAAGCTCTGTAAAGCAATTGAATAATAATATCGAATGTTTGCAAAATCTTGATTTCGCGGAAGACGAAATAAATGCAATTGAGAAAATTTTAGCATAGATCAAATTTTAGATACTTTAAAAAAAACAGGGCTGTCTCAAAAATGAGTCAGTCCTGTTTTTTTTAATTAGATTTTTTCGGAAGTAACTATTCTAGTTTTTTTTTCGAAACTGCTCCAGCAAAGCAAAAGGTTTGTTGCAAATGTAATTTTCCGATAGTAGAAAAGTTCCAGCGGAGCGAAACGTAAATGGTTTAAGAGAGCATTTTTTTTGTTTGATAAACTTTGTGCAGTCTCTCATTACCCAAAAAGTATTTTCATATTTACTTTTATTTGACCGGAAACATACTTTTTATGGAGTTGTTATGGTTTGCTTTTTTTGTAAAGCCCGTTCAAATTAGAATGGGCTTTGTTGTTTTTGGCAATGAGCGTTAACCGTTGAATTTTTGTTTTTCAGGATTTAAATTTGTAGGAATTTTTTCTTTTTTTGATATCGATTTTTTTTACCTCTTTAGTGGTGAGTGGTTTTTGTTGTATTTTTTGTTGTTTTGAATTAGGTGGTATTTTTTATGGGGGTGTGTTTTTTTATTGCATTGGTTTTTGATGTTTTTGTATTTTTTTTTATTTTATTTTTTATGTGAACCTATTCTTTTGTGTGGTTTGTTGTTATTTGTGTGTTATGTATTTTTTAAAAATGAACAGCTAATAATATCAAATAACGATTATGCAGAGGTTAATTTTTGTAATCCGTAATTCTTGCTTAAAAACGTCAAAAAAGTAGATTTGAATTCTTTTACTCATGCAAAAGTTAATAAATTCGCTACTGAAAATGAAGAGGTTTTAGAGGGAATAAGAGGTTTTAAAAGTGACTTATAGTATTCAATTGCCTATATAAAAGATTAACTAACCAAAATCAATTAATAACCAAAACCAATTAAAACATGAAAAAAGTAGTACACATTTTAGCCGTGATGTTAACCAGTTCTTTTGCTTTTGCTCAAGATGAAAAGGAAGCTGCGACTTCACCGGCGACCACTTGGGGAGGATCGGCAGATGCTTATTATAAATATGATTTTTCAAAACAAATGAACGGATTGACGAGTTTTACCAATTCTCAGGATTCATTCGAATTAGGAATGGCTTCTGTTCAGGCAGGACATAGCTTTGGAAAAGGGGCTGTCTTTGTTGATCTGGGCTTTGGAAAAAGAGCAGGAGAGTTCTCCTATAACGAAACTACAGATAAAGACATAAATGCAAAATTTTTGATTAAACAATTATTCTTCACCTATCAGGTTACCGATAAATTTAAGTTTGTAGCGGGTAGTTTCGGAACACATATAGGTTATGAGGTATTAGATGCTGTCGGAAATAAAAATTACAGCATGTCTTATGCTTTTTCTTATGGTCCGTTTTTCAATACAGGTCTGAAAGCCCAATACACATCAGGTAAGTTCACGGCTATGCTTGGTATTACCAATCCGACCGACTTTAAATCAGCAATGGATGCAGGTTCAAGTCAAAAAACATACATAGCACAAGTAGGGTATATAGGAGAGACCGGTAGTGCTTATTTGAATTTTACTTCGGGAAGTACTAATCCGGTTTCTGATGAAAATAAAACACAGATTGATTTTGTAGCGTCTAAAACAATAACGGATGTCTTTTCTTTAGGGTTTAATGCCACGTACGCTAAAACGAATAATGATATTGACAGTGCGCTCGATGGTGATTGGTTTGCTTTGGTAGGGTATGCCAATTATACTTTCAAACCAAATTTGAGTCTGGCCTATAGAATGGAGTATTTCGATGCAAAAAAAGCAGCGGCAAGTTTAGGAACATTAACAGGATCAAATGTTTTTGCAAACACCGTTTCTTTGAATTATAAAGTAGGGAAATTGACTATTATTCCGGAGTTAAGATACGACGCTGCCTCTGAGGATATTTTTTTAGATAAAGATGCTGCCCCAACCGGAGGATCATTCTACGGATTGATAGCTACAACATACTCTTTCTAGAGATAAAGATTGATATTTTTTTTTTTTTTTTGGAGCTGTCGAAACATACTTGTGTTTTGGCAGCTTTTTTATTTTTTTAGAGGAGATGTGAGTTATGGGTAAGCTTTCTGTGTGTGAGTTTTGCTTATACTTTTGAGATTAAATAACCAAAAAGCTTGTCATTTCGACCGAAGGGAGAAATCGCATTAGAAACTCGACACAGAATGTTGCCAATCTTTGTCGAATCCCGCGTGCGATTTCTTCCTTCGGTCGAAATGACATAAAATGAGAAAAAACTTTACGAATCTTGCCTTAAATCTTAGCGTTCATTGCGGTTAACCTTCAGGTGTAAATTACTGAAGCTGTTTTTTATAAATCGAATAAATGGTATCTATTGTTTTTCGATCCAAAGTTGGTGTTACATCAGTTTGAATGTAATGTAATTTGAATGCCATAATAGCTGCTGAAAGATTCTTGGTATTGTATCCAATAATCCTTAGCGCCTGTTCAATCTTAAAATCAAAAGGAGCTTCCTCGAGAATTTCGTCTGACCAGATTCCAAATCCTTTCTCGGCCAGAGTTTTCCAAGGGAATAAGGCACTTGGGTCCTGTTTCCTTCCCGGAGCAATATCAGAATGTCCTAATATGTTTTGAGTTGGAATATTGTAATCTTTCTTTAGTTTCGTTAATAGCGCCACTAAACTGCTGATCTGAGCCTCGGTAAAAGGTTTAAAACCGTTGTTGTCAAGCTCTATTCCGATAGAAGAAGAATTTAAATCTGTATTTTTCCCCCAGGTAGATGCTCCTGCATGCCATGCTCTCAAGTAATCGTTCAGCATTTGAACTACTTTTCCGTTTTCAGATATGATGTAGTGAGCACTCACCTGAGTTCTTGTTTTGGTAAAAGTATTAATCGTCTGTTGAAGTGAATCCTGAGCCGTATGGTGAATAATAATAAAACTTGGTTTTCTTAAGTTAAAGTTTACTGTTCCGATCCATTCTGTCTGTATGCCGTTTAATAAAGAAGTAGAGCCGGTTTTTGATAAAGTATCTTTTATAATGCCAAGCTGCTGTGCATAAGTCGTATCAATAACGATACGTGGTACTACAGGAATTGGCTGAGCTTCTTTACTGGTAATTTGGCCTTCTAAAGTTTTAAGCTGCTGATCGTAAACTTTTTCAGTGTTTTTATATGGATTTGTAGAGCAAGAAGTAATAATAATTGCTAAGATCAGGTAAAAAAAAAGTTTTTTTGCCATGGTGGTATTTGTATTTTGAGGTGAGGTTGAAAAAAACTAATCCTGAGTTTTGATCGTTTCAGAGTCTTCTTTTACTTCTTTTGAATCTCTATCTTTTGAATCTTTTTTCTTTTTTGATTTAGAGGTCTTTTTGATCTCTTTAAAATTATCCATAAATGCAGTGTACTTGGGGATCTGATCTGGATTTAAGAAAGCGGTAATCTTTTTTGTGGTGCTTTCTCTTAATGCTTTAATTTGTTCGATCTTTTGATCCTGGCTACTGCTCTCATTTTTTAGTAAAATCCCTTGTTCTCTCATGCTGTCTACTAAAACATTTGAAATAGCGATAACTTGCAGTTCGTCGAGATTTACTTCAGGTTTCATTTGTTCTACAATTTTACCGACAGTTTCCTCTACAGGTACCTCTTTTGGTTTACTGGTATTGGGTTGTGGTCCACCCATCATGCTTCTGTCCATTCCCATTCCGCCACCTCTTCCGTAGCCATTACCATAACCGCCACCACCGTAACCGTTATTGTATCCATTTCCGTATTGAGCTGAAACAGAGTTAAAACACAATAAGGTAAAAAACAAAATAAATAAAGATTGTATTGGTTTCATAAAAGTGTATTTTATCTAAAATTGATACTTGTTTAGCGTAAATTTAAGCAGGTTCTCCGTATAAATCAAATTCTGTCGCTTCTATTATCCTTATATTAACAAAATCTCCTGTTTTTACATAATGCTTAGAAGCGTCAATCAAAACTTCGTTATCAACATCCGGACTGTCAAATTCAGTTCGTCCTACAAAATGAGCCCCTTCTTTTCGATCAATAATACATTTGAAAACCTGTCCTACTTTTTCCTGATTTAAGTCCCATGAAATTTGCGATTGTAATTCCATGATCTCGTTCGCACGGGCCTGTTTTACATCGTCCGGAACATTATCTTCCAATAAATAAGCATGTGTGTTTTCTTCGTGAGAATAGGCAAAACATCCCATTCTGTCAAATTTCATTTCCTGAACAAAATCTTTCAGAATCTCAAAATCTTCCTGAGTTTCGCCCGGATATCCAACAATTAAAGTCGTTCTGATTGCCATTCCCGGAACTGCAGCACGGAAATCTTTTAATAATTGTGTCGTTTTCGCCTGAGTAGTACCACGACGCATCGATTTTAAAATGGAATCAGAAATATGTTGCAGCGGAATATCGATGTAATTACAGATTTTTGGCTCACGTTTCATTAATTCTAAAACATCCATTGGGAAACCTGTTGGGTAAGCATAATGAAGACGAATCCATTCGATACCTTCAACATTGGCTAATGCTTCCAGAAGTTCGGCAAGATTTCGTTTTTTATAAAGATCAAGACCATAATAAGTTAAATCCTGAGCAATTAGAATTAATTCTTTTACACCATTTTTGGCTAAACCTTGAGCCTCTTTAACTAGTTTTTCGATCGGTTGCGAAACATGCGAACCTCTCATTAACGGAATGGCACAAAAACTGCAAGGTCTGTCGCAGCCTTCCGCAATTTTCAAATAAGCATAATTCTTTGGAGTTGTAGTCAAACGCTCTCCCAGTAGCTCGTGTTTATAGTCAGCACCAAGAGCTTTAAGCAGCTGAGGCAATTCAGTTGTACCAAAATATTGATCGACATTTGGGATTTCCTTTTCTAAATCCGGTCTGTAACGTTCAGACAAACATCCGGTAACGAAAACTTTATCTACTAATCCTTTGTCTTTTTTATCAGCATATTCCAAAATCATGTTTACCGACTCTGCTTTGGCGTTGTCAATAAAACCGCAAGTGTTGATCACAATAATGTTTCCTTCTTCCTTAGCAGGTGCCTCATGTTGTACTTCTTTGCCATTAGCGCGAAGTTGTCCCATTAGCACTTCACTGTCATATACATTTTTCGAACACCCAAGAGTGATTACGTTAATTTTGTTCTTTTTTAAAGACTTGGTTCTCATACTTTTATAAATTGGAGTGCAAAATTACACTTTTTTATTCAAACACCGCTTGTTTCCTTTTCTTTTAGGTGATTTTTATGAAGCTTATCCTGCTGTTTGCCATATCTTTTGTGTTCGCAGCGGCGGACACAAAAGGAAGTCGCTTCTATCTGGGTAAAAAAAATCCGTCAAGTAAGAGCCTGACGGAGATTTTAATTCATTCTATTTATTTTTAATTACAATTCAAATAATAAAGTAAGCGTAACGTTGTTTAGTTTTGAGGTAACGTTTGCTCCATTAGTAAATCCGGTTGCAAAAAATCCCTGATTCGATTTTCTTTCTAAATAAGAATAGGCTAAATCTACTTTAGTGCCTCCAAAATTATAACCTAAACCACCTGAGTAACTGCTTAAGTCTCCAATCGTAGTTCCGTCTTTGTATGGACTCTCTTCAAAACGATATCCCCCACGTAAACTCAATTGTTTTATTTTGTATTCGGCTCCTATTCTTAATTCACCAGCATTGGTCAGTTGATCACTTAGTTGATTGTTGATTCCTGTAAAATCACGGCCAGGTTTGTATTTGGTATTGCTATAGTCTTTAATTGCATAATCAATACTGATTAATCCAGATTTTCCAAATACATAAGCGGCACTAAAAGTGGTTTTTCCTGGTGTTTGCAAGGTGTAGCGTTCGTAAATATTTACGACATCAGGATTAACTGCTTTATTAATAGGTTGTCCACCGGTTGCTTGTAATGTTGTGTATAAACTTTGTGAAAGTTCATCGTAAAGTTCGTACCAAGTGTTGGATTCGTAAGCTAGTCCAAGTCGGAATTCTTTAGTGACTTTGGCGATGGCTCCAAGTTGAAAAGAGAAGCCATTTCCGTAGGTATAAAGGTTGTTGTTGAAGCGTAAACTTGATATCGTTGGGGTTGCTTGTGTTGGGTTATCATTGTCTTCGTAGAAACTACTAGATCTTCTGTAATCTGTGATATGTACATTTAGATTAGCACCTAAATAAAGTCTGTCTTTGTAAGAAGTTGCAATGTTGAAACTCAATTTACTATTGTAGCCAGTCGTGAAAATTTCATTTTCTTGGTAATAATTTCCTTTCCCCGGGGTATTTCCTGCAGGTACATTTGTGGTGTAAGTGCTGTTCGGGTTATTCGGGTCAGAAGCGTTTATGACGAATCCCTGGTAGCCTAGCATGGCTTGTTGTGCAGAGAATCCGGATAAATTTCGGTATTGACCATTTGGTAAGTTCGAACCTAAATAGCGATAAAGGTCACTGATTGATTCGTTATTTGCCAGGTTTACAAATTCTTGTGGCACTGGTGCGCCTCCGTTTCCGTTATTGGCATAAGATAAAAAATAACCGTCAATAGAATTTGTTGGGTTTGTTCCTACTGAAACAATTCTGTTGTCAAAATTATTGGTGTTTTCGTAAGAGGCTCCAATCGTAATTTTTTTCCAGTTGTTGTTTGGGTTGTGATCGTGAAAAACAAAAACAGCGCCTGCCTGATTGAGTGTAAAAGAATTTTTGCTTTCGCTAATTCCTGTTTCAAAATAGTTGGAGTTGTTTTTGATGTTTTGATTGCTAAAACTTACTCCAACCTGATTATTAGAGAATATTGCCGATCCTGCAGGGTTTACGGAAATAGCGGAGAAATCTCCTCCAACGGCTCCAAAAGCACCACTCATGGCTCTGAATCTTGCAGTTCCGGTTAAATTGTCTTGTGCATAACGTACAGCATCTGATACTTCCTGAGAATGTGAGACGCTGGCAGTTAGTCCTGTAATAAGTAGGAATAATATTTTTTTCATTTGGATAGTTTTTAGTTTGATTTTGTGATTAACGAAAGAGGCGATTATCTTCTTCCGCCTCCTCCGCCACTGTATGATCTTCCTCCACCGCCGCCACCGCCGCCGCTATATGATCTTCCTCCACCGCCACCGCTGCTATTCATAGAACGGGATGGGCTAGGAGAGTAGCTTCTTGTTGGTGCAGAATTGTTATTGTTGTAGTTGTAACTTCTGTTAGTGTTGTAGTTACTTGATGATCTTCTGTTGCTGTAATCAGTACTATTGTATTGAGTTGAGTTTCCTCTGTTTGTAAAGTTTGGTGAGGAGTTGTTGTAGGTTCTTCCGTTTGTAGACGCATTTCTTCTTGAATCAGAGAAATCACTTCTGTTTGTGCTGTAGGTTCTATTGCTGTTATAGCTGCGGTTAGTACTGGTGTAGTCTCTGTTAGAGTTGTAAGTTCTGTTGGTGTTGTAGCTTCTGTTTGTGGCATAGCTTCCAGAAGAATAGTTTCTTCCTCCGTAATAAGCGGCAGAACCTCTTCTTCCATAGTTATAAGAGTAGTTGTTGTATCCATATCGGTGACCAGATCCCCAATAACCAGGGTAACCCCATCCCGGGTATCCCCATCCTGGATATCCCCATCCGCCTCCCCAGTAGCCAGGGTATCCCCAATAGTTGTCCCAGTATCCTCCGTAACCCCAACCATAGTAAGGGTATCCGTAGCCAAAGCCAAATCCTAACGACCATGAAGGGTTAGAATATACATTTACAGAAACATCAGTGGTTGCGCTTCCCCAGGCAGGGTAGTTGCTAACGGTCTTTGTGCTGTCATTTACAGCATAATTGCCATAGCTGTCAACATCTGTAAAAATTTCCGTTGGCTGATTGTCGTCTTGTAAGGATCTAAAGTAATCTTTATATTGATTATTTGTGGTATTTGCTTGAGCATACGTTCTTGGTGAACCTCCGTAAATTCCATCGTTGTCATGGTAGGAAGTGTTTTGGTAAGAACCACACGATGCTAATAGAAAACTCAATAATCCAATTAAGTAAAAATGACTTGAGTTTTGGCGGAAAGAAATAGAAGTTTTCATATCTGTGGTGTTTTTTATTGTTGCACATTACAAAAATAGTTAGTTTTGTCAAACTATTTAGTTAAAATTATTAAAACAAAATTTGTGCCAAACTATTCGATATGAGTAAGAACCTCACTACAAGATCAGAAGATTATTCAAAATGGTATAACGAGCTGGTTGTAAAAGCGGATCTAGCTGAAAATTCAGGAGTTAGAGGATGTATGGTTATTAAACCTTACGGATACGCTATCTGGGAAAAAATGCAGGCGGAATTGGATCGAATGTTTAAAGAAACAGGACATCAGAATGCGTATTTTCCTTTATTTGTGCCTAAGAGCATGTTTGAAGCGGAAGAGAAAAATGCAGAAGGATTTGCAAAAGAGTGCGCTGTTGTAACGCATTATAGATTAAAGAATGATCTGGATAAACCCGGAAAGCTTATTGTAGACCCAAATGCTAAATTGGAGGAGGAGCTTATTGTTCGTCCAACAAGTGAGGCTATTATTTGGTCTACTTATAAAGGTTGGGTGCAGTCTTACAGAGATTTACCTTTGTTGATTAATCAATGGGCAAATGTGGTGCGTTGGGAGATGCGTACGCGTTTGTTTTTAAGAACTGCTGAGTTCTTGTGGCAGGAAGGGCATACGGCTCATGCTACAAAAGCTGAAGCTTTAGAGGAATCTGAAAAAATGATGCATGTGTATGCTGATTTTGCACAGAATTTTATGGCGATTCCGGTTGTAAAAGGTTTTAAAACCGAAACAGAACGTTTTGCAGGTGCTGATGAAACGTATTGTATTGAAGCTTTGATGCAGGATGGAAAGGCATTGCAGGCAGGGACTTCTCACTTTTTAGGACAGAACTTCGCTAAGGCATTTGATGTTAAGTTTGCCAACGCCGAAGGAAAACAAGAGCATGTTTGGGGAACTTCATGGGGAGTTTCGACTCGTTTGATGGGAGCGTTGATTATGACGCATTCTGATGATCAGGGATTGGTATTGCCTCCAAATTTAGCGCCAATACAGGTGGTGATTGTTCCGATTTATAAAACAGACGAGCAGTTGGTAGAAATTACGGCTGCAGTTAATGAATTGACGGCTAAATTAAGAAAGCTGAAGATTTCTGTTAAATATGATGACCGAACGACTCAGAAGCCTGGGTTTAAGTTTGCAGAATGGGAATTGAAAGGGGTACCAGTTAGAATCGCGGTCGGACCAAAAGATCTGGAAAATGGAACTTTTGAAGTTGCCAGACGTGATACATTGACTAAAGAGGTTGTTTCTAATGACGGAATTGTAAATTATGTAAATGATCTTTTGGAGCAGATTCAGGTCGATTTATTCAATAGAGCATTGAGTTATCGTGATACACATATTACGGAAGTAAATAGCTTTGAGGAATTTAAAGAAATTTTAGATGGAAAAGGTGGTTTTATATCGGCTCATTGGGATGGTACCGCAGCTACTGAAGAGAAGATAAAAGACTTGACAAAAGCAACGATTCGTTGTATTCCTTTGGATGCTGTTGAAGAAGCGGGAACCTGTGTGTTTACTGGGAATCCATCTTCTAAAAGAGTGCTTTTTGCTAAGGCATATTAAAAAAAAATAAAAAAAATTGCATCAGCTATTGTGCAACTAAAAAATAGATGTATCTTTGCATCCGCATTAGAGAAACACACGGTCCGTTCGTCTATCGGTTAGGACGCCAGGTTTTCATCCTGGTAAGGGGGGTTCGATTCCCCCACGGACTACTTTTTTTTTCTGCGACAAAGTTATTTAACTTGATGTAATGGTCCGTTCGTCTATCGGTTAGGACGCCAGGTTTTCATCCTGGTAAGGGGGGTTCGATTCCCCCACGGACTACAAATTTCAATTTCTTTAAATTGAAGAAAACTTAGTACGATGATGGTCTGTTCGTCTAGGGGTTAGGACTCCAGGCTTTCGTCCTGGTAACAGGGGTTCGATTCCCTTACAGACTACAAAAAATTAGTTGTAAATAAGTTTTGTAAAATAAAAATTGGTGTCTCGATTTTTGTTTTATTAGTTAAAACCAAAGTGATTGTTTTATAATTGTGGGAGGTTTTTCTTTTTTAACTAGTATTTATAATAATTATTACATCTAAAAAATTAAAAGAAAATGGCAAATCATAAGTCAGCATTAAAAAGAATCAGAAGTAACGAAAAAAGAAGAGTTCTTAACAGATACCAGCATAAAACTACTCGTAATGCTATTAAAGCGTTAAGATTAGCTACTGATAAAGCTGATGCATCTTCTAAATTATCAACTGTTATCTCTATGATTGATAAATTAGCTAAAAAGAACATCATTCATGATAATAAAGCTTCTAACTTGAAGTCTAAGTTAACTAAACATGTTGCTAAATTGTAATTAATTGCAATTTGATAAAAATATAAAAAGTCCTCTTTTGAGGACTTTTTTTTGTTTGTATTATTGGGATGCTTTTTAAGGTTCAATAGTATTTGATTGTGGCTTGGAATTTAGGATTTAAAATTTAAAATTCCAGGGTTAGATTCCGATTTTCTTTTTAAGATACTCCAGCATTGGAAGAGTGATTGGTTTTGAAAGGAAATCGATTATAATGGGGTATTTTTTCGCCTTGGCCAAGTCTTCAGGATCAATAGTAGAGGAGAGGACAATTACATTAGCGGTATTGAATTCTTTGTAGGCCGGAGAGGTAAAATGATCCAGGAATTCCCAACCGCCCATTACGGGCATGTTTAGATCTAAAAAAATCAGTTCCGGTTTTTTGTTTGCTTTGTTTTTGTTGTTGGTATATTTAAGTGTGTTGAAATGGTGTAATGCTTCCTCGCCATTCTGAGCTGTGATGATTTCTTTGGAGAATGATGATTTCGAAATTACTTTTTTGCATAACATCAACGTGATAGGATCATCGTCTATACATAAAATTTGCTCCAGCATATGAGTTAGTTTTTGAATGTTATTGTAAATGTGGTGCCTTTGTTGACTTCACTATCAACACTGATGGTTCCTCCCATAGTTTCGACTTGCGATTTTACAAGATATAGTCCCAGTCCTTTACTGTCGGGGTAGTTGTGGAATCGTTGGTACAGTCCAAAGACTTTGTCGCGGTTTCTTTCTAAATCAATCCCAATTCCGTTGTCTTTGAAAGTTAGAACTGCTTTTTGGTCGACTTGTTCTGCTGTAATCGATATTTTTAGTTTTCTGTTTTCTGATTTGTATTTGATGGAATTGGTAAGTAGGTTTAGTAAAATGCTCTCGATATAAGCTTTGTTTGTGTTTAGTAATGGGACTTTGTCGAATTTGAGTTTGATAATGGGTTTGTGTAGTTCGATTTGAAACGATAGCTGGCTAAATACATTTTCAAAAACTTCTTGTAGGGAGACTTCTTCTTTTTGCATAGAAGGGTTGTCTTTGATGATGATTACTTTTACTAAGTCGTTAATGGTTTCGTTTAGCAAATGTGTTGATTTCGTAAAACCGGACAGGATTTCTTCGAGTTCTTCGTTTTCGACAGGTATGTCCTCAATAAGGTTTAATAGTCCGATTAAATTGGATAGTGGCGCACGTAAATTGTGTGAGGTGATGTAGGAGAATTGTTTTAAGTCTTTGTTGTTTTGAGTTAATTCTCTAATTAAGTGTTCTTTTTCTGTCTCTAGTTTCTTTTCATCGGTAATGTCTCTTTGAATGGAGATCCAGTGTGAAATGATGCCTTCGGTATTGAAAATAGGGATCATGGAGAATCTTACCCAGTATTCTTCTTTTGATTTAGTATAGGTTATAGTTTCAATTAGGCACTCTTCTTCGTTTTTTATAGCTCTTAAGAGTTTTTTTAATTCTTCTGAATCGGATTTTGGGCCTTTGAAGATGTTGGGTGATTTTCCAATTATTTCATTTGACATGTATCCTGACATTTGCGAAAAAGCAGGGTTGACGTAAACAATTTTAGGTATTTTTCGATCCGGGGAATTAGCTTCTGTTATTAATATGGAGTCTTTAGATTGTGTAATTACAGTTTCTAAAAGTCTTAAACGCTGCTCTTCTTCCTTTTGTTTGGTGATGTCCTGGATGGCTCCAATCATTCTGATGGCTCTTCCGTTTTCATCTTTGAGTAGAAAACCTCTGTCCAGAACATATTTGTAACTTCCATTGGCGCATTTAAAACGATACTGATCCTGCCATTTTTCTGTTTTTTGTTCTATAAAAGAGTATAGTTTGATAGACATTCTGATGCTATCTTCCGGGTGAATCTTGTCAAACCACCATTTGGATGTCTTACCAACTTCTGCCGGATTGTACCCAAAAACGTTTTCTATTCCTTTGTTCCAATTGATGCTGTCTTCTTGGATTTTCCAATCCCAAATGGTGTCACTTGTTGCTTTGGCTACAATGTCATATTTTTCGTTTGATTCCTTTATTTCTTCGTTTGTTTCCTTTAATTTTTTGAAAATAGTAATGTTTTTTTTCTCATTTTTAGAAAGTATGTATCTGAAAAACAGTGCAGTGCTAAGGATGAAAAAAATGTCCTTTAAAAAAAAAACAGTGTAGTAATCGGTCTTTGAAAAGTAAGTCGTAAGTAATTTATGACAGATGATTGCCACAAATAACGATATGATAATATAAACTAGAGTAATTTGGAGAGTTTTACTTTTCATCACTCAAATATAGTTAAATTAACTATAATTAAACAATAACAAAAGTTCAAATTAGACTTAAATTTACATTGTTTTTGGGTGACTAATTACTTGTCTCTACGCAAACTATCGCAGAAACGTTTTTTATATCAAAATAAAGTGTACCTTTGCACCCATTAAAAATCACAGATGGAATCTATTAGAAACATTGCAATTATTGCCCACGTCGATCACGGTAAAACCACTTTGGTTGATAAAATTATGTATCACTGTCAATTATTTCGTGACAACGAAAACACAGGTGATTTAATTCTTGATAATAACGATTTAGAGCGTGAGAGAGGTATTACTATTACTTCAAAGAACGTATCAGTTCAATATAAAGGAACAAAAATCAATATTATTGACACTCCTGGCCACGCGGATTTTGGAGGTGAAGTAGAACGTGTATTGAACATGGCCGATGGTGTATGTTTGCTAGTGGATGCTTTTGAAGGCCCAATGCCACAAACTCGTTTCGTATTACAAAAAGCGATTGACTTAGGTCTTAAGCCTTGCGTAGTTATCAATAAAGTGGACAAAGAAAACTGTACTCCTGAAGAAGTTCATGAAAAAGTTTTTGACTTAATGTTTGAATTAGGTGCTGAAGAATGGCAGTTGGATTTTCCAACCGTTTATGGTTCTGCTAAAAACAACTGGATGTCTGACCACTGGGAAAACGTAACGGATAATGTTGAAGCATTATTGGATATGGTGGTTGATAATGTACCTGCTCCTAAAGTTTCAGAAGGAAATCCTCAAATGTTGATTACATCTTTAGATTTCTCTGCTTTTACAGGACGTATTGCTATCGGTCGTTTAGAAAGAGGTATCTTAAAAGAAGGAATGCCAATTTCTTTGGTAAAAAGAGATGGTGCCGTAACAAAATCGAGAATTAAGGAATTACATACTTTTGAAGGTCTTGGACGTAAAAAAGTAACAGAAGTAATTGCAGGAGATATTTGTGCTATTGTTGGTGTTGAAGGTTTCGAAATTGGTGATACTATTTCTGATTTTGAAAATCCTGAAGGTTTAGCATCTATTGCTATTGATGAGCCAACAATGAGTATGTTGTTTACTATTAATGACTCTCCTTTCTTTGGTAAAGAAGGTAAATTTGTAACTTCTCGTCACATTAGAGAAAGATTGACAAAAGAATTAGAGAAAAACCTTGCGATGAAGTTAGGTGAAACTGATTCTGCTGATAAATTCATGGTTTTTGGTCGTGGAGTACTTCACTTATCTGTTCTTATTGAAACAATGAGAAGAGAAGGGTATGAGTTACAAATTGGTCAGCCACAAGTTATCATCAAAGAAATTGATGGTAAAAAATGTGAGCCAATTGAGGAATTAACAATCGATTTGCCAGAGAATCTTTCAGGTAGAGCGGTAGAGTTTGTTACCATGCGTAAAGGTGAAATGTTGAGTATGGAAACTAAAGGGGAACGTATGATTGTTAAATTTAATATTCCATCACGTGGAATTATTGGATTGCGTAACCAATTGCTTACTGCAACAGCTGGTGAGGCTATTATGGCACACCGTTTCATTGGATATGAGCCTTATAAAGGAGAAATTGCCGGACGTAACAAAGGTTCGTTAATTTCTATGGAAAAAGGAAAAGCTATTCCTTATTCTATTGATAAATTACAAGATCGTGGTAAGTTTTTTGTTGAACCAAATGCCGAAATTTACGAAGGTCAGGTAATTGGAGAAAACTCTCGTAGTGATGATATGTGTGTTAACGTAACGAAAGAGAAAAAACAATCTAACGTTCGTTCTTCCGGAGCAGATGATAAAGCGAGAATTATTCCTCCAATCATTTTCTCTTTAGAGGAAGCATTAGAGTACATTCAAAAAGATGAATATGTAGAGGTTACTCCAAAATCTATTCGTTTGAGAAAAATCTATTTGACAGAAACTGATAGAAAAAGATTTAAATTCTAAGGAGTTTAAAATTCAATATAAAAAGCCAAATTCCAATTAGTGGGATTTGGCTTTTTTTTTGTCTTGGAATTTTCGAACAGGAATTTCTTTGCAGATTTCCGGAATAAGAAGTGCTAAGTTTTTATCTTTTTAAGCTGAAGTGACCTTTTATGACTCTGCCGTTAACAAATTGAAGGTTGAACCAATAGTCATCTGAAGGCAATTGCTGGTTGTTAAACTGGCCATTCCAGCCCAGAGTATTTTGATCCATTTGTTTGAGTAATTTTCCGTAACGGTCAAAAATGAAGATTTTAAAAGCCGGAAGCTGGTCGGAGTTTTTAATTAGCCATAAATCATTATAACCATCTCCGTTTGGAGTGAAAAATCTCGGATAGTCTGCTATGTAAACTTTATATTGGTTCGATATTCCGCAGCCATTTTTATCTCTTGCGATAGTATTGTAAACCCCGGGTTTGACATTAGTGAATAATGGAGCATCCTGAAAAACACTTCCATCCAATGAAAATTCATAATTACCAACCCCTGTGTATTGAATTAAAACAGAATTTTCATCACCAGAGAAATCTTTTGTGTCTGCGCTGGTTATAAGTGCAGGTTCGGAGAGTATTACTTTGAATTTTTTGGTTTTTTCACAGCCGTTAGTATCTTGTACGAGTACTGAATAATCACCTACTGTGTTTACAGTAATGGAGCTTGAGGAAGCGCCGGTATTCCATGAATAGCTGGTAAAACCAGTGGCGACATCCAGAGTAATCTGCTCCCCTTTACACAGGTATTTTGATTCGTCTTGAAAATTAGCGGGATCAAAAGTATTTACAACAAGAGTTATGGGAAGAATGTCGTAACAATCGGGCCCATTTGTGGCTTTAGCATAAATAGTTTGGGTAAAAGCGGTAGTGTTTTTAAAGATATTAGGTAATGTATTTGTAGCTGTCAGAGCATCATTTGCATTTAAAAAATAACTGAAAGTGATGCCTGGAGGTAAACCTGTCGAAAGTTGAGGGGTTACCTGTGTATTAAGATCAAATTGATAAAATCCATCTTGTTTGTCATCTCTGTCGCAAGTTGCAAATGGATTTTGAGGGGCAATTGTGGTGTTGGAAATTTGCAACGTCACTTCTACAGTTTTACTACAGCCGTATTGGTTTTCAAGTCGGACGTAAATGACCTGATTTTGGGATTTATTAGTGTACTTTTCAGGAGTTGAGATTGGATTCGTTTTAGTTTGAGCATCAGCTAGTGATTCGTAGTATCCTTTGATCAGCGTTTCAGCAACATTGTTTTTAACAATATTAGCGGCCTTTGTAAGGTCGAAGATTGATATTCTGTCGGTGTCATCATCACATTGTACTAATGTGGTATTGGTGGACAGAATTTCAGGAGCAAACTCAATTTTACTTTTTCCGGTGGCAACACAAGTTGTTCCTATTAGTGTGGCTTCAACTTTATAATTCCCTGTCGTATTTACAGTATAAGCAGAACCGGTTTCTGCCGGAGAAATTTCTACATAGTTATTAGTGGTAGTTTCTTTAAACCATTTAAAAGTGTAAAGATTGCTGTCGAGCTGTGTATCTAAGACGATACTTTCTCCAAAACAGGCCGGATTTTTATCGGCAATTGTCCTGTTGTTTCCAAGATTTATTCTAGAGACAAAACTACCTGCTTCTATAAAAACAGCCGAGTTGTATTGCCCGGTCGGATCGTCAGCAATTACCAGTTTTAAATGGTATTTTTTGTTGGGAATTACATCTGTATAAGCATTCATAACTACAGTTTGTCCAGCATAATTTATGGGGCTATTAGTGGTGTTGTAGCCATTGAAAAAACTTTCATTTAAAGGGTCACATCCCTGATGATTGGTGCCATTGGCAAAAACGGGTTCGATTTTAGTATGAACGGTTGTAGAAGAAACCGGGGTTGTTGTATTGGGTAAGACGGCTAAATTTTTATAAGGATCGCTAGTGCCTGCTTCTTTTATTAAAAAAGCAAAACCATCAGAATAGATGCAGGGATAGTATGTTTGATATTCGTTTGAAGCAAAAATATAATTAAAGCTGATGGAGTTGGCTAAAGCAATAAAATCAAATTCGAGCACAGTTGCCTGTTTACTCCTGTTATTGTTTAAGGCCTGATTTAAGTCTGAGTCACCCAGCCACTTATCGTTTGTAATGCCTATAGAGTTTGATCTTATAAATGGACCTGAAGCATTTGAACTTGGTGATGTACTTAAAACAATACCTCCTGAAAAGGGAAAACTACCTCCACCTGAATTAAAGTAAGCATAACTTTTACCAGTATTGGCAGGGTTTCCGGTTGCATTAACACTGCTAACATTGATACAAGCGCTGTTGATTAAAACATTTTTTGCTAAATCTTCAGGGGTTCTGGTGTCGTCTACACTAATATTTTGTGCGTTTACTTTTATAGAGAGCAAACACACAAAATAGACTAGTGATAAGATTTTAAAATAGTTCATAGTACAGCAAATATACTACAAATCCCTCTTTTTTAATAGCTTGTATGAGAAGTAAACAAATAAGAAGGTCCAGATCAAAACGATTATAACCGAGGTATAGTGTACACCATAATCTTTGGTATTTTCTACCCCAATTTGTGTTCCTATTGAACGAATTACTGATAATCTTGAAAAAGGCTCAATGATTAGATTTGCCATAGCTTCCAACGGGAAAAAATTCATTATTGTCTGGCCTACTGAACTTTCAGGGAAAATTTTAAAGATCAAAATTCCTTTCACAATTCCTTCTGTTATACTCCAAACCAAAAGAAAACCCAAGGCAAAAGCCGAACGTTTTACCAAAATTCCCAAAAATAAACAGAATGCAAAGAAGCCAATGAGTTTTACGAAAAAGGCAAGAAGATA
The DNA here is from genome assembly GCF_020905335.1 of Flavobacterium lipolyticum. Lineage (NCBI taxonomy): Bacteria > Pseudomonadati > Bacteroidota > Flavobacteriia > Flavobacteriales > Flavobacteriaceae > Flavobacterium > Flavobacterium lipolyticum. Next base: position 576,842 of record NZ_JAJJMN010000001.1, on the reverse strand, counting down.
GTCTAAATCCATCATAATCACATCAAATTCGGTATAGGATGAAAAGCACAGTCCAAGAATTAAGCTCATGACAAATACGAAAAGGGTAGAGGCTAATGCAAACAGTACGACTGTCAGGAACTTGGACAGAACGAATTCTTTTTTGCTTAAACCGTCAATCAGGTTTTGTTTTAAAGTTCCGTAACTGTATTCATTGGCCATCATAGAAACAATAACGATTGCGAGGAAAAGTTTAAGTAAGGCGGCTACATAAGAATTGAAATGCCAAATGAAAGGGAAGTTGAAAATACCCATTTCTGCCAAATGGAATTTAAATGGACCTATGTCAAATTTGATCGAAGCCATTAAAGCGATAAACGAAAGCAGTATGAAATAAGTTAAAGTGAGGATGCGGCTGGCTTTGTTTTTCCAGATTTTTTGTAGTTCTATAGAAATTAGTCTGTTCATGGTTTAGTTGTTTTGGATAATGGCGTTCTTGGTTAATTCTAAAAATTGCGCTTCTAAACTGTTTTTGCGTTTTACCAGATGGCTCAAAGCGATATTTTTAGAAAACAGAAAATGATTGAGTTCTGAAGCGGATAAATCAGAGTGTAAATAAACCAGGATTTTCCCGTCTTCTTCGGTGATTTTTTCAACTGCCGGATGTGTTTCCAATATGGTTTTCAACGCCAGATTATCATCAGACTGAAGTTCAAAGAAACCATCATTGGCTGACATTCCGTCTACTGAACCAGAGTATAAAATTTCTCCTTTACGTAAAACAACTACATGCGAACATACTTTTTCTACTTCGTCCAAAAGATGAGAGGCCAGTAAAATAGTGGTTCCTTGTGACGCAATTTTTCGAATAATGTCTCTGATCTGATGAATTCCCTGTGGATCTAAACCATTTGTTGGTTCGTCTAAAATTAAAATTTCCGGATCATTTAAGAGTGCCGAAGCAATGGCAAGACGCTGTTTCATTCCCAAAGAAAAGGTGCTGAACTTGCTGTCTTTTCTCTCGGATAGCCCAACTAAATCAAGTTTTTCACTGATCTTAGAATAATTGATGCTTTTTATTTTGCAAACCAGTTTCAGGTTTTCTTCGGCAGTCATGTACGGGTAAAAGTTGGGTCTTTCGATGATGGCGCCTACTTTTTTTAGTGCTTCATGTGTTTGTACCTTTCCTCCAAACCAGGTATAGTTTCCCGAAGTTCTGTTCACAACATTCAGGACAATTCCTAAAGTGGTCGATTTACCGCTTCCGTTAGGGCCTAATATGCCATAAACGTGGCCTTTTTGTATTTCAAAAGATACATTTTTTAAGGCCTGAATACGGCCGTATCTTTTGTGAAGATTCTCGATAGTAAGTATGGTTTCCAAATTTATTTCGGTTTTAGTTTTATGTAAGACGATTCAACTTTTATTTTGTTACGCTAAATTTATTTATATGATGCTATTCATTTAAATTTGTACTAAAGATATTCAAAAATATGAGCGAACCTTTAATGGTTTTGAAAAAACCGTCCTATCCTTTAATGCCGTCTCTTCTTAGTTATTTAGAGCGATACGAACGTATTTCGAAAGTATCGGTGTTCTATGATGATCTATTGCGATTTTCAGGTTCGGTTAACGTTTATGATAAAAATGAAACGGATACTTTATGGATCAGAGTGTATTACAGCGAGTTTGAGAGAAATGAGATCGATTTGAATCTGAAAAAAATCTATTCTCTTTTGCATTCTGATGGAAATAACGAGATCATTCAGTATTTGAATATTGATGCAATTGATTACTGTACTTTTGGAAATTCTAAACCTTTCCGGATAAAAGTGCGTAATATTCTCAATGATAATTATGTTCATTTTTATATCAAAAAAGCAGATGCTTCAAGAATTTACGGATTAGAGCTGGAGGATATTCTCTCACCGGATAAAATCAACTTTTTGGTTTTTAAGGATACTTTAATTGAAGAGCATATTATCGGAATCCCGGGTGACGTTTTTATGGATACTTTATTAGACAGTTGTACGGAAATGGAAAAGTCGCAAATTGCAAAAGAATTTGTGAAGTTCAACGAACGCTGTATGATCAGGCTTTTGGGGGATATGCGTGCTTACAATTATGTGATTGTTCCCATTCATGACTTCGATCAGGTAGTTTATAAAATCCGTCCAATTGATTTTGATCAGCAATGTTATGAAGGGAACTTTAAAGTGTATCGCCCGCAGTTTTTCAAAGAAAATTATCCGATGATCAAATTGATTAAAGAAAAACTGGAGGACCGGTCAATTATTCAGTACAAGGACGAGGAAAGAGCGATTTTGGCGAAACGTATCCATTCTGCCGAAACCAGAATCAAAAAATTGCTGAACATTATGTGTCACGATACGATTTCGACAGAAGAGCATCTGAATCAACTAAAAATGGAATTGTACCGTTATACCAATGATATGAAGTTCAAAAATGCCAAATCTATGGGACATATTATGTTTGCCGCTTTTGAATTTATTACACGCAATTTTAAAAATACAAACCTACCTTAAATACTGCACTCCATAAAGATGTTGGGTTGTTAGCAGGTTTTAGTTAGGTTAAATATTAAAAGAAGATATTATGAAAAAATTTTTTTTACTCGGGGCTTCTATTGCCTTACTGGCTTGTCAGCAACAATCCAATTCAAATTTAAAAACGTTGTACGCCCTTCCGAAGAAGCTAAAAGAAGTTTCGGGAATTACTTATTTTCCTGAAACGAATTTAATTTATGCGATAGAAGACAGTGGTAATAAAAATGAAATTTATGCGATAAAATCGGACGGGAAGATTGCCAAATCGATTGTTGTTTCAAATGCAACTAATGTAGATTGGGAAGATATTACCAAAGACAAAAGCGGGAATATTTACATTGGAGATTTTGGAAATAACGACAACGAGCGCAAAGATTTGTGTATTTATAAAGTCAATAAGAATCAGTTGAATAAAGATTCAGCAGTGGCAGAGTATAAGGTTTCATTTTCTTACCCGGAACAAAAGGAATTTCCTCCGAAGAAAAAAGAAATGTTCTATGATGTCGAAGGCTTTTTTGAGCACGGGAATTATTTTTATCTGTTTACCAAAAACCGTAGTAAGAATTTCGATGGAACTGCCTTTATTTATAAAATTTTAAATGCTCCGGGAACTCAGAAGGCGATTAAAATAGGGGAGTTTAAGACTTGTGATAATTACAATCATTGTGTTTTAACCAGTGCAACCATTAGCCCTGATGGTAAAAAAGTAGCTTTGCTGAGTCATGATAAAATCGTTTTGTTTAAAGGGTATAAAAATGATTGGTTCCATAAAGGATCACAAACGGAGATTAAATTGGATCACTTTTCGCAAAAAGAAGCTATCGTTTTTAAAGACAACACTACTTTATTGATTGCCGATGAAAAGGCAAATAAAACAGGAGGCAATGTTTATGAGTTTAAGCTAAAATAAAAAGGGACTAAGGCGCTTAGGTTCTGAGGTGCTAAGTTAAAGGGGAAATTCATGGCAAAAAAACTTAGAACCTTAGTAACTCAGCATCTCAGAACCTCTAGTTAAAAACTATAAGCCGCTCCAAAAATGACTCTTCCTGTTTCGTCAGGAGATTTGAAATAAGTGATTCTTGCGGTTAGCACATTGATCGCGTTCAGCCAAAGTCCGCCGCCATAATCCTGATGCCATTTTTGGGAATTTTCACCGTCAAGCCAGATTCTTCCATAGTCAAAACCACCCAGTATTCCGTAGGTTAACGGAGCAATTGTTTTTTGGATTTTACCAATGCTAAGACGTAAATCAGTACTTTGCGAAAAATAAGAACTTCCCAGAAAGCGTTCGTTTCGATAACCGCGTAAGTCTGTATCGCCTCCTAAAGACGCACCCTGATAAAATTCGTAATTGTTATTTAGGATCGCTTTTCCTTTTAAAAGAGTGGCCAAAACCAGCTTTCCGTTAGAATCAATTTTATGCGTAAATCCTAAAAGACTTTCAAGAGTCGGAAAGTTTTGCCTGGTTTCATTTAGATTGGCTAACCACGCTGCCGAGATCATGAAAGTAACTCCCAAAGTAGGTTTTGCAGCAAAGTCGGAGTTTTTGAAATGGTACTTGATTTTCGCACCACCAAAGGTCTGACTTTGAAAAATTTCCGGATTAATGATGTTTGGAATATCAATAAATCGGTTTTTAGTTTCTTCTACTCTCATTTGTTGAAACATGGGCTGGATGCTAAACTCGCTTCCATATCGCCCAACATGTCGGATCGCCGCTGAAACATTAAACTTCTGAATGCGAACGCGGTTGTAATCCATTCCGAATTGCTCTGTATTATTGATTGTTTCATTCCCATATCCGAAATAATTCACCGTAAAATTTGGAGTTGTATATTGCGATTCAACATCAATAACCCACTTGCCAAGCAAGCCTGGAAAATGTGCGGCGTAATTCAATTCAAAACCTTCCGTTGCGAAGTAGTAAAAACCGTTTAACACATGTTTTTGTGTGTAAGGGTTTTGTTTGAAATTGTTTACGGTATAGTTCAGATTAAAACCAAGCTTTACACCATCGTCAGGATTGTACCCCATATTCGGAAGCCCTGAAATCACATTATATTTTGGTTTTTCGTAATTGTAAAGGTTAACGTCGTAATCGTCTGTTAGTTGAGTTCCGGTTTTTGAATCCAGATTATAGGTATTTTGTTTTGATTTAAAATCATAAACGATCACTCTTTTTCCGTTTTCGATGTTATAGGTATCATTGTTTTGTCCGCCAATTAACCGAATTTTTATCTTCGATTTTGCATTGCCGGTTACCTGAAAAGTATCATTATCATCTAAACCGTAAATCCATAAGTTGGAAGTTTTAGCATCGGTAATGGTTTTAGTGTATATCAATTCGTCGCCCTCTTTTTTAACTCTGAATACCTGAATTTCGAGTGTTTTTTTGGCGCTATGGCGAATTACAAACTTGTCTTTTTTATCTGTTCCGGCGATCATTACAGTATGACTCAAAACGTCAAAGTATTGGGACGCATATTTTTGAAGGTCTTTTTTTCTGCTTTTCAATTTCTGTTGAATGTCTTTAATCGTCTCGTCCTGAACCTCTTTTGGTAGACTTTTAAAAGCATTGTCAATATCCGTATCCGATAAATTTTCCTGAATGTATTTTGCCTGAGCAATCCAGTCTTTTTCTTCGGCAGTTTTTAAAAAGGCCAAGTCAAGCGGGTAAGGTTCTCTGTTAAGCCATTTTACATTGTCGATTTTGTCTTTAAAAGTACGCATGTGGCGCAGTGCAGGAATGTTCATCAACAGTGCAAGCAAAGTTCCGTCATATTTCGAAAAAGCCTGATCGCGATCTCTGGGAATAGGTTTGTAAGTTACCTTTCCGTCTTTTTTATATTCTCTCCAACGCCATTGGTCGTCGTGTCGGTCCCAATCGCCAATAAGCATGTCAAACAAACGGGCTTTTATATATTCGTTTTCGTCAACGGTATATTTTTCATCTTTATGCAGGTTTTTCATCATGTCAGATGTGCTGATAATATTGGTTGGATTTCCAAAGTTCTTCCCTTCCAGATGATTGTCGGCAGGCCTTTCTTCAACCATGTACAATTCATCTCCAAAATTCGAATTGAATTCTTTTAAAGTATTTTGTTTCGGAATGTAATATAAAATCGGGTTGCTGTGTGCCAGCCCTATTCTATCAGCCAGATTGCCTACTGCAAAGGGAGTATACGGATGTGAAGTAGTATAAAAGTCCAATAAGAAATTCTCTGCATAGGTATTCTCAAAATCATTAACAATGTACTGATCTTTAAAAGCTACAGATTGTAAAAATTGTGTAGCACTTTTTTTCATAGCACGCATTACATATTCACGGCCTTTAGGATCCGATACTCTTAAAGATTTAGACTGATGTCCGCCACCTTCACGAATGGGTTTCAGACCTCCCATTAAAGTGTCTAAAGTTGCGGTTTTAGCCTCAATAGGTAAGCTGTAATATTTTCTATAGTGGTTTCCGAAGAGAAACTTATGAAACAGACTTTTCTGAGTCATTTTTTGAGAATAGATAGAAGTCGTAATTTTAGGAGGGAAATTATTCGGAATATCAGCAGCCCAGTTGATTTCTTTGGCCTTTATGATTTCCCGCTCAAAAAGTAGCTTCTCGTGGTTGTTTTCATTTCCGAAGAAAGAAACTTTCGCATCTCCGCTTTTGAATAAAGTTAAGGTAGCATAACCGTTTCCTCCATAAGAGAAATCATTTGAATTAATGGCCCTTGCAGCTTCGGATTTTGATCCCGCACCGCTAATAATCTGCTTAATATTTTCCTTGTTGACATACTGCAGATTATGATCGTGGCCGGAAACTACAATCACATTTTTTTGTTTTTGCAGCAGCGTTTTAATGCGCTTGGCATAAGCAGTATATTGTTTGTTCTGAATGTCTTGAGGACTGGCACCTGTAGTTTTTCGCAGTAAATTAATAAAGGAACCAATTACCGGAAGCGGAATTTTTTGTTCCAGAGGGAACAGTTGTTTTTCCAGCGAATATTGACCGCCATGGGATCCGTTGCTCATAAGGGGGTGATGTAGGGCAAGAATGACTGTTTTCTCCTGATTTTTATTAAGAACACTTTCCAGTTCGTCAAAGAAATCTTCTCTGGTTTTAATATCACAATTGTCATTTATAGTAGGGTGGTTGTTCCAGTCTTCCAGAAACCATTCACTGTCAATCGTTACTAAAGCAGTTGTACTGTCTATTTTAACAGCTTCGATAGCGCAGCTTTTTCGGGGTAAAAAGGCTTTTTTATCGTTTAAATATTTAGTAACAAATTCAGCCTGAAGTTCAAGGCCTTTGATGCCATTGTACCAATCGTGGTTTCCGGGAATGACAATCGTTTTTCCCTTAAATCCCTCGGTAAGTTTTAATTGATTGGTCAGTTTCGTTTCGGCCAAAGCCTTTTCCGGCCCCTCATTATGGGCAGGAAAACCTTTCGGATAGATATTATCTCCTAAAAAAAGCAAGGTCGATTTTTTATTCGCTTTTTTTAGCTTTTGGTGCAGTAGTTCAAGAGTTTGCTGTGCTTTTTCTTCGTCGGCGTTTCCGGCATCACCCACTAAATAAAAAGTGTGTGCAATTTTTATGGTATCTGTTGCGTTTTCCGTTTCGTTAGCACTGACATTTTTACCATATTGTGCTTTATGAGTCGCACAGGAATAGGTGAGCAGCAAGACAGTTATTGCCAAAGAACAGGTTTTAATTTTCGCAATAAAATGATTATCCAAAAACAATTTCATAATTTAGTGGTGTAAAAATATTCTTTATGAATTTAATAGAACAATCCGAAGATTTTGTTAGTAATTTACTCAAAGATAAACTTTCTAATTTATATTCTTATCATAATTTCAACCATACTTTAACGGTCGTAAATGCTGTAAAAGAGCTTTGCAAAAAGGAAGATGTTACGGCCGAAGAGAAGGAAGCACTTTTAGTGGCAGCCTGGTTTCATGATAGCGGGTACATTAATGGTTATGAAAAACATGAAGAAGAGAGTGTGAAAATTGCTACGGCTTTTTTGAAGGAAAAGGGACTGTCGGATGAATTCATAACACAGGTTTCCGGTTTGATTCTGGCCACGGTAAAAGAGTATACTCCGAAAACACATTTGGAGAAAATAATCAAGGATGCCGATTTTGCTCACCTTATGGGGACTGAGTATGCAACGACTTGCGAATTATTGCGTATTGAATTAAAGAATACCTGGAATTTAAACTTTTCAAATGCCGAATGGGCAAAAGAAAATCTGAATTTTCTAATGAACAAGCACCGTTTTTATACGGATTATGCGCTTAGAAAATGGCAGCCTTTAAAAGAGAAAAATCTGTTAATGGTTCAGAAAAAGATTGAAAAGCAGGAAAAAAAAGAGGCCGAAAAAATCGAAGAAGAGAATAGAAAGAGAGATAAAATCGAAAAACCGGATCGTGGTATCGACACCTTGTTTCGTGTTACCTTGGGGAATCATACGCGTTTAAGCGGAATTGCCGATAGTAAAGCGAATATTTTATTGTCTGTAAATGCTATTATCATTTCGATTGCACTTTCTACGATTATCCCTAAATTAGACAGTCCGAAGAACGCGCATTTGGTTGTTCCCACTTTTATCATGCTGATTTCAAGTGTGGTGACCATTATTTTTGCGATTTTATCTACACGACCAAAAGTAACAACCGGTATTTTTACACGTGAGGATATCGAAGCCAAGAAAATTAATTTATTATTCTTTGGGAACTTCTACAAAATGCCTCTTGAAGAATATGACTGGGCGATGAACGAAATGATGAAGGATAAAGATTATCTGTATTCTACCATGATAAAAGATTTGTATTATTTAGGATTAGTGTTACAGCGCAAATATAATTTACTGCGTATTGCTTACAATCTTTTTATGATCGGTATCATTGTTACCGTAATCTCTTTTGTAATTGCGTTTAAATCCATATAAAAGCTCAACTAAAAATTAGTTGAGCTCATCTAATAAGTCCTGATAGGTAATTTTTTTCGCTACGGGATTTGTATTGTTATTGATTACTTTAACACGAATGGCTCTTAGACCCGAAACTCCCTGAAGGTCTTCAACTTCAAATTGTTCGATTGAAGGTTCGAGAATTTTTTTGTGCTGTAAGTATTTGATGTATTTTAAATATTCAGCTTCCTCACTGTTTTGAGAATACACAATGGTAATTTTCTCTTTCTCCGTAATACGGTCTTTTGTGCCTTTGATATTCGATTTGTCGATGCGTTTTTTCACCACTTCGTATCTGGCATTGTAGGTTCCGTCGACATCAAAACGTTTTTCATCCATTCTGAAACGGATCGAAAGCGGAGAAGTAAACACTAATATTAAAGAAGTCACGTCCAGTTCGTACGGGAGTGATTCTTTAAGCTGATGATGTTCAAGTTCCATTTCGCACAAGGTTTGTAACTGCCACAAACGCAAGTTGTGCAAGTACATCATATCAAAGGGTTGATTTGGAGCAATAGAGGCTCCAATATAGAGGTTATGCTCAACACCATCTGTTTTAAATCGTTCGTAATAATGTGGATAAATCTGTTGCGCTTCGAGTTGTTTTTTGTCCAGAACCGAGGCCAGTTTTTTGTTGATAATAGACATCGCATTATCGAACTTCTTTCGCTCCTGATAAAACAATCCGCTTTTTGCGTCAAGACTCTCAAAGTATTCTCGTTCCAGTTTTTCGCTTTTTTGTGTTTCTTTTGTATTCTTTAAAAGAGGATGAATTTCTTCTTCAATGTAACGCTGAATGTATTGCTCGGTATCTGCTTTTAAAGGAGCGTCAAGCTCATCCCGAAAAGATTCCAGTTCAAATTTGCGCTGTTCCAGAAGGACCAGATTGTGGTTTGTATTCTGAGATTCGAAAATTTTCAGCAAAGCAGTCAATTGATTTTTAAGGTCGATCTTAACCGTTTCATTTCGATGTTCGGAAGAACCTTTGATATCAATTTGCCCGTAAAGTGGATATACGTTCTTAAAGACAATTTCCTTAAAAATATAATCCTTGGTATGATTGATATTTTGGAAATAGTTTTGCGATTCTTTTTTGAATTTCCAGTACACACTTGGGTGAATGGTGGTGTACTCGCGCTGAATAATGGCTTCAATCTGATGCTGCATATCCGTATTGTAACGATCAATAGTATCGGTTAAATAAGGAAGTACCAGTTCTAGTTTGGTAGCATTAATCGTATTGAGTGCTTTTTGTTGAGAAGAAACCAGTTCAACAACGCCCAGTAACTGCCCGTCTTTTATGACAGGAGCAAAAACACAACTTTGGATCCCTTGTTTTAACAGATGCTCCCCTAATTTTATATTATGTGATTCGGCAATGAATTTTTCGACGTTAGAAATTACCAAAGGTTCTTTATCGTTTAATAATTTCTCGAAGGTACATCCGAAAAAAGCATTCTTGCAATCAATTTCCTGATCTTTTGAAAGTAGAAAACTCTGCATCTGAGTGTCAAATTTAACAGGTCTGATAAATTTTTCTTCCTCCGGACTGTATACAATAAACCCCACCTTTAAATCAGGAATTTTAAAGATCGATTTAAAAATATTGAATACAATTTCATCTGTAGCAGCTGTTTTTGAATCAGATTTTAATAAGTTGCTTTTCAGGTTTGAAATCGCACTTTCTGTGGTGGCGTCGAACAAAGAAACAATTCCAAAACCTTTTAAAATCCAGCTTCCGGCAGGGAATTTTGATTTCCAGAGTTCAAGATCGTGGTAGTTGTCCAGTAATAAGTCAATATCATCCTGAGTTAAAGCTATTGATTTTTCTGTTGGAATAACTTCCATGAAATCGGCATTGTACAGAATACGATAGTGCTTTTCTATTCCATTTTCATCGGGAATGTCATAGAAAAAAGGGTTGTTAAAATCGATACGCTGTTTGTAATAGGCACCTAAAATAATGCAGCAGTTGTTGACATAGAACTGATGATCGTCGAAATCGCGAATTTCCATATCAAACTCTGATCCTGCGTTGCTTAAGATCTTTTTAAAGCGTTCCGTATAGTTGAAATATAAATTCTGAAAAGGTATGGTAACCGCTTTTATTTCGTTGTTTGTCAAAGCAGTTGGGAAGATATCAGCCAAAAGATTCCTGATTAAAGCTTCATTGTCTTTAATGGTGGCGTAGTCCTTAATTCCGGTTCGAAGTTCCGGAAGGGCCTCTATTTGTTTTAGAATGGCTTTTGCGTAGTTAGCCCTGTAATCAACATCCGACAAAGCAATTTTCTCAAAAGATTCAATAAGCTTATGAAAGGAGATGATCGTTTCGAAAGGACTTTCGTTGTATAAATGAATATCCATCTGAATTGGTTTAGACTGTAAATTTAAGCATAAATTAAGAATTTTTAGCATTTCATCATTTCTTTCCTTTATGATAGCATAGAGCAAAAGCTGATAAACAGCAGGGTTAAAAGCAAGTCTTTTTATTTAACAAAATATTAACTCGATTAATTACGGAACGATCGTTCCGTAATGATATCTTTGTGTCAGAATAATCAAAGAATCAGTAATTTAAAAACAATTAAAATGAAAAAATTAGAGAATAAAGTAGCCATTGTAACAGGAGGTAATAGTGGAATAGGGTATGCGGCTGCAGCGGATTTGGCAGCAAATGGTGCAAAAGTAATTGTGACGGGAAGAAACAAAGAAGCCTTAGGAAAAGCAGAAGCTGAATTGAAAGTAACCGGAATTGCATCGGACCAATCCGATTTAAAATCAATTGACGGTTTAGTTGCCGAAGTGAAAGACAAATTTGGTAAAATTGATATCGTGTTTTTAAATGCCGGAATCGCTTCTTTTGCTCCCTTGGAATCTGCTTCAGAAAGTCATTATGATTCGATTATGGATGTGAACGTTAAGGGAGTTTATTTTACACTTCAAAAGTTGCTGCCTATTTTAAACGATGGAGGTTCTGTTATTTTTAATACCTCGATAAATGCCAATGTTGGTATGGAGAATTCAGGAGTTTATGCGGCAAGTAAAGCAGCTCTGTTATCTTTGAACCGTGTTTTTGCAACAGAACTGGCACCCAGAAATATCAGAATTAATGCGATTTCACCGGGGCCTATTGAAACGCCTATTTTTGGAAAATTAGGATTAGAAAAAGCAGAAATCGAAGGATTTGGTGCAGCGTTAAGCGATAAAATTTTATTGAAACGTTTTGGTAAAGCTTCCGAGATTGCTAAGACAGTAACTTTTCTTGCCTCAGACGATGCTTCGTTTATTACAGGAACCGAAATTGTGGTAGACGGTGGGCTTACAGTAAACACAGTGGTTTAATTTTTTGCTCCAATTACGGAACAATCGTTCCGTAATTTTTCGTATCTTTGTAAGAGAATTTAATTATGAAGTTATGGCCAGAACAAAAGAATTTGATGAGGATAAGGCTCTGGATAAAGCGATAGAAATTTTTTGGTGTAAAGGATATAACGGTACTTCGGCACAGGATCTGGTAACGCATTTGGGGTTAAGTCGTTCGAGTTTGTATGATACTTTTGGAGACAAACAGAAACTTTTTTCAAAAGCTTTAAGAAGATATCTGGAACATGGGCAGGAAGCCACAAGAAACCTTTTGAACCAATCAGAAGATATAAAAGAAACCTTAACTGAGATTTTTAAACAGGCGGTTATTGAAAGTCTGGATGACCGAATGACAAAGGGGTGTTTTGTAGTAAATGCTGCTGTTGAACTCGCGATGCATGACGAAGAGATTGCTAAAATTGTGAGCGATAACCGACAAACAGTGGAGGAGATTTTTTTGACAGCAGTAAAAAAAGGACAGCAGGCAGGACAAATTTCAACGCAATTAGAAGCAAGAATGCTGGCTCGTTTTATCTTTAATAATTATACCGGAATCAGGGTGTTGGCTCGCTCCGGAGAGAACGATAAGAAGGTTTACGATGATATTCTGAAAGCGATGTTTTCAGTATTGTGACTTTGAAATAAAGTATAAAAAAACGGCAATTACTAGTGTAGTTGCCGTTTTTTATTTTAAGTAAGTAATAGAAAATGAATGACTCTTAGCTTTTCTCTTCTTTATTGAAATACACTAAGTAGTAATACATTTGTTTTTCTTCATCCCAGCCTTTTTCAACAAATTTTTCAGCACTTTCCGGATTGATAAAATCCATTTTGATCTGAATGTGTGTGTCCAGGTTAATCACGTTTTTGATCGATTTTCTGGCGTCTGAAACTGCTGCGTTGGCAATAGGGAATGAGGTTACATCTTCGATGCTGTATTTTTCTCCTTTATCCACTTTATAGTTTTTGAATTCAGGAATTAATTCAGGATTGTCTAATACTTCGTTTAAGAAATTTTGTTCTTCAAACTGATCGTTTTTTGCGAAATAATTCACAGATCGGTTCATGAACATTACTTCTTCTTTTTTGTCTTCTGCCGGTAAAACGACATCTTTGGCGAAGTTCTGGCAGAATTTTAAGTATTTTTTAGTGATGAAGTTTTCATCTTCAAAAGCATCAACAGATAAAAAGTGCTCTAACCAGTAGCGCGCGTCATAACGGTTGCTGTCAACGGTTAGGATTTTGTATCCTTCTTCTTTTTTATAGTTAAAAATCAAACATCCTTTATCTAATTTACTTAAGTTGATTCCTTGTTGCAGGACCATTTCAAGATTGCTTCCTTTCTCTTCAAATTGCAAAAAGTCGGCTTGTAACTCGCTTTTAAAAATTCCAATAGCATCCACAACATTATTGTCGATACTTAGATTGGTAAGATAAGTGATGTAAACCTCTCCATTTTTAATATGCGGGTGATTGGATTGCTCAAATAAATGCGTAGTAATTTTTTTTGAAACCTCGTGTAAATTTCCAGGGTTGCTAAAAATTTCTGTAGCATATTTAAACATGTCGTTGTAGTCTAAATCAACTTCGTGCGCAAACTGATAATAGTTTTCCTCTTTCTCTCTGAAAGGCTTAAAAAAGTACTCTTTGATCAAAGGAACAATTTCATCATTTAAATTAAATGGTTGTTCCGATAAAAAAATCGCTTCGTTTCTGCTTTTGTTCCCTACGCGGTGTATCGAAAGCGTATCGATGTGGGTGTTGAATAAGTTGATCATATTTTTTTAGGTGCTGAGGTTCTTAGATGCTAAGTTACTAAGGTTTAGTTTCTTTGTTTTATTTTTTTTATAAAAGAAACTAACATCCGTTCTACTTCGCGACTGTCCTCGTATAGATTGTTAAAATCGTCTTCTTTTAAATAAGATATGTTTTTTGCAATTTCAAGTTGGGTTTGCATTTCAAACAATGACCCAACGGAAATACTCAAAAAACGTAAAAGATCTTTGTCACTTTCTCTTCCAAATCCCTCTGCAATATTGCTGGGGATAGAGATGGAGCAACGCCTAATTTGTGAAGTCAATCCGAAGATTTCTTCTTTTGGAAAATGTTTTGTTGAAAAATAAATTTTGGTAGTGAGAGCCATTGATTTTTGCCAGATAAGCAGATTTTTAAAATTACTCATGAAAATATTTTTAATTTGAAAAATTAAAAATAAGAAAAAACTTTCAAAGTAAAAACCTTAGAACCTTAGCGCCTCAGAACCTTAGTAACTTACACTAATTCCAATTTTCCTCAAATCCGTAATCTTCAAAGCTGTCATCGCCTTCGAACATGTCAAGATCATCTTCATCAAGATCGTCTTCAAATTCTCCGTAGATATCGTCGTGCATGTCGGCTTCAAAGTTCTTTTCTGTAGCTTCGTCCGGCATTTCTCCATGTGAAAATAATGTTTCAGGATATGGAGCTCCTGCGATTTGATCTTCAATAGCAGCTAATTCAACTAAGAATGTCCACATATTGATGAAATCATATACATAGATAATTTTGGTATTTTGTTCGTCTAAAATAGAAGATAACGGATAATCGCCCATCGTTCTTTGCTCACCGGGAACGTCACCAGTATCAAAAAGTGGAATTTCATCTTCCTGATTCCAGGTTTCATCACAAGTATAAAACGAAGCCACTTCCATTCCGTCAAAACCAAAAGCGTTGAAGATAGCATTGTGTAAATCCTCAAGAGTATCGTCTTCAAGAATAGCAATGTCTCTAAAAATATCTTCTTCGGCGTCTAGAATTACTCTAAATTTATAAACCATAATCGTTGTTTTTATTGAAAGGGCAAAGGTAAAGTATAATTAACGATTTACGAATTTTGATTTACGAATTGTTGAAAATATTTTTCTTTCCTTTAAGAGAAAGATTGGTAACTCTTATTATCCCTTTCTACTCAGACGTTTTCTAATCTTATGGTAGTGTTTGTGGTAGGTGCTATGACTTGGGTAAATTCTGCTGGAAGTCATGTTGTTGAAAATCAAAGCGGTCACAAATAAAATCAACACTCCAACTAACACAGGAGACAGCACATACATATACCCTAGATTTTTTATTTGCGGGGAAGCGGTGACAGCGATAAGGGCAGTGGCTCCTCCGGGTGGGTGAAGTGTTTTGGTAATCTGCATGAAAATAATAGAAAGAGATACCGCCAAAGGTGCCGCGATCCAGACAATATCCGGAACTAATTTATTTACAGAAACCCCAATAATTGCTGAAATCAAATGACCGCCAATTAAATTTCGGGGTTGTGAAAACGGACTTTGTATGATTCCGTAAATCAAAACACTTGAAGCGCCAAATGAACCAATAAGATACACAAGGTCACTTCCTCCAAAATGTATCGACTCCAGATAAGCCAAAATTCCAATTCCGACAAAAGATCCCAGAAATGACCAAAAATGTTCTTTGTAGTCAATTAAAGTTTCTTTGTAAAGGATATAACGTGTTTTGCGGTAACCTCTTTTTATGTTGGGAACGGGCATGATGTATTATTTTGAAATGCTGGGAGAATAAGAATATACAGTGTAAGGATATATCATTTTTGCAGTATATTTAGAAATCAGGCAAACTACGAGAATAGGCAGAAATAGAGTATAATCGTTGGTTAAGCCACAGACTAAGAATATTGCTGTAAAAGGAGCGTGGATGCTGGCGCTTAATACAGCTGCCATACCAATAATCATAAAGTTTACCGGAATTACGTGTACATGAAAAAAGGTATTCAATACAGAGGCCAATAGTAATCCTAAAAAAGCACCAATGAACAAGCTTGGAGCAAATACACCGCCATCGCCTCCGGAAGCCAATGTGATTGAGGTAACGATTGGTTTTAGAATTAATATACCAATAAAGGTTAGTGATAAAGTCAGTGTTAATGGAATTTCAGAAGTAGTGGTGAATATTCCTTTTATAGCGTGATATCCTTCTCCATACAATTGAGGGAAAATAAAAAGAGAAATACTTAAAACCACTGAACCAATTAAAATTTTATAATAATGCGTATCGATTCGTGAGAATTGAGATTTAAAAAATAAAACGCAACGGGTCAGATAAACAGAATTTACTCCGGCCAGAATTCCTAAAAGAATGAAGTAAGGAATGGCTTTTAAATGCCAGGTGGTAATAGATACGGCAAATAGCGGCTCTTCTTTCAAGATAGTAAGTAAACCAAAAGCAATGGAAACGGCAATAATATTGGAAATAATAAAAGCGCGTGTTACTTTTCTGGAGATTACTTCTAAAGCAAATAAAATTCCCGCAATCGGACTGCTGAATAAAGCGGTTACTCCTGCTGCAACTCCTGCACATATTAGTTCGGTTTTGTATTGGCGAAAGACATTTTCTTTTTGTTGTGCAACAGAGCCAATGGTGGCGGTGGCCACTACGGTTGAAACCTCAATTCCGGTAGAACCTCCAAAGATAACCGTCAGTAATCCGTTGATGAAGTGGGACGGAATTTTATAAGAAGGCAAGTTTTTGGAAGAGGATTTGGTGCTTTCGAAAACCTCTTTAATGCCCTTGTTTTCTTTTTTCTTAAAGAGATATTGTCTGAGAAAGTAAATAACGGATAATCCAAAAACAGGGAAGAGGATATAAAAAACAGGATTTACGGAGACTTCATGAAAGAAAATTTCTTCGTAATATTCGGTGATTTTTTTGAGTGAGATTCCTAAAAAGGCAGAAAGAAAGCCAATTAACACGGAAACAATAACTAATTTTTTGAGGACAATAAATTGATGATTTTTTTTGATTTTCGCCGTTTTGTTCATCAGAGATCGATTTTGAAATCGCAATTTTTTATGCGGATTACAAAATTAGTTAATCAAATTCGGTTTTTAATACAAATCGCTCCCTATATTGTGTTAAAGTTATCAGTGAAAGAAAATGTTTTCTGTTCGTTTTCATCTTATCTTTCATAAAATTCAATAGGCAATTCGTCTGGATCGGCAATAAAAGTGAATCGCTTATCGGTAAACTCATCGATTCGGATAGGTTCTGATTCGATATTTTTAGTGTTTAAAAAAGCGATGGTTTCCTCTAAGTTAATGACTTCAAAAGCCAAATGACGCAATCCGACAGCTTCGGGTCTTGAAGGCCTTTTTGGAGGATTAGGAAACGAAAACAATTCGACGATATAAGTACCATTCAGAGCCAAATCGAGTTTGTAGGATTGACGCTCCTCGCGATAGATTTCTCTAATAATGGTAAGTCCCAAAACTTCGGTATAGAATGTTTTAGATTTTTGATAATCCGAGCATAAAATGGCAATATGGTGAACTTTATTTAAGGTAAGCATTGTTTAATTATTGGGGTTCCTGATTTAATTTTCGAATAATTTTTGCCGGATTTCCAACGGCCAGTGAGTTGTCGGGAATATCTTTGGTCACTACTGATCCTGCACCAATCACACAACCTTTTCCGATGGTGATCCCCGGACAGATTACCGTATTTCCGCCAATCCAGCAATCGTCCCCGATAGAAATGGGTAAGGCATTTTCGAGTGTTTTTCTGAGCTCAGCGTCAAGTGGATGCGTGGCGGTATAAATTTGAACGTTTGGTGCAAAGAACACATTTGAACCAATATTGACCGGAGCACAGTCCAGAACAACACAGTTTACATTAAAATAAACGTTATCGCCACAGGAAATATTGTAGCCATAGTCACAATGAAAAGGAGGTTCTATATAAAAACTCTTGCCTGCATTCGGAATCAATTCTGCTAAAATTTCCTTGGCTTTTTTGGTCATTCGGTATTCGGTGACGTTTAAGCGCTGCAGTAAGTTTTTGGCTTTTCGGCGTTCTTTTACTAAAATAGGGTCACCTGCCAGATAATATTCTCCGGCAATCATTTTTTCCTTTTCGGTTTTCATAAAGTGTTTTTATATTTTTTTCTTGGCAATTTTGTCGTGTATTTTTAAGGTTTCCTGCAAAGCTGCTGTGGCGTACCAAGGGGTTAATTCGGCTTCCAGCAGATTGGCTTTTATGGCAGGATCTGTAGCTACCAATGCTTTTGCTTCCTCTATGGTTTCAACATTAAAAATGTAGATGCCGCGATAATTTCGATCGTTTTTCATAAAAGGACCGGCAACAACCAATTTTCCTTCTTTGGCTAATTTTCCAATATTTTCCATATGACCTTCAAACAGTTTCTTGCTTTCTTCTTTGGATGCGGTGGTGTTGCTTCCGGATTTTAAAAGGCAGAAGACATATTTTTTCATTCCATATTCGTCGGCATTCAGAGATTTAGCGAGTTTTTCATCGAATTTAGTTTCTGATTCCTGAGAAAGAGCGATAGTATTAACTATAAAGAATGTGAGTAAAAAGAGATTTTTTTTCATGAGAGAAAAATTTAAAGTTACAGTAAAATATTGTGAAGTCTTTGAGACGTTATTCATTGAAATCATCATCTTCATATTTCAAATCTGTAAAATTTGGAATTTTTATATCACTATTTTTAACTTCCCAGCTTTTGAAGGTGAAATCTTCAATTTTGCGGCTGGTATCAAAATCCAGTTCCAGATTAGTTTGTCTGCAAAAAGCTAATATAGCGGCATAGCCTACAATTGTAGGATTTGTGTCTGTAGCAATTAGTCCTTCTACTTTTTTTATCTTAACAGTCCATTTCGTATCAGTTTTAGAAAAAACAAATTCGAGGCCCTTGATAACTGCTTTTCTCCAATTTCTAAAATGTGCTTTACCAGGTTCATCTTTAGCTGGGATGCTTACAAAATTGCCCATTCCGCCCCAGCCTTTACCGTCGTATTCTTCTATGATTTCATTTTGATTATCGTTTTTACTGATTTCAAGATTCATAATAGCAAGAAAAGGTTTTCCATTTTTAATTTTCTGCCATCGGTAATCTAATTTTTCATCAATCATTATAAAATTTTTAAAGAAGTTTTTTCAAGATAACAATTTGTCCTAAATGATACACATCATGCTGAATAATTCCGTGAAGATGTTCATAATAAGTATGACCATTATGCACATATATTTTAGCCAAATCGGCATCATCAAAATCCTGAAAGAAAGTACTCCAGGCTTCCTGTGATTTTGCCAGACTTTGAAGTGATTGCTCCCAGGCCGCTTCTGATGGATCCAATACAGGCACAAAATAGTTGTGATCCGGCGTTATTACCGTCTCTCCCTGCATACGGTTTAGAATGTTTCTTCTCCATTGGATCAAATGGTTGGTAATTTCCCAAATGGTATTTAAGTTAGGATTTATCTTCCGGTAGGCCTGTGCGGCAGTTATATTTTCTAAAGTTCTGGTTAAGTTAACTTCCAGCCATGGATCACCATTATAAATGGATTGATACAGATTTGAAATTCTTTTGCTTTCTGACATAAGTGAAGATTTTAGAATTCATAGCTAAGATACAAATTAGATATTTACAACTCATCCTTAAAATTCTACAATTGGGTTATTTAATATTTTTTAACAGGAAATGTTAAAATACATTTGCTCTATCAAAAACCAAAATCATGAAAACCAAAATTACTTTTATTTTATTATTCTTTACCATTTTTACTTTTGCCCAGAATACGATTTCAGGAAAAGTGGTTGATCAAAAAGGAAAGCCGGTTCAGGGCGCTAATATTTACATAGACGGAACTTATGACGGAGCGACAAGTGCTGAAGATGGTAGTTTTTCATTTGAAACCAGTGAAAAAGGAAATAAATTTTTGGTAGTGAGTTTTTTGCTTTTCGAAACTTTCAAACAGGAAATAGATGTTACCAATTATAAAGATCAAACGGTAAAACTAAGAGAGAATGTAAATGCACTTGACGCCGTTGTTATTACTGCAGGAACATTAGAATCAGGTGATAAAGCAAGAGTTTCAGTTTTAAAACCTCTGGATATTGTGACTACTGCCGGATCAGCGGGAAACATTATTGCAGCTTTACAAACTTTACCGGGAACACAAAGTGTTGGCGAAGATGGACGTTTATTTGTTCGTGGAGGGGAGGCAAGCGAAACACAAACTTTTGTAGACGGACTTCGTGTAGCACAGCCTTATGGCGCAACGACTAATAATTTACCCACCCGAAGCCGATTCTCTCCATTTTTGTTTAGCGGAATTGCGTTTTCAACCGGAGGATATTCCGCAGAATATGGCGAAGCTTTATCAAGTGTTTTGTTGCTAAACACTCAGGATGAACCGGATCAGAATAAAACGGATATTGCTTTAATGACTGTGGGTTTAGGAGTAGGGAATACTCAAAAATGGAAAAAAAGCTCGTTCAGTATCAATACCAATTATATTAATCTGGCACCTTACCAGGCTGTAATTCCGCAAAACGTAGATTGGAATAATCCGTATCAGTCTTTGGGAGGGGAAGCTGTATATCGCTATAATTTTGAGAGAGGAATTTTTAAATTCTACGCTGCTTTTGATGCAGAGAAATTCGATTTGAATCAGAAAAATGTCAATTTCGCTAATCCTATCCGAACGGATCTGGACAACAATAACTTTTATCTGAATGCCTCTTATAAAGGAGATTTTGGAACAGGTTGGCAACTCACATCTGGAGTTAGTTACGGATACAGCAAAAACAAAATTAAGTTTGATATTAATGATGTAGACAACAATGAAAATGCAGCACAGCTAAAATTAAAATTGAGAAAAAACATCTCGAATTATTTCAAGTTGTCATTTGGAGCCGATTATTTCATCACAAAGTTTAATGAAAATTTTACGGATAATAATACTATAAAAACGGCAAATGGCTATGATTCTAATATTGCCGCTTTTTACACCGAAGGAGATATTCTATTCTCGAAAAAACTGGCTGCAAAAGTAGGTTTCCGACTTTCAAATAACAGTTTGCTGAACGAAACCAACATTGCACCAAGAGCTTCTCTGGCTTATAAAATTTCAAAAACCAGTCAGTTTTCATTTGCTTACGGAGATTTTACGCAGACACCAGTAGTTGATTATATTAAATACTCCAAATACCATCAGTTTGAAAGTGAAAAAGCGAGACATTATATCTTAAATTATCAGTTCACCAAACCGGGGCAAACTTTTAGAGCAGAGGCCTACTATAAAGACTATAGCAATTTAGTACAATACAATACGAGAGAAATTCAGTATAATTCGGTTTTCAACAACAACGGTTCGGGTTATGCAAAAGGATTGGATTTGTTTTGGAGAGACAGCAATCTGCATAAAAACCTGGAGTACTGGATTTCTTATTCTTATATCGATTCAGAGAGACAGTACAAGAATTTTCCAGCGATGGTAACTCCTAGTTTTGTGGCTCATCATACCCTGTCTGTCGTAACCAAATATTTTATTACCGATTGGAAATCTCAGATTGGTTTTACTAACAGTTTCAGCTCCGGACGTCCGTACAATGATCCAAATCAGACGCAGTTTATGAATGGAAGAACAAAAGCATATAATAGTTTGAGCTTCAACTGGGCTTATTTGTTAACCACTCAAAAAATTCTGTATTTCTCTGTTTCAAATGTATTGGGAACTCAAAATGTTTTTGGATATGATTATGCAAGGAATCCCGATACCAACGGAGTTTACAACAGACAAGCCGTGATACCAACCGCCGATCGCTTTTTCTTCGTTGGTTTCTTCTGGACCATTAGTCAGAATAAGAATGAGAATCAGTTGAAGAATCTCTAAGTTGCTGAGGTTCTGAGAGACTAAGGTACTAAGATACTTATGACACTGAGCTATTTAGAAGAAACCTTAGTACCTTAGTCTCTCAGAACCTTAGTACCTCAAAAAAAAACAATTCAGTCATCAAAATCAACAACTCGGTATCATTTAATTTTAAAAGAATAAAATCCGATATACTTTTGAAGTATAAATTAAAAGGAATAGAGAGAGAGGTTAAGAATTACAAAATCAAAACCTTTGAGCCTTTTGTCACCCTGAATCTTTGAACCTAAAAAAAAAAGAGTTTTAATCATCATCAGAAAAAATCAGAGTTTTAGTCATTTAGAACCTTAAAAAAAGAAATCATGGTCAAAATTATCACTTTACTTATGCTGTTTATCTGCAGTTTGTTATCTGCGCAGAATGTAAACCTTACAGTTGCTGTTTCAGGTTTGAAAAACAATAAAGGAACTGTTAGAGTAGGTTTGTACAATTCCGATACAACATTTCTTAAAACGACTTACAAAAGCATAGTTTCCGAAATTAAAAATAATGAAGCTACGGTAACTTTTGTTGGGGTTCCCAAAGGAGAATACGGAATCTCGACTTATCATGACGAAAACAGCAACGGAAAACTGGACCGCAATATGATGGGAATTCCTTCTGAAGATTATGCCTGTTCGAATAATGCCAAAGGATTTATGGGACCTCCAATCTATAACGATGCTAAATTTAGCGTAAACAACGATTCAAAAGTTAACATCGTATTTTAAAACATCTAAAACTAAAAACAGTAACCAATTTAACACTATCAAAATGAAAAGAATTATTACCACAATCGCATTATTTACCGTATTGCTAACTTCGGCACAAACACAATTTGAACAAGGAATGGGAAAAGCTTTCGGGCTTTGGAAAGAAGGAAAAAATACGGAAGCTTCGGCTATGTTTGAGAGAATTGCTGCAGCAGAAAAAAACAGTTATTTGCCAAATTACTATGTAGCCTTAATCAATACTACAGCAGCATTTTCTGAAAAAGATAAAACGAAAATCGATTTGTTGCTGACGAAAGCGCAAGATGCACTGGATACAGAATTTATTAAAGATCAAAATAATGCCGAGCTTTATGCGATGCAGGCTTTAATCTATACAGCCTGGGTAGTAGCTGATCCAATGACAAACGGAATGAAATATTCGGCTAAGGTGATGGAAGCTTATGCAAAAGGAAAAGCGATAGACCCGAATAATCCGAGAATTGTTTTTGGTGAAGCGGATTATCAGATTGGAGGAGCAAAATGGTCAGGGGTTGATACCAAACCGTTATGTGCACAAGTGGATAAAGCTGTCGAACTTTTTGCTACTTTTAAACCAGCGACACCTTTTTCTCCAAAATGGGGACTAGAAAGAGCTTTGGAAACACAAAAGAATTGTAAAAAATAAATTTAATACCAACAGAATAGAATGAAAGATCATAGAAACTCATTTGCTGATTTAAAAAGTGGAACAATTATGTGTTTCAAGATTTCTATGGTCTTTACCATTTTATTCTGTGCCTTTCTTGGTACCGATTTAAATATTGAAAATGTATTACTAACCTTCGGGATAAGCTGCCTTTACTCTTTTGGATTGGGCTTTGGTAACGGATTTATTAACGTTCTTTTAGATAAAAAATGGGATTGGCTGGAACAAACCAATCTAAGGGTGTACTACGGAATTTTGATTACCATATTGTATACCGTTCCGGTTGTTTTGGGAATCAATTATGTTGTTTGTGTATTTGTTCAGGACCTTCCGCCGGATCAGTTTTTTAGTGAAAGAATGATTTGGGCACACCTTTTTTATGTGATTCTGTCTCTCGGAGTATCAACTTTCATGCAGGCCCGAAGCTTTATGGTGAAGTGGAAACAGGCATCCAAATTTGAAGTAACACAGCAAAAGATTATTGCAGGAACGGCCAATGCAAAATTCGAAAGTTTAAAAAATCAAATAGACCCGCATTTTCTTTTTAACAGTTTAAACGTTCTTAGTTCTTTAATCGAAGAAAATCCGGATAATGCACAACGATTTACGACCTCTTTATCTAAAATCTATCGCTACGTTTTAGAGCAAAAAGACAAGGAGCTGGTTTCTGTTGAAGATGAACTGTCGTTTGCTAAAACCTATATGAATTTGCTTAAAATGCGATTCGAGAACAGTTTGTTTTATGAATTACCAACGAGCAATATCAATCCCGATGCAAAAGTAGTTCCGCTATCCTTGCAGCTTTTATTAGAGAATACAGTAAAACACAATATCGTTAGCGAGCAAAAACCTTTGCATATCAGGATTTTTGTAGAGGGAGATTATCTGGCGATACAAAATGATTTTCAGAAGAAAGAAGTTTTGCAGGACAGGCAGGGAGTAGGATTGCAGAACATTGTGAACCGATATTCAATTGTAACTAACAGAAAAGTTCTGATTGAACAAAACGAAGAAAATTTCACCGTTAAAATTCCAATTTTAACCAAACAAATTACAGTCATGGAAACAAGTGCAGAATATAGCGACGAAAATAAAGCTTATTTCAGAGCTAAGAAAAGAGTAGAAGAACTAAAAGGTTTTTACGGTAACGTAATTTCATATTGTTGTGTGATACCATTTTTAATTTTTATAAATTTGAGGTATTCTCCTGGATTTCAGTGGTTTTGGTTCTCGGCTTTAGGCTGGGGGTTTGGGGTTGTCATGCATGCTTTTAAAGTATTTGGGTACAGCTCAGATTGGGAAGAACGAAAAATAAGAGAGATTCTGGAACGGGAAAACAAACAAAAAAACTGGAAGTAGCCATGGAAAAGGATTTTATTGAAGCAGAACGTTTTTATCAGGCCAAGAAAAAAGTAAAAGAAATTAGAGAGTTTTACGAGCACCTGGCGGTTTTTATACTGGTAAACATTATTGTGATAGCCGTAAATCTTATAACCTCGCCCGAATATTTATGGTTTGTCTGGTGCGTTTTGGGTTGGGGAGTAGGAGTAGTCATTCATGGACTGACAGTGTTTGATATCCCGCCATTTTTCAGTAAAGACTGGGAGGAGAAGAAAATCAAAGAAATTTTGGAAAAAGAAAGAACCAGCAAATCTAAAAATAATTATGGAAACTAATTTTAATAAAGAACAGGAAGATTTTGAACTTCAAAAGATGGCAAGTAAAAAGGTGGTGAAGTTAAAGGCTTTTTACACTCATGTGATTTTCTATAGTGCAGGTCTTATACTTTATATTTTAAAAGATTATTTTGGGCTTCCGCTTAATATTTTTCCTGTACAATATCTGAACGGATTTGTCATGTGTATTTGGACTACTGTTTTTGTAGTATCGGCAATAGAGATATTCGCTTCTTTTAAAATTTTTGGAGAAGAATGGGAAGAGCGTAAAATGAAAAGCATTTTAGAGAAAAAGGAAAAAAAACAAAAATGGGAGTAATCATGGAAGTAGATTTGAATGAAGAGGATAAATATTACCTCGCAAAAAAGAGAGTGGAGGAAATCAAAGGTTTCTATGGCAATCTAACGGCATACGTTATTGTAAATCTGGTTCTGATTTTTATCAATCTTTATACATCACCAAGACATTTATGGTTTTACTGGCCCTTAATGTGGTGGGGAGTTGGAGTGGTTTTTCACGGTTTGAAAGTCTTTAAAGTGTTTCCGGTTCTCGGAAAAGACTGGGAAGAGAAAAAGATCAAAGAACTGATGGAAAAAGAGAGAGAGAATAAAAATAAATGGCAATGATTATAGTAAAATGAGACGATATAGAAGAGACAGGTATGAAGCTTTCAGGGATGAAATTAGTACAGACGAAAACTATAATTTAGCCTACAGAAAAGTGAAAAAAATCAAAGGTTTTTACACGCACTTAAAAGTGTATTTGATTGTGAATGCCATTATTATAGTTTCTAATTTAAACAGAGATTATTTCAGCCATAGTGTTTATGAAAACGGATTGTTAGACTGGCGTACCTATTCGACAGCGATATGCTGGGGAGTAGCTTTAGGCATTCATGCTTTTACCGTATTTGGCCCTGATATTTTTTTCAGCAGTGAATGGGAACAAAAAAAGATCCAAAAGTATATGGAGAGAGAGGCACAGAACAATAATAAAAAATGGCAATAATTTTTAAATCAAAATAATATGGGACAGTTTAGAAGACAGATGTACGAAGAGTATTCACATGAGTTTAGTACAGACGAAAGTTTCAATTTGGCATATAAAAAAGTAAAAAGAATTAAAGGCTTTTATTCGCATTTAAGAGTTTATATATTGGTGAACATTATCATCATTGTTTCAAGTCTGAATCAAAGTTATATAGGAGATCATTTTGTCATTAGAGGATTCCGTGATTGGGAAATTTACTCGACTGCATTTTTTTGGGGGATTGCTTTAGTGATTCATGGAATTTCCGTTTTTGGCCCTGATGTTTTTTTCAATAGGGATTGGGAGCAAAAGAAAATTCAAAAAATAATGAAGAAAGAGGCTGAAAATAAAAATAAATGGAAGTAATTTTAAACTGAATTTTTAATTTTTGCATCTTACAAAATGACCACATTAATTATAGAAGACGAAAAACCGGCGGCAAGATTACTACAACGAAAACTCGAAAAGTTAGATATTGCTGTAAAGACCATGTTACATTCTGTTGAAGAATCCGTTTATTGGTTTGAAAATAACGAACATCCGGATCTCATATTTCTGGATATTCAATTGTCTGATGGTTTATCGTTTGAAATTTTCGAAAAAATAAATATTCAGAGCGCCATTATTTTTACCACGGCTTATGATGAATATGCTTTAAAAGCATTTAAATTAAACAGTATCGATTATCTTTTAAAACCCATTGATGAAGATGATCTGGAAGTTGCTGTTGCAAAATTCAGAACCAGATTACCAAAAACAAGTTCAGAAAATTCAAATTTGCAACTTGATTTTGAACAAATTCGTCAAATGTTGTCAAACCCCTTTGAAAAGAATTATAAAAAACGATTTACAGTTAAAATCGGACAGCACTTAAAGGTTATTACCACAGACGAAATTGAGTGTTTCTTTAGTGAAAATAAAGGAACCTATATTCATACTTTTGATAATCGAAATTATTTAATTGATTCGACTTTGGAAATCCTGGAGCAGGAAATCGATAAAAAAGATTTCTTTCGCGTTAGCCGAAAATTCATTGTTCCGCTTACCGCGATAAAAGAAATTCAGGTATATACCAATTCACGGCTAAAGGTAATTTTACCTACTTATAAAGAGGATGAGGTAATTGTGAGCCGCGAGAAAGTACAGGACTTTAAAAACTGGCTGGGGTAAACTTATTTAATACATGTATCGTTCCTATGGAACTTTTTTGTGGGTTGAATTTATTTTTCAATGGATTAAAATCCATTGCTACAATATTGGTCATTCCTTCGGAATTTTATAATGTGCCTGAACAGTTTTAATAGTTAAGACAAAGAGCCATTGGCTCGACGCATTTTGTAGGAGCGGATTTTAATCCGCTTTAAAAAAAAGGTTATCAAATATAGAGAGCCTTGAGTTCGGGCCATATTCTAAATAAAAAAGAGCTGGAATTTTCCAGCTCTTTCTATATAATTTAAGTTATTATTTACTCAATCGGTGCAAAGTGTAGGTCATGGCACTCAAAAGGAAAAAAGCCATAATTTGATGAATTAATCCTAAAGCTAAAGGAACGCTGTATAAAAGTGTAAAAACGCCCAGTAAGAACTGAATGAAAACAAAAACAAGAAGAACGTCGATTCCCTTAGACTGATTTCTGGTTAGAGAAAATCGAGTTCCTTTGTAATATAAGAAAAGGATAAGCGCTACTACTACATAAGCAAAAGTTCTATGCACAAACTGAACTCCGCTTTTTCCTTCGATTAAGTTTTTAACCAAAGTTGGTTGTTCAATAAAAACCGAATCGTGAATAAATTGTCCGTCACTCATTAAAGGCCAGTGATTGTGTATTAAACCGGCATTA
The DNA here is from genome assembly GCF_020905335.1 of Flavobacterium lipolyticum. Taxonomy (NCBI): domain Bacteria; kingdom Pseudomonadati; phylum Bacteroidota; class Flavobacteriia; order Flavobacteriales; family Flavobacteriaceae; genus Flavobacterium; species Flavobacterium lipolyticum. Next base: position 549,279 of record NZ_JAJJMN010000001.1, on the reverse strand, counting down.
AGACCTGCTACAAATCCGCCGTAAATAATTTGAATCAGTAAAGCGACAAGAGCAATTCTTGCGATATTACGAAGCGGAATTATTTTATAAACATTGCGTTCCGGATAAATTAAATCTAAGGCAACCCAAAGTGTATATGCAAAAGTAATAAAGGCAAAAGTAAGATGAAGAGAAAGTCTGAAATGACTAACATCCGGATTGTCGATTAATCCGCTGCGCACCATAAACCATCCTAAGAACCCCTGAAAACCTCCCATTGCCAGAAGAACAATACATTTGTTTATGGTTGGACGATCGAGTTTTTTTCGAATTAAAAAATAAACAAAAGGAACAAAGAAAACCAGTCCGATGATGCGTCCAATGAAGCGGTGGAACCATTCCCAGAAATAGATGAATTTATAATCTGAAAGCTGAAAATCGTTGTGAATATTAATTTTTTGGTATTCTGGGAATTTCTTGTATTGTTCAAATGCTTCATTCCATTTTGCTTCTGTCAGTGGAGGAAAAGTATCTGTTACCAAATGCCAGTCGGTCATGGATAAACCTGAATTGGTCAGACGGGTAATTCCGCCAACGACAACCATTAAAAACAATAAAGCACAACCCGATAGCAACCAGATGATTACTGATTTATTTTCTTTTTTCATTTTATAAAATAATACTTAATTCTTTATACTTTTTTTAAGCCTAATTTTTCAGCTCTTTTAATCACAAAATCATAAGCAGCCTGATACTCATTTGGAATGTCACCTTCAAGAATTGCTTCTTTTACAGCTTCTTTCAAAATTCCGATTTCTCTTGAAGGCTTCAGATCAAAGATTTCCATAATTTCTTCACCCGAAATGGGCGGTTGAAAATTACGAACATGATCGCGTTCTTCGACTTCAACGATTTTCTTGCGGACGAGCTCGAAGTTTTTATGGTATTTTTTAAACTTTGACGGATTTTTGGTGGTGATATCTGCCTCACACAAAGTCATTAGATTTTCGACATCCTCACCGGCATCAAAAACCAAACGACGCACTGCACTATCGGTTACGATGTCGTCAGCCAAAACAATAGGGCGTGAACTCATGATAACCATTTTTTGTACAAATTTCATTTTGTGATTCAACGGCATGTGCAGACGTTCGAAAATCTTTTTAGTCATTTTACCACCTAAAAACTCATGCCCGTGAAAAGTCCAGCCTTGTTTTTTATTGAAACGTTTTGTCGGTGCTTTTCCAATATCGTGCAATAAAGCTGCCCAGCGTAACCAGACATCATCTGTATTTGGGCAAATATTGTCGACCACTTCCAGCGTGTGGTAAAAGTTGTTTTTATGGGTATGACCTTCAATTTCTTCGACCTGATTTAATGCTGTTAATTCAGGTAAAATTAAATCTAAAAGTCCTGTTTGGTACAATAGTAAAAAGCCGGTTGAAGGTTTAGGAGTGGAGAGAATTTTGTTTAATTCGTCAACAATTCTTTCACCTGATATAATTTTAATGCGATCGGCATTTTTTGTGATGGCATTCAATGAATTTTCTTCTATTTCGAAATTCAATTGTGTGGCAAAACGAATCGCACGAAGCATGCGCAACGGATCATCAGAATAAGTGATGTCCGGATCTAAAGGGGTCTTGATGACTTTGTTCTCTAAATCAGACAAACCATTAAAAGGATCAGAAAGATCTCCGAAGTTTTTTTCGTTTAATGATAAAGCCAAAGCATTAATGGTGAAGTCGCGACGGTTTTGATCGTCTTCCAGGGTTCCGTTCTCCACTACCGGATTTCGGCTGTCAGAACTGTAAGATTCTTTTCTTGCTCCGACAAATTCAATATCAGTATCTTCAAAACGAAGCATGGCGGTTCCGTAAGTTTTAAAAACCTGTACCTTTGGTTTGTTGGGCAATAATTCAGAAACTTTTAATGCCAATTCAATACCGCTGCCCACAGCAACAACATCAATATCTTTTTTAGAACCTCTGTTTAAAAGTAAATCCCGAACAAAACCTCCGATGACGTAACTGTCAACGTTAAGTTCCCGGGATGCCTTCGAAATGATATCGAAGATTTTATGTTGTAATGCAGTTTTATAATTTGTTTGTATAGCCACGAATTCACTAATTTTATAAAATAATACGTTTGTATTCAAGTGAGACAGAATTGAAGTTCGCTAAAATTGCTAAATGCGTTTTAGAAACTTTGAGATAATTAAGACATTGCGAAATGTATTTTGGATGTAAAAATTCACTCGATTTTACTTCAAGTACAATTTTATCGAACAAAATAAAATCAGCGTAAAATCTGTGATTCAATATTATGTCTTTATAGTTTACCAAATATTCTTTTTCTCTTTCAAATGGAATATTCTCTTTCTTAAATTCATATTCTAAAGCATCTTTATATACGATTTCAGAAAAGCCTCCACCTAAATTTCTATGAACATCAAATAAAATTCCCATTATTTGATAACTTTCCAGCTGGTACAAGATCTTTGTCATGTTCTAAATTTTTATCTGCCACGAATTCACGAATTATTTTTAAAAAAGTTAATTCGTGGCTATTATTTAGAATACAACTTTCAATTTTGCATTGAAAATGTTTTTGGAATTTTATGGTTGCAAATTTACGACATAGAAAATGCCTATTATAATCTAAGGCTCACTTTTTTGAATAAATTCACAGTTTGAGTGCTAGGATTTTATTAATAGAAGAAAGGTTGCCACTAATTACACGAATTTCTGCGAATTAGATTAGGTATAGAAACAGAAATTAGCGAAAATTTGTGGCAAAATAAATATTTAGTAATGCGAACGTGCGAAACAACTCACGGATTTTATTTAATTTAAAAAGTTAATTCGTGAATTCGTGGCGAAAAGGAACCTTTATAATGCGATCGAACAAATCAATTCAGATCTGTTATTTTTAAAAATTCAATTTGTATTTTTGGAGTATATAAAAATGTACACATGAAAATTGTTATATCGCCTGCAAAGTCACTGAATTTCGAAAAAGAATTACCTACTACTCAACATACAGAACCTCATTTTTTAAAAGAAGCACGTGAGGTTCATAAAATCTTAAAGACTAAAAAACCTGCTGAGTTATCTGAATTAATGTCGATTTCAGCTAAATTATCAGATTTGAACTGGAAAAGAAATCAGGATTGGAAAACACCATTCACACCTGAAAATGCCCGTCCGGCAGTCTATACTTTTGATGGAGACGTTTATACGGGTTTAGATGCTTATACTATTCCGGTGGAGAAACTCGACGTTCTTCAAAGCAAACTTCGAATTCTGTCAGGGCTTTACGGCGTTTTGAGACCATTAGATTTAATGCAGGCTTACCGTCTGGAAATGGGAACAAAATTGCCAGTGGGGGAGTATAAAAATCTGCACGAGTTTTGGAAACCAACCGTGACAAAAGCATTAAATAAAGAGTTGTCTAAGGGAGAGCTGTTCGTGAATTTAGCAAGTAACGAGTACTTTTCAGCGGTAGATGTAAAAGCTTTAAAAGTTCCTGTGATCACACCGGACTTTAAAGATTATAAAGACGGAAAGCTCAAAATGATCAGTTTCTTTGCCAAAAAGGCAAGAGGGATGATGGTGCGTTATATTATTGATACGAATGCTGAAACTATTGAAGACTTAAAAGGATTTAATTATGAAGGGTATCAGTTTGATGGTAATCTTTCAAAGGGAAATCATTTGGTGTTTACGAGATAGGTTTTTTTTAAGGTTCTGAGGGGCTAAGATGCTGAGATACTTAGGTTTTTAACCGCAAAGAACACAATGATTTACACAAAGTTCGCAAAGTTTTTACACAAAGCTTTGCGAACTTTTCATATTTAAAGCTTCTTAGAAATAAATTCTTTCCGTGCTTTGCGGTTAAATTATTAATGTTTGAAAAAAATAAACGCCGAGTTACAGGAATGAACTCGGCGTTTTTACGTATTATAAATCAATTATTATTAATGCATTGCATCAGCAGGATTAATCTTGTTTTTTCCTTTTTTGATTAAAAGAATAATTGGAATACAGCATAAGAACATAATTCCCAAATACATGAAAATATCCATATAAGCCATTACGGTACTTTGTTTCATTACAGAATATTCAATGGCTTGGTAGGCTTTTTTCAATGCAACGTCTGCGCTATATCCTTTAGACATAAAAGCTCTTTGCATTCCTGCAATACGCTGTTGTACTTCATATTTTGCAGGATCTAACTTGGTTAGTAAGTTCACTCGGTGTTCCTGTCCTAAACGAGTAATAAACGTGGTAATAATAGCAATACCAAACGAACCTCCTAGTTGTCTCATCATTCCGGTAAAAGCAGCTCCTTCACCAATATGTTTTCCTTTTAAGGTTGATAGAGAGAGTGTCGTAATAGGTACAAAAAGTAATCCTAAACCAACTCCTCTTAAAATTAGAGGCCAATACATATGTTCAACTCCGGTATCAGGAGTCATACGGGTCTGCATCATAAAGGTAAAGAAAAAGAATACCAAAAATCCTACTCCAACCATATAGCCCTGCGGAACTCCTCTCTGAATCATGTTCCCGACAAAAGGCATCATGATTGCTGTGGTAATAGATCCCGGAATCAATAATAACCCGGCATCGGTTGCGGTCCATCCTAAAATAGATTGCGTGTAGATTGGTATAATTAAAGTCGATCCGTACAGACCGAAACCAAGAATGAAACACATTACAGTTCCTATTCTAAGGTTTCCATCCTTTAGAACACTTAAGTTTACGATTGGATGTTTATAAGTAAGCTCTCTCCAAATAAATAAGACCAATCCTAAAACCGTAACCACACTTAAAGTTATGATAGTTGAATCGTTGAACCAATCGTCTTGTTGCCCATGCTCCAGAACGAATTGTAGAGACCCGATAAAGGCTGCAAGCAATATAATTCCCCACCAGTCAACCTGATTGGCTTTTAATTTTTCCCCATACTTAGGACTTCTTACGAAGGTTAATGCTAAAATTGTAGCAATGATACCCAATGGAATATTAATGTAAAAAATATAAGGCCAGGAGTAGTTGTCTACTAAATAACCTCCTAATGGCGGTCCTAAAGTTGGTCCAACAATTACCCCCATTCCGTAAATAGCCTGAGCCATTCCACGTTTTGCTACGGGATAACTTTCGGTGATAATGGTTTGTGCTGTTACCAGTAAGGCACCTCCACCCATACCCTGAACAAATCTAAAGGCTACCAGTTCCCAAATATTGGAGGCGTTTCCGCATAAAAAGGAACAGACCGTAAATATTATGATAGAAGCCACAAAATAATTACGTCTTCCAAATTGTTGTGAAAGCCAGCTCGTCATCGGAATTACAATCACATTCGCAATGGCGTATGCTGTAATTACCCAGGCCACATCAGTCAAAGTAGCACCAAGGCTACCTCGCATGTCTGTTAGTGCTACGTTTACAATGGTCGTGTCGACGATTTCAAGCAGGGCACAAAGTACCGCCGTAATCGTAATAATGACACGTCTGAATCCGTATTCTACTAAATCATCGTCTGCTTGTACTGCTGCCATTATGTTATTTTAAATGTACATCTACATCAACATTCATCCCTGGTCTTAGTAATTTTACTTTCTCCGGATCGTTTGATTCGTCTAAACTAATTTTTACTGGTAGTCTTTGAATTGTTTTTACGAAGTTACCGGTTGCATTATCAGGAGGTAATAAAGAAAAACGAGATCCCGTTGCAGGAGAAAAAGAGGTTACAGTACCTTTAAATTCATAGTTTGGATAAGCATCCACTTTTAGACTTACTTTTTGTCCGGCAACCATTTTGTTTAATTGCGTTTCTTTGAAGTTAGCTACAACCCAAGCTTCATTGTTGTTGATGATGTAGAATAAAGATTGTCCCGGTTGAACTAATTGTCCTGGTTGAATGTCTACTTTAGAAACCTGTCCGTCAATTGCAGCAGTTACAACCGTATAGCTAAGGTTTAAATGAGCAACGTCTAACATTGTTTTCGCTTTTTTGATATTAGCGGAAGCTACTTCAGTTTGTTTGTCAGAAACTTTTGATTTCGATTGAATTACTGATTTTTGGTAAGAACTAGCTCGTTGTTGATCTTGCAAAACACGTACCTGGTTTTCGGCTTCTTCTTTTGCAGATAGAGCCTGTTCGTATTGTTGTTTTGTAATCGTATGTGTTTTGTACAAATTATTGTAACGGTTGTAATCGTTTGTAATCTGTCTTAATCTAATTTTTGCACTTTCGATAGAACCTGTTGCAGATCTCATTTGCGCATCCGATACAGAGATGCTTGCACTAGCGCTTCCAATGTCAGCTTTTGCGGCTTCGTATTGTCCTTCAGCGCCTAATAAAGCAGCATTAGCCTCATCTATTTTTAACTGATAATCTCTTTTATCAATCGTAAACAAAGTATCACCTTTTTTTACAAAATCATTATCTTTTACGTATACTTTACTAATATATCCCGATACTCTTGGAATAATCGGATTCATTTTTTTCTCGATTTGAGCATCGTCCGTTTCTTCGTGAGCTAAAGAATGCATGTACTTAGTTATTCCGTAAGTTCCGCCCACTAAAACCAAAACGGTTAGTATAATGATGAATTTAGTATTTGTTTTTTTCTTTTCCATGAGAGCTGTCGATTATATTTTAGAAAGATTGAATGATTGTGATAATTGTCCGGATACCGAAAGTAATTCGTAATATTTTTGAATGATAGTAGCTTTTGATAATGCGGTATTTATTTTAGCGCTTAATTGTTCAACGTCAGCTTCAACCAAATCATTAGTATCTGATAAACCATTGTCAAACTTATCTTTTACAAGTCTGTAATTTTCACTTGCCTGTTGAAGAGCTTCATCGTAAACCACACTTTGATTTATAGCCAAATCATAATCTTCAATTGATTTTTGAACTTCGATTTTAATACGGTCCGTCATTACAGCCTCACTATTTTTAACTTCCAGAGCTTTGCTTTCCGCTACTCGTACATGGGCACTGTTTTTGTAAATTCCGGATAAGTCATAAGTTAAACCTAATCCAAAGTTCATAGCATATCTCACCGTTATGATGTCTTTAAGGTCCAGTGCCGTATAACCGCCAAGTAAGGCTAATGTAGGATAATAGGCAGCCTTTGCTACTTTGATATTTGACTCAGTAGCTTTTTGCTGCAAACGAATTGCTTCTAAATCTTTTCTGTTTTCAAGAGCTATTGCATCTGATGTTGGCGCATTGCTTGTTTTTAAGTTGAAAAAATCAGCTTCATTAACCTGCAGTTTTGTGTTAGGGTCTAACTTTAATAAAGTCGTTAGATAGAAGTTGATATTGTTAAGATTGTTAGTGGCTTCATCAATAGATAATTGTGTTTTTGAAACCAGTAATTGAGACTTTAATAAATCATTTCTTGGAATAATTCCATTCTTCTCCAATTCTGTAAAATCAGTAACACGTTGTTTCGCACTTTTTTGATTTTCATTTAAAACATCCAATGTTTTTTGAGCTTTGTACAAAGCAGTGTAATAGGTAATTACTTTTAAAGCAACATCCTCTTTCGTTTTGGCAGCAGTAGCATTTTCCGCTTCGTACAAGTTATCGTAGGCTTCAATACTATTCTGAATTTTGAATCCTGAAAATAAAGGAAGACTCAAAGTTGCCATTCCAAACATTGCTCTGTCCGGAGATGCGATAGATGCATTTTCACTTTGATTTGGCATAGTAATCGATGCCTTTGTAAGACGTTGGTATTGACCGGAAATTTTAATATCCGGATATTGATTGTCTTTTACGCTTTTTAATTCGTATTTTTTTGTGTTTACCTTAGAGTTGGCAAGTGTAACTTCGTTACTTTTTTCCCAAGCCATTTTTACGGCCTCGCCTAAGGTTAAACTTGTTTTCTCTTGTGCTTCTATTGACGAAATTCCGATGAAGAAAACCCCAAAGAGCATTAATTGACTAATTTTCATAAACAAGTAGCGCTTTTATAGTTTGTTGAATGTGCTTTGTAAGACTGGTTTTGATGTACTCGTTGTACATCTCTTCTGTTTTTAAATTTAATAGTTCCTCAAAAAAAGGCCTATTCATGTGAAAGTGAAAAAAGGTTCCAATGATGGTAGGAGTAATGAGTGGAATAATTACATCTTTTCTAAAAACTCCTTTAGACTGACCCTGTGCAATAATACTCTCAACCGATTTTAAATTTCCTTTTTTAAGTTCTGTGAAGGCGATCATACTTTTCTCTCTTTTTTTAGAGTTAAGTTCAAAGTGTAAAACTCTGAAAATCCCTTTGTTACAGCTTATTCTCGTAATGTAAATTTCGATTAATTTATTGACTTTATCGAGAGGTTCAATATTTTCCTGTAATAAATTTTCAAGTTGAAGCTTTAAATCGGCAGTTTTGTAAATAATAAGGGCTTCCAGTAGTCTTTCTTTAGAGCCAAAGTAATACGAAACCATTGCAATATTAATTTTTGCATGTTTGGAGATATCCCGTATCGAAGTCCCTTCAAATCCTTTTTCTGAGAATAGCTTTTCAGCAACTTCCAGAATTTGAATTTTTTTATCGTTTAATTCGAAGTTTAACATGGTATTGTTTCTAATCGGGTACAAAATTAAACAAGCGTTTAAATTAAACAGTTGTTTAATTTTATTTTAACAAAATATTAACACTTTTTAAGCGTGATAATTTTGCACAAAAAAAGCTGAAAACAGACCTGTTTTCAGCTTTTAATGGTTTTTTGTTATTTCGACCGAAGGGAGAAATCACATAAGAAATTCCTCATGCATAATAGTCAATCTTTGTCGAATTACGAGTGTCATTTCGACGGAGGAGAAATGACAAACTAGACAGTATTATATATTTAGTAGAAAAATTAATTATCGAATCTCTCCAACAAATTCTCTAATTTTTCCAGAACCGCTTTCACTTAAATGTTTGATAAACGCACTTCCGATAATAGCCCCTTTGGCATATTTAGTAGCCTGATCAAATGTTTCTTTGTTTGAAATTCCAAAACCTACAATTTGTGGGTTTTTAAGATTCATTTGGGCAATTCTTTCGAAATAACTTTCCTGAGTATTTCCGAAACCGGCCTGAGAACCCGTTACGCTGGCTGAACTCACCATATAAATGAATCCATTTGAAACGCTGTCGATAAAATGTATACGCTCTTCTGACGTTTGAGGGGTAATCAGGAAAACATTGATTAAACCGTATTTTTCGAAAATTGCTTTGTATTCGTCTGCGTAAACATCAACAGGTAAATCCGGAATAATTAAGCCGTCGATACCAATTTCGGCACATTTTTTACAAAATTCTTCGATTCCGTATTGCAGCATCGGGTTGAAGTACCCCATAATAATTAACGGAATTTTTACGCTTTCGCGGATGTTTTTCAACTGATCAAAAAGAATTTGGGTAGTCATTCCATTGTGAAGAGCCTGTGTTGAACTCGCCTGAATGGTTGGACCATCAGCCAAAGGATCACTAAAAGGCAAGCCAATTTCGATTAAATCAACACCATTTTTTTCTAAATCCTGAATGATGGGAACGGTATCATTCAAATTGGGATATCCCGCTGAGAAATAAATAGAAAGAATCTTTTTATCTTCTTGTAATTTTTGAGTTATTCTGTTCATTGTTTTTATTTTTTCTCCTAACAAAAGTTAGATAGGTTTAAATTTTATCTTCTCCCGGATTAAGGGATTTGTACTAATTTTTTACAACTTTACTGGTCCAGTTTTCGTTTTGATATTCCACCAATAAAAGTCCGGTATCTGTATCGTTCATTTGTTCAATAAGTTCACCTTTATTATTCCAGAAAGCACTTTGTCCGGCCGATGGTGATCCCCACGATTCTCCGCTGAAATTAGACATCAGCACATTCAATTGATGTTTCTCGGCATAACTTTGTAAATGCCTGTAAGCATTTGGAATCCCGTTTGGCGAAAAGAAAATACTGGCAATATAAATATTTGCTTCTCTCTTACATGCATTTTGCGGATGCTGTGGATGGTCAATATCAGCACAAATAGCAAATGAAATTTTCTGATTTTCAATTTCAATCATCGGATTATAATCAAACGAAGATTGAAAAAAATCGTCTTCTCCTTCATGCAAAAATTGCTTGGTGTATATCGAAACAGAATTGTCCGGAGCAATAATAAATTCGCCGATAAATAATTTTGTTTCAATTTGGATTGGTGCTCCTGCAATGATGACGATATTATTTTCTACGGCTAATTTTCTTAAACGATCTAATCTCGAATCGTCTTTTTGAAACGCCAGTTTTTGAGCGTACTCTCTTTCGTAACCCGTGATTGACATTTCAGGAAATGCAATTAATTTTGCTCCATTCTGAACGGCTAGTTCAACAAGACGGTAGTGCTCTAATAAGTTGGAATCAATATCCCCGCGGAGTGGTTTTGTTTGTGCTGCTGCCAGAATCATGGTATAGAATTATTTGTTTTCGATATAAATCCAGGCAACTGTTCCGGAATTCAAGGTTACCTGAACTCTTTTATACGCATTAGATTCGAATAGATCTACTTTGGCTAAATCGGCATTTGTGACGTCAAAAACAACACCGTGTATAGGGTCCGTAGAGGATGCGCTTGGTACAACTACAACATAATCTGCCATTCCAAATTCTTCTTCGATTTGCAGACTTTTTAGTTTGTGACCATGAAGCTGATCTCGGGTTCCGATTAACACCTTGTTAAAAAGGCGCATCTGAATTTCTTTTGATCGCAATGTTCCGTAAGAGAATAACTTTTCCATAGTTGCTATCTTATTACAATTTAAAATAATCAATATAATTGTCTAAATCCTTATCTCCACGACCAGAAAGACTGATCACTACAATATCGCTTGGCTTGAATTTCTTCTGATCTAAAACAGCAAAAGCATGTGCACTTTCAATTGCCGGAATAATTCCTTCCAGTTTGGTAAGCTGTAAACCTGCGTTCATTGCATCATCATCAGTTACAGAAAAGAATTCCCCGCGACCGGTTTGCGCCAGATGGGCATGCATAGGACCAACTCCGGGATAATCAAGACCGGCAGAAATAGAATACGGTTCGGTAATTTGTCCGTCCGGAGTTTGCATCAAAAGGGTTTTACAGCCGTGAATAATTCCCATTTTCCCTAATTTACTGGTGGCGGCGCTATGACCGCTGTCTACACCTTTTCCGGCAGCTTCTACGGCAATAATTCCCACTTCAGGTTCGTGTAGAAAGTGATAATAAGTTCCGGCCGCATTACTTCCTCCACCAATACAAGCTACTACATAATCAGGATTTTCACGTCCTTCTTTTGCTTTTAACTGCCATTTGATTTCTTCTGAAATGACACTTTGAAAACGGGTAACCATATCGGGATAGGGGTGTGGTCCAATTGCTGAACCTATGATATAATGTGTATCTACGGGATTGTTAATCCAATCACGAATCGCCTCATTGGTAGCATCTTTTAATGTTTTGGAGCCTGAAAGTGCCGGACGAACTTCGGCGCCTAACATTTTCATACGTGCCACGTTTGGTGCCTGACGTGCGATGTCAATTTCACCCATATACACGATACATTCCATTCCCATTAAAGCACATACTGTAGCGGTTGCCACACCATGCTGACCGGCACCAGTTTCGGCGATAATTCTTTTTTTACCCAAGCGTTTGGCAACCAGAATTTGTCCAATAGTATTATTGACTTTATGTGCCCCGGTATGATTTAAATCTTCTCTTTTCAGATATATCTTAGTATTGTACTTCTCCGACAAACGTTTTGCAAAATAAAGCGGACTAGGACGACCTACATAATCTCTTAGTAATTGGTCAAATTCTGCTTTAAAATCTGGCTCGCTTGTTATTTTTAGATAATTCTGACGTAATTCTTCTACATTCGGATAAAGCATTTCGGGTATATAGGCGCCTCCAAACTCTCCGTAATATCCTTTTTCGTTAACATTATAATTCATTGTATAGTTGTTTTGGGTTTAAAGTAGCAGGTTTTAGATTTTTCTGAAACTTTCTTAATAGACTTATATTCTTTAATCCTGGTTCTGTCTCAAATTTACTGTTTACGTCGATAGCGTAAATAGGTACTTTGAGGTTCTTTATCGCAGGTATTTCTTCAATTCCGATGCCACCGCTCAAAAAGATTGGTTTCTCAGATTTATAATTTTCCAGTATTTTCCAGTCAAAAGTGGTTCCGTTTCCGCCCGGTAATTTTCCTTTTGTATCAAACAGAAAATAATCGCAAACCTTTTCAAAAGGTGCCAGAATTTCAAAATCAAAATGTTCATCTATCGAGAATGTTTTTATGATTTCAATAGTTACATCAATTTTGGCATCGATCTTAGCTCTCAGTTCCTGGCAAAATTCTACGGTTTCCTTTCCATGTAACTGAACGGCTTGTAAATGATACTTGTCTGCTGTTGATAATACGTTATCAACCGTTTCATCTACAAAAACACCAGTTTTCTTGATGGTATGAATCAATTCCGGAATCGTTCCGTCAAAATAACGTGCGGATTTTTTCCAGAAAATAAATCCCATATAATCGGGCAGGAGTGCTCCTGTTTCGAGTATATTGTCGGGATATTTCATGCCGCATATTTTTAGTTTCATTTTTTTTTATTTTTATGCTTTAAGCAATAGGCATTAAGCTATAAGCTTTTGTTTCATGCCGTATTATTTTTTATCGATTGGTTAGAGTTTAAGCAATAAGCTTTAGGCTAAATTAGTAATGTTAAGAAAGTTTTTCGGTTTTCAGCTTACGGCTTAAAGCTTAAAGCCTACAGCCTACAGCTGTCTAATAAATTCAGTTGCTGCCTGACCGGCATTATCTGTTTTCATAAAGTTTTCTCCGATTAGGAAACCACTGTAACCATAGGGTCTTAATTCCGAAATGGCTTCAATAGATGAAATTCCGCTTTCTGAAACTTTTACAAAATCATTTGGGATTTGAGCGGCCAGTTGTTTGCTGAAATCCAGACTTACTTCAAAGGTTTTCAGATTTCTGTTGTTCACGCCAATCATATCTAAACTCGGCATTATAGATTTCTCTAATTCTTCCTGATTGTGTACTTCCAGTAAAACTTCTAACCCTAATTGTTTGGCAAATTCCGATAAGGATTTGATTTCTTCGCGGGTTAAAACGGCTGCAATCAGTAAAATTAAATCGGCTCCGTATGCTTTGGCTTCTAAAATCTGATATTCATCGACGATAAATTCTTTTCGCAAAAGCGGAATATTTACACTTGCTCTTGCCAGAAGTAAATCGTCTAATGAACCGCCAAAGTATTTTCCATCAGTTAAAACTGAAATTCCACAGGCGCCTGCATTCTCATATCCTTTAACAACTTCTTCTACTGTGAAGCTATGATTGATTACAGATTTAGACGGAGAACGGCGTTTGTGCTCTGCAATTATTCCTGTCGAACTTGTCTTCAGTTTTTGACTTAAAGAAATCGTTTCTCTTCCAAAAAATACAGAAGCTTCCAATTGTGAAACGGGAATGATTGATTTTTTCAGAACGACTTCTCGTTTTTTATCTACAATTATTTTATCTAAAATGTTCATTGTTTTATTGGTTTCAGGTTTCAGGTTTCAAGTTCCCGGTTTCAACAACTTGAAACCTGAAACAAAAAAGACTTGAAACTATTTTTTACTTACTTAGTTCTTGTAATTTTTTAAGCACTTGATGCCCTTTTCCGGAAAACAAACTTTCTTTGGCCTGCTTAAAACCTTCCTGAGGAGAGCATTTGGTTACGGTTGAAATGGCCATTGCGGCATTTGCACAAACCACATTATTCTGAGCTTCACTTCCTTTTCCGGAAATAATACTCACAAACATATCGGCTGATTCTTCGATGGTTCTTCCTCCCTCAATTTCTCTTTGCGATAAAAGGCGAACGTTGAAATCCTCGGGTTTCAACATGCCTTCCATATCGCTTGTAATGATTTTTGTCGGACCGGTTAACGAGATTTCATCGTAACCGTCAAGCGAATGCAGGATGGTAAAATTAACGTCGGTGTTTTGATATAAATAAGCATACATTCTCGCCAATTCTAAATTAAAAACACCAACTAATTGATTTTTAGGGAAAGATGGATTTACCATTGGACCTAACATGTTAAAAAATGTTTTTACCGCTAGTTCTTTTCGGATTGGTCCTACATTTTTCATAGCAGGGTGAAATAAAGGAGCGTGTAAAACACAAATTCCTGCCTGATCAATGCATTTTTCTAAAAATGACGGATCGTTGCTGAATTTTATTCCCATTTTTTCCATCACGTTGCTTGATCCCGAAATAGAGGAGACCCCATAATTTCCATGTTTTGCTACCTTTATTCCTGCTCCGGCAGCTACGAATGAAGCTAAAGTCGAAATGTTGAAAGTATCTTTTCCGTCACCACCCGTTCCGCACAAATCAATAGCGTTGTAGGCCGATAAATCCACACGAATGCACAATTCTAATAAAGCTTCGCGAAATCCGGAAAGTTCATCAATGGTAATGCTTCGCATCATAAATACAGTCAAGAATGCCGAAATCTGACTTGGGTTGTAAGCCCCGCTTGAGATGTTGATCAACACGTCTTTGGCTTCCTCTTTCGAAAGTACTTCGTGATTGATTAATTTATTTAGTATGTTTTTCATTTTTTAAAGTTGCTAAGGTTTTGAGGTACTAAGATCCTAAGGTTTCACTAATACTGGATACTGAGACTGAGACTGTAAATTTTTTCTAATGTTCATTCCCCTGATAAATCCACATGGGCTCTGTTTTTCCCGCGCGTTCAAATCCATTCTTTTTATAGAAGTCAACTGATTTTCCGTCAGCAGTCAGCATTTGCATATGAAAATGACGATATTTTTCGAGCATCTTATCCAAAATTAATTTTCCGATCCCTTTTCCCTGATATTCCGGAAGTATTAGTAAATGTGGATAATAAACGGTTAAATGCCCATCAGAAATAGCATTTCCTAGTCCTATTAATTTTTTTCCTTCCCAGGCTGTTATTAAAGTTTCAGAATTTAAAAGACCATTGTACAATTCATTTGGTTTGTGAGCAGAACTCCATTCGTTTGCTTTGTACAGTACTATTATTTCCTCAATATTAATATCTTTAGTTTCTTTGATTTGTATTTCCATCGTTATTCAGTGTCAGGTTTCAGATTTCAGGTTACAATAACTTGAAACCTAAAACTTGAAACTATTTTTTTACTAACTCTTAATCCAATTCTCTAAAATCCTTTTTCCTTTTGGTGTCAGAACACTTTCCGGATGAAATTGTACACCTCTTACATCAAAAGTTTTGTGTCTTAAAGACATGATTTGTCCGTTTTCATCAACTGAAGTGGCTTCAAGAACATCGGGCAAGTTGGCATCAACAACCCAGGAATGGTAGCGACCAACTTCGAATTCGTTACCCAAACCTTCGAACAAAATTTCGTCTGAAACTACTGTTTTTACATTTGTAGCGACACCATGATATACCTTGTCCAGGTTTGAAAGTGTTCCTCCGAAAACTTCTCCGATAGCCTGTTGTCCTAAACAAACGCCTAAAATACTTTTTGTTGGAGCATATTTCTGAATCACCGCTTTTAATAACCCTGCTTCATCCGGTATGCCGGGACCTGGTGAAAGTAGTATTTTTTCAAAAGATGCAATTTCATCAATATCAAACTCATCGTTTCTGTATACCGTAACTTCACAGTTTAAATCTTCCAGATAGTGTACTAAATTATAAGTGAAACTATCGTAATTGTCTATAACTAATATTTTTTTCATTTTTTTAAGGTTCTAAGTTGCTAAGATTCTCAGGTGCTAAGTTTACTGAGACTGAATACTGTGACTGGCAACTGATTTCTGTTTATTTCTCCCGAACGTACTTTTCAGTGATAATACGATCGATTCCTAATTTTTCTAATTTTTCGATTCCCTTTTGAATCAGAGTATCGTTTTTAATTTTTACAACAAACTCAAACTTATTGTTTTCCCATTGACGGTTATTGAAGTATTCCAGATTTTCGGTATAAATACTGTCTTTTAAAGTATATTTTCCACCTCCGCCAAAGAAAACCGCATTCGTTGAATCCTTACCGCTATTTAAATCATGATTAAAAAAAGCAAAATGGCTATCATTTATAATTTTAATCATTTTTGTTTTCGGATTGAAAGTTGAGAACGTAGAATCTTTTTCGGTGGTTTCAGCTGATATCAGACGCCAGGTTCCGCTTAAAGGAAGTGTGTTTGATTCTTTTTTAGCTTCACAGGAAGTAAATAATACAATGGCAATCAAAAATGGAATAATGTTCTTCATCGTTTTTTTAGGTTGGGTTTATGGTTGTTTTTTTAGTTTTGTTTCAAGCTTCAGGTTCTTTTTGTTTCAAGTTTCAAGTTTCAAGTTTTAAGTTTTAAGTTTTAAGTTTCACGTTGTTGTAACGCAGACAAACCTGAAACAAAATGACTTATATTTTCTCTGCCATCTCTAAGGCTGTATTCAAGGCTCTTAGTTTGTTGTAAACTTCCTGCATTTCACTTTCTTCATCAGAACTGGCAACAATTCCGGCACCAGCCTGGCAGTGTAATTGGTGGTTTTTACTCAGGAAAGTTCGAATCATAATAGCGTGATTGAAATTACCTTCAAAATCCATGAACCCAATGGCTCCTCCGTAGAAATTACGATTTGTTTTTTCATAATCTTCGATCAGTTGCATGGCTCTGTGTTTTGGAGCTCCACTTAAAGTTCCTGCCGGGAAAGTATCGGCTACCACCTGCATAGTGGTTGCTTTTTCATGTAAATAACCGGTTACTTTGGAAACCAAATGAATTACATGCGAGAAAAACTGAACTTCTCTGTATTTTTCAACATTTACATCATGTCCATTTCGGCTTAAATCATTTCTGGCCAAATCGACAAGCATCACGTGTTCACTGTTCTCCTTTTTATCTTCTGATAGTTGTTTGGCTAAAACAGCGTCCTGTTCGTCATTTCCGGTTCTTTTGAAAGTTCCGGCTATAGGATGAATTTCGGCTTTTCTGTTTTTTACAATTATTTGTGCCTCAGGTGAAGACCCAAATATTTTGAAATCACCATAATCGAAGAAGAATAAGTACGGAGAAGGATTTATACTTCGTAAAGCTCGATATACGTTGAATTCATCGCCTTTGAAACCTTGGGTAAAACGACGTGAAAGTACCAGTTGAAAAACATCTCCACGGAAGCAGTGTTTTTTGGCTAAAGCTACATTGTGTTTGAATTCGTCATCGGTTAAATTAGAGAAACCTTCGCCTTCCTTGCTGAATTTGTAAGATGCTATATTTCTCGATTGTAATAATTGTTCGATCTCCGAAATATTATTTCTTCCATCAACACTATGACAAAAAATGTACGCTTCGTTTTTAAAGTGATTGATGGCAATGATGTTTTGATAAACAGCATAAAATACATCAGGAATTGAGGTAGCTCTGTCTTTTTTGGCAATCGAAACTTTTTCAAAATAACGAACAGCATCGTAAGAAATGTATCCAAATAAACCATTATTGATAAATTTAAAATCATTTTTTTCTGATTGGAATTGGCTCGAAAATTCCTGAATAATTTCCGGAATATTCGTTGAACTGTCGATAGTGATTCGTTCTTTCGTTCCGTCAGGAAAAGTTTTTGAAATGATTTCGTTCTCAATTTTAATGGTTGCAATAGGGTTGCAGCAGATGTAAGAGAAACTATTATCATTTCCATGATAATCACTACTTTCCAATAGTAAGCTATTTGGGAATTTGTCTCTGATTTTAAAATAAACACTTACCGGTGTAATGGTGTCTGCCAGAATTTGTTTGTAGTGTGTGTTGAGTGTAAATGGTTTCAAAGTTTTTCGTTTTTTTATTTTTAATAGATTTTCTTATCAGAGTTCAGACCAAAAAAAAAAGGCTTGTCGTGATGACAAGCCTTTTATATTTATAGTTTTATAATACCATAGGAAGCTTTGTTCACGACGTTTCACGTAAATTCTTCCACCACCAAGTATTGTTCATTATTGTTTTCATATCTTATATTGATTTCACAAATATATAAATGTAATTTGAATTACAAGGTATAAAAAGTAAAAAAAAACTTCTTTAAATTTTAAAATTTGTTAAATTTTGTTCTTGTAAGGTTGTTTTAAGGTCTTAGTTGCCAATGGCTATGGTATTGTTTACGTTCATCCTAAAGTCCGGACTTCCTTTGATATTTGGTGTTGTAAACAATTCGCTGTTTTTGATTTTAGTAAAGTTAATGTCAAAAATGGGATTGTTGTAATAATTTTCAATTGCAGTATTTGCTCCGCCGGCTTCGCTTGTGATTCCACCATTACAGTTATTGACGATTAAGTTTTTGAAGGTAATTTTTCCTAAATTAACTTCGCCGTTTCCAATATTTCCTTCCAGTAGAACAAAAGGTGTAAATCCGGAAACAATACTGTTCGTAAAATTAAAAAAAGTGTTTTCTCTCACATAGACTGATTCTCTCACAAGTCCCTGATTATTTTCTTCCAGATTTATAAGTGTAATGTTACTGGCGTTTATTTTAGTTAATTTTTTGCTCATGTCTGTATTTCCGATTTTGTCATAAGAATCAACTTCGAAACATCTTGAGCCCGAAATATCCGATGAAAAGGGATGACGAATGGCAATACTGTTATTGATGTTGATTTGTGCACCCTGAGTAAAATCAAAATCATCATCGGTAGTTCGATAAGAAACCAGATTATTCAGGTTTAAATCTCCTCCGTAACATTCGAAAGAGTCATCATTAGAGTAACTGATCTGAATGTTGCTTAAAATTGTTTTTTTTCCTACTCCGGCAAGCGAAAGTCCATTAAGTTCTTTGGCAGCACTTAGTTTTCGTCCGGAATATTCAATTCGAATATATTTTAAAACTCCCGAGTTGTCTTCGGCATCCTGACCGCCATAGTGGTTTAGCATTGGTTCGAGATCAAAAGGTAAAGTATGTACTCCTCCAAGTGTATTGATTGGTGCTTTTCCCAAAATGATAATTCCACCCCAGTCTCCCGGTTTTCTTTGGGTCGTTTCTTTATTGGATGTAAAAACAATAGGGTCTGTTTCTAAACCTTCGGCTACAATTTTGGATCCGTTTGTAATTACCAAAGTTCCACATGTTTTATCGTCGCCTCTTATTACAGTTCCCGGTTCGATAGATAATACGGCATTGTTGGTAACGTAAACAACTCCAACTAACTGATACGTATTGCGTTTAAGGAGTTTGGTGTCTTTGTTAATAGTTCCTGCAATAATGTTTGTGGCTTCGCTATATTCGGTATTGGCAGGTTTAAAATTGGTCCAGTTGTTCATCCAGTTTGAGGTACCAATAATACCTTTAGGCTGTTGTTGTGCCTGTAGAAAAAAAGTACTAAGAACCGTGACAACTATAAGATGTATTTTTGCTTTCATAACTATGATTTTGATTTCCAGTTTTTGATTTTTAATAAGTTCAAAAGTAGAAGGCCAATGTTAATCAAAGTCCAGTATGGTATTACGAAAGCGTTAGGGGAGTATTAAGAATGTTATTTTTTTGGGAAAAATATAAAAATAAACCCCAATAGTGTTAAACTATTGGGGTTTTTCTTATAAAATAAGGAATTGCTGATTTTTATGCTATTAGAATTTTAAAGCTACAGTCAATTCAAATTCGTCATTGATAGTTTTGTCTCCTAAGTTTTGGAAGAAATTACCAGAGTTGTATTTGATATCGTATTTAGTTCTGTCTACTTTGAAAGCTGTTGTAGCAGTATTTCCTTTTACAGCGATATCAAAAGTTACAGGTTTAGTGATTCCTTTTATAGTTAAATCAGCAGTTACAGTGTATACATCAGTTGATTTTGCTCCGATAGTTTTGAAAACTAATTTTGCAGTTGGGAATTTGTCAGTTCCAAAGAAATCGTCAGCTTTTAAGTGGCCGTTTAATTTTCCTTGGTATTCTCCGGTGATATCAGTTGCTGTTAATGAAGTCATATCAACAGTGAAGCTACCACCTGTTAATTTTTTTCCTTTGAAAACTACTGCACCTTCTTTGAAGTTTACAGTTCCTGAGTGCTCTCCGGTTACTTTTTTACCTACCCATTTGATAGTACTTGCTTTTACATCGATTTTTTTAGTTTGTGCGTTTACTGAAAGTCCAGCTACTGCTACGAATAATGCTATTGCAATTGTCTTTAAATTTTTCATTTTGTTAAAATTGATTTTGATTAATAATAATTATATAGTGATAAATAAATCCTCGTTTGATTTTCTAACTTTTTTGTAGTGCTGAGTTTCGTCCTCATCATGTCTGTATCCTACAGTTGCGATAACAGAAGTGTTTAATCCTAATTTGTCAAAACCTAATATTTCATTAAATGCAGCAGCATTAAATCCTTCCATTGGAGTCGCATCGATTTTTAATTCAGAAGCAGCACTCAATAAAGTACCTAAAGCGATATAAGTTTGTTTTGCTGTCCAAATATTTTTTGCTTCAACTGAAAGATTTGAAATAGTACCTTTCATCATGTCACTGAATCCGCCTAAAGCGTCAGCAGGAACACCTCTTGTTTCACTGATGGTGTTGATGTAAGCATCTACAGAATCTGCTCCAAGATTTAAGTCGTTGGCGAAAATAAATATTTGAGAAGCATCTGTAATTTGCGTCTGTCCGTAAGCAGCAGCTTTTAATTTTTCTCTGATTTCCGGATTTTCAACAATAATAACTTTGTAGGGTTGTAATCCGTATGAAGAAGCACTTAATCTAACAGCTTCTTTTAAAGTGTTTAAATCTTGTGAAGATATTTTTTTGGTGGCATCAAATTTCTTTGTTGCATATCTCCAGTTTAGATTGTCTAATAATGTACTCATAATTTTAATTTTGTTGGGTTCTGTATTTTTCTAATAATTGGTTTAATAATTCTAATTCTTCTGGACTTATGTTCTTGGCAAACAAACGCTCGTGCTCGTCTACTTTCGGATCTAATTCTTTCAATACATCCAATCCCTTTTGGGTGATTAGAACTTCAATTTTACGTCGATTACCGGGACAAACATTTCTGGTAACGAAATCTTTCAATAATAATTTGTCTACTAATCGGGTCGTGTTGCTCGTTTTGGCCAGCATTCGCTCCTGTATCACACACATATTAGCAGGGTTTCCTTTTTGTCCTCTTAATATACGCAGTACATTGTATTGCTCTCCGGACAGATCATACGGTTTTATCAATTCGTTGAAATGATCCTGAATCACATTTTGCGTGTACATGATATTCAGAATAACTTTTCTCGCATTATCCATCTTAACTGTACTTTTTATAACCTCTTCAATTGTCATAGTCGTAAGTGTATAATTTGTATATACAAATGTATAACTTTTCATATTTGTATATACAAATGTATTGTTAATTTTTTGTTAATTAAAAATAACACTACTTTTAAACTTTATATACCCTATAGAACTATAGTAAAAATAGTATAAGTTTTTAATTTAATGCAAGATTGGGGAATTATTTAATGATTATTTAAAACGAACTAAGCTTTTTCAAAAATTTAAAACCTTGGCAAAACCTTATATAAAGAAGTAATTTAATGCTGAGCAGGGCGTGCCACCATCCCGATAAGAGGGCAAAGTTACGTTGTGCTTATACGCCCTCTTATCAGGATGCTGTCGGGCTATCCGCACTGCTTCGGCAGATAGCTTCTATCCCTCACGCGAGCTCATAATAGGAGAAACCCGCGAGCCCTAAATTTCAGAACTCTCCGTTTGTTAGGCATTAATTAATCGTCAAATATAATGCGGCAGCTAATCCCGAACCAATTATGGGTCCTACAATTGGAATCCAGGCATACGTCCAGTTACTGCTTCCTTTTATAGGTAAAATAGCATGCATGATCCTCGGGCCTAAATCTCTTGCGGGGTTTATGGCGTAACCTGTAGTTCCTCCTAACGACAGACCAATTGCCCATACGACTATTGCTACCGGAAGCGCTCCAATGGTTCCTAAACCAATTGTTGCATTCGCATCGGTTGCGATTTGCAAACTTGGTCCGGCAATATAAAAGACTGAAAATAGTAAGACAAAAGTCGCAATTACTTCACTGATTAAGTTGGAGAGATTGTTTTTGATTGCCGGTGAGGTAGAGAAACAGGCCAGTTTAACTCCTTCATCTTCGGTTGCTGCAAAATGATCTTTATGAGACAGCCACACTAAAAAAGCACCTGACATTGCTCCAATCATTTGAGCAAGGATGTAAGCAGGAACCAGATTCCAGGTAAATTTTCCAATCAGGGCCAAACCTAACGTAACAATAGGATTTAAATGAGCACCGCTAATGGGTCCCGCGATCGTAACGCCCACAAAAACGGCAAATGCCCAAGCTGATGTGATCACCATCCAACCCGAATTGTTTCCTTTGGTATCTTTAAGTAATACGTTTGCCACAACGCCATTTCCTAATAAAATCATAATCATTGTGCCTAAAATTTCTGCTATAAAAGGAGTCATTTTTTACGGTTTAGTTAGTAGTTAAAAATTATTCTTCAATCCAATGCGATGCGCGGCCAACAGCTCTGTCCCAGTTTTTCACCAGTAGCTTTACTTTAGCCTGATCCATTTTTGGAGAAAATACTTGGTCGATCGACCATTGTTCTTTCAGATCGTCTAAACTCGACCAATATCCCACGGCTAGTCCTGCCAGATACGCGGCTCCCAAAGCGGTAGTTTCTAATGTGGTAGGTCGGGTTACATTAGACCCAAATATGTCTGATTGAAATTGCATTAATAAATTGTTTGCTGCTGCACCACCGTCTACTCGTAGTTCTATTCCTTTGTATCCGGAATCTGCTTCCATAGCTTTGAGGAGATCGTTTACCTGATAAGCAATTCCTTCTAAAGTAGCTCTGGCAATATGTGCATTTGTCGTCCCTCTGGTGATTCCAACGATGGCGCCTCTTGCGTATTGATCCCAATGTGGTGCTCCTAAACCGGTCAAAGCAGGAACAAAATAAATACCGCCATTGTCAGGCACGCTTGCTGCGAGAGCTTCGATTTCATCTGATGAATTGATTATTTTTGCGCCGTCTCGTAACCATTGTACGGCTGCACCTCCAACAAAAACGCTGCCTTCTAACGCATACGTAGTTTTTCCGTTGATTTTCCATGCAATTGTAGTCAATAAGTTGTGCGCTGAAAAAATAGGTTTTTCACCGGTATTCATCAGCATAAAACAACCTGTTCCATAGGTGTTTTTAATCATTCCGGAATTGGTACACAGCTGACCAAAAAGGGCTGCCTGCTGATCTCCGGCAACCCCGCTAATCGGGATTTTTGTTGAGAATAGGGTAGTGCTCGTTTCTCCATATATCGCGCTGCTTTCTTTTACTTCAGGCAGCATGGCTCTCGGAATATCAAATAATGCCAGCAACTCGTCGTCCCAGTCCAAAGTATTTATATTGAATAATAAAGTTCTGCTGGCATTAGAAACGTCCGTCATAAACAATTTACTTCGGGTTAGTTTCCAAATCAACCAGGTATCTACAGTTCCAAAACAAAGTTTTCCCTGTTCTGCTTTTTCGCGTGCTCCGGGAACATTGTCCAATATCCATTTTACTTTGGTTCCGGAAAAATAAGCATCGAGAATTAATCCGGTTTTCTTCTGGATCATTTCTGTATGACCTTTTGCTTTTAGTTCGTCGCAGTATTTTGCCGTTCTGCGGTCTTGCCAGACAATAGCCTTGTAAACAGGTTCGCTTGTTTCGCGATCCCATACAATGGTAGTTTCCCGCTGGTTGGTAATTCCTATAGCAGCAATTTCGCGGCCCGTAATTCCAACTTTTGCTATTACTTCGGCAGCGACACTAACTTGCGAAGACCAGATTTCGTTAGGATCATGTTCGACCCATCCCGGTTTTGGAAAAATTTGTTTAAATGGCTTTTGAGAAATACTGACTATTTCTCCTTTGTGATTGAATACAATGGCTCTGGAAGAAGTAGTTCCCTGATCCAAAGCCAGAATTAATTTGTCCTGCATGATCGCATATTTTTAAGTTAGCCCGGTGGGTGAAATTGTTTTAACACATAGTAACATAGTCTTTGTAAACTTAAAAAAGGTATTTCACTAGTTAAAAAGCACATAATATACTATGTGAAAGAAAGGTGTTTCTGCTTTGCCTTCCTCTTTTGCATATTAATACCTATGTTACTATGTGTTAAAATTAAATGTAATTCAATTTCACTCAACAGGTTTAAGTTAATATAAATCTATTGAAATTCTTTTAGAAGAAAGCCTTTTGCAATTCCATGAAAGTTGGTTATTTCTCTAAGGATCCAGGTTTCATCATGACCGAGTTCCTTTGCCAGAAGGCGCGCTGTTTTTTCAGAAGAAGCTATGGCAGCTCTGGCATCTAAGAACAACAAGCGGACACGTCTTGCGAGAATGTCATCTACTGTTCTTGCCATTTCATATCGAATAGCCCAAACCACTTCGGCCATTATGAATTCGTGATCCGGATGTAATTTTTCTTTCAGTTCAGGTTCTCTTTGCAGCAATTCTACTATTTTAGGAAGGTCTGATCCATAGATATATAAATGATTTGTTCTGTCTGAATTTGTAGTGGCTTTATTTCCATGAATGGGAAGCTGTTCGGTAATACAAGCTTTTTTAGGCAATTTGCCTATTTTGATAGCCTTATCAATAATATCCTCAGAAATTTTTCTGTAAGTAGTCCATTTGCCTCCGGTAATTGTGATTAATCCGGTTTCTGAAACTATGATTTTATGGCTTCGGGAAACTTCTTTGGTGCTTTTGCCTTCTTCTTCCGGTGCAGCTAAAGGTCGTAAACCGGCAAAAACAGATAAAACATCGGCTCTTGTGGGTTTTTTAGCCAGAAAACGTTGAGCAGTTTCCAAAACAAATTCAATTTCACTCTCTAACGCAATGGGTTCGAGACTGTGTTTTCGAATTAAAGTATCAGTAGTTCCGACTACAATTCGATTGTGCCAGGGAACGGCAAACAAAACTCTTCCGTCACTTGTTTTAGGAATCATCAAAGCGTGTTCGCCCGGCAAAAAGGATTGATCAAATACAAGATGAATTCCCTGACTTGGCACAATGTATTTTTTGTATACCGTGTCGTTTAGTTTCATGATGGCATTTGTAAAAACACCCGTTGCATTGATAATAGCCGACCCTTTGATTTCGTACTTTTTGCCTGTTTCATGATTTATGGCTTCAACACCGATGATTTGGTCTTGATCGTTCTTTAGTAAATGAACAACTTTGACATAATTTAAAAGGCAGGCTCCTTTTTCAATGGCCGTTTGGGCAATGTTTATCGCCAGTCGGGAATCGTCAAATTGGCCATCATGATAAATTACGCCATTGGTTAGATTTCTTTCTGCTACAGCAGGAAGCATTTCAATTGTTTTTTTTCTGGAAAGGTATTTTGATCGCCCCAAACTTAAACGCCCTGCCAATAAATCATAAACAGTCAATCCGATGGTGTAGAATAAACCGGCAAAGAAGTTGTAATTAGGAATTATAAAAGATTGATTTTTTACTAAATGGCCGGCATTTTTAGCCAGTAATCCTCTTTCTTTCAGGGCTTCGATGACCAGATGGATATTTCCCTGCTCTAAATAGCGAACACCACCGTGAACTAATTTGGTACTTCGGCTGGAGGTTCCCTTTGCAAAATCGACTGCTTCAAGCAGAATGGTCTTATAACCCCGGCTTGCGGCATCTAGAGCAGTCCCCAAACCACTTGCTCCCCCGCCAATTATGATTACATCCCATTGTTCCGTATTTTCTAGTTTCGACAATTGTTCTGAGCGTTTCATAGGGCTGTGATTGGTTCGCTGTTTTTGTAAGATTAAATCTGGTATTGTAAACTTAATGAAAGTAAAAGGAAGATAATACTCTTAGTCGAAAAAAATGTCTTAAAAAACTATAGAACTTAATCACAGGCAAAATAAAACCCGACAGGTTTTAAAATCTGTCGGGTCCGTTTGTTTTATTTTGTGATTTTATTTTCTAAATCAATTTTTTTTCAAATGCTTTTCGTGCTCCTCCTCTGAAAAAAACTTCACCACAATAGGTATATTTCAGTCTGTCTAAAATTTTAAGCATTGGGATATTGTCAAAATTCGTGTCTACCTTTATACTGTATATGTTTTGTTTGAGGCATAAACTTTCTATCTTTTCAAACAGTTTGGTTGCAATACCTTTACCTTTTGCGAGTTTCGATACGGCAACACGATGAATAGCTCCATAATCACCGTCAGTGAGCCATTTACCTTGTATGATTTCGTAGGCTGGTTCTTTATCAAAAAGAATCGCCGCATAAGATAATATAGTGTCATTTTCTGTAAGCACATACCCATGATCGTTTTCAATATCGGTACGAATGGTTAGCTCATTAGGATAACCGTCCTGCCATTGTGTACTTCCGTCCAGTCTTCGCTGTTCAATAGCATCTTGCAGAATACTCCATATTTGTGGTATTTCAGAGGTATCCGCTTTTCTTAAAATTAAATTTTCTGTTGTGTGGCTCATCTGTTAGTTATTAGTAAACCCGACAGGTTTTTAAAATCTGTCGGGTTTGATGTGTATGATATTAAATAAGAATATTAATGAGGCAATTTGTCTTTAATAAAACCATAAACCCAGGTTCCTAAGATGGCACTTATCAGCGTTACAACAATAACAGTTGCACCGGTACCAATTTGGGCAAATAAAGGTCCCGGACAAGCGCCTGTAATGGCCCATCCAAAACCAAACAACAATCCGCCATAAATTTGCCCTTTGCTGAACGTTTTGGGCTGAATTTCGATTTTTTCGCCTTGCAGTGTTTTTATGTTGAACTTTTTAATAAGAAATACTGAGATTACTCCAACGGCAACAGCACTTCCAATTACACCGTACATATGAAATGATTCAAGATGAAACATTTCCTGGATACGGAACCAGCTTATGATTTCAGTTTTTACGAATAAGATTCCGAAAAAGATACCAACGATTAAATATTTAAGATTTCCAAAGACTGTTTCTTTTTTCTGGCTGGCATTGATTCCTTCGCCGTCGACTGTTTTGTTTTCTAAACTCATTTTTGAAATTTTAAAGTGAAAGAATATAAGGTAAGATCAAAAGTGTCATTACAAAACCTCCAATCATAAAACAGATTGTCGCTACCAATGATGGCCATTGTAAATTTGAAATTCCCATAATGGCATGTCCGCTGGTACATCCGCCGGCATAACGTGTTCCAAAACCTACCAGAAATCCGCCTGCCACAATCATGATAAAACCACGAAGCGTGAATAAACTTTCCCAGGAAAATAATTGTGCAGGAACTAAACCGTTGTAATCGGTAATTCCGTAGGCAGCTAATTTCGTTGATAATTCGGGACTAATTTCTATTGGATTTGGATTCGCCAGAAAATAAGCCGCAATGACTCCGCCCAGGAAAATTCCAAAAACGAAGAATAAATTCCAGCTTTCTTTTTTCCAGTCGTATTTAAAGAAAGAAATATTGGCAGGAATACAAGCCGCGCAAATGTGACGAAGAGAGGAACTGATTCCGAAAGATTTATTTCCAAGAATCAATAAAACAGGAACTGTTAATCCGATTAGCGGCCCGGAAACGTACCAAGGCCAAGGTTCTTTTAAGATTTCAAGCATTTTTTTTGAGGTTCTAAGTTACTAAGATTCTAAGGTTCTGAGTTGTATTTTTAAGTGTTTTAGTAATAAGGTCTCGTCGTTAAATTTCAAAGGTAAAATCTTAGAATCTTAGCGACTTAGAGCCTAAGTGATTTTATTTCAGTACTTTACTTTGACAAACAAAATCTGATTTCGGAATTTCTGTTTTAGAAATGGCTCCAAAACCGCCTTCAATTTCGCTAAAATTTCTGAAACCGCGAGCCTGTAAAATTGAAGCCGCGATCATACTGCGATATCCTCCGGCGCAATGCAGATAAAAATGTTCGTTTGGGTTAATGTCTTTTACCCAATCATTAATGTAAGCCAGTGGTTTGCTGTACGCGTCTTCGATGTGCTCTGCAGCATATTCTGTTTCTTTACGAATGTCGATTACTTTGTGTTCTCCGAATTTGAACTCATTTGAAAATTGTTGCGCAGTGATTCTGTTTACAGTGTCTACTTCGTAACCTGCTTTTTGCCAGGCTTCAAAACCGCCTTCCAGATGACCAATAATCGAATCAAATCCTACACGGCTTAAACGGGTTACAGTTTCTTCTTCAAGACCGGTTTCCGTTACCAATACAATAGGCTGTTTTACATCACCAATTAAAGTTCCAACCCAAGGAGCAAAATCACCATTGATTCCAATATTAATAGATTGCGGAATAAACCCTTTACTAAAATTGGCAGCACTTCTGGTATCCAGAATCAAAGCACCTGTTTCTTCGGCTACGGCTTCAAATTCCTCTGCTTTGATGGTTTTCATTCCATTGTACAAAACTGTTTCAAAACTTTCGTAACCTTGTTTGTTCATCGCCACATTCATACTGAAATAGGCAGGAGGAGGCAATAATCCGTCTGTGACTTCAGTAATAAATTCGGCTTCGGTCATATTAGCGCGCAACGCATAGTTGGTTGCTTTTTGATTTCCTATTGTAGAGACCGTTTCTTTGCTCATGTTTTTACCACAGGCGCTTCCCGCACCATGGGCAGGATAAACGATCACATCATCAGCCAAAGTCATAATTTTATCTCGTAACGAATGATATAAAATCCCGGCTAATTGATCCTGCGTCATCCCGGCTGCTTTCTGAGCCAAATCTGGGCGTCCAACATCTCCAATAAATAAAGTATCTCCGGAGAAAATGGCGTGATCTTTTCCGTTTTCATCAATCAGTAAATAAGTGGTGCTTTCCATGGTGTGACCCGGAGTATGCAGCGCTTTGATCGTGATATTTCCAATTTTGAATTCCTGTCCGTCTTTTGCCGAAATACAGTCAAATTCGCAAGCAGCATTTGGGCCATAAACGATTGGCGCCTGAGTTTCTTTACTTAAATCAACATGTCCGGAAACAAAATCGGCGTGAAAATGCGTTTCAAAAATATATTTCAATTTTACCTCATCGCGCTCTAAACGGTCTAAGTAAGGCTGAATTTCTCTTAACGGATCAATAATTGCGGCTTCGCCATTTGAAGTAATATAATAGGCACCCTGCGCAAGGCATCCGGTGTAAATTTGTTCTATTTTCATGATTTGAAATCTAAAATAATGTGATACAAAGGTAAGTCTGTTTTTCGGGAAATTACGTGACTATTGTTACAGAAATTTAAATTCCGTGTGAAATAAAAAGCGGATTTTATCATAGAAGTTATATTATTTGATTTAAACCCTTGCAATTAAGCTTTAACTTATAATTTTGCACATGACGAATGTCATTTTAAAACAAATAAACAGTTACAAAATGAATACAGAAGACTTATTGAATCAGATTGCTTTTATAAAAGAAATTGATAAGGTAAAATACATTCAGCGAAAAACGAAGCTGTTTCATAGTGACCGAAACGAAAATGACGCAGAACACAGCTGGCATTTGGCTTTAATGGCAATCGTTTTGGCCGAACATTCAGATGAACCAATTGATGTCTTGAAAGTGGTGAAAATGGTTTTGATACACGATATTGTAGAAATTGACGCAGGTGATACCTTTATATATGATTCACAGAAAAATCATTCGAATACCGATGAAGAACGATTGGCGGCGAATCGTATTTTTGGTTTGCTACCGAAAAAGCAGACCGAAGAATTAATTGCTATCTGGGAAGAATTTGAAGCAGGTGAGACCAACGAAGCTAAATTTGCCAGATCGATGGATCGTTTAGAGCCTTTATTACAGAATACTTCTAACAATGGCGGAACCTGGAAAGAGTTCGGTGTAAGTTATGATAAAGTGTACGAGAAAAAGAGCGTGATAAAAGAAGGTTCTAAAACATTATGGAGTTATGCTGAAGGATTAATAAACGAAAGTGTTGAAAAAGGGATTTTGAAGAAAGAATAGTATGGATAATCTTGTCATTTCCACCAAAGGGAGAAATCGCGCGCAATGACACAAGAAGCTCGACAAAGATTGGCAATTCTGTTTGTGGGTTTTCTAATGCGATTTCTCCCTTCGGTCAAAATGACAATTCTGGTTTAAAAACATAAGTGCAGTTTGTACAACTAAATTGTTGAAAAGTTTAACAATTATTAGGGGATAAACTTTTTTTAAAGGCAGGAATTTCGGGTTTTAATGGGTAAATTTGTGGGACTTCATAAATAAATTACCACTATGGAAGAAATGCTTTTTTATGACCGAATGCAATTTGCCTTCACAATTACTTTCCACTATCTTTTTCCGCAACTTACAATGGGTCTTTCGCTGATCATTGTGTACTTCAAATGGAAATATCTCAAAACTAAAAACGAACAATACAATCACGCCACCCATTTCTGGATGAGAATCTTCGCCCTGAATTTTGCGATGGGGGTGGTAACCGGAATTCCGATGGAGTTTCAGTTTGGAACCAACTGGGCAAAATTCTCCGAGTTAACCGGAGGGATTATCGGACAGACATTAGCCATGGAAGGCATGTTTTCGTTCTTTTTAGAATCTTCCTTTTTAGGACTGTTTTTGTTTGGAGAAAAATTACTGGGACATAAATGGCATTTTGTCACCGGATTACTAATTTGTATCGGTTCCTGGGCCAGTGGTTACTTAATTATCGCAACACATTCGTGGATGCAGAATCCCGTAGGTTACGAGATTCTGGAGAACGGAAAATTTGTGTTGACCAATTTCAAAGCACTGTTTCTAAATCCTTGGCTGTGGCCATCGTATCTGCACAATCAGGCCGCGTCTTTAGTGACAAGTTCTTTTGTTGTGGCAGGAATTGGTTCTTTCTATATTTTAAGCAAAAAGAATATTGTTTTCGGAAAACTGTTTCTTAAAACGGGAGTGATCTTTGGATTGATTGCCAGTATGATTGTGGCTGTTCCAACGGGAGATTTACTAGCCAAAAATGTGGTGAAATACCAACCTGTAACGTTTGCGGCTATGGAAGGAATTTTTCATACTGAGAAAAAGGGTTCTGAAATTGTTTTAATTGGACAGCCGGATGTTAAAGATAAAAAACTGGACAACAAGATTGCTGTACCTAATATTTTAAGTTTCCTGACTTATGGAAACTGGGAGCAGGAAATTAAAGGTTTGGATCAGTTTGAAGAAGATCTTCATCCTACTAATATTTCAGGTTTGTATTATGCGTATCATATTATGGTGGGACTTGGAACGCTTTTTATTGGTTTGATGTCCTTGGCCTTGTTTCAATTGATCAGAGGTAAATTGTACGAAACCAAATGGATTCTCTGGTCCTTGCTTTTTATGATGCCATTCCCCTACATTGCCAATACGACTGGCTGGTATACGGCGGAGTTGGGCAGACAGCCCTGGCTTGTTTATAATTTAATGCGAACAGCAGCCGGAGCCTCTCCAACTGTTTCTTCCGGAAATACACTATTTACTTTACTGGGATTTATAGGATTGTATCTTTTACTTGGAATGCTGTTTTTGCTTTTGATTGGAAAAATTATCAATAAAGGACCTCACACTGAAGTCATAACTGAAAATATATAAGTATGGAATTTTTTTGGTACGTAGTTTTAATGGGAATTTTGGCCGTTTATATTGTCTTAGACGGTTATGATTTTGGAGCAGGAATTATTCATTTATTTTTTGCCAAAACAGAAAAAGATAAAAAAGCAATTACAAATGCAATCGGTCCGTTTTGGGATGCCAACGAAGTTTGGATTATCGCCGCTGGTGGTGTTTTGTTTTTTGCTTTCCCTACTTTGTATGCTTCTTCTTTCAGCGGATTTTATCTGCCTTTAATTATGATTTTATGGTTGCTGATCTTTCGTGCCATTGGTTTGGAAATGCGAGGACAGGTGCATCATCCCATGTGGGAAGCAATCTGGGATAAGGCTTTCGGAATGGCGAGTTTACTGTTGGCTCTATTCTTCGGAATTGCCTTGGGTAATATTGTACGCGGTGTCAACCTTGGTATGGTTACCAACGGAGTTTCAACTCAGGAGGCGCATTATTTCTTTTTGCCTTTGTGGAATCCAACATTTAGTCCACAGGCAAGTGAATTGGGGATTATCGACTGGTTTACACTTTTTCTGGGAATTGTGAGTGTGGTTTCCTTAACCATCCACGGTGCGAACTGGATCATCTTTAAAACCAATTCAGCTTTGAATCCACAGCTTAAAAATGTTGTTTTTAAATTGAATATTGTCTTGTTGGTTTTGGTGTGTATTTCATTGCAAATCTGGCACTTTATTGAGCCAAAGCCTTTCCATAATTTTGTAGAGAATCCAATTCTTTGGTTTTTTCCATTGATGACCTTTGTTGGGATTTTAGGATTATTCAAAGTACGTTCGTGGAAAAAAGACGGTTATGGATTTTTGTTTTCATCTCTGTTTTTGGTAGGTGGATTTGCTTCAACAGCTGTTTCCATTTTTCCAAATGTTTTGCCTTCTACAAATAAAGTGAATCCGTCCTTAACCATTTACAACACTGCGGCGCACGAATACGGACTGAGCGCTGGGATGAATTGGTTTTTCATCGCATTGTTTTTGGTGATTGTCTATTTTGTTATTCAATACCGTGTTTTTAGTGGGAAAATGGATGATATCGGGTATGGGGAACATTAGATTTATAGTCGCGAATTCACAATTTTTCACGAATTAATGATATGCATAGCCGTTGGTTTTAACCAACGGTTTTTTTTGTTTGATTCCGAGATGGCTTTAGCAAAAAAAGAGTTGTTAGGTAAAGTTGGAAAAGAATATTTTTATAAATTTTGTGATTTGAGACCTTTAAAAATAGGCTGAAAGCCTTAAAGCATTAGAGTAGTGCATCGCACTACGAATTAAGAAGAAGCAAATATTGCCCTGAAAGGGCAAAAGCAAATGAGTAATAGATTAAAGAAGAATGAATGTTTCTCAAAAATATATAATAAATATTTTTTTGAGATTAGGCTTTCGCCCTTTCAGGGCTTATCATCATATCTTTTTTCATTCATAGTGCTTCGCACCATGTTGTTGCTAAGGCTCTTTCAGAGCGCAAGGTTTCGAACGTAGGTAATTTTTAGTTTGTATTTTCTTTGGGTTTTCATCTTGATCAAAATTCAGGGTTTAACAACGGCGCAAGCGATAGCGCACGGCGAAGCAATTCACGAATTAATGATATGCATAGCCGTTGGTTTTAACTGAGACAGAATATAAGTAGAGACCTTTAAAAATAGGCTGAAAGTCTTAAAGCATTAGAGTAGTGCATCGCACTACGAATTATGAAGGAGCAAATATTGCCCTGAAAGGGCAAAAGCAAATGAGTAATGGATTAAAGAAGAATATATGTTTCTCAAAAATATATAATAAATATTTTTTTGAGATTAGGCTTTCGCCCTTTCAGGGCTTATCATCATGATCTTTTTTCATTCATAGTGCTTTGCACCATGTTGTTGCTAAGGCTCTTTCAGAGCACAAGGTTTAGAACGTAGGTAATTTTTAGTTTGTAATTTCTTTGGGTTTTCATCATTTTAGACAAAAATAGGCTGAAAGCCTTAAAGCATTAGAGTAGTGCATCGCACTGCGAATTAAGGAGAAGTGAATATTGCCCTGAAAGGGCAAAAGCAAATGAGTGATAGATTAAAGAAGAATGAATGTTTCTCAAAAATATATAATAAATATTTTTTTGAGATTATGCTTTCGCCCTTTCAGGGCTTATCATCATATCTTTTTTCATTCATAGTGCTTCGCACCATGTTGTTGCTAAGGCTCTTTCAGAGCACAAGGTTTCGAACGTAGGTAATTTTTAGTTTGTAATTTCTTTGGTTTTTCATCATTTTAGACAAAAATAGGCTGAAAGCCTTAAAGCATTAGAGTAGTGCATCGCACTACGAATTATGAAGGAGCAAATATTGCCCTGAAAGGGCAAAAGCAAATGAGTAATAGATTAAAGAAGTATGAATGTTTCTCAAAAATATATAATAAATATTTTTTTGAGATTATGCTTTCGCCCTTTCAGGGCTTATCATCATGATCTTTTTTCATTCATAGTGCTTCGCACCATGTTGTTGCTAAGGCTCTTTCAGAGCGCAAGGTTTCGAACGTAGGTAATTTTTAGTATGTATTTTCTTTGGGTTTTCATCTTGATCAAAATTCAGGGTTTAATAGAAATAGTAAAAGAGATAATTTGTTTTTTTGTTTAAGAATCTCTTGAAAAGAATTAAGTTCTGGATGATCCCGTTTTATGAAATCTGGACTATAAAAGAGTTTAAGTTTTAGAATATTTTCGTTCTTTTAATCTCAAAATTTACAATAATGAATTACCAAATCAAAAAAGCAAGTTTAGAAGATCTCAATGAAACAGCTGAACTTTTTGACCTCTATCGTGTTTTCTATCGTCAGAAATCTGATGTTGAGGCAGGGAAAGTCTTTCTTAAAGAACGATTGTTACATAATGAGTCGGATATTTTTTTAGCGATTGCAGACGGAAAAGCAGTTGGTTTTGTGCAGCTCTATAAATTATTTAGCTCTACTAAAATGCAAAGACTATGGCTGTTAAATGATCTTTTTGTACATCCTGATTATAGAGGTAAAGGATTTTCTGTGGCATTAATTGATCGCAGTAAAGAATGGTGTGAGGAAACCAATGCTTGTGGTTTGATGCTGGAAACCGAAAAAACAAATGATATAGGAAACCAATTATATCCGCGCTGTGGTTTTGAATATGACGGTCAACATAACTATTATTATTGGTGGAAGTAAAAAAGGCTTAAGTGTAAAGTTAGCCTGTACACTTTTGTCATTCCGAGGTACGAGGAAACTTCGCAAGTAACTCCGCAACGAAAGTCAATCTTTGTTGAGCTTCTCGCGGAGATTTCTCCTTCATCGAAATGACAATGATTGTGATTATTTGGTTTAAAAATAAAGTTTTTATGTTTTTTTTACATCTTTAGTAAAGATATTCTACACTTAACTAAAATAAAAATCTGCTTTATCTGCGAGAAAAAAATAAATTTAAAACAAAACTTCCTTTGTAATAATATAAAACCCCATCACCAAAACAAACCATCCGAAAATGGGTTTTAGTTTTGCACCGTCGATTTTTTTAGAAAGCTGACTTCCTATAAACATTCCAAAGAGTGCCATTGCAGAAATTCCTAGTAAAAAGGTATAATCTATGGGAGTTCCGATGTATAAATCGCCGCCGAAACCTATCGAAGAGTTAATCGTAATAATCAACAATGAAGTTCCAACGGCTTGTTTCATGGGTAAATTGGCAAAGAAAAGCAGTGCAGGAATAATTAAAAAACCACCTCCGGCACCCAAAAATCCAGTCACAATTCCAACTAAAAATCCAATTAGACTTAATTGAACATAATTAGTTTCGGTGGCTTTTGTTTCGGGTTTGTTTTTTCGGATCATTGAAATTGCTGCTGTAATCATCAATACAGAGAAGATAATCATAATGAGAAAATCTTTGGAAACCGAATATGAAGCTATAGAAAACAGGGTAGAAGCAATTTGAGGAAAAATAACTTCCCGAATAATCAAAATCGAAATGACAGAAGGAATCGCAAAATACAAAGCTGATTTTAATTTAAGATTCCCCATTTTGTAATGACTGTAACTTCCAAACATGGCAGTTAATCCCACAATAAATAAAGAATAAGAAGTAGCCTGCTCCGGATTTACTTTGAACAAATACACCAAAATCGGAATGGTTAATATAGATCCGCCGCCGCCAATAAGGCCTAGTGAAATCCCGATAATGATTGAAGCAAAATATCCCAAATATTCCATTGCAGTTGTTTTAATGCAAAGATGCTTTGTTGGAAAGAAAACTACAGTAACATTTATCACATAAGTTTTTTTTCTGCCACGAATTACACAAATTTATTGGTCAGTTCGAGCGGAGTCGAGAACACGCAAAGCATTTCGATTTCGCTCAATGTGACAATCGTTGTCTTTAACTCTTAATTTTTCTTAATCTCTTAATGGTTAAGAACAAAAAAGTAAATGTTTTTACTTTAAAAGCTCAATCTGATTGCGGTTGAGTTTGACCAGGCCTCTTTGCTCCATTTTTTTAAGGAGTCGGGAAATTACCTCTCTGGAAGTATTCAATTCCGTTGCAATTTCCTGATGCGAAAGATTTACTTCAGAGCAGCCACAAGCATCCGAATGTCGTTTGAGGTAAAACTCCAGACGCTCGTCCATGGAACGGAAAGCGATATTGTCTACTACTTCGAGAACTTCTTCAAAACGGCTGCGGTAGGTATCAATTACAAATTCATACCAGGTTCGGTGTTCCATCATCCATTTGTCCATCATTTGCAAGGGAATCATCATAACCGAAACATCTTCGACAACTTTTGCCATTATCTGGCTTTTTTCGCTTTTAGCGGTGCAGATCATCGAAATAGCGCAGGCTTGCCCGGGTTGTAGGTAGTACATTAAAAATTCACCGCCATCTTCACCTTCGCGGTAAATTTTAATTTTCCCTTTGGTAATTAACACCGTGTTTTTAATGTATTGTCCGGTTCGCATTAAGATGGTTCCGGCTTCAAAATCCTGCAGAGTTCCGTTTTCTTCAATTGTTTCGATAAGTTCATCGGAGAAATTGGGAAATATATTTTTTAGTGAGTTTTGCATTGATAATAGGAGGGAATTAATGCCCACGGGTTTTACGATTTGAACAGGTTTACACAGATTTTATTTTTTGAAATCAAGGCTTAAAATATTTTGACGCATAGAAACATAGTTTTTTAAGCTTAAAAAAAGACGTTTCACTTTACATGAACACACATCGCTATGTGTAAATAATGTATTATTTTATTTTGTTCTAAACTTAGAAATTAAATCTATGATTCTATGTGTTGATTTTTTATTTTTTTGTACAACCCGAGCGATAGCAAACAGGCGGACCAATTTCAAGAATCAATGTGAATTAATTTGTATTAATTCGTGCGATTCGTGGCAAACAATTTTAATCAATCTAATCCTTTTATGCTGT
The DNA here is from genome assembly GCF_020905335.1 of Flavobacterium lipolyticum. Lineage (NCBI taxonomy): Bacteria > Pseudomonadati > Bacteroidota > Flavobacteriia > Flavobacteriales > Flavobacteriaceae > Flavobacterium > Flavobacterium lipolyticum. Next base: position 512,171 of record NZ_JAJJMN010000001.1, on the reverse strand, counting down.
GGCAAAAAAAACATTCGTAAAGAACATTTTTATTAAATTAAAATTAAAATCTATAATTTATTACAAAGATAGGGGATTGCAATGGTATAAATTATCAGAAAATTATATTTAAGAGGTGTTTTGTGTAAATGAAAAAATCCTATTTTCTATCGAATTTATAGACTATATTTTTAAAAATAGTAAGTAAATTTGCTTTTCACTGATTATAGTACTTTCTCTAAAACGTTTTCTGAGAATAATAATCGAAATCGCATTTGGCACGTTTTTAATCAATAGAAACGTCGTAATTTTACAAAAACACATTTACTATGAATTTATCACAAGAAGATTGGGTTAATCAGCTGACTGCTGACGAGAATGCAGTTATACTGGACGTAAGAACTGAAGACGAATTTAATGACGGCTATATTGAGAATGCCGTAAACATCGACATTAATAAAGGACAAGGGTTTATTTATGAAATCGAAGAGCTTGATAAAAACAAAAATTATTATGTGTATTGCCGTTCTGGTGCCAGAAGTGCCAAAGCATGTCAGATTATGAATGAGTTAGGGATTAGTAATGCCTACAATTTGCTTGGTGGAATTCTGGATTGGGAAGGTGAAACCGTAAACCCATAAGAGAGAAGAAGAGGCCTATAAAGCCTCTTTTTTCTTTTTCAAATGCTATTAATAACCAAACTATAACAGACCAAATTATGAGTTTAATACCCGAAGAATTTCAAATTAAAAGTTTGATCAATCAAGATACTTATCTTGTAAATGGAGAATTAAAACCATGGACGGGACAGACAACCCCGGTTTTTTCGACCATTTCCTCAACCGAAAAATACACACCAACTTTATTAGGATCGATTCCGTTTATGGAAGAGAAAGAGGCTGCTGAAGTAGTGGAAGCTGCCAATACCGCTTACAACAAAGGTCAGGGTTTATGGCCAACGATGAAGGTGGTTGACCGTATTAAATGCATGGAAAATTTCGTAAAACAGATGAAGGAAACCCGCGAAGAGGTGGTGAAACTTTTAATGTGGGAAATTGGAAAGAATCTGGGCGATTCGCAAAAAGAATTTGACAGAACCGTTGAATATATTCGGGATACCATTGATAGTTATAAAGAACTGAACGGACGTAGTTCTCATTTTGAAAAAGTGCAGGGTGTAAATGCGATGATTCGTCGTGGGCCACTTGGGGTAGTTTTGTGCCTTGGACCTTATAACTATCCTTTGAATGAGACTTTTTCATTGTTGATTCCTGCTTTAATTATGGGAAATACTGTGATTTTCAAACCGGCAAAACATGGTGTTTTATGTATTTCGCCTTTGTTGGAAGCGTTCAGAAGCAGTTTTCCTAAAGGAGTCATTAATATTGTTTACGGCCGTGGCCGAGAAGTAGCTTCGCCTATTATGAAGTCGGGAAAAATTGACGTTTTGGCACTAATTGGAAACAGTAAATCAGCCATAGCATTACAGGATCAGCATCCAAATAAAAACAGATTGCGTTTGATTTTAGGTCTGGAAGCGAAGAATCCTGCTATTATTTTACCCGATGCCGATTTAGATCTGGCGATTCAGGAATGTATTGCAGGAACTTTATCTTTTAACGGACAACGTTGCACGGCATTAAAAGTTCTGTACGTACATGAATCTATTGCGGAAGAATTCAATAAACGTTTTGCTGAAAAGGTAGACGGTCTGGCATTTGGAAATCCTTGGGAAAAAGGAGTTTCTTTAACACCGCTTCCGGAAACGGACAAGCCAAAATACATTCAGGGCTTAATTGATGATGCCCTACATAAGAGCGCAAAAGTATTGAATGAAAAAGGTGGGAAGCATAGTGAAAATTATATTTTTCCGGCAGTTTTGTATCCCGTAAACAAAGAAATGCGCGTGTATCATGAAGAGCAGTTTGGACCGGTGGTTCCTATTATTTCATTTAAAGATATCAAAGAACCACTTGAAGATATGGCCGAATCCAATTACGGACAACAGGTGAGTTTGTTCGGAAAAGATATTACAACTTTGGCACCGCTTATTGATGCCTTAGTTAATTTAGTATGCAGAGTAAACCTCAACAGTTCTTGTCAGCGTGGCCCTGATGCTTTCCCGTTTACAGGACGTAAAGATTCTGCGGTAGGAACTTTAAGTATTCCGGATGCCTTGCGTTCTTTTTCTATCCGTACGTTTGTGGCTTCAAAAGACATCGCTTATAACAATGAAATTTTGCAGGAATTGCTAAACAGCAGAGAATCGAATTTTATTAATACCGATTATATTTTGTAGTTATCAGGGTTATATATTAATTGTAGAGGCCGTCTTTTTCTTTTTTGAATTGGACGGTTTTTATTTTCTTTTTAAGTCTTTGATTTTCTGTGTGATTGAGGTTCTGATTTTATTGTTTATTTTTAGAAATAATTTTTTTGAATTATGTAACTTAAAGTTAAAAATGTCATCTAACTACTATAATCAATCAAACCACCAAAATCTTAAAACAAGTTATGGAAAAAAAATCACTTCAATTGCTATTTATAGCGTTTTTGTTTTTAGCACAAAATAGTTTTGCACAGGAACTTTACATGCCAAGAAATATTAAAGAATCTTATACGAACGGTGTTCGTTCTATGGATGGAAAACCCGGGAAAAATTATTGGCAAAACCATGGTAAATATGACATGGCTTTGACTGTAGATGCCAATACAAAAGTAGTTAGCGGGACCGAAACGATCGTGTATGAAAACAACAGTAATGATACGTTAAGAAATTTGCGAATTAGATTTGTGAATAATATTCATAAAAAAACCTCGCCACGAGCGGTATTAAATAGCGAAGGTTTTTTTACAGAAGGATTGACAATTACAAATTTGAAAATCGAAGGCGAAGTTTACAAAGAAGATGCAAAAAGCTGGGGTACAGTTGGGAGCGTAAAAATGAAGAAACCTTTGCCGCCTCATAGTAAAATTACAATTGATATCGATTGGAATTATCCGCTATCAGAAGTGAGCGGGAGAGAGGGGCAAATCGACAACACTACTTTTTTTGTAGCCTATAGTTATCCTCGTGTTTCTGTTTTTGATGATTACAACAAATGGGATAACCTGCCTCATACTTCAGGTCAGGAGTTTTATAATGATTTTAATGATTATATGTATTCTGTAAAAGCACCTAAAAATTATGTGGTTTACGGAACGGGAGATTTATTGAATCCGGATGAGGTTTTACAGCCTGAATTTGCTGCACGTTTAAAAAAATCATACGTAACAGATGAAATTTTACACATTGCCAATGAGCAGGAAATGAAAAGCGGTTTGGTAACAAAACAAAGCGATTGGAACGTTTGGAAATTTGAAGCTAAAAACATTACAGATGTGTGTTTTGGCTTAAGTGATCATTATTTATGGGATGCCGGAAGTGTAATTGTGGATAAAAAAACAAAGCGACGTGCCAGTATCCAAGCAGCTTATGATGTAAAAGGAACCGATTTCGAAAATTCGATTAAGTACAACCAATATGCTTTGGATTTCTTTTCACACAATTGGCCGGGAGTTCCCTATCCGTATTCTAAAATGACGGCTTTTCAGGGCTTTGCAGATATGGAATATCCAATGATGTGCAATGATTCGCAAATGGGAGATCCTGTTTTTGCACAATTGGTTCAGGATCATGAAGTAGCTCATACCTATTTTCCTTTTTATATGGGAATCAACGAAACGCGTTATGCTTTTATGGACGAAGGCTGGGCGACAACTTTTGAATATTTGATAGGAATCGCGGAGCATGGAAAAGAAGCTGCCGATAAGTTTTATAAAGAATTTCGAGTAGAGCAATATATAAATGACCCGTCTACAGAAGAAGATCAGCCTATCATCACGATGTCGTCTCAGTTATCAGATTCAGGTTATGGCAATAATTCATACGGAAAAGCTTCTTTGTCTTACCTGGCTTTAAAAGACTTGTTGGGTGATGATTTGTTTAAAAAAGCATTGCATGCCTATATGGACAATTGGAATGGTAAACACCCGGTTCCATGGGATTATTTTAATTCGATCAATACAGCTTCGGGTAAAAATTTGAATTGGTTTTTTGATAATTGGTTTTTCACGAATAATTACTTAGATCTTTCCGTTAAAAAGGTGGCTAAGAATGTTATTTCTGTTGCCAATGTTGGTGGTTTTGCCATTCCGTTTGATGCCATTGTGACCTACGCAGATAATACGACAGAAACAGTTCATAGCACACCGGCTGTTTGGCAGGTGAATCAAAAACTGGCCGCAGTTACAGTGAAGAGCAGCAAGCAAATTAAAAAAGTAGTTCTAGATGGTGGTATTTTTATGGATGCTACTCCTGCCGACAATACCTGGTCAGGAAAATAAAAGAATACCACAGAAGTCGTTTTTTTTTAACTAAAAAGACGACTTCTGTGTTTTATAAAAGCAGCACAATAAGTTTTGAATTTTTAGTAACGAATTGAAAAAGTCCATAAGAAATGAATAGTCTACAAATTGTTTTTGGAAAAAAGATACTCTTCTTCAGTTTATTTGTATTGTCAACGAGTTTGGCATTTGCTCAAAATAAAAATAGAATTGAAATAGGAACCATAGATAGTATTTCGTCTAAAATTTTAAATGAAAATAGAAAAATATGGATACATCTTCCTAAAAGTGCCCGAAATACTGGTTTAGCAAAACAAAAGTATCCGGTCGTTTATTTACTCGATGCAGAGGGACATTTTAGCTCCGTTGTTGGGATAATTGAAGAAATGAGCGAAGTGAACGGAAACACAAATTGTCCTGAAATGATTATAGTGGGTATAACAAACACCAATAGGAATCGGGATTTAACCCCAACCCATTCGGAAGTTGATCCCCCGTTTGTACCCCAAAGCCTGAGTGATCAGTCTGGGGGAGGAGAAAAATTTGTTGAATTTCTTCAGAAAGAATTGATTCCGTATATCGACGGTAAATACCCCACAGCACCTTTTAAAACTTTGATTGGACATTCTTTTGGAGGGTTGACAGCCTTGAATATTCTGGCTAATCATACGGATTTATTTCACTCTTATATTGCGATCGATCCAAGTTTGTGGTGGGATCGTCAGAAGTTTTTAGCAGATACGAAGAAAAAATTAGCCAATAAAAACCTGTCAAAAGTTTCCTTATTTATGGCGGCTGCAAATACTATGGATGAGGGGATGAATATTGAAAAAGTTAGAAAAGATACAACACTTCTTACCAAACATATCCGCTCCATTTTAGATTTTAATGATTTTTTGGAGAACAATAAAAAGAGTAATCTGAATTATGAGTACCAGTATTACAGCGATGATAATCACGGATCTGTACCATTGATCGCAATCTATGATGGTCTGCGTTTTCTATTTAAGTTCAATCAGTTAAAACTTTCCATTACGGAACAGTTTAACTTTAATAAAGCGGTGTTTACTAAGATTGAAAAGCACTTCCAAAATGTCTCAAAACATTTAGGTTATACCGTTAATGTTCCTGAAAATACCGTTAATGCATATGGCTACCAGTCTTTGGGTAAAAAAGATATGGAGCTGGCAGGTTATCTGTTCAGGTTAAATGTTACCAATTATCCTCAAAGTCCAAATGTGTATGATTCCCTTGGAGATTTTTATGAAGCTAATGGTGATAAGAAAAATGCAATTGTCAGTTATGAAAAGGCGCTGCTGTTGGATAAAAATTTTTCGGAAGCAAAGGAAAAGCTGGGAAAACTAAAATAACCCATTTAATAAAAACTTAAAATGTCAGGAGAAAAAGATTTGGAAAAATTGCTAAAAAGCATGAAACCTCAGCATAATTTAGGAGATTATGTTTTCTGTAAAGTAGAAAAGATCGAGAACATAGCTATGGATGATATTGTAATGTTGTTCAAAGAAAATGAAGCAATTACTCTGATTTTGAAAAAAGAAACGGCAGATACCTTAAAGCTGGATTACTCAGTTGTAATGTCCTGGATCACACTCACTGTGCATTCGTCATTAGAAGCAGTTGGTTTGACAGCAGCATTTTCAAAGGCACTTTCTGAGAATGGAATAAGCTGTAATGTTGTGGCTGCTTTTTACCACGATCATATCTTTGTGGCTAAAAAAGACACAGACAAGGCTATGGAGGTTTTAAATTTATTTTCAGTCTAAATTAGGGTAAAATGGTAAAAAGTGGCGGTAAATATAAGAGAGGCAGAGTTATTGAATTTTCACCCTGACTATCTGTAAGTTAAATCTTAATGTTCGTATTAAAAAAAGTTAAAAAGGATGTGGAAGTCTGCTATTAAAAAACTAGGTTTGCAAAAAAAATGAAAACCTACATTATTAATGAAAAAGAAACTATTTTTTATTGTTTTATTAATCTCTTTTAAAAGCTTTGCCCAAAACAATCCTAAAATCGCATTTCAGAAAAGCAGATACGAATTAGCTTTAGACTACTACGAAAAAGCGGATTATAAGAAAGCGATTGATTTATTTTATATTGCCTTTAAAATTAAACCTGATAATGAAATAGGTCAGGAATCGATTAAAAAAGTAGATACCTTAAGAACAGTTTTGAGAGAACATCTTTTAAAGCAGGCCATTGGTACCTGGAAGATGGTTGGAGATAAGCCGGTTTGGGCTGCTAATCAAAACAATGCAGCTTCTCAGAAAGATTTTGAGGAATTAATTGAGATCAAGGATAATGAAATCTCTTCGTATGAGAAAAATAAGAAAACGCAGGAAAAAAAACTTATCAAGTCTGAAAAATTAGTGTATTACAACAAAGAAAAATCAGATGCATTGTTTTCGGATATTATTTTATCTGATGGTACAGTTTGGAATTGCACCATAAATGGAAACGAATTGCATGTTATTAATGTTGCTAAGAAAGGAGATGGGGGTATTGAAAAAATAACCGACAATAATACAGAGCGATTTTATATAAAAGTAGAATAGTAAAAAAGGGAATCAACTTAGATTCCCTTTTTTGTTTTTATGAAATATCTTTATGTGTAAAAGAGTAATCTGGAGTAATAAGCAAAACAATGAAAATCAAAACAATATTAGCTTCGGAGACCTGGCAGATCAGGCATGAAGTAATGTGGCCCGATCAGCCGTTTGAATTTGTACAGTTAGAAGAAGATGCTTTAGGATTACACTTTGGCTTTTTTGTGCAGGATAAGTTGGTTTCAATTGTTTCCTGTTTCATCAGTGATGACGGAATGCAGTTCAGAAAGCTGGCGACACTGGAAGAATGTCAGGGGAAAGGCATTGGTTCTGAGCTTGTAAAATATATTTTGCAATTAGCAAAAGAAAAGAAATTGAAGAAAGTTTGGTGTAACGCCAGAGTTAACAAAAAAGCTTTTTATGAGAAATTGGGCATGCAGGATACAGGGCAGATTTTTACAAAAGCCGGACAGGAATTTACGATAATGGAAGTTTTAATTTAAAAAATAAAATGCATTTTTAATCGTAAAATCTACATCCTCAGGTATTTGAGATTTTGATGTTTTTTTGCTGGTTTTTAGAATGTTATCTATTTGATTCTGAATCAGACTCAATTTTTTATGATTTTTTGATAAGAAAGCATAACTTTTAATCATAATTTGAGTGCAATAAAATCCTGAAAACGTTTTCGTATTTTAATAAATGTTAAAGCTTATAAAAAAATCTTTTTTTCTTTCGATACTTTCCTTACTTTCGCAACCAAATGAGAAAGTTAATAGTCTTTTTAGTATTTATGAATTTGCTTCTGCTTGGCGGAGGGCAATATCTTAATGCGGGTACTCCTAAAGACTCCCATTCTCATCATCTTGAGAAAAGACACCGTGTGAAATTCACCAATCAGGATCAGGGCAGTTCGATCATAGAAGATGCGGACTGTGATACTGAAGAAGAATGCCTGGGAAGTGATGATCTTAAAGGTGGTCTTTCCAACCATTTGTTCGCAACAAACTACAGCTTACTTGACAGTTGGTATCTTTCCTTTGCTACCAGTCAAACTGCTGCAAACGATTATAATCGTTTTAAAATCTTCCTGCCATTCTTTGGCAACTCAAATCCTATCTACATTACTCAACGAGTACTAAGAATTTGATTCAACAATATATACATCGGTTGCCTAAGTTGTGATCTGCATATTTTGTTGATGTATTTTTTTGCTACTTCATCTTATATGAAAGTTAAGTTCTGACTAAGGGCACCTGATGCATTTTTTCATCTAAAGGAATCACTGTATTCCAAGCACTCAATCGCTTAATTTCCATTAAAATCATGAAAAGAATTATCTTGTTCACAGGCTTAATTGCCCTGGTGTGCCTAACTAGTTGTACAACTAAAAAAGAAGAAAAAGAAGAAGTAGAAAAATTTGTTGTTACCAATCCGGTAAAAATAGACACTTCGTTTACGAAACAGTACGTTTCACAAATCAAATCAGTACGTAACATTGAGATCCGTGCTCAGGAAAAAGGTTTTTTACAAAACATCTTTGTGGATGAAGGACAATTTGTAAAAAAAGGACAGCTGTTGTTTAAAATTATGCCCAATATGTATCAGGCAGAATTACTAAAAGCACAAGCTGAACAAAAATCAGTAGAAATAGAACTTCAAAATGCCAAATTACTGGCAGATAAAAATATCGTTTCTAAGAACGAATTAAGTGTAGCACAGGCAAAATTGCAATCTGCAAAAGCCGAAGTAGCATTGGCAAAACTTCATTTGTCATTTACAGAAATCAGAGCGCCGTTTGACGGAACTATCGATCGTATTCCATTAAAATTAGGAAGCCTTATTGATGAAGGTGAATTGATGACAAGTCTTTCAGACAACAGTCAGATGTTTGCTTATTTCAATGTTTCAGAACCGGAATATCTGCAGTATCAAACCGATGTAAAAGACCGTGCTGATAACAGAGTAAGTTTGGTTTTGGCTAACGGTGAAACTTTTAAAGAAAAAGGAAATGTAGAAGTTATCGAAAGCGAATTTAATAATGAAACCGGAAATATTGCGTTCAGAGCACGTTTCCCTAATTCAGGAAAATTGCTTAGAAATGGAGAAACAGGACAGGTTCAGATGATTGTTCCGCTTAAAAATGCCATTGTAATCCCTCAAAAAGCGACTTACGAAATTCAGGATAAAAAATACGTTTTTGTAATCGATAAAAACAATAAAGTAAATTCAAGAGAAATCACAATAACAGGCGAAATCCCTGATTTGTATGTGATCAGAACCGGACTTGCCGATACCGATAAAATTTTACTTGAAGGAGTTCAAAAAGTAAAAGAAAACGACAAAATCAAATATGAATTCCAATCTCCTAAAGCGGTAATGAACAATTTACGCTTAAAAGCAGAATAGGTTTAATCATTAAAAAAATAAAAAATGTTTAATAAATTTATTCAAAGACCTGTACTGTCGATAGTAATATCGCTTATAATTGTCTTTTTAGGAGTATTGTCGGTATTGAATTTACCTATCACACAATTCCCTACAATCTCACCGCCAATGGTGAATGTTACTGCAGATTATCCCGGATCTAACGGTGAATTGATGATCAAAGCAGTTATCATTCCTTTAGAAAGAGCTTTAAATGGAGTTCCGGGAATGAAATACATGTCTTCTGATGCCGGAAATGATGGTGAGGCGACTATAAAAGTAGTTTTTAACTTAGGAACAGATCCCAACCAAGCGGCGATTAACGTTCAGAATCGTGTAGCTTCGGTTACCAATAAATTACCTCCATTGGTAATTAGAGAGGGTATAAAAATTACCCGAGAAGTACCAAGTATGTTGATGTACGTGAACCTTTACAGTACAGACAAAAATACCGACATGAAGTTCTTGTACAACTACGCTGATATCAACGTACTTTCAGAATTGAAAAGGGTAAATGGTATTGGTTCCGGAGATATCCTGGGAACTCGTGAATATGCTATGCGTATCTGGCTGAAACCGGATCGTATGCTGGCTTACAAAATTTCCGCCGATGAGGTAATGGAAGCATTGTCAAGTCAAAGTTTGGAGGCGTCTCCCGGTAAAACAGGAGAAAGTTCGGGTAAACGTTCTCAGGCATTTGAGTATGTATTGAAATATTCCGGACGTTTTACCACAAAAGAGCAATATGGAAATATTGTCGTAAAATCTAATGCTAACGGAGAACTTCTGCGTTTGAAGGATATTGCTACTATTGAATTTGGAAGTTCGATGTATGATATTTACTCGAACTTAAATGGTAAACCTTCAGCAGCTATTGTATTGAAACAATCTTTTGGTAGTAATGCCAATCAGGTTATTGAGGAGGTAAAAGCGAAATTGGAAAAAATTAAGCAGAAATTCCCAAAAGGAATGGATTATGAGATTTCATACGACGTCTCCAAATTTTTGGACGCCTCTATCGAAAAAGTAATCCACACGCTGGTAGAAGCTTTTATTTTGGTAGGTTTAGTGGTCTTTCTTTTCTTGGGAGACTGGCGTTCGACTGTTATTCCGGCAATTGCGGTACCGGTATCGTTGATCGGAACCTTTGTATTCATGACTTTCTTAGATATTTCATTGAACTTAATTACTTTGTTTGCTTTAGTATTAGCAATTGGAGTCGTCGTCGATGATGCGATCGTTGTGATCGAGGCAGTTCACGCCAAAATGGAAGAAGAACATCTGTCGCCTCTTAAAGCAACTAAAAAAGCGATGCATGAGATTGCAGGGGCAATTATAGCGATTACATTCCTGATGGCGGCGGTATTTATTCCGGTGGCTTTTATGTCAGGTCCTGTTGGGGTGTTTTACCGTCAGTTCTCAGTTACTATGGCAACGGCGATTATACTTTCGGGTATTGTGGCTTTAACCTTGACACCGGCACTTTGTGCTATGATGTTAAAAAATAATCATGCTCTGCCTAAAAAGAAAACACCTGTTAATGTTTTTATAGATGGTTTTAACAATAAGTTTAATCTGGCTCAGGGGAAATATCAAAATGTATTAGGTAAGATCGTAAACAGAAGAGCCGTTACTATAATTGCTTTGTTAGGATTTTGTGCCGGAACATGGTTAGTGAGCAGTACCGTTCCTTCCGGATTTATTCCGAATGAGGATCAGGGAATGTTCTATGCTGTAATTCAGACACCTCCGGGTTCTTCATTAGAAAGAACCAACAATATTGCAGAGCGAGTTCAGAAAATTGCTGAAGATATAGACGGAGTAAAATCAGTTTCTTCATTGGCAGGTTACGAAATTCTTTCTGAAGGTACAGGAGCAAACTCAGGAACTTGTTTGGTTAACCTTAAGGATTGGAGCGATCGAAAAGAATCTGTTTTGGAGATCATGCATGAAATGGAGGAAAAATGTAAAGATATTGCAGGAGCTAATATCGAGTTTTTCCAACCGCCTGCTGTACCGGGATATGGTGCTGCCGGAGGATTTGAACTTCGTTTATTGGATAAAACAGGTTCCGGAGATTACAAAAAAATGGAAAAGGTAAATAATGACTTTGTTGCTGAATTGAACAAACATCCGGAATTGTCTAACGTGTTCAGTTTTTATAGCTCGAGTTTTCCTCAATACATGATGAAAGTCGACAATGATCTGGCACAACAAAAAGGAATTTCCATCGAAAATGCCATGAATACCTTGTCAACTCTTGTAGGAAGTAACTATGAAATCAGTTTTATTAAATTCGGAATTAACTATAAAGTAATTGTTCAGGCTTCTCCGGAATATCGTGCTCAGCCCGATGATATCTTAAAATTGTATGTGAAAAACAACCGTGATGAAATGGTACCTTATTCCGCTTTTATGAGATTGGAAAAAGTATACGGACTTTCTGAAATCACAAGACATAATATGTACACTTCCACGCAAATTAGTGGTTCGGCTGCAGCGGGATATAGTTCCGGTACGGCAATTAAAGTTATTCAGGAAGTTGCTGCTAAAAAATTGCCTAGAGGATACGACATCGACTGGGCAGGTATTTCTGCTGATGAGGTGGCACAGGGGAATCAGGCAATCTGGGTATTCCTGATCTGTTTAGGATTCGTATATCTGGTACTGGCTGCTCAATACGAGAGTTTTATTTTACCATTGTCTGTAATTCTTTCTTTACCGGCAGGTATTTTTGGAGCTTTCTTTTTACTGAAATTAACAGGATTAGAGAACAACATTTACGCACAGGTGGCCATGGTAATGCTTATTGGTTTATTGGGTAAAAATGCTGTGTTGATTGTAGAGTTTGCAATCCAGCGACATGCTGCAGGTAAATCAGTTCTGGAAGCAGCAATGGAAGGAGCCAAAGCAAGGTTCCGTCCAATCTTGATGACTTCCTTTGCTTTTATTGCGGGTTTATTACCACTTGCATTTGCTACCGGTCCCGGAAAAATTGGTAACCGTACGATTGGTACTGCTGCGGCAGGAGGTATGCTTATCGGAACGATTTGTGGGGTGTTTTTGATTCCTGGATTGTATTACATCTTTGGAAAAATAGCAGAGAGATACAAATTAGTGAAACATGAAGAAGAGAATCCATTAACAGAAGAAATTGATAACAATCATGTATAAATTCAAATCATATCAATATAGTATTGCATTGAGTGCATGTCTCATGGTTGCAGGGTGTAAAACCCCTGCTCCTGAGACTACAACAACAAGCACACCAGTTCCAGAGTCGTTTGGTACAACAACTCAGAGTCAGGATGCAAACAGCAATACGGCAGTATTAGCATGGAAAGATTATTTTAAAGATCAGAATCTGGTAGAGCTAATTGATGTCGCGCTTAAGAACAATCAGGAATTAAACATTACTTTGCAGGAAATCGAGATTGCAAGAAATGACATTCGTGTAAAAAAAGGACTTCTACTGCCTACTGTTGGTGTTCGTGCCGGAGCGGGAGTAGAGAAAGTGGGGCGCTACACCAGTCAGGGTGCGGGTGATGCCAATACAGATATCAAACCAGGCGTAAAGACCCCGGATCCATTGGGAGATTTTACTATTTCGGCCTATGCAAACTGGGAAGTTGACATCTGGAAAAAACTGCGCAATTCTAAAAAAGCAGCTTTAAACCGATATTTAGCAACAGTAGAAGGGAAGAACTTTGTAATTACGAATCTTATTGCCGAAGTAGCCGATTCTTATTATGAGTTACTGGCTTTAGATGCCCAATTGGACATTGTAAAACAAACCATCAAATTACAGACGAATGCTTTGGAAATTGTAAAAATTCAGAAGCAGGCGGCAAGAGCAACCGAACTGGGCGTGAAGAAGTTTGAAGCAGAGGTTTTAACTTCAAAAAGTCTGGAATTTGGAATTCTTCAGCAAATAAAAGAAACGGAGAATAAAATCAACTTTTTATTGGGAAGATATCCACAGGAAATCAAAAGAACCAATACAAACAACTTCCTGAGCTTACTACCGGCTGCGGTGAGTTCCGGAATTCCGTCTCAATTACTGGCAAATCGTCCTGATGTGAAACAGGCCGAATTAGAATTGGTCGCTTCAAAATTAGATGTAAAAGTAGCACGTGCCGAATTCTATCCTTCATTGGATATTTCGGCTGCGATAGGAGTACAGGCGTTTAAACCTTCTTATCTGTTAACATTTCCGGAGTCACTTCTGTATTCATTAGCCGGAGATTTGGCTGCACCACTGATCAACAGAAATGCCATTAAAGCAGAATTCGCCAGCGCAAATGCCAGACAGCTTCAGGCTTTGTACAATTACGATCGTACCATTTTGAATGCTTATTTAGAAGTGTCCAATCAGCTTTCAAAGATCGAAAACTTACAAAAAGGGTATGATCTTAAATCGCAACAGGTAGATGCTCTGAACACTTCAATAGATGTTTCTAATGATTTGTTTAAATCGGCCAGAGTAGATTATTTTGAGGTTTTAATGACACAACGAGATGCATTAGAAGCCAAACTGGAATTGGTAGATACTAAAAAAGAACAATTGAATGCTGCAGTCCATGTTTACAGAGACTTAGGCGGTGGTTGGAAATAATATTGCTTTTTAATTTGTAGACAAAAGCCTTTCAAGATTTTATACTTGAAAGGCTTTTTTAATTGCGGGTGAAAAGAATGTAAAAGAGATTATTTCAATTATTTAGCTTCTCGATTACTGCTAAAAGAATCTCTGAACATTTTCCAGCCTTTTGAAGTTTTCTTCCAGAGAACCAAAAATTTCCCGTCATCCATTAATTCACCTTTGGAGTTTAAGGATTGCCACAAACCTTCTTCGGTAACATACTCTACACCGTCACCGTATACTGCTGTGGTAATAAACTTTCCGCCTCTTAGACCATATTCATCATAAGCTTTTCTGAAAAATTTGGCAGCACCTTCTTTTCCATAAATTTGTGGTGCGTTCGGGAGTAAGATAGAAGCATCTTCAGCATATCGGTCTATGAATAGGGAGGGATCATTATTTTTAAAAGAATCAAAATAAATGGCATTGCTTTCCTGTATTGCTTTTTTTGCTTCGCTTAAATCTGCTGTTTTATTTTTTGAAGAAGAAGTACAGCCCGAAAGTAATAAGACAACTGCAATGAATTTGAATGTCGGATAAATGAGATTTCGACTAAAAAATAGGTTGTAAAAATCGACTAAGAAAAAGGCCGATTTTGGATTCAATTCTGATGTAGTGGTAAAAGAATTCATAGTATAAAGTTTTTTGATTGACTATTATTTTTGTCAAAGATAGTCAGGTTAAAAACGTCTGAATTGTACAAATCGGAACTGAATTTTAAATAAAGGGGCTTAGTTTCTAAGGTACTAAGAATTAATTCTGTAATGCAGTATATTCTTTTTAGATAATTAATTGATTGATAGGGGACTGGTTTTCTAAATAGGAAGTTGGCGTAGTTTCCGTAAAGGATTTAAAATCCCTTATAAAATGGGATTGATCAAAATAGCCGGAATCTTAAATAAAGGGGCTTAGTTTCTAAGGTACTAAGAATTAATTCTGTAATGCAGCGTATTCTTTTTAAATAATTAATTGATTGATAGGGAACTGGTTCTCTAAATAGGAAGTTGGCGTAGTTCCCGTAAAGGATTTAAAATCCCTTATGAAATGGGATTGATCAAAATAGCCGGAATCATAAGCAATAGAAGTAAAGGGATATTCGGTAGTGTTAATGAGCTTAAGACTGTGTTGGAAACGTTTGATTTTATTGAATGCTTTTGGAGCGAGTCCCGTATGCTGAAAGACTAGTTTATGAAGATAACGGGGCGTTATACCATATTTTACCGAAATACTGTTGATATTACTTTCCGTCGGGTCGTTGAGTAAACTCGATAAGATGTGAGCTACTTTTTCAATCTTATCCGCTCTTTTATCGTTTGTTATAATTTTTTGTATCAGGAATGCTTCGATCAGTTCGATCCTTTTTTTTATATCAGAAGTTTCTAAAAGCTGTTCGTGTAATTTTTTTATCAGATTACCAACTATATCTTCGAGATCGAAAATCTGATTGTTGAATATTCCGATATCATCCTTAAAAAAATAAGCTGCAGTATGAGTATAAAACCGAATTCCTAACATCATATGTTTGCCTTGTGACTTTATGGAAAGAGGTTTAGTGATCTGCCCCCAAAATTCAATTTTTGGAGTTTTGTAGAAAGTCTGGTCAACCAATGATTCCCAAATGCCATCGCCAAGATTGAAAATAATTTCCATTTCGCCACTCGGAAATACCGTGTCTTCAAACTCCTTATCCGAATCTGATTCAAAAATATAGTAATGTTTGATATAAGGCTTCAGGATTTCTGATGGCAAAAAATATTGGAATTGCATTTTACGGATGTTTAATTTTCAAATAGTAAATGGATTTTTAGGATTAATTTATTGATAGATGTAAAGTTATGAAAAATAGTAAGGCGAATTTTATCGTGGGGAACAGAAATTAAAGACGCACTTTTAGGTTTATAATTCTGATGTTATAGTGTGTAATGAAATCCAAAAGTTTTTAAACAAGTGTCACTCCTGCATTTTGATAAGGTTTTAAAGTTTCATCCTCCGGATCAATATTGGTCACCAGTACGTCAATATCTTTAATCGGACAAACGAAATAAGATTCAGCAGTGCCTACTTTTTCGATAGAGCCCAGAGCGATCACAAAATCAGAGTGTTGAATCATGTTTCTTTTTATTTGAGAATCATCGTGTAAAACTCCCGTAACACCACGTTCGTGATGAATGCTGCAAAGACCGAGAATACAAATGTTGGCTCTAAAATTTCGGAAAAAATCTATGGTTTCTATACTTGCAGTCGCGAAAGAAGTTTTGCACATTCTTCCCCCTGCAAAAATCAATTCGATATTGGGTAAATCTTCGATTAGAGCCGCTACGGGGAAACTGTTGGTAATAACCGTTATTTTCAAATCATAAGGGAAACTGGCCACTAAAGCTAATGAAGTGGTTCCGCCATCGATAAAAACAACCTGTCCGTCTTTTAAATAAGAGATTGCTTTTTCGGCGATTATTTTTTTGTTTTCAAGGTCATGTTTCTCTCTGTTTCTAAAGTGAAGCGGAATCGGAGACGGGGCAACCGCACCTCCGCGAACTGCCTTTAACAATCCCTGATCTGAAAGTTCTTTTACATCCCGTCTTATTGTGTCTTCAGAAACATTTAAGTAGACGCTAAGTTCCTGTAAGGTAAGTCGATGTTCTTTTGACAAGTATTCTAAAATTACTTTTTGACGTTCCTCTTTTTTCATGTTGTGCAAATTTATATTGCAAAAATAAGTTAAAATTGCAATACTTTGCAATATTTGCGTAAATTTGTTGCAAAATTAATCGAAATGAAAAAGAAAACTATTGCCATCGATATGGACGGCGTACTCGCTGACATTGAAGCACAATTAATAAAACAGTATAACGAAGAGAGCGGAACCTCACTTTCAAAAGAAAGTATTCAGGGATTAAGCGAAGAAGAAGCTTTTAGTGACAGGGTACTTTTGCGTAAAGTTTTGAATGCAGATAATTTTTTCAGAAATCTGCCGGTACTACCAGACGCAGTCGAAAGTTTACGCCGATTACAGGAAAACTTTGAAATATTTATTGTTTCTGCTGCGACAGAGTTTCCGGTATCACTGGCTGAGAAAGTAGCCTGGCTGGCAGAGTATTTTCCTTTTATCACATGGGAAAACATCATTTTATGTGGCAGCAAACGAATTATCAATACCGATTATATGATTGACGATCACAGGAAAAACTTAGATCATTGCATGGGAAAACCAATTATGTTTACCGCATTTCATAACGTTAATCTGACGCACCATGTAAGGGTAAACAACTGGAAAGAAGCCGTTGAAGTTTTGGAAAAAGATATTGTATCTAATTTAAACTAAGGTTTATTTGCCTTAGAATGACGAAATAGTATACAGGATTAGTTTTTTTATTAGCCTGTTTTTTGAAGGGAAAGAGCCTTTTGAGAGTAATCTTGAAAGGCTTTTTTTGTATAGGCAAGTTATTAGATAGTCAAATTATAATATTGAATTTATTTGG
This sequence comes from Flavobacterium lipolyticum, assembly GCF_020905335.1. Taxonomy (NCBI): domain Bacteria; kingdom Pseudomonadati; phylum Bacteroidota; class Flavobacteriia; order Flavobacteriales; family Flavobacteriaceae; genus Flavobacterium; species Flavobacterium lipolyticum. The sequence continues at coordinate 494,697 of NZ_JAJJMN010000001.1, read as the reverse complement.
GTATAGATAGCTTTGCTTTAAATCCTTTATCGGGTGCTGTATCAAAAGTAATAGTTCCTTTAACGGCCTGGATGCGTTGTTCCATGTTTTGCAGACCATTTTTTGCAATAGAGGCCTTTTCAAAACCTTTACCGTTGTCGGTATAGTTTATAGCGATTGATTTCTCGTTATTTTCAAATTTTATTCCAACAATACTGGCATTACTGTGTTTCCTCATATTCACCATTAATTCCTGTAAAATTCGGCTAATGGTGATCTTTTTAGTATCGTTAATCGTTTCCCAGTTGATGCTTTCTAAATTGGTGACAATAATGTTTCTTTCGTTAGTTTTGTAAGTCGAAAGCATTTCTTTAATGCTGTAAGTGAAATCTGCACCGGTCTCAATCTTGTTATTTTCTCTGGAGATTCCTCTTACACGTCCGTAAATATCATCTAGTTTTTGGAGTAGGTTTTCTCGGGTGTTTTCTTTAGATAAAGGCTGTGACTCTGCAAAAGCAATTACGTTATAGACATCGTTTGCCAATTCATCGTGGATTTTTTTCGCGATTCGGGCTTCCGTCATGTACGAGGTTTTAAATTCAATCGCCTTGTTTTTATTTTTGTAGTAACGTACTACAATTACAATTAGAATGGCTAAAAAAACAAAAGCAATAGCAAATACAATTCGCAGATATTTAGCTTTTTGGAGAGACAATTGATTTTGGGCTTTTTCTAAACGAAGTTTGGCATTTTCATCTTTCTCTACTTTAGCATCATATTTAATTTTAGCAAACTTATTTTTAAAGTTGTTGCGAACCTTAATGATACTGTCGTTTAGTTTGAAATATCTTTGTACATATTGATTGGTCTTGGGGCTGTGATCATTTGAGATTAAAATTTGGAATGCTTCTAATCTTTCGTCTACACTGTTTAGTTTTGTAGCTGCCTTATAAGCGTTAAGAGCATTTTCATCTGATTTTTGAAGGTCTTTTTTAGCATAGTAATCGGCAAGATGCAGATAACTTTCAATACTGCCGTAGGTATCTTTAGCTTCATTTCTGATCCTGAGTGCTTCATTCATTAGTTGAAATCCTTTTTCATCCGCTCCATTCTTAAAATAGGCATAACCCAGGTTATCTATATTTGATGAATTTTTAATTGGACTTTTAGTACTTAATGACTTTTTTCTTAAAATTGATTCTAAAAGAATAATTGCTTTATCGTATTTTTTTTGTTGAATATAAATTGGTGCAATATTGCTCAAGGGGCCTAGTTTTTCAATAGGATCTGAATAATCTTTTGCAGCTTCTTTGTAATAATGAATGGCATCATTATAAAGAGAAAGTTCTTTGTCGGCAATTCCTAATCGATTATTTATTTCAGCAGTATAAACACTATTCTTTTTTACGTAGGATAATGCTTCAGTAACGGTTTCCTTACTACCGTAGTAATCTCCATTGACTTGCTGAATTGTCGCCATCATAATAAGTATATAACCGATATTGGCACTATCTTTTTTTCCACTTTCTTTTAAAGTTTCATAAAGTTGTTTTGATTTATAGAATTGATCAAAAGCGATATTAAAGTTCTGTTTATCGTCGTTTTCAATGGCTTTGTTTCGCAAACTTAATGCCTTCTTACGGATAGCTTCTGTGTTAGTTTTTAAGCTCTCTTTTTCTTTGCAGGAAAACAGAGAAAGAAGGATAATAAAATAAAAAAACGGGGACCGTAACATACAAATTTACTTTCCCCGAAAATAGTAATTAATTTAGATATTAAAAATTATAAATTTATTCGGCAGGAGGCGGTGGTTTCCCAGCACCACTATCACCAGGACCATCAGCAAAAGTTGGTTTTGCCGGAATGATTGCTTTTTCTTTTTCCTGTTTGGTTGGAGTTTCGTATTCATCTGGTGTACAGGAGAACATAGTGAATAGTATCGTGAAAGCGATAAAAATTATTAGCTTTTTCATTTTATTTAGATTTAGAAATTAGACATGGGTATTGCTGACCGGAAATAGTCCGGAGGTTGGTTAGGGCAATACCAATTTGGTTTTTGGGAAGTACAATGTGTAGAACTGTAAGACGTTTTTTATACTTCCCGAATAAAATCGGTCTTACGGTTTTTTTTACACTGTTAATTTGAACTAGTTTTATATTTTTGTTTTAATCTGCAGATAAAACTTGAACTAATTTCTATGGCAAAGAAAAGACACTTTAAAGCCTTTAATGGTAAGGGATTCCCAGAATTCCCTCGTTTTCCTGAGATTCCCAACAATTCCCGAAAATTCCCAAAAAAATACCATGCATAGCCAGACATTAGAAGAATATAAAAAAGCGATTAAGAGCAAATACGAGATCGAAAAAGAAGGTGAATACTTTGATTATTTGTACAACCCTTCGCGCGCAAAGCTCCGTGACTTATGTTGGCTTATTTTTGAAAATAACCCGACTCAGGACGACTTAAATGTTTTCAGAAATTTATTGTGTTTGGATTTTGATCATACACGAAAAAATAAGTTTAATGAACAAAAAGACAAGTTCAGACCGATCGAAACTTTCTTTAAAGGAGAGACTGATCCATCAAATATTGATGCCATAAATCTGGCAGCAATTATGGTAGACTTTCAACCTCGTCCTTTTAAAAAGTACAATGAAAAGTGCCGAATTAATGAGGTCAAACACATGATAAGTGTGGTCGAAATTAATGCAGCTGCTGAGGTCGAGATCATAGAAGAAGGCAACCTCATAGAAAGTTATCCCGAAAAAGGAAATCGTTTCTATAATTTTAAGTATGTACTCTCAAAAAAAATAGTTAAGAAGATCTATCCCAGAAAAATAATTACAGCTACAGTTGGGGCGGTCGCTTTTGTGTCTTCTGCACGTTTATACTTTGTGCGGAAAAAAGATCAAACGGAATAGTTTTGAAATGAAGGTGAGAAGCATTTTGAAAAATAAAATGCAGGAAGAAGTAAAATGAATCATTTTTTGAAACAAAATTTAGGCGTGTAAAGAGCATTTTTTTTGGCATATATTGGCTGTTATTTATACTATAAAGATAAGAAAAAAACACCAGTAAACCTAATGAAATCAAGGGTTTTTGGTGTTTTTTTTGCTTTTTAACAGAGAAATTTTATAAGATTTCGTTGTCGTATTTTTTACTTTTTGAGCCAATAAAATTTGTTCTAATTTCGTCAATGAAAGTGTAGGGAAATTACTTTATACAGCGTTTATCTTAAGACAAGAAATCTTTGAACCACAATCCGGAATGCTTGATGGTTCTTTGTTGGGTATCGAAATCTACATGTATCAATCCAAAACGGGCGTTGTAACCTTCGGCCCATTCAAAATTGTCAGTAAGTGTCCAAACAAAATAACCATCAACATTTAGACCCTCTTTTTTAGCTTTCAGAATTTGCTCCAAATGGTCCTGAATGTAGTGCGTACGTTTAATATCATATACCTTTCCATTTTTTAAAGTATCCGGAAAAGCGGCGCCATTTTCGGTAATAATAATCTTTTTGATGCCATTGTAGGCATTAAATTTTTTAAGGACCTCGTAAAGAGCAGGAGGGTAAACTTCCCATCCCATATCGGTTGAAATGACCTTTCTTTTTTCGGCACTGATTAATTCGGCACCGATATACGGAATAAGTAAAGACGATTTTACAACTTCACGGGTGTAACATTGCAGACCAATAAAATCAAAATCAAAAGACAAATTATTGAGATCATCTTCTACAATATAAGCATTGAGTTTCTTTAATACCGGTAAATCACCTTGGGGATAACCCAATCCTAAAATGGGTTCGATAAAAGTTCTGTTTAATAAAGTGTCTACTCGTTTTGCTGCTTCAATGTCTTTAGAAGACTGAGTTGCGGGTTCAATATGCGTACAGGAAAAAGTTGTTCCAATGTGAGCGTCCGGGATACGATTTCGTATTATTTTGGCACCTGCTGCTGTAGCTAAAGTGACATGGTGCATGGCTTTCAGGTAATTGGTAATGCCTTTTTTTCCCGGAGCATGAATACCCAAAAAATACCCCGCACCTGTAAAAACGGAGGGTTCATTGATTACCATCCAGTTTTTAACGCGATCACCAAAATTTTGCACACAGATTTCAACGTAGGCCGAAAACCAGTTAACCGATTCGCGATTGGTCCAGCCCCCTTTTTGCTCTAAATCATGAGGCAAGTCCCAGTGGTATAGTGTAATCCAGGGTTCAATTCCGGCTAATAGCAGAGCGTCAATGATTTTGTTGTAATAGGCTATTCCGGCCTGATTAATTGGAGGAACCCCGGTAGGCATGATTCGGGGCCAGCTGATCGAAAATCGAAAGTTCGGAATATTCAGCTCGCGAATTAAATCGATATCGTTTTGGTACGAATTATAAAAATCGCAAGCAGTTGAAGCATGATGTCCGTTCTTTATTTTTCCTTTCTGAGAGGTAAAAACATCCCAGATAGAAGGACCTTTTCCGTCGGTATCGTGTGCGCCTTCAATTTGGAAAGCGGCGGTTGAAACACCCCACAAGAAATCATCTCCAAATTGGTTTTTGTGCAAAAATGAGGTCTCAACTTTATTCATTCAATGGTACTTTCCTTTTTAAAATTGTAATTTATTAATGCAGGAAAGAAGATTGCATCGCTCTTAAAAAAAGCCATTCTTTGAATGAAACCAGAAAATTTAGATTAAAGAATTTCATAACGTTTAGTTTTATTCAAATTAATAAAACTAATGTGAATTAAATGTAAAGTCATTATTATCAAATGTTTAAGATAATTTTTGTTGCTCTGTAAAGGTCAATCTTCCCAGCCGCAAAGGGTGAGTCCAAGACCTTGTGCACGTTTAATAGACACTTTGGAAATTTCATTACGACAGGAAGTCAGACCGCGACAGTTTTCGTTGTAATGGTATTTTTTAGCACCTGTCGCTCCACAGATGTATACTTTGGTTTCAAGTGGATGAAAAGAAGTTAATAGTACAAGAAAGAACAGTAAAGTGTATTTCATAATAATAGTTTTTATTCGGTTTCATAAAGTCCAACAGTATCGAGTAATTCCTTCCCGAACTGGTAAATATCGTCGATTGATGCAATCGCGGTTTTTGTTTCATTTTTGTTATCATTAAAAAGACTGATGTATTTTTTTCCTCCGTTAAGATGAAGACGGCAGAGCGGTTTACGATTGTTATCGTCTAATAAAATTCCGAAATACGACTGGGTGTCACGATATACGATTCGGCTTGTCGGAAGTTTTTGTCTTAATATGGCAACTATAATGCGATATCCTTCTAATTCTTCCTCACTGGTGTAGATTTTACTTTCTTCTTCAAGGGGAGTAGCCTGTTCTTCCTGTTGCTTGATTGTTTCTTTGGTCAGCGCAGCATTTAAGCGATCGTTAATTCTCTCGTTAATATATTGACTGATGGATTTCTGAACCAAATCTTTAAACTCATCCATTACTTTTTCGGTTAATCTTCCGGTATAGACTTTACTGGCGAAAAGTTTGGTAAAATCGTTAGAAGGGTTTTCAAGTTCTGCATTAATTTGCTTTTTGATTTCCTTGATGTATTTTAACGAACTTGCATTGCTAATGATATTATCAATATTAAAACTGCTTTTGTGAAACTTTGAAATTTCGCTGATCGTGTTTTCTTTGAGGTTGGTAATGTCAAATTCCAGAAATGGTTTTTCATCCATTTTGTTCTGATCGTCCAAATCAGTAAAAAACTGATAATTGATACCATTAGTCAAGAGAGCGAACCGGGTTTTGGTGACATGAAAGTAGCGGAACAATTGTGAGTTGTGTACCGTTAAGTTTTCTTTCCAGCTTTTACATTCCACAATTATAATAGGCTCACCATTTTGAAAGATGGCATAATCTACTTTCTCTCCCTTTTTTAAGCCCAGGTCGGCGGTAAATTCCGGAACAACTTCCAGGGGATTAAATGCATCATATCCCAATGCATGAATGAAAGGCAGGACAAAAGCATGTTTGGTAGATTCCTCAGTTTCAATTTTGCTTTTAAGCTGTGTGATTTTGTCTGCTAATGATTTGAGTTGAAGGTTAATTTCCATGGGTTCTATAGTTTAAGTTAGAGATTCAAAAGTAGAACCATTCAGATTCTGTATTTTACGGAAAACCATAATGTGAGGTGAAATTTCGGTAGGATGTTACCGTTTTTATAAATAGAAAAAAGAGGACGATAAAATTCCTCTTTCAATGTTTTAGTTTTGTTGATTTACGATTTGTTCAGAATAAAGTTTTTAATGATCTGATCCATGTTGGAAGGCAAATCAGCATTCTTGATTTCAAAACGGTTTACTTTCATTTCAGTGAACCATTTTGTCCAGTAGGCTTTAAGCACTTTTTCTTCGTATGGATTATTTTTGCCCGGATTAATTCCTAGAACCAGTATTTCGAGATTGGGTAAACTTTCTCCTATTTTAATAAAACCATAATCTTGTTCGTGTAATTTTTTATTCCAGTCTTTGGTGTTTAGTTTGTTTTTTCGGACGAATTCAGGTGTAATATAAGTGGTTCTGTTTCCTTCGGCTATTACAGTGTTTTCATGATACATATAGCCATCGGTCAATACAATTAATATGTTTCTATATTCGTTTTTGATACATTGATCTTTTACTTTGGTATCAAAAAAGTTCCAAATATCAGAACCAATAAAATGATTGTCTTTTATGGCGGAATTATAGATTTTAGATGTTTGTGCTGTATAATTTGTATTGATGGAATTCAATAAGTTTTTAGAAGCATTATTTTTATCCATAACAATTCTCAAATTTTTAGCAGTTGTATTGATTTCAGGATCCAGAGGTTCAGGATTGAAAAACAGTTGCATTTTATCGTCAATCTGCCTTATTCTTTTAGATTTTAAATGTTGTGTAAAAGCTTCAGATACAGATTTTATATACCCCAGATCTCTTTGAAAATATTCCATTGTTGGATTTGGATTTTTCTCCAGACTGATTCTGTCTGATAAATCAAGAAGGATACTGATATTATAGTTTTCTGATACGGTATTTTTGGATGAGGTATCCTTTTCGCCTTTATCAGATTCCTGTTTGCAGGAGATAATCGAAATAAGCAATAAAGAAATTGCCATTAAGTTGAGACTACTTTTCATCGTTATTAGTTTTTAGAATAGACTAATTGTTGAAAATCAGGATCAACCAGGTTTAATCTGTTTAAGTGTTCTTCAGAGGAAAGTTCGCAGTTCTGTAATAATTCGCTTTTTTCGTTGTAGGGAAGTGCTATTTCAGTACTAATAGCCTGAAACCATCCTTCTTTGTATTGATGATGATAATGAAGATATTCTTTTACAGGAAACACAAAACCATCTATTTTAGATTGTAATTCTGAAATTTTTCCGTTGATGGTAACATTCTGTTGTTTGAAATCATTGATTTTGTTGAGGTATTCTGCTTTTAGTTTGTCTAAATCGAGAAGGTTCTCCTTTTTACCTCTGATGAAAGCTCTGATTTTGTCAATGTTTTCAAATTCTTTCATGACAAAATCAAAAACAAGTCCCCAGATGATATAGACTACAAATCCGGCAAAGATGATCATCCAAAATTCAGCTTCACCTAATGCAATGTTCAGGTTGTAAGGAGCGGAATCTGTAGTTTTATTAAATTCATATATTTTTTTCTCAATCTGATAGGCCAGTAAGGCATCAAATAAAAAGGTGGTGACAAATAAAGCAATCATTCTTAAAATGTTCTTTATACCTTTTCCTTTTTGTACCATATGAATTACATATCCTAATCCCATAAAAACAAAGGGAATGGTAATGACCAAAACACCTTCGAGCCAGCTTGCTTCAAAAGAATTGGTTAAAGCGTTTGCATCAAAAATAGCCGCCGTGAGACTATCATTGGCAAACTCTTTGAAAAAAGCAGAGTAGGATGCCGAAATATAAAACACCAGTACATAAAGTGTAATTGGAAGTAATAGAAACAAACCAATATAGAATTGGGCTTTAAGGCCTTTTCCATCTTCAATTCCGTATTTATCAGGATTGCGTTTTACTTCGATTATTTCCTCTTTTATCTGATCGATTTCGTCATTGATATCCTGCTCTTTTTTTTCATAAATACCAATGGCCGCTTCTGACTTTTTGAGTTCGGTTCGGTTTTTTTCCTGTTCTTCTTTGTAAGGCTGCTTTAATCGGTCTTGCTCCAGCTTTTGTTTTCGGCACTGGTCTTCAAAACTCATATACAAATTTTGTAAACAGGCTTTTAGAACAATTGGTTTCCCCGTCGCTTTTATAGAGGCCGCAAACCCACTTTGATAGTAGGTTATTCTAATTTGCTCGCGATCATTTTCATTTTCCTCAAGAGTATTTGCCTGAGTATCGTCTGCTTTTTTTAAACTAAATAGTTGTGTAAGTGATTTCATTAGTTATGAATTTAGCTGATTAATAATTTCTTGTTTTCCGATGTTTTTTTGAACACAATCAATGAGATAATCGGAGAGTTCATTAATGTTTTCGTCCCGAAAATTAAATTTCCTACAGTATTTTTTGAGCATATTAAGTTCGTCTTCTGTGATTTTTCCATCAGCCCAAATGATTCTTGTAAAATCATACAGATACTCTATTCTGGTGCTTACTTCTTCAGGAACAATTAATTCTGTACTTATTGGATTTAGAAAAAGTTTGTCCAATTCCTCTCTGGGAATTCCTCGTTCGTCTGCAAAGTGATATAACATTTGCAGTTCTAATACGTCAAACTGATCGTCGGATAATGCCATTTGATACAATCTCAAAAAGTGGCTTTTTAGTTCTAGTGTTATCATTGTTTTTAAATATTTATTTAGATTATTTTTCGCAAGCGATTCCATCTCCGTCAGAATCCAGGTTTTTGTAACAGTTTTTATTGCTGTTGTACGTTGATTGCGCCAGTGCCTGAGTGGTAAAATCACCACAAGTTTTGGTTGGACAGTTTGAGTTTGAATCCGATGATTCTGAACAAGAAACAGCCAATCCGAATGTCATTGTGATAAGTAATAGTAACATACAGCCGCTATTCTTTTTTGAATAAGATCTTGATCTTGTATTGGTAAAATGCGCTTGGACATATGTCCCGTCTTTTTTAAAGTAACCTTTTCTGTATCCCATAATTATAAATGTTTTATTGTAAAAATTAAAAATGATATAATTCCCGTAAATGCAATTAGTGTAATGCATCCGCTATTTTGATATCGTAGTCCTGATATTCCGGTCTTCACAGAATAACCACTTTTGCTGAATGTTCCCATTTTTGTTCTTAAACTGGGAGAAATTCCGGATCTGCTTAAGTTTAAGCCAAAACCTCCTCCTAGTTTTATTCTTTTTTGAAATCGAAAGCCCATGATGAAAATTATCTTTTGTGACATTCACGACAGCAATAGGCACAACCGTCAGAGTTGGGATAAATTTTTTTGGATTGGCTAACGGCATCTTTGCAGTTTGAAAAAATGCCTAGGAATGTTTTGCTTGCAATTGATTTAAAATAAGGACATTCATCAGTATGAACTTCGTGATCTCCGCTCTTTTGTTCTGTGTCATTTACGTAATAAGTTTTCATTGTTTTTGAGTTTAAATGGATTTATAATTCAAACTTAAATCTATTTGAAACCAGTATTTTACGGAAATCCATAATCCATTAAATTTATATTCAGGCCATAAAAAAAAGCCCCTGAAGGAGCTTTTGAAAATGTGTCTGAAAGTTTAAAATATAGAAGGACTTCAGTCTCTAACAAAATTAGATTTATCCTTTTTTTTAGCGTAGAGTGATTTAGTTGAAACTCATTAATTCTGAATCGTCAGGAGAATCAATTTCATAGTATGTATAATCATTATCATATTTATACCATTTGTAATTAACTCTTGAAAAACGAAACATTTTTAATGCTTCCTGTAATGTCTCTTGTGTTTTCATTTTATTACCATTATTTGCAAAATATCCTCCTGTAAATTGAATTGTTTTATTTTTGTTTCCTAATACTTGTGTTTCAATGTTTTGTTCCCATAACTTTTGATAGACAGCTTTTGCGTAGGCTTTTCTTAAAACAGGAAATTCTTTTACCTGAATGTTTTTTACTTTTCTTTCTAATTCTTCACCCAAAGCATTAATCTCGCTATTTTCTGAAATTAATGCTTCGTTAATGGTTTTTGCCCATGCCGCGAATAATACTAATTCCATTTGTGTAGCCTCTATTGTATTTCTATAAGTTGAGAAATTGACACCATCTTCTATTGAAACTAATTCACGTTTTAATTGAGCAATTTGATTAGGAACATCATTGACTGTTTCTTCCCGTGCTGTTGTAGAAGAAAATGATTCAGTTGAGGTTTCAGGTTCTACTTGGCTATCTTCACTTCCAAATGCAATGAATATAAATCCTGCAAGAGCAATTGCAGAAAATAAATGTTGTACTTTTCTTTTCATTAGTGTGTTAAATTTATGGTTATTGATTTTTTATAAATTATAAATGGAAAAATGGTTCCTAAGAGATACATAAGTAAATCTGAAGAATCAAAAGTGCCGGGAGTAAATTTTAGAAGCTGTCCCAATTCAGAAAAAATTGAGATTATAGGAATTATAAAAATCCAAAATAGATTTTCATATTTGATTTCGTTTTTCCATAAAAATAAAACAAGAGTAATATATGAAAACATCCATAAACCGTCAGGTAATGAATAAAGAATTACATTCGGTAGACCGTTAGAATAATTAGTGCTAAAACTTCTTAGATTATTTATGAAACTTAAGATTCTTAATTTATCAAACCACGTGAACATTTTTAAGGTTGAAGTTCTGAATAAGATGTATATTGAACTTCCGCACATTAGCGTGAGAATATGCCCTATATATAATTGTTTAAATTTCATCGGTTATTTCTTTTGTTCAAAAGTAAAGCCAATACAACCCAGTGTTTTACGGAAATCCATAATCCATTAAATTTATATTCAGGCCATAAAAAAAGCCCCTGAAGGAGCTTTGATAGTATAGTGAGTAGAAGAAACTTTTAGATAATTCCCATGTCTTTGGTAATGGTAACCAAATGAATCGTATTGTTTGCCTTAAAAAAGTCTTTAAGTTTTGACAATCTTTTTTCTACGGCACTTTTACTATTGGGTTTAATATCGGTGCTTTTAAAAATTTCTATGATTTCATCCTGTGAAGTTCCGGCTGATAAGTATTTCAGAATTTTAATATCGACATCATCAATTTCGAAGTTGCTTTTTTCCTGAAGTGCAGAAGCGACTTCGGGTGAAATAAACTTTTGATCTGTGGTCGAGATGATGTGAATCGCTTTTTTTAGTTCTTCGATGCTATTCAGACCTTTTGCTACAAAAGCATCTATTTTTGCATTCTCAAAAAGGGATTTAATGCGGTAGCTTTTATCTTCGACCGAATACGCAATGATCTTAATGTTGGGCTGTAATTCTCGTACTTTTTGAACCAGTTCATCTCCGTTAGCAATTTTTACTTCGCGATGATCTGTCTTGAAGGAAAGATCACTAATAAGCAAATCATAAGGCTCATCATCCTGAATGGCTTTGCGCATTTTTAGAAAGGCTTCATCACAATATTTTGATTGTTGAAAATGGTTGATATTTAAATCCTTCAGGACTTGTTCAATTCCTAAATTCATAGTATCAAGATCTTCGGCAACTAGTACTTTTTTAAACATAAGTTATTTATTTAGGCAGTGTTATTTTTACTTTAAAACCTTTGTGGGGTTCAGTGTCAAAAGTAATAGTTCCTTTTGTGGCCAGAATACGGTTTTCCATATTTTGAAGGCCATTTTTGATTATTTTATCTTTTTCACAACCTTTACCATTGTCAGAGTATTCAATAAGTATTTTGTTGGCAGTATTTTCAAATTTCAAAACGACTACTAATGCCTCGCTGTGCTTTTTCATATTGACCATTAATTCTTGTAGAACCCTATGTACAGCAACTTTTTTGATATCATCAACTAAATCCCAGTTTACTTTTTCAATATTATTAATAATGACATTGGTACTGGGGCTGTTATATGTCGAAAGCATTTCTTTTAAGTTAACCGCATAATTGGCTTTTGTATCAATTTCATTATTTTCCCTCGAAATTCCACGAACTCTATTGTAGATCTGATCCAGTTTATGAACTAAATTTTCTTTTACATTGGTACTTTCCAGGGACTGTGTTTGCGTAAAGGTGATGGTATTAAAAACATCATTTGCCAATTCGTCATGAATGTCTTTGGCAATCCGGGTTTCGGTATCGTATGCCGCTGTTAATTTTTCGATTCGGTTTCGGTTTTGATAAAATTTTCTCAAATACAATAATAAAAGACACAAAGCAGCGATTCCAATTATAAAAAACGCCCTTTGGTACTTGGCTTCCTGAATTGAAAGTAAGTTCTCGGCTCTTTCTAAACGAAGTTTCTGATTTTCATCTTTCTCTTTTTTAGAATCGTACTTAATTTTGGCAAACTTATTTTTAAAATTGTTTCGGATCTTAATAATACTGTCGTTCAGGAAAATGAACTTTTGGGCATACTGTACGTTTTTAATTCCGGAATCATTAGACATTAACAAGGACAAAGCCTTTAAGCGTTCATCAACACTATTGAAATGTGTTGCAAGCTGATAGGCTGCCTGAGCATATTGGTTAGATTTTTGGGAATTTGATTTGGAATAAAATTCGGCTAAATGTAGATTACTTTCGATACTTCCGTAAAAATCTTCGCTCTGAGTTCTCATCTTATGCCCTTCGTTCATCAGGGAGTATCCCTTTTCCGTCTCACCCATTTTAAAATAGGCATAACCCAGATTGTCTAAAACCCTTGCTTTTTTAGGAGGTTCCTTATCTAAGAGTTTTTTATCCAATATGGTGTTTAAGATATTGATTGCTTCAGTATATTTTTTCTGCTGAATGTAAACAACGGCAATATTATTTAAAGGAGATTGTCTGGAAGCGTCATCGGTACAATCTTTTAAAGCTTCTTTATAGAAGAAAATAGCGTCATTATAGATAGAGAGTTCTTTGTCAGCAATGCCAAATAAATTATTGATGGCAGCACTATACACATCTTTCTTTTTGAGATAAGGCAGTGCTTCGGTTAAGGTTTCTTTGCTGCCGTAATAATCTCCGTTGATCTGCTGTATATTGGCCATCTGAATAAGACTGTACACAATATTGGCACTGTCTTTTAAGGTTTCGCAGGCTATTTTTGCTTTATTATATTGGTAGAATGCAGTATTAAATTTTTTATTTTGAAAATTCTCCATCCCTTTACTGAGATAACCTCTGGCTTCTTTTGCAATTGAAGTTGTATCAACAGCATCGATGTTTTTTTTTCTGCAGGAAAGAAGCAGCAGAAAAAATAAAAAATAAAAAAAAGGGGATCGTACCATAAAAGTTACTTTCCCCTAAAAATAGTAATTAATTGCAAATGAAATATTCTAATTCACCATTATTTTATTGGCGGCGGCGGTGGCGGAACCGTTATAGGTTGATCTCCGGGACCGTCAGCATATACAGGTACTGCAGGTTTATCATTAGTTTTTGCTGTATCGTATTCGTCAGCGGTACAAGAATATAAAGAGGCACTAAGAAGCACAATTGCTCCCATCAAATATAAATTTTTCATGGTTTTTGGATTTAAAAATTATATGCGGCATACCCGTTCAGAACCTTTCTGAATCTTGTTATGGCAATGCCAATTTTGCTGGGAAGTGAAGTGCGTAGGCCGTAAAATTTTCATTTATACTTCCCGGGATAAACTCCGTTTTACGGTTTTCCGCACTTTTTTAACTGAACTAGTTTTGTACATTTGTTCTAATCGCGAAATCGAACAGGAACTAATTTCTGAGGCAAAGTAACGACGCTTGTAAGCCTGTATTGATACGGAATTCCGGGAACTCTTAATAAGTTTTTTCAAATCCTAAAAAATCCTAAAAAGTCATAGAAAATTCCAAAAAAACAAAAGCCTATGCCAAACAATACACCAAATGATTATAAAGAAGCAATTAGAATTAAATTTGAAAGAGAGAAAGATGATGGGATTTACTCCGATTATTTGAGTAACCCTTCACAAGCTAGTTTGAGAGATTTATGTTGGAGGATTTTTAAATCTGATATTATCAACTCAGATGATTTAGCGATATATTATAATTTTTTCAAATTTAACTTTGACCCAAATAATGAGAATACTTCCACTAGTTATACTGATAAGTTTAAAAAGGTTGGAGATTTTTTAAAAAGAGAAAAAGAACCAGCAAAAATAGATACTGTAAATCTAGCAGGGATCTTGGTAGGGTTCGAATTAAGACCTTATCAAAAATTTAATAGAAGTTTAAGGAATGAGGGTAAAGAACCTGTTAATGATTCTAATAATGGAGAGCCATCAAGTGATGTAGAAGAAATAATGAGAGGTTGTAATCTGCCTCAGTCAGATCCTGATGAAAAAGGAGAAAAGAATGAAAGTGGTGTAGATAAAAACACTGAATTGGTATTAGTACAAAAGAAATCAGAGGGAGCAATAGCAATCTATTTGTTTAAGAGTTTTATAGAAAAGATTTGTTATAAGTTTTCCAAAAGAGTCTTGAGGACGATTTCTATTACTGTCATTATTTTTTTGTGCGGATTTTTGATCAGTCATTATGCTTTTCCTGATAAAGAATGTATGCAGTGGTCAGGGGATCATTATGAAATGGTAGATTGTGATCTAAAAATACAAGGCCTGGTTAAGTCTGCAAATATTGAAATATTAGACCCAACGCTTGTCCATCTTAAAAAGATTAAGGTTTGTGATACGACCACTTATTTTGATAAAAATGGAGTAGCGATTATATGGTATGCTAAGACGGCAAATGGAGTTGATTTTTTTGATGCGCACGGCAGACATCCGGAGAATAATAGTCCGTTGAGACCGGTAACACGTTATATTTTGAATAAGTATGTAAGAAGTGAAACCGGAAAGTAATTTTAAAGCCGGATCTAAAATAGTTCAGACTGATTTTTTATTTTTTTAAGGAGAAAAGCAAAAACGGAAATAACTTTAAAAAGTCATTTCCGTTTTTTTTATGCATTTGAATTTGAAAAGTTGGAGTATATTTAGGTAGACAATGTTAACCCTTTTTCTTTAAAATTACTGAAAAGAACCTGTCTTGCATTGCTGATCGTTTCTTCTGTACGGTAAATGCTGCACCAGAATTTTATCTGCAATTTGAATTTTCCATCTGAGATAGAACTGTAATAAATCTGAGGAACTTTTGTAGTATTGACCAATGCCATGCTTTCAAGAGACTCCAGAATAATAGCATTGATTGCTTCGGGAAGAACATCACCGGTAACTTCGGCTGTAATTTCAACGAGTTTAAAATTATCAGTATACGTCCAGTTGGTAATATTTTGTGACAATAAGTTACCATTTGGGATAATGATTTCGGCACCGTTTGAGGAATTGATTTTAGTGGTACGCAATCCCATGGATTTTACCCGGCCGGATTCGGAACTAATGTCGATGACGTCTCCAATCTGGATTGGTTTGTCAAAAATTAAAATAATACCCGAAACAAAGTTGTTAACCACATTCTGAAGTCCAAGACCCACACCGACACCCAAGGCTCCCAGTAAGATGCTTAGTTTGTCCAGTGGCATTCCTGAAGCAGCTACAGCTAAAAGATAACCACTTATTAAAACGACAAGTCTTGTGATGAGTAATTTAGAATGCTGTCTTTTATTGATGGTTTCTTCGTTTTCATCGTCAACTTCTCCAAAGAAATAAGCCACATAGTTTTGTAGTAAATGAGCAACCCAAATAATGATAAAGAACAACACTATATTCCCGAGAGTAAAAGTGATACTTCCAATCGTATTTGGATGACTTAGTAGTGAACCCAAACCGGTACGCAAAGATTCCCAAATGTTTAAATTGGCTGCGATGACCACAATCCACATATAACTGATTACAATAATGAATGGTCTTTTTAGCGTATCGGACAGACTTTCATGATCAAAAATCTTTTCGATACCGCGTTTAATTCGGGTGGTATAAATTTGCAAAAGAATGATTTCTAATACGATTTTTAAGAGTACGCTGAGTGCTACAATTTGCGTGAGTGATATAAAGGCGGTTAGGCTTAACATATTCGCAAGAGAGACTCTTCCCAAAAGATTATCGATAAGGGATAAAACATTTAAACCGATAAAAATGATGGTGGCCCATTTAAAAAAACCTTTGATGTAAAGCTGTTCTTTTAACGTTTTAATTTGTACTAAACCGTATCGTATTCCTAAAATATTAATCACAATAAAGGCGCTGCGCTGTAGAAAGCCAACCGGGATAAACAAATCCAGAAAGCATAACATAAAAAATAAGACTAACAGAAACAACCAGTTTCGCATCGCGACACCCGACCATTTGTTTTTGAAAAGCACGGTTAAAAGCCCCAGAAGAACCAATTGAATTGACTCAATAAACAGGGCAGGAGCGTATAGATTGCTTACCACGGCAA
Organism: Flavobacterium lipolyticum; assembly: GCF_020905335.1. Lineage (NCBI taxonomy): Bacteria > Pseudomonadati > Bacteroidota > Flavobacteriia > Flavobacteriales > Flavobacteriaceae > Flavobacterium > Flavobacterium lipolyticum. The sequence continues at coordinate 478,202 of NZ_JAJJMN010000001.1, read as the reverse complement.
TGTTAAGACCAATGACAGCGACCGGAACCACCACTCCTCGATTTAAGTATTTAAAATTAAACTGAGTCAGATTTTCAGCATGTGCATTATTGTTGAGGTATTTTAAATTACGGGAAATGTACCAGCCCAGTAATCCCATCAGTAAAACCAGTGTAATTAAACCGCCGGCTCTGTAGCTTAAATAATACTCTGCGACGTTTTCTTCAATTATTATTTTGGCTTTGATGTTTTTGCCTACGATCTTTTTTGCTACAGAATCGTTTGTACTCCATAAAACTGGGTACTCTTTTTTAAGCATACGGATTCCGGATTTTTCCAGTTTGTTTTCTACAGTAATTAGGGCATTTGATACGGCAATTTTTCGTTCAACGGTTAATCGTTTATTATGGTTTAAAATCCCCTGATTTTTGGTCATCAGACTGTCGGTACTCAGGTATCTTCTTTTCAGATTTGCAAATTCACTTTTAAATTGCTTGCGTCGAATGGTATCTTTCAAAAGTCCCATCAAAGTTTTATCCTTGCGCAAATCAATTACCCTGTTTTTGATTTTTTCAAGTGCCAGATTGCGCGAGTTTATGGCTGTATTTTGTTCGTTGAGTTCCTGCTCAATTTCTTTGAGTACGATACGATACATTTGTTGGTTGCGTACGTTTGGATTTGCACCTTTTAAGCTGGCCAGGATTAGATCAAGTTTACTTTGTGTTCCTTTGATTTCACTAAACAAACGATGGCTGTTTCCATCAAATTCAGTATCGTTATGGGCAGATTCCAAAACCTCTCCGGCTTTTTCGATTGCTATTAGATAGTCACTGTCCGTAGTCGTTTCTTCAAATAGTTTTGATTTCGTTTCTGCTTTTGGAGGAGTAGTTTGAGAATAGGCAATCGGTGTATTAATAAAGACAGCCAGTAAGGCGATTACACTGATGAAATTTCTTTTCAGGATCATAATTTGGGATATGAATTAAGGTTCAAATGTAATTTTTTTTAAAGTATTTATAATGTCGGATGCAATAAAATTTGGTTAAAGGAGATCTAACAGTTTTACATAAAGTTTTATGGTGTTTATTTATGAAACACATAGAAACATAGATTAAGAATGCTTAAAAAGTCGTTTACTTAACATAAATTCTCATAGGCAGGTTATATCAGGGATTTTTAGTTTCGTTATAGAGTATAAACTATGTGTGAAAATCATGATTTTTTTGAATAGTCTTCACGAATAATAATTAAATCTCTGTTTCTATGTGTTTCATAAAATGTATGCTGAATAATTTCCAAAGATCTAAAAATAGTATATTCGTAGTAGTATAACCGAAATACCAAAACAATTCGAAAATGGAAAATATTACTGTAATCATCATGTTGCTATTTGGAGTCGCTTTTTTGAGTCTCGTTAGTAAAAAGTACAACTTTCCAATTCCGATTGTACTGGTGCTTTGTGGTGTGGTGATTAGTATTATACCCGGGCTTCCGGTAATTGCTTTGAGCCCTGAGGTGGTTTTTATTATCTTCTTGCCACCGCTTTTATACCACGCCGCCTGGTACACAAGCTGGTCCGATTTTAAACAAACAATTCGTCCCATCACTCTGGCAGCTGTTGGTTTAGTACTTTTTACTACAGTAGCGGTAGCCTTTGCAGCTCATATGCTCATTGATGATATTTCCTGGCCTTTAGCCTTTCTTTTGGGGGCGATAGTTTCACCGCCGGATGCCGTTTCTGCGACTTCCATTACTAAAGGATTGGGTTTACATCCCAGGTTGATTGCAATTCTAGAAGGGGAAAGTCTGGTGAATGATGCCAGCGGTTTGGTAGCGTACAAATACGCATTAACCGCCATTACAGCCGGTAATTTTGTGCTATGGCAGGCTGGATTAAACTTTGTTGTGATGTCGGTAGCGGGAATCGCAATCGGTTTGGCTGTGGGGTATATCATGTGTTATATTCACAAAAGATTTGTCTGTGATGAGGTGATCGAAGCTACTTTGACTTTGCTAACGCCTTTTGCCTCTTATTTAATAGCAGAGCATTTTGAATGTTCGGGAGTTTTGGCCGTAGTCGCTACCGGACTTTATTTGTCAGCCCGATCCGGAACTATTTTTACGCATGAAAGCCGAATTATGGCCGGAACGATTTGGAGTGTTTTGACCAATATTTTAAATGGTTTGATCTTTATCCTAATCGGACTTCAGCTGAGACAAATTATTACCGGAATTGGAGATTACTCCGGTTGGTCCTTGTTTGTTTGGGGGGCTTCGATAAGTGTAGTGGTGATTTTGGTTCGGTTTTTATGGGTGGTTCCGGCAACTTTGCTTCCGAGAATGCTCAGTAAAAGAATCCGTCTGAAAGAAGAATTTGATTATCGCAACATGATTATTTTCGGCTGGTCCGGAATGCGAGGGGTAGTATCCATGGCGGCCGCGCTGGCTTTACCGTTAATGATGAATAAAACAACCGAATTCCCCTTGCGAAACCTCATCATTTATTTGGTATTTTGTGTGATACTTTCCACTTTGGTCATTCAGGGACTTACTTTACCGTGGCTGATTAAAAAGTTAAAAGTGCAGCCCTATTCGATTCTTGCCGAAGAATATGAAATCCGAAATACCATCGTTTCGCAAACCATAACGCATATCGAGGATAATTTTTCGTTACTCAACGATGATTTATTGCACAACATAAAAAGTAAATATGAAGTCAAATTCAATCGTCTTCAAAAAACGGAGCTCCCAGCCAATTTCTTCGGAAAAGGAAAAGTTTTGGGAGGGGAGATTTTCAATGATTTTACTAAACTGCAGATCGATCTTTTAAACATAGAACGTGATAAACTCGAATTGATGCACAAAACAGGCTCTGTTCACGAAGAGATTTTCAGGAAAATTGAAAAGGAACTGGATTTGGAAGAGACCCGTTTGTGGATGGAGATGTATGAAGAGTGATTTTTACTTTTTGTAACATAAAGTTTTATAATAGCGATACAAATGGTCGTAGACAACAAGCTCATAGGTTCTTTGTTTAGAAGTATATTGCCTGTTAATCATCATATGAATATGGCTCGATAAAAAATCATCTATGGGAATTTGAATTTTATCGATTATTTCAAAAACCTTTTTCTCGATAAGATTTGATTTTCTATTGACAATAGAAAAGATTTCAGGAAAATTATCCTGATTTTCAGCTTCCAGAAAAAGTTTGATTTGCGGATACAGTGATCGGTAATGGATATCCATTTCCTTTTTCTGAATTTTACCTATTTCAAATTCTTCTTTAAAAGCAATTTGAAGTTTATCCATTAAAGTTAATTTTTCCGAATTTGACAGCCTGAACGAATTAAGGAAAGAATCAACCATCAAAAGGCTAAAACAAATAGACGTTTCTTTTGCCAGGAAAGAAGTTTTCAGACTCAGATAGCTTAAAATCATTTTACTGTCTTTCCAGAATAGAAATTCAGAATCATAGATGGTCTTTTTACCATACCGTTCAATTTCTCTTTGATAGGTATCGGTTTGGATTTTCCAAATTATATTTTCATCCAGAAGTTCTTTAAAAATAGGATAAAATGAATTGATGAGTGCGGTCATATTTTCAGCGTCGTCTATTAAAAAACGAATTCGCAGATGTTCCTCAGGATCCCGATATCGAATAAAAAACCACTTTTGGATTTTTTTCTTTTTTTCTAAGTAGGTTATAACAGGGGCTAATTTTTCAATTAAAATATAATCAGCTGTTTTTACACCGGTATAAATTTTATAATACAACCACTGACTGCCTAAACAAGAATTTCTCTGCATTTTTATTCTTTGTAAAATGATAGTATAAATTGATTGCAATAACCAGCTGTATTTTGATTTTGTACGACAGATTTTTTCGTAAACAGGAATTCTTCCAAAGTGATTTTGTCTTTATTTTTGACTGAATTTAAAAATAGTTCAACTCCTATTTGGGTTTCAAAATCAAACAAAAGTGTATGGTCATGATTAGCCCAATTGACATAACGGGGAATATTCCTTTGGGAACGCCATTTTAAAAAACCTTCCAAAAGCTGTTTATCGTTCATTTTTGAAAAACGCATAATTTCTTCTTTTACTACAATCCACTTGGCTTTTGATAAAATGATATCGCGATACAGTACTCTTGGAAAATAGATGTAATGATTTCTTAAGACTCCCCAATCAAAAGAATAAATCGGTTTGGTATGCTGAGACTGTAAATCACATAAAAAATGATAAAGTGGCAGCGAATTTTTAGAAAAATTATGAGCGTTTGACAAACAGGGAATGATCTTTTTCTGGTGCTTTTTAGAAAACAGAATTATGGTATCATTTTCTATAGAAATCCACAGATCATTTAAAGGAATGGTATCATTTTCGGGCACTCCGGATTTTGCTAAATAGCTGATTTCATGTTTTCGTAAAACAGGCCTGCGTAAAATATTTCCCGTTCTGGATTCAGGAACATGTACCACCTCTGCCATTATCCGATTGGCATGAAAAACCTCTTCTTTTTCTATGATTTCCCTGGTTAGTTTATGGATGGATGCATTACCGTTGCAGAATCGTCCTAATAGTTTGGCTGCGCTTACATTTCCGGAAGATTCAATTACAATTTTTTCCTCATTTAAAACTTCAAATAGTACAGAAAATGTGGCCGGAGCGTTACTAAAATCAGTATTGAAGTTGGGAAAATCTTTCTCCGTTAATGAAATTTCTGTCCCTCCTTTTATCAGGCACTCTTGTATCTTTTTCTGAAGAATATAATCATAAGATGTCCAAAGTTCGTTTTGGTTCTCCGTTTCTTTAGACTTAAGAGAAAGAAACTCTAAAACCTCATGACTGTCATTCATTTCTTGATTCTGCAGATAACCAATTCCAATTTCGGTATCCAAAACGGTTGTCAATGGCATTACTCTGCTTTCGTATCTTTGAGTAAATGCTTTTTTGAAACTTTCCTGATTCTGAAACTTCTCTTTCATTTGAATACCATTCAAAAACTCAACGGCCCTTAATACTTTTTGGGAAACATTTTTGTTTAAAGTATTTACTGAGGTACTTGAATTTAGATCGGTTTGAAAAAGATACTTTTCATCAAAGTCAATTTCAAAACGTTTTATATTGTTTTTAATTTTCTGATAGGTCTTTTCAGTAGGAACAATTTTTTTATCTAAGGAAAGAAGCTCTTCCAGAATTTTTTCTAACATTTGATATTCGTTCTCCAGAGCCGGAATTTTTTTCAAAACATCTAAAATCCTTTCCCCGTTGTCAATTCCTGTAACAACAGCATCCAATTCACTTACCAAAAACTGAAAATCAATAAGTTTTAAAACATATTCATGAGCTTCTTGTTTTTCATCTTCGTCATCCGATAAAAACGTGACCATTTCTTCAACAGTCATCCCTTGTTGTATGGAGTCAAGCAGTTCTGTTAGTAGGGTAGCTACCCGTAAGGCCGAAATACTGTGTTCCCGCTTTGTCTCTATACTTTTGTATTCGATGTAACGATAAAAATCTCCAATTTTGTAAATACTATTGTTAGGGTAATATTTCAAATGTGGAATTACGTCTTTTTTTTGGGAAATTTCCTGAAGCAGCATTACCCAGAATTGCATATCAAATTGAGTAAAACGTTCAAACCTGTCTGTATCTTCCAGAATAATTTTCGTTTCAGCAGCTGTTCTCCCCACGGAACAGCCCGAAAAAAGCCCAAAAGGAGTACACCTGGAGGACATTCTGGCCAAATATTTTAAGAATGTTAGTTCTAACTTTTTAGCCTTTTCAACAGACAGGTTTGAATCGGTTTTCATCCATTTATCCAATTCTTTTGTCAAATCCGGAGAAGCTAAATGAATAGCTTCCCGAATGAGTGGATTTTGATATTGTAGTTTTGCTTTTTCAGCCGAATAATGTTCCACTGTGCTGAGGTATAAAGACAATGGAAATAAGGGAGTTCTTAATACATAAGCATCAAAGGATGCTATCTTGAAATTCGATGTCATTTTTTCTTTTTGCTGACTTTTTCAGCAAGTTTCATAGCATTGTAAACATTTAAAACCTTACCTGATTTCGACAATTCTGAAAAAGGAACTTTTTTGTCTTCTGTACCAGGAACAATAACTTCGATATCATAAGCTGTTCCCGAATCTAGTATGATTTGTTTTACCTCAGCAGCAGTAAGTTTAGGATAATAGGACCAAATAAGAGCTGCAGTTCCTGAAATCATGGGAGCAGCTATAGAAGTCCCTGAATCAGATTCATAATTATTATTCTTAGCAGTAGTGTAAATTTCTTCTCCAGGCGCAAATAAATCTACATTTAATTTACCATAATTTGAAATGGAAGATACGAATGTGCTATCTAATCGTGAAGATATTGAACCAACATTTATAAAATTATTGCAAATTTCAGAAGTTTCTTCAAAATTACTGTCACTTGGGTAATATGGATTTTTATCTGTATCAAAAGAATTATTCCCTGAACTATGGACCAGTAACACATTACGTTTTTCAGCGTATTTAAAAGCATCTGAAACCCAGTTTTGATGGATAGAGAATTCTTTTCCGAATGACATATTGATTACTTTTGCTCCATTATCGACTGCATAATAAATAGCCATAGCAATGTCTTTGTCATGTTCATCTCCTGAAAAAGAAATAGCAAGAGGCATAATTTTGATATTTTGAGAAAAACCTTTTACGCCTTTATGATTATCTCTATTGGCAGCTATGATTCCTGATATTTTAGTAGAATGCCCTTGGATATTCTTAAAGCCATTTTTAAGAATACTAATACGACCGGAGCCATATCCTTTTTCAAGTACATTAGGATTATCTCCTATTAATAATCTTTCATTATAGTCTAAGTTTAAATTTTTATTTGTAACTGAATCAACTTCCCTTTCCGTTTCCTTCATCTTTTCAAGGGTTTCTTCACCATATTCAAATCTAGTTTTCATAAAACCGATCATTGCACCTAAATCCCGATCATTATCTTCTCTTCTTTGTCTAAAGGTTTTGTCATTTATTTTATGTATCTTATATAAACTGTCTAGTTGCTTATAGCTATAATCTTCATTTGGGAAATAGTGTTTTAAGCTATCTTTTACAATCGGAAACATGTTTACGCTATACTTTGAAGCTTGTAACCAATTTTGATAGTCAGATTTTTCTCCTTCATAGATTTTTAAAGCTCTAAGATATTCTCTGTATTTTGGCAAATCATCAGATTTAATTTGATCCAAGGTTTTATTTTTGAATAAATTTCCCCATTCTCTAATCAGTCTGACATATTCAAAATTTCCCCAAACAATATAATCCCCATTTTTATTTGAGGTAAAATTCCAGCCGTTTACATCATCAATGTATCCATTATGGTCGTCATCTATTCCATTATCTGGAATTTCTTTTGCATTAAACCAAATTTTATCTTTTAAATCCTCATGATTTTTATCAATCTGTGTATCAATTACAGCAACGATAATTGTATTTTTAGGATTCTTCTTATTTTGATTGTACCATTTATCTAGTGAAATTCCGGGAACTCCATCTAAAGCATAATCTTTTTGATACCAGTTTTTAAGTTCTGAAGATGTTAATTCTGTTCTAATAGAATTAATTGTAGAAGCACTTAAATTTTGTTTGCTTTTACAGCCAATTAAAAATAATAGTAAACCCAAAAAAAGGTATACTTTTACTAATGTTCCCTCACTAGCAATTTGCTTTTTCTTCATTTTTTGTTTTTACTGATTTTTTCAGCAAGTTTCATAGCATTGTAAACATTTAAAACCTTACCTGATTTAGACAATTGTGAAAAAGGAAGTTTTTTGTCTTCTGTACCAGGAACAATAACTTCGATATCATAAGCCGTTCCCGAATCTAGTATAATTTGTTTTACCTCAGCAGCAGTAAGTTTAGGATAATAGGACCACATAAGTGCTGCTGTTCCTGAAACCATTGGAGCTGCTAATGAAGTCCCTGAATCAAATTTATAGGTATTGCCAGCTGCAGTGGTGTAAATTTCGTTTCCGGGAGCAAAGAGATCAACATTATACTTACCGTAATTAGAAAAAACAGAAACAAAATTCTCATTTAACTTATTTGTTGTGGAGCCTACATTAATGAAGTTATGACAAATTTCAGGCGTGCCATCAAAATTAACATCACTAGGATAAGCAGGATTTTTATCAACATCAGAAGCGTCATTTCCGGCAATATGTACCAGTAAAACATTATGTTTTTCAGCATATTTAAAAGCTTCAGTGACCCATTTTTGCCTTAACGAAAATTCTTTTATAAAAGACATATTTATCACTTTTGCACCATTGTCAACAGCATAATAGATAGCCATTGCAATATCTTTATCGTGTTCATCTCCCGAATAAGAAATAGTAAGTGGCATAATTTTTACATTTTCTGCAATCCCTTTAATTCCCAGATTGTTGTTTCTGTCAGCGGCAATAATCCCTGAAACTTTTGTATTATGATCCTGAAAAGATCTGTGTCCTGCTTTAGAAATGCTTATATACTTGCTACCATAGCCTTTATCTAATATGTTTGGATTGTCTCCAATAAACTTTCTTTCATCAAAATTGATATTCAGATTTTTATTAACAATGGAATCGGTTTGTATTTTACTCTCGATAACCTCGGATAATGTAGTTTCATATGACTCCAGTCTAAACATCAGAAAACCAATCATTGCTCCCAGATCTCGGTCATCATTTTCTCTTCGCTGGCGAAAGGTTTTATCATTTATTTTATAAATCTTGTACAAACTGTCCAGTTGTTCAAAAGTATAATCCTCTTTTGGAAAATAGTGTTTCAAGCTGTCTTTCGCAACGGGAAAAATTTTAGTACTATATTCTAAAGATTTTAATCTATTTTGATAATAACTCAATTCTTCTTCCAACTTTTTTTTCGCCCGAAAATATTCTTTATAATCAGATAAGTCACTTTTTGAAATGCTGTTTTCTGTCTTATTTTCGAACTTGTTTTTAAATTCTCTTATTAACCTGATATATTCAAAATTTCCCCAAACAACATAACTGTCTTTTTTTGCAGCAAAATTCCACCCCTGCGTATCGTCTACGTATCCATTATGGTCGTCGTCAAGGTTATTGTCGGGTATTTCTTTTGTATTTGTCCAAATTTTTTCTTTCAAATCCTCATGATTCTTGTCAATCTGTGTATCAATTACAGCAACGATAACTGTATTTTTAGGTTTCTTTTTATTTTGAATGTACCATTTATCTAGCGAAATTCCAGGTACAGTATCTATTTTATAATCTTTGGTGTACCAAGTTTCTTTCGAATCTTTTGGTTTTTTCGAATTGATCGTAATTTTTGAAGGTTTACATCCAGATAATATAAGAAAAAGAGAACAGATGATATATATATATTTCATTATGAGTTTGGTTAATCTTGCTTTTTTTTAGGATCGCAACGACGACTAGTTCCTGTACCTGTATCTGGATCGTCACCCCCGCCAATAATCAAATACATATTCTTTAATTTTGCAAATTCCATTTTTTCTAAATCGAATTTTTTACTATCTTTTTTAGTTGTCTCAATTTTCATTTTTGCTCTTTTTAATAGTTGTACTGCAAATATAAATTTTGTCAGAAAAGATAATGTCTAATACAAAAAACTATTTATCGAAATTCAGGAATTTCGATATTAAATCTACTGATTAATATTGATTAATAAGTGGTTGTGTTTTTTTCTTAATTCTTCTAATTGTTTGATAAAGTAAACCGGTTTGATGCCGGTTTTTTTATAAAACGCAGTTGAAAATGATTCCGCATTATTAAAACCGAACTCAATAGCTAATGCCTGAATGGTGTATTTCTGTAATTTAGGATCTTCTTTTAAAGATTCTAAAGCATGTTCGATTCTTAGATCATTAATATATTGTATAAAAGTTTTTTCCTTATAGGTATTGACTACTTTAGATACGTATTTACTATTCGTTTCAAAAGTATCAGATAAGGACTGAACGGTAATGTTTGATAATAAGTATCCTTTGGTTAGTTCAAAGTGAGTTAGCTTTTTTAATATCTGTTCAACTAGTTCTTCATTGATGCCAATATTTTCGACTCCGGATTTAGCTGTATTGATTTCTTTTTTATTCATTTCAACGGTTTGTATCTCATTATCAGTTGATTTGGCCATTATTTTTTCAAATTGAGAGGACTGTCTCTTTTTGATACGATATTGATAGGCTCCAAAACTTATTGCGATAATTACCAATAGAAATAATAAACCAATACTCCAATACGATTTGGTCTGATCGTTGGTAAGTGATCGTATCAGGTTCTCTTTTTCTAAAATTAAATTGGGAGTATCGTATTCTTTTTGCAGTTTTTTAGTGAGTTCTTTATAATTGGTTTGTAGAACACTGTCAATATGCATGTATTGTGTAAGGTACTTTAATTGATTTTCTTTATCTTTTTTGTTTTTAAAGTAAGAAATCAAATAAAGATACCCACTTGTAAACTCTGGCGTAATTTTTTTTGTTTTGTCATAAATGGAATCTACTTTTACAAAATTTTCAACGGCCAGCTCCTTTTTTCCTAACCCATCATAGGCCTTACCTAAATAATAATAAGCCGCTAAAGTGTTTCCTGTGTCTTTATCGTAAATTACTTGTGGTAAAGCTTTATTGATACTGTCTATAGCTGTTTTGTATATTTTCTTTTCTACAAAATTAGCTCCTTCATTTAACACAAAAAGGGCATTATACCCATAATCTTTGGTGAGTTTTGATTCCCGATATCCTAATTTATTGTAGTAAGTTGCAGAGTCTGTTTGATGTAGAGCCTTATAAGCATCAGCTAATGCAAATAAAACATCCTGATAGGCGTAGGAATATTTTTGATTTTTCACATCTTTTCCTTTGTAATAACCGAAACACTCTTTGTATAGTTGTAATGCTTCGCTTATTTCACCTAATTCTTCAGATCTTAAAACCGCTATCGAAAATTTTACTTCATAATAAAAGTCGGGATTATTTTTTTTTGCAATACTTTCTGCAATTAGGAAATTATCGATAGCTTCTTTATATTTTGACTGAGACTTTAATACATAGGCTTTGCTGGAATAAGCATAAGCAGGATACTTTGAATCGTTTAAATTTTTGCTGTATGAAATGGAGCTGTCTAAATATTTTATTGCTACTTCGTTAGTTGATATTAATGAAATCAAATAAGCACCTCTTGCTTTTTCAATGGGATTATTTTCGCTTTTTGCTTTGTTATAAAAAGCATTAGCATACTCGAACTGCTTTTTTTTATTTCCTTCGTTATTCCAAAATGTGTCTTTAAGTTCTTTGTAAGAAAGTCCTACTGTGGCTTTTTTAGGATTTTGTGCACATAAGAGAGCAGTAAAGAGTAATAAAAAATTAAGATTGTAGCGCATATAAGGAATCATAACTATTTGATTTCTTACAAAAGTATAGTTTATTGCTAAAAAGCTAAAATGAAACGTAATAAAATTAAATTTATTTAACGTATTGATTTTTAGTAGTTTAAGATTGTTTTTGGGCAGAATTCCTGAATTCAGTATCGGGATTCCTGAATTTCGATAGGCAACGTTTGTAAGCATTAGTATGTTTGCCTAGTTTTGGCAATAAGAAAGTGAGACATTTTTTACAGTAAGACGTCACTGCAAGAATTAGATTATTTTCTTAAATGTAATTGGCCATTACAATACGATGATTCAAGAGTTAATGAATCTAAAAAAAAACTGAATATTGCGGAAAAAATAAACCGCACAATTATTAAACACTTTAAAAACATAAAATAATGAATTTAGAAAATTTAAATTTGGTAGAGCTTAATGCTCAGGAAGTGCAAGAAGTTGAGGGTGGATTTTTACCTTTGGCAATTGTAGTTGCGTGGTATTTATTAGGTCCTTACGGTACTCATAAGGCATATTAAGCTTAATTGTGCCAAGTGTAGAAATACGCTTGGTACATATTTATAATATTCAGATTAAAAAAAAACATATTGCGTACCATTTTACAATATTTACTTCTTGTTCGTTTTAGAAAATTAGTTTCTAAAAATGATACTATTGCCATATTTCTAATAGTTTTTTTTTATTTCATAGCTATATTCTTAGTTTATGAAAATTCTGAATCTTTTCGCAAATACATTCTTTTTTTATTTCTAGATATTATAGTTTATCATTTACAAAGGTCTGATATAGAATTTTTAAAAACTAGAAAAGACTACAAATTACTATTGTTTACAGAGTATTTTATTTACTCGTTACCATTTTATTTTGTTTTATTGTTTAAAAAGGAATTCATCCTTATTATATCGATTCTATTATTTAAAATTGTTTTAATCAGCTTGCCTAAATTCAATTTAAAAATAATCCCTTATCCGTTTCAGACCTTTAATATTTTTTGGCATATTAGTTTCAGAAAATACAGACTTGTTTATCTTTTCCTTATTCTAGTATTTTTAATTTTCGTTGCTGTAAAGTATAAAAATGAAAATCTTATATTCATAAGCTATTTAATTTTATCACTAATAGCATGTATTCCTTCATTTGAGCGGGAAAAAATAAGCGAAATAAAGTTAAATCCTTTTGAAGCTAGAAAGTATTTGCTGAATCAATTTAAAAATTCAGTTATTAACACGATTTACTTATTAATTCCAGTTGTGATAGTATTATGCTTTTTTCTGCAATTTGAGAAAATAGTATTCCTCTTGTTTGTCTTCATTCCTCCTTTGATCAATGTGTTATTAAGATATATCTATTTCAATAATAGTTATTTGCAACAAATTGTCTTTGTATTGTTTATTGCGTTAATTATTTTGTTATACGGAATTCCTTTACTTACTATTCCTTTATGGTATAAAAAAGCTATCAAAACCTTAAACGATTTAAAACTATGTTGATTATAAATATCAATCAAAAAAAGTATAATGATAAGATTGTATTGCAAGATATAAATATCAATATTGATAGCCCGGGAATTTATGGCATTATTGGAAAAAATGGTGAGGGGAAAACCACACTATTTAAATGTTTGGTCGGATTAGAAAAATTTCAGGGAAATTGTACTATTGGTGAAAATAAAGTTTTATTGCAAAATGTAGCTTGGGTTCCTACTGAACCCACAATTTATTCTGAGCTAACAGCAAACGAATTTTATGATTTTTATATTCATTTATTAGATCTAAAAAAAACAAAATCGCATTTACTATTTGAGGTTCCTGAAAATCAATTGATAAAGGAGTTTTCTACAGGTATGAAAAAAAAGACCTATTTAAATGCTGTTTTTCAAAAAGAATTTTTGATTTATATTTTGGATGAGCCTTTTAATGGTCTTGATTTAGAGTCAAATTATTTATTAATGACTTATATTCGAGAACTTTCAAAGACAAAAATTGTTTTTATTTCCTCACATATTCTTGAGATTCTCTATAAAGACTGCAAAAGTATTTTTTTGATCCAAAATACAAAAATAAAAGAATTTAAAAAGGATGAATATTTTAGAATAGAAAAGGAACTTTTTTAAGTAAAGGATTTTGAATTTTAGTTTAAAGTACGTAATCTCAAAAAAATAATTTAAAAAGGTTGGTGATAACATTTCTGCTTATTCAATAGAGAGGAAGAGGCTATCATTTAAAACAACTATTAATCGCTGAAAAGTAAACTTGAAAATATTGATCAAAATGATATTATGAATATTCTAATTTTAATTAATACCAATATTTTTGATTCCAAATTTAACTGCTTTAACTTTTCCTGTATTTATTTCAAAAGTGTCGATTCCATCATACCTTGGTATCCTGATAGGCATAGGAGTATTTTGGAGCTTGCATCTCTTTTCCTTTATAATTAAAATATTTCTGTGTATAGTTTTAAAGCTTCGGTTATTTCACCCAATTCTTCAGATCTTAAAACCGCTATCAAAACTTTATTTTATAATAAAAATCAGGATTATTTCTTTTGGCAATACGTTTAGTAATCAAAAAAATTATGGATAGCTTCTTTATAGTTTGACTGATCTTTTAATACGTGGACTTTGCTGGAATAAGCATAACCAGAATACTTTATATCATTTAGATTTTTAGAATAGTGAATTACACTGTCTAAATAACAAATTGCCTACTCTCCTGTATATAATAAAGAAAGCATATAGGAGCCTCTTGCCTTTTCAATCGGATTGTTTTCGCTTTTGGCTTTGTTTAAATAGATGTTAGCCTATTCTAACGGTCTTTTTTTATTTCCCTGATTATTCGAGAAAGATTCTTTTAGTTCTTTGTAAGAAAGTTTTGCAGGTTTTTTTTAGATTTTGTGCGTATGGAAGGGTAGTAAAGAGTAATAAAATTTTGAGATTGTAGTGCATATAAGAAATCATAACTATTTGGTTTCTTACAAAAGCATAGTTTATTGCTAAAAAGCTGAAATGGAACCCAATAAAACTTAGTGTGATCTCTGTTTTATAATGTGTTGACTTGTAGTGTTTTAATGTTTGTTTTGTAGAGGATTCCTGAATTCAACATCGAAATTCAGGAATTTCGATAGGCAACATTTGTAAGCATTGGTATGTTTGTCTAGTTTTGGCAACAAGAAAGTGAGACATTTTTTACAGTTCGGCGTCACTGCAAGAATTAGATTACTTTCTTAAATGTAATTGGCCATTACTATACCATGATTCAAAAAGTAATGAATCTAAAAAAAAGGATGCGGAAAAATAAGCCGTATAAGTAATTAACACTTTAAAATTAAAAATCATGAATTTAGAGAAATTGAATTTAGTAGAGCTTAATGCTCAAGAAGTACAAGAAATTGATGGCGGTGTTTGGGGGGAAATTGTTGCAGTTGGAATTGCACTTGGTGGAGGTCTTGCTTGGGCTTTCGATAAGGGAGAGGCTTTTGGAAGACATTTAGCTCAAGCATATTAACTTTTAAAACTTAAAATTATGGAAAATTTAAAATTGATTGAATTAAACGAAAAAGAATTAGTAGAAACGGAGGGAGGTTTTGGTCCTCTTTATTATCTGTTTGCCGGAGCCTGGGCAGCTGGAGTTGCATACGGTTATATAACGGAAAAAGCATAATATGAAATTTTTCAAAAGTAATTCGTTTTATATTATGGTTACAATTTTTGCAACCTTATTATTTTTAGTTTATGTCTTTAATAAAGGAGAGATTTTTGGTAGAGCATTAGCCAGATAAATTAGGGGTCAAAAGTAAAATATGATATAATGTCAGTTTTAAAAATTGATTATTATATTTTGTACCATGTAGAAATTCTATTGTAAAATCTAAAGAGGTTGTTTAAAGCAGCCTCTTTATTGAACACAATAACATATGATATTAAAAATAAAAGAAATTATTAAGAGTCTTCAACAATGGCAATTGGTATTAATTGTAGTTCTGATAAACCTTTTGAACAGTTATAGTTTTAGCGTTCTTGCGAAGTTCTTTACTAGCGATTTAAACAAAGGCTTTGATGAAAATTACACTATTAATGAAAAACTGGTTTTATTTGTTATCGTAGGCCCGCTTCTCGAGACTTGTTTGTTCCAGTATGCGGTTATTGAAATTTGCAAAAGCCAAAAAATGGCGCTCCGATATTGTTGCTTAATATCTGCTTTGGTTTTTGCCGCAACGCACCTTTATAATGTTTATTATTTCTTATTTGCTTTTATTACAGGGGTGTTATTAGCTTGTTTGTATGTAACGGGCAGTCGCGTAAGAGACTCTTTCTTATTAACATTAATTGCACACACGATTTATAATGGTATTGTATTTATCATGAAAATTTACTTTCCATAAGATTTGTTTGGGGGTAATTCTATTCCTGAAAAGAAAACATAATTTAAAAGAAATAATATGAAAATTTTTAAAAGAAACTCGTTTTATATTTTAGTCACAATTTATGTCATTCTATTCTTGTTGGCTTATGTGTTTGATCAAGGAGAAATTTTTGGTCGGGCATTAGCTAGATAAAGTTGGGAGTAAATTGTAAAATGTAAGATGTATAATGGGATATCATAACTTTTTTGAAAAGGAGATTTATATTTGGTCGTTTCAGTATAGAATTATTTTGGAAAAATTAATATTACAAAGGAGGAGTACTTCAGAATACAATAAGCAGAATACGTTCTAGAGCTATTTAATAACAGAATTTTTAAGTAAAAGAAAAAAACTAATATTTATGAAAACTAATGTAACAAATGAGACTTTTTTGAATAAAAAAGACAACGAAATAACGTATTTAATTTATGCACTAATATTCTTTCCGGTGGCGCTTTACTTTGTAGGAGCCGTGTGCGGGGAGGCATTGTATTATTTATTAAACTAATCACATTCTGGAAATTATGAATCACGATTTAAAACTATTAAAACGTATTAACATTGTCATTGCAATTGGAACAGCGATCTATTTCATTGGATATCTTACGGGGTATATTTTAAAATAAATTTATAAACCTCCATTCATAACTTTGACCAT
Organism: Flavobacterium lipolyticum; assembly: GCF_020905335.1. NCBI lineage: Bacteria > Pseudomonadati > Bacteroidota > Flavobacteriia > Flavobacteriales > Flavobacteriaceae > Flavobacterium > Flavobacterium lipolyticum. The sequence goes on along the minus strand of NZ_JAJJMN010000001.1, from coordinate 461,732 downwards.
TATCACTTTGCATTATTGGCAGGTAAGTCAATGTTTAAAATCTAATTTGAATGATAGTAACAAGATAAAACACTCTCAATTTTAGAGTGAAAATTTATCGGGGAGGCTTTTCTGTACCTTAAATTTTTCACGCATTTTTTTATAGAGGTCAAAAGACTTCTCTTTTCTGAAAAAAGGGAAGTGGATTTCTATTGCCTTTTTGAAAATTTACAGCTTACTTTTTTAGACTAATTTTTACAGAATAATCTGTATGTAATACATTGATATCTCATGAACTTCAGTTCAGACCCAATAAATACCCTTGAAAATCTCATTGCTAAAAACAAAACCAAAAGCTTTTCAATCTATCTCATTATTCTTTTGGCGGTTATCGTTTTTTTAATGCTTTTGCCGGTCATTAAAGTTGACATTAGCAGTCAGAGTCGTGGTATTGTTCGCAGTAGAACGGATAATGTACCTGTTGCAACGATGGTTAGTGGAAGGGTGAATTGGATCAATTTAAAGAATAACGCAGTTGTACAAAAAGGAGATACTCTTTTAAAAATTGCCAAAGAAAATCTGGAGAGTGATAAAAGAACTCAGGATACTTTATCAAAATCTGTTTCAGCACTGCTCAGAGATGTTTCAGACCTTTTGCAGAATAAAACAAATCATTTATTGACGACTGCCGCGCGAGAGGATCTATTGAAATTTCAGTCTGGGAAAAATGAACTGCAAAGTAAAATCTCGCAGGCACAAATCAATTATGACCGCAATAAAATTTTATATGATAAAGAAATTATTGCCAAGGCCGATTTTGAAAAACTTGAGTATGAATTACGTTTGTCCAAACAAGCCTTGCAAAGTTTCATAAGCCAGCAAAAATTAACCTGGGAAAATCAAAAGAGAGATTTAGAAGATCGCCTAAAGAACCTCAATGGTGCTGTCGCTAAGATAAATGCAGAATCAAATAATTATGTTGTTTTGGCTCCAGTTTCCGGAACAATCGAAAACTATTCAGGCATTCAAAAAGGCTCTTTTATAAATGCTTCCCAATCTATTGCAGCCATTTCATCGGCAGATCATCTTATTGTCGAATGCAATGTTTCTCCCAATGATATTGGTCTTATTAAGAGAAATCAGAAAGTCAAATTTCAGTTAGATGCCTTCAACTACAACCAATGGGGGTTGCTGGAAGGAAAAGTGATTGATGTTGATCGTAATATCACGCTGCAAAACGATCTGGCTTTTTTTAAGGTGCGATGCGCCTTAAATTCAAGAACCTTACAACTTAAGTCTGGTTACGAGGCCAACATTTCTAAAGGAATGACCTTAACAGCAAGATATATAATTACCCGAAGAAGTTTGTTTGATTTGTTGTTTGACAAAATAGACAATTGGTTAAACCCAAAACAAATAACAAATATTAAGTAAAATGAGTTCAATAAAAATAAAACAACATGATGTTAAAGATTGTGGTGCTGCTTGTCTGTCTTCTATTGGAAGTCATTTCAACGTTAATCTGCCTATAGCGAGAATACGCCAGTTTGCTAATACCGATAAACGAGGCACCAATGTTTTAGGTATCATTGAAGGTGCTGAGAAAATGGGCTTTACGGCTAAAGGCGTCAAAGGCGGTTTCGATGCCTTGGATAAAATTCCGCTTCCGGCAATTGCACATATTGTCATAAAAGAACAGTTACAGCATTATGTGGTAATTTATAAGGTAGAAAAATCTAAAATCACGGTCATGGATCCGGGTTTAGGCAAAATGGAGTACTATACCTTCGAAGAATTTCAGAAAACCTGGTCGGGAGTATTGATTCTTTTTGCACCAAATGATGATTTTAAAACAATAAACGAGAAAACGGCGCCTCTAAAAAGACTCTGGAATTTAATTCAACCCCATAAAACGATCTTACTTCAGGCTCTGGTTGGAGCCATTTTGTTCACCGTTTTGGGACTGGCGATGTCTGTTTACATCCAAAAAATAACGGACTACGTTTTGGTAGATGGCAATAGAAAATTGCTTAATTTATTGAGCCTTTCTATGATAGCAATAATTTTGCTGCAAGCTTATATTGGCTCCAAAAAGAGCGTTTTTGTGATGAAAACGGGACAATTAATCGACGCAAAATTAATTCTGGGGTACTATAAACATTTACTGCATTTGCCACAGCGTTTTTTTGATACCATGCAGATAGGGGAAATTACTTCAAGAATAAGTGATACGGTAAAAATTCGCTCGTTTATAAACGAAGTAGCCATTGAAATGATTGTCAACCTCTTTATTGTTGTTTTTTCATTTGTATTAATGTTTACGTATTATTGGAAACTGGCGTTGGTAATTGTTTTGGTGATTCCGTTCTATGCCGTGATCTATTTTGTTTTAAATAAATTCAACAAAAAAGTGGAACGAACTATCATGGAGAATGCTGCCGAACTGCAAACACAATTGGTCGAAAGTATTACCCATGTCAGGACAGTAAAGGAATTTGGAATCGAAGATTTCTCTAATCTAAAGACGGAAAACAAATTCGTGAAGCTGTTATTTACGACCTACAAATCCGGTTTAAACGGAATCTTTGCAGGAACTTCGACACAATTTTTAGCTTCGGCTTTTACTATAGTTTTAATGTGGATCGGATCGGGTTATGTAATTGACAGAGCCATTACTCCGGGAGAACTTTTCTCTTTTTATGCGCTGATTGGTTATTTCACTTCGCCGGTTGCCTCTTTAATCAATATGAATAAAACAGCACAGAATGCCTTAATTGCAGCAGACCGACTCTTTGAAATTATGGATCTGGAAAGAGAGGAAACAGAAAATAAAATAGAATTGCAGAAGGAGCATTTAGGAGATATCAGGTTTGAAAATGTCTCTTTCAGATATGGATCCCGTCTGGAAGTTTTTAAAAACTTTAATGCGGTTTTCAAAAAGAATCAAACAACAGCCATAGTAGGAGAAAGCGGTAGTGGTAAAACAACTTTAATCTCATTGCTTCAAAATTTGTATCCTATCAAAGAAGGTAAGATTTATATCGGAGAATATGATTCACAGTTTGTTCATTACCAGAGTTTGCGAAAAGTGATAGGAGTTATTCCGCAACAGCTGAATTTATTTTCCGGAAACATTATCGAGAATATTGCTTTAGGGGATTCGTTTCCGAATATTCAAAGAATTTTAGACTTGTCGAAACAACTGGGAATAACTCAATTCGTTGAGAAATTACCTAACGGATTCGAAACGCAAATTGGAGAAAATGGAGCTATGTTGTCGGGTGGTCAAAAACAAAGAATTGCCATTGCCAGAGCTCTTTACAAAAATCCTGAGATTTTGTTGATGGATGAAGCCACAGCATCATTAGATACGGCCTCTGAAAAAATGGTAAAAGAGGTGATTGATAATTTTAAAACTCAGGGAAAAACAATCATTGTTATTGCTCATCGTTTAAGTACAATTGCCAACGCAGATACCATATTGGTTATGAAAAACGGAGCGATCGTCGAATCCGGAAATCATTTTGAATTGTTAAATCAGGAATCGGAATATTATAATCTTTGGAGTAAACAAAATTTGGTTTAGATGGGTTTTTAATTAGAACGATTGATTTTGTGCCATAAAAATTTCTTGTACGTGTAATTGTCCTAGCCCTGATAGAAGCGGTATCCTTTTTCTTGCTTCTTTAGCAAGGAAAAGATATTAGTGGATGGTTTCTAAGTGTTTATTAATCTTTTGTTTAATTTGTTTTGATGCAGTTATTTCTTCAATTTTTTAATATCGGCTTCAATTTCTTTCAGGCTTTGTTCGATTTCTAGTGATTTTCTACTTTCTTTAAATTTTTCAAATTCCTGGGTAGATTTATCCAGAGCCATTTGATGACTAATTTTACCGGCGTGCGACAACAACTCTCTTCCGTTGAGTTGTAAAATACTGTCGAGACGTTCTGCCCAATCTTTCATGTACATGGGGGTTTGCTGTTGAGCCATGGTCTCAGCAAAAGCTAAATATTGCTCTACTAATAAGCCTAGAAGTTTTATTTCATCTTCAGTAAGGTAATTTTTGGCGATGCTAACATCTGTTTTCTGAACTGTTTGATCATTTTTTTTATCAAAAGACTGCATTCCTAATAATGGTAAAGAAGCGTCTACTCTTCGGTAGACTAATTCAGCTGCAGTATTTTGAGAAATTGCCCACAGCAATTTATTTTGCACCATTTTGAAAAATGAAATTGTTTTTTCGTCTTTGGCATCATAATCAATACTTGTGGTATAAATGTCTTTTATTTTTTGGTAGAAGAATTTTTCAGATATTCGAATCTCACGAATGCGTTGTTGCAATTCGTTAAAGTAATTCATGGTATTACCTGATTTAAATCGGTCGTCATTCAATGCGAAACCTTTTACAATGTATTCTTTTAGTCTTTGGGTTGCCCAAATACGAAATTGCGTTCCCTGAAGCGATTTTACTCTGTAACCTACTGAAATTATGACATCAAGATTGTAAAAATTTGGCGCTTTTTGCTGAAATTCGGAATTTCCGAATTTGTGCATACACAAGCTTTCCTGAAGTTCTCCTTCTTCAAAAATATTTTTAATATGTTCGTTAATAGTAGATTTGGCTTTCCCAAATAATTGTGCCATCTGGTCCTGAGTTAACCAAACTGTTTCTTCTTCAAGTCGTACATCGATTTTAATCGTACCTTCCTGATTTTGATATATAAGTATTTCTCCCGTGTTCATATTTATACTATTCTTTCATAAAATTCGTTCCTATATTCTTTACTTCCGGACTGTTGATGCGCTACTGCAAAAAAATAATCTGATGGCTAAAGTATTGAATAAAAAGTTAAGATTAGTAGATAAAATGGTAAAGCATGTCAATAGATGTCTATTTTATGAATGAATTTCGCATTAGTTTTGTTGAGTAAATTCTTGTAAAAAAGTATTCTCTAGCCCTGATAGAAGCGGTATCCTTTTCTCTTGCTCCTTTAGCAAGGAAAAGATACTAGCGGATAGCAGGAAATAGCTCCAGAAAAAGAAATTCCCAAATTCAAAAATCCTTCGACTTTGTTCAGGATTACAATAATAAACACCAGAAAACGTTATTTCTAAACTTCGTCATGCTCCAAGGCCACAAAACCTCAGCTTAAAACCTCCCAAAACCCCAACAAAAACTGTATACTGTATATGAAAACGTGTAATAATTACACACTTGAAAATGACGCGAAACCGCTAATTCATTAGAAATCAGTAAAAGAATAATTATGGCATAACGCTTGCAAAATGGCATTAGTATACAATTCTCTCCATTAATCAAAATGTAGCATCGGAGGGAAAGAATTAAATAAGAGCCATTAGAAAGCAATCAAAAGTAATGTCATATGAAAAGTGAAACCTTAACATCAGAACAGTTTTATACTTCAAATCCAGATCTTAATAACCAACAAGCCTTAAACAGTTCCATTTTTCGTATTAGTAACGCCAATGCAACTTCAAATAAAATAAGCGAACGAACCAAAAGTAAGACGGGGTTGTTTGTATTGATAAGTACATTTATCCTTATGTTTATTGGAGCTTATACTGCTTATCAGCTGCAATCTGACTTTGATCAGTTTCAGTTGGAGCGAATAAATTCAAGCTGGGGATTCCCTTTCCTGATACTGGCAGGGGCATTGTTTGTGTTTCAGGCCGGAGTTTTTCTGTACAATTTATACTTGTATTTTACTTATAAACCAATCGAGTCTGTTTCGGATGAAATGTTACCAACTTGTACTGTGATTGTTCCTGCCTATAACGAAGGGAAATTGGTTTGGGATACTTTAATGAGTTTGGCAGAGAGTGATTTCCCGGAGCAAAAGATGCAAATATTAGCGGTTGATGACGGAAGTAAAGACGATACCTGGTACTGGATGCAGCAGGCAAAAATAAAATTGGGAGATCGTTTGACGATTTTTCAACAACCTGAAAATAGAGGAAAACGTCATGCTTTACACCGTGGATTCGAATTGGGGACAGGAGAGATCTTCGTTACGGTAGACAGTGATTCAATCGTAAAAAAAGATACTTTAAGAAACTTAGTGAGTCCGTTTGTAGTAGATGAAAAATGTGGTGCAGTAGCTGGAAATGTTCATGTACTGAACAACAAAAAAGCAATTTTACCTAAAATGCTGAATGTAAGTTTTGTGATGAGTTTTGAGTTTATGCGTTCTGCCGAAAGTCAGTTAGGGTCTGTGCTTTGTACTCCGGGCGCAGCGGCAGCTTACAGGAAAACCTCGGTTTTTGCTTGTCTGGACGAATGGATCAATCAAACTTTTATGGGACAGCCCTCAGATATTGGTGAAGATCGTGCCATGACCAATATGATTTTGAGACAAGGGCAGCATGTGTTGTTTCAGAGAAATGCTTATGTATTGACCAACGTGCCGGAAGAATATACGGGATTGTACAAAATGTTTATCAGATGGAGCAGAAGTAATGTGCGTGAGAACATCGCAATGGCAAAGTACGTTTTTACTGATTTCAGGAATGAATCTAAATTCGGAGCACGTCTTTTATTTGTGAGTCAATCGATGAAGATGATTATGGCGTATCCGTTTATGTTTTTTATGTTCTTTTTCATCGCGGTACATCCGATATTATTTTTAAGTTCTACACTTTTAGCGATTTTAATCGTATCGAGTTTTCCGGTATTGTTTTACACCAAAAGATATAATTTTGCTGATTCACTTTGGGCTTATTCGTACAGTGTTTTTTATACCTTCAGTTTGTTTTGGATTACACCGTATGCTATCGTTACAGCCAATAAAAAAGGCTGGCTGACCCGCGGATTGGCATAGAAAAAAATATTGTAATTAAAAAAATAGAAATTGATTTGTTTTTTTAGGACTCCTTCTCATCTGAGTGGGAGTTTTTTATTTTTAGAAGAATTAGGAATTGAGATAAAAAATGAATGCGTAAATCTTTGTGTTGCTTTTAACCGCTAAGAACACAAAGGTTTACGCAAAGATCGCCGGAATTAATAATGTATGTAATGATGGTGAAAATCTACTGATCAGTAGGATGGGAGAATAGGGAAACAAATCTGAATGATTCTTGTGTTGCTTTTAACCGCTAAGAACGCAAAGGTTTACGCAAAGATCGCCAGAATTAATAACGTATATAATGATGGTGAAAATCTATTGATCAGTAGGATGGGAGAATAGGGAAACAAATCTGAATGATTCTTGTGTTGCTTTTAACCGCTAAGAGCGCAAAGGTTTACGCAAAGATCGCCAGAATTAATAATGTATGTAATGATGGCGAAAATCTATTGATCAGTAGGATGGGAGAATAGGGAAACAAATCTGAATGATTCTTGTGTTGCTTTTAACCGCAAAGAACGCAACGGTTTACGCAAAGATCGCCAGAATTAATAACGTATATAATGATGGTGAAAATCTATTGATCAGTAGGATGGGAGAATAGGGAAACAAATCTGAATGATTCTTGTGTTGCTTTTAACCGCAAAGAACGCAAAGGTTTACGCAAAGAACGCCGGAATTAGTAACGTATATAATGATGGTGAAAATCTATTGATCAGTAGGGTGGGAGAATAGGGAAACAAATCTGAATGATTCTTGTGTTGCTTTTAACCGCAAAGAACGCAAAGGTTTACGCAAAGAACGCCGGAATTAGTAACATATATAATGATGGTGAAAATCTACTGATCAGTTGGGTGGGAGGATAGGGAAACAATCTGAAAAACAGGTCATGTTTCAATAAAAAAACCTCTAAAGTTTTAAGTTTAGAGGTTTCAAATATTTTAAAAGTGTGAACGATTATTGCTGCTCCGCAATGGTTGCTTTATTAAGCTTTATAACTCTGATTTTCTTGTTGGTATTATCAGATAAATACAAACGATCGTTCAATTGTGCTACACCAACAATACTTCCAAATGGATTTTGTCCCATAATATCAAGAGCATTTATTCTTGGAGTATAGATTCGATCCTTGAATTCTCCTTTTGGATACAGTCGTAAGTAGTTATTACTCCCTATATTTTCGGATGTAATAGTCCAGTCTTTAGAAAAACTTATGGCAATAGGCTCTGCGGCGGCAAAAACTGCTGTTACGGGTTTTATGGGTTCAGTTAAAGAGGCAGCAGCATTAGTTTTAATAGACTCAATGTTGTAATACAAATAACTTTTAGCATCTCTTCCGGCTACTACTAAATTGCCTGCATCTATATCCATAGCATACACTTCATCCCAACCATTTAAAGTGTTTAATTTAGCAATGGGCTTTAGATTCCAATCACTGCTATCGGTAATTTGGGTAGTTTGAAAAACTTTGATTGAAGTTTGTTTTTCTTTTACGAAGATCAAACCATCTTTAACCACAACACCAAAAACGTGCACAAAAGTATTCCACCACTGACCGTTTCCAACGGTATTGATTCCGGCATTTGTAATCTCATCCAGTACAAAAAGTCTGGAATCGACACTCCCGACATAAAGACGGCCGCTATCTACACAAACTGAAGTAAGTTTGGTAAACGGAATCGTAGTCGCTCCTTTTGTATAAGCCGAGATCGTTTTGATGTAAGCCATAGAAACAGCATCAAAAACTTCTAGTACGTCACCATTACAAACGTATAGTTTATTGTTGGCAACCGTAATTCCTTTAGGATCTAAAGTTCCTGTTCCTGCCCCAATTTGAGCCGCTGTGATGGAAGCTTCTTCCGTTGGAAAGTAATAATCGTATTTTGTTGGTTCACTGCCGTTTGAAGAATCATCGCTACAAGCTGTAAAAAGACAGAGTAGGAGGAATAAAAAAGGTATTTTGTTCATGATAGTTTTGTAGGTTATTTCCATTTTCCTTCTCCTTTATATTTTACTAAAAATGGGTTTTTAGGATCAATTTTGAAAACAGGTTTTTTATAAGATTTACTTAGATAGCTCGTTTTTGTATATCCTTTTAATATATCAGGATCTGTAAAAGGAAGGTCATTGAGATAAATTAAATACTTATAAAGATCAGTAAGCATTTCCTGCTGACCTCCACCTTCACCACTGTTGGCTAAATTACTGCTATGGCTGTAGCCCGAATGATGAGAGTATTCATGTGACCAAACCGACATTTCACCTTGCCAATGACCAGTCACATAACCGGATTCCCATTGTGAAGACAAAGCTCCTCCTCCCCAGGCAGAACCACCTCCTACCATGGCCATATTCATAGTTCGGCTGTCGATATAAGTATTATAGGCTTGTTCGATTTGGGCTTTGGTCAGATAATCGTAAACACCATCTTTGTCTTCAGCATTTCCGTGCCAGTTTAAAGCACCATTTACAGTATTTGTTCCTGCCGCTGCTGCTTGTTCTTTTTTATAACGGTCAAAATTCATAAAAGTGTCATAATACAAAGGATGACTTATAGCGTAGGAGTAGTTAATAATCATAGCGATCGCTTCTTTAGCCAAAACAGGATTCATTGGTAAAAATTTGTTAGGATCATCAGCAGGATTATTAAGGTGATATTGGGTGCTGAATTGTACGAGTCGATTTGACTTGATTCTTTTGAACATAGCAAATAAAGGATCGGTTGATTCTATCGAAAATTCGATTGTTCCCGAAGAGAAACCATCAATTTTATCAATGGTAACAGCCTTGCCATTTTCAAGCTGATAGTCATGAGTTCCGTTTACTAATGGAATTTGATGCGCAGAACGGTGAAAAGCAGGGATAGTTGTAAATTCAAAAAGCAAAAATCGCTTGTCATAGTTCGGTAATTTTGCGTACACTTTTACATCTTTAAGTCCAACTGGAGAATAAAGAGAAACTTGTACAGAATCTTTCCCTTTTTGAATGACTTGCATAAGCTGATTCATGCGAAAAAAACGGTCTTTGTTGTCATACATTTTTGAAGAACTTTCACTGTCTTCAAACATGGTCATTGGTCGATTTTCTTTGGGTAAAGTTGTCGCATCAATGGCAGGTAAATAATTTGCTTTGTAGCTGTCACCTTTTGAATCATCATCGCTGCATCCGAATAATATGCCTGCGAAAAAGACAAATGGTAAAAAATAAGAAATGGGTTTTCTCATAGGGTTAGTAGGTTAAATTTGGGGTTATATAAAAAAATAATGTTGTTTAAATAAATTTTTAAGCGTTGTTTTTGAGGCAATTTCGGGCAAAATTAAAAAACTTGTTTGTATTTCATTTGTAGTTTGTAGCTACTGATATCGTTTGTGTAATAATTGGTTGTTTGATTCGTAATCTGCTGCTATCTCAGGATAACATGATCTAAAAAGGGGCTAATATACTCAATAAAAAAGTAATTTGGCTGAAAGAAATTTGGGTTCTACAGTTTAAAAATTGTGCTTTTTTAGAATTTTTGTTTAAAACGAAGATAGGAATGAATTTATCTAAAGACTTTTAAATTGGTGTAAAAGTCTTTAAGTTTTGTGCAGAAAAATGAAGCGTTTGTGATTACTGTCTCGTGCCTTCTACGTCCAAATTCGAATAAATTGACTAGTGCAAAGATGTTTTTGTAGCGAGTTGTTTCCAAAGTTGGTAAAGGGTTGTATACCAATAGAAACTATTTTAAAGGTGATAATAAAGCAGGATTCTAAATTGTTTTCTTTTTTTACAAAAAAAACAATAATAAAAGAATGTTCATTCATTTATTATATTATATTTGTGCTAAAATAATCAGTATGAGAGCAAGAGATGTCGACAAAGAAAAATTAGTAATCGAAATGGCAATTGATCAGATTGTTCAGGAAGGATTTCAGGGTTTTAGTATGAACAAGCTGGCGAAGGCCTGTTCTATTTCTGTTGGCACGCTTTACATCTATTACAAAGACAAAGATGATTTGATTCAAAAAATAGGTGCCATTATCGCGCTGAAGTTTTTTACCAGCACCGTGAAGAACTTTTCGCCTGAAATGTCATTTGAGGAAGGTTTATGGAAACAGTGGGAAAACCGCGCCAACTTTACCATGAAGTATCCCAAGGAAGTTGCATTTTTTGAAATTGTCAAACATTCCCCTCATTCAGAGATCATTCTGGATTCTATTCAGGAGTTTGCAGATTTTAGAAGGATTATGAAAACGTTTATAGACAACGGCTTACGCAATAACGAGCTGATTCCTATGACATTTGAGGCTTTTTGGAGTGTTGCCTATGGGCCTTTGTACACTTTATTGAACTTACATACTGAAGGTAAGAGTATGGGAGGAAAACCCTTTACACTTACTAAGGAAATTATGAAAGAAGCCTTTCAGGCCACTGTAAAAGGACTAAAACCATGAAAAATTATGGAAACAAATTTAAGTACAATACATATTTTTAAAACAAACATTGGCGACAAAGACCCCAATTGTCCCATCCGTCAAAAACTTGACACTCATACAGACATTCAGCAATGGAGCATTGACTGCGAAGATGTTGATTGCGTTCTCAGAGTTGTTTCAGAAACATTACATCCTGAAACTATTATTGATATGGTCACATCCTTTGGCCATGAATGTCAAGAGTTAGACTAAACTAATACATTTTATAAAGAATGAAAAAAAACACTACAGAAAGCCCGGCTTTCTCGACACACCAAAAAATCATTATTGCGATATTAGCACTTTTGCAGTTCACCGTGATACTCGATTTTATGGTTATTTCTCCCTTAGGAGATATTTTAATGAAAACCCTGAACATGACACCGGCAAATTTTGGTTTTACCGTTTCTGCCTACGCCTTTAGTGCAGGAGCTTCAGGATTACTCGCTGCAGGTTTTGCAGATAAGTTTGACCGAAAGAAACTTTTAATTTTCTTTTATATCGGATTTATTATAGGCACCGTTTTCTGCGCACTTTCAACCAGTTATGTAATGCTGCTTTTGGCAAGGATTGTAACTGGACTTTTCGGAGGGGTAATAGGATCTGTTTCCCTGGCGATCGTAACGGATTTGTTCGTGATTCACCAACGCGGACGTGTGATGGGATTTATTCAAATGGCATTTGCTTCCAGTCAGATTTTAGGAATTCCGGTAGGCTTGTATTTTGCCAATCACTGGGGATGGCATTCGGCTTTTATTATGATTGCAGTTCTGGCGGTATTGATTCTTATTGCTATTATCACTCAGATGAAACCGATCACCAAACATTTAGAAGTGCAGTCAGACAAAAGTCCTTTTTTACATTTGTGGCATACCCTGAGCAACAAACAATATCAGGTTGGTTTTATGTCTATCGCTTTTCTCTCGGTTGGAGGTTTTATGTTACAGCCCTTTGGAAGTGCCTTTTTAGTCAACAATATTCACATCAGTCAGCTCGAATTGCCAATGGTCTTTTTCTTTACCGGACTTTCGGTACTTTTCATTATGCCTTTGGTGGGTAAGTTGAGTGATAAAGTAAGTAAGTTTAAACTGTTTGCGGCCGGATCTATACTTTCGGTTATTATGATTATCATTTACACCAATCTTGGTCCGGTACCTCTTTGGGAAATCGTAGTGTTTACGATGATTATGTTTATGGGGATTATGAGTCGAATGATCCCTGCCACAACATTAAATACAGCTATTCCGGGATTGGAAGATCGTGGTGCTTATATGTCGATTTCGTCTTCTTTGCAGCAGATTGCAGGTGGAATTGCCGCGGTTTGTGCCGGGTTTATTGTTCATCAGAAAACAAAAACATCACCTCTCGAAAACTATGATATTTTGGGATATGTAATTGCGGTAATTACACTTTCGACAATATTTTTGATTTGGAGAGTCAATAAATTGGTGGAATCAAAAGATACTGCTGCTCCTAATCCGGTTCCGGAAATGGCAGAAGTTTAATTTTTTAGATTTCAAATGATAAGAAAGCTTGTCTGTTAACGACAAGCTTTTTTGTGTATAACCATTTTAGATTGAATTACAATCGAAAAGCAGTTTCTACCTGATCAATGAAAATTCTGAATCTTAATTCAACGCTGATCTAACGGATTCGCTATCGCGAAGACACTGATCAAAACGGATTTTAAAATTAAAAATCTTTCAAATAAGGAAGAATCCGTTTTCATTCGCGTTTTCACGAAGTACACCCGTTTTATCCGTGTCGAATAAAAGGAAGTATTTGAAACAATACTATCTGTTCTTTGTTGCACTGCTAAACCGGAAGTGGATGATTAAGTTTTAATTTTTCTCTTCCAATACAGATACACCGAAAAAGCGTTTATAACAGCCAGTGCCCATAAAATGGGACTGGTGAAAAAGCTCTCATAACTTCTTCCTTCGGGAATTTCAACAAAAGGAACGGTTATCAAAACGTCCAAAAACAATGCTGTTCCCGACATTACTATTCCAAGCGTAAGACCATTGGTGTTGTATTTTTTCTGATAATAGAATTTTGCGCCAATGATGGCATAAAAAATAATAAATACCATAACGATTGCGGCTTGTATTAGAAAATAATCTTTGAGAAGGGAAGTATTACCTAAAAGATAAAAAGAAAAACTAACGCACAACCAAACTATAAATCCTGAAAATATTCCTCTGCTATATTTCATAATCTTATATCAATTTTACTTATATTTTAGTCCAATGTTTTCCGATATAATGCCGATGTAATATGAAAATAGTACAATGCAATTGGACTATATTGAATATACAATCGGTATTAGTTTTAAGAGTTCCAGATTTTGGTCTTGGCAGTTTCTTTTGCGTAGGCGGAAAAATCTTTTGCTTTTCTGCCCAAAATGTTTTCTATATCTGAAGTGATACTCGAATTTCGTCCATCCAAAACCTGTTCAAAAAGATAGTTGATGAGCCAAATATGATCTTCCGGAACCTGATATTCCTGCAAAAGCTGATTGTATTGTTCTAACGATAGTCCCTGAAAGGTAATATTTCGACCACTGGCTTCGGCAATTTCATTTACGGCTTGTTGGAACGTCAGTAACCTTGGACCGGTTAATTCATACGTTTGTCCGTTGTGTTTGTCTTCTAAAAGAGCGGCCGTAACCACATCGGCAATATCATCGGCATCGGTAAAAGGTTCCAGTGCTTCTGCCCTTGGTAAGGCCACTATTCCGGCTAATATCGGATCTAAAAAGAAACTTTCACTAAAGTTCTGATTGAACCAGCTGGCACGAATAATGGTCCAGTTTTTGGCAGCCGATTTAACGATTTCCTCACAAAGCTGTGCTTCTTTTTCTCCTCTTCCCGAAAGTAAAACCATTTTTTGTACACCCAATTTTGTGGCAAGACCAGTAAAATTCTGAATAGTTTCTACCGCTGAAGGAATGGCTAAGTCTGGTTGAAAAGTAATATAAACGGTATCGATATCCTGAAGGACAGCTGCCCAGGTTTCCGGTTTTTCCCAATCGAAAGGTAGTTTTTCATTTCGGGAACCCAAACGAACTTCAATACCTTCAATTTGTTCTAATCTTTCGGCTACTCTGCGTCCTGTTTTTCCATTGGAACCCAGAACTAAAATTTTTGTATTTTTCATATCAGTTTTTTTTAAAGGATTACTGATACAAAGTTGTTGAGATTAAAACAGATTCATTTGTCGTAAAAGAATTATGATTTGTTTGAAAAGAATTGCTGTCGAACTTCATTTGGGCGCCTACCAAATTTTTTATGAAAGGCATTCGAAAACGAACTCAGACTGTCATAACCCACCTCCCAGGCCGATTCCTGAACTGTTTTTTCGTTGTCACGCAACAGTTCGTAAGCTTTGTGCAGTCTTTCTTCCTGAACGAATTTGAAAACAGGAATGCCAAAAAGTTCTTTAAAATTCTTTTTGAGTTTGTTACTGTTCAAGCCTACCATTTGCGATAATTGTGTGATCGATGGCGGTTTTGAATAGCTGTTGGTTACAATTTCTTTTGCTTTGAAAAGTTTGTTTTTATCAATTTCCGAAAGATCAATTTTGGTACCTGTTGCGAGCAACGCATAGAAGTGAGCCAAAAGTTCGTTGACCTGACTTCTTAAAAACAGTAATCTCGTATTGCCGGTGTAGGTGGTATTGAAAATCTTTTGAACCGCTACCTGCATCTCCAAAGTCATATAAAAGGAAGGCCCCTGAACAAAATGTTCCTGCGGATTTAATAATTCCGGAAGATAATTTTCAAAAATTTCTTTCTCGGCCTGAGGCAGGGAATGTAAATGTTTTGGTTTGGTGAAGATGCTGATGGACTGTAGTGGTTTATCTGGTTCTATTTTATGAGAGAACCCGACCTTTTGATTGCCAAAAAAACAAATGGCGAGTCCGGTTGTATTGGTCAGGTATTTAGTCTGATTGTTGTGTTTGATTTCCAGTTCAACATTTCCGGAGCCATAAAAGGCAAAGCCAACAGCATCTCCGTCGATTTCACATTGCTGTATGAAAGGTTTTGAGGTGTTGGATTGTTCGATTAAAACAATAAAATCATTTAATTCTATAATGTCTGTTGTCATTGGTTTTTAAGGATTTGACTCGAAATTGTCTGAAAAGTTACCATTTATTTTTAATATGTGCCATTCCTACGGAATTCAAATGCCGTGGTATCATTTTATTCAACGGATTAAAATCCGTTGTTACAATATCGGTCGTTCCTCCGGAACTTTAGGGCGAGAGCCTTTGGCTCGGCCAATTTTGTAGGGATGGATTTTAATCCATGTAGAATAGATCGGCTGGAAGAATTGAATTCCGTAGGAATGACCTATGCTAATGGATATAATATGTGCCATTCCTACGGAATTCAAAATCGTGTAATATCATTTTGTTCAACGGATTAAAATCCGTTGTTACAATATGAGTCGTTCCTTCGGAACTTTGCGGAATTTTGATGATGGGTACTTTTTATTTTCGATGGATTAAAATCCGTTGTTACAATATGGAGCGTTCCTTCGGAACTTTATGGGATTTTGGTGATGTGTTTGTTTTTTTTTGAACGATTAACATCTGTTGTTACGACATAGACGGTTCTTCGGAACTATTGGGAGAGAGCCCTCGGCTCGACCAATTTTGTAGCAACGGATTTTAATCCGTTGAATAAAAAATTATCATAACAATTGAATTCCGGAGGAATGGCGCATATTAAAAACGCCAATCTACACATTCCAAAACATTGCCTGAATTTTAAAACAAAAAAACCTTCCCAAAAAATAATTTGAGAAGGCTCCTTTTTAAGTAGTCGATCTTGCAACCGACCCACTTTTAAACAAAATAAAGATATAATTGAATTAGTAAGCTAAAATTCCCAGCGCACAAAAGCTTCCATTGCGGCATAACGTGACAAACCTAACTGATTGTACAATTGAGCTGTTTCGCTATTTCGGTCTTCGGCTCTTTGCCAAAATTCTCTGGCATCGGTACCCTGAAAAACAACACCGTCTTTTTGCGACTGATGTTTGAAAATTCCGTGGCGTTTTGCGAGTACTTGATCAGGACTCATGGGTACGGCCATTTCGACCTCATCGATTCCCCATTCCTGCCAGGCACCCCGGTAGAGCCACACCCAGCAATCGTTCATAAAAGGTTTTGGCTTTAGTGTTTTTACAGCTTCAAAGATCGCATCCAGGCATACTTTATGCGTTCCGTGCGGATCGGCTAAATCTCCTGCCGCATAGATTTGATGCGGTTTGATTTTTTCGATTAAATCAATAGTCAGTTGGATATCCTCACAGCCCAAAGGTTTTTTTTCAATCGCTCCGGTTTCGTAAAAAGGAAGTTCCATAAAATGAATCTGTTCTTCCGGTAAACCTACAAATTGACTGGTGGCGCGTGCTTCTCCTTTTCGGATCAGTCCTTTTAAATAGCGAACTTCCGGAATATCAATTTCACTGGCTTTTTTGTTTTTTAAAAAGTGTTCCGCTTTTTTGCAGATGGTTTCAGCTTCGATACTTTGAATTTTAAATTTGTCATTGTAATCACAGACAAATTTGGCAAATCTCAAGGCTTCATCATCGGCAACGGCAATATTTCCGGAGGTTTGATAGGCCACATGTACCTCGTGTCCCTGTTCCTGTAAACGCATAAAAGTTCCACCCATACTGATAATATCATCATCAGGATGTGGACTAAAAAGCAATACTTTTTTTCGGACTGGTTCTGCTCTTTCCGGGCGATGGGTGTCGTCAGCATTTGGTTTACCTCCCGGCCAACCCGTGATTGTATTTTGAAGTTTATTAAAAATCCTGATGTTAATGTCGTATGCCGGACCTGAATCGGCCAGTAAATCGCTCATCCCGTTTTCAATATAGTCGGCATCGGTAAGCATCAAAATTGGTTTTTTTAAATCGAGCGCCAGTCCTAAAACTGCTTTTCGGATCAGTTTATCGGTCCAGATGATTTTTTCAACCAGCCAGGGTCTGTTGATACGCGTTAGTTTTGAGGATGCTTCTTTGTCCAGTACAAAAACAACCTGGTTGTGTTCCTGTAAAAACGAAGCGGGAATTTGATTGGTGACTTCTCCTTCAACCGATTTTTTTATGATATTGGATTTTCCTTCTCCCCAGGCCATTAAAATAACCTGTTTGGCTTCCATTATTTTTTTGACTCCAAGTGTAATGGCGGTTCGGGGGGTATTACTCAATCCGGAAAAGTCTCCGCTGGCTGCTACTCTGGTAATGTGATCCAGTGCTACCAGACGTGTTTTGGAGTTTTGTAGCGATCCCGATTCGTTAAATCCAATATGACCGTTTCCGCCGATTCCAAGAATTTGCAGATCGATTCCGCCCAAAGCTTCAATTTTAGCTTCATATTCGTGGCAGTAATCCGCGATTTCTTCTTTGGATAGTTTTCCGTTGGGAATGTGGTAGTTTTCAGGTAAGATGTCTATTTGATCCAGCAACAATTCTTTCATAAATCGAACATAACTGTTAACCGAATCCGGTTCCATCGGATAGTATTCGTCGAGATTGAAAGTAATTACGTTTTTGAAACTTAACCCATCTTCTTTGTGCAAACGGACCAGTTCGGTATACAATCCTTTTGGAGAAGAGCCGGTTGCCAAGCCTAATACACAAGATTCGTTGTTTTTTTGTTTGGATTGAATAAGTGCCGCAATTTGCTGAGCGACTGCTTTAGAGGCTTCCGTTGAATTTTCGAAAACAACCGTATTGATGTTTTCGAATCGTTTTTCGAAACCCGTTGCTTTATCGATGTTACTTTTTATCATTTTAGTTTAGTTTTGACCTTTTAAGATAGTATCCAAAGAAAAAGTATTAGTCTTCGTTTGAAGGTTTTCCTATGGTTGCCAATATTCCGCCGTCAACATACACAATATGACCGTTTACAAAATCACTTGCTTTTGAGCTTAAAAAGATGGCGGCTCCCTGTAAATCGTCCGGATCTCCCCAACGTCCTGCGGGAGTTCTTCCCATAATAAATTCATTAAACGGATGCCCGTTTACTCTGATAGGTGCTGTTTGGCTAGTGGCAAAATAACCCGGCCCAATTCCGTTGGTCTGAATGTTAAATTTAGCCCATTCGGTGGCCATATTTTTGGTCAGCATTTTAAGTCCACCTTTTGCAGCAGCGTAAGCGCTTACAGAGTCTCTTCCCAGCTCGCTCATCATTGAACACATGTTGATGATTTTTCCTCCTCCGCGTGTGATCATGCCTTTTGCCACATTTTTTGAAACAATAAAAGGACCGGTCAGATCTACTTTTACTACCGCTTCAAAATCGGCAACTTCCATTTCTATAATGGGAGTTCTTTTGATAATTCCGGCATTATTGATTAAAATATCGATTGGTCCCACTTCAGCCTCTATTTTGCTGATAGCGGCAATTACAGCAGCTTCATCTGTTACATCAAACAGGTATCCGAAAGCCTCAATTCCTTCTGATTTGTATTCAGCGATTGCATGATCAACAGCTTCTTGCGAAGAATGATCGTTTACTACAATTTTTGCCCCTGCATGTCCCAGCCCTTTGGCCATTGCCATTCCTAGACCATGAACTCCTCCCGTAATGAGTGCTGTTTTTCCCGTTAAATCAAATAAGTTAATTGACATTTTTTGTTTGTTTTTGGTGATTAGTAATTTTAATTTGTTATTGTCTTGTTCGTTTATTTAACCACATAGAAACATCGATTTTTTGAAAGTAAAAGGATACTAAAGAGACCCCCCATTTCTATCTCATAGTTCTTTGTCTTTTATTCCGGGTGAAACGTTTTTGATACGTCACATAAATCCTGTTTCTATGCGTTAAAAAATGTAGGTAAAGTTGTTTTATGACTATTTTACATTGACCGTTAATGGATTTTTAAGCTCTTCATTAAAATGATCGAGGTAATTGAACCATTGTCTGGCCGAAGTAATTTTTCCGGCCTTGTCCCAGGCTGCGCCAGTATAGTAGACAAGAGGTTCGTTGCTTTTGACGGTGGTTTGGGTAAGTAATTGTTCTTTGGTTACCCACATGGCATTTGCGGGTGTCGTTAAGATTGATGCCACTCCGGTAGTACCTTCTTTATCAAAAGTGGGTTCCCAATACCCCATAATACCTTGTTGTTCGTTTAAAGAAAGAACTCCGGCTTTCGCTCGTTTGATAATTCCAACTACAACCGGTAAAGGGTTTTTATCCTCGAATGTATACGTGTTCTCTATTCGGTTGAGCTGTGAACCGGCATCTATAGAAATAATTTTAGTGGCTTTAACGGGTATTCCACCGGCATTCCAGAGGTCATATGTCAGTTGAAAAGTGGTGCGGAGAGGTCCATTGTCTAAAATTTTCCATTGGTGGTAATTGCCCGAATATCGGATGGTATCTTTTACGTACGGAGCCATATTTCCTGCACCTAAAGTGTGTCCTACGTGATAATAATCCAATCCGTCGCCATGGTCGATATGATAGTCGTTGCGTTTGTAGCGATCGTTGAGGACGAGTTTATCGGTTCGTTTTACCCAAACATCATAACCGTACGCATCACCTTCAGTTTTTTCAAGAGCCTTTCCATAGGCACGGAAGGCAATTTTATCATTTTCCCAGGCAAAATCGTCCAGACGTTCCGGTACATAACGGGCATAGGTTTTGACAGCAAAGGCTTCCGGTTTTCCTTTTTGAACGGTAAGATTCAGAGAGGCTTTGGCTTTTAAATCAATTTGGACCAATAAATTTTGAACGGCAGCATTCCCGCGATGTTCTAACTGATACGGAATTTGCTTTTTGGTGAGGGTATTCAATACGACAAAGTTTGCGGTGTCAATTTGCGGACAGGAGGAAAGTACCGATTTCCAAGGGATGGCTACAACCGTTTCTTTGCGATCCAGAGCCGAACTATTGTGAAGGATTATTGTTGCTTTTGTTTGTGCAATTGTAGTGACCGGCAAAATAAAAGTCAGTATAAGAAGGAGTTTCATTATTTTCATAAAGGGGTATTTTAATTTTTAAACGTTGATTTGGGATTGGCATTTTTTTCAGAAAAACAGTTCCGTAAAGGCATAGTTCGAGCCTTCCTGTTCCAAAATGACTGTTTCATCTGGATTGGATTCTGATTTTCAAAACTGAAATTCGGAATGAGCTAAGGCTTTTTAAGGCCTTATTTTAGCTGATGTCTAACGCAATAGTGTCAGAATTTTATAAAGTTTTTTTTGCATGGTATGGTAGTTTGTGTCGTTTAAATTATTCTTGTGTATCGTCGATTTTTGCTAAATATTCACTGGGCATACAGCCATAATGCTGCTTAAAGGCGGTAGAAAAATAAGAAGGCGAGTTGAATCCGCACATATAAGTGATTTGTGCAATCGTATAGCGTTTGCTCTGCATCAATTCGACCGCTTTTTTAAATCGGATTCGTTTGATAAAATCCATAGCCGATTCTCCGGTAATGGCTTTTAATTTTAAATACAGATTCGATCGGCTCATGCCAATTTCCCGGCTAAACTGGTCCACTGAAAATTCAGAATTGGCTAAATGATCTTCAACAATACGAATGGCCTGTTTTAGAAACTCCTCATCCAGCGTATTAAAAGCAATATTTTCCGGAACCATTTCTTTTCCAACCGCATAATATTCTTTCAGTCTTTTTCGGGAGCGCAACAGATTGGTGATTTTTGCGGCGAGTAAAGGTGTCGAAAACGGTTTGGTAATATAATCATCGGCACCCATTTCGAGTCCTTTTATCTGCTGGCTGGTTTCGGTTCTTGCCGTTAAAAGCATTAACGGAATGTGCGAGGTGTTAATGTTTTGTTTGACGCGTTTGCAAAAGTGTAAACCATCCAGTTCGGGCATCATCACGTCGCTAATGATCAGGTCATAAGGCTGAATTTCCAGAAGTTCCAATGCCATTTGTCCGTTATGAGCTACGGTGACCTCGTATATTTTACTGAAATAGTCCTGCAGATAATCTAAAATTTCTTTGTTGTCGTCGACGATCAGAAGCTTAACCGGTTGATTTTTTTCGATGATTTCATTTTCTTCCGGCAGTAAAGCGTCTTCATTTTCAAGGTCGTTGTCGGACAGGATTGCGAGGTCATAAGCAGATTCCTCCACATGCTGATCGTTTTTATAAACAGCATCCGAAATCGGAATAGTGACCGTAAAACTGCTTCCTTCCTGCATTTTACTTTCGGCAGTAATTTCACCGTGATGCAATTCGACCAGACGTTTGGTAAAGGCCAAACCAACACCCGAACCCAAATTCATTTCGCGATTGTTTACCTGATAAAAACGGTCGAAAACCTTGGATAAATCTTCCGCACTAATTCCGACCCCCGTGTCAGTGACTTTTATTTGTACCGTATCCTTTTTCTGTAATAGTGTGACAGCAATACTTTGGCCGGTTTTAGTATATTTAAAAGCATTGGATAAAAGATTGAAAAGGATTTTTTCCATAGCATCTTTGTCAAAATAAAATGACAATTGCGGCTCTTCAGAATGATAGGTATAGTGAATGCTATTTTTCTCTGAAAGCGGTTTAAAAGACTCAAAAATCTCTTGAGTAAAGTTCACAATATCACCTTTGCCTATTTTTAATTGTCGCGTACCCATTTCGGTTTTTCGGAATTCAAAAAGCTGATCGACCAAATTATACAGTCTTTTGGCATTGATAAACATGAGTTCATGTTTCTTTTTGGAAACTTTATCGGCAAAAGGCATTTTTAAAAGTTCTTCCAAAGGCGCTAAGATCAGGGTTAGTGGTGTTCTTAATTCATGAGAAACATTGGTAAAGAAATCCATTTTAACCTGATTGATGTAGTTTACGCGTTCTTTATCGATTCGTTCCAATTTTAATTGCTGAACGGCTTTTATTCTTTCTTTTATAATTTTAAAACCAATATAGGCTGCGGTACCAATGATGGCGAGCAATAACAATGAAAACCAGATGGTTTTATACCAGGGTGAAAGTATAACAATTTTTAAATTTCGAACAGCACTCATTTCTCCGTTTGGTCCAATGGCTTTGATCTGGAAGTTGTAGTTTCCTGCGGGTAAGTTGCTGTAACTTACTTTAAGCTCATCTGTTCGCTGCCAGTCTTTGTCGATTCCTTCCAGTTTGTAATAATAATAAGTTCGATTGGAAGAAATATAATTAAACGTATTAAAGAAGATGCTGAACTGTTTGTATTCAGGTCCAATTTCTAATTCGCCGGTTTGGTCAATATGTCCTTCAAGTATGTCGGTATCGTCACCGGCGACAACCGTTTTGTTCAATACTTCTAAAGCGGTAAAATTTAATTTTAAAGGAAGTGGCTGCTGTTTTATCAGAGCGGGATAGAAATAGGAAAGCCCTTTGATCCCGCCAAAAAGCAGCATACCGTCTTTGGCTTTACAAAAGGCATAATCGTTGAACTGCTTGTTTTGTAAACCGTCACTTTCGTCAAAAGTCTGTACAGAACCTTTGTCCGGATTAAATTTGATTAAGCCGCTGTTGGTTGAAATCCACAAACTTCCTTCATCGTCCGGAATAATACCGTAAATGGTTTCTTTGACGAAATCTTTTCGCGCTTTAATCGTTTTGAAAGATTCCTGCGTTTCATCATACAAACGTAATCCTTCGCGGGTGCCAATCCAGATTCGGTGTTTTGAATCCTCGGTTACACAGTTTACAATATCGTCGCTTAATTTGCCGTGACCGATAGTGGCAAACAGATTAGTGTCCGGATAAAAAAGGGTGACGCCATTAGTGGTTCCAATCCAGATTCGGTGTTTGCTGTCTTCAAAAAGAAAAGTAATATCATCAGATGCCAGACGTTTTCCGGCTTTGTCTAAATGAAGGTGTGTAAACGATTTTGTTTCGGGATGAAACTGGTCCAATCCCGATCGTGTACCTACCCAGATACGCCCCTTAGAGTCTTTTAATAAGCTGTAAACCAAATCGCCTGCGATCGAGTTGGGATTGTTTTCATCATGGCGAAAACGCTGTGCCAAACCGGTATTGGGGTTGAGTAGATTCAACCCGCCGTTGTGGGTACCAATTAATACATTTCCGTTTGCATCAAATTCGATGGCTTTGATATTGTTGGAACTTAAGCTGTTTGGGTTGTTCTCACTGTTCGAAAAATAACTGATGGTATTGGCATTTTTGTTCCAGTAATTCACGCCTTTGTCATTACTTCCAATCCAGAAATTGCCTTTTGCATCCTGTTTGATTGCGCCAATAACCTCATCATTCAAAGAGGGGTTTCCGGAGTTTTGACTTAACAAATTGAACTTAATATCGCTTTTGTGGTAATAATTTAGACCTCCGTAATATGTTCCCAGCCAGATTCCGTTTTGCTTGTCTTTAAAGAAACAACGAACAGAGTTTTGACTGATGGTGTAAGGCTGTGCTATTTGATGGTAATAGTTGCTGAAAACGTTGGTTTTAGGATTAAAAACAGTAAGCCCTTTAAAAGTGCCGAACCAGATATTTCCTTCGGTATCTTTTCCAACACATCTGATATTGTTATCGACAATACTGTTTGCTCCGGTCGAGTGGAGCAGAGATGTAACCTGACCATTTGCGGCATTGTAACGAATGACACCTTCGCCTTCTGTCGCGACCCACAACTGTTTAGCATCAGCATAAACAGCGTTGATATAAGGTTTTTTGACTCCCAGGTTAATTTTTGTCAGCTGATGCGAATTGGGATTTAGTTTAAACAGACCAACATCGGTTCCCAGAATTATTTGTTTTTGCCAAAGACCGATGTAGGCAATTTTTTTGATTTCGTGTGAAGAAGCATTAAATCGGATGGATGAAAAATTCTGTTCTTCAGGGTTCAGCACAAAAACTTCTCCGGTAATTGAGGTGGCCCAAATCCTGTGGGCAGGGTCTTCTGTGATCGACGAGATGTACCATTCGCCAATAGTTCGCGGAAGCTTGTAATTGGTAAAGCTGTCGGTACTGTAATTGTAAACGCTAATTCCCTGATTACCGCCCACCCATAATTGCCCTTTATGATCGGTAAACAAGCTTCGGATGTAGTACGATTGCAAACTGTTTTTGACATTCCTTACGGGACGATACACTTTAAAACCTTTACTGTCATAACGATTTAGTCCGTCCTGAGTTCCTATCCAGATAAAACCCAGCGTATCTTGTTCAATAGCAAAAACGGAACTTTGCGACAAGCCTTTATCAACCGAAATCGTACGGAAGTATCGATCCTGTACCTGAGCCTGACTTTTAACGGCAAAAAGTATAAGATAGAAAAGCACAGCTAGGGCAATCGTTTTCTTCATGAAAGTTTCAATTTTAATGGTTTGTGTTTGTTTTTGTTTTCTTTTGAAATAATAGCCGTTGTTCAAGGGAATTAAAAAATCTGCTAAATCTGCGTGAAAAAAAAACAGTAGAAATATAGATTTTAAACTCTAAATTTAAAGAAAAAGCAAACGTCTTTTTTGTTTTTAATTTTTGTCGTATTTGGCCACATCCGGTAATTCGTCAACAGCTTCCTGTTTGTTTAGCTTAGTACCATTCATTTCCAGTAAGACCGAACTTCCTTCAATTTTAGGAGAAAATGTTTTACCTTCAAATGTAATGGGTAAACTTCCGTAGCTAAATAATGATTTTGCAGTTTTTCCGGTAATTTGTAAAGCAGCCGGTTTTTCGCCGTCCAATTGTACCTGAATGTCCCAGTCGTCAATCTGAAAATGGGATAAACCGTTGTTGTCTGATCCTGTTTTAATGACTTCTGTTTTACCGTCTTTTACTTGTATAATGGTCAGGTATCTGAATTTTTGTCTGGGTTCAGAAGTGATTCCTGCATGCCATTGGTCTTTAAATTCTTTGATCTGACCTTCGTCGTTGGTTACTTTATTCCAGTTGATAGCGGCTTCATAAAATTTATGGTGTACGGCCATTTTTAGCGGACTATTAGCAAAAACACTGGCGTTTACATTTCCTAAATCGGTTTGTACTGTGAAGTTTTGCTGTTTGGCATTTGCCGAATTTTGCCCTTCAATGGTATAGTACGGACAATGAAACTGAGTCGTCCATTTTACCGGGGTTTTAGCTTCCAGTTCGTCGTATAAAACAATGTACCCGCCTTCTAGCTGCAGCATATGTCTGCGGTACAAGGAGACACCCGATTCTCCGTAACCGTTTGCTTTATTAGGTACTACATTAATTTGTTTGAATCTGTTGAGCCAGAAATCACTTTTTATGTTTCCATAAGCATTGCTGGCATCTCCTAAAGCGTATTGGATGCGTTGACCGGAAATCGCTCTCGGAATCCATCCGTAACCTTCTTCTCCAATTTTTTGGTTCAGACTGTCGGCTAAAATGGTGTTGTATGCTTTAGAAGATCTGTAATCTAAAAGATTGTGTTTGTCGCTGAAATTGCTGTAATAGCCTGTTCCGCCAAAGAGCACTTTCCCTTTATAATTAATCGTAAAGGCATTTTGCGAAGCGTGACCGTGTCCCGAAGAGCCAAACGGACTGCTGAACAAATAGCTGCTCAGGGTTGTATTGGCTTTGGTCAGATCTTCGTGCATGGCTACGACACCCACATCGGCAAATTTTCGAGTTTTAGGGAGTTTTTCGGGCGAGGTTGCTGGTAAGTTTCTATTGGGTTTGTAGTTCAGTAACCTGAAAAATAAGAAATCATCGGTGCCGTGATAGTAGGACGGATAGTCTCTTTTGATTGCACCAACATACCAGTTCAGATAAGGATCATTCATGCGGTAGGTCAAAGCATCTGCAAACCAGGCTTCGCCTTTTACGATGTACGGAATGTTTTCCCACATGTCTCCAATAGCAGTACTTGCCGCACCGTTTGGATGGGTGTAAAGCATATAATACGGTAGATTCTGCATCCACGGTAATTTAAAATAATCAACACCGCTAAAATCACCAAACATTTGAGACAGGTAAATAATCGATTTAAAGTTGACTCTGAAATAGCCGTTTCCTTCATGCCAGCCACCATCGGTAGTGCCCAATACCGGAAAACGTGCCGACCAGACTTCGTATATATAGGTAAGCCATTCTTTGGCTTCAGGGACATCATTAATTACCGCTACGGTTGCAATGGCAAGGTTGCGTAAGGTGATTTGCCAAACGTGGTTGTCGCTTACATGCAGCTCAAAACGATTGGGCAAATGGTCGTAAACTCTTTTGGCTCTGATCGTAATGCTATTTTTTAAGGTTTCTTTTTCCTGAGGAGTTAAAAAAGCATAACCGCTATCGTAAAACCAGCCCAGGGCTTCCAGTACGGCACCACTTGTAAAATCGTCACCTGTTGCCAGGCCGTCAGGATTCATGTTGGCAAGGTTTAAGGCTCTGCGTTTGGCATCTAAAATGAAACGTTTGTCTTTGGTGAGCTGATAGGCGATGCATAAATTGCGAACCGGATTTCCAACAGCATCTCCAAAACCGTGGTACATTCGTTCTACAATAATTTTCTTTTCTAACGGATTTTTGCCTGTGGTATCAATTACTCTTTGTGGTTTTTCTGTTGGAAGAGGAGCCTCCATTAATTTTTCGGCGAAAGCAACAAATTTTTTGGCTTCGGGATTGTCCAGATTGTTGCGGTAAAAATCTTCACCAATTCGGTTCATGTCCCATAAGAGCGGGTGTGCACCTTCGTTTCTTTTAAGGACTTCGCTAATGGGAGGAGCTACTTTTAGGGCAGCATATTGGGCATCAATGACAAAATCGTAAACAGGCGACCAGGTCCATTGACTGCTGCCTTTTAAAGCGTAACCATATTTCCAGTACCATTTTCCGGCTTTTAAAGCCTGATGCAACGGGTAAACTGCCCAACGTTGTTCGGCACTGGTGAACGGGTTTTTAGTGAAGTTTTTGTCGCTTGCGAGCATCACTTTGTAGCGTACATTGCCAATATTCGGATCTTCCGGAATATCACTTCCGCTTTCCATCGGTGTTACCATTTTTTTTCCATTGGTTCCCGGCCAAAGCAGGGCAGGAGCATTGGTGGGTACCGTAATTCCGTTTACAGGATAAGGCCATTCACGTACTCTTGAATGTAATTTTTCGGCGGTGAGCTTAATTTCGGCAGGTTGTTGTGCAAATGCTTTACCGCTTAGAATCAGTAAGATGGAGAAGCTTATTTTTTTTATCATAACAATCATTACTTATTTTTTAAAATCATATTTTGCGACATCTGGTAACTCGTCGATTACTTCTTGTCGGGTTGGTTTGTTATTGGTTATTTCAACAAGCATTGAGCTTCCGCTGGTTTGGTGCTGATAGGTTTTCTTTCCTAGTTTAAGGGAAGAAGTACCGTAATTAAAGGCCGAGTTTAATTTTTCATTTTTAATGTCCAGCATCGGGGCTTCATCACTATTTAATTGTGCAGACAGCTGCCAGTTGCCAAAATTCAGCCGAAGGATTCCATTTTTTAATACTACGGATTTTATGGTGTCTTTAGCTTTGCTATCGATTTGTATGAGGGTCAGAAAGCGCATTTTTTTACTGGATACAGAAGTTATTCCGGCATGCCACTGATTTTTATATTCGAAAACTTTTCCGTCTGCCCCAGTTACTTTGTTCCAGTTTACGGCTGTTTCGGCAAATTGATCATGCACCTGCATTTTAAGGTCATTATGAGCAAAAACACTGGTAGTGACTAAGCCTACATCTGTTTTTACGGTAAAATTCTGCTGTTTATTGCTGACCGTTTTTTGGGATTCGATGGTATAATAGGGCACTTGAAATTGGGTAGTCCATTTTACCGGGTTTTCAGCTTCCAGTTCGTCGTAAATCACAACATAACCTTCTTCTAATTGCAGATAATGTCTGCGATAAAGTGTAATATTTCGTTCTCCATATCCATTTGCTTCATTGGGTACGACATTAATTTTTTCAAAACGATCCAGCCAAAATTCATTGGTGATAGGGCCGTAAGCTTTTGTGGCATCACCAAGCACATATTGAAGGTGTTTTCCTGTAATGAAGCGTGGTGTCCAGCCATAGCCGTCTTCGCCAATTTTCTGTCCGAGACTGTCGGCCAGGATGGTCGAATAGGCTCTGGAACTGCGATAGTCTAAAAGGTTATGACGATCGCTAAAATTACTGTAATAGCCAGTACCTCCAAATATGGTTTTGCCTTTGTAGTTAATCGTAAAAGCATTTTGTGAAGCATGGCCATGTCCGGAAGACCCCATAGGACAGCTAAAAAAATAACTGCTTAAATTTTTAGAGGAATCCGATAAATTTTCATGCATGGCAGTCATCCCAACATCTTGAAACCAACGCGATTTTGGCAGTTCGTTAAATGAAGATTCCCGCAGGTTTCGCTCCGATTTGTAATTTAATAAGCGGTAAAGCAATAAGTCATCTGTTCCTGTAAAATAGTTTGGATAATCTTTTTTAATGGTTGCTACATAAGTATTCAAAAAAGGATTGTTTATTCGATACGTAAGCGCATCGGCAAACCAGGCATCTATTTTAGCGATATTAGGCTCCTTTTCCCACATATCGCCCATAGCCATACAAGATGCTGCCGACGGATGTGTGTAAAGCAAAAAATAGGGAAGGTTTTGCATCCAGGGAAGTTGAAAATAATCGACACCACTCAAATCTCCTAATAATTGCGACAGATAAAGAAAGGACCTGAAATTGACTTTAAAATAGCCGCTGCCTTCATGCCATCCGCCATCAGTATTACTTAAAATAGGGAATCGGGCCGACCAGACTTCATAAATATAAGTCAGCCATTTATTGGCTTCAGGCATTTCATCGACTGTAGCAACAGCGCCTATTGCCAGATTTCGCAACGTAATTTGCCAGATGTGATTGTCGTTGATATTGATTTCAAAGCGATTGGGAAGATGACGGTAAATACGCTCACCTCGTAATTTGATAACAGATTTTAAGAATGTTTTTTCATCCGGACTTAGAAATTCAAATCCGGTATCGTAAAACCATCCAATGGCTTCTAATAAAGCACCTCCTGTAAAATCATCGCGAGTAGCCAGACCGTCAGGATTCATGTTGGCGAGGTTTAGGGCTCTGCGTTTGGCATCCAAAATGAATCTTTTGTCTTTGGTCAACTGATAAGCAATGCAGAGATTGCGTACAGGATTACCCACCATATCTCCAAAACCATGGTACATGGCTTCAATGTTGATTTTTTTCTGAAGTTCAGATTTGCCGGTTGTATCAATGTAGCGTCTCGGTTTTTCTTCAGGAAGTGGTTCGAGCATTAATTTTTCGGCGTAGGCTATAAATTTTTTAGCTTCCGGATTGGACAGGTTTTTCAGGTAAAATTCGTTACCTGTTTTGTTCATATTCCAAAGTCTCGGATGCGGACCACTAACACGCTGTAATACCGTACTGGCTGCTGGTGAAACCGGATTGTTTGCGGCTGTTGCATTAACAATAAAGTTATAGGAAGGCGACCAAACCCAATTTGGTGTGTTTTTCTGACGATAGCCATATTTCCAGTACCACATTCCGGATTTCAAAGGCTGATGTAGTGGATACATGGCCCATTCCTGCTCTTCGCCAGTGATTAAATTTTGTTTAAAATCAGGATCAGAAGCGAGCATTACTTTATAAACCACATCGTGAATTTTTGGATCGATCGCAAAATCATCTCCAATATCTCCCGACAGTACAATTTTTTTTTCGCCATTTGTTCCCGGCCATAACAAAGCCGGTGCATTTGTATGGATCGTTGCCCCATTTGCAGGATAAGGCCATTCTCTTAATCTGCCATGCAGTTTTTCAGCTGTCAGCTGAATGACCGGCGGCCGTTGGCTATAGAGTTGAAGTGTTAGCACACACAGCAATAGTATACATATTTTTTGTTGTGACATCATCTTGTTTGTTGATTTATAAGCCGGATTGAAAAGGGTCTCCGTTCTTTTTGCACCATTCTTTTAAATAGCGACGCAGGGCAATTAGTTGTTTTTTATAGGCCTTGTTTACTGCAAGATTGGTGATTTCTCCCGGATCTGTCGTCAGATTGAAAAGCTGTTCTTTTAAATCGCCTTTATTGTAAACGATATATTTAAAATCTTTAGAAATTACAGCGCGTCCGCTAATGTTTAAAAGTTCTTCGTTATCGGCAAAATCGGTTTCGATAACCAGAGTATCCCGCAGGATTTCGGTTGGATTGGCTATATTTTTACTGATGTCAATTCCTTTCAAATAGGCTGGTTTGGGTACTCCGGTAAAGCCACAGATGGTTGGAATAATGTCGGTACCATTACAAACCAGAAGAGCATCGGTGCGCGGTTTCCATTCGCCTATTTTCGAAATGATAAAAGGTATTTTAGCAGATTCTTCGTAAAGTATTTGTTTCTGATTCCAGCTATGGCCTGCATAGTCGTCGCCATGATCGGCCGTAAAAACGATAATGGTGTTTTTTTCGATATTGTATTTTTTCAAAGAAGCGAGTACCATTTGGATGTAACCATCTACTTTTTCAACTAAGCGATTGTAGGCCCAGCGGTATTGACGCCATTGATCGGCAGTCCAGTTTACAGTAGGGTAGGTTCTGAAGCTTACTTTTTGCTGCTCTCGGACAATTTTAGGTTCATAGTCAGGGATTTTCCAGTTGGCGGGTAAGGGTGGACACTGAGCTGGCGGTGGTGCTTTTTCTAATACATCCATTTTTAAATCTTCGTCTCTGGCCCATTCGCAAATGTCATGCGGATTTAAAAAAGAAGCGACCAAAAGAAAAGGAGTGTTTTTGTTTTCTTTAATGAAGCGGGCACAGAAGGAAGGTGTCGCCGCATCGTTGTAATCCTGAAAATTGGTGTTTTCGATGTATTCAAAACCATGCTGGCTTTTTTTGGCAGTGGGAACCGGAAGGTGCCATTTGCCTACGTAACCGGTTTTGTATCCTCCGTTTTGGAAAATTTTCCCCATCATTAGTAAATCGTCCGGCCATTGACCGTCTTTTTCAGGAGCGTTGCCCACAAAGCCGGTTTCAAAAGGCATTTTCCCGCTCATGATGGCCGTACGCGAAGGGGAACATAAAGGCTGAGCACAATAGGCTTTGGTAAAACGGACTCCGTTTTGAGCGAGTTTGTCCATTGCTGGGGTATGGAGGTCCTTGTTTCCTGCAATACTCATCGCATCGGCAGTTTGCTGATCGGTCATGATGATCAGGATATTTGGTCGTACGGCGGTTTGGGCATTGCCGGAAAAAGGAATAGCCAGTGCGCCCAATAAACAAACAAATTCTATGACTTTTTGAAATATCATATCGGCCTAATTTTTATAGATTACGTTTTGCCTTTTAAATTCTTAAATGCAAAAACGAAGTTAATCATCGGGCTTCAATTGGGGTTTTGAATTTGTTTAAAATGCTATTAATTTTATCTAAAAGCCTTGATGTTCCGGTAAAAGCACAGAAGAGCAAAGTCTTTTGTTCAGATTTTTCGGTGCTTATTTTTTTTGAGGTACATATGTTTCTCTAAGGTATTCTTATTTGCTTGTAGAAAACTTAGCATCAGTGTGGTAAAATTTTTCTCTCGCAGATTGTGCTGATTTTATATGGTTTATAATTCTTTTAACCTGTGGTATTTATTTCAACACATAGATACATAGATTTTCTGGTTGAAGTTAGGACGTTTCACTTTTAATAAAACTCAGGGCACTATGCGAGGGAAATGAGTTTCTTTTATAAATTCTTTACCATTTCACATTTCGTATTTTCCGTAAATAGATGTTTTTATCTGGTAAAACGAACCGCAGCGTTACAAGACGGATGGTTCTGTAACGCTGCGGTTTTAGTAAAAGATTGGTTTGGTAAGAAATCTTTTTATGTTGTGCTGTATTTCAAATCTTTAAATTTTTGAAAAGCATTGGCACAGGCTCCCAGTAATCCGGCTTTGTTGCCTAAATCTGCTGCTACGATGCTGGTATGCGCAAAGGCAACCGGAATAGCAAAGGTTTTAACTCTTTGGGTTAGTTCATCAATGTAAAACTGACCTGCTTCGCTGATACCGCCTCCAATGATTACTTTTTGCGGACTAAAGATGTTGACAAAATTAACAATTCCGGCAGCCAGGTAATCAAAATGATGCTCCATGGTTTTTATCGCATGATTTTCTCCGGCAAGGTATTTATCGATGATGGTTTTGCCGTCAATATTTTCATCTGCAGCCGTATCTTGTGACTGATAGTATTTGATTAATGCCGTAACAGAGGCATAGGTTTCCAGACAGCCACGTCCGCCGCAATTACAGGCGATACCATTTTGTTGAATTACGGTATGGCCCAGTTCTCCACCGCGATTTTTGAAACCGCTATACAAGCCTTTATTAATCATAATGGCACCGCCTATGCCTGTACCAATCGTTAGAAAAACGGCATCGGTACTGTCTTTGGCTGCTCCGTAAATTAATTCGGCAAGTCCCATTAAGTTGGCATCATTATCAATTACAACATGATGTCCGGTTAAATCCTTTAGAATTTTACCCAAGGGCAATTGGTCAAAACCGGGTAAGTTTACGCCACCGCCAATGATCACATCATTTTCAATCAGACCCGGAAAGCCAATTCCGATACCCACAATGGGTTCTTTTAGCTGATCGGTACATTGTGTGATGGCATCTATCATTAAGCGGATGATTTCTTTTTCGGTACGGGCTTCTTTTAAAGATACTATAAACGAAAATAAAATTTCTCCGAGTTCATTCACAACACCACATTTCAGTGAAGTACCACCAATGTCGATTCCAATTGCGTAGGATTTTGACAGTTGTGTATCATTTTTGGTAACCATATTGTTCTTTATTTTTAGTAGTTTTCTTTTCTGTTACAAACAATTAATGCAGAACAAAGTCCTGCATTAACGGTCATAAACTTATTCATTTCTAAATAATGTTGCATCATTTATTTTTAATAATTTGAGTTTTTCAAAATAAACCTCATTATTTAGTGGGGTGTACATGATTTTTTTCACTTAAGTCTTACGCGATTTATTAAAAGTAAAACGCTTTTTTTAGCGGTGTATACTATGGCTCTCTGTGTAAAAAATAATTGCGACACCTTTTTTAGGGCTGTTTGCCTAGTATTTTGGATTCTGACGTGTGATGTTTTTGTTCACGTCTGTTTCATTTTGCGGATAAGGGTACAATTCATGTTTTCCGGCTACAAAATTAGTAATCGCAGGGAAGAAATAAGTCGATCGGATTTGTTTGACCGCGGCACTTGTTTCGATCAGTTTATCCCCTAAGATTCCCCATCGGATCAAGTCGGCTCTTCGCATTCCTTCGCCCGAAAGTTCCCAGGCTCTTTCCTGTTGAACGGCTTTCAGGAAATTGTCTTTGTTCAGACCGGCTGGCAAACTCATTTCGGTTGTGGTTGGTTTGGTCAAGAGTCTTGCGGTTGCAGTTGCTCCGGTACCTTTTCCGTCTGTACTGGTAATGGTTACAGTTGGAACAGTGGTATAACCATCACCGGAACGCAGCATTCCAATAGTATTTACCCCTCCGGCCGAAAGGGTGATTACTGCCGCTGCTGCATCGGTACCTCCACCGCCTGTGATTTGTATTAAAACATTGGCTGCATTGGTATATCCGCTACCTTTTGTTTTTAAGTCAACCGCAATTCGGCTTCCCTGTATGTCGGCACCAAAGGCTCTTTTGCGAACCTGATTGATGGCGTCGTAAGCAATAGTATTAGGACCCTCGTTTAGTTCGTTTTCTACCTCAGCACGCATTAGAAGCAAATCGGAATAACGCATGATTACCCAATTGATGTGGGTATAAACACGTTCCGCCGTTGCATTGGTCTGGTATTCTCTGCTCCATTTACCAACGGTCCATCTTTCGTCCTGATTGGTGGTTAAAAGCGGAAGTTTGTTCCCCAGATTGTTGATGGAGTAGGTGGCAATAGAAAAATCTCTGCGCTGGTCGGCCGCATTAAAACTATTGTAAAATGGTTTTGGAACTAAACATCTCGAAATATTGGATGGATAGAAACCAGCGGCTGTAGCCGGACCGTTGAAGTTTCCTACCCAGGAGGCATTTCCTATGTTTCCTGACGGATTATAGAAAGCAACCTGAAAAATATTCTCTGTAGGTTCTAATACATGCTGACACTGGTTTTTAAATACTTTAGCATAAGACGGGTTTAGTTTATACGGATTTTGTGCCATAACATCATTAATCTGTTGCTGCGCCAGTTTGTAATAGTCTTTATAGTTTGCAGGACGTTTCATCGTTCCGTCTGCACTTAAAGAGTTACCTCCGGCAAAAAGTGCCACTCTGGCCAACATGGCTTTGGCTCCCCATTTGTTGATACGTTCGTCTGTAGGCAGCTGCTCCGGAAGCACAAGCGATGCTTCGGTCATGTCTTTGATGATCTGGGTGTAAATTTCCTGACGGTTTACCAGACCTCCTTTTAGATTGTCTCCAGATTGTGAACTTTTTGTTTTAAAAGGCACGTCTCCCCATAAACGTACAAGTTCTGAATAATAGAAACCACGAAGGAATTTTGCTTCACCCAAGTAGCGGTTTAGCTGTTCTTTTTGGGCAGCATTTCCATTTGAAAAGAGCTCCATTTGAGGAATGCGTTCGATTACTACATTGGCTCTGTCTATTCCTTCATACAATTTACTCCAAACGGTGTAAAACATATTCGTTTGAGAAATTCCCTGATAGTGTGCTATGGTTCTCCAGTCATCAGCACCAATTCCGGTCATTTGTTCGATATCGGTATCAGCATCAAAAACTAAGGAAATGTTCCAACCATAGCTGTCCAGTGACGACATAGATTCGTAAACGCCAAGGGTAGCCATATTGGCTTCGTTTGCATTCGAGAAAAAGTTGGCAGTGGTAAAGTAAGAATAGGGGGTAACTTCCAGTTCTTTTTCGCAGGAATGAAGAGGTAATAAGAGGCAGGCAATACCGGCTGCTATAAGTGTTTTGCGGGAAAATATATTGTTTTTCATCTTTGTAAACTTTAAATTATAGCGAAATATTTAGTCCTGTGATAAACGATTTACTTCTAGGGTAAGCACTAAAATCGACTCCGCGGGTTATGGCATTGTTGAGTACATTTACCTCAGGATCGTAGCCCGAATATTTAGTGAATACGTACAGATTGTAAGCGGTAAAATAAATCCTCAAATTTGAGATTTTAGATTTTTTAAGCCATTCTTTTGGCAAGGTGTACCCGAGACTGATGTTGTTGATTCTTAAAAACGAGCCATCCTCAATAATATCGCTGTACAAACGTCCGGTAGCGTTTCCGTTAAAGGCAGGATTGGTTTTGCCTTCGTTAAGCGCAGCCAGTTCAGTAGGATCAGTTACACGTTGTCCTGCTGCGTTAATGGTTGTCCATCTGTCTGTATAAATCGCCAGTGTGTTTAAGTTGTCGAGATTCAGTCTTGAATTGTTTAATACGTTGGCATTATAAATGTCATTTCCTACCGTAAAATCAAGGAATACGCTCAAATCAATTCCTTTGTAGCTAAAGGTGTTGTTAAGACCTCCTGTATATTTAGGATTGGCATCTCCAATGACAGTTCGGTCTAAATCATTAATTACACCATCCGGTGTACCATTAGGACCGCTGATGTCTTTAAATTTGATAAAACCGGGTTGTGCAACGATATTGTCGCTTACTACACCTGGTTTAAGGGTGTACGTGCTAGTTGTTGCATTGTAATTAAAATCGTTTACCTGATACAATCCGTCTCTTACATAACCGTACATGACGCCCACCGGTTTTCCAACCTGCAAAATGTAGTCGTTTCGATCGGTATAACTATTGGTGATCAACGAATTTTCGCCTTCACTCAAACTTAGTACTTTAGTTTTGTTAAAAGCAATGTTGAAAGTTGTACTCCAGTTAAAACTATTGGTTTTTACGTTTACCGCGTTCAGCGTAAATTCGATTCCGCGATTGGAGGTGGCTCCGATGTTTTGAAATTGTTTTTTGAAACCTGAACTTGCCGGCACACGGGTATTGTACAGTAAATCCTTAGAACGGTTTTCGTATAACTCTGTGGTAAGCGCGATTCTTTGTTTAAAGAAACCAATGTCAAAACCAATGTTAGCCGATTTTGTAGCCTCCCATTTTAAAAAGGGATTTGGAAGATTGTTCTGAAATGCCGTGATATTCATTTGATTGTTCAAAGGATAAGACCCTGAATTAAAAATACCCAAAGCAGCATAATTGGCAATTCGATTATTTCCGGCTTCCCCATAACTCAAACGAAGTTTTAAGTCAGAAAAAGCAGGTAATTTATCCATAAAAGGTTCTTCGATAATTCTCCAGGCAGCTGAAACGGAAGGGAAGTATCCCCACTGATTTTCTGTGCCAAATTTAGAAGACCCGTCTGCTCTTAAAGTGGCAGCCAGTAAATATTTGTTTTTGTACGAGTAGTTGGCTCTTCCAAAAAAAGATATTATTTTATCATCTTCTGCATAGCTTGTCGGAATTCCGGCAATGGTGCCCAGTTGTAGTTTATCCCAGCCCAGATTAACATCAGGAAAAGCGGTAGCCGAAGCAGTAATTCCTTCTGTATAATTGTAGATGTACTCTTGTCCGAGAGAAGCATCAAATTTATGCTTTTTGTTAAAAGTCTTACTGTACGTCAGAACGTTGTTGTAATTTAATCGGGTACCAATATTGTGTGTCACTCCGCCATTGGCACCACCACTTCTGATGGCTTGTATACCTCTTGAATCGTTAAAATATTTGCTCTTCATGCTATTGTCGGTATAACTGATTAATCCACGATAGATTAAGTTTGGCGTGATGTTGTATTGCAGCTGCAAACTCATGTTGATGGCTCTGGTAATGGCCTCTCTTTTTTGACTGTCGATGGTAATCAACGGACTCTGGAATGTTGGAGAATCCTGATTGTCCAACGGATCTACGGTTAAGGTTTTAAGATCTTCATCTGATCCCGTTTTTCCAATGGTCGGCCTGTACTGTAACAAGTTTTGCAGCATACTCAAACGTGCATTTCCACCATCATTTGTTGATAATCCGGTTACTTTTTGATTGGAGTAGTTTACAATTGCGGTAACCGTAACCTTTTTGCTGATCGAATTGGTTACGTTTAGTTTTGCGATATTTTTTACCGATCCGCTTCCCAGCATAATGCCCTGATCGTTATTCACCGAGTAGAAGGCATTGTATTTGGTATCATTTTCACCTCCGCTGATGCTTAGCTTGTGGTATTGACTTTCCACGGCATTTCCAAAAACCTCATCCTGCCAGTTGATGCCTTGTCGGTCTTTGTAAAGGCCTTCAAGCTGATCATAAGTTCCAAAAGCACTCACAAACTTCTGCATTCTGGCATCATCAGTCGCTGATTCATAAAGTAATTGGGTGTATTGGTAAGGATTCATCACCGGAAGGGTTTTGGCAATAGTCTTGATCCCGGCATAAGTGTCATAACTTAAAGTGAGTTTTCCTCCCTTTGCTTTTTTGGTGGTTACCAGTACAACTCCGTTAGCGCCTTGGGCACCATAAATAGAAGTTGAAGAAGCATCTTTTAGTACATCGATTGATTCAATATCCATCGGATCTAAAAAGCTTAATCCTCCGGTTTGAGCTACACCGTCAACGACATACAAAGGTTCATTACTTTGAGTAATCGAAGTTCCGCCCCTAATTCTAAGGGACGGTTCAGATCCGGGTGTACCGTCGGACATGGTCACCTGCATACCGGCAATACGGCCTTGTAATGCCTGTGCCACATTTTGAACCGGAATTTTAGCGAGTTCCTGTCCCTTAACAGAAGAGATGGCTCCTGTAAGATCTTTTCTCGCTTTGGTTCCGTACCCTACTACAACTACCTCATCCAGATTATTGGCGTCATCGAGTAATTTAGTATTGATAAGCGTTCTGTTTTTAACAGGTTCTTCTTTAGTTTTAGTTCCGATGAACGAAAAAACTAAAATAGCATTTGATTTTACCTTAATTTGATAATCACCGTCCATAGCAGTAACAGTGGTGTTTTTGGTTCCTTTTTCAGAAACAGTTGCTCCCGGCATAGGCATGTTCTGAGCATCGGTTACCACCCCTTTTACAGTAATAATATCCTGCCCGTACATCACTTTGCAGGTGGTAAGCAGCAAAAATAAAAATAGAGTCCTTTTCATAATTTTTTTTAAACCGGAATAAGGGCAACCTTACTTCCTAAATTGATGTTATATAAGTTGATATCTGGTCTTGCTGCATAATTAGAAACCACTCTTCTGAATCATTTATCTTCTTCTTATTATTGCGTGACCGAAATTCCGAATTACTGTTGTAATAAGTTTGAGATCGACTGCCGTTTGACATTATTGTTTAACCAATCGCTTCATTATTTTTAATGGACGAAAATTATAACAATTTATTAACTGAGGAAATTCGCAGAGGAATTTTCCGCCTGACAATTAAAAATAGATTCTGTAGTTGCTGGTTCATTTTTTTGGAATTGGTCATGTTTTTTTTGATTTAATAAAAACAAATATATAAATCGACTATAGAGGACAGTTTTGAAAATGTCCAAATTGCTATTGATTTTGATTAATTGTACTTTTAAAACCCTTTGAAATCCTTGTGAAATCAAGGTTTTATAGCATTTTTGAGATTTTGTTTTCAGCAGGAAAGTGCTGTTTTTACTGCGCTGTTTTGAAATAATTTGTGTTGGGCAAAAGTTAAATTAAATGGAATAACAGATTAACGAAAACGATGTAATTTTTGATGAATTTATAAAGGAAGGAAAGCGATTTGTCATTTCTTTTTCAGATAAAACTGATAAAAGTGTTGTGTTTTTTTATTTTTTTAGGATAAATGGAACAATACGTTTACAATAATACCGATAAAGAAACGCGCGGATTTTTTTTATATGGGTCATTCCTGCGGAATTCAAATGTCGGGGGCGAAATTTTTGTTAAATGGATTAAAATCCATCCCTACATAATTGACCGAGCCAAAGGCTCTTTTTAGTAGTTCCGAAGGAACGAATAATGTTGTAGCAACGGATTTTAATCCGTCGCATAAAAAATAAACACAAAGTCCCATAGGGACTTCATATTTGTAGAAAAAACGGTATCCACCACATTAGAACCCCATCGGGGTGGTACAGGATGATAAATTATATTGCGTAAAGAATATACAAAAACGGGTTATTTCCCATCTGGGATATTATTACATTATTGTCTGCAAAAAAAAGCGCCTAAAATTTAGACGCCTTTATAAAATATAATACTCTGATGAAAAAACACATT
Organism: Flavobacterium lipolyticum; assembly: GCF_020905335.1. Lineage (NCBI taxonomy): Bacteria > Pseudomonadati > Bacteroidota > Flavobacteriia > Flavobacteriales > Flavobacteriaceae > Flavobacterium > Flavobacterium lipolyticum. The sequence goes on along the minus strand of NZ_JAJJMN010000001.1, from coordinate 422,209 downwards.
TCCTTAATCATTCAGATTTGTTTTTACCTCACTTTTTTTACCATCAATTTGTAAACTCATATCAATAATTCCCTTTTCGAAATCATTAGCCTTATTCATCTTAATGCTGATCTCTGGCGCTTTAGTTCCGTCATACGGATAAACTACCGTAATAAAACTTTGTGCTGCAGCAGTGGTTTTCGGCTTTTCAAAAACAAAAGCAGGGCGTGCAATTTCTTTGGCGTACTGATAGGAAACCTTACCGTCTTCTTCATTTAGGGTTACTCTATCGGTATTTAAAGATTGTATCAAAAGATTGTTGCCATCTTCGTAAGTGGTTGTAACACTATTGTTTGTTTTGTTGAAAACGGGTTTGCTGTCTTCTTTTAATTGAAAGTGAACTCCTAAGTTTCCGGTAGCTTTTCCAATTGCTTTATCCAAAATTAAAAAGTACTTCTGATCTATAAAAAGAATGGTACGCTGGTGGTTTAAGTCAGTATAACTTGGATTGGTATAGGTTAATTGATCTAAGTTTTTAGAGGTACTCCATTTGTTTTCTTTGGCTTTGGTAATGATCATGTTCTGATTGTCAAGTGTCAACGTGCTGTGTACTCTGGTTTGACGGTACCAATTTCTCATTTTGGTTACCTCAGCATCACCACTGTAAATGTAGCAGCCTGTATCTGGTGTAAAATTGCGTCCTTTTACCCAAAGTTCAAACGTACCGTTGTCGGGCTGTGCGTGAAATTCGGCCGGAGGCCCTGCTTTAACAATCATGACGGTTGATTTGTCGTTCCATCCGTTTCTAAAAGTATAGAAACCTCCGTCTGATAAGGCATGGGATCCATAATTGGGTAATTGTCCTTCAGCACCAGCTGTACCCAAATATTTCAGGAGTCCGTTTTCAGGAAACATTTTTGACCAGTTTAGAAATTGTTTTATTCTGCCATTTTTATCAAAAGTCCAGGAGTCGCCAAACATTGGTGTACTGTAATCGGGGAAAGAAATATTGGCTGTCGCCACCATCATTTTTTCGATTGTTTTGGAGTAGGTTTCGGGAAATTCTTTAGCTACACCCGCCATTTTAGCCGAGTTGTAGGCTTTTAAAAAGATTTCGATACAGGCAGCATGATAAATCGGTGAAAGCTCCCATTGTACGCCATCAGGGAGTACTTGTAGTTTTATTTCGCGATTGAGTATTTCGATGCCGCTTTTACGCCATTCTTCTGCTGCCTTGAGTTCCGGGAAAAAGGCTCCTGCACTCAGGATGCGCTGTGCTTCAAACAATAGATGATTGCCTTCTTTGCTGTAATTCTTAGGAATATAAGCCGTCTGTTTGGAGAAGCTGTTTAAGAATTCCATTAAAAAAGCGGGTGTAAAATTCGATGAAACTACAAACAGGTTGAAGGTTCCCGGAAGACTTTGTATACGCTCTGATACTTCTAACGGACGCCAGGCAAATTGGTCATTTTCTTTCGAACGTCCTAAAACGTTTTTTTTCTCCCAATCGCGAAACTGTGAAACCCATTCTTTGGCATATTTTTCATCGCCGCTGCTTCTGTAGGCCATTCCCATAGGCTGCCACCAGGTTACACGATGCAGCTGCCAGCGCACTTCATTGTCTTTTACCGGCCAGTAATCCCAGTTAATATCGGTTCCGTAATCAAAATAACCATAGCCTTTATGAGGCTGAAACTGATGCAACAAAGCATTATCGGCCTTTAACTGATTGGCTTTTCCAATATCTTTTCCTCTAAATCGGGTTTCATCGCCCACATTAAAATCAGGGCTTTTGATCTTTCTTCGCTCACGGTAATAATTGAGCAACGCTCTGGCGGCTTCGTCATATTTACCGGAAGTAAAAAGCTGATTTACATTCTCCAAACCCGGATAGTGAAGGTTGACAACATCAAAACTTTCTTTGGTCAGTTGTTTTTCCTGTGCATGAGTAAAATAAGCGGTGGTAAATAGCAGGAGTAAGGTTATTGTTTTTTTAAGGTTTTTCATTAGTATTTAGTTATCGTTTTTTAAATTCCAAATTCAGTTAATCGTTTATTGTTTTATTAATTTGACGGTTTTCTTTTGTTTGCCCTGACGTATTTCGGCAAAATATATTCCGGGAGTCCAGTCACTGCCCAGAACGATAGTTTGTCCATAGTTTGATTTTAGGGTGCTGACACGTTTTCCTAAAGTATCGAACACATTTACAAAAATAGTCTGCCCGGCTTCACCTGTAACATTGATTTTAAAATCGGATAGGGAAGGGTTGGGAGCAACCATAACTGCTAAATCTTTAGAAGCTTGCTCCGTCGGATCATGGATACCCAATGTGGATGATTTTACGAGTTCGGTTTGAATGGTAAGTCCGTTAATTGTAGTAAAAGTAACTTCTGTATTAGCACCATTGATAGTGGTGGTTATATTTGATGCTGGTGCGGACAATTCCCACTGACCGACAAGAGTTAGCTTTACAGGGTCTGTTTGTGCTACTCTGTTTAAAATGGAGTTTTGACTACTGATCTGGCTCCAGGTGTAGGTTTCATTCGAAGTCAAAAGTCCTAAGTTTGGATTGGTCAGGCTAACTTTCAATTTGTTCCCGTTGTCCGTCTTTTGAGTCATCACAGCGGCCGGTTTGTTTACACTTACTACTACATCATAAGTAAATATAGTATTTGGAGTAAAAATGACATACCCAAATATGGCGTCCGGGAGGTATTGCACAATGTGTGCCTGACTGTTTTGATGGTGAATTTTAAAGTAAGAAGTAAAATTAGCCGCCAGTTGTTGTGTAACGGTCTGTCCGCCCTGCAATACGACCGCATATTGAAATTTGGCTGAAACAGGGGCAGTACCATGATTGATATAGGCACTGGTAAAATTACCCGAAGTATTAGCGGTATTGCTGTTGTTGCGGGAGTTTTGCTCCAATCGGTTAATGGTTATCGCATCGGTATTACTTGAATTTCCGGGAACCACGTAGCCATTGCCTAAAGCATCTGTCGCCCAGAAGGCTCCTGTTTGGGTAAGTGTATAAGTATTGCCTGTAGTGGCCGTACCGTTCACATAAGTTGCTGTTGCTGTATTGGCTAGTGCTGTTTGAAACAGAGTAGTATGAATAGGGTAGGTTCCGTTGGTATCCCTGATATTAGAACCCAGACAAAGAATCATATTTTTGAAGAAAAAATTAGACTTCAAAGCCGTCATTCCGGTAGCCGAATTATAATCTTTATAGTCCATACCAAAAATGCCGTTATGGTCTAAAGAACCAACCGTCAGAAATGATTTTCCGTTCATCTCCCTCATAGTACCCGTTTCAACTATGTTTAACGGAAGGTAGGCCACAGTTGTTCCGGGAAGATGCGACCAATCCCAGCCATTTTCGGAATAACCGTTTGAAGCTCGGGTCACGGGAACTCCGGTGGTCAGCAATTCCATAGCGCCTGCAGAGGTATATCTGCCAAAAACATTTTCTGTGGCCGAATCCTCGAAATGCCAAATGTGTTTACTCGTTCCTTTGATGCTTGCCTGAAAGCCATTGTATTTGTGAACGCTCAATCCGGCAAAAGGAAAATTAAATTGTCCTTGGGTTATTTCGGGAAGTGGACTAATTCCTGCATTTAAAGTTTGCAGCAGGTCCATTAAACTGCCAGGCGTATGAACCAGTGTGATCGATAGGGCATTTTGTCTCAGTAAATTAGTATTAGCGGTTGCAGAAAGGTTCCAAAGGCGAACAAATTCTCTTCCTGCTTCCAGATTGGCTACAGGATCGGCTACATATAAAAATGCCAGTGCAGGTCGTAAGTCGTTAAGCGCATCAGTGTTGGTGAAGAATCTTCCGGCAAGTCCTAAAGGCATTTCAAAACCTTTACTGAATTTGCTGTAGTTTAAAATGGCATTTTTTAAGTTGCTTTGTGCTTCGGCATTTAATTCATAGGAGGTGTTTTTCAGCATCATGTTCATAATCGAAGATTGTTGCAACGCTTCTACTCCGTAGGAATTTGAATAAGCACCTCTGTGATGATAGGTAATAAAATCAGGCTTAATACAATCGTTCCAGCCGTTGCTTATTTTGAGAGCATTGTCAATAAATCGTTTCAGGAAATCCATATCGGTCACTTTTGTAGTTGAAGCATCGTCCTGAGCCAGTACATAACAAAATCGCTGCTGAATGGAAGAACGGATAATATCGGAATTAAAACCGGGATTGGTGAAATTGAAATTCGGGTAATCCGGAGAAATAAAAGCCGTTAAGCTTTTCAGTGCTCCGAGATGATGTGTAAATTCTCCGGAAGCAACCAGTTCGTCTTTCATCAAAAAAACGGAAGTTGCATACCCTGAGGAGCGCAAACATATCCCGTGACCGCTGGTAATCACTTCTTCCGTGGCAGGAATGGAGAGATAAGCAAAATTAGTAGTACTGCTGATGCCTTTAGCTTTCATATAGTTGAAAAGTGCCAAAATAGAATCTCGCAGTGCCGGACTGTGATAATCGGGATTAGGACTGGCAGCCGACCCTTTCAGCTGGTACAAAAAGACTAAGCGGATGAGTTTTTGTTCGACCAAAACCTGATACGCAGTCTGATCGGCACTGACGGTAAAATTCCATGCCGGACCAGGATTGGAAAAATCGTATGCCGAGAGGTTTTTGGCAGCTATACCATTGCTTAGAAAACGGCTGTATCTTTCGTTGACCTGTGGTTTAGAATAATCGAGATTCTCCCCTGTGAGCCAGTTTCGATATTTGACGGCAATCTCATTTACAACACTCAGCTGAGCGTACGAAAAGTTAAAAACTAAGGCTATTAGCCCGACAGATAAAAATAATTTTTTGTGCATAAGAGTGGTTATTAATAGATTAGTGGTTAGTAATTTATTGTATTCTTAGCAACTAACCCGCAAAACTTCCAACGGTTAGAATCGGAGGTTTTGCGGGCTTGTAATGAAGTTATTTGATTAGGAATTACGCTGAGAAAATACTATCGCGAGTAATTTTCGGCAAACTGTTAATTGTTCGGTCGAGTATTTTTTGTAATTCCTAAAGTAAAGAACTTCCTGTTTTATTTTTTTCGCAGACAGCGTATTGCACAAACTGTTTACTTTTAGATTTCTATTTTTTTAAGAGATGCGTATCTTTTTAAAGCTTCTAGATAATAATAATCGGCATAGTCAAGTGGTGTATCAATTTCTGAATTGTATAAAAAGGCACCCACGCTGTGTTTCAGTAAAAAATAATTGTTTTCACCCGGTTTCGCGAGATAAGCATCAGACGATAAAGATTTTAAAATGGCTTCGGCATAGCTGATGTATTTTTTTCCATCCTTAACCTGAGTACTTAAATCAAGCAATGCTGAGGCAATTACGGCTGCTGCCGAAGCATCTCTGGGAGCAAGTTCAGCAGTATCCAGAGCGTTATGTACATCAAAATCCCAAACCGGTATTTTGTCTTTTGGCATACGCGGATGATTCATTAGGAAGGCAGCAATACTTTCGGCCTGTTGTAAAAATTTAGGGTTTTTGGTATTAGCATAACACATCGTATATCCGTACAATCCCCAGGCCTGACCTCGTGCCCAGGCCGAATCGTCAGTAACCCCCTGATGCGTTCCTTTTCGTAATACTTTGCCTGTTTTCGGATCGTAATCAACCAAATGGTAGGAACTGAAATCTTTTCTAAAATGGTTTTTTATCGTGGTCAGCGCGTGCGTATTGGCGGCGGTGGCATATTCCGGTTTGCTAAAGGCGCTGGCACTCCAATACAAATATTCAAGGTTCATCATATTATCGATAATCACCGGATAATGCAACCATTCAAAATCCCAGGAGCGAATAGCTCCTACTGTTGGACTAAATCGGGCGTAAAGATTTGCTGCCCCGTCAGCCAGTGCCGGAAGATAAGTTTTGTCTCCCGTAATTCTGTAAGCATTTCCATAAGAACAGTACAGCATAAAACCTACATCATGTGTATTTTTTATATTTCGTATAGAATCTAAAGCAAGTGTAAATTTTTTAGCCTCTTCAGCCAGAATTTTATCCCCGGTGAGTTCATAGCCATACCACAGACTTCCCGGAAAAAAACCGGTAGTCCAGTCTGTCAAACCTGCTAATCTAACTGTTCCGTCAGGATTTACGGAACGCGGATTTTTCCCAGGTTTGTAAGTCTGTGCCGCTTTGTTTAGCTGGAAGCGAATGGTTTCGGTTGTTTTTTTAAACCAAACCAATGAAGGATCTTCTTGCTTGAGATTGGCAAAGGAGTTTATGGTAATAGCAGAGAGTGCTAGTAATAGACTTAATTTTTTTTTCATTGTTTACTCTTTTGGATTTATAATCTGTTTGTTCTAATGCTTTGATGAAGCGAAGTTAGATTTGAGATTCAAAATCGTCTTTCAGTTTTTATCATAAAACTTTCAAATTTGTGTAAAGAGTCTGTTTTTTACAGCATTAATGAGGGTTTTGACCTGCTCGGTTTATGCGGCGGCGTAAAAATGTGATATTGAATTTTATCAAAGCCAAAAAATAGTTTTATAGGTGTTGAAGCATTAGCCACCGATTAATGGATTAAAATGATTAGCAAAAATTTGCTAACCATAGCAATAGAGAACAGGCGGAGCAATTTGCGTGAAAAAATGATTCAACACATAGAAACATAGTTTTTTTATAGCTTAAAAAGAATGTCAAAAAGAAATACATTTCTTTCACATAGAGCTATGTCTTTTATTTAAAGTGAAACGTCTTATTTTAAGTTACATGATCTATGTTTCTATGTGTTAGAACAATTATCACAAAAAAGAAGGAGCAACAAATAATTTAGCACAACAGGTTACCTATCGATTAATTACATAATTTTGAAAATAATAAACCAACACTATCGATTCCTTTGAGCAAAAATGCCATACCCACTTTGTCTGTTTTAAATATACTTGGCGAGCAAACGTTTGGTATCACCCTGTTTCGGCATAGTGTAAAAGGGCGTAACGAATTCGAGCAGCCTCATAAACACGATTTTTACCTTGTTTTTTTCGTAGAGAACGGTTCCGGATTTCATAGTGTAGATTTTAAACAAACGAGAGTAGAAGATTATCAGATTCATTTTGTGGGAGCAGGACAGGTACACAATTGGTCACTTGATGTCAATACGAATGGTTTTCAGCTCATGATTTCTCCTGCGATCATGACCGTTTTTTCTAATTTGTCGCAGCTGCCTTTTTTCGGACAAAGTTCGCCTTTCTGTCTTTCTCTAAACAAAAGCGGTTTTCAGAAAATTAAAAGCCAGCTAGAAGAAATCGAAACGGATTTACTTAAAGATGATTTGTTGACCAAAGAAATAGTACTGCTGAGATTGCATCTGCTGTTTAAATTATTGCAAAAAGATTACGTGCTTCAATTTCCGGATCATGATGTTGCGGCCAAATCAGAAAAAATTATAAAAAAGTTCAAGACACTGATTGAAGATCATTTTACAACCCAATTCTCGGTGAATTTTTACGCCGGAGAGTTGAATGTGACTTCTAATTATCTGAATATTCTCTCCCAAAAATTCCTGAACAAATCGGCTGGCGATGTTATAAAAGAAAGAACCATTCTGGAAGCCAAACGATTGTTGATCAGTACTGATTTGTCGGTAAAAGAGATTGCTTATCAGTTAGGATTTAGCGATAATGGCTATTTTGCCAAAGTGTTTAAAAAGTATATCGGAAAAACTCCGACCGATTTTAAGGAAAATTATAATCTGTACCATTCTTATCATTAATCTTCCTGCTCCGGTTTTAAAAAAATAAGTGAATTTTGCAGTTCACCATTATTTCCTGAGCATCAGTTTTTTAGGAATATTTCACACTATTAACCAATGAGCGACAACAAAATAAACCGAAAGCAATTTTTAAGAATGGGAGCCGCAGCAACAGGGGCTGCCTTGTTTTCCGGAATAAGCAATACTGCAATGGCACATTCTCCGGAAGAGCCCGAAAAGAGTATAGCCTCTGCTAAAGAATATATTTTAACCAATGTAAGACTGGAAGACGGTTTTGAGTACAATGAAAAAAAAGAAGTAATTGCCACCAAAACCAATTTGTACAATGTGCATATAGCGGATGGGAAGATTAAAAATATTACAATCGACAAACCTGATGGGAAACTAAAAAAAGTAGATGCCAAAGGTCTTTTGATGCTTCCGGGATTGCGTGACATGCACATCCATATTGATAAAACCTTTTACGGTGGGAAATGGAATGCTGCTCCCAGAAAAGGATTTACGGTAAAAGATATGATTACGCTGGAACAGAAAATTATTCCGGATTTGCTTGTGGATTCTCAGTACAAAGCAGAGCAGGCTATTCAGTTGATGAAAAGTCAGGGCAGCTATTTTGCCCGTTGCCAATGTAATATTGATCCTGTGAGCGGATTAAAAAGTCTGGAGCATTTGTTGAAGGCTTTAGAGAATAATAAAGACAGTTTTGGATGGGAGATTGTGGCTTTTCCGCAGCACGGAATTTTATATTCGCAATCAGAACCTTTACTGAGAGAAGCCGCAAAAATGGGGGTAGATTTTATTGGCGGACTTGATCCTACAACGGTTGATGGAAATATGGAGAAATCACTTGACAGCATGTTTCAAATCGCGATAGACCATAATAAAGGCATTGACATTCATTTGCACGAATCGCCTCCTTCAGGAAAATCGGCTATAGAATACATCATTAAAAGAACCGAAGAGAATAAACAATTACAAGGAAAAACCTATATCAGCCATGGTTTTGCATTGGCCCGAATGGATCCGAAAGATTTAGAAGGAATTGCCGAAAAAATGGGAGCACTTGGAATAGGAGTTATTTCGACAGTGCCGATAGGAAAAACCATCATGCCCATTCCGACTTTAAAGAAGTACGGTGTGAAACTAATGACGGGTACTGACAGTATTGTAGACCACTGGATGCCTTTTGGAACTTGTGATATGCTGGAAAAAGCAAAATTATGCGCACAGCTTTATGGCTGGACAGACGAGTACAGTTTGAGTCGTGCTTTGCACATTGCCACCACAAACGAGGTGCTGCCGCTTAACGATGCAGGTGTACGCGTATGGCCTGCAACAGGAGATGACGCGCATTTTATTTTGGTAAAAGCAAGCTGTTCAGCCGAAGCAGTTGCCCGTTTGCCAAAAAGAGAAGGTGTGTTTTTTAAAGGTAAAATGATAGCAGGACAGATGACCGGATTGTAAAAAAAATTGAAAGCGTATTTCTTACTGTCAATAGGCTGACCAGAAGAGATACAGTTGCCTGCAAAAGAATAATGGTTTGGATTTTATGTTTAATCTGAATTGAAAGCATAAAAAAAACAATCAGTACACGTACTGATTGTTTTTTTTTGTTTGAAATCGATATTGAATTTATGATGAGTTACCTCAGCATAAGAATTTAGCGTAATTTTTTTATATACTATTTACCATTTGATGTACATACTGCCCCAGGAAAATCCTGCTCCAAAAGCCGTAATAACAAGATTATCTCCTTTTTTGAAATCGTTTTTGAAATCCCAAAGACATAACGGGATGGTTGCCGCTGTAGTGTTACCGTATCTTTGAATGTTTATTTTAAACTTCTCAATACCAATACCAATTTCTTCACTTACTGCCTGAATGATTCTTAAGTTAGCCTGATGAGGGATTACCCAGTCTACCATATCCGGAGTCAATGAAGCTTTTTCCATTAGTTCTTTCGAAGTACCGCTCATGTTTCTCACAGCGTGTTTAAAAACGGTTCTTCCTTCCTGATGTACAAAGTGCTGTTTGTTTTGAATGGTTTCTTCTGTTGTGGACAAAAGGGAACCTCCGGCACGTACAGAAAGGAATTCAGCACCTGTTCCGTCTGTTCTGAAAATATTTTGATGAATACCGCGTCCGTCTGTAGTAGGTTGTAAAAGTACAGCACCTGCACCATCACCAAATAAAATGCAGCTGTTTCGGTCTTCATAGTTCACGATCGAACTCATTTTATCGGCACCAACTACGACAACATTTTTGTATCTGCCGCTTTCAATAAAGCTTGCGCCTACCGAAAGTGCATATAAAAAACCACTGCAGGCAGCGTTAAGGTCAAATCCCCAGGCGCTTTTCAGTCCTGCTTTTTCGCATACCAAACTGGCAGCGGGAGTAAGAATATGATCGGGTGTTGATGTGGCGAGTATAAGGCAATCAATATCCAGAGGATTTATATCATAATTTTTTATTAAATCTTTAATGGCGAAAGAAGCCATATCTGAGGTTGCCAGTGCCGGGTCATCCAATATTCTTCTTTCTTTTATGCCTGTTCGAGAGGTAATCCACTCATCTGTTGTATCTATTCTTTTTTCTAAATCAGTATTGCTTAAAACCGTTTCCGGTACATATCCTCCAATAGCAATAATGGAAGCCTTTGTTGTATTCATTGAATTTTTTGTTTCTCTTTTAGTGTTCTTTTAATTTTGACTTTCGGCCCAAAACCTTTCTCCAGTCCATTTTACAAGAGTTTTTCGAAGAATATGTAGTACGAGGGGCATCTTCATTTACAGGGGCGCAATTTAACAAATATAAAGACGCAAAAATCTCGGGATTTGTTAATTTACTTTTAATATTTCTGTTTCACTTCATTATTAATAAAATCAAATCCTGTTTTGAATGATTTTGTTTCAGTTCTTCAATGTTTATAAAAAAGCAATCCAACTGAACTTATTATTAGTCGCAATAATGCTTTTTTGTTACAGTTCAGTTTAAAAAAGTAAAGAATATTTAAGATAGCATTCTTTTAATAAATGAATAAGATTTGGTCTCATTCATTGTCAAAAGTGTAATATGAACTAATTAACTCTTGTTTTTATAAAGATAATTCTATCTTTACGGCCAGATTAAGGTCTGTTTTTTCTTTAGAGAAAACAGTTAAAAGGGAATCAGGTGTAAATCCTGAACAGACCCGCTACTGTAAGTTCTGTAAAAGTCTTTAACGTTACTCATGCCATTGTCCCGCTTTGCGGGATGAGAAGGCTGTTTAAAGATGGAACAAGTCAGGAGACCTGCCGGAATCACATAGTTTAAGACTTTCGTGGAATAAAGTTGAACAACAATAAACGGACCCGTTATTTTGTAATGGGATCCTGCCTTATTGCTTTTTTGACGATCACATCCCGAAGTTTATTTAATTAAATCAGTGATGTGTAAAACCAGAAAATTACTTTTATTTCTTTTCGTATTGTTAGCTCCCGTCGTACTTCGCTCACAGACTACTAAGGACAGTCTGAGGGTTTTGAAAGAAGTACTGTTAAAAGCAAAACCTTATCAGGAAGTGATTCCCGTACAAAGCCTCTCAGGAGTACTGCTTGAAAACTTAGCCAGCCACAATGTTGCCGATGCACTTCGTTATTTTGCCGGAGTACAAATCAAGGACTATGGTGGTCTGGGCGGACTTAAAACGGTGGATGTACGCAACATGGGAACGAATCACGTGGGTGTTTTTTATGACGGAATTCAGTTGGGAAATGCACAAAATGGAGTTACGGATTTAGGAAAATACTCTCTCGATGATATGGAATCTCTCACCATGTATAATGGTCAGAAGAGCGAAATATTTCAGTCGGCTAAAGACTTTGCAGCAGCTTCTACTATTTATTTGCGCACCAAACGGCCTGTTTTTGAGAATAACAAAAAGACCAATTTCTTACTTCGGTATAAAACCATGTCCATCAATTACAATGATCTTTCTTTCAGATTGGAGCATAAATTAAGTGATAAAGTAAGCTGGAGTGCCAGTTCTGAATACATAAAATCTAACGGAGAATACAAATTCAGATACAAAAGAAACAATCTCGACGGTACTGTGGCCTACGATACCTCAGCCACGAGACACAATAGTGATATAGAAGCATTTCGTTTCGAGTCTGGTCTGTACGGGAAAATAAAAAATGGTACCTGGGATGCCAAAGTGTATTATTACGGTTCCGAAAGAGGAGCACCTGGAGCTATTGTAGAAAATAAATTTTCGGATGGTTTTAGACAGTACGACAAGAATTTTTTTGCGCAGGGGACCTTTATAAAAGACCTTAGCGAAAGATATAAATTTCAGGCTAAGGCAAAATATGCTTATGATTATACTCATTATGTAGCCAGAGACACCACCAGTGTACTGGGTGAAGTGGTTACCGAAGGCGCTCAATCTGATGATAGTTATTACCAGCAGGAATATTATTTTTCAGCAGTCAATCTGTACAAGATTTTACCCACCTGGGACGTTTCGTTGTCAACTGATTTTCAGTACAACCGCCTTAATGCAACCAGAAAAGGCATAAAGACCCTGTTCTCTTATCCGGAGCGCTACACCGCTTTGTTTGCGCTGGCAAGTTCCTACAGACGGGATGGTTTTAAAGTTCTGGGCAGTGTTGTGGGAACGCACGTGCAGGAAGAAGTGCGTTATAATGCCAAAGCTCCCGATAAAACAGAATTCACTCCCGCCCTATTTTTGGGTTACACTCCTTTTAAAGCGTACGATTTTAATGTAAGAGCTTTTGCGAAACGTATGTTCCGAATGCCCACTTTTAATGATTTGTATTATACGATGGTCGGTTCCAGTACCTTAAGGCCCGAATACATGAATCAATATGACATTGGATTTACCTACAACATACCAATGGAGAAAGGTTTCCTGGATCAGTTTTCTCTTCAGGTCGATGGATATTATACCAATACAAAAGATAAAATAATTGCCGCTCCAACTGGAAATTTATTCCGTTGGATGATGACCAATATCGGGCAGGTGAAGGGAAAAGGAATAGAGTCGGCTGTGGATATGAAAATGCATTTCGGCAAAGTAAATCTGACTACTCATTTAACCTATACGTATTCAGAGAGCAGAGATTACACCAAGTTTGCCGGTTTGGAATTATCCTCTTACGGAGATCAGATTCCTTATACTCCCTGGCACAGCGGATCAGGAATTCTAAATGCAGATTATAAGTCATGGAATTTTAACTACAGCTTTATATACGTTGGAAAACGATACAATGGAAATGTAAACAATATTAAAATTAATGAAGTGCAGCCTTGGTACACCCATGATTTGGCGGTTCAAAAAATGTTCTCCTTTCATCAGTATAAAATAAAAGGAACGATCGAATTGAACAATGCCCTTAATCAGCAGTACGAGGTAATTTATAATTATCCGATGCCGGGCCGTACTTTAAAATTTATAATCAGTATGGCACTATGAAAAAGAGAAGTACCCGATTCCTGCTTAGTTTATTTGTTGCTCTTCTTTTGGTTTCCTGTAGAGAAGAAGAAACTATTTTTCCCTCTTCAGATAAAAGTGTTGCCGCACCAAGAAGCGATGGCAACATAGAAGGATTTTACCTTTTGAACGAAGGTAATATGGGAATGAACCGCGCTAGTATTGACGTGTTCAATTACAGAACAGGGAATTATACCACCGATATTTACTCCGAACGCAATCCAACAGTAGTAAAAGAACTGGGCGATGTGGGTAATGATATAAAAATTTACGGGAGTAAAGTGTATGCGGTAATCAACTGCTCCAATAAAGTTGAGGTAATCGACAAATGGTCCGCAAAACGAATCAAAAAAATAGACATTCCGAATTGCCGATATGTCGCTTTCTACAAAAATAAAGCTTACGTAAGTTCGTATTCAGGCCCTGTTGCTATTGATCCGAATGCCGAAATTGGATTTGTAGCTGAGATTGATACGACATCCTTAGAAATCAAACGCAAAGTGACCGTTGGTTATCAGCCGGAACAAATGGTGGTGCATAACGGAAAATTGTATGTGGCTAATTCAGGAGGTTACAAAGTACCTAATTATGACCGTACCGTATCCGTTATCGATCTTGAAACCTTTACCGAAATAAAAAAAATTGATGTGGGGATTAATCTTCATAGCATGCAGGTAGACAGCAGAGGTGATATTTATGTGAGTTCCAGAGGCGATTATTACAACACACCGTCTAATCTTTTTGTGATTGATACGAAGACGGATGAAAAGAAAATGAAGCTTGATATTCCCGTTTCGGCAACCTGTCTGGTCGATGATTTGCTCTACTATTACAGTGTTTCATGGAGCTATCTGACCAACAGTAATAAGGTTACGTACGGAATATTAGATACAAAGACCAAAAAAGTGATTAACGATAAAATCATTACAGACGGCACTGATAAGCATATCATGATTCCTTACGGTTTACAGGTAAATCCCGAAACGAAAGAAATATACATTACCGATGCCCAAAATTATGTAGTAACAGGCTACATCTACTGTTTTACTCCCGAAGGAAAATTAAAATGGAAAACTACAGCCGGTAATATTCCGGCACATATTGCTTTTATAACTAAAAAGTGAAATGTAAAGGGTGAAGAGTGAAGGGTGAAGAGTGAAGAGTGAAGAGTGAAGATTGAAGAGTGAAGGGTGAAGGGTGAAGGGTGAAGAGTGAAGAGTGAAGAGTGAAGAGTGAAGAGTGAAGAGTGAAGAGTGAAGAGTGAAGAGTGAAAAGTGAAGAGTGAAAAGTGAAAAGTGAAGAGTGAAGGGTGAAGGATGAAGAGTGAAATGTGAAGGGTGAAGAGTGAAGAGTGAAGAGTGAAGAGTGAAGAGTGAAGAGTGAAGAGTGAAGAGTGAAGGGTGAAGGGTGAAGAGTGAAGAGTGAAGAGTGAAGAGTGAAGAGTGAAGAGTGAAGAGTGAAGGGTGAAGGGTGAAGGGTGAAGGGTGAAGGGTGAAGAGTGAAAAGTGAAGAGTGAAGGGTGAAGAGTGAAGGGTGAAGAGTGAAGAGTGAAGAGTGAAGGGTGAATAGTGAAGAGTGAAGAGTGAAGAGTGAAGAGTGAAGAGTGAAGAGTGAAGAGTGAAAAGTGAAGAGTGAAGGGTGAAGAGTGAAGGGTGAAGAGTGAAGAGTGAAGAGTGAATAGTGAAGAGTGAAGGGTGAAGAGTGAAGGGTGAAGAGTTAAGGGTGAAGAGTTAAGGGTGAAGAATTATATGTTACGCCCACTGGAAATTTATTTTGTTGTACCTCAACAATCATGTGTCATTAAAGAATAAAAATAGAAAAATATGAAAAGAGTCCCTTTTGCACTTTTAAAGAGTACGCTAGTATTAACCCTCTTACTGGGATTTATTTCCTGTGGAACCGATCGGGAAGATGATTCTGGAAATCAAAATCAGGGAGACGTATTAAAAGAATCCTATACCATTGACCGTTTTAAAGTGCTCAATATTGATTTAAAATTAAATAGTAATTCAAAATTAACCTGGAGTATTAAAGATTCAGTGATCTCAGAAAGCCTTCAACTGGATTTTATCAGTCCATATGCAAAGAATTACCCCTTAACGTTAAAAGTGGAGACCAATGGTGTTGTAAAAACATTCCAATCGATTATTAACGTAACAAAAGAGACTGGGAATTATAGTAAGTACATCTCTAATGTACTGGAATTTCGTCCCGGAGTTGGTCAGTTTACCAATGAACTTCCATTATACGCGCCGGGAAATACCGAAAGTAATTTGATCAATGCCGCAAAAAAATCACTTGTTGGTTCTAATGCCAGCATGATATCCTTAGGCGGATTTGGAGGATATGTTGTATTTGGTTTTGATCATACGATTCCAAATGGGAATGGCCGTGATTTTAAAATTTTAGGAAATGCATTTTGGGCTAATGACACAAAGGAAACTCGTTCAGGTTCTTGTGAACCCGGAATTATTCTGGTGGCTTATGATAAAAATAAAAACGGGAAACCCGACGAGGACGAATGGTACGAAATAGCCGGAAGTGAATATTTTAAAAGTACCACCGTGAAGAACTATAGTGTGACTTATTTCAAACCGGATCCTAACAAACCGGCTGTTGCAGGTCAGGATTTTTGGCAGACCGATGTGCAGTACATTAAATGGGAAGACAATCTGGGGAATTCAGGATATAAAACCAAAAATGGATTTCATGAACAAAGCTACTATCCGCTATGGATTCCGGAGGCTTCTTATACCTTGAAAGGAACGAGAATTAAAGATAATTTTTATGATCAAAGTGGTACCGGAAACTATTGGGTAGGTACAGGATTTGATTTTGGTTATGCAGATAATGCACCCAATAGCGACGAAGGTTCTAATATTGATATTTCCTGGGCAGTAGACAAAAACGGAAAATACGTAAAACTTCCCGGAATAGATTTCGTCAAAATACATACCGCAATCCATCAGGAAGCAGGTTGGCTGGGAGAAGTTTCTACAGATGTTGCCGGAGCTTATGACCTGTATCTTAAATAATAAAAAATTAAAATTAAATTGAATATGAAGAAAAATTACTTGTTAGTATTGATGTTCCTTTCTGTCTTTTTTATGCGAGGTCAGGTGGTATCGGAGGGCACAATTCCAAATAATAATAAACAAACAGCAGCGAAAAATAAAATTGCCCAAAACACGACTGCGGCGACAACCTTTGATGATATTAAGTACTGGATAGGTACAGGCTCTAATCGGGCGGCTTTTGCGGTGCAGTGGAATGATGGTAAAAATACCGATGCTTTAGTCTGGGGATTCAGATGGGAGGGTACTGCCACAGGCGAAGACATGTTAAAAGCCATACTAAAAGCAGATCGTCGTTTTTTCGCTCTGTTGTATAAGGGAGCTCAAACAGGATCTTTGACAGGAGGATTGGGTTTTGATCTGAATGGAATTAAAACGATCGGACTTTATAAAGGCACAGATTATACTTATCCTCTTTATCCAACAAATGGCTTTGTGAATACAACGGCTTACGATTTTGACAATTATAAAGCAATAGATACAAACGATCACTGGCAATCCGGATGGACAAATGGAGAATGGACGTATTGGGGGAAAAATCCTGCCGATGCTGATTTTACTGCCGTAAGTACAGGGGCATCTGGTCGTATTCTGCAAAATGATTCCTGGGATGTTTGGAATTATGCACCGTCTAAAAATGTGCTTCCTATTGCCGGAACTTTTACTCCGGTTGCACCTTATGTGGAAGCAACAGATTTTACGAATGGATTTTTTATGGTAAACGAAGACTGGTTCGGACATACCAATGGTTCTGTGAATTTTATTAATAAAGACGGAAGTACTAATTACCGAATTTATAGTATAGCGAATAACAATGAAACCTTTGGCGTGACCACCTGTTACGGAACAATTTACGGAGATAATTTTTATTTTATTTCCAAACAGGCAGCAAGCGGAGGAGATCAAAATTTTAGTCCGGGCGGAAGATTGGTTGTTGCTAATGCAAAAACTATGAAAAAAATTGCAGGATTTGCAAACATTGGAGCAGATGGACGTTCGTTTGTTGGAGTTAATGAAAACACTGGATATATAGGTACTTCAAAAGGTATTTATCTTTTTGATATTGCCAATCTGAAGGTGGGAAGTTTATTAGCAGGTACAGGTACTGCAGGACAGGTTGGTAATATGATTCGTACGTCTCAGTATGTATTTGCAGTAACACAAAGTGGAGGAATGCTGATAATCGATCCTGCTACTCATACTTTGATTAAGACTATTACCGGTAAATTCCACTCTGTAGTTCAGGCCAAAGACGGAAGTGTATGGGGAATTCAGGATCAAAAGTTAATCAATATTAATGCAACAACTTTTACGGTAACCGAATATGCGATTCCAACAACCAAATACCTGGGTTCCTGGGGAGCCTGGAATGCGGGGAGTTTTACGTATAGTACTCAGGAGAATGCTTTGTTTTGGATAAACGCCATCAGTTCTTTTACTTCAGGAACAAAAATTGTAAAATTTGATATTACTTCAAAAACCTTTAATGAGAATTTTGCAACCATTCCGGGACAAACAGATGCTTTTAAACAAATTCCTTACGGTGCAGCCCTGCGTATTGATCCGGTTTCAGATGAGTTGATTCTCAATACTACAGAAAACGGATTTGGAGCACATTATCAGAAAAACTGGGTTCATACTTTTGATCGTACAGGAAGTTTAACCCAAACAAAAATTTTGGATGACTATTATTGGTTTCCCGGAACGACCGTTTTTCCGGATAATGCAGCACCTGTAGTGAGCAATACTCTGCCTTCGGAGGTTTCGGTAAAAGAAGCAACTGTAATCGATTTAAAAAATATTGTTTCCGATACTGATAATTTGTCGGCAGCGATCGTAAAATCTGTAAAGTCAGTTAGTGATACAGAGGTGGTTTCGGCTGTAATAAATGTGAATGACGAATTGGTTCTGACTCCAAAAACTCAGGGTACTGCAACAGTGGTGATTCGTTTTAATTCCAATGGCAAACTAGTTGAAAAATCAATCATCGTAAACACAACTACTAATTTAGGTACCGGTGAGTTTACGAAATTAGAACTAGCAGTTTATCCTAATCCGGTTTCAGATGTATTGAACATTAGAACAGAAGACGAGGTGTTAAAAGTAACGGTCTATGATATTTCGGGTAAATCAATTAACGCTCAGATCAGTAACAATAAGATTAACGTTAGTGATTTTTCAAAAGGAATGTACATCATCAATATAGTGACTGATAAAGCAAACTATGTACAGAAATTTATTAAGAAGTAGGTTGTAAAATGTGAAATGTATAGATATAGCCCCTCTTACGGTTTTGTAAGAGGGGTTTTTGATTTTTAATTGTTATTTCGGTAGTAGTAGAATAATTACTGATTTTATAAAAATATCTCAACAATTGTTTTCTTAATGCTTGTAGGAAAGTATATTAGAATCAGAAATGAATTGTTATAGGGTAAAGGAGATTTTAGTATTTAACTTTATCATTTCTTTCAGCGCAGTATGTTGCCGGGAATATAAGGTAAGAGATGTAGTTACAAATTTAGGCAAAGGTTCTTTCTTTAAGATAGAAATAATTGCTTTAGGTCAATTTTTAATGTTTTCCGTAGAAATTTCTTTTTACTTTTCTTCTTTTGAAAGTAGAGAGCTGATTCCTGGTAATACTGCCGTCAGAATCAAACCAATGAGTTTAATTCTATTGATAACTATTTCCGACAATCCTGCATCCTGTAACAGATCGAATTTTGTGTCGATGAAACCTGTTAAAACAATTAAAAGACTCACGGTTACTGCGATTTTTGATTTATTCATGTTTTAAAGTTTAAGGTTATTTTATTGGGGATTGTAAACAATTGATACAGAGATTTCCAACCAGCCCGTCTGAGTTTTCTCATAAATAAGCGCACCTGTCGAAATGGATGGGCAATGTACCCTATAGCCATTTATTGCATTTGGATATGTGGTATTTAATTCAGTAAGTGTTAAACTTGACACGGTTGGATTATCTGTCGCTAAATCGCTTGTTGTTGCCAATAAATGTTCTCCTGACTTAAATGGAATTTTTACTAAGGACTTACCTGATGAAGTCATAGGCTCAAAAACTAATATGTTTTCAGCGGCTTGGCCTCCTCCAGGAAAGTATTGTATATACCTTAAAGCCATTTTGTGATTTTCGCCTACACCGCTATGGTCTGGGTTCATAAGTATTTCTCCAAAGCCATTTGCTGTAGAGGCAAAGGCCTGAAATAACCCTCCTCCTCCTAATTCAAGCATAGAACTTTTAAACTGTTCATTAGTCACATTAAAACCAACATGTCGGTTTCCCCCTTTATCGATGTTTAATATTTGAGCATAGTTACCATTATCTAAGGTCGCAACTGCATTATTGTCAACTAATTTTTGGAAATTGATGCTATCGACATAGGCTTTATCGACAATACTTCTCGCTGTCCAATGTGTTGACATGTCTGAACCATAGGTCAGACCATTGTTTTGTAATTCTATGGAATAGGTTGCACCAGTAGCCGGCGAGCTGTGCTGTAAAATAAAGTTTTCGGGTGTCATTGAAATGGAATTTGCTGTTACACCATTCAATGCAGTAACCCCAAAATCAATAGAGGGAGCCTCGTTGGAAAGATTTGGAATAAACCAGCTATAATTGTTTGGACTTAATGCTACATTACCCGTATTAAGCACTGACTTCAAATCCTGAAGGGCACTAGTCCCGCCAAATTCACTTCGGGGAACAAATTTGATAATTTTATCAGAACCCCGAACTAATACAGAATCTGTTTTTGTACCAGGATTAACAGTTCCCAATCGTAAAGGTTTTTGAATAGTGTATTCTTGTGGTATTTGAACTTGCGCGAATGCTGTAAATGACACAGCAAGGAGTAAAAATAAAAATATTCTTTTCATAATTTAAATGTTGTGATTAGTAATGTTTATGGCTCTTTTTTCAAGAACTATGAGGATTTTCTTTTTTATTTGGTATTTACATTTATGCATTTGTATTTACACTAAAGCTTTCAAGTAAACTTATGTCGCCGCCAATGTAATATCCATTTATCCAGGTTTTTTCAACAAAGCCCTGGACGAGATCATTTATTTCAAGTATGTATTCTTTTGTTTGATCAGTATTATTGGGATGCTTGAAAATGGATAATTCCCCAGTTTTAATAAACTTAGCTCTAATAAACAATTCTGAGTGTGCGTTTGAATCAGCTTTGTGGTTTTCCAAAGCTTCTAAATCGGCTTTATGATCTAAAAGGCCCTGTAAGCCTTCGATTTTTTCTGTTGGAATCTGCTCATCTTTGTGCCAAAAGCTTAACCAAGTGGCGCGAAATTCTTCCTGAGTAGGTTTTGATCTGGTTTTGAACCAGCTCAGAATAGTATTGATATTTGTTGTCATTATTGCTTGTTTTATTTTTTTGTTTATAAAGCGTATTGGATTATTCTTCTACATGATATCTGGGGTCAATTGTAATCAAAATTCTCTTGAAAAGTTGTATTAAACGATTTCTTATGGACTTTAAGATCAAAGTCATGGCATCGAAATTCTCGACTTCTTTTTTTGTCTTTATAGCTATTATATTGCTGATGATTGAAATGCCATCGCTTACGATCAGCAAATCCATTACAATGGTTACAAACCATTTGAAGTTGTAATTGAGGCCTTTGCTCATTAAGGCCAGAGCTGTTGGAATCAATAGTACAGCCAGCTTGGAAACAAATCCTAAGGCCAGTTTTTTAAAGCTAAAAGGGTTATTTAATACGATGGTTTTGACAATGCCTAAAAAAGTATCCAATACCATTAAATAAAACAGCACTTTAACAATTTCTGCATCCATTTCCAGGTAAATAAAAATTCCGTAAAGCAGTAATTTTAATTCATTTGAATATTCTGTAATTCTATGCATTATCATAGGTTTAAGGTTGAATTAATCTTCTACTATAGATTTTTTGGCGTGATCAAAATCAATTACGCCAAGCAGATTGGTAAATCTCTTTCCAAAAACGGATAAGGTATGGTCTCTTTCGTTTTCGCCTAAATTGTCGCTGATCGTTTCCTGAACAACGCCAAATTTATGGACGGAATTGCTCGTAATAAAGTTGTCGTTCAATAAGGCCCCGGCGACCATATTTCCTGTGATATCAATACTTAAGCTGAGTTTTCTTAAATAATTTAGAAAGCCTTTCCATTTGATGGCGGCATAGATAAAAGAAATGGGGTAAACGCCAAAAGAGCAGATTAAGGCAAATGTAAAGAGGATCCATTCGGTGTAATGTTTTTTCGAAATAAAAAGAATTGGTAGTATAAGGATGGCTACTTGTACCATGATCAGGATGGTTATAAAAAGCCACAGCAATGCCAAAGCGGTAAAAATAAATTTTACAATTTTCATAGAGTCAGTTTAGGTTAAAAAGGAGAGATGAGGAATCTTTTGGGGGATATATTCCCCCAAAAGAGTATCAGATGTTATTCTCTAGGTTGGGAAGGTTTATTGTTGTGAACTACAATTCCCGAGATAACATAATTATCAACATTTTCAACATCCAGAAGAGCGACCTCAAGAGGTTCTTCTCTGAATAATATCGATTCAATGGCTTTGGTTTTTCCCAGTTTATCAATCAATAACATATTTTGTGCTACATTTTTGGCACTTACCCATTTAAGGCTTTCACCATCTTCAGTGATTAGTAAAGGATGCTCTCCCGTAACTTTAATGATATTGTCTCCTGTTTTAATTTCATAAAAATTGGGTTGAATACTTGTTTTTTTGTCTACTACAGTTACTTCTGTCTTTATAGCCTCATTTCGTTTTCCGTTCCACAAGAAATAATCGCCGGCTGATTCGTCAATCTCATTTGGGAAGGAGAATCCCTGGAGTTTATCACCAATGACAATATTTTTTAGCTTTTTGGTTTGCCCTGATGCCATAGTTACCGGAGATTCGACGTCAAAACAAGCGACCATCATCGGTGGCAAAACCACTTCAACTGGCTCAGTAAAAGGAGATTCATTTAAGGCAGCATCGATTGCTCTTACTTTGTAGAAGAATCTGACCGTATTGTATTCGTTACCTTCTCCATAATCTTCAGAAGCTAATTGGGATCCGAGTCGTCTTGCAGCTAACTCATGATATTCTCCATCATCTATTTTTTTAAAAAGCTGATAAGTAACAGGTTCTGTGTTTGGAGCGGGTTCCCAGTCAATGTGAATATAATTAGGGGTTTTTTCGTAAGCGGTAATTGATAAAGGCATAGGAGGATTGATTGTGTCAGTTGCAGTTGTAGTTGCATCTTTGAAAACACTATCCGATAAGTTTCCTGCTTTGTCTCGTGCTTTAACAGAAAAACTGTAGCGCGTACCCGGATTTAAACCAGTAACCGGATAAGATGAAACATCACCTAGTGTAACTATTAGTTCATTGTCTTTATATACAAGATAATTAGTAACCCCAATATCATCACTTGATTTGATCCAGCTCAAAATTAGACTTTTATTATCAATGTTTGTTGCGATTAGGTCTGTTGGACTTGTCGGTTTTGTTGTATCTTTTGGCCGCCCGGTATATTCGATGAAGTGAATTACACGATAAGGGTTCATAACAGAAAAAGGCACTCCGCTTCCACTTGGTTCCGTTTCCAGATTGACTAGTCCTGTATCATCGCTTGCATTACTTCCGAAACGCATACCGCTTCCTGTGACATAATGGTCAGCAGTGAATTTATGTGAATGTGAAGGCATTTCGCTAAGAAGTATTTTTTTCTTAATATGTCCACCATCATTTAATATGGTATCAAAAGGATATATAGTATAACCATCATTGTCATAATAATAAGTAACACCTTCACCACGACCTTCTCGTTGGTCTTGTGTTTTTTCATCACCAGTAGGGTCATAAAATCCAACAGGCATTCTTCCTCTCAATGGCACATACTCTTCCCAGCCTTCCGGGATTTGACTAGCAGGTCGCCCCCAAATAGCGATCATTCCTTTAGGTATGGCAGATTCCGCTGGTTTTTTCTCTTCTAATTTTGTAACACGGTTAATTAAATCGTCGACATGGCTAAGTAAAGGGTTGAGTAGGGAGTTACTTCTAATGATTTGATTTTGCTCGCCTAATAACAAAAAGGAACCATCATCAGCTGTCGCAGGGGCACTATCTAAATGTACTTTTCCGCCTATATGGATATGATCCCAATCCGCCTGATAATTGAGGGTAAGACTTGTGGTTGCGGCATCTTTGGTGCTATCTACCAAGGCTCTTCCCAGATAATTTTGACCATGTTTCATTCCTCTTCTTTCCAGTGATCCTAGTCTGAAATCGTATGCTCTTATATTTGCTTCAGGATTCTCGCCAACATCTAATCTTGAAATGTGATAAGTTCCCATATTCAGATTCCCTTTCATCGTTTTTGAGCCGTCAAGAGCGAGATATTCATCTTTTACTTTCGTAATTTCTTTTGCATTTGCTCTAACAGCAGTATCTAATTCAGTCAAAATCTTTTCCAGGGCGGCATGATCCAAAATTTCCTTAAAACTTCCCAGAATATGATAATTGGCTGCAAGTGTTTTATCCGTTTGTGAAGCACCGGTAGTATATTCAGCTTGTTCTATGTATACTGCTTCGTAATCAAAGTAGGCGGTTTGAGATTTTCCGGTCCCGTAAATCAGGTTAGTGTCTTTTCGGATGGTTTTTAAATATCCTGTTGGTTTCCCTTTTAAAATAGGGTATAAAATTCCTTCCGGAGTTTCTTCATTATATTCCGGATCTGTACAATCTTTTTTATCCAGATGGATAATAGCCCAGCCATTTTTTTTCTCTGTAGCAGTAGCGACAATATAGTTTTTGCAGGTTTCGATGCTAAAATGTGCTTTTAAAGCACCAAATAACTCCGTTCTGTAGGCGCTTTGAAGTCTTTCTAAAGTTTCCTGTTCAAGAGGGAAACCTCCTTCATGACTAAAATTTATTTGTTTCATTTTGTATTAATTTAAATTGCAGTTGTTTTTTGTTTCTATATTCTTAAATCTATTTTCTAGTATCTTTACTCTATATTCTAACTTCTCCAGTTTGCTTTTTCGGTTGATAGCGATAACTTTCATAGCTTTTGCCTGCCAGTTTATAAAAATTAAGAAGATTGTGATATTTTAAATCGGTCACTTCGATCGGTTCTGTTTTTTCTACAGTATTGTCCTGGTTAGGTTGAATAGTTATTGTTCGATCTTTAATTAGATTTTCGGGTATAAACACTCTAAAATTGGCATAATTTACTTTAGTATAATCTTTACGATGTACGAGATAAACAGGTTTGTTATCTCTGTTTTTAAGCTCATTATTTTTAAAGATGTTTAATTGCGGCCTCATTAAAGCTCCCTTTGTTACCTTTTTGTCGGGCAAAGTAATATCCGGTTCGTAGTATTCTTTGTGGAGATAGACATATTGAATTGCAGGTTTGATCGATTCGTCTATATAAATTAGCCCCTCTAATCGCTTTTGCTCCATACTTAGGTTGGGATCGTAATTTTTTGTGGGATTAAAAGCGTCGTTGAGTACTTTTTCCAGATAAATGACCTGCCCAGTATGCTGCATTTTGTATAATATCTCTTCATAAATCGTACGAAGAGGAGCCAGTAAAACATTGAGCCATTCCAGATGCGTTTTTTTTCTGACAACCGGCGGGATGAGCCATAATATTAGCTTTTCCCATTTTAAAACAGTGTATTTATTCATAGTATTGGTATTAGGCTATTGTTTGTCTCTGTAAAATGTATAAGGAATATAATTTACCAGTACCTCTAAGGCATCCAGATCAAAATAGCCTGAGTTAGGGATAAAGTATTCCGTTTTAGTGACATCTTCTAAAGAAGGGGCTGGTTGGTCATTCGGATTTTTAGCCCAGCTGGTTTCGACTTTATTTACAACTGGGATTTTAATACCCGGCGTATTCTGCAAAGCATCGACAAAATAGGTTTTTACAAAAGCGCCATTAAATTCAATACTTTTTAAATGCTCTTTGACAGCATCTTGTACAGGAAATATTTTTTCGTTCAGAATCAATGAACCATTTTTTGGATTTGCGGGATTTGCCGGATCAATATAGATATTCAAAGGATCAACGTAAACGGTTAAATTTAGTTTTAAGATATCACCATTATCAGAAGAGATATAAATATGATTTCCAGCATCTTTAATTTTAGCCATATATTCTTTGAAGGCGTAGAGTTCATTAGGAACATCAATTCTCGAGATTTTATCTCCTTTTACCGTGGCTACTTTTAAAAATACAACCCCTACTTTGTTGCGGAAGTAGTCCGAAAAAATAGTTTCCCGGTCTTTGTTTTTTGTGGGATCGAGTACTGTTTCCAAATCAATTTCGCTTACTGCGCAATGTTTGATTATTTTTAATTTTTCGATTTCTGTTTCGTCAAAACCTGTAGTGTCAAACTGATAGGAGCCCTCTTTCCAGATGAGTGGTATTTTGTTGTTGGGATCAGAGGGTAAAGACAGACCGTAATGAAAATTTAAGGCCTGACTTCTGTACCAGTTTAAGGTATGCGGTCTTGAGATGAGCGCATTTTTTTCTACTATTTTTTCATGAACCCAGATAGCGGTGGCCACTATGTTAATCCAAAGTTTCCAAATAGCAGTTTTTGAATCTGTTAAGTTGTTTAAGGAAGATTGCTTTCCTTTCTCCATCAGAATCTCGTTCTGTATTTCAGCAATTGTACGTGCCATATTTTAATTTTTTGAAATAGTTTAGCCTGTAAGACATGTGTAATATGCTTATAGTTAATTGTTTATGTTTATTTGTAAATACTACAGAGCAGTAGTTTTTTTGGAGACTTCCAAAAAGAGAAATAGATAAGTCTTGTTATTGGATAAGCTGAACTTTTGGTGCTGCTGTTCAGGTTATTATAGCCTAAACAAGTTACTAATAAATGATGAAATCGTCTTCAATAATCATATAATCGATTCCGGAGAAATTATCCAGTAAATACTGTTCTTCCTCTGTAATAGCTGTCGCAGGCTTTAAGTTTCGGGTATTGTAATATTCTACAATATCTTTTTTGAAAGCTTCACGGCCTATTTTTAAATCTTTGTAAACAGAAAGGTCTTCTGTAAGGTTAAATCTGTCGTTGTCGTCTAAAAGGTCGAATACTTTTTCAATACTTCCGTATTCTTGTAAAGAGACATCAAAAATGTTTTGATTTTCTTGTGGTTTAATAGTTTCCATCGATTTTAATGTTTTTTAAATCGTTGACATCTAGTATTTTTACGTGAAAGTTGTCATACGATAATTGTTTGTCTATTTCGTTTTCCAGTCTTAACCTGGAGGTTGCATCCGGGCTGTTAATGTATTTTTTTATTCCTACTCCCAGAATAGGGAACTCTTTATAACTTCCTTTTTGACTTAGCAATAGATGTTCTATGTTTTGCTGATCTGCATTTTTAATGGAGAAATCTCCATTGGTGATTAACAAGTCATCTTCTATGATAAAATCTCTCATATGTCGTTACTATTTGTTTTTTTGTTAATGAATAGCTCCTTTTGAATCTGCGCGCCATACTCAAAAAATGCCTTTTATTTGATACTGTAAAAATACGCCCGAATTTGTCTTTTACCAAGATTTTAAGGCTTATGAATCAGTAGTTTCAGTAAGTTAGGTGTTGGTTATAAGTTGTTGATTTGTAATGAATTGTGTTTGTTTTTTTTAAAGAAACACAAAAATTTAACCCTGTGGGATAACCATATCAAGGAGTACTTTGAAAATCATTTTTAGAATGTTATTTTTAATAGCATTCAGTTTTATTTTTGATATTCCGGTTGCTTGAAGTGCTTGAAATTCCATTAAATTGAATTGACTTTTTAACAGCCATTCTAAATCTTCTTCGGTTAAATTTCCGGTTGAGAAAAGAAAGAGCCAGCGTTCCATTTTCTCTCTGGAGATTTCTAGAAAAGTGTTCAGATCTTTCTCCAGTTCGAATTTGTTATCTTTATAACTTTCTGTTATAATAATTTTCAGTTTGCTTTTTAATTGGTCAAATAATGTATCGTTATGCATCGTTTCAGGTATTGCTGTTGATTAAATATAAAAGAGCATCTTTAGACTCTTTATCTTTTTTGGCTTCGTATTGAATCAGTAAATCGAGAGCTTGCAAAACTTGTTTTTCGGATTCTTGTATAAAAGCGGGAGATAAAATTCCTTTTGTTTCCCATCTTTTGAAAAAACCGACCAAAAGATTCTTGTCTTTATCGTTTAGGATTTTCCACATCGAAAAAGTGATTTCGTTATGGAGTTTATTTTTTTCATATTCAGTCAACTTTTCAATGTCAAGCAATAAAGCGTTTATTTCCATTTTATGAACCGCAAATGGGGCAGTAGCTTTCTCCATTAGTTTAATAGTTTCGGCTTTTACTGCAATTGTTTTTTGATAGGAATGAAGGTCGAATGGAGCTGTTTTTGTGGAAGTACAGGAGGTAATGGTAAAAGCCAAAACAAGTAGGAGAGCTGTACGTTTTAATTTGAAAGGTTTCATCTGCGTTATTTGTATAAGATTACATAGTTTTTTCTGTCGCGCTTTAATTTGCTAAGCACCTTCCAATCGCTGTATCCTTTTTTGTCAAAGTGTGGAAGGTCTTTAAAAGTTTTCCAGTCTCCGCCCCAATTCCAGTTGTGCTTTTTAAAAATTTCGACACATTCCTGCCAGTCCGAAATTTGGTCGTTGTCCCAGTCTTTTACGGTATCCCAGGAAGCTGTTTTACCATCTATAATTAAACAGATGTCGACTGCAAAGCCATAATTGTGAATGGATTGGCCTCCTTTGGCATTCGTTACTTTTTTTCCGGGTTTGGTGCGGCCAAAAGCATAAAGATCCTCCTGTTCCTGAAAAGATCGGAGTCCTTGTGTTATTCTGACTTTTGCTCTTCCGTCCAGCGCCAGATCACATTCTTCGATAATTTTGGTCACTTCTTCCCTGACCGAAGGATGCAGTAAATCAATGTGTTTTTTTGTAGTTTGATCCATATTTATAGGTATTAATGATTTTAAGTTTAGACCATAAAAAGCTCCTCTGGATTATTAGAAAACATCAGGGTTTTAAGTATTCGATAAGATTATTTGTTTTGAAATTTATTCAAGGTTGAAAAAAGGTCTTCAATAAATCTGAGATGTTCCTTTTAAGGAGGTTGCTATTGATGGTATATTGCCTTTAGCAGCACTGTAAAAATACGCCGAAATAGCCTGTTTTAAAAATGATTTTACTTTGTAAATCAGTAGTTTCAGTAGGGTGTTATGTGTTTTTTTGGGGGTCATTTTGCAGACAAAAACGAAAATAAATGATAAATAACACCCGTTTTTCTTCTTTGGAAAAAGGGATGTTTAATAGATTGAAAATGGAATTGTCTGGAGAAGATAAACAACCTTTTTTTAGAATTTTAGTTTAAAAATGGATCAAAATACAAAAACATTTTCCCTAAAAATATTAGATTAATGATAAGTAAAATAAGAGAAAAAATGAAATAAACTCTACTTCTAAAAAATCTAAGAAATAGATAAGATGAATATCCGAAAAGCAGGCATGTAATTATGTATAGCATTTTTAAGAATGCGACAGTATCTCCATCAATTACAATATAATTTCCTTCATTGATTTTATAAGGATCAATAATATAGCTGAAGAGAAAAAGAAAAACTCCGATAAAGAATAGAACTTTTGTTATGGTTTTCATTGTTTTATTAATGAGGGAAATTAAAAAATGTATTGGTTTTACTTAATAAGAGCCGTCAACCTCAATATATCCAGCTTTTTTCATTATATAAAGGAACTCTAAAGTTTCGGCATCAAAATAAGCAAAGCAGTACATTCCTTCGAAAAAAGAAACTACTTCGCCTTTTTCATTATACTCTATAGTAGTACTTTTTGTTTTAAATGATACTATGTAAACTTCTTTTACTGTTCCGTCTCTTAGATCTTTTAATTCTTTATCCCAGCAATTCAAAGGAATACGCTCATCATATGATATGACTTTTGTTTTTGTTAACCAATTTTTTAAGTTTTGAATTACTTGTTCTTTGATATTCATAATTGATTTTTTATGATTAACATTTAGGACGGATAAAGCAATAATAATTTTTGAAATAGAGAAACAACATTTTGGAAACAATAGCATTTAGTCTAATAAGATAGTTTCTCTAAGATAATTTGGCGTTTGAATTAAAAGTTCATTTAAACTTTTCGCTGAAATTTTAAAGTCTAATATCTCTTTGGGATTTATTGTTTCCCAAACTTTCCAGTGCCAAATATCATCTTTTAAATATCCTATAAAAACCCATAAATTGAAAAACCTACTGGTGAATGGAATTTTAACAGTATTGAACTTTTTATCAAATAATTCAATTTCCGGATCCTCCATTTCCTCAACTGTTTTGCTGTTAAAGTAGTTATTCCATTTTTTAATTAATTCATCGTTATTGATAGACCAGAAATAATCATCTTTAAATACTTTAGGATCGTTATCAATAGCAATTTTAAACACTTCAAAATCTACACATAGAAAACTAAGGTTTTCTTCTTCATTATATTTAAAATCATGTTCATTTATAACAAATACTATTTTTGAAAACCATCTGTTAGAGATTTTTTCGTCGATTGCTATAAAAATTTCGTTTTTAATTCCTATTTGTTTCATTTATATAGTTCTATAAAACTCTAAAAAAAATTGTTTACAAAATCTTCTATTGGATTTTTACCCCTATGAATATTACGAGTAAATAGGTTATAGGGATACAGGCATTTATAATTTTTGTACAAAATCATCAAAAAATCTATTTGCTCCTTCTTTTTCAGTAAGTTTAGTAATAAATCTTTGAGAGTTTATAATAATGTTATTTCTTACAACTCATTTATCAGTATCATTTAGTTTACTTAAATGTTGTGAGTGTGATCTATTTGTTATTTCATAATTCTTTTGATACAATAGACCAATTTAGCATTTTAACTGGTCTATTGTATTTTAAGTCTTTCATGAGGATACTGTCTTTATAAATTTTTTGAACTAAAAACCTTTTATCGCTTATTTTCAGAATACTATCATCTTTCGTAAACTTCCAATCCATAGAAGAATTATACTGATTTCCACTAAAGAATAAATTGACACATTTTCCGTTGGCATCAAACTTTAAATAGGTGAGAAACTTTATGCTGTCTTTGTCAAATTTTTTATCTGAGTCGAAATATACCCATTTTTTGACAGGGTTTGTCAATCCTAGTTCATCTCTATTTTTGCACGAAATAAGAATAAAAAATAGTGGTAATAGTAAAATTTTATTTGTCATAGTTGGTATTTAATGCAGTCCATCTAAAGGCTCACTTATTTGAATTAAAAGTAATTCTTTATTATTAAACAGTTGAGTTCCTCCTGAATTTCGATAATTAATATAATAACCTCCTAAAATTAGGGCTTCATTTTGTCTTGAAGCATAGTTAATGGATGTAATAAAATTAGCCATTTGGCCTTCGTAATAATCTTTATTTGTCATTTTAAACTACTATGCTGAAATTGCTTTAGATAAACCTTTGCATGCGCAGCGCTTTGTCTTGATAGGAAGGATTTTCTGATTGGTTACTAAATTTACAAATTAGGGATGTTGCCATCTTTAGAGATATTTAAATCTCCTTTTACTCTCACATAATAACTTTTGGTTTTATTTTGCAGACCAATGACATAAATTGTATCATCTGTGTATTTAATTATTTTATCCTTATCTCCCATAACAGTTAGAACAGAGTCTTTTGATACACTCCATTTACTAATATCCGGATCTTGAATATCCCAAAAAACGCTTCTTCTATTTTTTACTTTATCATAAGAGTACTTCTTTAGCTTTCCATTTTTACTTAGGCTAAACGTAAACCCATAATATTGAGCCCTATCTCTTGGCCATTCGTAATTCCAATATTGTACAGAATCTTTACAGATTAAATATTCCAATTCTTTTTGTTTGTTGCCACAACCAATCGATGTAAGCAGGATTACAATAAGTATCTTTTTCATATATCTATGTATTTATTCTTCTTCTGGGAAAATTCATTGTTTTTGTTTGTTCTAAAGGAACATTTGCATGTCTTACAAAAGTATAATTTTTGCGGTTTGATCCATAGTGGCTTGTCGTAATGATTTCAAGTTTTGGTAATAAAAACTCTCCCGACTGTTTGAAAACAAGCACGGAAATAGATAAGCGATAAGAGCATTTGTGGTTTTTAATTTATTTAAAGCTGAAAGAATGCCTTGAATAAATCCTGAAAATATTCCTTTTTAGAAAGATAAATTTGGTGGTGTAAGTGCTTTTAAGAACACCGAAAAAACACGCCGTAATAGTGTGTTTTGTGAAGTTATGGCTTTGTAAATCAATAGTTTCGGTAATATTTTGTGTGTTCTTACTTCGTTAGTAAAACGTCTGAAGATATATAAATACTCAAGATTGGTTTTTAGATTTTTATTAATAGTGTAGGTTTTTATACCATCGCTATAATTTGTCCTCTCGATTATTTTTTGAGTTTCAATTTCAATGCATAATCCAAATGGTTCATTGATAAAAGTATTTCTTGTACCTATTTTTAAATACTTTTGGTCTAATAATTCTACATTTCCAAAAAAAAAAATCATAGCCGCCACCAAAAGTATTATGATTCGGTAATCCGATTTTGTACAAGATATCCGCCGCTTCTTTTGATACAAACCGATTAATGAATTTGACCAAACTATTTGAAAAGTATTCTTAAATTTCAGTTAAGTTCGTTAGTCTTTAATTAATTTATTTTTTTGTGTTTTAAAGACTAAGATTATTTGGCTCTCTTTACTCTAAACTCAATTTTAGAAGGACAATCCCTAAACGCTATAAAATAATATTTATCTGTAACTCTTTTTATGTATGAAGTTTTTTCAAAATAATTATTGCGAGTACATTCTTGTTTATCAGTAAATGATTGAGGAATATCAACGAATGTCTTTACTTTTGTTTTTATATCATAAATGAATTTTTTATATTCATTATCTTCATCTGTATACAAAATGAGTTCATTTTTTAAATCAAAATCTAATTGTATTTTAAAATTACTATCTGTCAAAACTTCGAGACCAGTTTGTTTATCGTACAACCAGAAATACAAATTGCTTGTTCCTCCTCCATTACTATGCAAGGCAAAATAATTTTGAAAATCAATATTCCTAAAATAAGGAATATAATTTTCTTTGAGGTTATCACTTAACAAAAAACTTTTGTCAATTTTTTTACTTATAATCCTATAGTTTATAACACCGCATTTTTCTACAGAATCTTTCGTAGGATAAATTATTAAAGTATAGCTATTTTTTAATTTGAAAGTATCAGCTTTGATGATATTCCCATTATCTTCATATTTAAAAACAGGATTAATTATTGAATCGCTTTCTGAATTTTTCGATACAATAGGTTTCTGTATGCTTTTGTTTAAATCTTCTCTCGTGGTTGTTTTATTACATCCGAGAGTGCAAATAAATAGAATGTAAAATAATTGTTTCATAATTTATGATTCATATAATATTTCCATAAATATCCTTTATTATTAGGACTGTCATAATAAAATTTCCAAAAAATATGTTTTCCTAAAACTACAGTGGCTTTGTGCAATACTCTTCCGCTATTACGACCTGTTCCTAATGATTCATAATAATCTATATCTTTCTTTTTATTAGAACTCTGCCAAATAGTATCTTCTGTTGGGTGAAAATTGAAAATGTCATAGTAATCATTTTTAGGTGTGATTTCACTTTTATTTTTTTTAAAAGGGATAGTTGCTAATACTTCCTCTTTTGTTTTGTCATGTAATCTACCTTCAGGCGTAGTATGTCTATTTAATTTTAATACG
Source organism: Flavobacterium lipolyticum (assembly GCF_020905335.1). NCBI lineage: Bacteria > Pseudomonadati > Bacteroidota > Flavobacteriia > Flavobacteriales > Flavobacteriaceae > Flavobacterium > Flavobacterium lipolyticum. The sequence continues at coordinate 389,023 of NZ_JAJJMN010000001.1, read as the reverse complement.
CCGTTGCTGTCAGGTTTATATTCACTATTATTTACAAATTTGACCCATAATTCTTTTGTAATGTGTATTCCTCCTTCATTACCTGTTTTAGGATGTGGTCTATCACTTATTACTCCTCGATCAGCAAAATCGATTCCGTCCCACAATACAGCTCCTTCTGAGTAATCTTTTTTCCCTTGTAAAACATGAATTAGTCCTTTACGTGCATTTTTGCAAAGATTATCATTTTCGGTATCTTTTAATGATTCTTTCGATTTTGCTGTTGAATAGCCTGTAGAAAGAAGTTTTTTTGCAAATTTGCCTTGTTCTTCAATAGTCAGTTTTTCTCCTTTTTCAAATTTAACAGCATTAAAAGTTGCTTGAGTGGTTGCGGCGGCACTTTCAAAAGTACTTGAATCCTCAGATTTTATTACTCCGGCAATATAGCAAAAATTTTCATGTGTTATGTCTAATTTACTTACATTTAAAAAAGTGTCTTTTTCATTTCTTTTTCCGTCGCAAACGTACACGTCATTGACACTTCCTTTATTCTTCGTAGTATTTATTTTTCCCTCAAAAGTTCCATCTTTATTATAAAAATGACCATTTACATTTACAATAGGATCAAAAAGTATATCCTCGACCTGATCAAGTATAAGTGAATCGCCATAAGGTTGTGTAAGGTTATTTAGTTTGATATACTGATTCATGACGATTTCATTTTTATCATCCTCAATCTGCTGGCGCCAAATACTCAGCATGATTTGCCTGAACCTTGCCATTTCTGAAGTACTGGTATCTTTAAGTTCTATAGTATGGTTTTTAATAATCATTGAGATAGTTTTTAGGAAAGGGCAAAAGGTGTTTGTTACAAAATTTCGACTTTTACGGGTTTTGGTTGGATATGGTCTGAGAATGCAGTAGTGATATTGAGACGCAAATCGTCTTCTTGTTCGATTTTGGCATCACCACCCAGGTAACAGTTTTTGAATAATACTTCGAGGGCTTTAAATTCGTCCATTTTTGAGGCTTGCAATACAGCAGAACGAATAGCGATATCCGGTTTTTTGAAGTAGGCAAACAATGTGGTTTCGTCATCGTCAGCAATGGTGAGTTTAACTACTTTTTTATGTTTGTGTTTCCATTGGTTGAGCTGGGCTTGGGTAATATTTCCGTCAAGAATGTTGATGCTTTTTGCTTTTTCTATTTCCATTTTTGAGAATTTTTGTTTGTTTTTATGATAAGGTGGTTGATGTCAGATTTAGGGAGGCGGTTAGAGGAACCGACTGATTTGTTTTCTATGATTTATAGAAACTGAATTATTTAAGGGAGTAAAAAAAGAGGCTGCCTGAGTTATTGTTTTGGAGTTGAATAGGCTCATAGCAGCCTCCTGAAGAAGAATCCCTGTTTAAAACGGACTAATAAAGAGCTTGTAGAATAAGTTTGCTGGCAAAAATCATGTTCTTTGAACTCCTTTTTTGCATAACGCAGTTGAATATTGGGTTTCTCTTTGAAGTCGGTTTTAGAGACAGGGAAAGGGCATTATAGTTTTAGGAATTGATCAGGAGGATTAATTCCATTCAACATGAGAACAGATTAAGTCAAAAGAAACTGCGATTTTGGTATCTCCCTGGCTAATTCCTCTACTATTAGAGTTGAATTCACAGTTTCTTACTGTGTGAGTGATTACTTCGTTGCTATCGTCCAGGTAACTTACAATAATGCTGAACGGATTAATATCCTGCAATCTTTGCCCTTTTGGTAAAGCAGCCAGAATGGCTTCTACTTCGTAGTTGTATAAAGTAATGGAAGCTTTGGCCTCATATTTTCCTCTACCTCTGTGTACAGGCATATCGCCGGCTCCGTAGTGGTTTTCTTTTGATACTGAGTCGCTATAGTTGACAGCGGTAATACCGGTAACAATGTTACCTGCGATACTTACTTCGATTGATGACCAGCTGTGTTGTTGTCCGTTAATTAAGGGTAACTTATTCATATGTTTCTTGATTTTTTATTTTATAATTCTGATAACGCTCCAAGCCTATAATCGGATTCAGTCATTATTTGAGACGATTGAAAGACGACAATATCCTGATGAGATTTTATTGTTTTTGAGAGATAAGAAAAGCTTAAATTATGCTTTGTCGATTCCGAAAGGATTTTTGAAACCTAAATCAACTTTGATTTTACGGGCAGTTCCAACTGGTGTAATTTCGGCTTTTACTTTTAATTCTGAAGTTGCCAAAATGTTTTGTTTTGGATCTACATACACATCAAAAGCAGATACTTCCTGATTGGCTACCATTCCCTCTAAGGCACTTCTGCATAATCCTTCGAAACTTTTTGAAACCGATTGCGGTAATTTACCATCGATATCCACTAAAACCGGTGAAGCTAATTTTGGTAGTAAAGCGGTACGTAACAAACGGGTTGCTTTATTGATGGTGCGGTTGTTTTCTACATAAGCATAATCAGAGGTGCCTGTAGTGCAAGTGTGGCTGTCGTTGAAATAAAGACCCGGTAAGCCGGTATGTGTTTTGACAAAAATGTATTTTTTTTCATTTAAGGTTCTTGAATCTGCAAGTGATTTAATTGGCTGTCCTCCAATAAAACCTACCTTTGAAAAACCTTCACCGGTAAGATTGAATTTTTCGATCCAGGCAATGTTCTCCGATACTTTTGCTCTGGAAACAGCACCTAAGGCCAATCCAACTGCTGCGGTGTTTTTGTATACATCTTTGAAAGTGAATTCCAGATTGACACCATTTGCTTGTTTCAAGCCTTTGTCATCACTTACGTTATAAAGATTGGAAGAATTTCTTACTTCAACTAGACTTTCGTTAGCAGCCAAAGCATACAATTTGTCATCTTCTGTTGTGGCACCTTTTTGAAATAATTTTTTTTCCAGGGCTTTTTCAACATCCATAGCAACTACAACAGATACATTTTCTGCTTTTAATTCAGCCAAATTGGAAGCTGTATCAGGATCAAACCCCTTTCCTTCTAGAATAACTTCAAAGGGCATGAAATCTTTGTAAGCAAGAGCTGCTTGTGTTTGTGCTTTTTTTGCAGCAGCCTCTGTTTGTGCAAATGTGGTGGTTCCGGAAAAAATAATTGCCATTTGGCGAATATTCCCGTTTGCCTGTTCCTGCATAGCCATTGCTTTTTCAACGATATTTTGATAAGCATCTCCTCCAGTGATCATAATATACAAATCTCCCGATGGATTCATCCTGAAAAATTGTTGAATTTGATAGTAGGCCGATTGTCCGTTTACGTCATAATCAGCTGTAATTCCTAAAGCCTCTGCATCTTCTAGTGAAGCCAGACGTTTTATTTTTTCAAAAGCTAATTCTGAAGTTGGAATTCCGTCAAAAAGTAATCCTGAAACCATGTCCTGTTCCGGAGTTCTTCTTCCTAATCCGCCTGATAGTTTGGTAATCACTACATCGTTTAATGTACTCATAATATAGAATGTTTAAATGTTTAAAATTTGTTTTTTGTTTAAAAAAGGGCAAAAAGAAGCCTGTGATAAGTTGTTAAACTTCTCGTTTTTAGTTAATTGTTGTTTTGAAATAGTATTCGTAATCTAAGACCCAAAAAGTAGAAAAGATGCTTTTTGGAAGTCAATACAAGTTGGATTGTTACCTTAGATTAGGAGTGAATTTGTAGTCTGCCGGCGAGTACAAATTTAAGGCACAAAGTGTGTTTTTCCAATTTTTTGGATGGTCAAAGCCAGTAGTTTCAGTCTATTAAGCGCTGGCTTCCAAAGACAGTCCTTCATTGATAATCGTATAAATAGTACGCTCTGTTAGGAACAAAGTATCCGAAAGTTCCGAAACCACAACTTTCATTTGTTTAGCTTGATTTCTATTTAGATAATTAATAACATATTCTCTTCTTTTGTCTAATAGTGTTCTGCTTCTTTTCATTTGTGGAGTTTTAATGGTAAGGATTAGTTTTGTTTTTGGTAAGGTGCTGCTTAATGATCGGATTGGGATTGACTTTCTTAGATTGCCGACTAGGTTTTAGGGAGTGGTATCTAAATCTATAGTGCCTTTAACTTGGTTTGGATTTATGGAGATGATATCAGAGGTTAAATTGTATCCTAAGTCTTCCAAAGCTTCGTTGCTCAATCCGTTATTAAAGAGGATGTATTTCTTTTTTAAGGTATTTTCGATCAATGTGGTTTTGTAAGTGATCTCCCAAATAAAATAATCATTTTTATTCCAGTAGGTATGTTCGTTTGTGCATTGTTTTTCCCTTATTTTGAATGTTGAATTGGTATCAATATGGGTATTACTGTTGTTTTTAGATAATACCGCTTTGTCTATACGCAGTGCAAGATTAAATGCATTTGCGTAACTTGTTGATGAAATAGTGTCTACCGGTAATACAATATACAAGCAAAAAGATACATCGGCCTTATAGTTTTTTTCAGAGGATGTTTCCCAGTTGATGTTGTCGTATTTAAACATTACAATCGGTGTTTCGATAGCTGTTTTAAAAATAGCATCACTATAAAGTTGTACTGTTGGCGCATCAGAAGTAAACTCTGATTGAATTGCGTTTTTTTTCTCGTTATAAAAATCTTTTAAAATCATATGATGGATTATTTTTTGACAAATATACAACATATGTTTTAATAAATACAACATATTACAGTTTAAAATGCAATAGTTTCAGTAATATGATTTGTGGTTTTTTACTTTATATTCGAGCAATACGATAGGAAACAACTCTCAAATGTCTTTATATTCGGTAGTTATGCGAAAAAAAAATTAAAAGATGCGATTATTTGTTTTATATTATTTAGTTTTGCAACATATAGTGGAATATGTGCAGGTGTTAAAACATATTACATATAATGAATAAAGACAAGTACAACATGGAAATACATACTAAAATAAGACGTATTATAGACGAATTGAAGTTAAACAATAACTCATTCGCAAAGTTAATAGGAGTAACCAGTACTACAATCGATAGTATCACGATTGGAAGATTGCAATCTGATGGAGAAAGAAAAAGAACAAAACCTGGTTTTGATTTACTCCAAAGTATTATTACCCATTGCAATGTAAATCCGGAGTATTTTTTTGGAGCAAGCGATGAAATTTTTGTTCAGAAAACCAATGATGCGGTTGGCTTAAATTTACCAAAAATTATAACCGTAAATGAAGAGGGAGAGGAAAATATTAATTTTGTTGGCGTTAAAGCACGTGCGGGGTACTTGGATGGTTATTCGGATCCGGAGTATATGGAAACTCTGCCTTCGTTCAGTATGCCGATGCTTAAGAACGGAACCTACAGATGTTTTGAAATTAAAGGAAATTCGATGTCGACAACGATACATGACGGGGATTATCTTTTTGGTAAGTATGTCGATAATTTTGATGATATATTAGACGGAAGAATTTATGTGATCATCAGTAAGAATGACGGGGTAGTGGTAAAAAGGGTTTTGAACCGAATTAGGGAAAGTGGAAAATTGATCCTTAAATCGGATAACAGAGACGGGAATTACCCGATGTATTCTATTTATGCCGAAGATATATTGGAAGTTTGGTACGCCAGTATGTATGCCTCTAAACAAATGCCCGATCCTATTAATATTTATGAAAAACTTCATACCCTTGAAAGTAAGTTCTTCGAATTGGAAGAGACTTTGAGAAAGAAACAGAATTAGATAAAAACAGAAAAACTGCAACATTATGTTGCAGTTTTTTATTTATCATAGTATTTTTAGTTCAATATGTTTTGATACTTCCGGTGTGATAAAAAGAAGAAAATTAGTTTTCTTTATACTCATCACGCAATATGCCTGGTTCGTCTTCTAATACTTCATCACCACTTGGTTCTTCCAGATTGACACCAAACATTTCCATAATCTTTTTTTCTTTTTCAGCACAGAGATCTAAACCTTCTAATTCCTTATTCGTAAAGCTTGTTCTTCGAAATATTTGGCTGGGAAATGCGATGTAATCTTTCTTTTTTCCGTTTTTTACAAATAATAAAATAATTTTTGGATAAGTATCTTCTATGCTGTTGCAGCCTGTGATTTTGTATGGACGAATCGTTATATTATCATATTTTATTAGAAAGTGGTTAAACAAAATATCTGAAATTTTATTTAGTTGTTCTTGGGTAACCACTGTTTTTGAATCATGAAATTTTGTTTTGATATAATTCCGAGGTTCTTTATCAACATGATATTTTGGCGTAATGACGTATACAGAATCATATTTTGAGAAGGGAAATAACATCGTTCTTTCTTTTACCGGAATTTTGAAAAAAGAAACAAGTGAGTCTTCTTTTGTTTTTGGTTCTGGAGGAGCTGGCGGTAGATTTAATAAAGCGTTACGAAAGTTTAAATTTTCATGATAGAATTCGCAATTATTATTACAATAACTGTTTCTAAGCTGTGAGAGTTTGTTTTTTTGAGCATTACTAACGGTCATAAATGAAATAGTTAGTAGAAGTGAGAGGATCGTTTTTGTTGCCATAGTTTGTATGATTCTTCAATCTGCTTTAAATCATTTAGAAGGTGAAGTAAGAATTTCATACTTTGTCCTGACGCCCATTTCATTAAAATATTTTTCTAAATCATTGTACATATAATCGCTCAGATCTAAGTTTTCTATTTTTCCGAATGTTTCTTTTGTTTTACATTCAAAGCTTAGCTCTAAATATTCAAATACTTTCCCAGTCTCATCAAAAAATAAGATAGCATTTCTGGGCAAATAACAACCTCTAATAATCTGTGAACAATTAGTATTTAATCTCGAACAACTGTTATACAATATGTCCGATAATTTTTCTACTTGCGGAAGATTTAAGGTTTTAATTTGAGTTACATTTTCCAGAGAAAGTGAATCTAAATTATTTCTTGGCAGCTCAAGGCCAATATTGTAATCCAGAGTTGTTACAGTTCTTCCAGTTTCTTTATTATAAGTTGCTTTTGAGATTCTTGTCATACCATCAGAACTTAAATTGTACGATATGATTTTTATTTGCGAAGTTTTATTAAAAGGATAAGAATTTATTCGTTTTGAAAGATTAAAGTTTGCAGAAGTTTTATTTTGGGACCTGTTCTTTTCAGTTCCGGATGTTTTTGATACCTTAGGTTGACCATTTACGATAATTGCAGTGAACAAACTCAGATACAAAATAGTTTTTAGCATTTTTATAAAATTTGTAGATTCAATCTTTAATCAGTTGTATTGTTATTTTTCGATCTTTACCAGGTTTAACACGAATGCTATCTTTATTAAAAATTAAACCTATATCGCCACTTAATGCTTTTGTAATATTATCCTTGTTCCAAATGCTTTTTTCTTTATCTAAAATATTTGGAGAAAAATAACTTGTTCTAATAAGGAAAGAAAAGGTATTCTCTTTTCTAATTGGGGTTTTCCATACTTCATAAAAAAAATAATTTCTATCTTCCTTTTTAATTGAATATATTACAAACTCTCTTAGTTCTTTATTTTTAAGCTTTTTAGCTATAATTGAGTCATTGACTTTAATATTTATAATTACACCGGGCTGTTTTCCGTAATCTAAGTCAATATACTCAATTTTCTCTATAGAGGCAAGAGGTTGTATTTTTTTATCTTTGCTGCACGAAACAGCAAATAAGAATAAAAATAGAAATAGTACTTTTTTCATAAAGTGGTATTTTGTCCATTATTAATTTAACGTCCCTGACTTTGTAAAGCTTAGTTTTACCTTTTTAAGGTACTTTTTGCAAAGTGATCATTCTCAAATTCTTCCTTAGTTTTATAACGAAAAGTATTTCTAAAAGCTCCTTGTTTCAAATTTTTTAATTCGTATGAATCTACTTCTAAGTATGCACTGTCATTAGGATTGTATCTGTATCTTAAACACCAGTCATTTCCTATATAGTAAACCAAAACATCTTTTTGGTACAGACGTTTCTCAAAATTTTCACCTTCTTTATTATACAAACGGAGTGTATCTGTAAAATAACCGTCTTTGGTATAAGCTTCAAAATAAACTTTGCGGTTGTCATGAAATTCTTTCCATAATCCTGTGCCCATTTTAAAAGTGGTTTCGTAGATCACTTTGCCATCATTATCAAATTGTCTAAAAATGCTATCACGTAGACCATGTTTAAAATATTCTTCTTTGGAGAGCCGCTTGAGATTGCCTAAATTATCACAGCAACAGGCTTCAGTTATAAATCTTCCTTCTTTATAACCGTTTGATATACTGCCGTTTCTAATGCATCCATCTATAAATTCAGTTCTGATCTTGCATCCAGAATAATCTTTCTCTCTATTCGGAAAGTCTTTAAATAAGTAATTGCCATCGTTGTTGTCAATTGTCAGGCAGTCGACTTCTTCAAGGCTTGTTTTTACATCCTGTTTTTTTAATATACCGCAGGATACAATTATAAAAAAAAGAAAAGAGTAATATTTGTTTTTCATCTATTTGGTTGCAATTTTTTCTAAAATTATTTTTTCAACGTATTTTTTGCAAAGTGATCATTCTCATATTCTTCTTTAGTTTTATAACTAAAAGTATTTCTAAAAGCTCCTTGTTTCAAATTTTTTAATTCGTATGAATCTACTTCTAAGTATGTATGGTCATTAGGTTTGTATCTGTATCTTAAACACCAGTCATTTCCTATATAGTAAACCAAAACATCTTTTTGGTACAGACGTTTCTCAAAATTTTTACCTTCTTTATTATACAAACGGAGGGTGTCTGTAAAATAACCTCCTTTTGTTTCTATTTCATAATATAATACACCATTTTCATGAAAATCTTTTTCGATACCATTTCCATCTTTGAAATAAGTCGAATAAATTACTTTTCCATCTTTGTTGTAAATTTTATAAATGCTATCTCGTAAACCGTTTTTAAAATACTCTTCTCTTCCTAAATAATATTTTGTTTTAATGTAGCTCAAAGTATCGTAATAGTAATATCTTTCAGTAATCCATTGGCCAGATTGCCTGCCATTAGCAAAACTGCCTTTTTTGCGTCCTTGTAAGTCTTTGATTTTGAATTTATTAACTTCGCATACGTTTAAATCTGTTTTATACCAATTATAGAAAACATATTCTGGTTCATCCGAAAACATCAAAGTTGAACATGGATTTGGCTCTAGTGAAATTGTTTTTATTCCAATGCAACTTAATAGTATTACGGGAATAACAAATATTGTTTTTTTTATTGTTTTCACAGTCATTACGCATGGTAATTATTTGGTTATGTAAATATGTCTTTCTTTGATCAATATAATCTATAATGTTTTTCGTGCTACCTTTTTAGGGTACTTTTTGCAAAGTGATCATTCTCATATTCTTCTTTAGTTTTATAACTAAAAGTATTTCTAAAAGCTCCTTGTTTCAAATTTTTTAATTCGTATGAATCTACTTCTAAGTATGCACTGTCATTAGGTTTGTATCTGTATCTTAAACACCAGTCATTTCCTATATAGTAAACCAAAACATCTTTTTGGTACAGACGTTTCTCAAAATTTTTACCTTCTTTATTATACAAACGGAGGGTGTCTGTAAAATAACCGTCTTTGGTATAAGCTTCAAAATAAACTTTGCGGTTGTCATGAAATTCTTTCCATAATCCTGTGCCCATTTTAAAAGTGGTTTCGTAAATCACTTTACCATCATTATCAAATTGTCTAAAAATGCTATCGCGTAGACCATGTTTAAAATATTCTTCTTTGTATATTTTTCCTTTTGCAACGACATTTCCATTTTTATCAAAATCAGCGTCACCACTTAACCATTTACTCTCTTTAAGGCCATCTATGCCAGTTTTTCCTATTCGATATCCACATTCCGAGAAAGTTTCACGATAAAAATCTACCCCAATATATTCGCTGGGAAAATCTTCAAACATGTGATTATTAGATGAAATGTTAAAACCTTCAGTTGTAGGAGGTATTGAAACATATGTCTTGCAAGAATAAAAAAGAAGCAATGCGATAATTGGGTAAAAAAATATTTTCATTTTTGCTTTATTGTTTTTATTTGATAATCTAAAAATCTAATTTTATTAGAATCAGAACGCATCAGGCGAAGTTTCATAGCTTGCCCATATTAATTTTTTGCGCAGATGTTTTATCTTTTTAAGTTCCTTTTTGCAAATTGATCATTCTCAAATTCTTCCTTAGTTTTATAACTAAAAGTATTTCTAAAAGTTCCTTGTTTTAGATTTTTTGCATCGTAAGAATCGACTTCTAAGTAAGTACTGTTATTTGGATGGTGTCGAAATTTTAAACACCAATCGTCATCGCCTATATAATAAACCAATGCATCTTTTTGGTATAATCTTTTTTGATAAATTTTCCCTCTTTCATTATATAAACGGAGTGTATCTGAAAAATATCCTCCTTTAGTTTCTATTTCATAATATAATGCACCATTTTCATGGAAATCTTTTTCAATACCATTTCCATCTTTGAAATAAGTCGAATAAATTACTTTTCCATCTTTGTTGTAAATTTTATAAATGCTATCTCGTAAACCATCCTTGAAATATTCTTCTCTAAATTTATAATTTTTATAAATGTGATTTCCTAACGAATCTAAATAATAACTTCTTTTGCATTCCCATAAACCATGTTGTACGCCATTTTTAAATTCACCTTCTCTTGAACCAAAATTATATCCAAGAGTAGGATCATCTCTCCATATATCATTCATCTCTCCTTTTTTTACTATTATTCCAAAATTATCTTTAAGCATAAATGAATTTACTCTACAAACTTCCATTTTAACTTTATACCAATTATAAAAAGCAAAGTTTGTTATATAAGGTAAATCTGTGAAGCTACCTTCGTTAGAGGAAGCTAGAATTGTTGTGCATGGAGGAGCATCAACCGACAATACTTTATTTGATTTACTTTTGCAGCCAATCGTTAATAGTAAGATACTAATCGCAATAATATTAATTGTAGTTCTCATAGACTTTTCTCATTATAGTTATTTGATAACCTGCAAATTTAAGTCCTTCAACTGTATCTTTTCCCTGTAAAGTTATTTGTGAATAATCCATCATATTCAAAGTGCTTTTCTTAGTGAAATATAAATAATTTTGAATATCATTTCGCATGATTATAATTTGATTGTGCATAAAAAAAATCTTTTTTCGTTATTGTAATAATCCATCATGTTTTCTGTTGAAGATTGTTTAAACATGATATAATTGGAATTTACTTGATTAAGAACTAAATTATAATAGTCCAAATTTTGATTTAGCAGTTTCAAGTAATCCTTTTTTAAAAAATTGCCAACGACATTTAATGTTATATATCTTAAACCTTTTTGATTTGAAAGGTTTTCTTTTGCTAAATTATTTTCTCCAATTAACTTATTTGCCAGATTAATCCAATTATCACATACCGCTATATACTGCGCTTTTGTTTGAGAGGAATTAATTTTATCAGAATCCGAATAATTTATGTATTTAGCTTTTACTTTTTTTTTATCCTCTTTGTTTTTGTCTGAAATATTTTTAGTTTTATCTTTTTAAGGAACTTTTTGCTGAAGAAATTAAATTAAAGTAAGTGAATATGATTTTAATATTTCTTAGTCTCAATTAAATTTCCTTGATCGTCGTAATACTCGCATTCTCCGATTTTTTCCCCATAGATATACATTTCACACTGTTTTAGTTTCCCGTTCTTGTAGTAGATATCGCTTTCACCAAATAGTTCTCTATTTTCATAATAATGGATTGAAGCTAGTTGTCCATTGTCATAATAAGTTGTAAATTCTCCTGAATAATCGCCATTTTCATCATATCTTTCTACACTGCTTAATTGTCCGTTTTCATAATATCGTGTCCATTTTCCGGTTTTACCATTGTTGTTATAGTATCCAATTTCCGATTTTCTCCGATTTTTATGATATGAGATTTTTTTTCCTGTAAGTTTATAGTTTTTATATTTATAACAGGCAGCTAAATTACCGTTATCATAAAATGATTTTTCTTTGCCATTCTGTTTACCTTTTTTATATTTTTTTAAGGTAAACAATTGCCCATTTTCGCGGTATTCTTTCCATTTTCCGGTTCTATTATAATTCTTATCAATTTTCCCTTCTTCTTTTATTTTTCCGTTGGTGTAAAAGCTTTTATAATTTTCTTGCGCGTACGAAATAAAAACAGAGAAGACGATTGTTATGCAGGATAAAATAAGTTTATTCATTATGGTTTTTGTTGTAAGGTTTTAGTCCGTCTAAATCAAAATTGCTGTTGTGTAATTGTATTATTTCAATGGTTTTCTACTTTCGTCAGATTGCCTTGTTCATCATAATATTTCCACTCGCCTTTTTTGTATTCGTCTTCAAAATTCCCTATCATCCGCAATTGCCCGTTTTCGTAGTAAAATTTCCACTCGCCATTTTGCTTATTTTTTTCATAGCATCCCGTATTGCTCAATTGTCCATTTTCAAAATATTGTTTCCATTCGTCGATTTTCCCTCTTTCATCGTAGTTTCCTGTTGATGATAAAACTCCATTCCAACGATAATATTTCCATTCTCCTATGTTTCGGTCATTTTCATACCGTCCTATTGATTCTAAATTTCCATTATGATTTTCATTGCTTACTACTTCACTAGAAAAATATTCTTTCCATTCGCCTGTTTTTTTATTATCTTCATAATTGCCAATGCTTTCTAATTGCCCATTTGAATAATACACTCTCCATTCGCCTTTTTTTCTATATTTTTCGTAGTTTCCGATAAAAAATAATTTGCCATTTTCATGGTAACATTTCCATTCGCCTGTTTTTGTTCCATTTTCGTAGTTGCCAATTTCTCGCAATTGTCCGTTTTTGTAATATTGTTTCCATTCACCATTTGATTGACTACCATCTTGTTCAAATTTGTCAACATACATTACTCGTCCATTTGGATGATAATTTTGCCATTCGCCTACACAAGTTCCATTTTTGTAATTTCCAAACTTACGTAATAGTCCGCTTTCATAATACTCTTTCCATTCTCCTACGGGTCTGTTATCTTGATAATTGCCTGTTTTCGAGAGTTTTCCGTTTTTATAATAACGTTTAAAATCGCCAGTCATCATACCATTTTTGTAGCTTATAACTTTGTACAATTTTTTATTCTCGTCGAATGTTTTCCATTCGCCTGTTTTTGTTCCGTTTTTGTCAAGTTTTCCTTTTTCTGCAAAGGTATTTTTACTGGTAGATGAATGTTTCTTTTCAAAGACGGAACACGATCCACTAACTGAAATAATTAGAAAAAATAGTAAGGTATAGGAGATTAGTTTTTTCATTGTTTTATTTGATGTTCAAAATTCTAACTCTACTAGAAACAGGGTTCGCTTGGCGAAGTTTCATAACTTAGCCCATATTAATTTTTGGGTAGATTTTTTGTGTTAAAAAGGAATTTTGAAAAGAGTATTTTTAGTTTTTATCTTTTTAGGGTACTTTTTGCAAAGTGATCATTCTCAAATTCTTCCTTAGTTTTATAACTAAAAGTATTTCTAAAAGATCCTTGTTTCAAATTTTTTAATTCGTATGAATCTACTTCTAAGTATGTATTGTCATTAGGTTTGTATCTGTATCTTAAAGACCAATCATTCCCTGCATAGTAAACCAAAACATCTTTTTGGTACAGACGTTTCTCAAATTTTTTACCTTCTTTATTATACAAACGTAGTGTATCTGTAAAATAACCGTCTTTGGTATAAGCTTCAAAATAAACTTTGCGGTTGTCATGAAATTCTTTCCATAATCCTGTGCCCATTTTAAAAGTGGTTTCGTAGATCACTTTACCATCATTATCAAATTGTCTAAAAATGCTATCACGTAGACCATGTTTAAAATATTCTTCTTTCCAAATTCCACCTATTGCATAAACATTTCCTAAAGTATCAAATCCGGCATCGCCACTGAGCCATTTGCCTTCTTTATAGCCATCAATAATTTTACCATATCGTACACCTCCTTCTTCAAAGTTTTCTATATAAGAGAGTTCTCCCCAATTAGGGGAGTCCTCTTCAGGAAAGTCTGCGTACCTATAACTGCCTGCATTAATAAATGCCATACCTTTAGGAGATTCTTTAAAAGGAGTTATCCTTTTAAAAACGCAGGACGAAAAAATTACTATGATAATTAGAAATATGCTCTTTTTCATTTTATTGATTTGTAAAATTTACATAGGATTGCCAAGATAGTTTTGAATATTGGATTGCAAAATCTTAATTCGATTTTAGGTATTCAATAATTAAATCTATCGCAGTATCTTTCCAATAATTTTCAGTAGTACTGGTAAGGATTTCATTTATAAAGTTTATTTCTTTATTTTCTTTATTTTCTAACAATATAGATGCTTTAGAGTAAAAATCACTATATTCAGAGAAGGTTTTGTTTGCTGTGTTTTTTATTTTTTCTAATTGTTTCAAATAATATTGCTGTACTTCATCTGGAAAGTCATCCTTTATCAATTCGTATAAATCTTCATTACCTTTTAAAAACAATTCTTTTGCTTTAATTTTTTGTAATTAATTTAATAGTTCTTTTACTTGTCACAATAGTAAATGAGGTTTTTGCAGTTTCGCGATTGTAGCTTTAAATTCTAGTCACTAGGAACACTATCAGAGCGGTAAGGAAAGCAAGGTAATCCTTCATCATAAACCAACGAATCTTTTACATAAAGTCTTTTTCCTATAATTTTTCCTTTATCATCATGTAGTCTTAGCGTATCTGTAAAATACCCATCTCTAGTGTACATTTCAAAGTATAATTGCCCATTACTATGGAATTCTTTCCAGAGACCTGTTCCTTTTTTAAATGTAGTCTCATAAATAATTTTTCCATTACTATCAAAACGTCTATAAATACTGTCTCGCAAGCCATTTTTAAAATATTCCTCTTTCCATATTCCTCCTTTGGCATATACATTTCCATTTTCATCAAAATCAGCATCACCACTTAGCCATTTACCTTCTTTAGAATCATCAATCCCAGTTTTGCCAAAGCTGACACCGCCTTCCTTGAACCATTCTTCTGTTGGAGAAATTCCCAATCCGTTATTCTCTATTTTTAGTTTAGGAGGAAAATCTGAATCATATTTAGAGTGTAGATACATTAATGCCTTCGCAGTCCCCTTTATGGGATCTAACATTTTTTTTTGGTAAGATTTGCACCCTATGAAGAATGTGTACATAGTCAAGAATAACCCAAATAATTTAATAGTTTTCGATGTCATCACGCATGATTTTTATTTGATTATGAAAATAAACTAATCTGGAATTATGATAATCCATGATATTTTTAGTACTCCCCTGTTTAAACAATAAATAGTTTGAATGAATTTGATCAATAACAGAGTAATAATATTTTTTCGTTTCAATTAGAACTAATGAGTAATCAGAAGCTTTTAAGTTAATTTTATATTTATGTAATTGTATTTTATCTGTATGAATAGAATTTAATATTTGTAAAGTGCTTGTGTTTTCTTGTAAATAAGACGTGTTTTTGTCAATTTCATTTTTGCATACAGATAAATATTGGTCTTTTGTTTGTGTATTTTTGCCAGTTCCTGCTACTATAGTTGATCCGGGTTGTCCTTTATATTCTCTTTCAACATTAGTCTTCAATCTTGTGTAATAACTTGTTTTATATTGAAAATAAATATTAGTTTTCGTTATTTTTTCAATCAGAGTGCTTTTTTTTCCAATAATAGTTGTTAGGCTATAAATCTTATTTGTTTCACTTTGCAATTTTAGAATCTTCGTTTCTATAGGAGGAATAAACTTTTCATTTTTTGTTCCATCAGGATTATTGACTGGCAATCCATTTCCTAAAATATTTTCTCTAGCAACTTTATATTCTTCTTTTTCCTTTGAATCATAAAATAAATGGGGTAAGCCTAACATATGACCAATTTCATGAGAATAAGTATCTTTGTTATTTGTATTGGTAGAATATACGATTAAAGCATAATGATTAAGAGGACTTGTACGGCTATATGCTCCCGTCTTTTCATCTGAAGATTCGAAATCAGATAAAATAATAATCCCACCCTCATTGAATGGTTTTCCTTTATTTCTCAATTTTTTTTTGTATTCAGATATTGTTATTTCATCCATTTCGTTTGCTTTGTCAGGAAGTCCCAAATCTTTTTGATCATCTACTATTACCTCAGTTATAACTGGTTTTTTATTGCACTCTTTTTTTATAGGGTCCCAACTTTCTATCCTACAATTTCCGGTAACAGGATCAACATCTGGTTTTTGTTTAATAATACTCGCAAAATACTTTTTTCTAGTCCAATCTTCCTTATCAAAAGCATAAAAATAATCATCGACCTTACTGGCATCCATAGCCTCAAAATTTTCAATCTCCACTGCATAACCTGCTTGGTTAAGAGAGTTATTGTTTAGATACTCTTTGATACCTGCATTTTTAAACTTTTTAAACAAGGCTTTCGCTTTCTCATTTGGATTTCCTTCATTTGATACCAGTGCAATAACCCTAAATTTAAGTTTCAGTACTTTATTTTTCATCATGTTTAGACCACCTATTTCGCGTGGGCCTTTTGCACCAGTATGTAAAAAAAAGTATTTTTTGTCTAACGATTCTTTCGAACATTTTATTGTAAGTTGTAGCTGTTCATTAGCTACTATTTTTTTCTTTGTTGTTTTGTCGTTTTCATCCTTTCTTTCTTCTTCTCCGTCAATTTTAAAACTATAATATTCATCGCCTGTAATAGAGATATAATCATCCTGACTTTCCCCTTCAAAAAAGACTTCCAAACTCAATGTGACGGGCTCGCCTGGTTTTAGTAAAACAAAAGGCATTTCGAAATGATTGTCAAAATTAATAAGTCCGTAATTTTTCTGAATCGCTTTTATTGCGCCAGGTTTATCTTCGCCAATAGGTATGATGTTTCCTAAATCCTGAGCTGTGTTTCCTTTTTTATAAAAGTATTCTACTTTTTCAAAGGGCACACCTTGTATTTTTTGAATTTCCATTGTTTCCGGATCGACATCTACCCAATCAAAACCAAATTCTCCATTATAAGTTTCTAAAGTTCTGACTTTGGCATAAACCTTTGAAATCTCTTTTGGCTCTGAGGAGTAATCTCCAAATATAACATTTTTTGTTTGCGTTTGTTTTGAATCTATGATAGAAATTTCTCCTTGTCCAAAAGTACAGAAAGCAGTAGAAGCTTCTAATAAACCTTTGTGTTCACTCTGTAATACATTATTTTTTGTGCTTGACCAAGGAGCTTCAATAGCAGGTTGGCACGGAATAGGCGGATTTTGTATTTTACAGCTGGTAAAATTTGGAAAAACAAATGTTTTTTCATTTTCAGTAGCCATCAATTTATCCTGGATAAAAATTTTGGTTTGAGATTTTACCTCCAACGTACCATCTTCAGTGCCCAAAGTGCATTTGCATTGGGCACCGTTACATATATATTTTGCCATAATTAATTTATTAATACGTTTGCTCCTTTTATGGTTGTATCTCCTACTGCTTCTACTTTTATAGCCTTATTTGCTTTAATATTGATATTAGAGCTGGCATCTATATTTACATTATCTCCCTTTAAATTAATGTTGCCGGAAGTGAATATATTTACACCATTTTGACCTAAAAGTTCAATTAAATTATTAGCATCTTTCTTTAATTGGATTCTGTTTTTTTCTAAAAGAATTGTGTCGTTTGAGTCTGTAAGTTTTATTTCTGCTCTTTCATTACCGCTCATTTCAAATGACAGCTTTTCTTTTTCATGATCATTATATAAACGAGCTGAGATATTACTAGGTTCTATTAATAAATTAGTTCGTTTTTTACCGTTATCATCGTTTAATTTTAGATTGGTAGTATTTTTTGTCATTGTTAAGACCGAGCCTTCTGTTACAACATTGTTTTTAACCGAATTAAAAGTCGTTCTAAGACTATCAGGTGAAAAATGTGTAATTGCTAATGGGTTTTCTTTTTCATCAAAATAGCTAATCTTAAAGTTTTTGTCTTTGTCAAACTCTATTTTAGCAACATCAAGAATTTTTGTTTCATTAGTTTCTGTTGCAGTATCCGTTTTTATATAACGAATGTGCAGTTTGTTGCCATCGGCACTATAATCAAAAAATAACTTTGGGTCATTTGTGGCTTGTATTCTTCCCATTAGTCTGTCGACTTCAGAAAACTGCGAAACAAACGCTCTTGTTTCTACTCCGTCAATAATGGTCGCCAAAACCCAACTGTCTTTTTTAGGAATGGTAATAACTCCTTGTTCTACATCGAGGATTGAAGCTTTCAATCGTACGTTTTTAAGGATGGCACCATCGGCACGCATAATGTTTACGGTATAAGCGTCTTCAGGATTGTGAAATGATTCTATTTCATTATTTATTTCGATGACTTTTGCAGCAAAAGTTTCAATCATTTGATTTTTACTAGAGACATCTTTTATTAAATCGGTTATATTTCCCATGATATATTTTTATTAAACTTCTACTCTTCGACCTATGTAAATCCTTTGCCTGTAACCATTTTCGCCATAACTTCGCACGACCTTTTCGACCTGAAAGGTTCCATTTTTTTCTTTGTCTTTAGCATTTTCCAGAATTACCTTATCGGTTGGTCGCACAAAAGGCTCTCCAAAAGTGAGAAAGGAACCTTCAAATCCGCTGGGTTTAGATTCCATTGCTCGTAATGCGGCGTATTGATACAGTTCTGAAGCCACTTTTGTGGTTGTTTTTTCAAAAGCTGTAGGATCATTTGGTAAATCATCACTATCACTGTGTAATACGTGGGTTTTCACTAATTGCCCATTTGGGTCACCCAGTTCAATGTAAATTGGGGTGTTTGAATTTTTAAAGTATTTTTCTACTCGTGTACGGGTATTTTTTGTCGATTCATTAACTACGACTAACTTATCTTCAATAATGTTGTAACGAAATCTGAAACGTGCTTTCCCTAAAAAGTTCCCGGAAGCGGCTTGAATCGTTTTATTTAGTTGCGTACTCAAAAGTTCAAGTCCCTGATTGATTAGTTTTTTTACAATTGCCCCGGCCAAAGGACTTTGGATAAAATTGCGATCGATAAAACTGTTTAATTCTCCGGTTGTATGTTTTTGCGGGTTATTGGTGATTGTAAGTACAGGTCGGGCTTCTTCCATTTTAAAATAGGTGTAGATTCCCTTATCCTTTAGCATTTCGAAAACCTGAGCCAAAGTTTGACTTCTGTTGATCATTAGATTTCCTAAATCTTCATCCAAAGCGTTTATTTTTAACGGAAGATTTAACGGTTTGATTCTCTTCTCAAAAAAAATCTTAGGATTAAAATTTTCGACATTGGTTGTCGGATTGGTAGCTACAACATTTAGAGAATCATTTTTGTTTTGTACATCAGCATTATCTACTGCTTTTATTTTTTTGAAGGCGTACATTAAGTCTTCACAGGTTATAGTAGCATTGGTATCGGATTGTACTCCTGTGATATAACCCCTAAAAGCCGGTTTGTAATCTCCGTCGTATCCTAAAAATATTTCTATGAAATTTTCAACTTTAAAAAAATCATGAATTGTTTTTTGTTCACCGCTTGCATTTGCAAATAAGTTCTGATCAAAGCCTTTGGTATCGGTATATACTTTTTGAGGCATAACAATCGTGGCGGTATCGGTTAACGATTTGTAGGAGCTATTGATTTCTACGTTTTTGACATAGGTAAATTCATAAAATTTTGGAGTAGGGATAAGCCTTACCGTTTCATAAACTTTAATTTTAGCATTTAGTTTAAGCATTGTCTCTGATTATTAGTTCTACAGTTTCGTCTGATGTGGCGCTGGCCGTGAATTTTTGAATGTTTTTTGTTCCGGAAATTGAAGGAATAGAGTAGGAGTCTATAACCAGTTCGTAAATACCAAATCGGTTCAGAATAGCATGAGTTACTCTCAGGGCATAGGGAGCATTTAGAAATTGTTTCAATAAGAAAAGTTTCTCTTTTGGATATTCATCTCCACTTTCGTCGGCAATTAGTCCTTCAATCGAAATACTAAAATCACCATTGGTGATATGTTCTTTAATGGTTGAATCTCTGCCTTCTATTCCTTCTTTTCTGATAACTTTTGAGCGATTTAAATTAACTGTTACAGCATCTATGCGCAGACTCGGCAGATTGAGATCCTTCTTTACCAGAGGTTCAAAAATTAGGGGAGCAAAGACTCTAAGGTTAAATTCGCCTCCGGTTTTATCGATAATAAAATCTTTCGATTCCGATTCGTTATAGTTAATACCTGTATATTCAGTATCTTTTGAGTCTAAGATTTCGTTTACATTAAAATTGAATTTCATTGTTTTTTTAGTTTTTAGTTGGAGAATGTTTTAGCAAAGGCCGTAATAAAGGTATTTTCGAGTCTGGTTTCATTGTGTTTCTGCAGCCAAAGCGCTTCTTCGATGAGCTTATAAAATTCATCCATCGGTAATTGATAAGGATCTACCTGAAAAGCCTGACGAATCAGAGCTGCTGACTTTTTGAATTCATCTTTTTGAGGTGTTGCATTGATTTTAAATTCACTGTCTTTTTGAATCATGGTAACAATAGAATTTCCTGCAGAAAGCATGAATTCATCATCATAATTTTCTTTTTCCAGTAAACATTCTTCAAACAAAAACAAAATAGCTTCATGCGGATCATCATTGTATCGTTTTTGATAATTCAGAAATGTTGTGAGAGTTGGTTTTTTGCAATATGCTGTTATAGATTGGTCATCAGAGGTAAGTTTTAATACATTACCATATTTTTCTTTTAGTTTTTCGATTGCTGTTTCGTCTAACATTTTTTTGATTTTAAGAATTTTGATGTTTTAAATAGAACTGTCTGTACTTTCTCTTTTCAGGATTTCGGTAAGACTTTCAGTGCTTTGTGACTGATTCAAAGGTGTAATGTTAAAATTTCCAATAATAATGTTGCCTTCGGGTTGCTGCCCCAAAGGGTTTTTAAAATTGCTCATGTCTGGTGCCGAAGGTATTTCTCCTAAATCTCTGGATGTAGAATTCATGATTGATTTGATGTTTAAAGGTTGGTATTGCTGTTTAAGATATTCTCAATAGATGAGGTAGTTACTTTCGGGATATTCCCGTAAGTAAGCGGTGTTTTTATATTGATTTTGAGAGTGCTAACCGATTTTATTAGCAGCTGTAAAAATAAGAGATAAAGAGCGAAAAAGGGAAAAATTTGGTTGCTGCTTTCAGTAGTTTCAGTAGAAAATAATTTAATTAAAGTCTTGGTATGTAGTAGTTTGTGTTGAGGTTGTGAATAAGGGAGAAAGAAAAGAGATAAGCCTAAAAGAGTAAAAATAATCTCTTTTAGGCTTTAACATATTGGTTAAATAAAATTTGAGTTCAACAGTGATGAGTATATTTAAAAATGTTTTCTCTTTTTTCTATAATAAAGGAGTAGCATAAGTTTTAATACTTAAAGCATCTAAAGCATCACGTTCTTCATAAAATAATTTATGATTAAATTTATTCATCTGAATTTTTATTTCATCTAAATCTACTGAATTGATGTAAACATCTCTTCCGGATGCAGAGGAGGGAATATAATTGACATTGCTTGTGATGCCGTCAAATATAGTATTACCTAGTTTAGATCTGTTAAAAATGGACATCGAGAATATTAAGCAGTTGTTGAATATTAATTTACTATAAGCAGTATATGTAGGAGAAGCTTCGTTGCGTAAGTTATTATAGAAATACAAAGTACTATATTCGATTGTTGAGTTATTAAAATTATAATAGGGTAATGCTCCACCCAGAAGGACCTTGTTTAAGGATGAACTTTGTATATTCTCTATTCTAATCCACCTAACAGAAGGTTTGTTTCCACTACTGTAATTGTTAAGATTGACGCCAATCACGGAATTATTAATTCGGGAAGAAATCGATCCTTCAACCATAAAATTTGATAATGATTTTATGTTATTGATTATGAGTGATGTTTCAATACTATAAAAGGTATCCAAAAATAAGCTGTTGGATATTTGGTTAGAAATTCCGGTAATTACTGCTGAACATGCAAATGTTGTGTTTGATAATGTTACAGCATCTACATTTGTATCAAAATTAAGTTCTCCTAAATTGTTTTGAATTACTGTATTCTCAAATAATCCGGAAACTTTCATCATTTTGACACTAACAGGCTGATGATTTTGGTCTAGTTTAAAAATTGTAAAGTCTTTGGCATCATTATATGAACTGACTTCCATTGTAAAATCAACAATCTTTGTATTGGCATCGATTGTTAAAGATTTATGATCTAAATCATGAGCAACATAAAATCTTTCCGGTGTTGCTGTAGTTGATTTAGTTGCTGTAAATTGGTAAACACCATCAAATCCTGTTAAAGAAGTTACCGGTTGATCCTGATTAAGTGTTTTTAAAATAGAATCTGTTGAAATTTTCCATCTGCGGTAGCGTTGTACTCTCCAGTCGATTTTTAAGTCAATACCAAGAGCTCTGTTGTATCTTCTTAAGATTGTTCCTTTAGTAGCGACACTTCCCACGACAGGTAATTTATATTCAATACTATCGTCAGGATAGGTTACGGATTTCCCTTCTAATTCAAACTCTTTTGTCGATTTCGCCTTTAAAATAATTGATTCTAAAGGAACATTAAGATTTTCTTCTGCCGACATATTCATGTATGCGGTGCCATTGTGAACTTCAGTATTTAGTACCCCTCCTGGGCGTATTACGGGTTTTCCGTTAGCATCATTTACAACTAAATTGTCAACAATTCCGTTGGAATATCGGGGTATTGAATATTCAAATTCTAATCCTATGTGAGCTTGCATTCCGTTGGCAAAACGGAAATAATAACCCTGAGAGGCGACAAGACTCACGGTTGTTGTTGAACCAATCTGTAATGGACCTGTGTAACCATCAGGAAGTTTGGTTATAACAACGGTTTTACCCACAGTTAAATTTAAATCATAACCTACATCCAGAACAGCATACTTTGCCGGATAAGAATTTATTCGCCTTTTAAGTAGTGTTGGAGAAGAGTTTGATCCAGTAATGGTATAGATGGTTTGAAAATCATTGATCAAGTAATAATTGCCCGGGATCAATGAATTGGATTGTACCAGATTTAATACTTTTTCTGTATTTACATTATTTTCACTTTTTATAAGATTATTTACAAAATCGTAAACTGCTTTTGAAGACGGATAATCACTATTGCTTGATAAGGAAGAAAGGGTCAGACTTTTATTAGCAATGTTTTCTTTTGATGCAAATAAAGTTTCATGTGCTGTTTTGCTGGATTTATGATCTTCAAATTGAGTTCTTTCGGTTTTATTATTTAAAGTTTGTGACAGATGTTCAATAGAACTTTGAGGAATTTGTTCCTCTTTGTGCCAAAAACTTTGCCAGGAATCCGAAAATTGTTTTTGTGTTGGTTTTTTGCCGGTTTTGAACCAGCTTAGAATGGTATTGATATTTGTTGCCATATTTTTTGTTTTAATTTGTTAAAATCCGCGTTAGTTTGTTGTGCTTATATGATTATTATCTCTGTCTGCAATTGTATAACCCCACTAGAGAACAGGTTCTAACTTGATAAGGCAACAATTTTTTGCTCATTGTTGTTGTCTATATATGTGATTACGGAATCTCCATTTGGTTTGTTTAAAATAGTTTTGGGATGTTCTTTGAATAATTCTGTCCAATTGGAGGTGTCTAGTTGCGAAAGATGAAGATCATGTTGTATGTATATATTTTGCATACTTTTTAAGTTATCAACCCCATAGATAGAGAATGCATATGGAGCAGCTATAGAGCCTATATTAAAAGGGGTTTTAAAAACGGTTTCCCTGAAGCTTATACGTGCACAATTCATCTCGTATATATTTAGATATGTATTATTAGTAATGCCATACATTTGAAAATTATAGGTATTTATATTGTTTATATGCAATGTGTTGAATAAGTTGTTGACACTGTCTCCTATAGAAAAACCTTTAAAGTAACAATCACTCATCTGTATGTTTAAATTTGCTATATAACACTCCAAGGCCGGTATTTGAGTATTTGTGATAGTACCTCCCCATTTGAAGCCCTTTACGTAGCCTCCAATTTTATTATTACCAGTTTTATTGTTATAATCATTTTCTCTATAATAAATCTGATCACCTTCCCAATTATATCGTATGGGATCATAAACGGTAATCATTGCAGCAGTATCAATAACCCATTCAGAGGTATCTAAGCTTGACTCGTCCACATATACTCCAGGATTTCCATTTAGATTTCTCCAGTGATTATTACCCCAAATGACAATATCATTAATCGAATAACTTGGAGAATTTACAAAACCGGATACATCAGAAGTGGCTAAAGACTCAGAGCCCGTGATTGAAGAAGCGTCCGCCCAGTTTCCGGATATGAATTCAATAAATCCATAGCTTAAGTACTTTCCGAGCGCGCCGTTATTACTTGTGACATTTTCGCCTTTAACAAAATTTCCAACAACATTATTAAATGTCCCTATCATATTTTTAGTCCATAGACTATAAGAATAGTAATCCGGATTGTTGAATTTACCAATTCCGTTAGTTTCCAGAACATTGTTTTCGAGAGCTCTGAGTTGAACATCGCACCAGCCATTATCAACTCCGGTAATTTCATATAACTGGCCTTTTACTAATTTTGAATTGTTGATATACTCCTCTGCTTCTAATTTTGTCAATGTTAGTAGTGGATCCGGTAATTGATTTGAGTAAAGTTTTCCCAAAGCGTCTAATCCGGCATATCCATCTCGTTGGTTTTTATTTGTTTTGTCTTCTTTGACAGTAAAAATTTCAGGATGTGCATCACGATCTGTTTTGTGCGCATCAAATTGTGCTTTCTCGGTTTTGGCATTCAAAACCGAATCGAGATCTGAAATTGCGCTTTGCGGAATCTGTTCTTCCTTATGCCAAAAGCTTTGCCACGAATCCCAAAACTGTTTTTGTGTTGGTTTCTCGCCGGTTTTGAACCAGCTTAGAATGTTGTTGATGTTTGTTGCCATAAGATGTTGGATTAGTTATATAATTAAGTTTTAGAAAGAGGTCAGTTATTCTCTTTAAAAAATGACGAAAAAAGAGGTTTAAGCCATATCATTAGTCGCTACGTCATTTTTTAAAAGACTCAATAAATTATTGAATATTAGTGATGATACCATTTGTAACGGTTATCGTTTTTCCGTCACTGGTCGTGAATGTTGTGTTAATGGAGGACAATGAAATATTACCGGCATCGTCAGCAGCAGTTTGATTTACTTTTATTGGTAATGTGCAAGTTTCCGCTATGCCATTATTAAATTTTGGAAATAATAATTCGCATTTGTGATAAGTTTGCTGGCTAATTGGATATGGACCTGCGGTAAATGTAAATCTGTCTGCAAACATCTGACATTCGCTAAAACTTGTATCAAATTTCTTGAATATTGAAAAATATTCATGATTTATATCAAATCTCGTGGTAGGATCATAGATATCAGAAGCGTACTTTGCTCCATATATATAATGTGGACTTATGGATAATTTAGAAAAATCTGAAAAATTATCTGGCCCTGTGGGAATATATTTTAGAACAAATCCTTGATTAAGTACTACAGCAAAACCATAATAATTTTGATAATCAGCGCTAGCTTTGAAAACTTGTTGAAGAGTTGGAATCTTGCCACTAAATTCACTGAGCTTCTCATCAATTCCTTCAATATCAGTTATATCAATTTTTTCTTCTTTATGACGAAAGGAGTCCCAGGTATCCCAAAATTGAGTCTGAGTTGGTTTTAAACCAGTTTTGAACCAGCTTTTAATAGTGTTTAATGTTTGTAGAGCCATTTTTTAAATGATGTTGTTGTAGGTTATTAGGTATTGAAACAATAACAAATCTCCTTTTGATAATTGTTCATTTAGGATAAGATAAAATTCCTGAATAGCGATTAAAGCACTTTCAAGAGGTCTTTTTTTCTTGTCTTAAATTTAGGCGATCGAGGTAACGAGATGTTTAGCCCATCCAATAGCTGTTTTTTCGTAAACAGTCGAACCAGTATCAATAGAGAGGCATTGAACTCTTGAACCGATGCTAAAGAATGGGTATGTTGAATCTAAATATGCTCTCGATACAGGAGAAGTTGATGGATCGTCAACAACTTGTAGGGACTTACTGTCTACATATGCTTTTGTAGTTAACGAAGTGTTTCCTCCCGATTCAATAAGTTCAGGAGTTAAATTGGGAGCTTGTATTTCTCCATTTGTATTTTTTACTATTGCTCTATTTCCGGCGCCATCAGCGAGAATGATAGTGTTTGATGTCGTTGGGGACAAGCCTGTTATCTTACCTATGGCTACGTTTCCAGATCCAGTCGTAACCCCTATAGGAGTTATGCCAGCCGTAACTATGAATATATTATCACTACCTGTTGTCAAATTATTAGATACGGCACTATTGCTCGAATTACCTATTAAAACGTTTCTGGCTCCGGTGGTGATATTACCCCCTATTTGATGGCCAATTGAAATGTTTAAATCTCCTAGGTTTCCGACACCACCTAATGCTTTGTATCCAATTCCTATACTTCGTTTGAAATTAGAATCAACTCCACCGCCAGCGGCTGCACCTATAATTGTATTCTGGCTAGATGTTGTAGTATATGCTGATGCTAACGCTCCCAGAGCTAGATTATAATTTCCGGATGTATTACTAGCTAATGCGCTAGCTCCTAACCCTAAATTCTGTGTTCCGATGGTACTAGCGGAAAGAGCTTTCCATCCTATCCCTGTATTGAATGTGCCGGTGGTATTGTTAGATAAAACAAGTTCACCTAATGCGGTATTACCTATGGTATCAACAGCACCATTACCTTTGCCTATCCTTACTCCATTTATAAGTTTATCAACCCCTCCAAGTTCTTGTAGCGCTATGTTATTAACTATTCCA
This sequence comes from Flavobacterium lipolyticum, assembly GCF_020905335.1. NCBI lineage: Bacteria > Pseudomonadati > Bacteroidota > Flavobacteriia > Flavobacteriales > Flavobacteriaceae > Flavobacterium > Flavobacterium lipolyticum. The sequence goes on along the minus strand of NZ_JAJJMN010000001.1, from coordinate 362,077 downwards.
ATTTGTGTAGCCGAAACTGGAGATCCTATTTCATCCGTAGTGGCTATAGTTCCTGATTTGGCAGGAAGTATAATCGTAGAATTTGATTCGCCTGGTTCAGCAAAAACAAGCCTATTGTGTACAGAGGCACCGTTGAAATAGAGGAATCCGTTTTTGGCAGATGAAAAATTACTATTAGTGGCTTTACCTACTGTTTGAAAGCCGTTTGCATTATATAACGTGAAGTTATTGTTGTTTGATGGATCAGTCATAGTAATTGTGGATCCGGATATTGTAGTTTGGTTATTTGTATCCGTATCCTCAATTTGCATAGCAATGCCATTAAGTATTGCAACTTTGCCTTGCGCCAGAACGTCTTGTAAATTGGGAGTCGTCGCCTTCGTAATTTGTTTCCATTCGCCATTTTGCCTGCCATATTGATTTCCGTTGATAGGAGCTTCTTCGATTTCTCCATTTATAACAATATCCCCTTCGCCAACGATAGATTCTCCATTGATAGTTTTAAAATCGTCTGTGGTGGCGATTGTATAAGTATTATTATTAAATCGTTCTAATTTTGCAGGAAATTCAAATACATTACTGGATACTGGGTCGGCAATTTTTATTAAGGTATGTTTTCCATTTTTATATTTTTCTAATGAAGGATCACCACTGAAGAGGGATATCTTGCCTTCATCTCCGGTTTCTAATACTCTGCAGCTAAGTGTTATTTGGTTTGTTAACTGAAATAAGGAGGTGCTGTCAAATTCACTTCCTACCGTAATATTATTATACTTATAGTTACCGTAGTTTCCCATTATAGTTGCATTGCTGTATCCGTGAGAATCAGTAGGGTAAGCAGCAATAGGATTGGTATCCAGCACTGATTTTAATCCTTGTGGGGCATGTGCATTTTTATCTGTTAAATGATCATTTAAAACTGTTTTATCTGCCTTAGCAGAAAGCAATTCGTCAATCCCTTCAATCTCTTTTACAGGTACTTTTTCGTATTTGTGACGGAAGGAGTCCCAGGTATCCCAAAATTGAGTTTGTGTTGGTTTAAAACCAGTTTTGAACCAACTTTTAATAGTGTTTAATGTTTGTAGAGCCATATTTTTTCTGTTTAATGATGTAAGTAAGATTTGTTTAAGAAGTTTTTTAAATTATCCTTATCAGGTATTTTGGGCCTTTTTTCCATGCTTTTAACTAATGTTTAATAGGATTGTGGGTAAGTTTTAAAGTTTCGAATGCCTATAAGAAAATAAAGCTATTTGATTTTTTGAGGGTGTAAAAGTAGAGCAGAACAATAGTAAAAAAAGAAAAAATAACCTTCTCTATTCAGTAGTTTCAGTAGAATGAGAACTTACTGAAACTACTGAATACAAACGTCTTGAAGTTTTAAAATAACAAACTATGAGACTACTTTTACACTCTGAAAAATAGCTACCGATGAGTAAAAACGTAATTCACAATTTCGATATTTTAATACAAGACAGTGCTGATGTAAAAAGTGCTGAACATTTAACCGATGTCATGATAAAAGAACTGGCAAAAATTTCAAAAGAAATGAGTCAGCAAAAGGATATAGAACAATTATGGCAGGAGCAGAAGAACCAAAATCTTTCTGTTAAAAACTCTAATTTCTCAGCCGAAGGGGGCGTGAACGATACAATTGCTAAAGCAGGAAATAACGCAGCATTATCGGTAAACAATACTCCTTCGGTTTTTGGAGAAGCAGGGCAGGCTTTTAATGATGTAACGGTATTGCCCGGAACTATTCCTTTTGGAACAACAAATTTTAATACTTCAATCGGAGAAGGCGTTGCGGATACTATAGACAGTACAATGATGAGTACTGTGATATCAGCTAACACTACTTCTCCGATATTCGGAGTTGAAGATGATGCTTTAAATTTAGGTAAAGGAGTAACAAGTCAGATTTATTCCGGTGTTGAGGTACAACAAATGCTAACGATACCGGAAAAACTGCAAACAAACGGTGAACCCACTCTGGAAGTTGTTAAACAAGCAATCAGGAAAAAAATAGAACAGGCTAATGCTATAAATGATAGAATAGCAGTAGAATATTGGACTAAAATTTCTAAGGCTTTAGATGAAGATAAAGGAGTATCTGTTCAGGATTTTGACGGTAAACCAAATCATGCATTATTTACAGAAATGTACGCCGCTCTTAAACAACTAAATTCTGTGGCAGCGACCCAAAATTTTAATTGGGAAATCGTTCGCGAAAAAATGATTAAAGCAATTGATACCAATATCTTGTTGGGGGAAATTTCAGAGGGAAGTAAAAAACGTTGGGAAACGATTAGAGACCAATTAAAAAAAGACACAATCAATGTAGCCAATCTTTTTGAACAATATAATGAGCTGTTTTTATTGCTAGGACAAGTAGAGGGACTGGATGACTTACCCGGTACAATTACTATAACCACTAAAACCAAAATTTATCCTAATTTAAGCGCAGACAGACTTTATGGTAAGATTGGAAGAGAAGCTGTCTATGTATTTTTAAAAGAAATAAGCAGTATAGATGCGCCCGGAAATGCGGTAAAAAACGGAGCGGTCAAAATAAAAAATACAACTGCTTCTTCCTTTATCGTAGGAGAAAGTTTGGAGTTTTTCCTTGACGAAACCCTGATCGTTCACAATGGAAATAAAAACGAAGGTATTAACTGGATTGTTTACAAGGCGAGAAAAGGTAAAAAATACGAAGAAACTATTTTTGAAGACGAGGGTACATCCTTTAGTTATAATTTTGATGCAGAAGGTGCTTATATAATCGAAGCTTATGGGTATGAACATGGAGCAAACAGTAAGAAAAATAAAAAGCCGTTCGCTTTTACAGAAGTAAAAATAGTGGCTCAGGAGCTTGTAATTTTACCTCCTTCCACAGTTAAAGGAAGATTGGTAAGACCTTCAGCGAAAGAGTTTATATTTAAAACAGCTTTAAAATACCCGAAAGTAAAATCACTAAATCCATTAAAACTTTACTATCAAATAGAGACTAAAATTAATAATAAAGGAACCACAATTTCAGACGAAAAAGAACTGGATTCAACAGGAAACATTAGCGTATTGATGCCTGATTTGGGAACTTATAAGATTAAAATAATCAGTAAGGATCAATATGCATTAACGCAGGAGTTTGAAGTTTCAGCAATTAAAAATGAAGTGACCAGTATTGGTCCTATCAAAGGAGAATCAAACAAGAATGTCTTTTTATTGGGCGGTTCAGATAAGACTTTTACTTTAGAAGCAAAAACTTTTAAAATACCTCCTACAGATAAAGAAAAACAGGATGTAAAATGGATCGTTTATGATTCTAAGAATAATCCGTATTTGACGTCAGGAGATATCTGGTATACTGAAAAGGGCGCTCCAAAAAGAAAGCACCTTCATAAATGGGAATCTTTTGGGATATCTGTACCCGATAAAGAAGGGCACTACACAATAGAAGCCTTTAGCGACGCAGCAAAAGGCGTCGATGCTAAAGCTACTTTCAAAATGGAGGTACAGCGTCCGCAGGTAACCGAGGCCTATTGGGCCTATAGTAATGGTGACAAAAAAGAAACTTCCGGTTTTTCGGGAGAAGTAAATCATGTAAAAGCGAAGATTCCGGACTATGACAATCAGAAAGTAAGAATTAATTTTTACTTAAACGGCAGTAAAGAGCCTTCTTATTATAATGAAACGACAACGAATGAAAGTGGTGAAATAAATAAGATTATAACTTTTGATGATACTTTTCAGAAGCGTTTTGGGGTTCAGGAAGGAAAAACAGCTAAAATTACCTTCAAATTAATGGGGATACAAAATGGCAGATTGTACCCATTTAAGAGAAATGCCGATGTTAACACCACTGCGGTTTTAAATGTTGTAACGAGTGAAAAAATAACAGCGGCCTATTTTCAGTACGATGGAAAAAGAGTCACGGCACAAGATGAAATTCCTCTTAGTTATGATGGCGAATATGTGACCATTGTCGCTAAAACACAAAACATGATCGGTAAAGAGATTGTACTAACATCCCACAAAAAAAGGGAAAAACCAAATTTTAGAAGTAAAGTAAAAATAGATTCAGAAGGCAATGCATCTGCGACTTTTAAAATAACCCGTCTTAAAGGAACAAAAGTCGGCGAAAAATGGAGTTACTATGTTGGTATCGAAGGGCATTCTACGAAACATTTGTCTTATAAAGGATTGAATATGGTTGTGGGAGAGAGTATAAAAAAGAAAGAAATTATTTTTCCATTATTAGAAAAGCCTACAAATAATACTGGCTCAAAATGGGGTAAAAACTATAATTGGACTGCTGCTGATGGACATAATCAAGCAACTTTTGATTCTTATAGAGATTATGGAGCAAGAAAACATGGAGGGAGAGATTTGTACACGGAGAAAAATGCAGAAGTGATTGCTATTGCTGATGGGAAAGTTTTAGAAACGGCATATTTTTATTCGCAAACAAATCAGGTCACAGTTTTACACAAATTAAAAGATGGCAGAAAGTTTATCGCAAGGTATGGTGAATTAAATCCTAAAAGTATAAAAGTAAAGAAAAATGATATTGTTAAACAGGGAGATACTCTTGGGCAAACAGGAAAGCTCGTAGGAGTTACAGTAATCACTGGACAAGATATTTATATGTTGCATTTTGAAATTTTTTCGACGGAAAATGGGGAAAACTTAGATAGCCCACTTACAAATACATTAAATGGATCTCCTTTCAAACGTAGAAAGGATTTAATTGATTCGGTTGATATCTTAATGGAAGGATATAAAAATGCATTTAATGGTAAGCAAAAGAAAGGACCACAAGGTAATAGAATGGATATACAAAAAATGAGGTTAAGTGAAAAAGGAAAAAAATTCATAAAAGACTGGGAACAGTTTAAGCCACATCTTTATAATGATGATGCAAAAGAACGCAATTGTTCAATTGGATATGGTCATTTAGTTCATAAATTTCCGTGTAATGGCTCTGAACCTCAGGAGTTCAAGGACGGTATTGATATAAAAAGAGCAACAGAATTATTCGAGCAAAGGGTAATACAATTCGAGAAGGCTGTAAAAAGAGATATTCATGTATATTTGTATCAAAATGAATTCGATGCATTAGTTAGTCTCTTATATAATACAGGTCAGAATTTTTTAAATGTAGGAGGTCTTAATGACGGAGTAACGAAGATAAAGAAAAAAATTAATTTAAAAGATTATGAGGGGGGAGCTGACGAAATGGGTGATGTGACAAATGGAGGATTAGAAGGATTAGTTGTTAGGAGAAAGGCCGAAATTAAAATGTTTAAATATAATGTATATGATTCAAATCACTAAGTTTTTTTATTTTAGAGCTACAGTTTTTTTAGTTTTATTATCTCTTTTTTCATGTAAAAAAGAGGAACACCAAAATCATGTAATAAATAAAGAAAAGAAAACGGAGATTACTGATATTTCAGCTAAAGTAAAAAATAGAAATAATTGGATTTTTTGTAAAGCTGTACCATTATTAAAAGACGAGTATGTTTGCGATGTTGAAAAGTTTAAGTCTTTAATCATTGATATTTCCGGGGATTCTGTATTTATTTCAAATAAATATTCTGATGAAGTGTACAGAAGTAGAATTTTATCGGAATCTTTTTTTGAACATAAATATTTACTTCGAGCATATCAGAAGATTTTGAAAGATGATTTCAAGATCATCTTGCCAAATAAAATTGAGTGTATTCGGAATAAAAAAGTGTATGACAAGAATTCTGAATTAGATAAATATTTTCAGGATGCTTTCTTTGTCGATAATTACATGTTTGTTGAAAGTGATGGGTGTGTAATTGCATTTGCAAAAAGTAGTAAAGATAAAAAATCTGCAGCTGAGTGTGAAGATGTGGCGGTAGAAATGGGAAGTGGTAAAGTCTGTACGATAAAAAATACAAGTTTGGCTAAAGTTTATGAGGAGATTATTTCAAGTAAACTAGTTGAAAAATCATCTGTTTTGCCAAAAAGAATACCAATGGTTGACAGTATAATGAACATCAACAAAAATGGGTTAATTGATGTTAAATTTAAAGTAAAATCTGGCAAAATAGAGGTCGTAATGAATTTTGATGGTGGAGTAACAGAAATAATATTAGAAAAAGAGGAAAAGAACATTAAAAGAAGTATCTATTACTATGCAGATTAATGATGATGCTGTGAAAGATCATTGAGATGGGCAATAGAAGATAAATTAAAACAAAGAGTTTTAATCAAAGGAATTAATGAATAAGAGTGCATGAAAAAAATAAAGTAGTTATTTATCTTCTCTCCCTCCTTCTCTTTGCTTGCCAAGATCAAAAAAAAGAAACCAATGAAATCAAACAAGTCAAAGAAATAAAGATTTCGGTAAACAAAAATAAAATTGCAGCAGTTAAAAATGATGCATTGTATGATTTTGAAGGAGAATACGAATATAAGAATAGTGATTCTTCAAATGAAAAGCTTCTTTTAATATTGAAAAAAGTTGAAACTAAAAGTATTCCCGATTTTGAAGAATCTTCATGGGAAGAGAAGAATGAAAAAGGAGAAAATGTTAGTACGACTCTTGCAGGATTGCTTTATGGGAATACAGATTTGTTTGAGGAAACGAGAGAAGGCTATGCACCAGGTTTTTTTGTTGTAAATGTTCAGGTTGAGCCATTTGAAAACAATTCATTAAAAGTGAATGTGCATTTTGATTCTTCAGACCTTATTAGAAAATTCTGTTCAACCACCAATTGAATCTACTAAAGAATTATTTGTAGTTTTAGATCCCAAAAAAGAAAAACAAATATGATGAATATAATAAAGAGTAGCTTTTGTTTAATTTTAGTTTCTTTTATGTGGGTTTCATGCTCAAAAGAAAAAAGCTTAGTAGAACCTGAAAAAATTGAAGCCTCGGAAAGTCTCAAGAATAAAATTCCTAAAAACTTAAAAATTGTAAAGACTGAAAAAGTAAACTTGAATAATGATTTGACTATTTTTATCTGTTTAACCTTAGATGAAAAAAAAGGAGAATATAACGAGTATTGGTTTTCGAGTAATGAAGAAATTAAACAGATAAATAAATTTTATTCTGAATCTAATAAAAAGTGGTTTGTAAATATCGACGAAGATCCGGAATTAGAAATGTTGAAAATTATAACAGAAGAAGGGGATATTGATTGTGCCTTTTATGATGTTGATAAGAATAGTTTCAATTCTAATGTTATTTTTAATTTTGATCCACTCATACTTAAAGATGATAAAAAATATTGGGGATTTTCTGGAGATATAGATGATATTATTCTGAAAGATAAAAAACTTCTAACAACGATTGAAAACAATATTCCGGATTATGAAGAGAAAAAGATGAGCGTAAATCAAAAAAAACTACCAATACTATATTTTAAGAGTGATAAAAAAGATTTAGATAGTATAGAAGAAAAAATAGGGAGTTTTGAATTTATGAATATTAATGAAATCAGAGAAAAAATAAAATAGAACAGAAGCAGCCTAACTTGGTTGCTTCTGTTCTATTATCCAAAACCAAAAAAATATCTATGCCCCCTTTTTCAGCAAAAGAATAATAACTTTCTAAGGCTATTTTTAGGATTATAAAAAAGCGTGAAAGTAAATCCAAATTCAAATAAAGAAAATCAGATATAATAGTACAAATGATATATTTAAATAAGAAAATATACGACATGAGAAAATTGCTGTTAATTTTAGCGCTTGGCTTTTTTTCTTGTAACCAAAAACAATTGCCCTCTGAGAAGGATGTAAATATTAAAAAATATTCAGATCAAGAAAAAAACGACCATAACCTTGAGAAGAAAAACGGAGATTTAAAAATAGGTGAGGTATTTAATGATTCAGATTTAAATATAGCAGGAATATATGCTAATTATAGTAGCGGTAAATATAAATTTGAACAAGAATACCCTGATTTTTTAATTGATTCAACCTTAACAGAAGATATGAGATATCAAAGTATATTGAATTTAGAAAGGGAAACAGTAAAGGATGAAAATGTAATTAGAATGAAAGACTTTGGAGTATTAAATAGTAATAATCAAGGAAATTTATTAAAAATCCTTTTAAAAAGAGAGAAAATTGACAAATGGAAAGTAATAGATATATTAAGCATTGGTAAAGCAATAAATAAGGATATGAACCAATATGTGATGGAGGGGAATAAATATTTATCCTTTAGCTGTTACAATAATAAAAAAGAGCAATATTTTGCGGTTGTAATCAATAAAATAACAGCATCAGGGAAATATGAAAAAGTGCTCAAGGCATTTAAATTCGACTTGGTAAAAGAAAAAATTATTGAAGTTGATTTAAAAAAGGAAAAAGTGGATTGTTTTCCGGAAATAGGTGATGAATAAAAAAAGAGCTGTATTCCAAAAAAAGAAATGCAGCTTTTTTTATAAATCCAATACTAAAAATAGCATCTATAAATTCCCTTTATTAGTGAAGGAATAATAACTTTCTAAGGCTATTTTAGGATTATAAAAAAGCGTGAATGTAAAACCAAATTCAAATAAAGAAAATCAGATATAATAGTACAAATGATATATCTAAATAAGAAAATATACGACATGAGGAAATTGCTGTTAATTTTAGCGCTTGGCTTTTTTTCTTGTAATCAAAAACAATTGCCCTCTAAGAAGGATGTAAATAGTAAAAGATATTCAGATCAAGAAAAAAACGACCATAACTTTGAGAAGAAAAAGGAGCTTAAAATATTTTCAATAGATAGAGTATATGATGAAAATGATTTTGATTTTTCTGATGTAAGAATTAATTATGGAACGGATAAATTTATAATTGACAGTAATTTTAATAAATTTATAATAGATTCGACTTTAGATGAAGATGTGGTATACAAAACATTGAAAGATTACATTTTAGATGAATATACTGATGATAGAAGGATTATTCGAATATCTAATTACACATTTTCACTTCAGAAAAATAATGGTTTTTTGAATATTGGACTTTTTAGAAGAACAGAAAGTAATAAGTGGAAATGTAAAGACCTAAAAGTACTTGAAACATATTCAGAGCTTGGTGATTATAATTATATCTTAGGGGATAATAAAGTATTTAGCTATACCTGTGAAACGAGTAAAGGACATAATTGTTTTGCTGTAGTAATTGATAAAGTAAATTCAAAGGGTAAATACGATAGAATTTTGAAAGCGGTAAAATTTGACTTAGTAAATGAAAAAATTATTGAGATCGATTTAAAAAAGGAAAAATTAGAATGTCTTCCTGAATCAGGAGAGGAATAGAGTATGATAAACTTTAAATCTATTGGATCTAAAAGCTACCTCTAGCAGGTAGCTTTTGTCTTTTCATATAAATTGAAAAACAGTGTTATTTATAAACTCCCAGTGCTTTATTAGACTGACTAAGGAGTAGAATTTTAAATTATTATTTTTGAGAAAAAAAAATGAAAAAAAATGAAAAAAAATAAAGTAGTTATTTGTCTTCTCTCTCTCTTTCTCTTTGCTTGCCAAAATCAAAAAAAAGAAATCCAGGAAATTAAACAAGCCAAAGAAATAGAGATTTCGGTAAATAAAAATAAAATTGCAGCAGTTAAAAATGATGCATTATATGATTTTGAGGGAGAGTACGAATATAGGAATAGTGATTCTTCAAATGAAAGCCTTTTTTTAATATTGAAAAAAGTGGAAACTAAAAGCATCCCGGATTTTGAAGGAACTTCATGGGAAGAGAAGAATGAAAAAGGAGAGAATGTTAGGTTGACCTTAGGGGGATTGCTTTATGGTAATACCGATTTATTTGAGGAGGTTACGGAAGGTTATACTCCTGGTTTTTTTGTTGTAAATGTTCAGGTCGAGCCATTTGAAGATAACGCATTAAAAGTAAATGTCTCTTTTGATTCTTCAGATGTTTTAGAAAACCCTGTTCAACCACCAATTGAATCTACTAAAGAAGCTTTGCGAAAAGGAAATAAAAAATGGGAAATAAGAGAATTGAATATTAATAGAGAACTTATCTTTGAAATAAAAAATTCTAAGGAATTAATACTCAAACCGGATTTAAATCCGGAGGATAAAACATTTAAAAGGATAAAATAATTATTGTTTTTTCAGATCACCCGGATCACTTTCATATTCAATTCAATTAATGTACTATATTTTAGAATATCCTATATTTACTTCAAACTTAATTATATTATATATGCGTTATTTGTTTATTGTTTTATTTTCTTTAGTTGTCGTTTCCTGTGTTAGAAAACAAAAAGATGTTGATAACATAGGTGTTAAAAAAGAAGAAAATACTAAAGATCAAATTTTAGGAAATAAAAAGATCAAAGAACTTGAAAGTCAGGTTTTTCATCTTGTACTTCATGAGAATAAATATTGTTACTTTTTGGGTAAAACAGGAGACTATCAGAATATAACACTTAATTTCAATGTTAAACGTTTGATAAACGAGGCAACGATAGATAATATTTTTTATGACAATGAGTTTAACCCTTTTAGGAATCAGTTGTATAAAATTAAAGATTATAGAGTAAAGAGTAGATCAAACTATGAGATAGCTGTTTTTGATGAATGGGAAGGTAAAAATGCGAGAATTAATTTTTGGCTTATCAATAAAAAGGATGATGTCTGGAAGTTCGAATTTCTACCTTCATGGAAAGAAGAAGAATCTAAGAGAGATTACCTTGCAAATCTTGACTTACGTGACAAGTATTTATTTGTAAATAAAAAAAATATTGACTCCATTACAGTATTGACTAAAGGGGGATGGAGTAAAGATGGTAATGACGAGAATTTAGATACTGTTTGTTATAAAATGCCCTATTATTTTAAACTAAAAGAGAAATACAAACATTGGAAACACTACAATCCAATTCGTTTTGTTTCTTCAAAAAACAAGGTTGCCATGTATACATCACCAGATGTATCGTCGGAAGTCGTCGAAAATTTAAAATATAATGACTGGATTATTATAAACGATACCGTAAAAAATGAAGCAACTGGTAATAATTCGTGGCTTGATGTTTATGATAGGGTAAATTTTAGGAAAGGTTATATTCTGAATAAGGATTTAGCTGAGAAACCAACTTATAAAAACTTGCTAATAAAAGGTGTAGGTTACGAGAAAGACAGATAATTATCAAAAACAAAAGCTCCCCTAAACCGGTAGCTTTTGTTTTTTTACATAAATTGAAAACCGGTTTTACTCATAAATTCTCCTTATCTGCAAAGGAATAGTAGCTTTCTGAGGTAATAATTAAATGATCTATAACATTAATATCTAAAAGAGCACCAGCATGTTTAGCTTTTTGGGTAATTAATTTGTCGGCAGGGGAAGGAAGTGTTTTACCTGATGGATGGTTGTATCATAATTACGATCAAGGCATTTGTCTTGAGCGCCGCGACAAAGACGAATCTAAGATCGACAGATGCTCCGGGTATTCCTCCCGCAGTCACTTCATAAATTCCCAGTACTTTATTGGACTGATTGAAAAGTAGAATTTTTAAATTACTATTTTTGAGAAAAAAGATAAAAAATATGAAAATAATGATATGCCTATTTCTTTCTCTATTTATGTTTTCTTGTAAAGATAAAGAAAATGGAAAAGTCAAAAATGAACTTAAATTAATTAAACCACAGGAAGTTGTAATAAATAAAGATTTAAGAGGTCTAATTCCTGATGTATATGAAAATGTTGTTACAGAAACTATTGATTTTGATAGTGACTCAAAGAAAGATTTCATTTGTACAGTATATGATTCAAAAAGAGATATAAATATAGAATATTGGATTACTTCCAATTATAAGTTATTCTTAGTTAACGAGTTCTATGGTAGTATTAATTATAAATTTTTCATTAATCTGGACGAGGATGATATGTTGGAATTGTTTAGATGTTCAGGAGAAGAAGATGGTATTGACTATGCATTTTATGATATTAAAAATAAAAAATTAGAGTCTCTTTTGTATTTTACTCCCATTTTAATTGACAAGGATAGACCGAATAATTATTTTTTTGGATATCCATGGGATATTTCAGAAATAGTTGTTTCAGATCATAAATTACTTTCTTCTGTTACTAATAGTATGGAAAGAGATGGAGAAATTTTAATTCCTGAAAATCAGAAATTTTTACCGGTTATTTTCTTTAATGGTAAAACTACTCAGCCAGAAATTAAATATGATAAGAAAATTAAAAAGGAATATTTTTCTTTGGAAAGAATTATTAATACTGTTAATAAGGTAGGTGAGAAGCAAAATTTGAAAACTATTGAAGCATTAGAATAAAATTGGCTTCATATAAGATAAAAAACAGAAGTTATATGCGACTTAAATAAAAGACTGAAATAAGGATTTTATATTAATTTTCGAGCCAAAAGAAACTTGGCGACTGGAGGAATACGGTTCTTATTTGATGAATTCTCTTATTTATGTAACGATAAATGCAGGTCAGAATAACTGGGCTATAGGATTTCCAATTCCCGTTCGATCTAATAGTATGGGAGCATTTCTTATTTTGAGTTTAAAGAAGCAGTTTTACTCATAAATTATCTTTGTCGCATAAGAAGTAGTACCTTTCGGAGGTAAAATCGCATCGATCGCGAGTGGTATGCGAAAACAAAATTTAATTAAAGAATATGAGAAATTGTACCAAACTGTTGGTTTTGTTGTTCGGAGTGTTATTAATAAGTTGTAGGCAACAAACACAGGAGAAGCAAAATGTAGCTTTAAAACAGGTCAAAACCGCTGATTCAAAATACCTTTTGGTAAAAGATAAAAATGATAATGTATTAACTTTATCAGGTATCCAGGGAAAATGGGAATTGAAGAAATCATCCAATACAAATTCTGATAATCTTGAAACTCATACTTTTGAATTATTAGATAGTGAATTCATTTTGGGTGATGGAACTGCTAATACTTACTTTGAGATCGATAGTATACACAATTTAGAATATCATACAGAAGGACATTTCTACAATCATTCGTTAGCAGAGGAAATGAAAAGCTTAGAGAAAAAAATCTATGATTTATTCAAAATTAAGCTCAATACATTTAGAGGCGTTATTATTACCAAGTGTTCACCTCCATTTCATAAAATATATGTGTTTGGGGACGATCTGCTGGTTTGGTATTCGGGCAATTATATGCAGTTTGTTAAAAGTAAGAATGCCAAAGAAATTCTTTTTAAATGCAAGGAAAACGACAATGGAATTTCCAGATATGAGGATCCTTTAAATAAAACTTGTGTTTGTAATGAAAGCACATTTAATAAGGCTTATGAGATATTTTATAATGAGTCACCTAATTATTTAAAAAAGGATTTGCTAAAAAAATTGCCGCAAAGTAATTTTAAAACACATTCGGAAGATGCTGAGGTTGATTATAAATGGATCTTACAGGATACCTTAAAAATTGAGATGAGTTTTCAGGGAGGTGAAAATCGATATGTTTTCTATAAAAATGATGACAATAAAATTGAATATAAAGAATATTTATCCTTGCCCTAATTCTTTCTTTGGATTTAAATAAATTGAAAAACTACCGCAATTGCTAGTTTTTTTCTTTAAAATAATGTGTTACTTTAGTCTGAAAACGGAAAAATTATGAAGAGATTAAAAGAGTACTGCTTGCTCTTTTTTTTTGTGCTATCTATTATTGGATGCAAAGATAAAAAGGTAGAGAGCAAAGAACAAAAAAATTATCAAAAGGAAAAAAATAATCTAAATTTTGATAAGGTGTTAAAAATGAGTAAACATGAATATATGTATGATACTTCTAAATATGGTAGTTTCTTTACAACATCTTATGATTATGGAGTTTTATATGCCCCTGAAAATGGTAATGATCTGGGGAATTTAGTCACTTTTTTAATACCTAAAGATTTCCTTTTTTTTGAAAAGTATTCAAAATATTTTAGTGAAGATGATTCTGAGAAGTTGGAGGCTTATGTTAACAAATTGAGCATTGAAGAATATAAAAAAGTATTTGACATTTATGTTTTTTTCATTGATAAGAAATTTCTAATCCCAACACCACATGCTGATTGTTCTATTTCGGTAAAAGAAAAATATAAGACAGATTTGTATCACTATAAAAATAATTCATGGGAAAAAATGGATTCTTTTGAAGTAGATTCAGATGAGAAGGTTAACGAAGAGATGCATTGGAAAATTAATTTTGTCGAAAAGAAGACCAAAGATTTACAAAAAACTTTCTTTAATTCTATTGCCAAATCAAAAATCGAGGATTCATGGTACAGGGATTATATTTTATCGCTGGACTCTTATGAATCAAATTATAATTACACCTACTATATTAAAGTATCTAAGGACTCCTGTTATTTTGTAGAGCGAGATTTTAAAGATTTGCTGGTACCGGTTCAAAAAGGTGATACCTTGTTTTTATATCACAGGAAAAATCTTCTTGAAGATAAAGAATATATAAACAGCAAGCATATTCCCGAGGTGAAGATTGTAAAACTGAAGGATAAGTATTATGTTAATAGCCCTATTTTTAATTTAAAAGAAAGTATTACTACTAAACCATTAAAATATGGTTTTATTAGTGATGAAATAAATTAAAAAAGGGTCTAATGAAAATAAGTATTACAGATAATTTAATATAATTTGAAAAAGATCATAAAAGTATCAGTCTTGCTGCTGTTGTTAAGTAGCTGCAAGCAGGAAGTAACAAGAGAGGCTGCTGAAAAAGCGAATAAAGAAACAGATAAAAAAGAAGTTTCAAAAGAGGTATATGTTGATTATACTATACCGCCTGTCAATTTTTTAGAAGCAAAATACAAGGTGAATGGGTATTATCTTCAGGATCATAGTCCAACGTTCCCGGTTTATTTTTTTGATCTCGAAGATTTGGGTTTTTTTAATGTGAATTACATTGGGAAATCAAGTTTGATTCAGGACTATTGGTCTGTTTATAATAAGAAAGGTTTTTTTTCGGAATTTAAAATCAATACAGGCGACGAAACTTCAAAAGAGATAAATGATAAAGTAAGCCAAATTTTAAAACAGAAATTAAATGAGTATTACATTATTGCGAGTTTCTTACCTAAAGAGGCGGTCTCAAAATACTACAATGACGGATCAGGAGATTTTGATTTAAAAGAGAATGCCTGTACTTATTTTTATATTCATGAAAATAATAAATGGGTTTTTCTAAAAAAGCTTTTAACAAATAAAATAACCAAAGAGGGAATTGATTTATATACGGAATTGTTGTTATCCTACAAATTAAAAAACCTTAAAGCAATTGATGAAATTTATCAGGGTAATTTTTCGGCAACTGTTGAGGAGGAATTAACAACCGAAGGTACGGGGCATTCAACATACAATTTTATAATAAGCGAGGATAAAATTTCATTAAAGTTGGATTCCTTTTATGGGCAGTCTATTGGCGAAGGAGATTATAAAGGAATAGAAGAAAATAATGTTTTGGAATTGTATTACAATGGAAATGATGATCGATGTATAAAATTAGATCCTACTTATTTAATAAAAAAAGAGGAAAATAAATACTTCATCAAAGGAGTTGGAGGTGAAGGAACCTTTCACGAATGGATAAAACTGGACAAAAAGTAAATTACATTATATTGGTTTTATAAAGCTGCCTTAACCGGCAGTTTTAATCTGTTATACTTCCATGAAAAAAGAGACAGTACCATTTAGGAAATAATATAAATATCAGGTTCAAATAAGAAAAATCAGAGCGAGTAATGGTAATATTGTTGTATAAAATTAAGAAATAAACGTATTTATGAGAAAAAAAGGATTGCTTCTATTTATAATATTGATTGTTATATCTTCCTGTAAGAAAGAAAAATCATCTACAGAGATTATTACTTCAGATGGAGTCGTTACAAATTTTGAAGGGGTCGATTTGTTTTCTACTGAAGATTTGTCTTCTAATAAAAAGTACCACTTGGATTATGCGTCAAAAGTTAAAATTGTGTCTTTTGATAAGGTTAAAAATAGATCAAAGATTCTATACAAAAATCAAGAGCTGTATGTATCTCTTCGCGATATTGAGTTACTTTCTAAAACAGAAGACAGTCAGAGTTATTTTACAAACGACTGTTATTGCCTACTGGGTTTAGACAGAACAAAGACTATTAATTTTCCAACAAAATATGATACCGTTCATTATTATACAAAGGATGGGAAAATTAGGCTTATAAAAGAGATAACGTCTTATCAACCAAGTTATGAAACTTATATAAAGCATGATGTCGAGATTTCGAGAGAAGATTATAACTCAGAAACGCCAGACTTATATTCCTATTTTACAATTGATAAGAATGGTTTTTTTATTGGGAATCTTTACAAAGTAATGAACACATCTTTTTTGGAATGTTATAATAAGAAATCATCGTATGCAATTACTGATGGCCTGGTTAAATTACAAGAGAATTCCGGTATTAGTGCGGAATTTACTTATGCAATGTATTTGTTTAACACTGACCTTTTGTATGCAAAAGTTAGTATGGATCGTTTTGTAAAAACTTTACCTAATTTTGATTATAAAAAGGAAGAGATTTATATTGAACAAGGTGATTTGTATTTGGAAAAAATAACTAATATAAAATTATATAATGTTGATAATTTAGAACCTGTTGACTATAATGATTTTGCAATAGTGTTTAATTATTTGAGAGAATTTAAAATTATTAAGAAAGATGGGAAAGAAAAGTACTTTGTAAAAATCAATGTAGTAGGAAATGAATTATCCCCTTTTTCAGGAGAGTACTACATAGATTTAAAAGAAATTGCAATGTTTGCTTCGATTCCGGATTAGGATGTTTCTTTAAGAAAAGATTCATAAAGATAGAAACCGGGTTAAAAGAAATTGATACATCGATGTGAAATCTTGAAGAGAACACTTCACTCTTTTATTCAAACAAAAAAGCTGCTTCAAATAATTGAATGCAGCTTTTTTTAATTTTATAATAAAAATGAAGTTCGTTTAAATTCCTTATTTAAGCGAGGTCAGATAAAATTCCGGGAATGTTTTTACGGGAGTGTTGGTCGCGATGTCAAATGCAATATGGGTACACATTCCCGCTACGAGCCAGGATGCAATAGGGAGTTGGGGAGGAGACAGATTTTTGTTTTCCTTTTTGTATTTGTCCAGAATTTCTTCGAGCCATTTTTGCGGATTTTCCCAATAGCGCATATACTCTAAAACATAGTCGACAACATTCACTTCGCTAAATTTTTCATCTGACTTTTTTAAAACTTCTAAACCTTCATCTTTTGAAATGACCAATACCAATGCACCCCATCCTAAATTATAGGGATGTAACACCGGAATGTTTTTCTGCTGACAAATGGAATCAAATATAAGCGGAACATCAGAAGTAAAATCCAGAGCGTTGATCGCAATTTTATGGTCGGTAATGTAATTGCCAACATTTTCGGGTGTTAAAAAGCAGTTATGAATCGTGATTTTTGCCTGACTGTTGATCGACAATAATCGTTCTTTAAGCGCTTCTACTTTGGGTTGTGCGATATTGTTTTCGGTATAATTTTGTCGGTTTAAATTGGACAATTCGACAACATCACCATCGATGATGGTCAGGGTTTCAAAACCTAATCGCAATAAACATTCAGCAATAGCGCTTCCGATACCTGCCCCGCCTAATAATATCGGAGTGTTTTTTATTAATTCCTGCTCTTCAGGGCTGATGTAAAGCCTATTTCTGATGTGCCTTTCTTCCATATTTATTTTTTACAATCGTTAAAAATTTATCCTTTTGATAAAGAAAAATCAGACAACAGGAATCCTGAAATTTCTCAGAACTGTTCATTTTTTAATCTGTATCAGAGCTAAAGTATCGAAAATAAAATTAATATCGAAATACCAAATAACTAAATGTCATTGCTTTAAAATGTGTTCGTGCACCATTAGTTTTGTGGCAGAAATTAGGATCAAGCTTTTGTCTCAGGACGAAATGAAAGTGCAATAAAAAAAGGAGATACCTAAATATCTCCCTCTTTTATGGGCTTCAACAGCCCACGATTGTGCACAACGTCTAAAAAATGCACAGATGTAAAAAAATGGTACTTTTAATTTTGAAATTTAGCAATACCGGATTTCAGCCATTGCTCATATTCGGTAATGTCAGGAGTATATCCTGCAGGTTTGCTCAGCTTTTGCTCATTTGTATCTAATAAAATATAGTACGGCTGCGCATTTGCTTTGTAGCGGGTAATTTGAAAATCACTCCATTTATTTCCGATGGTTGTGATCTTTTTACCAGTTTCTTTAGAGACATATTGTTCTTCAAGAGGTAATTCTCTTTTGTCGTCAACATATAAAGAAATTAAAACGACTTCATTATTTAAGATGGACAAAATACGAGGATCAGACCAGACATAATCTTCCATTTTTCGGCAATTCACACAGGCAAATCCGGTAAAATCTAAAAGGATAGGTTTGTTTACACTTTTGGCGTAGGCTAGTCCTTTTTCATAATCTGTGAAAGCTGTGATGTCATGAGGGCCTTTATGTGCTCCGTCTGGTAATACTTTTTCAGCGGATGAGGTGTTTTTTCCACTCCCACCCACGCCATACGGAGATTCGCTATACGTCATTGGAGGAGGGAATCCGCTGATTAATTTCAAAGGAGCACCCCACAATCCCGGAATCAGATAAATGGTAAATGTTAGTACGATTAATCCAACTCCTAAACGGCCTACCGAAATGGATGAGGTTGGAGAATCATGTGGCAAGGTTATTTTTCCAAATAAGTAGAAAGCCAGTGTACCAAATATAGCGATCCAAATGGCCAGAAAGATTTCTCTTTCAAACCAGTGCAGCTGTAACACTAAATCGGCATTAGATAAAAATTTAAAGGCCAAAGCCAATTCCAGAAAGCCCAGAAATACTTTTACGGTATTGAGCCAGCCGCCGGATTTTGGCAATGTGTTTAACCAGCCCGGGAACATGGCAAAAAGCATAAAAGGCAATGCCAAAGCCGATGAGAAACCTAACATTCCCACAATCGGTGCAATTCCGCCTTTAGAAGCTGCTTCAACCAGTAGAGTTCCTATAATGGGACCCGTGCAGGAAAAAGAAACAATTGCCAGAGCCAATGCCATAAAAACGATTCCAATGATCCCGCCTTTATCTGCCTGCTGATCTACTTTATTGGCCCATGAATTGGGTAACATGATTTCGAAGGCACCCAGAAAAGAGGCTGCAAACACAATCAGTAAGATAAAAAAGATAATATTAAACCAGACATTGGTAGATAGTGCGTTTAAGGCATCAGCACCAAAAAGCAGCGTAATTACGGAGCCCAGAAATACATAAATCAGGATAATTGAAATACCATAAATAATGGCATTTTTAATTCCTTTAGCTTTCGTTTTACTTTGTTTCGTAAAGAAACTTACCGTCATAGGTATCATAGGAAACACGCAAGGGGTAAGCAGTGCGGCAAAACCGGATAAAAACGCAATAATGAAAATCATATACAAACTGGAATCCGTTTTTTCGGATTCCGCTTGTTTTTCTATGGTGGGATTTACTGTTGTTTTCTCGGTTTTGTCGTTTGTAATGTCAGCTGCCTGAATTTCTTTTGCTTCAAGCGTTTTGAGATTGAATTCAAAGTACTTGGTTTCGCTAATACAATTCTCTTTACATACCTGATAAGAAAGCTCTACTTGTACGACTTCTTTTTCGGGATTGGTCTGTTTGATTAATTGGGTAAACACAGCTTTATCCGAAAAGAAAATTTCATCTACACCAAAGATTTCATTAAACTTTCGATGAGTTTCGCTTTCGGTTGCTTTTCCAATAAGTTCATAATTGTTTTTGGAATCATGAAAAAGGAATTCAGCCGGAAGCGGACCATCTTCGGGAGTGAATTGCGAATAGACATGCCAGTCTTTCTCGATAGTTCCTTTAAAAGAAAGCTGATATTCCGAATCGGATTTTTTCTCGATCGAAGCTTCCCATTTCACAGGATTTATAATCTGCGCCTGGACTTTTGCAAAAGCAAAGAACAGGAATAATACATAAATTATTTTCTTCATTTTATAGGTTTAATCAGAACGATTTGTTCCGGTTGTAATGGGATTTATTTACTTCGTTACATTGAAAAAAGTATATTCCAGTTTCAGGAAAACGCCATCGGTTGCCATACGCTGCATAGAGCTGTACAACTCTTTTTTGTAAGCTAAGTCAATTCTCGCCTGACTGTTGATGATAAACTGGATCGAAGGAACTACATCCAGGTACGATCTTCCATTTTCAGTAATAGTTTGTCCGGTAAACTCCAACATTGCATTAATATTGGTTTGTTTGTAACTGGTGTATTTTTTAGGATGCATTAATTTACCCACAGAGAACGTATAATTTATGGCATTTTTGCCCAGCATATCCGGAAAACTGTAATCGGCATTGTTAAGAGCACGCACATAGCTTACGGAAGAACTTATAGCTACTTTATGAAGCAACTGTGTGGCAACCAAACCGGCTTCGTAACCTGAATTTCCATTGGCTAAATCTATGGCTTCCTGATTAAAGTAAGAGTTATTGTAACTGTATCGCCCAAAGGCAGCCATCCTGAAATGACTTTGCAAATCATCTGCCGAAAAGAATCGGTATTTGGCATAAAATCCACCACCTTTAAGGCCCAGTCCATTGTCCTGATTGCTTAAAAAAGCTGAGGTACGAACCATCAGGTTTTTATTGATCCCCCAGGTAACTTCCGGGGTTAAATTGTACATGGAACCGCTTTCGAGTTTCTTTTCCATTAAGGATTGTCCAACGCGAACTCCAATAGAACCCGCCGGAGCATTACTGGCAGGTTCGGTTACTACAAATAATTCTTGTGCTTCAATTTGATAAGAAACCAGAAATAAGAAGATTAGGGATAAATATCTCATTTTTAAAGGGCTTTTAAATAATAATCATTCTCATTTTCAGTCGCGTAATCAGGATATTTTGAGTACGATTTAAGTAGTTTTTTATACTCTTTCTGCGTCACAAAACCTTTGTCTAAAACCCTGTACTTCCCTTCGGCATGTGCTACAGGCTTTTTAATATCGATAAAAGTATAGGTGGCATCATCGATTTTCAGAGTGGTATTGTCCTCAATTTTGTCTACGTGAAATTTTGCTGTTAAAACTAGTGACCCAACAAAAAAACCAGCTTTTTCAACTGCTTTTTTCAGGACTTTAGGCTCCAATGAATTGTCTTTTTTAAAGTATACTGTAAACGTATTGGTATTTAAATCGGTACTGATACTGTCTACTTCTGTAAAAGCTTTCAACTGTTTGTTTATGGCATTCGAACACATCGAACAGGTTAATCCTGTTGCGATTATTTCGGCTTTTGTAATCTGAGAATAGGAGTTTACACCTGTTAATAATAGGATAAGTGTAAGAGCTATGAATTTTATATTTAGGGTTTTCATCTTATTTTTTGTTTTTTTTAATTTGAGCAATTATTTGAGCTTCCGTTGGATTGATAGCAACCAGTTTTCCTGATGCATCAAAAAGAAATGCAGAAGGCAGCGCTTCAACTCCGAAAGTCAGAGCTGTTTTGGCTTCAAAGCCTTTTGGGTCAATTAATTGCTGATGTTTCATTTTATCTTTTTCAATGGCTTTCAACCATTTTGTTTTGTCGTTGTCGATTGATATTCCGACGATTTCAAAATTCTGATCTTTATATTGATCGTAGATTTTAACCAGCTTTTTGTTGGCCAGTCGACAAGGAGCACACCAGGATGCCCAAAAGTCTACTAAAACCGTTTTTCCTTTAAAAGAATTTAGTTTGGTTGTAGTATTCTTATTGTTTTGAAGCTGAACATCCGGAAAACTGTCTCCCACTTTTATTTGTGCATTTGTTATAGAAACAGCTGCTACAAGAGTGAATAGTGTGATTATATTTTTTATTTTGAACATGATTCTTTAATTTTTAAGTTGTTCGTAATGAGGGTTTAAAAAACTGCATTACGAACAAAATGGTTTTTAATGATGCGACGATGAGGTGCTTTGTTTTTTATCGCTTGGTTCTCTGTCGTATTGACAACATCCGTGTAGTTCGTCATAAACCGTATTTGGAGCCTTAAATTTTTCATTATCATATCCGGCATCAGCTATGCGTTTTAGAATGACATCAAGATTCGTCTTTTGAGCATCGTAAGTAACAGTAGCGATTTTGGTGTCTTCGTTCCAGATTACTTTGGCTTCTTTATTAACGTTTGCGGCAGTTTCGATCACTTTTTTGCACATGCTGCAGTTACCGTTTACTTTTACTTTTTCAGTGGTTTTATTTTTAATTTGAGCGCTGGCGAAAGTAACTGACAGCAATAGAGACATTGCCATCAATAATTTTGTTATTGAGTTCATTGTATGTAATTTTTTTTGGATGAATTAATCCTAAAGCACAGCAGAAACTATAGCAAATAGAGCTATCTCTGACAATAGATTAAGATTAAAAAATAGTTTTGAATTAAAGCCTTAAAAAGGCTTTTGGATAAGACAGACCTTTGGCTGTCACAAAAGAAATCTAGCTTATTTTAGGGGGAAGCCAGATCGAACGGAAATCTGAAGAAATAAAGATTTCTGAATAAAAGTAAGTTTGTTTTTTTTCAGAAAAACCAAAAAGAGAATGGTTTTCTACCTGAAAGATTGCCATTGGCGAAAAAGCACAGCTACTGGTTGGCGTACAGGAATTCCCCATACAGCTCTTATCACAGCCATGTTTTTTGTCTTTCGAATCTTTTTTACTGCAACAATCTTTTGCAGTGGATTCTTTTTTGCAACATGACATTTCTTTTTTTGTTCCATGCGCATACGTAAACGTTGGTCCCATCAGGAAACCAAGCATAACGAATAGCAATATGTAAAACTTCTTTGTCATAGTTGCTCGCAAAGATATTTTTATTTACCGGCTTAGCTTGTTAATTTTTTTGTAAATATTTTAGAAATGATTCAGGAGCGTTAGAAATTTATCTGTCTCTTAAAAATGGTGGCGTAAAACGTATATCAATTGGATCCGTTTTTTTACTATAAGAAGTATAGACATATTCTGTGGCCGTCAAAGATATTACAGCATAACGGAATCTTTATGTAAAAAATACTTTGATGTACCAAATTAAAGAACTATCATGTGTTGCAAATCATACAGTTGGGGGGCTTGTATGAAATTACAATGTATGAATTAGATCTGAAAATCAGCGGAAAGACCCAACTGGTACATCAAAGTTTGAAAAAAAGGACTCGTTTAAAATATCAATCTCACTTTATTGAAGATTGATATTTATAGTACTTCCGTCTTTGATAACTTTCTTAACGATTATTTTTTTGCCTTCAGAGACCGTTATTTTTAGTTTTTTATCGACTCTTTCTACTGTGATATCAAAATCATGTTCAAATGCATTGATGTGACGCATTTTCATCATGGGCCAGGATTTAGGAAGACGTGGAGTGAAGTCAAACGAGTTTAGCGCTGTAGGTCGGATGCCAAATAAGCCTTCAGTGAAAATTCGGCAATACAATCCGCTTTCTGCTGAAAGATGACGCTGATCACCTTCGGGATAGGCTTCTACAGGGTAGGGAACATGATCTCCTAATAAACGACGGTTGGAATAGTAGTGCAGAAAATCCAGTGCTTTGTCTGTTTCACCAGCGGCGAGAACACCTCTTAGAGCATACAAAGTCGATCGGTCCCAGAAAATTTTATCACCCGCAATACTGGCAAGACCGTCTTTGGTCCATAACCTGGATGAGAATATGGCTTCAATTGTTCCTTCTTTTCTATCGTAAATACCCATCGTGAGCGGGGTACAGATCCAGGCTCTTAGGATATCATTTTCTTTGTAGTATTTGTAGGTTTCAAAGCCTTCGACTTTAGCTCCGAAATATTTCTCAATAGCTGCCTTTAATTTTTGAGCCTCCGTTTGATAAGCTTTAAGCTGTGCTTTGTTCTTTCCTAAAGCTTTACCCAGATAAACAGCAGAATTCAAAGCATCATAATATAAAGAAGAGGTATTTAAATTGGCTTTTCCGGCAGGAAGACGGCCTTCGAGTTCATCAGAGTCGGATGTTACGATGCCATCAGAATTTAATTTTCTATGGCAATACTCCAGACACCATTCGATCAAGGGCCATAATTGTTTGGCTTCTTTTGTATTTCCTCTCGAAAGCGCATAACGCGAAGCTCCGTAAGCAATCATAGCACCATCGCCACGATCACCGGCTCCGGCCCAAATATCAGTTCCTTCGGCTACAATCGAACTCGGAATTGGTTGGTATTCTTTGTTCATAAATTTTGCAAATTGTAAATAAGCATTTAAGGAGGCCTGATTACCATATTCATATCCTAAAAAAGGAAAAAACGGGCCAATATATTCGGCCTGATCATTGGCCCAGATAGCAGCATAATAAGATTCTCCTCCGGGGCCGTGCATAGGACCGCCTTTGGTTTCAAAAATACTTTCGGAAGCTCTGATTTTAACAAAAGCAAATTCCGTATTCAAAACGGGATCGGGGGTTTCTAAGATCAGTTTATTCCATATTTGATGAATGAGTTGAGTACGTTTTTCTTTTTCTTCTTCGGCATTTACAGCAGGAACCTGCTCGTTTGTTTTGACACCCGAATAGAAAACAGAAAAACTAACGGCTTCATTGGTTTTAAGATTAAAACTCCCGGAATTAGAGAGGTCAACATGCAAAGTATAACTACCTTCCGTTCCTTTTTCGGGATCTGTGGTATAAACGGTATTCGATTTTGGAATTTCTACGATACAGGTTTTCTCAGTTATGTTTTTAAGAGTATAAATTTCACAATAACCGGCTACAGTGGTCGACGGGAAAAATTGTCGGGTCAATTCCAGTGTATTGCCGGCTTTACTCTTAACGAGCAATGTTCCGTTCAGCGTTAGTGAAGTCACTTTTTCTGCCACGATAGGTTTGTAGTTTACGGTGACCAAATTAAAACCGTCTTGTGCAAACCTTCGTGTTAAACTGGCATGAGTATTATTAGGGATAGTTCTGAGCATGGGCCAGACCAAACTGCGGGTCGCATGGAACGAACCATTTGCCGCAACGCCATACCTTAGAACGCAGGAGATTTTTTTACCACTCATTTCAATATGATCGTCATGCGGAATGTTGTTACTGATCTGCCAGGAAATAGTTCCGTCCGAATTGATTTGCCAGCGTCGGTCTTCCTGCGAAAATGCTTTGCCTGCTACGAAGCAAAAAGCGACAAGGACGAATAGAATGTGTTTTTGTTTTTTCTCAAAGAATCTCTTCATTAGAATTGTTTTTTTATAGATGTTGAATAATTACCGCCAGCAGCTTGTTATTTATCGTATTAGTAGTATTTGTTTGTGTTGTTCTTTAGATAAATTTTTTATTGGTTTTGTTTTAAAGACGCAGTTGCTTTTTGTCCTGAATTAACAACTGTTCGGTAATTTTCGATGTCATCTTTTTTCTACGGGCGGTAATTTTCATTATTATAGGAGTATAGTTTTATAGCTATTGTTCAACCCAAAAGTATAAATGTTCTATTCTTTAAGTGAACAGTTCCTACCGGTTTTTTTGAGGATGCTTAGAAAGTAGAGACAAACAGAAAAAGTAAAGTGGGTAATATAGGATTAGGTAGTAGAAAGTTAAGATTGGTTTGCTATGAAGGTTTTTTACGTTTTGCGAAAATAAAAACCAATCGGATTGTTCAACAGTGAGGAAAAAAGATGAGGTTGCCTACAGTACAAAAAGGACCGGAAATAGTAAAGTTAAAAGATTAAAAATACTGTTGTTATGAGGTTCTTTTCAGGGCTTGAAAAATCCGCTTTTTGAGATAGGAGAAATATAGGTTTTGCTTCGAAGAATATCAAATGATATTTCATTAGATTTTTTACTTTATTAATAGTAATGGTATTTTATAGAATAAAAACAGGGTAATATAGTATTATAATTATAGGTATAATCTTGTTTAAGAAAAATGTTTTTTGGTATAGATCAGAACAAACTGGTAGGTACCGGTGTGTACGGATGCTTGATTGTTATACTTTTGAAATTCATTTTAGATTAAACGAATAAAATAAAGAATACCACAAACCAACCATAGGAACCAACCATTTACTATTATCGAACCCTTTTTATGAAAAAAATACTATTTCTATTACTCCTTACATTTCTGTTTTGTGAAGCTAATGCGCAGGAGGAACAAATTCAGATGGAGACTCAAAATACTGCTTTGATTTTAAAGGTAGGAAAGAATGGCTTGCTGTACCAATCTTATTTAGGGACGAAACTAAGAGATAATTCAGGATACAATGCGGTTTCGAAAGAGAATACCAAAACATTTGTGGTTAACGATGGAAATCCATTGGTTAATTTAAGACATCAGGCTTACCCGACTTTTGGAACAGAGAATTTGTTTGAACCCGCAATTCGAATGACTCACAATGACGGTAATCCCTCTCTGGAATTAAACTATGTAAGCCATAGTACACAAAAATTAGATGCCAACACGACCGAAACTAGTATCAAACTTAAAGATCCTGTATATCCGGTAGAAGTTACACTGCATTATAAGGCTTTTTATAACGAGAATACAATAGAACAATGGACTGAAATTGTACACCATGAAAAGAAACCGGTTATGTTGTACAATTATGCGTCATCGATGCTGCATTTTGATGCCGATCATTATTGGCTGACTCAATTTCACGGAGACTGGGCCAAAGAGGCTCGCATACAGGAAAGTGAGTTAACGAGTGGTACGAAGGTAATTGACTCGAAATTAGGGGTTCGTACCGATATGTATCAAACACCGGTTTTTTTTCTGTCTTTAAATGCTAAAGCCAATGAGAATTCGGGTGAACTTGTGGCAGGAACGATTGCCTGGTCCGGAAATTTTAAGTTTGTTTTTGAATTGGACAATAAAAATTCGCTTCGAATCAGCTCCGGAATTAATCCGTTCGCTTCTGAGTATAATCTTCAGCCTGGAAAAGTATTCACAACACCTTCTTTTATTTATACTTTTTCGAATAAAGGGAAGGGACAGGCGAGTAGAAACCTGCATTCATGGGCCAAAAAATACGGAATAAAAGATGGAGAAAAATCCCGTCTGACCTTATTGAACAACTGGGAAACAACCTTCTTCAATTTTGATGAAAAAAAATTGACCGATATGTTTGCGGATTCCAAAACGTTGGGCGTTGACATGTTCTTGCTGGATGATGGCTGGTTTGGAAATAAATATCCAAGAAGCGGCGATAAATCAGGACTTGGAGATTGGCAGGCTACTAAAACAAAGCTGCCAAATGGTATTGGTTTCCTGATGCAGGAGGCTGAAAAAACGGGAATAAAGTTCGGAATTTGGATTGAACCTGAAATGGTGAATCCGAAAAGTGAATTGTACGAGAAACATCCGGATTGGGTATTAAAATTGCCCAACCGACCGGAAAGTTATTACCGCACCCAATTAGTTTTAGATTTATGTAATCCGCAAGTGCAGGATTTCGTATTCCAAACAGTAGACGATATTATGCAGACAAAACAAGGGGTAGCTTTCTTTAAATGGGATTGTAACCGAATGATGACTAATGCTTATTCGGCCTATCTGAAAAATCAGCAATCACATTTGTTTATTGAATACACCAGAGGTTTGTATAAAGTTTTGGACCGCATTAAAACGAAATATCCAAATTTACCCATGATGCTTTGTGCCGGAGGAGGAGGCAGAACCGATTACGGATTACTTCAATATTTTACAGAGTTTTGGGCAAGCGACAATACCGATCCTTTCAACAGAGTATTCATACAATGGGGATATTCGCAGTTTTTTCCCGCCTTCTCAATTTGTAACCATGTAACTTCTTGGGGAAATCAGTCCATCAAATTCAAGACTGATGTGGCGATGATGGGTAAATTAGGTTTTGATATTAATGTAAAAGAACTGAAAGAAAAAGAATTGAAATATTGCCAGGAAGCCGTGGCCAATTATAAACGATTGAGTCCGGTAATTTGGCATGGCGACCTGTACCGAATGGTCTCTCCTTATGAGGAAAGCCGTGCCGTATTAATGTATGTGAACGAGTCAAAAAGCAAAGCGGTTTTGTTCTCCTACACGCTTCATCCACTTTATGATCCGCAATACAATCCGGTTCGTTTTCAAGGTTTAGATCCAAATAAAACCTATAAAGTGGAAGAAATAAACCTAATGCCCGAGGCAAAGAAATCAGTCGAAGAATCCGGAGAATCTTTTACTGGAGATTATTTAATGAATGTTGGTTTACGGGTTTCTTCGTCTAAGGTCGAAACCAGCGTCGTTCTCGAAATTACTGAATTGTAGTTAAATTAGTTTTTTGTATAGACGAAAAGCCTTTCGATGGGAAAATCTCCATTTCGAAGGGCTTTTTTATTTTGATAGTGAAGCAGAAAGGAAATAGTTTCAAATGAATAATTATAACCAGTTGGCTGTTTGGAAAAGTAATTGCTACAGATTAGCGGATTAAAAAAATTAGAAAATTAGAAAATCTGCAAAAAAAAATACACCTAGGAACATAGATTTCTATTTACAAAAAAAATGATATTAGAAGGAAACAAATTTTCTTCACATAAACGATGTGTTAAGTGATCTTTTTAGTAACTGCACCCAAAAGGTTAATTATTTATAGGTGAAGAGCGTTAGATTATCTGAAAACAGTTTAAAAAACCGCAATCTTTCCGGTTTGTACCCCGCCGGAACTTGTTACTATTTTATAGAGATAAATTCCCGAGGGCGTATTTTTCAAATTGATACTATTGATTTTAGAAAGAAACGAAGAAGTAACAATATTTTGCCCGCTAATATTGTAGAGATAAAAAGTAGCAGCTTCCTCTTTTTTGGCTTCAATATTTAATTCTTCATTTTTGCTTAATAGTGTTGGGTAAATCAAAAACAAATCATCACCTAAATAGTTAGCATCAATAATTTGGGAACTTATGGTAGTATTGCTTCCTAATATTAGATTGATTTTATATTTATTATTGCCTTTTATTGGAGTTGTATCCAGAAAAGAAAAAGCTTTTGATTGGATGTCGTTTAGAGTACTAATCACACTTTCGGCTGAGTTATTAATCTTGACTAAATCTATTCTTTTGATGTTGTACAAGCTAAAAACATTGGCACTGACCTTTATTTGTTCCTCCTCGAAAACTTCTGCTGAAGCCAATTCAAAGTAGCAATTTGAGTTTTGATCATACTGTAAAGTCGATTCGCTTTTTATTCCTTCGCTATCATTTATCACAGGAGTAACCGTATAAATTTTTGCGTCAGTATAGACATAATTGTTGTTCGTTATTTGTTCTTTAAACTCTAAACGGTCATTTGTCAGTTGATAAATTTTAAACGAAGCAACATCAGCAGGTTTGTCCCAATTAATTTCTGTTGTGCCATCGCATACTAAACTGGTTCTAATGTTTAAATCATAAGAAACCGTAAAGGGATCCGAAACATAATCCGTATTACCAATGGTCATTTTTAGTTTTGCTTTCGAGAATTTTCTCTCTGTGGGGGTGTATTTAAATTGTTCACTATCTAAATTGATACTATTTGCTATAATTCCCCAGGTTTGCCCATTATCATAGCTAATTGACAATTGCCCATTAACACCGGAAAAGGAAGAGCTCCATTTGAAAGGAGAAATTATTTTACCATCATAAGGAAAATTATCATTAGCCACTGGATAATTCCATTCAAAACCATTTTTCGTTTCATATTCATAGGCGATACTGTAATCCTGAGAAGCATTTGAGACGTATACGCCATTAACAGCAATCGTATAGGTGCCGGGTGTAGGATTGTCAATTGATACCTGTTCGATAGTATTCAGTTTGTCTTTTCCTTTAGTGGCAGGTTGCTGAGGAGTTTCAGGATTCAGAACCCAGGGTAGAAAAGTAGTAGGATCGGCCGAAATAACTTCGAGATCTAAATCATTTACCAGACTTATAGTACTGTTGATAGCTGCGGGTAAGTCGTTCCAGACTAAGGTTATTTTTAGGTTTTTTGCATTAGAAGGAACTGTAATAGTATGTGAGTTCGTTTGACCGGAAGCCAATTTATCGGTTATAAATCTGTTTTCACTAATCGTTTTCAGACATTTATCAGCATTGATGTTGCCATAACCATAGGTGAAATCAGGACCTGGATTACCTAAATCTTTTGCACTATTAATTAGAATGGCCTTCGTTAAGGCATTAGACAAAGCAGTATTATGTATCGTTTTATACTGTTGCTTCATAAGAGTGATAATCCCTGTGGCCAATGCAGTAGAATTTGATGTCCCTTGCGAGCTGTAAGCGACTAACTCCGGTTTTATTCTACCATCATAAGCAGGACCCTTCGACGAAAAAGACAGGATGACCTCGTTTTGATCTACACAACCGAAGGCAATGCTGTTTTTAGATTGTTTAAAATTACCGGTGATAGATTTATAGCCTTCCAATCCTTTATTACCGGATGAAAAACAATGAGTCAAGTCGGGATTTAATGCCAATTGATTGTCGTAAGCATTTGCGAGTGCCCCATAAAAATTCTCAATCACGGTACCATAAGAATGATTTTGAGTGGTAGCCCCTTGTAAAGTTGCTATTTCATCAGGATAGATATTCAAAAAGTCAGACGATTGCAGTTTTGCTTTTATGGCTACCCCTTTTCCTAAAACAGAACTATTTCCCAATCCGGAAACTATAGTGGCCGTAGCAGTTGCATGGCTGGATATGGTAGAAGATTGTGTTGAGGAAGGAATATGTTTAAGGTAGAGATCAACATCTTTTAGATCAAAAAGGTCATCCTTGATAGAGGCAATTTGATTTTCACCTGTGAGAAGAGGGAAATTAATAAGCGCTTTATTTACAGCATTAATAGTGAAATTTTGATCCGTTATTTTTGATTCGCTTTGAGGTTGCAGTGCTTCTTGTGAAACAGCAGTGACGCTGCTCAAGGAAATAATCTTGTCAAGAATCGTTTCGGAATCACTTTCCAGGATTACAAGACGATCATTAAGTATTTTAATAGTAGAAATGTTCGCCAGTTTCAAATCAGCAAGTAATGATTCAATAGCATTAGTGGCTATGATGTATTTTTTGTGTTCTTGATGATTTGAAAAATCTGAAGGCAATTTCCACAAATTATTAACGGGAACTACCTCTTTCAACGATCGATTGTATTTTGAACTTTTATTTTCAACAATACAATAGGTAGCGTCTAATTTTTTTACAATAGTATACTGATTGCGATGTGCATTTTCTATAGGGGTAAGAGAGTATTTTTCAAATGTTCCATCACTTTCTTTCTTTAAGTATTGTTCCCATTTTTTGGAGTTTTGCGACAAACAGATTGTCGTTGCTATAAAAAGGAAAAACGTAATTTTTATCTTCATTTACTGTAGGTGTTAGGGCAATTGTGAACATTTTGATCGATATTTTAACAAAAGCGGACTTTTTTAGCGGTGTATTGTTTTTTTGTTTAAGATAAAATATTTTTTAAATACTTCTAATTGAATTGAATATCGTCGCTAAAAAATCAAAGTTATCAAAATATTTGTAAAAATTTTATTCCTTTTTGTTTCGTTCGAAATACGTGATTTTAGAAGGCTATGTCCACTTTTAAGAGCTTTCAGTTGTATTTCAAAGCTGTTGAAAGTTTATCAGATTCGTTTTCACCCGCGAAGTATACGAAATCTAAAATTAATAATTTTGTAGGTTTTGTTTTGGAGTAAGGTGTTGATTTGTAATCGATTGCTTGTTTTTATTGGGCTCATAGTGAATTTTATGCGATTACCGCATAAAAAATAAGAAAATAATTTAACAAAATAGATTTAATTTGTTAAATTATTGTTTTTATAAGTATTTTAATACTAAATCTATGTAGTTTTGACAATAAAGTAGTAATATTTTGTAAAGACCCTAAAAATCAACTTATTTAACTAACCAAAACACTTTTAAATGAAAACAATTAAAACAACCTTACTTTTGTCGTGTATAGCGCTATCGCTATTGTCTTGTAATAAAGAGGATGAGGTAACTCAGCCAAGTAAAGAAGCTCTAACAGTATCACAAGATGTGTTAGATAAAATTAGCTCACTTGCATTGAATAACAAAGATGTTCAAGTAATTAAAAATACCAAATTAGACGGTACCACTGAAGATGCTTACCTGGTTGAAGGTGATATCATCATCACTGATGCACAATTGAAACAAATGGATCTTCACGGAGGTATCACAACGGAGCAATACCGCACTACTAATTTAGTAGCTGCTCCAAAAACTATTAAAATTGTCGGATTAACCGGAACAGGTACGACAGCTTTATCTGCTAATATGCAAGCCGGATTACGTGCAGCAGTGAACAGATATAATAGCTTAGGATTGACGATTAACTTTACACTAACTTTCGGTTCAAGTACTACAGGTGCAAACATAGTAGTAAGAAGACAATCCGGAGGTGCTGGTGGAGTAGCCGGTTTCCCTACTGGAGGAAATCCTTTTAACTCTGTTACATTGTATTCTGGATTAGATACTTATTCAGTAAATGTAAACGCACACGTAGCAGCGCACGAAATTGGTCACTGTATTGGTTTACGTCATACAGACTATTTTAGCCGTCAAAGCTGTGGACAAAATTCAAACGAAGGAGCTGCTGGTGTTGGAGCAATTCATATCCCAGGAACTCCTACAGGATACGATTCGACTTCATACATGAGAGCATGTTTCAGCTCAAATGAAACAGGAGCTTTCAATGCTAACGACGTTACAGCTCTGAATTATCTATATTAGAAGTTGAATTAGAGGCGTCCTTTGCAAAATATTCGAGGCTGTTCCGTAATTGGAGCAGCCTCACTTTGTTTTTAGTAACTGCTTAAACTTTTTTATGTCGGATGGGAGTATTGAATCCCTTGTATCCTTCCTGACTTTTTTGGATAATTTAAAAATAAAACAGGTAATTCTACGTAGCTGTAAGACTATATTTTGTACTAGATTTATTACTTAAACCCTAATAATCGACAAATCATGCAAAACAATGAAAATTCACCCATTCCAATAGGATGGGTTGGTGGATTTCCACCAGCAGGTTCACCTATGTTGTATCCAACCCGGGATCTTTCCTCATTACCGATGTTAAGTAATATGGATAACATTAGTTTTTTACAACGTCAACTTGGTGTAAGATGGCCTGAGTTTAGTTGGGAAACCCAAAAAGACAGTCCTAACAAGAGAAGATGTTACCAACAATTTGCGCCTTACATTTCCAGAGCGGGTTATACTGATGAAGGTCGGGTATATTCAGTTATCTGCCCTCAACAGGGAGTCTGGCTTAAAGATGAAATTTGTATCAATGTTGAGGTTACGGTGACCGGACAAAGAGGTTGGGTGAACGAAGTAACAAAAGAGGTTGCCATAGACATGACCGTTGAAGGTAAAATTTGGCTGACACCAAATGAACAACAAGGCGATAAGATAAAAGAGATTTGGCCGCTATTGGAATATAGTTTTCCAAAATTTCCATTGAATAAAGATAATGCCATAAGAGTCACTACACACAAGCAGAATGATCCTGATCAGCCCATCTTTGAAGTGATACACGGATTAAATCCTGAATTTGAAAATCCTCCGTTTGCATTACATGAGGGTAAAGCATTTGCTACGGCCTATCTTGCCGTTGAAATTGGAGATATTAAGCTGACAAAAGATAAAGTAGTTGATGATTTTAATCAATTAATTATGAAAGCTTTTAACATTGGTTCAGGAAATATGCTTCAGCCGGGAAATACCTTGTCATGGAACCTTTGGTTCACAGAACCCGCTTTGGTCAATAAGGAGGAGTGGAAAAATCATGCTGAATTTTGGAGAAACTCTATTGATGTACATCATTGCTCTCCTACCGGAAATGGTACTGATGCCAGATATTTTGATGGAAGCAAATTTAGCCCTGAAGCAAATGCCGTAGAGGAGATAATTAAGGATATTATCAACTATGTTAGAAAGCATCTTTAGGTTATTGAAAAAAATGACCTATAAAAAAGGAAGGTATTTAATATCTTCCTTTTTTTTTGTGAAGCGGTTGGAGTTGCAATTGAACAATCTGTACCTCATTTTTTAAACGCAAGTTGTTTTCTTGACGGTTGGCAGAATATCAAAAAAATAGTTTTAGAGAAAGCGGGATGGTATTCTTTATCTTATGAGTTAATAGGTAAGAATTAATCCGTTGGGAGTAATTAATTTTTATATTTGAGGATTAAATGAATAAAATGAGCGAAAAAATTAAACCGTATGCCTTAGTAACCGGTGCCAGCAAAGGTATTGGAAAATCGATTGTTTATGAATTGGCTAAACAAGGTTATCCGCTATTGCTAGTGGCAAGAGGAGGAGAGGAATTAAAAGCACTATCTGAGGATCTTCAGGCGAAATACGGTATCAACGCTCCAATTTTGGCAATTGATCTTTCATTGACTGGTGCATCGCTAACAGTTACTAATTGGATAAAAATGAATAATTATCCGGTTGGTGTTTTAGTTAACAATGCCGGTTATGGCGTGTGGGGCAATTTTAGTGAGTCTTCACTGACCGATCAGCTTGGCATGATGCAGCTTAACATGAATGTAATTGTAGAACTATCACATCTATTAGTACCCATACTTTCACAGGAAAAACAAGCCTACATTTTAAACATATCGAGTACTGCTGCCTACCAGGCCGTACCTACGCTGGCGGTTTATTCCGCTACAAAGGCTTTTGTTTTATCGTTTACCCGTGCCTTGCGTTTCGAACTTGCCAAAACTTCAATTTCAGTAACTTGTTTTAGTCCGGGTCCGGTTGATACCGGTTTTGCTGCAAGAGCCGGTTTGAATCCTTTTAACAAAATGGCTGAAAAGTTTAATATGCAACCGGATGAAGTTGCAAAAATTGCCGTAAAAGCCATGTTCAGCAAAAAATCAGAAGTTATTCCGGGTTTTACAAATATCATTTCGGTGTACGCTAATCGTATACTGCCAAAGGGATTTATCGAAAAAACGGCCGCCGGAATTTATAAAATTTAATTTTTTTTCAAAAAAAAGTAAGAAAATATGCTTTGCAAAAGATAAATTATTATTACCTTCGTTTTAATATCTACTAATTCTATAGAATATGTCTAATAAAAGAAATATGTTTAGTTTTCCGAAAGAACGAATGCAAGTAAACAACATGCGAATGTGTCGCTGTTGTTGCTGTCGCTAATCTTTTAGATAAAATTACAAACACTATTATTTCATTTATTAAATATATTTATTATGGTATCTTCTTATAAAACTTTTACCCTTACTGAGCAATTAACAGATGAGCAAATTGACTTTTTCAACGAATATGGCTTTATCCATTTCAAAAAATTTATAAATCCGGAAACGGTTTCATCAATCATTGATGCCTCAAAACAAGTACAGCAAAAATGGATTGACAATGACCTTAAAAAGGTAAATGGCGTTCCAATTAAATACGGAAAAGATTTAGATGGTTCTCCTATTGTGCAGCGTTTTGCTTTTATCAATCAGCATCACCAAACCTTAAGAGGTCTTTTATTGGATCCAAGATTTGATAGTTTATTGCAATTGGCAGGCGAGGGTGCAAGATTAGGCACTGAAGAAAAAGACGGAATGGTTTTCAATCATTATATCAATGGGCCGGAAAGTAAGTTTACTAAAATGGGCTGGCATACAGATGGTTTGAGAGATATTTTTTATGGTGCAAAATTAAACCCGATGTTAAATGTGGGGATTCACTTAAGTACTTTGAAACCCGAAAATGGAGGTCTTAAAATCATTCCGGGCACTCACAAGCAAAGTATTTACCAAATGCTTTTTCGTAAAAAATACTTTTTAGATCATAATGCCGATTCAGAGGAAGTTTCCATCATTCCGGAGGCAGGAGATTTAACCATTCACGATGGCCGTTTGTGGCACAGAGTGGCAGAATCCTCTATCCGTGGCGAAGAGAGTAGAAGGAGAGTTATTTATGTTCCAATAATAGCAGGAAAATACGCTCCTAAAAACGAGAATAGCCCAACGGTTTTTTATCAACGTTTTGCGGGAATTGTTAAGTAATATGCTATTTGTCCTCGCATTTAGTTATCTGGTTAGATCAGGTAAGCTAAAAAGAACTGCCGATTTTTTAAAAAATACGCCAAGGAAAATAAAGTTAAAAATGGTTAAACTGGAATTAGCGATACTCTCAGGCTTACAAATATTGCGTTATTAATGGGAAAAGAAACACAGACTGAAGAGTATAGTGCAATTGTACAAAGAGCATTTTCAGACCGTAAGCGGACTAATATTTTAAAAAGAGCAGAACAGTTAACGATTGTGTTTTTACTTCCAAAGGTACCTGAATTCATTTCGCCAAACGTACTCACTTTAATTGGTACACTTGGTTCGGGATTGATTTTTTTAGCCTTTGTTTTAGGGGCTTACGTCACCGATTGGTATTTACTTTTGGCTATTATTGGATTGATTATAAATTGGTTAGGCGATTCTTTAGACGGAAGATTGGCTTATTATAGAAATATTCCACGCCGTTGGTACGGTT
Source organism: Flavobacterium lipolyticum (assembly GCF_020905335.1). Classification (NCBI taxonomy): domain Bacteria; kingdom Pseudomonadati; phylum Bacteroidota; class Flavobacteriia; order Flavobacteriales; family Flavobacteriaceae; genus Flavobacterium; species Flavobacterium lipolyticum. The sequence goes on along the minus strand of NZ_JAJJMN010000001.1, from coordinate 325,478 downwards.
TTGCACTCGATATTATTGCCGATTGGATTGGTATTGTACTTGTAGGTTTTGGCTACTACATCTATGCTAAAAATGGTACACAAATAGTAGCCTTTGCTTTTGTGGCATTGTATGGCTGGTCTATCATCATCAGTCAGTTACGTTACAAAATTACAAATGAATACAGTATCGATTCCGGTTTTGTTGGTCCAACTGAGCTTCGATTTATTATTGCTTTAATTTTAATTATAGAAATTTTATTTCATGGATCAATCACCTATTTGGCGGGCTTGATAACTATTGTATTGTTTGTAATTAATACGATAGATAGTGTAAGGCTTTTAAAACTGGGTGATTTAAGAGATAAAAACCAGGACCGATATGTTCAGTAAAAAAGCTGTTTTTACTTTTCTGCAAGCACAAGTCGCGGCATTTTTAGGCGGTATTACCGATTATGGTCTGATGATTTTATTAACAGAAGTATTTCAATTGCATTTTGCCTTTTCTATTCTAATTTCCGGGACCGTTGGTGCAGTTATTAATTTCAGCATCAATAGAATCTGGGTGTTTAAAAATCAATCGGGTTATAGCAGCCACATCAACAGCCAGCTTTTTAAATTTGCCTTAGTGGTATTAGGAAGCATTTCCTTAAAATCATTTGGTACCCTTATTTTTCAGAAAGTATTTCAGATCGATTATAGAATTGGAAGATTAATCACAGATAGTTTTGTCTCTTATGGATTTAATTACCCACTGATTAAGTATTGGGTTTTTAGAGCAAACAAAAAACAGAACGTAGTCGAATCAAATTAATAGAGAAATAGCCAGTTTGTTGTAATTCGTGTTTTTTCTATGTGTTGAAAAAATAGCCACAGATTAACAGAATGGAGAGATTTGAAAATCTGCAAAATCTGCAAAATCTGCGTGAAAAATATTCAACGCATAGTCCCGATGCACCGGGATATATGTAATAGAAGAAGACAAAAAGAAACTTGTTTCACACATAATCATCTATGTTTCTTTTAAACAAGTGAAACGCCTTTTTTAAGCGTCCTAATTCTATGTTTCTAGCCTGTACTGAGCGGAGTCGAAGTGTGTTAAAATAAAAGAAACCAATAGGTTATATAAAATTTAGTTTATGAACAGATTATCCTTTAAAGATTTTACAAAATCACTGATCGTTATAGCGATCTTAGTACCTATAATTTCAGGAAATCTATCGGCACAATCCAAAAATCCATCGCCATTAAATTTCCCAACGCCTAAGAATATAGATAATATGCTATTCTATATTCAGCGAGATCCCAATATAAACACCGCTATTTATACCATAAACTACCAGGAAAATGGAAAAATAAACAAAAGCAATCCTATAAAAGCGTATTGGATTCGATATGCTGAGAAAGGAGAAAAAAAAGATTTCAATTATTTACAACGCAAATTTGCCTACGGAATAGAAACTAAAACTCTCGAAAATGAAGAGTTTGAGTTTAAATTTGTATCGTATAAAAAATTGGCCTTAACCTTGAAAAAGATAGAGGCGGATCAAAAATACCATGTTTTTGCAAATGTAAATCAGAAAAAAATACAGGTAGAAAAAATATTTGTGCGCATTGAAGGAGGTTCTTTCTGGTTACCCAATGTAAAGTATGCCGAGGTGACCGGAATTGAGGCGCTCTCCAATAAAACCATTACCGAAAGGATGTTGTTAAAATAAGATATTCTTATTCTTTCATGTGTTCTCCTAAAAAGCTGTGCAAATGTCTCTGACTTTGCACTTTTTTGTTCCTTAGAAATTATAAACGGGATAAAAGTCTCCCCACCTTTTACGTTTAGTTCTTATTTATTGTCGTGGATTTTTTTGCATTCAGGAAAATATTCTAAGAAAGTTATTTTTAAAGTCAGAGACTTTATGAAGTTTCTGTTTTTAAATTATACTTGTTTAAAATGGCGCAAAGTCAGAGACATTTGCGCAGCGTAAAGAAGAAGATTTCGGAGAGCGGAGCTTCAAATGTTAAAGGTGATATGATATGTCAAGCTCAAGAAATTGATGTTCCCTTTGAAAACATTATTGATAATAAAGAAAATTCTAATACCTTCGAAGAGGTAAAAAAAAATGATTAAACCCAAATAAACTATGATAAATCGTTATAAAGTTTCAACTAATATTTCTTCATTGCAATATTTTGTAGCAGTTGTTCTTCTATTTTTAGCAATTCTTGCCTCCTTTAAGGGGTATAAGATTTTAAGTTTTATTTTTTCACTATTTTTCTTTTATAAAGCGTATAAGATTTATTTAAAAAATAAAAATAAAATTACAGAATTAGAAATTGATGAAAACATGATTAGACTATTTAATTATGAAAACAGATTGGTTTTTCAAGCTCAAAAAGAGCTTTTATCATTTACGGAACTTGAAAACGGATTGATAAAAATTCAATCCAGACAAAAAGAGATCTATCATTTGGATCTAGGTACCAGTAAAAATGAGATAAAAATGTTAATAGGAGAACATTTGTTTGAAAAATCAAAGAAAAGCTCTTTTTTTAATTTAGGCAATATCTTAGATTTTTTAGATATTATACGATGAGTAGACTGTACTTACTACTGTTGTTTTGTTTTTTCTTCCATTTCTCAAATGCACAAACATATGACAAAAAGGGTCATAAGCAGGGATATTGGCGAGTGTTTGATAATGAAACCAAACAATTAATATTTGAAGGTGAATATAATCATGGTGATAAAAAAGGAAGGTTTATAACATATTATACAAATGATAAGATTAAAGACGTAAACTTTTTCAAGAAAAATTTATTACATGGATTGCAAAAAAGATTTGTCCAGTTCTCCAAAGTGTTCTCATGAAAAACTACTCCCGCTCTTCGAAAAGTTCTTATAAATAAAAAATCGCAATGATCTAAGTTTAGATTATTGCGATTTTTTTGTGGACTTGATGGGATTACAATCGAACACCTAATTCCTATTTTAATGTTTATAGATAAGCTTGGAAAAAAGCCATGAAACCTTGTGTTTTAAAAGTTTTTTAGCTGACTTAGTAATTTGTTGGAGTTTATTAATGTTTTTCTTTTTTGATGCCATTCTTTAAAAATCTGATTTTTTTTAAGTGAAATATTTGTATAAAAAATATATCAGAGTGTTCGACAGTTGGACACTTTTCTATGTATTTCATTTCCCAATTAATGACAAATAAAGAGTTAGAAAGAACTGAGGGAGAATTTATATTTGATAGTATAGATTTTTTTTGCCAATGCAATTTAGAGAAACGGGATGATCAATTGAATAAACAATCTTTAACTCAAATATCTAAGTGCACCTGAAGATTACTAGCGTTATAAGATGCAATATCAATCTATGTTAAAAAGCTAGAACATTCAATACAACGGGCTTTTAATATTGATTTTTTAAGAATTTGAATCAGAAAAAACTAAAAAAGCATTTTAAGTTTAGTGCATTCGAGAAAACAGGTAATTATACCTGTATTGGTAGGATTAAATTCATTAAATTTCATTCAAAATTATTTATGTATGAAAATTTGTTTTGTGTGGGTAAAAGAGTTTAGGAATTTTAATAACCTAGGTCTTAATTTAGCGAATGATATTAAGTTTAAGTATCAGGCAGAAGATAATGTTATTTTACATGAAAGGGTGGAGGCATTACCTAAAAATTTTTTTGGGAAAGATATTACCGATGTAACGGGAATAATTGGGAAAAATGGTACTGGAAAAAGTAATGCTCTTGAACTTATATGTAAATGTCTTAAAGGGAGCAAAACATCCTTAAAAACGGAATTTATTATTATATTAAAAGTTGATGGGGGATATACTTGTTATTATAATCTTTATAATAATGAAATTCCTGAAGTAGGCTTCAAAATGAAATTTGAAAAATACGAAGGTGCCATTAATCCGCTAAAAGTGGTATTTTTTTCAAATGTTTATGATGATAGAAGGAACAATTTTGATAAAGAAATTGTTGACATATCGGTTAATAATAGGTCAAGATCATTTGGTATTGCTAAAACTTATGATTTTGGTAAACAAGTCAAGTTTATCAATTCGAAGATATTTAGAACCTTGAATATAGAAATACCTACTAATGTCCAGATTACAAATAAAGTTTGGAGTAATAAATTAGCATCCATATCAGATAAATGGAATCGAAAAACTAATTTTTCAGGTCTTAGAAGATTTTTTAAGGATAGAACTAGGGATTTAAAAGAATCTTCGAAATTCGTAATCTTACTAAAGTATGGATTCTTTTTAGAAATTTACCCCAAGCTTTCAAGAGAAACAATTATACGATTCGACAGTGATGGTGAATTTTCCAAAGAACTAGGCTCAATTTTTTCAGATGACAAATTATATGGTTTTAGTACCGATGAAGTCAGTGATATATTATTGAACTTTATCGAGAAACAGGTTGAAAGATATGGATATGGTGAAAATTTTGTACCAACGGAGCACTCTTCTAAAGAACTATATAATAGATTGGATCTTATTCGAAAGCAAATTTACTTTATTAGGGAATTGAAATATCAAATCTCTGAATTAGAACTGAGTTATTCTGCAGAGGGAATACGAGGAAGAAATACTGAAAATTTCATATTTAATTATAAGTCTGATTTTACCAACTCTTTTGTTAATCAATTTATTTCACTTTTTGAAGATTGTAGTTTTTTGGATATTAATTGGTTGGGTATAAGTTCAGGACACAAAGCATATTTGAATCTTTTTTCATCAATTCATAATGAATTAAGATTGACCAGAACTCCGAATTTACTACTTTGTATTGATGAAGGTGATCTTTATCTTCACCCAAGATGGCAGATTGAATTTTTTGATAAACTGTTGTCTGTGCTTCCGACGATATATAGCGGAAGTATTCAGCTAATTCTGACTTCACATTCACCATTTTTGCTTTCAGATCTTCCTAAACAAAATATTACGATATTAAATAACGAAAAAAGTGAAAGTAGTTCTTTTGACGGTATAAATTTAGCTATAAATACATTTGGAGGGAATTTGTATGATTTATATTCTGAACCATTCTTTTTAGGGAATCGCCGTACGAGCGATTTTGCATATGATAAAATCAAATATCTTATAGAAAAAGTTGAATTGGATAAATATACCATTGAAGAAAAAAAAGAACTTGTCAAATTGACTAATATTCTTGGTGATGATATTATAAAATATAGAATTAACTCTTTATTAAACAGAAATGATTAAGTTACAGGATCATATTGATAAACCAGACTCGGATTTGTATTTATCATCATTAGCAGAAAATTACTGGAATTATTTAAATCCAAGAACAAAAAAAAAGAATGATTATGCAAGAGGGGCATTAGTGTATAAGTGCAAGAACCTATATGCTAATTGCGATTCAGCAAATTATGTAAGAGATTTTGCTAATGGTTCAAAAACAACAGCGCAGAGACATAAAAAGTTTTTCATGCTTTTGAAAAAATATAAATATAAGTTTTTAAAGCAATTAATTTTTTGCCCGCCTTCTGATTTTAATCTTTTGCGAACAGAAATATTAGGTGTTCTTTTTGAATCTGATATATTTATCAGAAAGGGTAAAAAGATTTCACAGACTCCATTTGGCGCTCTTTTATCAGATAAATTGTTTGATTATAAAAAATTTAGAAGCTCAGAATATTGTGTTAAAATGTATTTAGATATGGGGTTTCTACTGAGTTCTTGTCCATATTGTAATGACAGAACCGTTGAAATTGTGAAGAAAAACGCAGCAAAAGGAACAGTACCGCAAAACATTGCTTATTTCGATCTTGATCATTTTTACCCAAAGTCACAGAATCCGTTTTTTGCCCTGTCATTTTATAATTTAATACCGAGCTGTAGTATCTGTAATTCAAAAGAAAAATTAGATAAAACGTTTAGTACTACGACTCATATTCATCCTTATCAAACATCTTTCGATGATTGTTATATGTTTCAGTTTTCTTCTACGGTCCTTTTAGGTATTGATAATTATGAAATTTTAATAAACAAGAAAACGACTAATGATTTTGAAAACATTATGGACTTTAATTTATTAAATAGGTATAAAAATAGAGTAGGTAGCGTTAAAACGATGATAAGGCATTATCAAAATTACCACAGGACAATCAATAACAATAGAGAGAGGGAGCTTTTTGTAAAATACTTTACTGATCCAAATCCTGGAGTAATGTATAAAAAACTAATTTTAAAAGGGGATAGAAGTAAGCTTTACCGAGATGTAATTAAAGGAATTGATGTAGATAATATAATTGGATTGGCAGATTAATTAAATTTTTCATTAAAAGAAAGCATTCAGGTCATGTAATTTGGATTAAAAACTTTTAAGACTGAAGAAGAAGGAATAGTTATTTTAGAATTGTTTTTGAGGAGGAAGAAGAAAAATACCGATTAGAATTTATTAAACCCGCTCTTCGAAAAGTTCTTATAAACAAAAAATCGCAATGATCTAAGTTTAGATTATTGCGATTTTTTTGTGGAGTCGCCGGGAATCGAACCCGGGTCCAAACAAGCAACTAAAGAGCTTTCTACACGTTTATTTCCTGATTGGATTTTCGATGTTAAGCTAGGTCAGGAACAACCACTCAACACTTATCTTCTTAATTTCGATATCCACCCGAAGCTCATGGAAATCTAGGTTTATTTTTACGGTTCCCCTGTACTGACCGCCACAAACCAAGGCTTTCAAGGAGAATCCAGCTTTCCTACCTTGTAGGAACGTGGCGCAATCTTACTATAATTCGGATTATGCAGCTAAAGCGTAGTTATTTTCGCCGTGTAAAATTGTAAGATCTTATATTTACGAGCAAGGTCTCAATGCTCGACGTGCTTACTTTTCAATTCGACTTGCTGTCAAAACCAGTCGACCCCAAAAATGAGTTTGCAAATTTATACTATTTGCAGTTAGCTTTGTAATAAATTTTTCAGAAAATTTTATTATTCCGTATTAGTCGAAAGTCGAAAGTTGTAAAGTTTTTAAAGTCAAATGCTTACTTTTTGTTTTCGCACAATTGATGGTATTTAAAAAAGATCAAAGCCAATATTGCAACTGTCTTAGGATTTTAGACTTTATGATCTTTTACTTTGGACTATTGTATTATTCAATTTAGTCGAAAGTCGAAAGTTGTAAAGTTTTTAAAGTCAAACGCTTACTTTTTGTTTTCGCACAATTGATGGTATTTAAAAAGATCAAAGCCAATATTGCAGCTGTCTTAGGATTTTAGACTTTATGATCTTTGACTTTGGACTATTGTATTATTCAATTTAGTCGAAAGTCGAAAGTCAAAAGTTGTAAAGTTTTTAAAGTCAAATACTTACTTTTTGTTTTCGCACAATTGATGGTATTTAAAAAGATCAAAGCCAATATTGTAACTGCTTTAGGTCTTTAGGTCTTTAGGTCTTTACGACTTTCGACTTTTAACTTTCGACTTTACGACTACTGTATTACTCTTCGTCCTTGAAGTTAAACGGGTAATCGCCAAAAACTGGTGCCAGTTTGCGAACCGCATAGGTATTTCGGGTCATTTTGTTCGACAAGGCAATTATGGTAACATGTTCTTTCATTAAAGTGATATAAGAAGAAGTATTGCCATGCCACCAGCCATTGTGGAAATAAAAATTCTGTCCGGTTTCCCAATTGATCATTCTGATTCCTAATCCGTAATTTTTGGTTCCTTTACGCTCATTACTGTATCCGGTATAAACTTGTTTCAGTAAGGCAGGTTTTAAAAAATCAGGTGAATTTCTGGCACGATCAAATTTTAAAAGGTCTCGCACTGTTGAAAAAATATTTTTGTCCCCGTAAACATTGTCCAAATAATCAAAACCAATTTCTACACCATTACCTTTATAAGAAGGAACAATTTTCTTTTTGTCCTTATCATCATCAAAAACGTAGGTGTGTTTCATTCCCAAAGGTTTGAAAATCATTTGGTGCATGGCTTCTTTATAAGTTAAGCCCGTAATTTTTTCAATAATTAGAGCCAGCATCGCATAGTTGGTATTGCAATAACTAAATCGCGTTCCGGTTCTGGATTCCAAACCAATGTTCTTGGTGGCTAAAATGTCCAGGATATCTTTATTGGTAAGCTGATTGTGCCTGTCCCAAACGGATTTGTCTCTGTCTGTAAAATAGGCATAATTACGCATTCCGGTGCGGTGGTCCAAAAGCATTCTGATTGTACAGTCTTCGTATGGAAAGGTTTTTAGAATCGTATTTACCTTTTGATCTAAATCGATCTTACCGGCATTAACCAGTTTTAAAACAGCAGTAGCAGTCAGAACCTTGCTTACAGAAGCAATCTGAACAGGAGTTTCTGCGGTTATTTTAGTGCCTTCGTTTTTATTGGCAAAACCATTATAGCGTTCAAAAATAATTTGACCGTTTCGGGCGACCAAAAAACTTCCGTTCATCGTATTGTTGGGCCAGTTTTTATTGTAAAAGTGATTTATTCTTCCTGCAACTGAATTGATATAGGCCTGCGAAATTCTTTTTTCAGGACCTAACGGTTTCATTTTCGGTAAAGTATCTTCTGTTGTAGTGGTGGTATCGGCGGTTGTTTTTTTATCATTACCACATGAACTTAAAACTAATAACAGGAAAAGTATTTGTGGTATATTTGTTTTTTTAAGGAGGCTCATTTTCATCGTTCTTTAAAAACAAATATATAGAATTCAATATTTATGTTTGGCTGTTTTGAGAGGCTTCAAAAGCATGATTTAACAAAAAATTAAGATTTTGTTTATTTATTTGGTTGTTTGTCAGCTTTTAACGGTTTTTAAACATTCTAAATTGTATTTTTTCAACAAAATTTTAACTAAATTTGTTATATTTGAAACAAATAAGATGTAAAAAGTTATATTAATAATTATTTTAAACCCGTTTAAATGAAATTTGGAATCATAAAAGAAAGAAAAAACCCGCCGGATCGCAGAGTTGTTTTTGCTCCTAATGAACTTACAAAATTGAAACAGCTGTATCACGAAGCAGTAGTGGAGGTAGAGAGCTCTGATATCAGGATTTTTTCGGATATACAATATAAGAGTATGGGAATCACAGTTACGGAAGATCTTTCTAATTGTGATGTATTATTTGGAGTAAAAGAAGTTCCGGTTGAGAATTTGATTCCGAATAAGGCTTACTTCTTCTTTTCGCATACTATTAAGAAACAGCCTTATAACCGAAAACTGTTACAGGCTATTTTGGAAAAAAATATAGATTTATACGATCATGAAACTATAGTAGATGCTCACAACCGCCGTTTAATTGGTTTTGGAAGATACGCAGGTATGGTTGGCGTTTACAACGGAATTCGTGCTTTTGGGATTAAGTTTGAGTTGTTTAAGCTGCCGAAAGCGGAAACACTGGACGGAAAAGAGGCTTTAATTAAACATTTGAAGCGCATTACCATGCCCGCTTTGAAATTTGTGATTACCGGAACGGGTAAAGTAGGGAGTGGTGCCAAAGAGATTTTGGATGCTATAAAAGTAAAAGAGGTTACAGTTGATAATTATCTGACTAAAAATTATGCACAGGCTATTTATGTACAGTTAGATGTTTTAGAATACAATAAGCGTATTGATGGTCAGGTAGTTGATTTTAAGGATTTTGTAGCGCATCCTGAAGAATATGTTTCTGATTTTGAGAAATTTACAAAAGTAACGGATATTTATTTCGCAGGTCATTTTTATGCGACGGGAGCACCGATGATTTTAACACGTGAAATGCTGAATGCGAACGACTGCAAGTTAAAAGTTGTTGCCGACATTTCTTGTGATGTTAACGGACCAATTGCCTGCACGTTAAGATCTTCGACAATTGCCGATCCTTTGTACGGTTATTTTCCTTTAGAAGATATAGAAGTGGATCTTTTTCATCCTGCGGCAGTAGCAGTGATGGCGGTTGATAATTTACCGTGCGAAATTCCGAAAGATGCAAGTGAAGGTTTCGGAGAGCAATTTATGGAACATGTAATTCCGGCTTTCTTCAATGGTGATAAGGACGGAATCTTAAAACGTGCTAAAATAACTGAGAAAGGAAAACTAACAGAGCGATTTAGCTACCTGCAGGATTATGTAGACGGAAAATAGAAAGAGGAATTAGTATACAGTCACAGTATTCAGTTCTCTAAAAAAAATCCATTCGCTGTGCGAATGGATTTTTTTATGGGGAAAATCTAAAATCTAAAATCTAAAATCTAAAATCTAAAATCTAAAATCTAAAATCTAAAATCTAGACCATCTCCTCCGGTTTCACCCAGGCATCAAAATCTTCCGGGCTAACGTATCCTAAACGAACGGCTTCTTCTTTAAGTGTAGTTCCGTTTTTGTGAGCGGTCTGAGCAATTTCGGCAGCTTTGTAGTAGCCTATTTTGGTGTTTAAAGCTGTAACCAGCATCAGTGAATTGTCTACCAGTTCTTTAATACGTTTGTAGTTGGGTTCGATTCCCTGTGCACAATGTTCATCAAACGAAACACAGGCATCTCCTAATAATCTTGCCGATTGCAGAAAGTTGGCTGCCATAACCGGTTTGAAAACATTTAGTTCATAGTGTCCTTGCATTCCGCCAACAGCGATTGCCATATCATTTCCAATTACTTGGGCGCAAACCATGGTTAAAGCTTCACATTGGGTTGGATTTACTTTTCCAGGCATGATAGACGATCCTGGTTCGTTTTCCGGAATATGAATTTCACCAATACCTGAACGTGGTCCTGATGCTAACATTCTCACATCGTTTGCAATTTTGTTCAGAGCAACTGCCAATTGTTTTAAAGCCCCGTGAGTCTCCACAATTGCATCGTGTGCAGCCAAAGCTTCAAATTTGTTTTCGGCAGTAACAAAGGGATGATTCGTAAATGTTGCAATATATTCAGCTACTTTTACATCATATCCTTTTGGAGTGTTCAATCCGGTACCAACTGCTGTACCGCCTAAAGCGATTTCAGATAAATGCGCTAAGGTGTTTTTCAGGGCTTTTAATCCAAAAGACAATTGAGCGGCGTAACCTGAAATTTCCTGTCCAAGAGTTAGAGGGGTGGCATCCATAAGATGTGTACGACCGATTTTTACCACATCCTTAAATTCGGTTGCTTTTTTTACCAAAGTAGCGTGTAGTTTTTCAACTCCCGGAATGGTGGTTTCAACAATCATCTTGTAAGCAGCAATATGCATTCCGGTTGGAAAAGTATCGTTAGAAGACTGTGATTTATTGACATCGTCGTTTGCTTTTATAAATTGTTCGCCTTCTCCAATACCAAACCCTTGTAAAACTTGTGCGCGATTGGCAATTACTTCATTCACATTCATATTGCTTTGTGTTCCCGAACCAGTCTGCCAGATGACAAGAGGAAATTGATCGTCTAGTTTTCCTTCAAGAATTTCGTCACAAACGGCTGCTATGGCATCTCTTTTTTCGATTGGTAAAACGCCCAGATCGTAATTGGCATAAGCAGCTGCTTTTTTAAGATAAGCAAAGCCTTCAATGATTTCCTGTGGCATAGATCCCGCTGCACCAATTTTGAAGTTGTTTCTGGAACGTTCCGTTTGTGCTCCCCAGTACTTATCTGCCGGAACCTGAACTTCACCCATCGTGTCTTTTTCTATTCTGTATTTCATTATGTTGTATGTAAAAAGTTATTTGTAAAGTGTAAAATGTTATCTGTAAAATGTAAAATGTTTGCTGAAAACTGAAATTTCTTATGAAAAGGAATGAACTAGCCCTGATGGCAGCGGCATCCTTTTGTGCCGGGGTTCGGGACAAAAGATATAGCGGACAGCAGGAATTAGCTTCTGAAGATTCTCATGTTCTTGTGCATGAGATTGTTCAGTAAAATGGCGGTTATCCATAAGAAAAAAAGCTTATTTAAAATGAGTATAAATATAAGCATAAATGTTATTTCCAGAAAATTGATTTGGATTTTATTGGTAACGAAAAATATAAGGCTTACATTTGTCCTTACATTCAAAAATTCCGGAAAACATGTTTGAATTTTCACAGTACTTAGGTTTTTTACTTTTCTTGACCATACTAACTATAGGGTTTTGGTTGATGTTTTTCTTAGTAGGTTTCGTATCTTATTGGGTTACGGGTGCTAGCTGGGAAATGTTCAAAGAGAAAAGAGCAAAGAAAAAGCAAGAACAATCAGCTTAATTTTAGTTGATTTCAATAAAAAGGACTCGTTTTGCGAGTCCTTTTTTTATGCTAAAAAATAAAAAATTCCAATAAAAAAATCCAAATTCCAATTTTGTAAAACTTAATTGGAATTTGGATTTTTTAGTTTGGAATTTAAGTAAGATTATCCAGGGAATTCTCCACCGCCGTCACCGTCATTTTTAGGTGCGCCCGGTTTTTCTCTGTCACTTTTTGGTTTGTTGAAACGGTACGTAAACGATAGATTGAATTGACGTTTACGGAATTGCATTTCGCCGTAAGATGTTTGACTTTCAAGAGTGGTATCATTTTGAAGGTAAGTATACGATCTCATGATTCTTGAGTTAAAAATGTCACTGATATTAAACGCAATTGTGGCCTTGTCTTTCAATACATCTTTACTGAAAGCGGTATTCATTCCAAATTGGTCTAGAATCTTACCCTGTGCTGTTTTTTGTGCGCCATTGTAGGTACCGCTTAACTGCCAGTCAATTTTATATGGCAATGTAACTTTTGAACTAATTCTGGCAAACCAGGTGTTGGCCTGATTGTTCAGATTTTGTACAATCACTTGATTGTTTGTGTCTGTATACGTGTTCTCTCCGGTTGTTTTTACATTGTAAAGGTTGAAGTTACTGTTTATTTTCCACCATTTATACGGGCTGTAATTGAAGGTAAATTCGAAACCATATTTTTGCTCTTTTCCTAAGTTGATAGGACGGCTTAAAATAACAGGAATCCCGTCTACTTTATCTCCATTTGGAGTTCTGACAAAGCTGAAAACATCTTTTGTATTTTCGAAATAAGCAGAAGAACTAAAGGTCACTTTTTCCCATCTTTTGATATATCCTACATCAAATTTATCGGTTAATGATGGATCTAAGTCCGGATTTCCCTGGAAAATGTTAATGTTACTGGCGTAATTAAGAGCCGGATTCATGAAACGTCCTCTCGGTCTGGATAAACGTTTACTATAACTGGCAGTGAAGTTACTCTGATCTGAAATTTCATAACTAACAAAAGCACTTGGAAACAAGTTGTTGTATTTTTTGGTGTTAAAAATACTATTGTCTAATAAGTTTACTTGAATATTCGTGTCTTCCCAACGTAAGCCAAATAAATAAGAGAATTTATTGACTTTCAGTCCGTACTGTGCATAAAGTGCATTGATGTTCTCTTTGTATTCTAAAGTATTTGATTTTTTTGGATCTATAACATAGTTTCCATTGATAAGATTTGTAACGTTGTACTCGTTGTTTAAATCTCCAAAACTTCCTTTGTATCCCGCCTCAAACTGACTTCCTTTTCCTAGTGGAAGAACATAATCTGCCTGAAGTAGTATTTGTTTTTGTACCTGATCGTTTAGAGTGGTATTAGAAGTAGGTAGAGCGGTAATAAGCCCGTCGCTATCGTCTGTATTTCTGGAAACTGATAAATCGGCAGTCAGTTTGTGTCCTTTATCGTTGAAATTTTTGATTAAGTTCGAAGTAAATTCTACGTTTTCACTTTTGGTATCGGCATTATTGAAACGATTAGTTGTTCCTGTAAAAGCGTGAGCGGCATCAAAATTATTGTAGTTAATATAATCTTTATCCTCACCTGAGTTTTTTTGATAATTAATGGCATTTGTCCAGAAGGTATTAGGAGCAACTGTCCATTCCATACCCGCTCTGGCATTAAAACCGTTTCGGATTCTTTTGGTATCACGATCTTCATCTAAATAACCTTTTGGAGATCCATCGGCATTATAATAAGAAGTATTGGTTAAACCCATACCTTCATTGGTTCTGTAGTTGTAACCTGCAGTGGTAAAATAGTTTAGTTTTTCGGTTTTATAATTTAAGTTGGCACTCAAACCATAAGTTTCAGGAAGTCCTGTTGAAGCAATAAAAGTTCCGTTGAACCCCTGATTTTTTCCTTTTTTAAGAATGATATTGATGATTCCTGATCCTCCCTCTGCATCATAACGTGCTGATGGATTAGTAATTACTTCTACTTTGTCGATAGCATCTGCAGGAAGCTGACGTAAAGCCTCAGCTACATTGATCGCATTTGAAGGACGTCCGTCAATTAAAATTCGGATATTGTCACTGCCTCGTAAGCTTACATTTCCTTCAGAATCAACAGAAACAGAAGGAACATTGTCTAAAACATCACTTACTGTTCCGCCTTTGACCATCATATCCTGTCCAACATTGTAAACTTTTTTGTCCAGTTTTATTTCGACACTTGATTTTTCGGCACGAACGACAACTTCACTTAATTGCGCAGCGTCTTCGGATAAACTTACGACACCTAAAGCAGTGTCTCCGGAAATTGTTTTTCCTTTAATAAAAGTAGGTTTAAACGAAATAAATTCAACTTTTATATCGTAAGTACCCGGGGCAATAGCCACATCAAACTCTCCTTTTGGATTGGTGATTCCACCAGCTATAACTTTGGTGTCATTTGGGGCCGTGATCGAAATAGTAGCGTACTCAAGAGGTTGTTTGCTTACTTTTTCGAGAACTTTCCCGGTAACTTTTACCTTGTTTCTGGCAGGAGGTGCCTGTTGTGCATAGTTGTACAAACTTGTAAATAGGCATACAAGCAATACAGCAAATTTGATTTTCTTCATTGTGATTTTTGGTTTCTTTTGTTCTTTAGACGGCAAATGTAACTTTTGGTTTAAAGAGAAAAATCACAAAAATTTGTTAATACGGTTCTTTATAATTGATCTAAAAAAGAAGCCACTAAATCCGGATCTCTGCCAATGATTGCTTTGTCATCTTTTATAACAATCGGACGTTCGATCAAAATAGGATTTTCGACCATAGCTTCAATAATCTGATCATCGGTCAGTTCTTTTCCTTTGTAATTTTCAATCCAGATTTTTTCCTTAATTCTAATCAATTGCAGCGGTTTAAGGTTTAGTTTTTCAAGAAGTTTTTTTAAATCATTAAAGTTCGGCGTTTCGATCAGATAAGGGATAATTTGATATTCCTGTTTTGTGTTTTCAATAAAAGCCAGGCAATTTCTTGATTTTCCGCAACGTGGGTTGTGATAAATTTGTATCATTTTGTTATATTTAGAATGTTGTAAGATAATTAAACCGAAATAGGTATTTTAGCAGTGCCAAAAATAAGATTTAGTTATTAAATCGAATTCTCATTTTTTAAATTATTATCAATATGTTTTTAGAACAAGGAATTAAACCTCATAATAAGTTCTGGTTGTATCTTTTAGGGTCCGTTGTAATTATTATAGCATCTTTTATTGGTCAGATTCCTTTTTCTCTTGCAGTGTTTTATAAGAGTTGGATTTCCGGCAAGGGGTTTCCTTCTAATGATGCGACGGTTATGAAAATGTTTGAACCCAATTTGACCTTGTTTCTGGTGATGATTTCCTTTGCTTTTGCTTTTGTGGGGATTTATTATGTGGTGAAATATATGCACCGTCAGACTCTTTTATCCGTCACTACTTCAAGGGCAGAAGTAGATTGGAGACGAGTTGGTTTTTCTTTTTTATTATGGTCTTTGTTCTCTGTTTTGAGTTTTGTGGTATTGTATTTTAGTTCTCCCGAGAGTTTCGTGTGGAATTTTAAATGGATACCTTTTTTAATTTTAGTGGTAATCGGAACGGTGTTAATACCGATACAAACCTCTACCGAAGAATATGTCTTTAGAGGGTATCTTATGCAGGGATTTGCTAATTTAGCACGAAACAGGTGGTTTCCTTTACTGATGACTTCCGTTATATTTGGTTCGATGCACGTCTTTAATCCTGAAGTCGTAAAAATGGGGTATATCGTGATGGTGTACTATATCGGAACCGGTTTGTTTCTCGGAGTGATTACCTTAATGGATGAGGGAATGGAACTGGCATTGGGTTTTCATGCTGCTAATAATTTAGTCGGAGCTTTGTTGGTAACGTCCGATTGGTCGGTTTTTCAAACGCATTCACTTTTTATTGATATATCAGAGCCTTCGGCCGGTGTAGATGTGCTATTACCGGTGGTTGTAGTTTATCCTGTGCTGCTTTTTATTTTTAGTAAGAAGTACAATTGGAGTAACTGGAAAGAAAAATTAACGGGGGAAATAAATGTTGTAAAATCTTTAAATTAAAACACACAGTCATGTCAAAATTAACACATAAAAATGTCCATAATTACTTTAAGTTAAATGGTTATCATTTAAATGGGAAAGATTTATGCCGCATAGGTTACAGTTACATCAAAGAAGGAGATGTATATGAAAAGGCTATTGGTGAGTTTTTGCTGGATTGGTTCGATAAGAAAGAGTTTATTGAAATGACAACTTCTGGCACGACCGGACTTCCAAAATTAGTACGACTCGAAAAACAGGCTATGATTCAGTCCGCTTTGGCAACAGGTGATTTTTTCGGATTGAAGCCCGGAGATAAAGCACTGCTTTGTTTGCCTGTGCAATTTATAGCCGGAAAAATGATGTTGGTTCGAAGCCTGATTTTGGGGTTGGATATTGATGTCGTTTCGCCAAGCACAGCTCCTTTGGCTTTAAACAAAACTAAGTATGATTTTGTTGCCATGGTTCCTTTACAGGTTCAAAACTCTGTTGAAGAATTGAAAAATGTAAAGAAACTCATTATCGGTGGTGCTAAGATCGATAGTGCGCTTGAAGAACAATTACTTCCGCTAAAGACCGAGATTTACGAGACCTATGGGATGACGGAAACTATTACACACATCGCTGCCAAAAGAGTGGGAGAAAAGGCATTCTCGATTCTTCCAAATGTGAAAATCGACAAGGATGATCGTGACTGTTTGGTAATTCATCTGGCTTCGGTTTCTAATGAGCCTATCGTTACAAATGACCTGGTGGAGTTGGTTAATGAAAATCAGTTTGTATTTTTAGGAAGAATTGACAATGTAGTGAATAGTGGAGGAGTAAAGTTAATTCCGGAGCAAATTGAAAGTAAACTGATAGGGAAGATAAACAGCAGGTTTTTTGTAACCGGAGTTCCGGATACTACTTTAGGAGAAAAACTAATTTTGGTGATTGAAGGAGAAAAACAAGAGTTTGCTTCTGATTTTTTTGATGTATTAGGTAAATACGAAAAGCCAAAGGAAATTGTTTTTGTTCCAAAATTCAAAGAAAATGAGAACGGAAAACTGTTGCGTAAGCCTAGTTTGGTGTAAAAAAATACTTTGCTGAAAGTAAGAAAAATCGGCTACATTTATAAGGTATTAACTTTAAAACCTAATAATTATGAAATTTATCTTAAATCTAACAAATGTTGAGCAATTAAGTAAAAGCGAATTAAAGCAAATTAAAGGCGGTGATTTTATTTATTATTTAAATGGCTATCAATTGCGATGTGCTAAGCAGTTAACACAACCGCCAACATGTGGCAATATTCCATCATTTTGTTTGATTTCACCAGATATGTGTCCAATTGACCAGTCTTAAACAATAGAAAAAAAATCCAAATTCCAACAGTATAGTTTGGAATTTGGATTTTTATTTTTTGGAATTTAGAAAAAATTAATTAGTTACTTTTCGTTCCAATAAAGCCATATAGAATCCATCAAATCCAGATTCTGACGCTAGTATTTTGCGGTCTTTAATAAAAGTAAATTGCTTTCCGATTTCTGTCTTTAAGAATTTCTCTACCTGTTCCTGATTTTCCGATGGTAAAACGGAGCAAGTGGCATAGACCAATTTTCCACCCGGTTTCACAATTTTCGAATAGCTTTCCAGAACTTCTGCCTGTACTTTTCGAATGTTATCAATAAATTCAGGCTGCAGTTTCCATTTAGAGTCAGGATTTCGTTTTAAAACTCCCAAACCACTACAAGGCGCATCGATTAAAACACGGTCTGCTTTTTCATGTAATTTTTTGATCACTTTTGTAGTATCAATAATACGGTATTCGATATTAAAAGCACCATTTCTTTTGGCTCTTAATTTCAATTGTTTCAGTTTGCTTTCGTACAAATCCATTGCAATTAACTGCCCTTTGTTTTCCATTAAAGAAGCAATGTGCAATGTTTTTCCTCCCGCTCCTGCACAGGTATCTACCACGCGCATTCCAGGTTTTACATCCAGAAAACCGGCTACTAATTGTGAGTTGGCATCCTGAACTTCAAAAAGTCCTTGTTTAAAAGCGTCTGTTAAGAATACGTTGGCTCTTTCTTTTAAAACTAAAGCTTCAGGCTGATCTTTTAAATATTCCGTTTCAATATTTAAATCCATCAACGTGTTTCTCAAGTTTTCCTTGGTACCTTTAAGCGTATTGGTTCTTAAGATAACTTTAGCCGGCTGATTTTGAGCAGCAATTTCTTTTGCCCAAACTTTCTCTCCTAATTCTTTTACTCCTAATTCATCCATCCAGTCCGGAATAGATTCTTTTAGAGCTCTAACTTTAGAAAGCTCATCGAAACGGCCTTTTATTTTTCTCTCAGGAGTTCCTTCCAATTGTCTCCAATCCGGAATAGGATATCCTCTCAAAACTGCCCAAACCGCAAACATTCTCCATAAGTTATCTCTGTCGTATGGTTCTTTTACTTCTGCAATTTCTGCATATAGTCGCTTCCAGCGAACAATTTCGTATATCGTTTCAGCAACAAACTTCCTGTCGGAACTTCCCCAACGTTTGTCTTTTTTTAAGGCTCTGGCTACCACTTTGTCTGCATATTCTCCTTCATTGAAAATAGCATTTAAAGAATCGATGGTAGTATAAACTAAATTTCTGTGTAATCTCATTTTAATTATTTGAGTTGCAAAGGTACTATTAATTGATTGAAAGTTAAATTTTTAATTTTGATTGTTGATTTAACTTCTTTTTAAAAGAAAAAACACTCTAATAAAGTTTAAAAGAGTGTTTCTTAATGATGTTTTGGAATGATTTATTTCGTAATACGTGTCAGTCCAATATTTTCAGGAGCGTGAAGCACCATCGGGAATTTCTCAATTTTTACGGAGCTACTGTCTAAACCAAAAGCTCTTTCTTCAGATAAACTCAGTTTTTTAATGAAGAAATAAGAACTCATGATAATGTTTTCATGCCATCTTAGATCGTTGTCGTTAGATAAGAATTTCTCTGATAAAACAAATTTAAAGTCTCCAATAATATTGTTTTTGTTCAAAGACTCGTAACGGCTGGTGATGTCTACTTCGCCACGTTTTACCATATCGCGAATTACTTCTCTAAACATTAAATTGATTTTTGTAGGCTCTCTGAATCCTAAATTAAAATCGATTCTGTAAATGTCGTCCTTAGCGATTTCGGTAACTTTGTATTGTGTTTTGTAAGGTTCCGTCAAAATGTTTACGTGTACAAACCAGTAAATATCAGCTCTTTTTGGACGCTTTTGTAGAATAGAGTAGATTACTTTTTCCTCTAATTCATCAACGCGATTAGCGTTGGTCATATAAACCAGATGAGTAGCGTATTTTGGTATCGATAAGTCTTCGCTTAGTTCCATCAATACCTTTTTATAGTCATCAATTTTGATGATTTTGGTGTAGCTTTTGTTGATTTTCTTAGCCAGATACCATATTGTCATGATAGAGATTAAGGCAATCGCAATAATTAAAGTTACGTAACCGCCTTCGGCAAATTTAGTAATGTTAGCAATCAGGAAACTAAACTCAATCAGTAAATAGATAGTGATTAACGGCACCATCAGGTACAATTTTACACGTTTCATGATGAGATAGTAATTCAGTAAAATGGTTGTCATGATCATACACAGAATAATGGCAAGACCATAGGCATGCTCCATATTTCCTGATTTCTCAAAGTGTAAAACAATTCCAACACAACCAAAAAACAATAGCCAGTTGATCGATGGAATATATAACTGTCCTTTTACTTCGGTAGGGTATTTAATTTTAACTTTTGGCCAAAAGTTCAGTCGCATAGCCTCGTTGATCAAAGTAAATGATCCGCTGATAAGTGCCTGAGAAGCAATTACCGCTGCCAAAGTAGCTACCACAATTCCAAATGGAAGGAACCAGTGTGGCATAATCAAATAAAAGGGATTTCCATTTTCTCCACCCAGTTGTTGCAGTGTACTTCCTTCATGATGGATTAAGTAAGCAGCCTGTCCGAAATAGTTTAAAACCAAAGTGGTTTTTACAAATACCCAGCTAATTCTGATATTTTTTCTTCCGCAATGTCCCATATCAGAGTACAAAGCTTCGGCACCCGTTGTACATAAAAACACGAAACCAAGTACAAAGAAACCGTCAGGATGAATGGATAATAAATGATAAGCATAATACGGATTTACCGCTTTAATTACTTCAGGAAATTTTAGAATTTGAATTGTTCCCAGAGTTCCCAACATTGCAAACCAGATCAGCATCATTGGAGCAAAGAACTTTCCAACTAGTTTGGTTCCAAATTGTTGTATGGTGAAAAGAATGAATAAAATTGCGATAACAATATAAACAATAGTCTCCGTTTGCATAGTCGGATAAAACGCCCGGATTCCCTCTACAGCCGAAGAAATAGAAATTGGAGGGGTTATAATTCCATCAGCTAATAAGGCACTTCCTCCAATAATTGCGGGGACAATGAGCCATTGAATTTTAGTCTTTTTAACCAGTGCATATAAGGCAAAAATCCCGCCTTCACCATGATTGTCGGCACTTAACGTGATCAGTACATATTTTATTGTAGTCTGAAGCGTCAAAGTCCAGAAAACGCATGAAATTCCACCAAGAACGATATCAGAATTAATGGCGTAATCGCCAAGAATGGCTTTCATTACATACAATGGAGAAGTACCAATATCTCCATAAATAATTCCTAATGTTATCAGTAAACCCCCTATAGACAACTTACTATGTAAGTTTTTATGCGATGCGCTCATGTATATTTTTATAAAAGACGGTTGCAAATTTAGCGTTTTATAATAAACTAACCTCAATTATAACTAAAAAGATAAAAAAAAGCACAATCGTTAAATTGTGCTTTTCATTTTATATAAGATTGGAAACTGGGGATTAAATTCGTCTACCACCGTAACTTCTTCCGCTGGAACCACTCTCTCTTTGTGGCGCACTGCTTCTGGATTCCTGACTTGCTCTTGGAGATTCGGAACGTTGTGTGTTTTGTGAACTCTGTCTCTCTGAATTTCCTCTGTTTTCTGAATAACTTCTGGAAGACTCATTTCTTGAAGGAGTCGAAACCCTTTCTGTAGTTCCATAGTTTTGCGAATTTCCTCTGGAAACATTCGAATTGTTTTGACCATAATCTCTTCTGCCTGTATTTTCAACTCTTACAGGATTTGTGCTTATGCCTGAATTATCTCTGTTGTTAGAAGAGGTTCTGTTTGTAGTGTAATTTCTGTCAGATGTTGTTCGGTTCTCTCCATAATTTCTGGTTGAGGTTCTGTTGTCTGCAGTAGATACTCTATCCGAATTGGATCTGTTTGTCGTGTATGTATTTTGATTTCTTCCATAATCTCTGGTAGTAACACGTCTTTGATCTAAATCATATCTGTTAGTAACATTCGAATTTCTTTGCGCAAAACTATAATCAGGACGTCTGGTTTCGTAACCGTACGTGCGTCTTGTTTCATAGATAACCGGAGCTCTGTAACTTCTTCTTGTATTTACATAGTTGTAGCTATTGTTCACATTAATACAAAGATTGATGTTGTTTCTGTATCTGTAAATTGGGTAAGGTCTCCAGGCATAGTAATATCTAGGATAGTAATTCCAACTCCAGCTAGAGTAATACGGTCTGTAATTGGTTACCCAAAACGAAGTGTAAATTACTGGAGCTACATTGTAAACAGGCTCGTAAATATAGTTGGCACCATACAAGTAGCTGTTCCCAACAATTTGTACATTCACCCTGTTGTAATTGTCTCTTTCTACATCGATTGTAGCGATGTCCTGAAAAACATCACGATCTAAAACCGCCTGAATAATTACTACGTGAGTTCTGTTTTCTACAGATTCGATTACACGTAAATAATCCACCTGGTTGTCATCGTTTAAATCAAGATTTGAAATTTGATATTTCGAGTCATTTAAACGTCTTTCAAAATCCTGTAGATTAGCTGATTCTCCGAAGATAGAAGCAACAGCTCTTAAATCTAGGTTATCGCTTATATCTGAATTTTTTGCATAAACGGTAGTTTGGCTTTGTACGGGTACAGAACTCAAGCCTATTGCCAGGAGGGCTATAAAAAGTAGTTTCGTTTTCATTTTTAAATCGTATTATGATTACTATTTTGAGGTATCCAATTACTGTGCCAGAAAAAAAAGCGAAACTTATTTCAAGTGTTATAAATAATTGTATTTTAGCGCTAAAAAACTAATTTTATGAGAAAAGTAATATTCTTTTTTGGTGCTTTTATTTTGTTAATGTCTTTTAAAACCTTGAATCATAATGGTAATGGGATTTTTAACACGGGTTTTACATCAATTCAGATAGATACTTTGTTTCAGGATAAAATTAGCATCAGAGCGATCTCAATCGATAAAAATAAAATTTGGTATGGAGCTGATAACTCCCGTTTTGGGTTTTATGATTTGAATAAAAAAGAAAAATTTGAAGACCATATTTACCGTGATACTTTGAATCTGGAATTTAGAAGTATTGCTCAGAATGCAAACAATATTTTTTTGTTGAGTGTAGGAAATCCTGCATTGCTTTATCAGGTGTCTAAAAAAACTCAGAAAGTAAAATTAGTATACAAAGAAGTAAATTCGAAGGTGTTTTACGATAGTATGCAGTTTTGGAACGATAAAGAAGGAATTGCGATTGGCGATCCTACAGAAGATACTTTTTCTATTATCGTTACGCGTGACGGTGGCGAGACCTGGACGAAAATTTTATCGGATAAATTACCAACCAATGCAGAAGGTGAAGCCGCTTTTGCAGCCAGTAATTCTAATATAGTAATAAAAGGAAATGATACCTGGCTGGTTTCAGGGGGAAAAAAGGCACGTGTTTTTTATTCGCCGGACAAAGGAAGAACCTGGAAAGCAGTTGAAACACCAATTGTACAGGGAAAAACAATGACCGGTATTTTTACAGCCGATTTTTACGATTCAAAACACGGATTTATCGCTGGTGGTGATTATGAATTTCCGGAACAAAAAAGGGATAATAAAGCCTTTACTACTGACGGAGGAAAAACCTGGCAGCTAATTGGGCAGGGTATGGGATTTGGATATGCTTCGTGTGTGCAATACGTTCCGGGTGGAAATGGTAAAGAAATTATTTGTGTAGGTTCTGAAGGAATCCAGTATTCGCAAAATGGTGGAGAGAACTGGATGCAATTATCAACGGATACAAAATTGTTTACCATTCGTTTTTTGAATAGAAATACGGCAATTGCTGCCGGTTATAATAAATTGGTACGATTGAATTTTCGATAAAATACGCATGATCGTTTTTATAAATAAGGTACGTTTGTAGTAGAAAGCCGGTCTAAGGAATAAAGAGGTAGCCTTACAGTTGTTGAATTGTAAGGTTTTTTTTTATGATTTATTTTTTTATTCTGAAAGAAAAAAGTATGTTTGTACATCCATCCAAAGCAACTTTAATCTCCCGAACTTAAGAGAGAACCAAATTTTCAAGCTAACAAGGTTATAAATTGTAGGTTTGAATACTAGTAATGAAAGGCTTATAGTATTTGTAGAAAGTCTTGGGAAAACAGCACTGTAATACCATGGATGATGATGTAATTTTTACTTCGATTTGGCCTCTTCAGGGCCAGATTGGAACAACAGTTGTGCTTTCGGCCGATGAAAACCCTTATAAAGAGAATATTCGCCCGGGGTCTTTGACCATTGTTGATGTGCGGTTTATAACTATCGGGCTGCCATACGTTGTTGTTGTTACTCATTCAGCTTTGATATTGGATGCTGTAGGTTATAGTCGTTTTTCTGTTGTAGTTCCTCCGGGTTTATTTGCGGGAGTGCGGTATGTTATTGTTTTTACCCTGGTAAAGACCACAGGAGCGGGTGTACCGCTTTTGTTTAGAACCTCTCCTCATAATTTTTTTTTCACCGTTGTATAAAGAATATTGTTTTTGAATATGGTTTTAATAATAAGTTAGAATAGTACTAAATGAAGTAATGGATGATATACTTTTCGTTTGCATTTCTTGTTTTTTGGCACAAGGAAAAAAAGTTTGTTCATATTGTCAGAACAGCTTTAATCTCCCAGTTTATTAGATAACCAAATTTTTAACAAACAATATTGTAAAATGTAATGCTTGAATAGTAATAATAATTGACTTATGTTATCATGGTATAGTAAGTCTTTAAAGAACAATATAAAAGAGATGAATGATGATGAAGTAATTTTTAGTTCTTTTTGGCCGAGTCAGGGTCAGGTTGGAACAACAATAACATTCTCGGCGAATAACAATCCTTATAAGGAGAACATTAGACCAGGTTCCATGGATATTTATGAAGTTACATTTATAAGCCCTAGTTTACCGTCTGTTGTAGCTGATTCTGGTGTAATAATCGATGAGTACAGTCGTTTTTCCGTTAGAGTACCAGCTGGTGTTGTAGTAGGAGGGAGGTATGGAATTATTTTTACACTAAAGAAAACGAATGGATTAGGAGCACAAGAGTTGTTTTTTTTTAGAACCTCCAGTTATCAGCCTAGTTTTACTGTTCTATAAAGTTTTTTTCCTTTGGTAGACTAGTAAAGAAAGGGTATGTTTAGCTTTTGCCACTTATGCTAATTGTTTAAAATAACAAGAACCCTAAATAAAATAATAAAGTAAGTATTATTTTTTAGGGTTCTTGTTGCTGTTGTTTGATAGAGGATTAGCTTTTATTGGCTTTGTCCCTGTATTGTTTTAGTAATTTACGGTTAAAGTCGTCTTCTGATTTTTTAAGCTTTAAGATTTTCTTAGCAGAAAGGATCTTCTTTAAGTTGCTGTTGTATTTGTCTCTCAGGGTATATAATTCTTTGTCTGCGCTTTCCATTTGTGACAAGAGTGAAGCTGCTTCTTTTTCAGACATGGTACTAATGTTATCGTCATCTAGTTTGCGCAAATACATTTTCATTTTTTCGTGACGCAATTCATATTGTTTGTCATCGTATGTATTGTAAATGGGCCAGAATTTCTCGGCTTCTGTCGAGGTGAGCTCCAGTTCTGTTGTTAAAAAAGAAACTTTATAAGCTTTAATCTTTTCCCGCTTTTCGTCTGTTTTGTCATTCTGTGCATAAAAGGAGAATGTAATAAAGAATAGAAGTATCGGAAGTATATTTTTAATTTTCATCTTTTGAAATTTTAGTTTTATTCTGAAATTAAATTTTCAATATTAGGGTTGGTAGCTAAGATGTCTTCAAGAGTTTCCTGTTCAAGAGCAACATTTTTACCAAGTTTATCAATGTCTTTTGTGTCCAGTTCACGAATTAAATCGTATTGATTTAAGTTGGACTGATAGGATAAGTAGGTTTCTAAAGTATCCTCGTCAAGATCTTTGGATGTATTGTAATGGTTGGTAACAGGAATCAGTAAAGCTGCAAAAACAACTGCGGCAGCCGCAATCGAAAGTGCTTTTTTACGCTTGTAAAGCGGTATTACTTTTACTTCTTTCTCTTCGTTTATTTGCTGTAAAACCTTTGTTGAAAAAGCATCAAAATAATTCTCCGGAGTTTTAAACCCGGTTTTTATTTTCGGTTCGTTTTCTAATTTAAATGTTTTCATAGTAGCTATAAGACAGTTGTTGTTACAAAAGGTTTAATTTGAGGTAACATATATTTCAATTTTTTTTACTGCGTGATGATAGGATGCCTTCAAAGCGCCGACTGAAGTTCCCAGAATTTCAGCGATTTCTTCGTATTTTAATTCTTCAAAATATTTCATTTTAAAAACCAATTGCTGTTTTTCCGGTAAGGTTACAATCGCTTTTTGAAGTTTGATCTGAATTTCATCTCCTTCAAAATAAACATCGGCCTTTAAATTGTCGATGGCTTTATTTTGTAGTGCTTCAGAAGTTATTCCGTTCAGTTTAGCTTTTTGACTTAAAAAGGTCAAAGCTTCGTTGGTTGCAATTCGATACATCCAGGAAAAAAGCTTGCTTTCTCCCTTGAAGTTTTTTAAATACTGAAAGACTTTTACAAAAGTATTCTGTAAAACATCATCTGTATCGTCGTGATTCAGAACAATGTTTCGAATATGGGAATACAGCGGTTTTTGATAATCAGATACGAGCTTTTGAAACGCGGTATTTTGCGTTGCAGGATTTAATAATAGTTGAATAAATTCCTTCTCGTCTGCCAAATTCCGTTATTTATGGTGTTAGAATGAATTTTGAACAAAAGGTTTAATTAACCTCGATTATTTTAGAATTCTGACTGTTCTTCTTCTGTAGGCGTTTTAGGCGTTTCAGCAGGTTTTGCTACTGTCGGATCGGTAGTGGCAGGCCTGTAAACAGGAATTTTAGCTACCGGAACTACTTTAGGTTTTGTTGGATAGTAAATTTCAGTCATTAACTTAGACGGGCTTTTTACATCCAGTTTGCTCATGGCTAGGATTTCAAGATGTGACCAGCTTAAATCAGGTGTAATTTTTTCGTTGTTGATGAAAGCGGTTGTTTTTTTAAAGGCTTCGTTAAGGTGCGAATAATCGCCTTTTAAAGTGGTTTTTACGGCTTCAAATCCGTTTAATTTTCCTCCTGAAATATCGCTTCCAGAAGTAGTTACGATTTCTCGGCTGGTTGGTAAACAGATTGAGATTTTAGCCAGTCCTGTTGTAATGTCGTAAGTGTGGTAAATGATAAATGGTTTTCCATTCGTAGCTAACCCATTGTTTTTGCTAAATTCGATCAGTTTCGGAATGACGATTTTGGCATTTTTACCAACTTTTCCAATTTCACTCGTGAAGGTTTGTCTGATGTAAGGAGTTTCAGTCTTTCTTACTAATCCGTTAACTTTTATAGCGTATGTTTTGGTTTCGTAATCTAAGTTTTTGTCAATATTGGCAAGACTTTTTTCGTAGATAGTTCCAATTACTTTGTCCGAGCCTCCGTTTAGAGCGGCGTAAACTTTAAATAAAAAACTCATCGTTCCGGATGCTTTCCAGGTTACTTTTGTTTTTCCGGCTAACGTATCTTTAAAAGTCCAGTTTACATCAGCTTCGGTTCCGTCATACTTCATTTTTTGTTGTATGCTTTCTCCGTCCTTTGTTTTTAGAGTGATTGCGTTTCCATTTCCTTCAGATCCTGTCCAATAAAAAGAAGCCCCATTTCCGACCGTTTTGTTAGGAAATGTCATTTTCATCGTAGGATCTTCAACAGACCAGGATTCAAAATCTTCATAATTTCTAAAATCATTAAGATAATTGTATACCGTAGCTTTTGGTGAATTGATCACTTTGCTTCTTTCTACAGAAAAGATCCCTTTTTGTGTGGCAACAAAAACGGTAAGGGCAACAAGGCTTAGTAATAATAGAAGGAATAGATATTTAAGAATCTTCATTGGAATGGTTTATTTGGAGTCGTAAAGTTATAAATTTATTACTAGTCGCACTAATAACACTTTGCTAAAAGTACATTTTATGCCATTATCGGAAGAGAAAATCAAATAAAACGTACTGAAAATGATTGTATTTGAAATCGAAAGCTTTCTTTACGGTTCTATCTTTTGAAGAAAAATTTAATTACAAATAAAATGGCAATAAAAAGTAAAAATACGAGTAATACTTTATAATTACCTTTGTAAAAAACCTTGTGTAAAGCGAGATCTTTTCGATAAGCGAATATCATTACGATTACGAATGCAATAAAAAAACAGAGTCCGAATATTAATTGTCCTTGACTAAACATAGTTAAAAATTATTTTTGGCAAATTTAGAGAATTGTATACGAATTGTTGCTAATTTGGTATTTCATTTAATCAAAATAATATCATGAAGAAACAACTTGATGCGGTGACTGAGTTTCATACTGCTTTTAGAATAGGTCATAGTCTGGAACCGATTGCTGATTTGGGAGAGACAAAAAAGCTGCTTCGTTATAATTTAATGAAGGAGGAAAACGAAGAATATCTGGAGGCGGTTCAGAACAACGATTTAGTTGAAATTGCTGATGCTTTGGGAGACATGATGTATATTTTGTGTGGAACTATTATCGAGCACGGTTTGCAGGACAAAATTGAAGCTGTTTTTGATGAGATTCAACGCAGTAATATGAGTAAATTAGGAGAAGACGGGAACCCAATTTACAGAGAAGACGGAAAAGTGATGAAAGGTCCGAATTATTTTAAACCTGATTTTTCTAAACTTTTGTAAAATAAATTGTTTTAACACATAGGAACATAGTTCTTAATGTGGGAAAAAGGCGTTTTACTTTTTTAAAATTCACATAGCTATGTGTAAGAAACAGGTTTCTTTTTGCGTTCTTTTTGAGATATCCAGTTAAATCTATGTTTCTATGTGTTGAGATTTTTTTCACACAGATTTATACAGATTTAATTTTTTAATCTGTTGTTTCGATTTTGGGCGTAGCTTATGAGTGAGAAGAGTAGTATAAAATAACAAGCCCGACAGGTTTTTTAAAACCAGTCGGGCTTGTATAATTTTATATTTTTGGATTACTGTACTTTTACAGTCCAGCCAAAAGTATCTTCAGAAAGTTTGTTTTGAAGACTTGTTAGTTTTTCTTTTAATAGAGAAGCGTAAGAATTCTCAAGAGGCGCCATTTCGTAATAGACATCCTGATAAGAGAAACCTTTAATTACACTTACTACAGCGGCAGTTCCTGCTCCGAAGATTTCTTTTAAAGATCCGTTTTTAGCTGCTTCTACCAATTCTGATACAATAACAGGACGAACTTCAACTTTAAGACCTTCTTTTTCTGCCATAGCGATTAAACTTTTTCTGGTAATACCGTCTAAGATCCTCTCGCTTGTTGGAGCTGTTAATAAAGTATCATTGATTCTGAAGAAAACGTTCATAGTTCCCGCTTCTTCCAATTTAGTATGTGTGGCATCATCTGTCCAGATTACCTGTTGGAAACCATCTTTGTTTGCCAGATTGGTTGGGTAAAATTGTGCTGCATAGTTTCCGGCAGCTTTAGCAGCTCCAATTCCTCCGTTTGCGGCTCTACTGTAATGTTCTGCGATAATTACTTTCACTTCACCTGCGTAATAAGACTGTGCAGGAGAAAGTAAAATCATGAATTTATATTCGTCAGAAGGATTGGCTACAACACCAGCACCGGTTGCAATCATAAAAGGACGGATGTACATACTGCTTCCGTTTCCTTTTTGAATCCATTCCTGATCAATTTTCAATAATTCGTTCAAACCGTCCATAAAAACAGCTTCAGGAACTTCCGGCATAGCCATACGAACTGCTGAATTGTTAAAACGTTTGAAGTTTTCATCCGGTCTGAACAACCAAACATCATTATTGTCATCTTTATAAGCTTTCATTCCTTCAAAAATAGCTTGTCCGTAGTGGAAGACTTTTGAAGAAGGATCCATTAAAATTGGAGCATAAGGCTTAATGACAGGATTTTGCCATTCTCCATTTTTAAAATCACACTCGAATAAATGGTCTGTAAAAACAGAACCAAAGCTTAAATTTTGAAAGTCTACTCCGCTTATTTTTGACGAAGTTGCTTTTCTGATTTCAATTTTGTTGGTTTGAGTTGTACTCATAATTAATATGTAAAGTTTTTTTTATGTAATTAGCATTAATAATAAAGAAAATCTAAAGCTATGATTTGGTGAGTGATAGATTTTTCTCAATGCAAAATTAAGTAAAAATATATAATTTGCTTAGTAAAACTGCATTATTTACGCCCTTTAACTGAGATTTATATATCTTATAATAAAGTGAAAAAATTAAGACATTTTTATAAAGAATTTATGAAAAACAAACCGTTTTTTAAGGCTTTACGCATTTGTTTTGACTAAATTTGGCACTTAAAATGCCCTATTTATCAATAGAAAAAGAGGGCTAATTCTGAAATAAGGTGAAAAGAGAAATAATTAAAACGCTAGATGGCTCAACGACAATTCATTTGCAGGAATGGAATGAGTCTTACCATTCCAAACACGGAGCGATTCAGGAAGCCAAACATGTATTTATAAAAAACGGTCTTTCCCTATTTGATGCTGCTCCGGTGAGTATTCTTGAAATAGGTTTCGGAACGGGGTTGAATGCGTTTATTACTTTTTTTGAATCCAGGTCAAAACAGCAGCAAATTGATTATGTGGGAGTAGAAGCATATCCTGTTGATGCGAAAGAGGTACTTGAAATGAATTATGTTGCTGAATTGCAGGCAGACAATTATAAGGATGTTTTTGAAAAAATGCACGAATGCGAGTGGAATCAGAAAGAGGTTATCAGTGCCGATTTCATGTTAACCAAAAGGAAACAATTTTTTGATGAAATTGATGATTTTGAAATTTTTGATTTAATTTACTTTGATGCCTTTGGATATCGGGTGCAGCCGGAGCTATGGAGTACTGAAATTTTTCGAAAAATGTACCAAAGTTTAAAGCCAAATGGAGTTTTGGTAACATATGCCGCTCGCGGAGTTGTTAAAAGAAGTATGATAGAGGTTGGTTTTACGGTTGAAAAATTGGCAGGACCTCCCGGAAAAAGAGAAATGTTTAGAGCCTTTAAAAAGGTTTAAATGAGTTGTTTAGAATGATTCTATATTGATTTATATGCATTAAGAAATCGTATTCGCTGCTAAAGTTTTTAAAAAAATAAGTTAAAATCAATACTAGTGATTGATATTTGTTTAAATTTGTTGCGAGTTTAAAAATATAGATAACCCCAAAAAATCTTATTTTATTATGTCAAAAATGATGTTTGATTACACGAAATCAATACTTGAGAGAGTGAGTTTCGACCCGATACTTTTCTGCAAAGAATTAGAAAAAGCTATCAAAACACTGTTACCGTACGAAATGGAACAATTACAAGAATGGTTATTAAATTTCATTATTGAAAAACCAGAATTAAAGCAAAGTCTACTACTAATTAAAGTATAAAAGAAAAGGAGCCAAATTGGCTCCTTTTTTATTTTTATTTCTTTTGTTGTAGCGGACTGATGATCTGAACGTTCTGAAAAACAATTGCTCCTTTAACAACTCCTGCAATTGTAGATCTTAGGGCGTCAATGATTTGTATTTTTAATTCGCTCTTCGGGTAAATCAAGCTTACCTCACGAGCAGGTTTTGGTTCCTTAAAGTTACGCAGTTTCTGTTTGTCGGAATCTTTTAAGTCTAAGGTGTGCAAGTACGGAAGTAGTGTTGTGCCCAACCCTTCGTCGGCTAATTTTATCAGGGTCTCAAAACTTCCGCTTTGTATCTGAAAATTATTCTGATCAAGGTCGCTGGCATTTTTACACAAATTTAAAATTCCGTCTCTAAAACAATGTCCGTCCTGAAGCAACAGGATTTCGTTGATGTTTAAGTCGGCAACTTCAATTTCCTCTTTTTGAAAACTGGCATGATGTTCCGGTATATAAGCCACAAAAGGTTCAAAGTACAAAACGATTTCTTTTATTTTTTCATCTTCAAGCGGAGTTGCGGCAATAGCAGCATCCAAATGACCATTTTTTAACTTCAGGATAATTTCATCCGTGTTAAGCTCTTCGATTAAGAGTTTAACTTTTGGGTATTTCTTGATGAAATTGTTTAGAAACATTGGTAAAAGCGTTGGCATAATGGTTGGAATAATTCCCAGACGGAATTCTCCTCCGATAAAACCTTTTTGCTGCTCTACAATATCCTTAATACGATCAGCTTCATTTACAATATTCTTGGCCTGGTTTACAATTTTCTGACCAATATCTGTAAGTTGAATGGGTTTTTTACTTCTGTCAAAAATTTGAATGCTAAGTTCTTCCTCGATCTTTTGAATCTGCATACTCAGTGTAGGCTGGGTAACGAAACATTTTTCGGCAGCAAGGGTAAAATTTTTATGCTCGGCAACGGCTAATACATATTGCAATTGAGTTATAGTCATCTTGATAGTAATTTTTGATGCAAAAATAAGGAAATATAATTTTTTTTTATATTATTTTCGGAGAACTTATTTTAAATTTGTAGTAATCACATTATAAAATGAGAACTATGAAAACAAATATTTTAGGTTTACCGGTAAAGGAGTCAGAATTGTTAGTGAAAGAACTAAATGTTCTGTTGTCAAATTTTCAGGTATATTACCAGAATTTAAGGGGGTTGCATTGGAATATTCGTGGGAAACGTTTTTTTGATTTGCATGTAAAGTTTGAAGAATTGTACACAGATTCCCAATTGAAAATTGATTTGATTGCAGAAAGGGTTTTAACTATCGGCGGAACTCCTTTACATACTTTTGAAGATTACATTAAAAATAACAAATTAGCTGTCGGAAAGAACATTTCAAATGATGAAAAAGCGGTTCATTTAATTGTGAGCTCTTTAACGGATTTATTGAAAATCGAAAGAGGAATTTTAAAACAATCGGATGAAATTAACGATGAAGGGACAAATTCGATGATGAGTGACTTCATTGCAGAGCAGGAAAAAACAATTTGGATGATGAATGCATGGCTTGAAGAAGAGCTTTAATGTGTTGTTTCTAAAGTGATTACTATAGCAGAATGGTCGGGTTTGACCATTCTGTTTTTTATGATTGTTAAATTTGTTTAAATTTTTTGGCCTCTCGCTTTGATTTTAGCTGTTTAACACTATTTTTGTTCCAATGAAATTAGTCGCTCGCATATTATTATTCATCTTTATTGCCTTCTTATCTACCCCAACTATTGTGACGGTAATGAAGAAAAGCAACGATGCGTCGATATTTTTCAGTTTTTCTGAAGAGGAACATTCACATAAAGAACTTAAGGCTGCTGTTTATCCGGCAATACTTCAACATGAAGTTGTTATGCCAGTTTATATTGAAAAAAAGACCATTGTGTCTGAGAATATTGTAAAATTAGATAATATTTCTCCGAGCATTTTTGCTCCACCTCCTAACTTGGCATAATACTTCCGATTATTTTGAATTGAACTGCATTTTGATAATTGCAGTAAGTCTTTAATGAATAATTTTTTTAGTATTGTGCTATGACAAAAAAAATCAATCTTTTTGCCAACCTTAAATCTGATTTTGCTTCAGGTTTAGTGGTTTTCTTGGTAGCTCTTCCATTGTGTTTAGGTATTGCAATGGCTTCCGGAGCACCTTTATTTTCGGGAATTATCGCAGGTGTTGTTGGAGGTATTGTGGTAGGTTACTTAAGCCAGTCTCATATTAGTGTCTCCGGACCAGCGGCTGGACTGACCGCTATCATTTTAACCGCTATTACAGATTTAGGTGCCTTCGATGTGTTTTTGATGTCTGTTTTTATTGCTGGATTAATTCAATTAGCATTAGGATTTTTAAAGGCCGGAAGTATCTCCAATTATTTTCCTACCAACGTTATTGAAGGAATGTTGGCCGGTATCGGAATTATTATTATTCTGAAACAATTACCACATGCTTTTGGTTACGATGCCGATTTTGAAGGAGATCAGGCATTTATTCAAAATGACGGAAGCAACTCTTTTTCTTTTCTATTTGATGTTTTAAATCACATACATTTAGGAGCGGTTGTGGTTTCACTTGTTTCTTTTGTGATTTTAATTTCGTGGGAGAAAGTTCCCTTCTTAAAAAGAATGAAATTAATTCCGGGAGCACTTGTTGCCGTTATTATCGGAATAATTTTAAATGAGTTTTTTACTTCAACAGGAAGTTCACTGGCAATTGCAAATGAGCACTTAGTTTCTTTGCCGGTTCCGAAATCTTTTGATGAGTTTAAATCAATCATAATTTTGCCCAATTTTGCTGCGGTTACAAACCCGCAAGTTTGGGTGGTGGCAATTACAATCGCGATAGTTGCCTCTATTGAGACGTTGCTGTGTATAGAGGCGTCTGACAGAATGGATGTTCAAAAACGTTATACCGATACCAATGTTGAGCTTAGAGCGCAGGGAATTGGTAATGTAATAAGTTCGCTTTTGGGCGGTTTGCCGATGACATCCGTTGTGGTAAGATCATCTGCCAATAATAATGCAGGAGCAAAATCAAAAATGTCCGCCATTATTCATGGGGTGCTTTTGCTAATTAGTGTTTTGTCTATTCCGGCATTATTAAACAAAATACCATTGGCAACTTTAGCAACGGTTTTAATTTTAGTAGGATATAAACTGGCGAAACCTGCAACTTTCAAACATTTCTGGGAAAAAGGAAAATATCAGTTCGTACCGTTTATTGCTACTTTAGTATTTGTTGTAGCAACAGATTTACTTAAAGGAGTTGCTTTAGGAATTGTTATCAGTATTATTTTTGTATTGAGAGGAAATCTGAAAAGAGCGTACAGTTTCAAAAAAGAAGAATACGAAGATGGTGATGTCATCCATATCGATTTAGCACAGGAAGTTTCATTTTTGAATAAGGCTGCGATTAAGTCGACTTTAAGTGAAATTCCGGAAAACTCTAAAGTAATTATCAATGCTGCAGATACAGAGTATATTGCCCATGATGTTTTAGATTTGATCCGTGAGTTTAAAGAGACACGAGCCATTGACGAAAATATTAAAGTAAAGCTTAAAGGATTCAAGAAAGCATATGAACTGGAGAATTCACCGGACATTAATAATCATGTATCAATAGAGCATTATTATGATGTTGCGAAAAGAACTTTAGTTCAAAAAGAAAAGGTAAAAGAGAATTTTAAATAAATTATAATTAATTAAGGTATTTCTTGATTGTGAGAAGTATTAAAATTAGATAACTTTACGAGAAGTTTTTTTTAGTAGATTTTAGCAAACGGGATTACCATACAAAAAACAAAAAAAATGAGAGAGTTTTATAAGCAGTTACTTGAAAATAACAGGCAGTGGGTTGAAAAATCATTAGCATTAGATCCTAATTATTTTGCGGATCTTGCAAAAGGACAAACACCGCCATTATTGTGGATTGGATGTTCAGACAGTCGTGTTCCGGCAAATGAAATTATTGGAGCTAAACCGGGTGAAGTTTTTGTACACCGTAATATTGCTAATATGGTAGTACACTCTGATATGAATATGTTGAGTGTTTTAGATTATGCGGTAAATGTATTGAAAGTAAAACACGTTATTGTTTGCGGACATTACGGCTGTGGTGGTGTTAAAGCTGCTATGGGGAATCAGTCTGTTGGAATTATCGACAACTGGATTCGTCACATTAAAGATGAATACCGTCTACACGATAAGTACCTGAATTCAATTGAAGATGAGACAGAACGTTTCAATGCTTTTGTTGAAATCAATGCAAAAGAGCAGGTTTACAATTTAGCTAAAACATCTATCGTTCAGGGAGCCTGGAAAAACGGACAGGATTTGATGCTTCACGGATGGGTTTACGGTTTAAATTCCGGTTTTGTAACCGATTTAAATGTGAATATTGCCTCAAATGAGGAGCTTGATGAAGTTTATCAGTTAGATCTATAATATAAAAAAGAAATCGCCCCAAAAGGGCGATTTTTTTTATTCGTTTTCGTCCAGGTTTTCATTAAAAGCAGACGGGAGTAAAGTTGGAATAAATTTGATAAGAATTGGTAATAATAAACTTCCTCCGGGCAGTAAAAAGATGGTGAGTGACGGAATCGTTTTACAGATGTCTAAAAGTTGTTTTTTCACCTTTTTCTTTTCTTTAGCATCCAGATCTCTGGTGGTGGAATAAGCCAGGAGAACCATTAACTCTTTGCTTTGAATGATTTCCTTCACTAATCTGTTTTTGTTTCTTACAATCAGTTTTACCACACTGTGGGTCATTTGGTCGTAAAAATGTTTTACGGGATTGGAATAATTAAAATAAGGAATCTTCTTTTTGTGCGTAGTGATGAACGTGTTGGTCGTTTCAATACTTTTGGTTACAAAAGCATCAGAAATTCCCATCATCGATCCTAAAGAGTACAAAAAGTAGGCCTCTTCATTTTCGACAACACCATCACTCCATAAAGCCATTCCAGCCATATCGATCAAATAGTAGTGTTCCAGTTTATGGTTGTAATAGTCCAATTGTAAAGTTTCTAAAGTATCAACCGTAACTTTTGAAAATTTGGAGTATCGGATGGAAGCTTCAAAAAGTTTAATCAGTAAATCGTCGTGCTGAGATTTTATGGTTTTGGTTTTTAAAGCCAGAGCCACAATACCCATAACGGTTTCTTCGATTCGTTTTAAGTATTTTTCAGGAATTGTTCCGTGTTCTAAATATTGTCTGAAAGCCAGGACATCAATAAACAAAAGCGCATTGGTTACTAAGTGCGAAAAGTTTTTACTGATAATACTGTCATTCGTCTGAACGCGCTGATCTATAATGTTTTCTAAAGAAAGGGAAGGAGTGTCCTTTGGAAGCAGAATTTTAAATATATTAAAACCTTCCGGACTCATTTCCTTATAGAATTTTAAAACTTCAGAAATAAAATTATTAGGTTCTGAGCTTCTTTTTTCCAAACAAAAAACACCGTACAAAGTATTTAATAAAGCTACTTTGGAGATTTCGGTTTTGAACCAGCCTTTTATAGGGATTGGAATCTGAGAATCTATAGCGATGATGTGGCCGTAAATAAAACCGGTTTCTCTGACTTTATGGTAAAACGACTCAGCAGTCTCAAAAGGAATAGCTTCTGAAAACTTTTGTTCGCTAAAAAACTTATCTATCCAGCCTGGTGCCGATGGGTTGATCATTAACTTTATAATTTATAGCTGCAAAGCTATATCTTTTTCTTGTTTTAGTGTAAATTTAAAATGAAATAACCACTAGATTTTGTGAAAATGTAGTGGTTATTACTGTTTTATGTTTTTTATTTAATGATTCCGGCGCAGGCAACTCTTCCGCCCGCATTTCCTGTAGGCTGTGTGGTGAAATCATCAGATCCCTGATGAACAATTAATCCTTTTCCCAGTATATCTTTACTTTCATCTCCGCAGCCAATGCACCATTCATCAGTAGTTAGTGTTATAGTCCCGTTACCATTTGCATCAGCGGTAAAGTTTCCGATATCTCCTTTGTGGTATTCGGCAACACCCCATTTTCCATGTTTTTTAAAAGTTGGATTCCAGTGTCCTCCGGCCGAACTTCCGTCTGCAGCACTACAATCTGCCTTTTCATGAATGTGAATTGCATGTACTCCCGGCTGTAAACCCGTTATTTTTGCAGCAAAAGTTACTTTTCCTTTTCTCTCGGTAAAAGTGGCTGTTCCTGCTACTGTACTTTTGCTTTTTGGCTCTAAAGCTACCCTTAAGGTTTTGGCATCATTTGATTTTGTACTGGTTTTACAGCCAATGATTAAAGCTGTAATTATGGCGAAAGAAACGATTATTTTTTTCATAGAAGAGTCTTTATTATTATAGTTTAAGTAAAATTAACATAAAATACTGACATGGATTAGTACCGATCGTTAAAAAAAACTAAAACTATGGATCGGAATTTAAAGGAACTTTAGCTGATGAACCAAAAAATATTGCGTAAATTCGTGTAATTATGAATTTATTTACTTGAAAATCAATGGTTTTATTTTTAACTTAATTTTAAATATTATGATCAAAAGTATTTTATCTTTCGTTTTTTTAGGAATTGTTCTCACTTCCTGTAATTGTTCTAAAGTAGCAAAAGGGGACGGTGCTTCTAAACTTGAAGGAAGCTGGGAGCTTAATTACATCTCCGGTTCAAGTGTTGATTTTGACGCTTTGTATCCCAATACTAAGCCAACCATTAATTTTAATCTGCCTGAAAAAAGAGTATCCGGAAATAACGGATGTAATTCTTTCAACGGAGCACTTGTGGTAACGGGGCATAAAATCGATCTGACAGGTCCAATGGCTGTAACCAAAAAGATGTGTCCGCAAGCACAGGAAGGGGAACGTCTTTTTATGGGTACTTTGCCCAAAATTACATCCTATGATATTACAGATGAAGGGAAAACGCTGCATTTTATCTCAGGAGACATTGCATTGATGCGATTTACCAGAAAATAGTACGCTTCTTTTTTAATTTAAATTTGCACTTTATGAAGACTAAATTATTCATTTCATTGTTGCTGTGCTGTTTTTTCAATGTTTCGGTTTTTGCACAGGAAAAGACGAAGAAGGAGCTAAGGGCAGAAAAAGATTTACAGCAACAGAAAGAAACGGAAGCATTGATTGATTCTAAAAAGTTCGATTTTGAAGCGCAGAAATTAAATCCGCAAGGAGGAAGGCTCATTATTTTGGATTATAATATTTATTTTTTAAGATTTAGCAGCGATAAAATTATTTGTGATCTGCCTTTTTTTGGACGTGCATTCAACGTTGCCTATGGGGGAGACGGCGGAATAAAATTTGAAGGAACACCGGAAGATATTAAAGTCGAAAAGAAAAAGAAGAGTTACATTTTAAGAACTACTGTTAGGGGAAAAGATGATGTGTATAATTTGCTTTTCACTATTTTCAATAACGGAAGTACAACGCTTTCGGTCAACAGTAACAATAGGGCGTCCATTTCTTATGATGGTGTAATTAGAGCGCCAAAAGCGGTGGAGAATAAGTAGTCTTTCTTTTTTAGAACCTTAGGGGTATTTTTTACAACGGATGTATTTATAGAAACAAATTTAAAACCAGAACTATGAAAAAAATAGGCCTTATTCTTGTTATGGCAATTGTCTCATTTTCTTCTTATGCTCAATCATCATTTAAAGAGGATGTGGATGTTTTACAAAGCATTTACGGAAAATCAAAAGGAGATCTCGTAAAAGAGTATATGAATTTATCGGATAGTCAGGCTGTGGCATTTGCAAAAGTTTATGATAGTTATGAAGCGGATCGCAAAGGCCTCGGGCAAACGAAATTTCAATTGATTAATGATTATGCGGTGAATTATGCAACGCTTACCGATGAAAAAGCGGATGAGCTGGCAAAGGGAACTTTAAGAAACCATATTGGATATGAGAAGTTATACTCAAAAACCTATACGCAAGCAAAAAAAGTGATAGGTGCCATCAATGCAGCGAAGTTCATCCAGTTAGAAGTGTATTTACAAACGATAATCAGAGTTGAAATTCTGGAGACAATTCCTTTTATAGGCGAACTGGATAAGAGTAAAGTTAAAATTTAGTTTTAAATTTTTACGATAAGCAAAACGGCAGCTATTTTTTGAACAGCTGCCGTTTTTTTTATGATGTAAAGTTTTTTATTTAGCGGTTTTAACGTCGTAAATTGTATGGACCATTCCGTTACGTGTGGCATCCAGAGGCAATTCCCAAAACATGATTCCGCCTAAGTTTTTAGCTTTAGCATATTCTGCTTTTGCTTTTATTGAGGCGAGATTGTCTCCTGTGGCAAATGTTTTTTCTTTTTCATTGTACCAGTGAGGTGCTTTGGCTTTTTCATCCCAAAAGTATTTCCATCCATTGGCTTCTGTATAAAAAGTGCTATAATCTTTAAAAGAAACTCCCTGAACATGCTCACCTGCCTGATACAAACCATTGTTGATGTTTTCTACATTTTTCCAGGTTCTGGTATAGAAAGCACCTCCTATAACTAGTTTTTCAGCAGGAATTCCCAGTTTCAATAAATATTCAACCGCTCTGTCTGTAGATTCTTCTTTTGGATTAGTGCTGTATAAAGGCGTATGGTGTCCGGTAACTTTTGAGTATCCGTTCACTAAATCATAACTCATAATGTTTACACGGTTTACTAGAGGCATTACTTTTTTCCAGTCAATCGATTCGTCTAAGGCTTTTTGAAAACCTCCGGCAGCAAAGCTCAATTCGTATTTTTTACCTAAAGTTGAACGTAAAATTTTGATTAGTTCGGTGAAATTTGGCTTGTCAGCCGGTTGAAACAAATGTCCTGGCAGTCCCTCAATTGCCGGATATTCCCAATCTAAATCTAAACCGTCTACTTTAAAATAATGGCTTACTTCTTTTACCGATTTGGCAAAAGTAAGTCTTCCTTCGGCTGTCGAAAATGCAGCAGAACAAGGTTCACAACCTCCCCAGCCACCAAGTGAAAGAATAATTTTTAATTGTGGATTGGATGCTTTTAGCGAAACCAAATGTTTAATCGTGGTAGAATCTTTTGCAGAATCAACGCTTAGTTTCCCATCTTTTAAATGGCAAAAACTAAAGATGATTTGGTTTAGTTTACCTACCTCATATTCGTTAATTAGTTTGTCATCACCTGTATAATAGGCTATGATGTCCATTTTTTTGCTTTTTTGCCCAAATGTACTTGTCGTAAAGTTGCACAATAGAATCAGGGCAAACAGGTTAATTTGTTTCATTTTATGTTTTTTAAAGTTTTTAGAATGCTAAATATAAAGTAATACCGCCAATATTTAACTATTCTATAGGGGGCTAAGAGTTAATTTTAACGAATATTTTGCAAATCGTTGCAAAAATATTGCGAAAGCTCCTTCCTTCGATTTAGTCAAAAAAATAAATAAATAAACCCGCACTGTTTCGGATTAGTGCGGGTTTAAACAAATTAAAAGCTAAAAACTATTTTTGTATTAGAAGCAGTATTCGTTTTCTGCAACTAATTTAGAAGTAATAACCTCTCTTAAGGCTACCACATTTGGATTGTTTGTGTATTTTGTGAAACGTTTAAGTCCCATTAACATCATACGTTGTTCGTCACCTTCTGCAAAAGAAATGATTCCTTCTTTACCATTTAGGTTAACGATATCTACTGCTTTGTACAAGTATAATTTTGCCATTGCAATTTGCTCTTGTACTTTAGCTTCTCCTTCTTTTTTGGCTAATTTTTCAGTTCTTAAAATAGTACTTTCAGCCATGTAGATCTCGATTAAGATGTTAGAAGCTGCCATCAATAATTGTTGGTGAGAATCTAAATCCGGTCCGTATTTTTGAACAGCGCTTCCGGCAACCATTAAGAAAACTTTTTTCAGGTTAGCGATGATTCCTTTTTCTTCCGCAAATAATTCAGAGAAATCAGGAGTATCAAAAGATGGAATTCCCATTAATTCTTCCTGAACTTTCATAGCTGGTCCTAATAAATCAACATGACCTTTCATAGCCTTTTTGATCAACATACCCACTGAAAGCATTCTGTTAATTTCATTTGTTCCTTCGTAGATACGTGCAATACGAGCATCTCTCCAGGCGCTTTCCATTGGAGTGTCTTCAGAGAATCCCATTCCGCCAAAAATCTGAATTCCTTCATCCGAACAGCTTTGAACGTCTTCAGAAACAGCTACTTTCAAGATAGAACACTCGATAGCATATTCTTCAACACCTTTCAATTCAGCTTCCTGATGAGAAGTTCCTTCTGCTTCACGGGCAGCGATTCTGTCTTCGATATCTTTTGCGGCACGGTAAGAAGCACTTTCTCCAGCGTAAGCATTAGTTGCCATTTCAGCCAGTTTAGAACGAATAGCACCGAAGCTTGAAATTGGAGTATTAAACTGAATTCTTTCGTTAGCATATTTTACAGCTCCTGTAGTAACTCTACGTTGAGCATCTAAACAAGCAGCCGCTAATTTAATACGACCTACGTTTAAAGCGTTCATCGCAATTTTGAAACCGTTTCCTCTTTCAGACAACATGTTTTCAACAGGAACTTTTGTATCGTTGAAGAAAACCTGACGTGTAGAAGAAGCACGGATTCCTAATTTATGCTCTTCTTCGTTCATAGAAATTCCGTTAGACGGATCATTTTCTACGATGAAACCAGTAATGTTTTTATCCTCTCCGATACGGGCAAAAACGATGAAAACGCTGCAGAAACCTGCATTCGAAATCCACATTTTTTGACCTGTGATCGAGTAGTATTTTCCATCTTCAGATAAAACGGCTTTCGTTTTTCCTGAGTTAGCATCAGATCCTGCTCCAGGCTCTGTCAGGCAATAAGCTCCGAACCATTCCCCTGAAGCCAATTTAGGAACGTATTTTTTCTTTTGTTCTTCAGAACCATAAAGCGTAATTGGCATAGTTCCAATTCCGGTATGTGCACCAAAAGCTGTAGAGAAAGAACCCGTTGCTCCTGAAATGTAGTCACAAACCAACATTGTAGAAACAAATCCCATTCCTAATCCACCGTATTCTTCCGGAACAGCAACTCCTAAAAGTCCTAGTTCTCCAGCTTTACGCATAGAAGATTCTGTATAAGCATAATCTTTCTTCTCGAAACGATCTTTATGCGCCCATAATTCTTTGTCTACGAACTCTTTTACAGAGTCACGCATCATCAATTGCTCTTCCGAAAAATCTTCCGGTGTGAAGATATCTTCGCATTTTGTTTCTTTAACTAAAAACTGACCACCACGAGTCACGTTTTTTTCGATAGTATCTGCCATTGCTTTTGTTTTTTATGAAAGAAAATAGAATATAGAGTAAAGAAAATAGACTTTTACTTCAGTCCGTTTTGAAAACTCATTGTCATTCTTTGAAATTCTTCTATTTTAATTTCTAATTGGTTAAATTGTTTTTCGTTTATATACTTTCTATGTGTTGCAATTAATAGTTGTGTAATTAATTCAAATGAAGAACCGAGAGAAATGTCTAAAAAATGACTGAAAGATTTATCAGTTCTTGAAGAACCTTCAGCAATATTACTAGGCATAGAAACTGAACATCTGCTAATCTGAGAACTCAAATCGTATCTTTCGTGTTTCGGAAATTCTATTAATACATCTGAAATTTCATTGGCTATTGTAATTCCGAGCTGCCAAATTTTCAAATTCTTAAAATTGTGTCTCATGTTTTTTTGAGGCAAGATAAGAATAAAACTAAAAAGTAGGTTTTTCGCTACTTTTAAAGGGTGCTTATTCACAAAATATCTTCATTCCAAAATTAAGTCTAGCCTCTTGCTTCTTTCCTCTCAAAAAAAAATCTATTCTCTTTATTCTATTTTCTTTTTACAACACTTCGTAAATCCCTGCAGAACCTTGTCCGGTACCTACACACATACTTACGATTCCGTATTTGTTGCCTCTGCGTTTCATTTCGTCGAACAACTGAACAGAAAGTTTAGCTCCTGTACAACCCAGTGGGTGTCCTAAAGAGATAGCTCCACCGTTTACGTTTACGATTTCCGGGTTGATGTTTAATTCGCGGGTAACAGCCAAAGCCTGAGAAGCAAAAGCTTCATTCAACTCGATTAATTCGATATCATTTAATGTTAATCCTGCTTGTTTCAAGGCTTTCGGAATTGCTTTTACAGGCCCGATACCCATGATTCTTGGTTCAACACCAGAAGAAGCAAAGTTTACCAAACGTGCGATTGGCTCCAGGTTTAATTCTTTTACCATTTCTTCGCTCATGATTAAAACAAAAGCAGCACCGTCACTCATTTGAGAAGAGTTACCGGCAGTTACACTTCCGTCTGCTGCGAAAACGGGTCTTAAACCTGCTAAAGCTTCTTTAGTAGTTCCTGCTCTTGGACCTTCGTCTTTATTTACAACGTATGATTTTGTTTCTTTTTTACCATTTTCATTGATGAAAGTCTGTTCAACAGTAATTGGAACGATTTGTTTGTCAAATTTCCCTTCTGCT
Organism: Flavobacterium lipolyticum; assembly: GCF_020905335.1. Lineage (NCBI taxonomy): Bacteria > Pseudomonadati > Bacteroidota > Flavobacteriia > Flavobacteriales > Flavobacteriaceae > Flavobacterium > Flavobacterium lipolyticum. The sequence goes on along the minus strand of NZ_JAJJMN010000001.1, from coordinate 281,822 downwards.
TGTGCTTTCAACGCTTTCATATGAGAGTTGTAAGCAAACTCATCCTGATCTTCTCTGGAGATTTTATATTGATTGGCAACCGCTTCGGCAGTTAAACCCATTCCCCAGTAGTAATCCTCATGACCGGCAGCAGCTACTTTATAATCCGGAGTTGGTTTGTAACCTCCCATCGGAATATAACTCATACTTTCTGCACCACCAGCGATGATACAATCTGCCATTCCGGATTGAATTTTGGCAGTTGCCATTCCGATAGTTTCTAATCCGGATGCACAATAACGGTTTACTGTAACTCCGGGAACGTCTTCTACTTTTAATCCCATTAACGAGATTAAACGTCCAACGTTAAGACCTTGCTCTGCTTCCGGCATGGCATTTCCTACCATAACGTCATCGATGCGCTTTTTGTCAAAATCAGGCAGTTCATCCATCATAAACTGAATGGTTTCAGCCGCTAATTCATCAGGTCTTTTGAATCTGAAAACCCCTTTTGGAGCTTTTCCAACTGCGGTTCTGTATGCTTTTACTATATATGCTGTTTTCATAAATTATTGTATTAAGATTGGAGAATTAATTATTAAGATTTTCCAATTGTTTTGTTGATTTTATCTTTTATTAATATGATTTATTTTCCATATATAATTCAATAAATGCAATTACAAGAGGAATCCAAAAAATGAAAGGAACGAAAGTCCAGATTAATCTCAATTTCAAATTTGATTTTGATTTCCAAATTTTAAATATTCCAAGAATTATAAGTGGCCAAGTAAAAAACCAAAACCAAGGATTTATTGAAATTACTAAACCTATTATCAGGTTGATCGTTCCAACTTTTAATTCTTTATTCATTTTTGTCAATAAATCTTAAACAAATTAGTTTCTCAAAGGTTTTCCTTTAGTTAACATATATTGAATACGCTCCAGAGTTTTTCTTTCCGTACATAAACTCAAGAAAGCTTCACGTTCGATATCTAATAAATATTGTTCAGATACTAAAGTAGCTTCAGATAAATCACCACCAGCCATTACGTAAGCCAGTTTGTTTGCGATTTTTCTATCGTGCTCAGAAATGTATTTTCCAGCTTGCATTTGGTCAGTTCCAACTAAGAACATTCCAAGAGCCTGTTTTCCTAATACTTTTACATCCGTTCTTCTGATAGGTTGTGTATAACCCGCTTCAGCCATTAACAAGGCATGTTTTTTAGCTTCTGCAATCTGACGGTCTTTGTTGACTACGATAATATCTTTTCCGTGTTGTAAAAGTCCGGTATCAAAAGCTTCATAACCGGAAGTCGAAACTTTAGCCATAGCGATAGTCAGGAAATACTCCTGAAGAACGTTTAATTCAACGTCATTTTTACGGAACAAATCAGAAGCTCTTAAAGCCATTTCTTTAGATCCACCACCACCAGGAAGTACACCAACACCAAATTCCACTAATCCCATATAAGTTTCAGCAGCAGCAACTACTTTATCAGCGTGTAAGCTCATTTCGCATCCACCGCCAAAAGTCATTCCGTGAGGCGCTACAATAACCGGAATCGAAGAATAACGAACGCGCATCATCGTGTCCTGGAACAATTTGATTGCCATGTTCAATTCATCGTACTCTTGTTCTACTGCCATCATGAAAATCATTCCGATATTGGCTCCAACAGAGAAATTCGCTGCCTGATTTCCAATCACCAAACCTTGGTATTCTTTTTCAGATAAGTCGATGGCTTTATTGATGGCCTGAAGTACATCGCCACCAATGGTATTCATTTTAGACTGGAATTCTAAGTTTAAGATTCCGTCTCCTAAATCTTCGATAATAGCGCCACTATTACTCCAAACTTTTTTGCTTTCACGAATGTTGTTCAGGATAATGAATGAATCTTGTCCAGGAACTTTAGTTTGTGATTTTGTTGGAATATTATAGAAGAAAGTAGCTCCTTCTTTTACAGAATAGAAACTATCGCTTCCGGAAGCTAACATTTCAGTAACCCAGGCAGCAGGCGCTAAACCTTCGGTTTTCATGATTTCGATTCCTTTTGCAACACCAATAGCATCCCAGATTTCGAATGGACCATTTTCCCATCCAAAACCAGCTTTCATGGCATCGTCAATTTTGTATAATTCGTCTGAGATTTCAGGAATTCTGTTGGATACGTAAGCAAACATTCCGGCGAAACTTTTACGGTAGAATTCTCCTGCTTTGTCAGTTCCTTTTACTAAAACTTTAAAACGATTGATCGGTTTATCGATAGTTTTTGTCAGTTCAAGAGTCGCAAAATTTGCTTTTTTTGCAGCACGGTATTCTAAGGTATCTAAGTCAAGAGAAAGAATATCTTTGTCTACTTTTTTGTAGAAACCTTGACCTGTTTTACTTCCTAACCAGTTATTTTCCATCATTTTGTTGATGAAATCCGGAAGTTTAAACAATTCGTGTTGTTCGTCTGTTGGGCAGTTTTCGTAAATACCGTTGGCAACGTGTACCAAAGTATCCAATCCAACCACGTCAACCGTACGGAAAGTAGCCGATTTTGGACGGCCAATTACCGGTCCGGTTAACTTATCTACTTCTTCAATCGTTAATCCCATTTCTTTTACCAAGTGGAATAAACTTTGGATTCCGTAAATACCAATTCTGTTTCCAATAAACGCCGGAGTATCTTTAGCAACAACCGAAGTTTTTCCTAAGAATTTAGATCCGTATTCGTTTAAGAAATCCAATACTTCAGTTGAAGTTTTTGGACCAGGAATAATTTCAAATAACTTTAAGTAACGCGCAGGGTTAAAAAAGTGAGTTCCGCAGAAGTGTTGTTGGAAATCTTCGCTTCTTCCTTCACTCATAAAATGAATTGGAATACCAGATGTATTTGATGTAACCAAAGTTCCCGGTTTACGGAATTTTTCGATTTGTTCGAATACTAGTTTTTTAATATCCAAACGCTCCACAACAACTTCAATAATCCAATCAACATTGGCAATTTTTGCCATATCATCAGTCGTATTTCCAGTGGTAATTCGGTTTGCGAATTTTTGACTGTAAATAGGAGATGGTTTTGATTTTAATGAATTCGCCAGATGCTCATTTACTACTCGGTTGCGAACAGCTTTACTTTCAAGCGTTAATCCTTTTTTAGCTTCAGCTTCTGTCAACTCGCGGGGTACGATGTCAAGCAGTAAAACTTCAACACCAATATTGGCAAAATGGCAAGCTATTCCCGAACCCATAATTCCGGATCCAATTACAGCGACTTTTTTAATTGTGCGTTTCATAGTTAATATTTTGTTTTTTATTTGATTTGAATGTTCCTTATGAATTAAGGTTATTCATTTTCTGATTTTTCTGTTTGATTGAATATGTTTTTATCCTGAATTAATTCGTTTATGATTTCAGAAACCTCTATAAAATGGTTTAGTTTCTCATCAGAAACATGTTTTCTTACCGTTTCATTAAATTTCAGAACCGTATTTTTAGATAAATCTCTTTTTTCTTTTCCAAATTCGGTCAGGTAAATTAAAACACCACGACCATCAGTTGGGTTTTTTTTGCGAACAATCAAACCTTTATCTTCCATAGATTTCAATGTTCTGGTAAGACTTGTGGCCTCCATGCCCATTCGGGGACCCAAAGCTGTCGATGGGGTTCCTTCTTCCTTATCTATACTCAAAAGGGCAAACCCGGTAGCCATTGTGGCATCGTACTTAGCAGCCTCTTCATTGTACATTCTTGATACAGCTTGCCATGTAGCACGCAGAATATAATCTATTGTTTTCTCTTTCATATGTAACTATATCGATTTCAAATATAATTAAAAAATACTATGCATGCATATTATTTTTTAATAATTTTTTGGTTAGTTAAAAAATCCCTTTGATTTATAGGGGTTTACGGTTAAAATTTAATTGAAATATACTATTCTTTTTTGATGTTTTAACAAAATTAGTGCTGTAAAAATTGTTTTATGGTTTTAAAATAAGATAAAATTCTGCATTTTGTAAAAAATTATGGCTTTAATTCAATGGTATTTTTGTGTTCATATCTTGAAACTGCCTTTTGAAGTATAGCTTTTACCCTATTTCTCAGATCTTCAGGTTTGATAATTTCGATGCCGTGGCCAAATCCTAAAAGCAAACGTTCCATTTCGTAATTTGGAGAAATGAACAAATGAACGATAATACTTTTGTCGTCATTTTCTTTAATGAGTCGCTGTGTGTGATGCAGAGGTTTGGTTAACACATAAGGTGCGTTGACAGCATCTATCCAAAGTTCGATCTTTTTGGGTTGTAAACCTGAATTAACGGTTACCCCAATTACGTTTTTATAAAAGAGCTCTGCATCAAAGTTTTCTTCTAAATAGGGAATGTTGAAATCGTAATCTATGGCAATGATTCTGTCCAGGGCTAAATTGGTAATAGGTTGTGAACTTTTTTTCTTTCCTACCAAAAACCATCGGTTATTGAATTCCTTTAAAATAAAAGGGTGAAAATGAAATTTGCTTTCTTCCTGAGATTTAAACGATTTATAGGTAATAACCAAGGTCACCTTTTTGATGATGGCCTGATAAATCTCATCCAGATAATGAAGTCCTTTTAGTTTTTCATTTTTGTCGAGATAGATAACGGGTTTGGTATGCGATTTTTCGGCGTAGATTTTATCCTCCAAACGCTGTAGAATATCCGATACATCATTAAAGAGGGAGAAATCTTTAAACTGTTTTAACATCGAAACAGTTTCGGTGAGCACATTCATGTCTGTTTCGGTTAGGGGTATATCGGTTATGGTGAATTCGTCGTCTTCATATTTATAGTACTTTTTATCATATACTACAATTGGGGCATTGTACCCCAGTTTCTCACTTCGCATGAGCTGAATATCCATCTGAATGGTGCGCTTGCTGATGGGGTTGGCTCGACCTTCGTATTCAAACAAAGCATCAGAGCAGCATTCGATTAAGTCGTCTAAAGTCCATTGCCGATATTTGTTTTGAAGACATTTGTCTATCGTTTTGTACCGAATTAGGGCGTTTTTGTTTTGTGACATGGTTCGTGTTTTTGGGCGTGTCCCTCCGGGTCGGGCTTTCGGCTATATCTTTTGTTCCGTTTCTCTTCACAAAAGGATACCGCCTCAATCCCTCACGCGCGTTTACGTTAATAGGGAAATCTCTTTCTCAATATTCAATCTTGCTTTCTTTTCATATAAATTCCTAAACTCATCCGTTTGAAAAATAAAGTCGTTTTCCAGAAAATGTTTCAGCGCCTTAGCACGTCCGGGTTTGTAGAGAAAATCAGGATAAATGCGGTATTCTTTTCTAATTTGTTCATAATAGATTTGATATGCTTCCCAATCACAGGCCAAAATCTTCAAGTCAAAATCGATTAACCAGTTAATATCTTCATTGTGATGATGAAGGTGCTGTTGTGTAGCACAGATTGCATCAAAAATGAATGGTTTGTTAAGGGTGATATTTTCGGGAAGAATTGACAAAGCGAATTCGGCACTTTTAAGTTCATTGTCTTTTCTGGAAGAAGAGTAAACAATATCATGATAAAAAATGGAGAACAATACTTCATTCGGATTTTCAAGTTTATCCCGATAGACCTCAAAACTCTCCATCATTTGTTTTAAATGCGTGAGATTGTGATAATGTCTTGATTTTTTAGAATAGGCCTTTTCTAAATACATCCATTTTTGCTGAATTTCATTTAATGGAAAGCCAATGTTCAAGAGTAATTCAGAATAGATTTTTTCTAAATTCATATGGTGTTTTTTATTTAAATCTAATGAGAAGCTCTGTAAGAGCTGAATATTTATGGCCAAATTATAACAGAGAATCAAAAGCTCCAGCGGAGCGATACCTTTATTTTCCTTTCATTAATAGAATATGTCACCCCGCTGGGGCTCTTCAAATGCATGTGAAAAAAATGTACAAATATGTCGTCCCTCTGGGACTTATACTTTTGTAATCTGAAAAAACTATAGTTATAACGTCTCTCCGGGACTTATAGACTTTTTTAAAATTAATATTTACTCAAATTTAAAATTCTTTTTTAACTGCGCAAAATAATTGCGTAGTAGTTTTAAAATCTTTGCTCAGGAAATAAAACGAATAGTATTTCTAAAAAATGAAACAAAAAATTTACTACGCAGAATAACTGCGCACTGGTTTTAAAATCTTTGTTCAGAAATAAAAACAAACGTTCATATAAATTAAATAAAGAATAAAACAGGTCAAGTTTGAGTTACTTCAGAAAACTTTCCAACGTACACACTTACACCATTACCTTTTTATTCAATTATTATGAAGCAGTAGCTCAGCGGTAGAGCAGGTAGTTTTGAGATTATCGGTAAAAGGTCAATCAAAACTTACTTCGTACACTTCTAATGTCCGGGTCGTGGGTTCGAATCCCATCTGTTTCACTATTGATGATCAATTAAAACTTACTTCAGAACATTGGTATTTCCCGTTCGAGTCGGCAAGTTTTAAAATTATCATTAATAAAATGAGGGTCAAGATTAACTTACTTCTTCGCGGTCGCCCGCTCCATTTTAGCTTAGTTAGTCTATTACACTCCAATTTCAGGTCAAGTGCTTCTTACTTCAAAATCTTTTAGGTAGAATCAGAAGCACCATTATCTAAATTTTAAAAAATTAAAAAAATGAAAACAACAACATTATTAAAAATCAGTTTACGTCAGAACGCTATTTTCATTCCATCAGAAATGATTGCGAATGACGTTAAAAATTTATCAGGAACAACATCCGTTTTGTTAGCCAATGTTTCAAAATTGGGATTTACATTTTCGGAGTCATTGCTTCAGGCTTTAAACAACGTAAGCCCGACTTACAAAGTTGAGGTTTTAGAAGTTTTGAGAGAAGTTTTAGGAACGGATAAAAACTGGACACCATTGGTGAAAGAATGGAATGTTCCAACTGGAGAATCTGTTTTGGATCATATTAGTACATATTTCGGAAATGTTTTTAAAACTAAAAACGGAACAACTTTATCCTGTGGACATATCATTCCTGATAATACTTTTCCGTTAGAAAGATACAACGGTTGTCCATTTTGTGGAACTCCTTTTGAATTTGGTAAAATCGAAAAAGTGGGACAGGGAAGCAAATTAAAAATGCTGGAATTGTGGTCCGAAAAAGATTTAAATGATTTCTATATATCCTTATTGCAATCCAAAACTGCTTTAGATGCTACTCAGACAGATAGCTTAAAAATGGTTATGCAGTACTTGCCTTTACCAAAAACTGAGGTAGCAATGAAGGAAACTTTAATGCTTGTAATCGATCTTTTGATTGAAAACGGTAAAGAAGAAGAAGTATCGCAATTTTTGAAAACACCAACAGATATTTTAAGATATTTATGGTTTAAGAATACGGGAATGCTTCAGATCATTGAGCCAAAAACCATTGTTAAAAGAGCCGCTAAAAATGGACAGCATTTTTATACTGTTTTGGATACAAGTGTGCAGGCGAGAATGGCGTCTCAGAAAGATTTGAAATTGAAATATTCAAGAAAAGGATGTTTGATGGTTGCCAACTGGTTGAATAATATGGATATGGAAGTTGAAGCCATGTGCGAAACGATGCATCCAAAAAGAGGAATGTGGGTTCGTTTTATCCGTGCCTTGCGTTTGGCAGAATACAGCAAAAGAAAAGGATTTGAGAAATTGAATTTTTTATTGGATGTATTTTACAATCAGGTATATGACGTTTGGCAGGGGAAAGTAAATTCGTCAAGGTTAAAGTTTGATGCCGATAAAACATTTGCGTTGTTAAAGCAACGTCCGGGTTTGTTTGCCCGTTCTTTATTTTCGAATATGCTTTGGTTTGGGGCTGATGAAACCATTGCTCATTTTTCTGAAATTATCGATAAAGTTCCGGCTAGACTGATCTTTACGCTGAACATGTATGCATCAAATTATTTTGATAAAAACATACAAAGAAGTGTAAAACCTTTAGGAGGAACCAATAAAAGAGTGAATCCAAACGCATTGTTGAATTTGTATGATGAATCGCAGCTGGAGGAGATGAAAAATCAGATTGAGGATTTGTGTCTTTTGGCGATGAAAAAAAGATTCGCAGCGGTTAAAAACACCAATAAAACCATCTATATCGATCCGCAATTGTTCAACATTCCGGTTTCAATAGGGGATCGTAGTGATACGGTTCAGGATTTACCGGTGGCTTTAATGGGAACACGTTTCCCGATTGAAGGCAACGAAGTGCGATTGTTTATGCAGTGGGGTGCAGGTTTACCGGCTCAACATCTGGATATGGATTTAAGCTGCCATATTGCCTACGAAGACCGTTCTGATATTTGTTCGTTCAGCCGATTGACGACTACGGGCTGTCAGCATAGTGGAGATATCAGAAGCATTCCGAATAAAATTGGAACTGCCGAATATATCAACATCAATATCGACGAATTGGCAAAAGCCAAAGCTAAGTTTGTGACTTTTACCTGCAATGCCTACAGCAACGGAAGTATCACGCCAAATTTGATAGTAGGTTGGATGAATAGTAAACACCCAATGAAAATTTCGGAAAAAACAGGAGTTGCTTACGATCCGTCTTGCGTGGATCATCAGGTTCGTGTGACGCAGAATGTGGCGAAAGGTTTGGTTTTTGGAGTTTTGGATGTAGCCAAAAGAGAAATCGTTTGGCTGGAAATGACTTTTGGAGGTCAGGTTGTGGGTGGTTTGGACTTTAAAGGAGTTCAGGCTTTGCTTGCCAAATTGAACAGTAAATTGAATATAGGTAGTTTGTTACAGCTTAAAGCGGAAGCTCAAGGTCTAACAATCACCGAAGATAAATTTGCCGATGAGGTTTATACCGCACAATGGGCGATGAATCCAGCAGTTGTGACACAATTATTAATTGATTAATGTTTGGAGGTACAGAGGTACAGAGGTTCAGAGAGGCAAAGGTTCAAAGGTTTGTAGAGAGCAATGATTGATCACATTGTTTTTGTCATTTCGACGTAAGGAGAAATCACATGCAGGATTTGACAAAGATTGATGACATTCTTTGCGGGGTTTCTAGTGTGATTTCTCCTTACGTCGAAATGACAATTAGCACCTATAAAACTCTTCGATTTTGCGAGAAATATGTCTTTGTTGAGCAAAAAAATTAGAATTAAATTCATCTGCGCAAAATAATTGCGCATTACTATTTGAATCTTTGAAAAAATAAATTGAGAGATATGAGAAATTCAGAATTTGAAATTCATCCTTTTAATGAAGCTTTCTATATTGAATCTTTATTAAATAAAACACGTTCAATTTTGAATGATGTTAAGTCATTAAATAAATTTTGGAAAAATGGAATTCATCATTGTAAAAATGACGATGCAATTTTAGATATACTTCAAAATATCATTGGGAATGTAGGAGCAATTTCTCGATTTTTTTGGCCTTCAAAGGATAAAGGATATTATAGAATTAGAGGAGAAAAACTTCGTAAAATTTATGATGTTAGTGATTCAAGCGTTTTAAAAAATAGAGATATGAGAAATTATATTGAACATTTTGATGAAAAACTAGATGATCTTTTAGAAGAATTCACTATTGGAATAGTAATGCCAAAATATGTGGGACCAATAGATGATTTTAATGATGGAAGAGCAATTTTTAGAGCATATTTTTATGATCAGCATATTTTTAAGATGCTAAATGTAGAATATGAAATGAAACCAATAATAGTTGAAATTAATAGAATTCATGAAATTTTATTAGTGCAAGATGAAAATGGTGGTCGATTTTAAAATAACTGCGCAGCAGTAAAAAACCTTTGCACCTATGAACCTCCGGACCTATGTCCCTTAAAAAAAAGAAACAATGAAAACACAAATAAACGGTACAGAAATATTAGAATTAGGATTTCCGGAAGGGAAAATAATCGGGATTGCCTTAAAAATAAACAGCAAAAGAAACGGATTTACAAGAGACGAAATGATCGCTTATTACAAAAACGTCTTAGAAACTCCGGAGAATTATATAGACGATAAAGTGTTCAGCAAACTGGCGGTTGCTTTAATCGAAAAATCAAACGAGAAACCGGAAGATTTCATTGCTTTAAATCAAAATCCAAATGCGTATTCGGCTTACGGACTGGATCATATCGAAGACGGAGCCAGAAAACAAATGGAAGTAGCCATGAAATTACCGGTTACCGTTGCCGGAGCCTTAATGCCCGACGCGCACCAAGGTTACGGATTACCGATTGGTGGAGTTCTGGCCACAAAAAATGCCATTATTCCGTATGGTGTTGGGGTTGATATTGGGTGTAGAATGGCGTTGTCGGTTTATGATATTCCGGAAGCTTTTTACTTTGAAAACGAAGCCAAATTCAAAAAAGAATTGATTAAGAATTCTATTTTTGGAGCGGGCCACGGATTTCATGGTCAGTACAAATCGGATCATGCGGTTTTGGAGAACGAGACTTTCAATAGGAATCCGTTTGTGAAAAACTTAAAAGATAAAGCCTGGTCACAATTAGGATCTTCAGGTGGTGGAAATCACTTTGTGGAATTCGGAATCATGGAATTTGCTCAGGACGATGCTGTTTTGAACATTCCAAAAGGAAAATATGTCGCTTTGTTAACACATTCGGGTTCACGCGGAATGGGAGCTACAATCGCCGGACATTATACTAAAATTGCGAAAGAGGTTTGTAAACTTCCGGAAGTAGCGAAAAACTTAGCCTATCTGGATATGAACACCCAATTGGGTCAGGAATACTGGATGGCGATGAATTTGGCGGGAGATTACGCTTCGGCTTGTCACGAGATTATTCATAACAAAATGGAACGCGCTTTAGGAGCGACGATTTTAGCCAAAGTCGAGAACCATCATAATTTTGCCTGGAAAGAAATCTGGAACGGCGAAGAAGTGATTGTGCATAGAAAAGGAGCAACTCCGGCCGGGAAAGGCGTTATGGGAATCATTCCGGGAAGTATGACCGCACCGGGATTTTTGGTGAGAGGAAAAGGGGAGGAGAATGCGATCAATTCGGCTTCGCACGGAGCGGGAAGACAAATGAGCCGAACTCAGGCGATTAAAAACATTACACCATCCGAGATGAAATCAATCCTGAGCGATCATGGCGTTACGCTTATCGGAGCAGGTCTGGACGAGGCGCCAATGGCCTATAAAGACATCCATCAGGTGATGAAAGCGCAGGAGGATTTAGTAGATGTAGTGGCTAAATTTACACCGAAATTAGTGAGAATGGCGGATGATGGGAGTAAGGAGGATTAGTGGTCAGTGATCAGTATTTAGTGTTCAGTCGCAGTCGCAGTTTTCAGTGTGGAGGCGTGTTTTTAGTGATCAGTCTCGGTCACGGTTTTCAGTGTGGAGGCGTGTTTTTAGTGATCAGTCTCGGTCACGGTTTTCAGTGTGGAGGCATGTTTTTAGTGATCAGTCTCGGTCACAGTTTTCAGTGTAGGGGCGCACAGTAGTGTGTCTAGCGATTTGTGGTAATTTTAACTGCAAAGAACGCTAAGATTTACGCAAGGTTCGCAAAGGTTTTTTTCGCATTTTTTCACCGCAAAGAACGCTAGGATCAACGCAAGGTTCGCAAAGGTTTTTTCCGCATTTTATGTCATCCTGAGGAACGAAGGATCACACGCGGGATTCGACAAAGATTGATGACATTCTATACGGAGTTTCTCGCGAAGATTTACTTCGTCAGTCGCTATCGCTCGAGTCTCCTTACGTCGAAATGACAAACTTTGTGGTGATTTTAACCGCAAAGAACGCTAAGATTTACGCGTAGGTCGCAAAGAATTTTTTAATGCAGATTTAAAAAGATTTTAGCGGATTATTTATAAAAATCATTTTGAATCTGCTAGAATCTGTAAAATCTGCGTGAAACAAAAAACTTAGCGTCCTTGTGCCTTAGTGAAAAAAAACAATAATAATTTAAGGCAACAGAGAGAAAAAAAACCTTAGTCTCTTAGCCTCTCAGAACCTTAGCCCCTTAAAAAAAATAATCGGTTCTAAAGAGGAAGAAACCTTAGCCTCTCAGAGCCTTAGCCCCTTAAAAAAAAATAATCGGTTCCAAAGAGAAAAAACCCCTTAGTCTCTTAGCTTCTCAGAACCTTAGCACCTTAAAAAAAAATAATCGGTTCTAAAGAGGAAGAAACCTTAGCCTCTCAGCCTCTCAGAACCTTAGCACCTTAAAAAAAAATGACATATATAGACATAGGAATTAATTTAACGAATAAACAATTCCAAAACGACACAGACGATGTCGTACAAGACGCACTTGATGCCGACGTATCGCAGATGATCCTTACGGGCACAAGCATACGAAACAGTGAAGAATCCTCGAAGATGGCGAGGCAGTATCCGGGTGTGCTGTATGCAACGGCGGGAATACACCCGCATGATGCGAAGAGTTTTGATGCGCAGAGTATTTGGAAACTTCGAAATTTATTAAAGCAGAAACAAGTCGTTTCAGTTGGCGAATGCGGACTCGATTTTGATCGTGACTTTTCGCCCAGAAATGTACAGGAAACCTGTTATAAAGCCCAACTAGAATTGGCGATTGAAGTACAGAAACCTTTGTTTTTGCACGAAAGAGCTGCTTTTACCAAGTTTATGGACATTACCAAAGATTATTTACCGCAATTGCCCAAAGCCATGGTGCATTGTTTTACGGGAACGCTGCAAGAAGCCAAAACCTATCTCGATAACGGATTTTATCTGGGTTTTACCGGCGCGATTTCTGATACCAAACGTTTCGCTCATTTAAAAGAAGTGATTCAATACGTACCGCTCGACCGCCTGATGATCGAAACCGATGCGCCCTTTATGCTTCCTAAAAATGTGCCGAACAGCCTTTTGAAGAAATACCACGAACGCCGTTGCGAACCTGCATTTCTGCCGTATGTGGCCGGCACCATTGCCCAGTTTAAAGGAATTACTTTAGCTCAAGTGGCGGAAGAAACGACTCGAAATTCTAAGAGTTTTTTTGGGATTTAGTTGTAAAGAGACAAAGAACTGTTTTTGTCATTTCGACCGAAGGGAGAAATCACAGGCGGGATTCGACAAAGATTGGAGACATTCTGTGCGGAGTTTCTAATGTGATTTCTTCCTTCGGTCGAAATGACAAACATCACGAGAAAAAATGTAATCACACGTCTTTGTAGTAAAAAAAGTTAGGTATTCGTACTTGATTTGAAGGCTTTTTGTTTATTTACATTGAAAACAATCATGAAAGAAAAAATATTAGAAAAATTAAAAGAAATAGAAAAGCAGAAAGATGTAGAGGTACTTTTTGCAGTAGAATCTGGAAGTCGTGCGTGGGGATTTGCTTCTCCGGACAGCGATTATGATATTCGTTTTATATACAAACACAAACCAGAATACTATTTGTCGCTTTGGGAAAAGCCAGACGTAATAGAATTCATGACCGAAGATGACCTTGACGGTTCTGGCTGGGATTTACGTAAATCTGTAAAGTTATTAGCAAAATCTAATACAGCTTTGATTGAGTGGTTGTTTTCGCCAGTTGTATATTTTCAGGAGGATGATTTTGTAAAACAAATGCAAGATTTAGCCGTTGAATGTTTTTCACCAATAGCGGTTTTACACCACTATTTAGGAACAACGAAAAACTTTATGGAAGTATGCGAAATGGAAGAAGTAAAACTAAAGAGTTATTTCTACGCTTTAAGAACAGCTTTAGCAGGAAAATGGATTATAGAAAAGAATACTTTTCCACCCGTTGCTTTTGCCGATTTATTGCCAATTGCACCACAAAATATACAAGAGAAAATAATAGAGTTGCAAAATATAAAAGCCGGTCAGGATGAAAAATATTTGCACCCTAAAGAAACTTTAATAACCGATTTTTTATTGGAAACAATACAATTTAATCAAGAGAATGCTAGTAAGTTAGGAAGTGGGAATAAGATAAATGAAGAGTTGGATTTGTTTTTTAGAAGAGAAACATTTAAGAATAGTTTAGTTTAAAATTTCAGTAAAATGACCATCCAAAATTTAAAATCCCAAAACCTAATCCTATTCGAAGTTATTTCGGGTAGTAGATCTTTTGGGTTAAATACACCAACATCCGATACCGATATTAAAGGGGTCTATTATCTGCCAAAAGAAAAATTCTTTGGGTTAGATTATATTCCGCAGGTTAGTAATGAGACGAATGATGAGGTTTATTACGAAATAGGGCGTTTTGTAGAATTATTGCTTAAAAATAATCCTAATATTTTGGAAATTTTAGCTTCACCGGAAGATTGTATTTTGTACAAACATCCGCTGATGGAGCGTTTACAATTAGGAGATTTTTTGTCTAAACTCTGCAAGGATTCTTTTGCAGGTTATGCCATAACTCAGATCAAAAAGGCGAGAGGTTTAAACAAGAAAATTGTAAATCCAATGCCAAAGGAAAAGAAAAACCTTTTGGACTTTTGTTATGTTTTAAATGGATATGAAACAGTTTCTTTATTGGCATTTTTAAAAGAGAATAACTGGAATCAGGAACAAATAGGTTTAGTAAATCTTCCTAATTCAAAAGGAATGTTTGCCATGTTTTATGACGAAAATAAAATTTTGGGTTATAAAGGAATTATTCAGAAAGAAACCTCCAATGAAGTTTCGCTTTCATCAATTCCAAAAGATGAAAAGCTAATGGGTTACTTGTCTTGTAATCAGGATGGCTATTCAAAGTATTGCAAAGAATATACTGAATACTGGAATTGGATTGAGAAGCGCAACGAAGATCGTTACAATACGAACCAACAACACGGGAAAAATTATGACAGTAAAAACATGATGCATACTATCAGGCTTTTACAAACTGCGGAACAGATTTTGTCCACTGGAAAATTAAATATCAGAGTTTCTAATCGGGACGAATTATTAGATATAAAAGCAGGAAATAAAGAATACGATGATTTATTAGAAATGGCCGATCAATTAATTGCTTCAATCGAAAGTCATTACGTAACTTCAAATCTTCCTGAAAAACCTGATGAAGAAAAGGCCGTTCAAACCATAATCAAAATCAGAGAAGAATTGTATAAATAAGGAAAAGCTTGTTTTTGATGTTTTAAAAAGATTCTTTGCTGTACTGTTCTAAAATTTGATCTTCTAAGGGGCACACAAACAATAAATGTGTCCCTTTTTGAGCAGGAACAATTTTAAAAGTGCCACGTATGGCTTCCATTCGAAGCGACATATTGTTGATACCATTTCCTTTTTGAATCGTATCAGAAAATCCAATTCCGTTATCATTCACTGTAATTTTAAGATCATTCTCAGTCTGTTCAAATTGAATTTGCAGAGTACTTGCCTCACTGTGTTTGTATACATTGTGAACGGCTTCTTTTACTACCAAAAAGAGATTTCTTCTGGCTTTTACAGATAAATTGGTTTCTTTTTCAATGATATTCGAATCTAGCTGAAATGTTATAGTCGTTTTATCTAAAAAACGTTTGACATAGAGACTCACATATTCTATAAAATTACCAATAGTATCATTTTGAGAATTCAGACTCCAGAGAATTTCTCTCATGGCTAAATTCATATCTTCTGAAGTCGCTATAATGACTTCCAGATCTTCCGAAAAACTTTCTTCAGGCATTTTATATTTTAAAAATTCTGCCTGAAGTTTTATGGCCGAAATTCCGGCACCTAAATCATCATGCATATCCTGCGAAATACGCTCTCTTTCTACTTGAATCGCTTTCTGACGTTCTAATTCTTTCTGCAGCAACTGGTTTTGAAACTCGCTTTCTTTGATTTGGTTTTCCTGTTGCTGAATCAATTGCTTTTTATTGTAAATAAACACCATCATAATAATGAAGCACACAAACAACAACATTATAATAATGGCGATAATATAGGTTAGTTTTATTTCGGGGGGAAGCTCGCTCATTTAGTTGAGGTTTTTGTGATTCGCTCATATTTTATAAGGGCATAATAAAATAAAGCATACATGATAAAATTGACTACAGAGCTAATTTTTCTTAGAATTTCTAAGAAAAACAGATCTTCTTTTTCAAATAAATACATAGGTGTAAACCTAAAAATAATGTAAGTACTCCAGAAAAGTAAAGCGGTTGAAATCCAGAAATTCTGATCGTCGGTGATCTTACCTTCAACCGGAATCTGAAGCTTTTGATAAAACCACAAAATGGAATTAAAAATATAGAATAAAGCTAGCAATATTCCAAGTTGTGGTAAAAACTTTGTGCTTAGAATATCAATAAAAATGAAACAGTAAGATAAAAGGATGAATGCAACGAATGCCCCAATTCGCTTAAAATTTCCGATATAGATTTTTGAATAATAGATTCCAAAAAATAAAATGCAGAATAGTGCATATATATTATAATAAACGGCAAAGTCAAATTGCCTTAAGTAGGCTTTAATTTCTCCAAAGACTTCTAAACTTAAAGTCCCAATTAGATAAATACCTAAAAAGTTTTGAGCCGGAAATGTATATTTCCAGCCCAAAACTATTGCTTTTAGTGTTGTTATGCTTAAACAACTTATGTAAACAATTTGTAATACTTCCATTTAGTTAAGGATAAACTCTTCCAAAGTCGTATGCTTGAGCTTTGCCTTTTGAAACACTTTGTGCACGAACAACGATACTCAATTTATTTTGATTTGTAGGCTCTTCATTAGTTTCTTCAAATTTAATCATTTCAAAAAACAATTCTGAGTAACTAGATTCAGGTTTAGAGTTATTTAAAAAATGTTTTAGAATAAAAAAATAGAGGTCTTTAAGTTTATAACTAACGGCTTCCGTATTTTTGATTTGGAGACCACCAATCCTGGTTTGTGTATTAATTGTTTGAAGTAATTTATTTTTATAATTGTTACTATATTTTATAAAGTCTTCTTTCTCAATTTTTTCTATTTTTTTAGCCTTAATTTTGAAAAAGAAATCTTTATCTCCAAATTTTTCGGTTTCTACAGAAGATATAGAAAAACAAATTGAAAATCGATCATTATCATCTTGTATGAAGTATATTTTAAAGTAATCTAATTTCTTCTTTTCTTCTACAGGGGCATTATCATAAGAACTAGATATTTCAGAAATGAAATTTTTTGAATCGATACAGAAATCATAAATCATATTGCGAATTTCTAGTTTTCTTAAGGCTTTATTTCTTAAATAAACCTCCTCATCCGGCATAGTTTTAAGAACTACTGGTGCTAATGTTTCAAATTTTTTTAAAAATGCTTTTTTAGTAACTTTTTCTTGTGATTTTAGTGTGTCCATAATTTCTAGTTTTTGGTGTTAAACTTGTTAATTGCTTCAATTTTGTTACTTACCTGTAGTTTTCGGTAGATATTGCCAATGTGTTTTTTAATGGTGTCGATGGTGACATTTTTTTTATCGGCAATTTCTTTGTACAGAAGTCCCTGCGCCAGCAAGTCAAGAACTTCTTTTTCGGTTACAGTTAGTAACGATAAGGTTTGTACTTGTACTTTTGTTTCCTGAAAATGTTGTAAAACGCGCTTTGCAATGGCAAAACTCATAGGGGCACCGCCTTTGTGAGCTTCCTGAATTGCCTGAATTATCTTGTCCAGCGGATCTCCTTTTACCAGATAACCACTTGCACCTGCACGCAATGCCGAAAATATTTTTTCGTCATTTTCAAAACTGGTGCACATAACAAAGGTGGTGCCTGGCATTACGTCTGTTAATTTAAAAACAAGATCAATACCTGATAAATCCTGCAACTGAATATCCATTAAAACCACGTCTGGTTCCAGAGCTTCCAGTTTTTGCAAAGCATTTTTACCATTAAAAAACTGAGCCACACATTCCATATCCTGCTGGAAATCGATGATATTTTTTAAGGCCTGATTGTAATTCTTATCATCCTCTACTATGGCTACTTGTATCTTCATGGTGTTACATTTTCTTTTACAAAGTTGTACAATAAGTTCATTGACCGCAATTACCCTTTTGGGTGATATTAGAAATTAACTCAAAAAAGACAAATGGTATTTATAGAATAAACTTACAAAAAATAAAATAAGAATTGTAAAAAATTAAATATCACCCAAAAGGGTAATTGATTGATATACTGTTATCAGGATACTTTTGAGATGTTAACTAAAAACATAGAAATCATGAAAACTAAAATTCTATTTATTATAATTATTTTATGTACGGTCACGGCGCAAGCGCAAATACCCACTTTAGCAGAAAGAAATTTTTCAGCAGTTAAGTCAATAAAAGATAATGAGGCTTCTAAACAATTAAGTGATTTTATTACAAATGGAATTGTTGAAATTGTCGCAAGAAATAAGCAATTAGAAAGTGTAATGCTTCAAAAAAATGAACGTTTAAACAGTTTAGGAATTGATGTAGATACTGTTGAAAAAAACAATTTGCTGAAGGAAGTGAAGAGGGACAGTGTAACCATTGACCAAAATAAAAAAATAGTTGAAGCATTATTCAAGTTTCAAAAAGATATTGAAGCCGATATTCCTCCAACAAAAAGAGAGTACACTATTATTTATCATAAGTTGTACTGTAATAAAATTAAAGAAATCAAAGCAGAAATTAAAGCAAAGAAGAAGGAAAGTAAAACCTTAAATGATATTCGAAAAGGATATGAAAAAATAGCTGAAATTAAAAGTTTAAACAAACAAATTGAAGATTTAGATCGCGAATTGAAAAATAAAAACGGAACATATTATTGGTTTCCTTCCTTCCCAAGCAGAAATAGTAGTGCATTTTTTGAAAATCTGTATAACATTAAAGATAATAAAACCAGTTTTTTAAATTCTGCTGCCTTAAATTATAGTGACTTAGGAGCTGTCATTCAGTCAGAAGTGATTGCGGATACTTTCTGGGCTGTACGAACTAGTTTTGGTACTCTTTTACAATCCAATCAAAAAACGCCAAAAGATCCAGAAGAAAAAGAGAATCAAACACAAAGCAGTCAATTGGAGACATTACTAAATGGAGGAGGAAATTTCTATATTCAAAATCAGCTACCAGTGTATTCCTTTATGAATGAAGATATAACACTTTATACCTTTTTTAATAATAGAACTGCTTTTGGAATAAAAGGACTTAATGATGCAATAGATACTAATACTTTTAATTCTTCATTGGGTGCTAACCTTTATTTTGGATTAAATTCTACTGAAAAGAAGTTCAATGTGTTTCTTGTCAGTGATTTTAGTGTGATAGCTGCTTCAAAGTCGGTTTATGATAATTTACAATTAGCAAAAAAACAGCCTTTCTTTCAAGGGAGATTGATGATTGGGGTAACTTTTTTAAGTCAATTCAGAGTAGCTGCTACCTTAAGTTCTTTTGGTAGTGATGAGGCAGTCAGATCAGGTAAAGTTACTGTTGGGATTCAAATTGTATCCAAATAATAGATTCTCTGTAAATAAGTATAGTTGCAATTATACTATTTTTTTGTTGGTTGGATTATCTAAAGAAAAATAAGTCTCGACAAAGGAATCGAACAAAACTAAACAAAAAGACATTTTTCTACAAAAACACTGCCGCGCAAAATAATTACGGAGCAGTGTTTTTATTTTGGAACTTAAGAAAAAGCTCTTGATTAAATCAGGTGTTTGTACTTGGTTTGAAGGCTTTTTGATTATATATATTTGAAGGCAAACAAAGTTTTAAAAAAAATAATTGATTATGGAAAACCGTAAAACGTATAGTTAAATCTTATTCATCTTTGTTAGCAATCTTTTTTAAAGTAAAAGCGATTGAGAATGGAGATAAAACATAAATAGCTTTTTAATTTAATAACTAAAACTAATTATATAGTATGAACATTTTTGCTAAAAAATTAATTACAATTGATGATGTGGATTTATCGATTCATCCAATAGATATTTTCCAAGGTCTTTTTCATAAGGAAGGGTATTCTTATTTGAGAGGTATTCAGGAAGAGGTTTTAAATTCATGGCATTTAATCAGAGATCAAAGGGATGTTCTCTGTAAGATGAATACTGGTTCAGGAAAAACACTTGTTAGTTTACTAATGCTTCATTCAAAAATGAACGAGGGTGTTGGCACTGCTTTATATTTATGTCCAGATAGGCAATTACTTGATCAAGCAAAAAAGCAAGCTGAACTTTACGGTATTCCAGTTTGTGAAATAGATGAAAATAATGACTTTCCTACTGATTTTCATAATTGTAAAAGTATATTACTTTGCACTTTCCAAAAACTATTTAATTCTAAATCAATATTTAATCGTGATCAAATTAAGATTGGGTCTATCGTTATTGATGATGCTCATAGTTGTTTAGACAAGGCAAGAGATACAACTACACTTAATTTACCAAGGAAGCATGAAGCTTGTGAAAGAATAATTAAAATTTTTGAAGCTGAATTTAAGGACCAAGCACCTGGAACATATAGAAGGTTAATCGATGGTGATCCATTTGCAAGTATTTTAAAAGTGCCTTATTGGGCTTGGTTCGAAAGGGAAGAGGAGGTTACAACACTTTTAAATAAGTTTTCATCAGACGATGAGTTCAAATTTAAATGGGGATTAATAGCAGATGATTTATTATCTTATGATTGTTATTTAGGACCAAAAGGAATTGAAATTGCTCCAATACATGTACCATTCCAAAATGTAAAATCATTTTTTGAAGCAAAACATAGATATATTCTTTCAGCTACTTTTGAAGATCAAACCGATTTAATTAAGGATTTTGGTATTAATTCAGAAAGTATTATTAACGCTTTAATACCAAAAGATAGAAAAGATATTGGACAAAGATTAATTTTAGCGCCGAAAAGATTTGATCCAAGTTTATTTGATAATGATATTTATAAGTTAGCAAAAGAATATTCTGAAAATAACATTAATGTTGTCGTTTTAGTTCCATCATATTCCAAGGCTGAGCCTTGGATAAAAAATGGAGGAATAATGTTAAATGATGGAGACATAAATGAAAATATTACTGAACTTAAATCTAAACAAGGAGGATTATATGTGTTGGTTAATAGATATGATGGAGTAGATTTAAATGGAGACATGTGTAGAATTTTAATAATGGATGGTTATCCTTCATTTACATCTTCCAAAGAATTATATTCAGAAATGAGACTCGATAGTGTAAAAGCTTCTCTAAAGGCACAAATAATCGAGCAAGGTTTAGGAAGAGGTGTTCGATCAGGAAGTGATTTTTGTACAGTAATATTAATGGGGAATGATTTACTTCAATTTTTAGGAAATAGAAATAATTTGCAATATTTTACCTCTGTAACAAGAAAGCAACTTGAAATGGGGCTAACGTTGTTAGATGAAGAAAGTAAAGAAGATTCTATTACGACAATAAAAGAAACAATTGATTTTTGTTTGTCTCAAAATATTGACTGGAGAGCATTTCATTCACAAGGAATTTCTAAAGTTGATGTTGATGTTTTAAATGAAGAAAAAATAAAAAATATAAATATTGCAGTCTATGAAAAAGAGGCAATTGATTTATTTCGAGCAAGAAATTACTCAGGTTCAAAAGATGTAATTGTAAAAAAAGTAATTGATGGTATACCGATTTCAAGTAAACAAAAAGGATGGTATTTTCAATTTTCGGCACAATTGTTATATTTAGAGAATAAGGTAGCTTCAAATGATTTACAATTAGCTGCATCTGCAAATGCTACTCACATGTTTCAAACTAAACTCGGAAATAATTATACAAAAATTGCTGTACACGAGGAACAATCTTCTAACGTCAAAAAGTTTTTAAGTGAATTTAGCAAATCTCAAGATTTCAAAATTTATTTAGAAGAAGTACTTAATAACTTTAAATATAGTCCAGATATCAATTACACTAAATTCGAAAATGCTTTAGCGAATGTTGGAAGAATGATTGGATTTTATGCTCAGGAACCAGAATTAGAATTTGGTAACGGTCCAGATGTTTTATGGGGTATGACTGACAATCATTTCTTAATATTAGAAGCTAAATCAATGGCTATACATGAAGAGATTACAAGAGACAATATTGGTCAATTATTGCAATCAGGAGAATGGTTTAAAAAACAATATGGAGATACTGCTAAACAAACACTTGTGACACTTCAAAGTCCTAAAATAAAAGGTTACAATGTTAATCCAAGCGAGAATACAAAAGTAATTGACGAACAAGCATTAGAAAAAATTAGAAAAAATTTGACACAATATGCTAATGCGATATGCGGTATTGGTGTCAATGCAATTACGCCAATGGAAATTTCTAAATTACTTGTAGCACATTTTTTTACTCCGCCATTATTTAGAAATACTTATTTAAGCGATATAGTTAGTAAACGCCAATTTACTTTATAATATTTCAATTCTTCAAAAATAGTTTAAAATTAAAAAAGCGCAAACCCTCAAAAGTTTGCGCTTTTCTCAATTTTATATAAAAAGAAAATCCCTTATTTCAATTTCATCAACTTCTCTAAATATTCGACTTTATCTTTTTCGGCCTGAACGAGACGTTCGTACAGCTCGATCACTTTATCAAGAGGGTTAAAAGTAGCATTCATACCTTGATTAAAGCTATTTCCTTGACTTGAACTATTATCGTAAAAATTATTAAAGAAATTAAAAACAGATTCCTCTGTAAAATTTTCAATCGCTTCTACTGTTACGCCAAGTGCTTTTGCAATTTGTACCAATTTTTCGAAATCAACAGTTTCGCTGGTTTCAATACTTGAAATAGTTTGCTGGCTTGTGCCAATGGCATCTGCAAGTGCTCCTTGTTTCATACCGCGAAGTTCTCTGATACGGCTGATATTTCGGCCAATATTTCTGGGTCTGGTTTCTGTGCTCATAATTCAAAGATATTTATTTTTTTTGATAAAAACAGCGATCCGTAAAATACAAGGCTAATTTGGTAATGTACTATCGGGTGTTTTTTTATCCGTTATAAATATATTCTTTTTCTTACTTTTACAAGGCTTTATTTCGCCAGGTAAATAGTAAGTTTAAAATATTTATATTTGCATGATAAACTTCATGAAAAATGAACTACAAAATATCATTTCAGGAAAGGGCCAAGTTAGGCATGGAGATACTATCCAAACAGTCTCCCGTTACCTTAGAAAAGGCACGAGCACAGGCAGAGCGCTTAAGTCTGGCAAGCAAATCAAAAGTGAAGAAACAGCGTTAATAAAAGAATTCTGCGAAAGGAATTCTTTCTGGATTACCGGAATTAACATCAATGCTTTCATATCTTCGGGCGCTGAGCAAAAAGTGTATCTTCAAAATAAGCATAAAGTGATCAAATTGAATGACAGTATTTATTATGAAACATGGGAAGATTATTTGAATAATTTACTGCTGCATAATTATTTTTTTTCTGACACAGCATATCAATTAATTGGATTTTCGGAACAGGATACTATATTGTATGCAGTTGTAGAGCAAAGATTCGTAGATTCTGATAGTGATACAGAATTAGAAAATGTAAAAGTTTTTTTGACTTCAAATGGTTTTGTTAGCACTAGAAATAATGATTATTTTAATCCCGAATTGGGTATTATTCTCGAAGATTTACATGATGAAAATGTTTTGACGTTTCAAGGGAATCTATTCTTTATCGACACCGTTTTCTACCTCACACCACAATTCTACCTCCCCTGATCCTTCAAAACCCGATTCGCATCAAAGAAGAATTGTATTCTTAAAAAACAAAACGCAAGGCAGATTTTTACTACAAAATCAGGTATTTCTACGGGGTCTCAAAACCGGCATTAATTTTAAATTTGAATTGCATTGCCGAATGTGTTGGCAGTGAAA
Source organism: Flavobacterium lipolyticum (assembly GCF_020905335.1). NCBI lineage: Bacteria > Pseudomonadati > Bacteroidota > Flavobacteriia > Flavobacteriales > Flavobacteriaceae > Flavobacterium > Flavobacterium lipolyticum. The sequence goes on along the minus strand of NZ_JAJJMN010000001.1, from coordinate 258,054 downwards.
GATTTAAGTTAAGAAATGAAAGGATGCCCCAAATCCATAGTGCTCTTTTGCTTTTTACTAAGCAATCTGTTTTTGTTTTCTCAAAACGAACATTTAGTGATCGGGAGAACAACAGGAAAACTACTGCTTAAAAATAACGTCTCTGTCCGGACTTTTGGTTTTACGAACTCTCTTTCGGGGCAGGTTACTTTGCCGGGATCTGAGATAAGGGCAAAGGTTGGCGATACTGTTCGGGTTGATTTTTGGAGCATTTCGCAGGGAAATCCGGTCTCTTTATTTTGCAAAGAAATTGATTTTGTTCAATGGGATAAAAACAATAAGGTGATGAAGAAAAAAGAGGCCATTCATCACATGGAGCATGGGTTTTATTCTTTTCGGGCCGAAAAACCGGGTACCTATTTGTATTACAGTCCCGAAAATTATCCGTTCAACCTTCAGGCGGGAATGTTTGGGCTCATTATTATTGAACCAAAAGAAAAGGATCCTTTGGCGCCTGAGTCTTTGCGTGAAATTCTTTGGTGCAGCAACGAACTGGATACAAAATGGCACACCGATGCCATCATGGGTACCGAATACGATTCTCGAAATAAACCTATTGTTCTGCCTCCCTACCAACCCAATTATTTTTTGATTAATGGTAAAGTTGCTTCCGAAACCAATGGTTTACAATCGTTAGATCGTAAAAACGAGGCAGTGCTGCTTCGTCTGGTCAATTCAGGATTATATCTTCATGAAATTGTATTTCCGCCTAATGCAAAACTGAAGCTGAGGTTTGGGAGTGAGACTGCTCTAACAGAATCGGCTAACGGATGCACAGTAGCACTACATGCGGGAGAAAGTATGGAAATACTCGTTTCCCTGGAAAATGTGGGAGATACAGAACGATTGATCTACCATTTTACTGATCCTATTTCAAAAAAGAAAGTTTACGAAACGGCTATTGCTGTTTTTAATTAAAATTTAACCCCACGGCTATGAAACAACTGTACTTTTATTGGATACTCTTTTTTTCGGTTTCTATTTCATTTGCGCAAAACAAACCTACATTTTCGGTAGTAGGAACTGCGGTCAATAAAGAAAGTGTACTGAAAAACAAACGGCTTGACATTTCGAAAATCAAGGTCGAAAATATTTCAAATAAACCAATCTATCTGGTTTGGGAGACTGTATCGAATACATTCCCAAAGGAGTGGGATTGCTCGATGTGTCAGCACGGTGCCTGCCAGATTGGAATTCCGAAAGGATCCTCTTTTAATAAACTTAATCCGGATCAGCAGGGCTTTATTGCCATTCATGTAATTCCTGCCAGCAAAATAGGCAACGGAACGGTGAAATTTAAAATCTATGACAAAGCAAATCCTAAGTATGCTCAGATTTTAACTTTTGAAGTCGAAGTGCTTTAATGTTAACTACCAATTTATTAATAACCCAAAAACAAAAAAAATGAAAAAAATTACTAACTTATTTTTAGTTATTCTGATCTCGGGATTGTCCTATGGTCAGAGTAAAGCGGATGCGAAGTATATTCGCTGGAATGCCAATACGCCTCAGGGGAAAGCCAATCTTGAGGCGATGAAAGTGGCTTTTAAGAAAATGCGCGAAGCGGGCTGTGAGAAAGGTATTTCCTGGTATTACCAAGGCGCAATTCATAATATCCCCGAAAAGATAACAGGTCCCAATAAGCTCTGTCCGCAATATCAGACTATTGATGATAAATTATGGGCCTGGGCAGATTGTACACACACTGACACTAATAATGCAGCTTTAAATTTTCTTTTATGGCACAGAATGTACATCTGGTATTTAGAAAAAATTGTTAGAGAATTGTCCGGAAAAGCAGATTTTGCACTTCCGTACTGGAACTACGGCAGTAAAGAAGAATCTCAGAATATTATGGCCGAACCTTTTAGGGAGCCGTCAGGTTCTTTGTATACCGCAGCACGCTATACTATTTTGAACAATGGAAAACCAATCCTTCCCGAACAGTTGGCCAGTATTCGAAATTCAATAGAAGAATTAAGAAAAAACCCTTCTTTTGCAGGTGAGGCCGGATTTAGTAGTAGTCTTGAAGGTCAGCCTCATGGTTATATGCACAATCTTATTGGTGGGAGATATGCTCATCCGCCTGAACAGCATTACAACGAAATATATCAGATAGTAACTTCGGGTTTAATGGCCAATGTTGAGTCGGCCGGATTCGATCCTATTTTTTGGCTGCACCATAGTATGGTCGATCGTATTTGGGAATCGTGGGATGTTTCGGAACTTGGTCAGCGTCCAAGTTTAGAAGAATTAAAAGCGAATCCGTGGCCGTATGAGTTTATCACTCCAGACGGAGGCCGTATCACTTATACCATGGAGGAAGTCTACAACATCGTTTTTAATTTAGATTACAAATACGATGATTTGCTTTACGGATCTAAAACTCCGGTATTAGCGGCTAATGAAAATAAGGTAAAAACCAGAATCTCCTTTCAGGATGCTAAAGAAGAAGTAGTTTGGGAACAGAAAGTAGGTAAAGTATTAGGCACTTCGGCTTTTACCCATAAAGTGAGCAGCACCTTTGCAAGAAATACCAATAAAGTTTTTAGAACTGCCAATTCCAGATTAATTCTGAATCTGGATGTGTCTGTTTACAAAGAACCAAGTGATTATTATACGGTTTATTTGCGTTATCCCGGAAAAAAAGACCAGTATGTGGGAATGATGACTTTCTTTGGAGTTGCTCATGATCACGGAATTGGAAAGAATCATGAAATTGGTGAAGATGGAGTAAAACTTAAATATGCCTATTATATTTCAGATGACTTAGTGAATACGAATGCGAATTTTCAAGTTATAATTAAAAAGACCGGAGGCGGAGACGCTAAAGTTACTCTGGAAAAAATTAGTGTGATAAAAGCAAATTAAGTTTTTTTGATTTTCTGAAAACGACATTCCAATAATAATCCAAACCCTGCAAATACTGATTTGCAGGGTATTTTTTTGAAATCTAATGCTGCTTTTTTTCGTAGGATTTTTTAACATTTAAAAGACGTTCTTTTAAGAAGATCTTGCTATAAAATTCTTATTTTACAGGTTGAAAACAAAAGTCGATAAAAGGGAATAGAAGCATACCAGTTCAGGATTTAGGCTTACAAAAGAGAGCTTCTTCAGTAAAAAAACGACGATTTTCATTACAAAGACATTGAATTACTTTACCTATTAGATTATATATTTAGAAATAACACTTGTTTTATACGATTACTAATGAAAAAAAGTCTCAAATACATTGATGGGAATTCAGATAAATTCTGGGAAATAAACGTGACAGGATTCGAATTTACGGTAACTTACGGTAAAAACGGAACTTCGGGAACTTCACAGACCAAGAGCTTTTCAACAGATGAAGAATGTTTGCGAAATGCTGAAAAATTAGTCAGCGAGAAACTGAAGAAAGGATATTCTGAAAATGGAGAAGTGAGTATCACTTCAAAACCAAAAACGGGTAAGGCGGCAAATTCTGCTGCTGTTTTAGAGGAATACGACGCCATCATAAAAGCAAAAGATATTCATTTGATGCTTCCTTTTTTAAAAGAAAATGCAAAAGGAAATGTAGAAGCTTTAAAGAAACACATCAAAAAAAATAAAAGATACTGGACCCAATACGTCGATTTATCCAAAGAACCGGAATTTTTGAAGAAGAATAAAACCGGTAACAATTGGGGGTCTTCGTGGGGAACAAGAGGTGATCAGAAGCAAAAAGAAATGATCACGCTAAGTGCTATCGCATTGTTTGATAAAGCCGATATTAATTCGTGGGATGAAGTACTGCAATTGCTGGATGAAGCCGATCAGAAATCCTATGTTCTGGACACATTGTTATGGGCAAAACCCAATTGGCTGGAAACTTTTATTTTGGATAAAGTAAAAAGACAGGACTGGGTAAGTGTCAATTATCATATTCTGCGAAAGTTTGAAGAGGAAGGTCTGCTGCAATTCAATCCGGAGTTGTACGCTTTAAGCCTTGCTGCTACAAACGAGTGGCGTGCCAAAATTAAAACCAGAAAATTCATCAATACTATTGTAAAGGATACAATAGGATATCAGAGAGATATTCCGGAATTGTTTAATTACGAAACCATACTTCACAACAGCTTTTTTCGGGATAATGATACCCAAAGTTATGACGAATTCCAGACCTGGAGCATTGTCTACAAAACGTTACTCGACGAGAATAAAATGGACCGCAGTTTTTTTATCGAAAATGCCCTCCAGATTCAAACCAAAGAATGGAACAACAATCTAAAATCTTTTTTCAGAAAAAGAATCGAAGAATTTAATGCGACAGAAGAAGAACTGATTGTTTTTCAGGAAAATATATTTTCGTTTTTGCACAACGCGTATCCGCCCATTACGAGTTATGGAATTGAATTGGTGAAGAAAATTTATGGACATCCAAAATTTAAAGCCAAATCATTTCTGGAATGGCTGGAACCTTTAATGATGCGTGGCGACTGCAAAGCAGCCATAAAAAATGCGCTTCCGGTTTTAGAAAAAATAAGTAAAGCCAATCCGAAATTGAACAATCAGATTGCCTCTATTCTGGCTGATGTTTATGTGATTTCTGATTTGACTTTACAGGAAAAAGTGTCTAAAATTATTCTGAAAATCGGTTCCTCCAAAGATAAAGTACTGAAAGAAAAACTGAGTACTTATGTTACTTTGATGCAGGGAAATATCAAATCAGGTTTAAGTCCGTTTTTAGATGAGGACGCTTTGATGCCGGACGATGCCGGATTTGAAGAATATCAATTCCAACCTCAAAAAGAACCGGTATTGACCGAAGAAGTGCAACTGCCAAAGGACTGGAACGAAATTTTATTTCAGTTCGGAAACTTCATTGCTTCTGAAGATGTTCTGGACACCGAAATCCTGATGAATACCTATATTCAACAGAGAGATTTGTTTCCCGCCGATTACAGCGCGCAGTTACAGCCTTATCAAAAACAATTGAACAAATTCTATTTTGAAAGTGTTCATAAGAACTATATGAAATCGTTTTTGTCTCAGAAAATTGAAAACATCAAGAATAAGTTAAGTTCTAAAGACAGTCATTATTTAAAAATTAATACACTGGTTTTAATCCGACCGTTATTAGAAAAAGTGCAGCAGAAAATTGAATCCAATTCAAAACTGCCATTGCTTTCTTTCCCTAGTCATAAACCGTATTGGGTCGCTCCTAAAGTTTTGCTGGAGCGTGTAATTGCCTATCAAAAAGCAAACGAAGAAATTGATTCTCTTGATTTAGCAATTGCCATTGCGCGAATGCCACGAGAAAATACCCATGAAGCACTTCCTTTATTGAATGAAATCGAGGGCGAATTAAAAGCCTTGTTGTCCTACTGCTTGGGAGCAGAAGATAAACTGACGATTGATTCCGGTTCATTAGTTTCAAAACTTTTGGCAACATTAGGTAAAACCACTAAAGAAAGCGGAATATTATCTTTATGGGCCGTTGCAGCCAGAACATTTTATCCGGACCATACTTTTAGCGAGTTTGAAAACACCTATTTAAAACAAGTTCCATTTGTGGTTTCGCCATTTCAAACCGAATTCTCCTTTAAGGAAAAATGGAACGAGTGGAACAATTATAAAACACACGAAAAAGAAAGATCGCCTTCGTGGTACGAACTTTGTTTCGAACTGCCACAATACATCAAAACGCCCAATTATCTATTGTACAGTCTTGATATTTACAAAAGATCGAACAGTTGGGATTACAATATAAACTATGGCGGAAATACATTTTACTGGCACAGTTTGACGCCACAAAATCCGGATGCTTTAGTGATGACTTTATTGAACAACTGTGTAGTTCCGGACGGTTCAAAACCGGAATTAAAAGGTTTTCTGGACGTTTTAAACCGACCGGAAATGAGGTTCTCGGATAATGTTTTATTGTTATTCGCGCTTTGTTTCTTCCAGGAAAAGAAAGATTTACGCTTACTGGCCTCCGAAACTTTAATGAATCTGATTGAGAAACAAATAATCGATATAGAGAAGTTTGCTGAGAAGGCGGCTTTTGCAGCAACAGGGAAATATGGTGCTTTTTCGAGATTAACCGACGGAATAATTGCCTTAAAAGATATTTCACCTTTATGTAACAGTGCATTGCTGCAGTTCTTTAATGCCTTTTTTACTCATTTGGAAGTGAGCGAAAAGCTACCGACAAATTTCAAGAAAATGGTCGAAAACTATGTTGATGTTTTAATCAAAACCAATCAGAAACCGTCAGAAAGTGTCATTGCGTTTTTTGAACAGTGGAAAGATAATGCTTCGCTTAAATCCTTGATTAAGCAAATTTTAAAATAAAGAAAATGACAGATTTAGAATATAATTATAAAGGAATTTCAACCTACAGTAAAACAAAGGGAATCAATAATTTGGTTTTGGCCCATCAAACCGAAATTGAGGAAGTCAATAATATTCCGTGCTTTTTCTGGGGTAGCTTAACAGATCCTTATGTTACAGCAAAATGCTGGAGCACGATTGCCAAAGTAGTGCGTTCGAGTTTTGGACCAGTTCCGCCCAGCCTTCGTGACCCAATTGTTTCTGCCGGTTCAGAAAGACTTCGTTTTGAAGGATTTTCGTCCTGCAACGGAGTTTATGTAAGATTGGACATGAAACCCGAAGCCATCGACGGCGAATTTATTGCCAATGGAACGACTAATGTTGATTTTAACGATCCAATGCTGAATGCGCTAAATGCGATTCAAAAAAATGAAAAAGTAACCCTTGCCGTTGGTCAGCAAGATGTTCAGGTGATAACCAGTAAGGCAAAAGTGGTCGAGAAAAAAGTGACTTTGCCCATGCGCTGGATTAAAGGATTAACCAGTGTTCAGCTTTATTTGGCTGATATGGATTTGAAGTTCGAACTCAATAAAATACAAACCATTCAGCTTTTCCAAAGCCTGCCGAAAGGAAGCGTAAAAGGGGATTTTTTTATCACCAAAAGAGCCGGAAAATTTATGTTTTCGACTTTGGCTACAACCGACAGTGTGAGAATAGGGGGTGTTCAAAGACTGCGTTTGTTAGAAGGGATTTTGGCGATTGTAGATAAGATTTTTGTTTACGAATCAGATGATAAGCAGACTTGTGCTATTGTTTGCGAATTTGGTAAAATGCAGTTATTGATGGCTTTTTCTCCGGATTCGTATCGTGGTTTTTCGGGTGAAGGAAATGTTCTGGAAACCATGACGGAAAATTTACCAATGGAATGGGTGTACGGATTAAACAGTTTATTAAAATCGAATGAGATGTTTGACCCGACCATGCTTTCGATTGAAAATGATATTGATTTTAGTACGATGGATAATCTAACGTCCAATTTATCTTCCATGGGATTATTAGGTTATGATTTAAGCGAAAAAGCTCATTTTTACCGTCGTCTTCCCTTTAAAACAGAACGTATTTTATCTTTAAATCCGAGATTGAAAAATGCGAAAAAGCTAATTGATAAGGCAGAGGTGGAAATCTCAGAACGCAGAGCCGATTATATTGAAGCCAAAGTAAAAGGTTCCGGCGTGGTACATAAAGTGATCATTGACAATACTTCACAAAGATGTACCTGTGATTGGTTTACGGCTTATCAGGGAAAGAGAGGAATCTGCAAGCATATTTTGGCGGTGAAAATGATACTTTCTTAAGCTTGAAAATTAAAGACATGCTCTACAAATCTTAAAATAAAGTTAAATTAAATTCTAAAAATGCTATATTTGTACCTGAAATGGAAATGAAAAATATAAATATTAATCTGTCAGTAGGACTATATAGTGATCGTTTAGCAGGATTTGCCCCTGTTAAGGGCTCAGGATGTGATCTGTATTTTTATGAAATCGAAGTGTAAATTGAAGTTACAAACTCAACATAAGTATAGCAAAGCGTTCTCTTTTTAGGACGCTTTTTTTGTTTTAGGGATTATTCACCAGGATAAAAAAGATGGAAAATGATTACAAATTGATCGTAACTATAAAATATTAAAAAAAACAACACATTAAATGTTTAATGAATTATAAAAACTCCAAAATATAGTCTTGAAAAGTAATCTGATGAGTAACAGTCATTTGATTTGATAAAAAAGCTGCTTCGATATGCGGACAGGGATTTCTATGACTTAACTTAAAGATTTAATAAATTGAAAATCAATGAATTGAAGTATTGAAGGATTTGGAAGTATGATTTTTTTGACATTATCTTTGCCGAAGAATATCAGGACACTGAATTTCAAAAAACAATAGAATTTAAAAATTAAACAATATATAAAATGGATTTCATTTTTAACACATATAACGTAAAACCAATAAACGCGAGTTCGGCCCTTGAAGGGGTTTACATGCTGGTGCATCATTATAGACAATATGATAATTATCGTATTTGTTATAAAGCACCTCTAATCGGGTGCTTTTTTTATGGGTTGAAATTTAAAAGCGCAAAAGTTGTTTGATGTTCTTCGAGTAAATCGGGGATTTAATTTAAAAGTATATAAGATGAAAAAGATAAGTACATTATTTGCTAAAGATCCGCACGATCTGGCAAGGGTAATAAATAAGGTTAGTGATGAAAATAAATGGGTTACAACCGGAGAAGTTATTGCTACAAGAAAATTTGATGGCTCAGCTGCAGCAATTATTAAGGGAGAATTATTTAAAAGGTTTGATGCCAAAAAAGGGCGTATAATTCCTTCTGGTGCGATTGCATGTCAGGAAGCTGATAGTGTGACGGGGCATCATCCGCACTGGTTGAAATGTGACCGTTTGAAACCTGAGGATAAGTTTTTCTTTGAAGGTTTTGATAATTTAAAAATCAAGATCGATGGGACATTTGAATTATGCGGCCCTAAAGTGCAGGGAAATCCTGAAAAATTGGAAAAACACCTGCTGATAAAACATGGCAGTGAGGTTTTTGACTTTTCAAATTTTGAATTTGATGATTTGAAAAGATTTTTGTTAGAAAATGATGTTGAAGGTATTGTTTTTCACCATGCTTCAGATGGAAGAATGTGTAAACTAAGGAAATCTGATTTTGGAATAAAACGTTCGAAGTTAGAAAGCACCCCAACAAAAAATGCCAATAACTTAATTATTTCTAACCATGAGTAAAAAAAGTAAATCTGACCATGATTTTGGTCTTGTCAGTAAAATTAGGTTTAGTGAGTATCTGTTTATTTCGATAACGATTCAGAGCTTACTAAACGACGGAAAGAGAAGGGAAGACAAGAGGTATACCTCATTCAGACGTTATTGTCTCGGTAAAGATATTTTAACGCTCTATGGATGAGAGATCAGGAGGATATCAGAGGTTCCGGAAAATTCCGAAATAAAGTAAAATGTTATGAGTAACAATACATTAGAAAAATACAAAAGAGCAATTAGAAAAAAATACGAGATCGAAAGAGAAGGAGAATACTTTGATTATTTGTACAAACCTTCCCGTGCAAAACTTCGTGATTTGTGCTGGCTCATTTTCGAAAACAACCCAACAAAAGAGGACTTGAATGTTTTTAGTAATCTATTGGGCTTAGATTTCGATCATACCCAGAAGAATAAGTTTAAGGAGAAGAAAGATAAGTTCAGACCTATTGAAACCTTCTTTAAGGGAGAAACAGATCCGTCCAGTATGGATGTTATCAATATGGCTGCAATCTTGGTTGATTTTCATCCGCGTCCTCTCAAGAAGTTTTACGAAAATTCTAAAAAGGAAGAAGCAAAACCGATCAGAAGAATGGATAAAGCTAAAGAAGTTTTTGAAAAAAAGAGTGCTGATAAAAAGGAGAAGCCTGAAAAGAAATCTAAGAAAAGAAATTTCTTTAGGGATATTAAAAGTATGTTTTTCTAGCGAACAGAATTATGAGTTAAAGATTTAAACACCATTATTTTAAAAATTATAAAAATAAAAATTATGAATAAAGTTTGTAATATCGTTTTAGAAGAAAAGCATAGTAGGCACACAGTTGCTGAAGAACAGGAAAGTACAATTATCGAATATAGATCGGCTGTTTTAGAGGCGAAAAGAGGCGAAGTAACCCAAATGAATGGGTTTTTAATTCGACCACAAGCTTAAAACGTAAGTCCGTTTGTATAGCATTCACAACTGTTGTTGACTATTTAAAGTGATGTTGGTACAATTAAAAAACGGCTGTCTTTATGAGATAGCCGTTTTTCGTTGGTTAGTATTATGTTGGTTTATTAATTTTGTCCGTATATTTTAGCGTAAAGATCTTTGTAGATTTCTTTAATGATTTTACGTTTTAATTTTAGGGTAGGAGTAAGTTGTCCTCCATCAATTGACCAAACGTCCGGAGTAAGTTCAAAACGCTTGATTTTTTCCCAGTGTCCGAATTTCTCGTTAATGGTTTCTACTTCTTCGTCAATACGTTTGATAACCTGTGCGTTAGTACTGATGTCTTTGTCGCTGTTTCCTAAAGTTATTTTGTGAATTTTAGCCCATTCTTTTACAAATTCAAAGTTAGGCTGAATGAAGGCTGCCGGCATTTTTTCGCCTTCACCAATCACCATGATCTGCTCGATAAAACGAGATTGTTTCATGGCGTTTTCAATCAACTGAGGAGCAATGTATTTTCCTCCCGAAGTTTTGAACATTTCTTTTTTACGATCTGTAATTTTAAGGAAACCTTCGTTGTCAATTTCTCCAATATCGCCGGTGTGGAAATAACCGTCTTGTAATGCTTCGGCTGTTTTTTCAGGATCTTTGTAGTAACCTAACATTACGTTTGGCCCTTTGCAAAGGATTTCACCGTCTTCGGCAATTTTAACTTCTACATTGCGAATTGGTTTTCCAACAGTTCCAATTTTAAAACCTTTGTTTCTTTGGTCGTTTACGGCAATTACCGGTGATGTTTCAGATAAACCGTAACCTTCCATAACCGGAATTTCAGCAGCAGCAAAAACTCTTGCTAAACGCGGTTGCAAAGCAGCACTTCCTGAAACCATTAAATCTAAGTTTCCTCCCAAACCTTCTTTCCATTTACTGAAAATAAGTTTACGGGCAATTTTTAACTGAAATTCGTACCAGGCACCATTAGCACCATAAGGCTGATATCTTAGTCCTAAATCAATGGCCCAGAAAAATAGTTTTTTCTTAATGCCAGTTAATTCAGCACCTTTTGCGTAGATTTTATCGTAAACTTTCTCTAAAAGTCTTGGAACGGCCGTAATTACATTTGGTCGTACCTCTTTTAGATTATCACTGATTTTATCAATCGATTCACCAAAATAAACCGAAATACCATAGTATTGATAGATGTACAGTATCATTCTTTCAAAAATATGACAAATAGGAAGGAAGCTTAAAGCCGAACTTTTTCCCGGATCAAACGGGATTCTTGGTGCGCTGTCTAAAACATTAGAAACAATGTTATGGTGAGAAAGCATAACTCCTTTAGGTCTTCCAGTTGTTCCGGAAGTATAAATAATTGTTGCTAAATCTTCTGCTTTAATACTGTCTTTTCTGGCTTCAACTTCGCTTTGATTGCTGTCGTCTTCTCCTAGCGTTAACAATTCAGACCAGTGTTTGCAGCCTTCAATTTCATTAAAAGAATAAACTTCTTTTAAAGTTGGAACGTTAGCTTTGATCGCATTTACTTTGTCAAGTACTTCTGTATCGGATACAAAACAGAAAATACTTCCACTATGATTTAATATATATTCGTAATCTTCTTCGGCAATAGTTGGGTAAATAGGTACGTTTTGAGCACCGGTTTGCAGGATACCAATATCCATAATATTCCACTCCGTACGATTGTTAGAAGTGATTAATGCAATTTTATCATCTTTTTGAACACCCATGCGCAATAATGCTCTTGAAATAGCATTTGCTTTTGCAATATATTCCTGGCTAGATGTCTTTTCCCAGACTCCGTTTTTTTTAGTTGCTAAGGCAACCTGAAGGTTATAAGTTTCTTGTTGATAATAGGGAAAATCAAAAAGGCGTGTGATTGAAACCATGTTAGTATATTGAATTTTATCGCAAATTAAATAAAAATTAGGTATAATTTTTATATTTATCGAAATTTATGGGAAAAATTATAAGTACTTTAGAAAATCTACGAAAACGTTTTCTTTTTTGTAGTAAAAGGTATAAAAATCAAGAAAAATTGATTTTTACGTAGTAATTATTGTACGTTATAATCTACATATTCTTTTACTCTTTCACCCATCAGAAACATTTTTTTCTTGGTAAAATGTATAGAAAATTGGGTATAATTCCACTCCTCACTGTCATTGGTACGGTACCAGAAAGTATAGGAAGCACTGTTGAAACCTTCTTTAAAAACCGGAATACCTTCTTCGGTACATTCAATTCCCCAGTTGATCTTTTTTTTGCTTAGATCTTCATATTGAATAATTCCTGTTCCGTCCGGATTTAAAATGGTAGAGGGTTCTTTTTTTCCGGCTGGTAAAAAAGTTCCGGGTACCGGATACCCAATGGTGGTGGTAATAAAATGGTCACGGACTTTATAAGTGATTCGGTCTACGTGAATTTGTGAATGTAATTTTACGGCACTAAATAATAAAGTAAAAAGAAATACTTGCAGGGTTTTCATTCTATGTAGGTTTAAGGGTTTTTGGAGTTGCCAAAAAATTCGGGGCACAAATTTTTTGGCGAATATAGTTCAATTTTCACTAGAAAAAGGAATCCCGATTACAAGAATGATATTTTTATTTTAATGCGATGCTACTCTGTCGAAAACTGGTTTTCCAGTAATTTTTCTTTAAAGTCAGATTTAAAGGTGTAAGCAAAAGTAAGCATCAGAGCACGTGTATCTGACTTCGAAGTACGGTTGTTACTGAACAAAGCCGTATTGTTTTTAAAACCGCTTTCAAGTGTGTTGAACATATCGGTAACCACTAAGCCTAAACGGGCATTGCCTTTACCCAGTTTTTGCTGAAAACCCATATCTACATTATAGATCGGAATTCTTTTTCCCTGCGCGGTAGCAAGTGCCGAATTGTAATTTCCGATAATTTGCAGTTTTCCACCTTTCCACGGAACAAAATTATTGATGATCTTTCCGTACCAGCTGAATGCATTGTTGACTACATCCTGAGCCAGATTGGAGGCGTTTATATTTTGCTGAAAAGCAGTGATACTGATATTGGCATCGTAGAATCCAACGGGTTTTAAGCTGAAAATAGTTTCAAGACCATAAGTAATGGTGCTTCCAATATTTCTGGGCTGTTGCAAAACTACTCCGTTGTCCTGTAATTCGGCATATTGTCTGATTGTATTGGTGGCGTTTCTGTAAAAAGCATTGGTAGAAAGGGAATATTTAGACCATTCTTTGGAATAACCTGTTTCAATAATATGAATGATTTCCGGTTTTAAGTACGGATTTCCTCCATGCGGATTCAAGGCATCGGTAATATCAATAAAAGGATTTAAGTTGTCTAAATCCGGACGATTGATACGTTTGCTGTAACTCATTTTCAGAAATTCATCTGCAGCTAAATTAAGTTGTAAAGAGGCAGAAGGGAAAAGTTTTACATAATGATTGGAGAAGTTATCACTGTTGTTTTGAGTTTTTCCATTGTTTGAAACCTGTTCGGCACGTAATCCCAGGTTGTATTTCCATTTGGGAGTTTCTTTAGTGCCAATATAGGAGTTTAGCATTCCGTAAACGGCATTGATTTGCTCGTTGAATTTGAAGCCGTTGCTTGCCAAAGGATTTACCACGTATTCTCCATTCGTTTGATCGGCACTTTCAAAATTGGAGTTGAAGAATCGGAAGGTTCCTTTGTAGCCCGTCTCTAAAATGGTTCTTTCTGAAACCGGAAGCGCATAATTTACAATAGCGTTCGAGATATTTTCGTGTTCGTAATTGTGTGTTCTTTGCCATGCAGCATTACCAATCAGGTTGTCGTATTGATCGAATTGATAGGTATCAATGTCAGTGTTTTCTCTGTGTTTGTTGAAAGATGAGGTAATACTGGCATTCAGACTCTTTTGGTCATCGGCAAATTTTCGGTCATAGCTAAAAGCAAGTTCGCCTACCTTAGAGCGTTCGAGTTCCAGAGAATGTCTTTTATTGCTCGAGAAAAACTGATTGGTACTGTTGTTTACCTGCGTGTATAAAGTTTCGCCATTGTCCTGACTTTCCATATTTCCCAAAGCTTCAAAAGAAAAGCTGTTGTTTTCGTTTGGTGAAAAATCAATGTTGAATTTCAAATTCTGCAAACCTTCTGTTCGTTGGTCGTTTCTGTTTTGATTGATATAATGTTCGTCATCAATCAGATAATTGATTCTTTCACCTTTGATCTTTTTAGTTCTTCCGGCAAAGCGGTTGTCGTATCCCAATCCAAAATTCCATTTATCTGTTTTATGATTTAAGAGCACGGAGCTGTTTAATCTGCCTTTGGCTCCAAAACCACCTCCTAAAACCACTGCACCATTCATACCGCTTTGGTTGTTTTTTTTGAGTCTGATATTGATAATACCACTCTCTGCATTTGCATCGTATTTGGCAGTAGGATTACTGATAACCTCAATACTTTCAATACTGCTTGCTGCAATCTGATCCATATTGGTAATGGCGGAGTTTTTTCCGTTAATCAAAATCATAGGTGATTTTCCTCTCAAGGTAATTCCTCCGTCTGCATCCACAGCTACTGTAGGAATGTTTTTGAGCATATCAGTAGCGGTTCCGCCCGTTTGTGTCAGATTCGAAACGGCATTAAAAATGAAGCCTTCGTTGGTTTTTTGAATCTGCTTTTTATGAGAATTTACAACAACAGTATTTAACAGATTAGTGTCCGTTTTTAAAGTTATGGTTCCAATAGAAATAGGAGATCCTGTAAATTTTACTTTTTGAGTAACGGTTTTAAAACCGATTAATTTGAACTGAATTTTATATTCACCCGAAGCGACATGATCTAAAGAGAAATTTCCGGTAGCATCTGTAATCGCATATCCGGCAACTTTAGTAGAATCGGCAGTGTTTTTTAAAACCACATCGACAAATTCGATGGCTAGCTTTCCATCAGATACAGTTCCTTTAACAGAGGGATTTTGGGAAAATACAACCTGGCTTATTATAAGTAAGAGTAATCGAAGCGATAAATTTAATGTCCATTTTTTCATGAAACAAAGATATTTATAGCAATAAAAACACTGGTGTAAGCTGGCTTAAGATAGTATTAAATTAATCTTAGAGTCGTTTTAAAGTTTTTTGGCCAAAGATTAAAGGATCATTTTGATTTTTTTTTAAAATGAGAAGCAACTGTGCTAGATCTTTCGGAGGTTTTAAAACCATAATTTTAGTAAAAATTGCAGTATAAACTTTTATGCAATGCATCAATAAATAACATAAAATTCCAGTTAAGTTATTAAAAGTAATGCTCATTACATAGTATAGGCCGATTGTTACAAAGTTGTGATTGATCTTTGGTTTTTTTGTAAGTTTATTCTTTATAAATTTAAAACTTAGATAGAAATGAAAAAGAAAATTGTTTTCAGGATTTTTATAGTGTTTTCACTTGTTTCCTGTAGTAGAGAAAATGTTGGATTAGAGTCAGATTTATCAAACAGCGTTGCTTATAAAATATCAGAACTACCACAGTTACCTGATTTTGCAAAGCCAATAAGAGAATCTGGAGAAATAAGAGAATTTAGTTTAATTAAGAAAGATGGAACAAAACTGAATTTTGATTTGAAAAGCGCAGAGCAGACTTTATTTGGCAAAAAAAGGACCTTAACTGGCACAGTTGAAGCGAACGAAAAGTATGAAAATGCTATTATGATTATAGGTGATAATGGATTTGAATTGTACTTTAAAGATAATGGAGAAGAATTGGTTCTCAAAGGGAAAAAGGACTTAGATGTAGGGGTTGAAGAGCTGGATTTAAATTTTGATAAGGCAGAAAAGAAAGAATTTTTAGTTGCAGCAAACAAATTAGGACATAACGGAGAGGTATTATTGAAAAATTATCTAAGTCAGCAAAGTACTAGCAAAAAGGATGATAGCCATTTTGAAGTTATTACTGAAAAGTATGATAATTATAAGCTGATTAATGAAACTGCTACATCAAGAAGAAAAGAATTAGTTGAAGGTAGAATAGCAGGAGGATGTTTATCCATTGTACCTCCGGTTGCATCACCTCAATTATTCAATTCATCCAAACCAACCGGTATACTAAATAAGGATTCCAGGAAAACATACAATATTGAGGTTGCTTACATGGAAAAAGATTTCCCTTACATGTTTCATTATGTTAAACTTGTGTATTCTCTTATGCAAGTGGGGAGAAAATTGGGTTTAAAAAAAGAAGAATATTGTCAAGTTCCTAACTTCAATTTTTATAAACCTGAAGATACACCTGCTGCTAAGGCGGAATATTTGGCTTCTTTTGCTAGAGTTAATAAGTCCCGCGCCCAGTTAGATAATTTGGTTGAATATCTTGATAGACATCCTAATAAATTAGGTATCAAAGTAGTTAGATGTGCCTTTTTTACCGGATATAAATGGGATAATGGTGCATTAGGTTTGGCATATAAAGGTACATATGGTAATTCTTATTTTGGAACAGAGTATAGTTCATTAATTATTTCTGATTTAGGAAACAACGCTTTTGCTCACGAATGTGGACATAATTTAGGAGCTAGTCATGTTAATGATCCTAATGATGTTATGTATGCTTTTGAAGGGTATGGTAATTACCAACATTTTGATAAAGGTAATTTGTCAACAATAAAAGATTGTATACAAAATAGATGGTAATGAGTACTAAATTTCGGGCATGAGGTAAATATGAATTTCAAAATGTTGAGATTTTTTATAGTACTTAATATTATATAATAAAGACTTATTGTTGCAATATTGTGGCTAATCCTTATTGTTTTGTGATAGTTTATTTTTACAAAATTAAAAACGTGTTAAAAATGGAAAAGAAAATTATTTTCGGGATTTTTATAGTGTTTTCGCTTGTTTCCTGTAGTAGAGAAAATACGGGATTAGAGTCAGATCTATCAAACAGCGTTGCTTATAAAATATCAGAACTACCACAGTTGCCCGATTTTGCAAAGCCAATAAGAGAATCTGGAGAAATAAGAGAATTTAGTTTAATTAAGAAAGATGGAGCAAAACTGAATTTTGATTTGAAAAGCGCAGAGCAGATTTTATTTGGCAAAAAAAGGACCTTAACAGGCACAGTTGAAGCGAACGAAAAGTATGAAAATGCTATTATGATTATAGGTGATAATGGATTTGAATTGTACTTTAAAGATAATGGAGAAGAATTAGTTCTCAAAGGGAAAAAGGACTTAGATGTAGGGGTTGAAGAGCTGGATTTAAATTTTGATCGGGTAGAAAAGAAAGAATTTTTAGTTGCAGCAAACAAATTAGGACATAACGGAGAGGTATTATTGAGAAATTATCTAAATCAGCAAAGTACTAGCAAAAAGGATGATAGCCATTTTGAAGTTATTACTGAAAAGTATGACAATTATAGGCTGATTAATGAAACTGCTACATTAAGAAGAAAAGAATTAGTTGAAGGTAGAATAGCAGGAGGATGTTTATCCATTGTACCTCCGGTTGATCCATCACCTCAATTATTCAATCCAACCAAACCACCCGGTATACTAAATATGGATTCCAGGAAAACATACAATATTGAGGTTGTTTACATGGAAAATGCTTTCCCTTACATGTTTCATTATGTTAAACTTGTATATTCTCTTATGCGATTGAGGGGGAAATTAGGTTTAAAAAAAGAGGAATATTGTCAAGTTCCTAACTTCAATTTTTATACACCTGAAGATACACCTGCGGCTAAGGCGGAATATCTGGCTTCTTTTGCTAGAGTTAGTGACGCCGATAAACAGTTAAAACATTTGGTTTCGTATAATATAAAGCATCCCAATAAATTAGGTTTCAAAGTGGTTAGATGCGCGTTTTTCACTGGGCATAAATGGAGTAATAGTAACTTAGGTTTGGCATATGTAGGTACATATGGTAATTCTTATTCTGGAAAAGGGTTTAGTTCATTAATCATTTCTGATTTAGCAAACAACGCTTTTGCTCACGAGTGTGGACATAATTTAGGGGCTGATCATGTTAATGATGTTAATGATGTTATGTATAGGTACAATGCACTTGATGGATCAGGTAAATATGAACATCTTGATAAAGGTAATTTGTCAGCAATAAAAGATTGTATGCAAAATAGATGGTAATGGGAATTGTTTTTTTTTCTGGAGTGAAGAAATATCGAGCTTTTAATTTCATAAAAAATGCCCCAAATAGTGTCTAACTTTTTGGGGCATTTTCATAATTCGGGCGTTTTTAAATTATAATATATTTTTTAGTTTTTTTCAATCCATTTTCTGGCGTTGACAAAAGCTTCGTGCCAAGGCGAAACCTCGTCGTTTCTGTCTTTTGGATAATGTGCCCAGTTCCATTGGAAGGTGGAGCGCTCAATGTGTGGCATCATTACCAAATGTCTTCCGGTTTTGTCACATAACATTGCTGTGTTGTAATCAGATCCGTTAGGGTTTGCAGGATAACCTTCGTAAGCATACTTAGAAACAATGTTGTAGTTTTCTTCGGCTAAAGGCAATTTGAATTTACCTTCTCCATGAGAAACCCACACTCCTAAAGTGCTTCCGGCCAATGTCGATAACATAACCGAGTTGTTTTCCTGTACTTTTACAGAAGTAAAGATGCTTTCGTGTTTCTGACTTTCATTGTGAAGCATTTTTCCGTGAACTTCATGCTCCGGATTGATCACTTCTAATTCCATGAACAATTGACATCCGTTACAAATCCCGACAGATAGCGTATCTTCTCTTTTAAAGAAATTATCGAGAGCGGTTTTTGCTTTTTCGTTGTATAAGAAAGCTCCGGCCCATCCTTTGGCAGAACCTAAAACATCAGAATTAGAGAAACCTCCAACAGCTCCAATAAACTGAATGTCTTCCAGTGTTTCACGACCCGAAATCAAATCAGTCATGTGAACGTCTTTTACATCAAAACCGGCTAAGTACATAGCATTTGCCATTTCACGCTCAGAATTACTTCCTTTCTCACGGATAATAGCCGCTTTTGGTCTCTTGACTTCGCTCGAGATGATAGGTTTTTTACCAGTGAAATGAGATGGGAAAGTATAATTTAAAACCTGATTTTTATAGTTTTCAAATCGTGCCTGAGCTCTTCCGTTTTTAGATTGTTTTTGATCTAATAAATATGAAGTCTCGAACCAGATGTCTCTGTAAGCTTTTATGTCTAAAGTCCAAGGTCCAAGGTCTAAAGTCTCGGTCGTTGTTGCTTTTCCTAATTTATAGAACTCGATGTTGTTGGCATTTAATTTGGCTTCAACAGCAGTATCTGATTTCGCCTGGAAAACAATACCAATGTTTTCTGCAAAAAGGATTTTCAATAAGTCTTTTTCTGCGAAAGCGCTGAAGTCAATTTTTGCCCCAAGGTTTACATCTGCAAAACACAATTCTAATAAAGTTGTGATCAAACCACCGCTTCCGATATCGTGTCCGGCTAAAATTTGGTTTTCACCAATTAATTCCTGAATGGTATTAAAAGCATTTTTGAAGAAAGAAGCGTCTTTAATAGTAGAAGTCTCTTTTCCGATTGTATTTCTGATTTGTGCAAAAGAAGAGCCTCCTAATTTGAAATCATCCTGAGACAAATTGATATAATAGATTGAATCTCCGTTTCTTTGTAAAACAGGTTCTACTACTTTTTTGATATCGGTACAGTTTCCTGCTGCCGAAATAATAACCGTTCCCGGTGCAATTACTTCGTCGTTTGGATATTTTTGTTTCATCGAAAGAGAATCTTTTCCGGTTGGAATATTGATTCCTAATTCGATTGCAAATTCAGAACAACCTTCTACGGCAGCATATAAACGAGCGTCTTCACCTTCGTTTTTGCAAGCCCACATCCAGTTGGCAGACAATGAAATTCCTTTTAACTGATCTTTAATTGGTGCCCAAATGATGTTTGATAATGACTCGGCAATAGCATTTCTGGATCCCGCAACCGGGTCAATCAAAGCAGCGATAGGAGCATGCCCGATAGAAGTAGCGATTCCTTCTTTACCTAAATAATCCAGAGCCATAACTCCAACATTATTCAAAGGCAACTGTAAAGGTCCTGCATTTTGTTGTTTGGCTACTTTTCCACCCACACAACGGTCTACTTTATTGGTTAACCAGTCTTTTGAGGCAACCGCTTCTAAACGCAAAACGTCTTTTAAGTAATTTTCGAAATCTGCTGTGTTGTAAGCAACATCAGCATATTTTCTGTCAATTGTTTTATCGGTCATAACTGTTTTTGGAGAACTTCCGAAGAAATCTTCTAAAGCATAATCCATCGGTTTTGAACCGTTTGTTTTAGATTCGAATGTAAAACGGTGATCGCCCGTTACATCTCCAACCTGATACATTGGCGAACGCTCTCTGTCGGCAATTCTTTGTAAAGTATCGATATCTTTTTGACCAATAACCAATCCCATTCTTTCCTGAGATTCGTTACCGATAATTTCTTTGGCAGAAAGAGTAGGGTCTCCAACAGGTAATTTATCTAAGTCGATTAATCCTCCGGTCTCTTCCACCAATTCAGAAAGACAGTTTAAGTGTCCTCCGGCTCCGTGATCGTGAATCGAAACAATCGGGTTATTATCGCTTTCTACTAAACCACGAATCGCATTGGCAGCACGTTTTTGCATTTCAGGATTCGAACGCTGAATTGCGTTTAACTCGATTCCTGAGCCAAAAGCTCCGGTATCTGCAGACGAAACAGCAGCACCACCCATACCAATTCTATAATTTTCTCCTCCAAGAATTACGATTTTATCGCCTTCTTGTGGTTTCTTTTTGATTGCCTGATCTAATTTTCCGTAACCAATTCCACCCGCCTGCATGATTACTTTATCGTAACCAATTTTACGGTCGTTTTCTGAATGTTCGAAAGTTAAAACCGAACCTGTAATTAACGGTTGCCCGAATTTATTTCCAAAATCAGAAGCTCCGTTTGAAGCTTTGATTAAAATATCCATTGGAGTTTGGTACAGCCATTTTCTTTCTTCAACAGCATTTTCCCATTTTCGGTCACCCTGAGCGGAGTCGAAGGACTTTAAACGAGAATATGAAGTCATGTAAACTGCTGTTCCAGCTAATGGCAATGAACCCTGGCCACCGGCTAAACGGTCACGAATTTCTCCTCCGGATCCGGTTGCAGCTCCGTTAAAAGGCTCAACTGTTGTTGGGAAATTGTGTGTTTCTGCTTTTAAAGATAAAACGGAATCGAATTCTTTTATCTCGTAATAATCTGGTTTGTCAGCTGTTTTTGGTGCAAACTGCTGCACTTTTGGTCCTTTTACAAAAGCAACGTTGTCTTTATAAGCAGAAACAATATCGTTAGGATTTTCCTGTGATGTTTTTTTAATTAATTTGAATAGAGAAGTTTCTTTTTCTTCTCCGTCAATCACAAATGTTCCGTTGAAGATTTTGTGACGGCAGTGCTCTGAGTTGGCTTGTGAGAAAGCAAAAATCTCTGAGTCAGTTAGTTTTCTTCCTAATTTAGTAGAAAGATTATTTAAGTAATCAACTTCTTCTTCGCTTAAAGCTAATCCTTCTGTTGTATTGTAAGCGGCAATATCATCAATTTCCAGAATAGGTTCCGGCTGCACATTGATCGTGAAAATTTCCTGATCTAATTGGCTGAATTTCTGAAATAACATTGGGTCAAAATCTGAAAAATCAACTGTTGCCGGATGAAATTCTTCAATTCTGATAATGCCCGTAATACCCATGTTTTGAGTAATTTCTACAGCATTTGTACTCCATGGAGTGATCATAGTGGCACGTGGACCAACAAAAAAATCCGTCAGTGCGGATTTTTCGATCTTATTGGAGTCGGCAAAAAGCCAGTTTAGTTTTGAAATGTCTTGAGCCGAAATTTCGTTTTGCGTCTGTACTGCAAAAACAGTTTTGCTTTGGTTTTCAAAGAAATGGATCATTGTGATGTGTAGTTTGTTGTATTGAAGTGCAAATTTAGTTTAAATATCTAGCAAGCGCAAATTTGAAAACAAACTCTTTTAAAAAATATGATACCGTTCTGAAATTGGGATATTGTCGTGCAAAGTTTTTATTTTCACGCAGATTCAGCAGATTCAAGAATGCCGGAACTATTTATAAGTAGTTCCAAAAAAAATCTGCTAAATCTGTGTGAAAAAGTATTTTTAGTTAATGATTATTTTCCTGATGATAGTTTTCGAATCTTTAACAATTTTTAAAATATAAATACCACTTGGTAAATGACTTACTGAAATGCTGTTTTCTGTCGCGTTCTGTTTTTCAAAAACTTTTTGTCCTGAAAAGGAAACAATTTCTACAGCATAAGAAGAGCCAGATTCGTTTAAATTTATATTAAAATTCCCGTCAGAAGGATTTGGATAAACGATGATTCCGTTATAATCCGCAAGGTTTTCTTCTCCTTCTGCTGCAGTAGGCTGTACTTTTTTGCTGCCTAAATTAGCACAGGTATCTTGTGAAAATGAATCCCATTGTGCGCTCAGATTAAAAGTAGTACTTGGTGAAGTTACGGTTGATTTTCTTCTTAAAGTTACGTCGGCTCCGAAATTAGCAGTTCCACCATTGAAAGTTCCGATGATGTCGATTAAAATGCCATTTTTGAATAAACCAATAGGATCATTTCCGTTAAAGGCCATTTCAGTTGCTGTTGTCGAAATATTAGCCGCACTGGTTGAATAGCAGCTTGAAGATATGGAGCTGTTTACAATGACAAATTTACTTCCCGTAGCTAAGGTTCCGCTTAAAGCCAAACCGGTACTCCAGGAACCTGAGCCGTTTGTTTGTTTTTTTATCGTATACGAAGCTAAGCTCACAGAACTTCCAGTGTTATTAGCAATTTCAACTGCTTTATTGTTTCCGGACCCTTCAACGTATTCAGAGAAAAGGAGATCCGTTGTAGTTCCGGTTCCGCCACTGTCGGTTGTAACTGAAATGGTATTGCTTGAAGCGGAAACATTTCCTGCGGCATCTTTTGCTTTTACATAAATAGAATAAGCTGTTGTAGCGGTTAAACCTGTTATAGTTGCAGTTACACCGGAAACAGTGGTTTTTAAAGCGCTGTTTGCATAAATATCGTAACCTGTAACGCCTACATTATCGGTAGAAGCAGTCCAGGATAGTGTAATGGAAGTTGCTGTTTTTGAAGTCGAAGCTAAGTTTGTTGGTGCAGTTGGAGCCTGTGTGTCTGAAGAAGGTGTTCCTCCCCAAATTTGATTGACATATTCCGGATGATCGATATAAGGGTTTCTATTGTTCTGACGGGCATAGATGGCATTGTTTCGGGCAATTTCTCTGGCGCTTACAGGATCTTGTGTGTGCCAGGTTATTAGAAGATTTAAGAATGCCGTAGTAAAAACTTTATTGCCTGATCCGTCAAACATAGGGAAAGAGTAACCTGCAACGTTATTTTCATAACGAGTGGCAAAATAAAAATACATTCGGGCAATATCGCCTTTGAATTCGTTTATAGGTTCGAAAACGGTTCCTGAGTATCCGGATACCGAACTGGAGCCTAATTTACCTCCATTTTGAGAAGTGTACGTAGCAGAACTAACATTCCCGTGAGGATAGTTGGATCGTATTCCGTTTACTTTTCCATCTGTCGGAGTGATAAAATGCGCATCGGATACCATTGGAGATTGTTCGTTAAAAACCGATTGCGGAATAATATGCTCTCTGTTGTAGCAATCGCCTTCTGAAACGTAGTTCCCACAACGCTGTGTTGATCCTGTGGTATAATTGTAAGGATCCGTTCCGGATGGGTTTTCGGAATACATGTCTAAAACAGTTCCGTCGTTTTCAAAAAAATTATCGACATCTGAGGTTTGATAAGTGGTGTACAATCCCGCATATCCGTTATCGGTATGACCTTTAATAATGTTGTACAATTGTGTTTTCAATGTGTAACCTGTTCCTGTTGCGGTGTTGTAATAGCCGGTGGGAATTTGCGCAAATGCCGTTGCGGCAAACATCAATAACAGTAAAAAGTAGTTTTTTTTCATAATTAATAGTCTTTAAGATTTGGTTGTTTTTTGTTTTTAAAATACTGAATTTTAGAATGTTGAAAATCAGTTTTAGCAAATCTACTATTTTTATGAATTATATAAGTTAAGTGATGTTTAATTTTGGATATATTTTCTTACGGGTGTTTTTTGGGGAAAGAAAAGACTTAAGGTGCGGAGTTTTTTCCATGAATTGAATGCAGTTTGTCATTTCGAGGAACGAGAAATCACACTGGCAAGTCCAACCCAATTGTCGCCAATCTTTGTCGAATCCCACGTTTGATTTGCTTCGCTTGTTTACTGTCGCTCGAGTCTCTCTTCGGTTGAAATGATATAAAATTACTTAGGAAAAGCGGTACTCTGATAAGCTCCTAAATCCGGTGGAGAAGTTCTGGTTTTTCCAATAATATCTAAAGGAATGTTATAAGCCTGGTTTCCTTTCGCGAAAGCGGAAGAAGTATTGTCAATGTTGAACAGGTTTTTAGCAACATTAAAGAACTTGGGGTTTTCGTTCAGAATGATCTGGTTGTAGTGTGCAGGATCTGTTTTGAACTGATAATCCGGATTGTTGGAAGAACTGCTGAATTTTAGCAAACAATTATTGAGTTGGTACACAAAGGCGGCAGTGGTTTTTTTGTTTAAATTGAACTCGTTGGCTCCCGATCCGTAAATGATACAGTTGTTAAAAGTCGCCTGTGTCAGCGGATTTGTTTCCGGAACAGCATTGGCCAGGCTGTTGCTTAAACTAACTGCAAATTGAGAATTATTGGACCAACTGTTGTTGAAGGTGCAATGTGTGAATTTGTAATCTCCTCCGTATACACAAGATAAACTCGCAAGACCGGCATAATTGATAACAATGTTTTCTCCATTTATACGGGCATTTTGTGCCAGTATTCCATATTCGACAGTGTTGTAAATCTGGGTGTTTTTGATTTCAATGGTCGAAGCAGGATCCGGATTCTTGAAATTTAAACCAATGACCGCATTTTTCAGGGTAAGATGATGGATAGAGTGATTGGTACTTCCGTTAGCAAAAATGACAGAGTTCCACTGTCCGGGAATATTATCGTAAAGTGATTCTAGTCGATCGCCTTCAAAAACAACTTCATTTTCTAATTTTGGAGTTGAAGAAGTGGTTCCTTTAATTTGTAAAGAAGCTTTATCGTCGACAAAAAGACCTGAATTAGCATGAAAGTATACGCGTGCACCCGCTTCAAAAGTCACCGTTTTGTTTTTAGGAACACCGGCAAATCCATAAATAACATAAGGTTTTTGTTTGGTGAAAAGCAATTCATTTCCGTTGACAGGATCGTTGTCATTCAGGTAAAAACCATCTACCTCTTTGCCTTCAATTTTAATTTTCTCTTTGGTTCCGTCAGGATTTTGTTGTGGATAAAGAAAAACAGCATCCTGAATGAGTGTGACCAAAGCGACTTGTTGAAGATTAGCGCCGCTGTCAAACTGAATCTGATCAGTATATAAAAAATCGGTTGGGTTTGCATCTGTAATATCTGCGGTGGTTTCTACAAAAATGTACAAACTGTCTTTAGATAAAAGTGTGACGTCTTTGAAAATTTTACCATTGTTTCCGCTCATACCGTCGACCGTCATTCTGTATTTTGAATTTAAGCCGTTTTTGAGCTGAATAATAGGAATGGAGATGTCGTTTTTACTTCGGTTGTATACTTTAAGTTGATAGGTAGCAGAGCCAATATTCTTGAAAACAGTGTCCAAATAAACAGTGTCTTTAGAAAACTTTAAATCTCCGGAACTGGCAACGGTATCAAAATCAGTTCGGCAAGAACTAAAAGCTAGAATTATTCCGAAAATGAAGAGTACAAAGTATTGACGCATTTGAATGAGTTTTTTTGCCACGGATTAATAAAGACTAAAAAGTTTTTTACTCTTTGAAGAGATATTCTAATCTGTGAAAATCTGTGTAATCTGTGGCATCAAAAAAAATCTCTGCAACAGATTAACAATTAATGTTTTTGTAAAAATAACAAAAAACTTACACGTTTGAAGTGGATTTTTAATTTTAGAATGGGATTTTCAAATTTGTATCTCATCTTTTCTTTAATTTTACGTTTTTAAAGACTATTTTAATGAATTATACAAAAGAGCAGATTTTAGCGCGCTGTAATGAGTTCTCAAAAAACACATTGATGGAAACGCTAAAAATAGAATATATCGATGCAGGGCCTGATTTTTTAACTGCAAAAATGCCTGTAAATCCTTCTGTTCATCAGCCAATGGGCTTGTTACACGGTGGAGCTTCAGTAGCTCTGGCTGAAAGTGTTGGTAGTGCAGCGTCTTTCTTTTTTATTGATATGAAAGAACAGGAAGTACGTGGAATCGAGATTTCAGCAAATCATTTGAAAAGTATTCGGGAAGGCTGGGTTTTTGGAACCGCAAGAATCATTCACAAAGGAAGAAGTATTCACTTGTGGGAAATCAAGATTACGGATGAAGAAGGAAATCTGATTTCGCTTTGCAAACTGACCAATATGGTTTTGGAAAAAAAGAAAACAGTATAGGAAGTATGAATGATTTTTTTTCTAAAATTATAGTACAGTACGAAAAGTGTTTGCCTTTTGTAATGTACTCTAAACCGAATTCTACCACTATTTTTGCGCTTTTGCAGCAAAATGATACGTTGCATAAAATCTCCGATTACAAGGAAAAAGGTTTTGTTTTTGCTTCTTTTGATGAAAAACAACTGATATTGATTCCGGAGAATGAATCTGAAATTTTAACAGCAGAACAGCTGGAAATTGCTTTTGAGACTGCTGAAATGGAAGATTCAGTTATTGATAACGAGGCCAGATTACACTACGAAGCATTGGTTTCAAAAGGAATTCAGGCGATTCAAAATGACGAATTCAAAAAGGTAGTATTATCCAGAAGCGAAGAAGTAACTTTAAGCGAGTTCGATTTTGTGTCTACTTTTCAGCACTTGATTCAATTGTATCCCACGACTTTCTCATATGTTTTTTTTCATCCAAAAATAGGTTTCTGGATGGGAGCCACACCGGAACGACTGCTGAAAGCCAACGGAAATGTTTTTGAAACAGTGGCTTTGGCCGGAACACAAAAAGCAACCCTGGAAACGGATATCTTATGGCAGCAAAAGGAGAAAGACGAGCAGCAATATGTAACTGACTTTATTGTAAAAAGATTACGTGAAGTAGCTTCTTCTGTGGATGTATCTGAACCTTACAGTGTAAAAGCGGGATCGATCTGGCATATCAAAACAGATATTTCGGGAGTATTGAATGAGAATTCGACGCTTGAGGAAGTAATCGATACATTGCATCCGACACCCGCAGTTTGCGGTCTGCCAAAGAAAAAGGCAAAGGCATTTATTATTGAAAATGAAAATTACGACAGGACTTTTTATACGGGATTTCTCGGGGAGTTAAACAGCAGTTTTGCTCATGATGAGATCAGTTCTGATTTCTACGTAAATTTACGCAGCATGCAAATTCAGGAGAATAAGGTGATTCTTTACATGGGGTGTGGTATTACAAGGGAAAGCGTTCCGGAAAAGGAGTGGGAGGAAAGCGTGAACAAGTCGATGACAATGAAAAGAGTGTTGAGAGTTATGAGTTATGAGTTATGAGTTATGAGTTTTCAGTCGCAGTCGCAGTTTTCAGTTACTGAGACTATATACTGCGACTGCGACTAAACTTGAAACTTGAAACCTGAAACCTGAAACTTCAAACCTGAAACTTGAAACTTGAAACAAAAAAAAAGAGAATAGAGTAAAGAGAATAGACAAAACATCAATTTTGATTTTCAGTATTGTAATTGAAATTGATTTTTGAAACAGATATTAAAAATTATGAAACTAGACATATTAGCATTTGGTGCACATCCTGATGATGTAGAATTGGGTTGCGCGGGAACAATTTTAAAAGAAGTATCACTGGGTAAAAAAGTGGGTATTGTCGATTTGACACGTGGAGAGTTAGGAACGCGTGGTACGGCGGAAATCAGAGATGAAGAAGCGAAAGAGGCAGCAAAGATATTAGGAGTTTTGGTTCGTGAAAATCTGGGCATGCGTGATGGCTTTTTTACGAATGATGAAAAACACCAGCTGGAGGTCATTAAAATGATTCGAAAGTACAAACCAGAGATTGTATTGTGTAATGCAATTGACGACCGCCATATTGATCACGGGAAAGGCAGTAAATTAGTTTCGGATGCCTGCTTCTTGTCTGGATTGGCAAAAATCGAAACCTCGATCGACGGAGAGCGTCAGGAAGCCTGGCGACCAAAGGTGGTGTACCATTATATACAGTGGAAAAACATCGTGCCGGACTTTGTAGTGGATATTACAGGTTTTGAAAAGAAAAAGGTTGAAGCGGTTTCGGCATATAAAACTCAGTTTTATGACCCAAATTCAAAAGAACCAGCTACACCAATTACGAGTAAAAACTTCTTTGAAAGTTTAGATTATCGTGCGAAGGATTTAGGAAGGCTTGTTGGTAAAGATTTTGCTGAAGGTTTTACTGTTGAAAGGTGTTTGGCTGTCAATAGTTTAGAAAATTTACTGTAAATTTTTCATTTTTTTCTTTGTAGAACTCAACATTAGTTATATATTTGCACTCGCTAAGCAGAAATGCAGAAGCAAAAAAAAATGGTGGTTGTAGCTCAGTTGGTTAGAGTAGCGGTTTGTGGTGCCGCGGGTCGCCGGTTCGAACCCGGTCAGCCACCCAGAAATCAAAGCCTTGAAGAAATTCAAGGCTTTTTTTGTGTTTATACAAAAACGAAGCCTTGAGGATTTGATAAATTCAGGTTTGAAGTTTCAGGTTTGAAGTTTCGGGTTCTAGGTTTCAAGTTTCAAGTTTCGGGTTTCAAGTTTCGGGTTTCAAGTTTCGAGTTTTGGGTTTTAAGTTTCAGGTTTCAGGTTTCAGGTTTCAAATTCCGAATTCCAAGTTTCAGGCTTCCGTTTCGAGCTTTGTGGGTAATATAGTAAGTAGTTGCTCTGAAAGAGCCTTAGCAACAGCATAGTGTAAAGCACTATGATTTAAGTTATAGGGTAGTATCGTCCAGAAGAGCAAAGAGCAGATCAGCTACAGAATTTCATGATCAAATAAAAAAAATAATCTCCTATGATTTTAATCATGTAATAGGTTGAAATTCAGTGCTACCTTTACAGTGTAAAAAAAAATAAGTACTTAACCTATAAGAGTATGGTTTAATAAAGTAAAAATGGTAGCACTGTAAGGTAGATCCTAGCATTTCTCCTGAATCGAATTTAAAATTTGGAATTTGAATAATTTGTAATAAACCCCAATAATTACAAAAAAATCTAAAGGACAATTTCGATTCAGGGGTTTTTATTTATATTCATTACTCTGAATGATAAAAGGATATTGTGTTATTTGTTATGTAGGTAATAGACCAGAACAGCAAGAAAATGTTTGTTTTGATCTTTATGGAGAACTCGCTAAGTATGCTACAACATTTAAGGTTTCAAAATAATCAACATAAGTTCGGATCGTTTTTAACCAAAAAAAGAATGATTGAGAAATCACGCTTTTTTTTGTTGTTGTAATTGGGTTTTCGATTTTTGTGTTTAAAATCTCAAGCTCAAAAATGGGTATTGATTTGAAATTTAACTTTTAAATATTAGTACTTATTTTTTTTAAGTAAAAACTTATTGTTATTGCATTGTTATAAGGATAAAGTCTTATATTTGAAACAGTAGTCTATCTGGTAAAGTCATAAGATGTTCTTGTTAGATTATTGATTTATTAATACTAAAAATTTAACCAATGAAAAAAACAATTAAAAAAATGGATTTGAGTTCTGTAAAAACTCTTTCTGGTAAGGAAATGAAAACTGTGGTAGGTGGTATGAAATGGAAAGGTAGAAGACAAAGCACAAATGTTATAGACTTAAGAGGGTTTCCTCATATAGACTCTCTTTATGAAAGTTTAACGTAAATTAAGATTATATAAAGTTTTACAGTTATAAATTAAAAAAAAATACTCTTGTCTTAATAAAAGTACTTTTTTTGATATTTTGAAAAAAAAGCATGATTCAAAAAAAATCATGCTTTTTTGTTTATTATAATTTAGTTTGTGAACTATCTTATTTCATCAAAGGTATTACCTTGTTTGATGTCTCCGGTTTGGAAACCTTTTTTGAACCAGAACATTCTCTGTGCGGATGTACCGTGAGTAAAGGAATCCGGAACCACTTGTCCCTGCATTTTGCTTTGAATGGCGTCGTCTCCAACGGCGTTGGCTGCACTTAAAGCTTCTTCGATATCGCCAGCTTCTATATATTGTTGGTTGTCATGAGCCCATACTCCGGCATAAAAGTCGGCTTGTAATTCCAGGGCTACAGACAGTTTATTGGCTTCTGCTTCACTTTTTCCTTCCTGTGCCTGTCGCATTTTTGCCGAGGTTCCCAGCAGTGTTTGTATGTGATGGCCTATTTCGTGTGCTATAACGTACGCAATAGCGAAATCCCCACCTTGGGCACCAAATTTAGTTTTTAGTTCTTCAAAGAAGCCTAAATCCATATATACTTTTTGGTCTCCCGGGCAATAAAACGGCCCGGATGCAGATGAAGCTCCACCACATGCAGTTTGTTCAGAGCCTTTAAAGAGAACCAATTTAGGTTTTTTATAAGTAAGTCCTTCTGCTGCGAATTTTTTCTCCCAGGTGTCTTCCGTTTTAGCCAGAACAGATCTTACGAAATGTCCCATTTCTTCATCTTCTTTACTCAATGGGGCAGCAGTTTCAGTGGTTTGTTGTCCGCCTTGCATTTGCTCTAATACATTACCTACAGTTTGGCCGGTTTCACCACCAAAAACATTTAATAATAGAATAATTATACCGATAACTCCACCGCCAATGGCAACTTTTCCGCCAGAAATTGATCTTCGGTCTTCAACATTATCGCTTTCTCGCGTTCCTTTCCATTTCATAGTAATTGAATTTTAGTTCGTAAAGGTTTGTGTTGTACGAATTTATATTTTTTTTAGGAATAATGACGTAATAGCCGAATTTAGTTTTGCGTTATTTTAACCATTTTACCAAAGCTTCTTCTACACTACCTTTCATTATGGGCTTAGAGATGTAGTCATTCATTCCCGCAGAAAGGCATTTGTTGCGTTCCTCTTTTTCGGCACCAGCTGTCACGGCAATGATCGGAATGTCTTTTCCTGTAATGGTATTTCTGATAGCTCTTGTGGTTTCATAACCGTTCATAATAGGCATCTGAAT
Source organism: Flavobacterium lipolyticum (assembly GCF_020905335.1). Lineage (NCBI taxonomy): Bacteria > Pseudomonadati > Bacteroidota > Flavobacteriia > Flavobacteriales > Flavobacteriaceae > Flavobacterium > Flavobacterium lipolyticum. The sequence continues at coordinate 226,700 of NZ_JAJJMN010000001.1, read as the reverse complement.
GTCCATGAAAACCAAATCAGGATTGATGTTTTCAAATTGACTTACGGCCTCGTAACCATTTTCGCATTCGTGTATGTAGGCACCGCTATACAAATTTTTGATGATGGTTTTTAAAAGCAGCATGTTGACCTTGTTGTCTTCAACAATCAAAAAGGTAATGTTTTTTTGATTTGAAACCGGGTCGTCAGAATTTAGTTCGAGACCGATAGTTTGAAGTTCGGTATTGTATTTCTCGCTAATGCTTTGATTGCTAGTTTTTAAGTTCAGGTCGAAATAAAAATTACTTCCTACGTCGATTTTACTTTCTAACTGTAAGCGGCTTTCCATTAAAGCGAGCAATTGATTTGAAATAGTGAGTCCTAATCCCGTACCTCCAAATTTTCTCGTCGTAGAGCTATCCTCCTGAGAAAAGGCTTTGAAGATTTTCTTCTGATTTTTTTCGAGAATTCCAATTCCGGTATCCACCACCGAAAATCGGATTATGCAATCGTTGTTGTTGCTTTTTTCCAGAACTGAAACATTAAGTTTGATAGAACCTTCGTTGGTAAACTTAACAGCATTTGAAAGCAGATTAATTAAGATTTGTTTGATACGCACAATATCTGTCCAGATGTATTTAGGGACATCGGGTGCGACATTTAATTCTAACTGCAGATTTTTTTGATTGGATTCGTAGACGATTAAATCAAAAACTTGTCCGAGTACTTTTTTGATGTCGTATAGATCGATAAAAAGTTCCAGTTTTCCCGCTTCGATTTTAGAAAAGTCAAGAATGTCATTGATGATATCCAGTAGTGAATGCGCCGATTGGTTGATCGTGGTCATGTATTTTTCCTGAATTTCTTCAAGGCCGGTATTCATCAGTAAATGTGTGAAACCAATAATACCATTCAAAGGAGTTCTGATTTCATGCGACATATTGGCCAGGAAATCTGATTTAGATTTATTGGCTGCCTCGGCAAGCTGTTTGGCTTTTATGGCATCTTCACTTTCTTTTTTGTTGGTAATGTCGAAATAAATTCCACCCACAAATTCAATTTCATCCCCTTTTTTAATCACGTCTCCAAATTCTTCTACCCAGATAAATTCACCGGTTTTCCGTCGGATGCGATATACATTGTGCAGTGGCATTCCACTTTGTAAATTATCGATTTGGTTGTTGACCACTTCGTCTTTGTCATCAGGATGAATAAGAGATAAAAAGGATAAATTATTCTCAATAAATTCTGATTTGGAATAACCGGTAAGGTTTAAAATTTCATCATTAAGAAATATCTTAGTGGAGAAAGCATCAAATTTGGACAAGTATACCGTGCCGGGAATGTTGTTGGCGATTAATTTGAATTTTTCCTCACTTTCGAGAATTTTGGTTTCGTTTCGGTTTCTTTCCAGTGCCGATGAGATGTTATTTGCCAGGACCTGAAAGATATAAATTTCTTCTTCAGACCATTTTCGTTCTTTGGTGCAATCGTCGAAGCCTATGAATCCGGTAAAAATATCGTTGATGTACAGCGGTAGTATCAGAATCGATTTGATTTCATTGGCAATCAGTAGTTGTTTAAAAAAAGTATCGTCGAGTTTGCGGGTAAGGGTGTTGACGATTTTTTTGTTCTGAGCAGCCTCATAAATTTCTTGCAATTGATCTTTTGTTAATCGTTGTAATTTTGTGATCTGATGCTCAATACCCTGTCTGGACCATTTGTATTTCTGGCTTACAGTATTTGTTGTGAAATCTTTTTCGTAGTAGTACATATGGTCTACTTTGGCTGCTTTTCCAATTAAATTGTAGGTTTCCTGAAACATTTCCTGAGTAGATTTACTCATCAGAAATTTCTCGGTACACAGGGAAAGTGCAGACAATAGCTGGCTTTTGAATTCTAATTTTTTTTCAGCTTCCAAACGCATTTGTGAGGAGATTGCCAATGAGATTACATCCGAAATGGTACGGGCGTAATTGATGTCCTCGTTGTCCCAGTTTCTTTTTTCTTCGGTGCTTTCAAAACAAACAACTCCAACAAGCTGTCCGTTTAAAAAGATAGGTACATCCAGCATCGATTTGATGTGGTTTTTGGTAAAGTACAATTTTTGAAATTCGGATGTTTCGAGTTTATTGAAAACATCTGGGGCATTTATGATTGCTTTGTTTTTAAGTGTTTCAAAGTAAATTGGATAAGATTGTTTGTCCAATATATTTTTGTCATTAAGATGTTGTTTGTCAATGCTGAAAAGATTCTTGCAGCTGATTAAGTCTTTATGACATTTCCAGAAGCTCACCCGATTGGTTTTGGTTACAATTGCGGCTTCTTTTATGATGTAATCAATAACCGTATTTAAATTGTTGTATTGACTAAAATCTGTAGTCGAGAGTTTGTTAATCGAATTGTTATACGACTCGATTTTCTTGAGACGTTTTCTTTTGTCGTTCTCAATATTTCTAATTTCAGTAATATCGCGGGCTATTCCGGCAAAGCCAATTGTTTGTCCTAGATCATTTTTTCGCACAATAATCTTTTGCGAAATCCAAAGCTTTTTTCCGTTTTTCTTCAGAATAGGAATCTCTATAGTTGGGAAATTATTTTCATTCATTTCCAGGTTTTCGTAGAAATCTACAGCATTACGCTGATAGTTTTCATGGATGAAATTAGAATAATGCTGTGCGATAATTTCGTTCTCAGCATATCCTAATATCGAAAATCCAAAGTCATTGATGAAAGTAAAATAACCATCAGAATCAATTTCAAAAATGATATCTGTGGCAGTCTGAATCAGATTTTTGTATTGATCGCGAACCGTGATTTGTTCCGTAACATCCTGGCCGATACTAATAATCAGACATTGAGAGAATCTTTTGTCTTTCCATTGTATGTATTTGTATTCCCCGTTTTTACTTTTTAGTTTCCGGATGTAGAGTTTGTCTTCCTCATGACTTATATTGCTGAGGTTTTCAGGATAGTCTGTTTCATTCGTTAATTTCCAAAATTTAGCCCCCATAACTTCGTCCGGTAAATATCCCAGAATAGAAGTGATCGTCTCACTGCAAAACAAGACTTCGTTTTTTTCGTTTGTAGCAATAGTCAGTGAGTTTCCTTTGTGTACAATTTCATTGGTGAATCTGAAATTATCACTGTTGTTTAGTAAAACGACATATTTAACCTGATTAAGAATGAAGATCAGTACGCAGTAGTTGATTAAGATAATGGATGATTTTACGGGAATTAACTGATAAACAACTGTTGTAATCAGAAAGGTAAAAACTAATCCAACAAAGAACCAGTATAATTTTATGGGTTTTAGGATGCTGTAGGAGAAGTAGAAGAAGATTAAAAAAGCAATTATAGGAATAATATCGTTGGTGCGATGGACGATGTTGTATCCAACATAAAAGAGATAAACAAAGAAGGATAAAATAAATATGGACTGTACCCGCTCTCTTAAAAATTCAATTTTTCCAATTATGAAATAAAACAAAAGCATCGCGAAGCCAATACTTACATTTACGAAAAGTAAACTCTTTGGCCTGATTTTAAAAATTTCATTGATGATTTCGATTACAATCAATGCAATACCAAAGAACAAAATATAGAGATGATACTCTCTGTTTACTGTTTCTGTTTCTGGTTTTCTTTCGATGAAGTAGCCAATTCTGCTCTTGATCCGGAAGAATTGGTATACGAGAAGGGTCAGAAAGGCAATCATCGACAAACCTAACATGATGAGTTTAGGATTGTTGTAAAATATGATGTCTGAATTGATGACATACCACTTCGTAATAATTGATTTCAGGGCATTACCAAGTATGGCAACTCCTGGGATCAACGAATTGAAGAGACTATAGTTTGCTACCATAGAATTCGGGGGTATGTTTGGTTTAGTAAATCTTTTATTTTGAAAAATTCAACAGAGCAGGTTAGACTCTTTTTTGGTTGAAATTTTATATTTTTTTAAAAATCAGACTGACCGATAGAGTCAATAGGATCTTCTTTATCCGTTTTTACAATAGCACAATATATGGCATAAGTCATGGAATAGCTAAAAGGGATCGTAAAAAGTACTCCAATACAAAATGCACAAAGGCCAACCAGTACAGCTCCAACTATAGTAATTATCAGTCCTAATAATATCAAAGGCTGTTTACTTATCAAGATAAGACTTGATTTAATAGCATCAACGGCTTTTAAGTTCCCAAATACGATAAGCGGAATGGTTAAGAAGGTAAAAAAAGATAATGTCAGTGAGAAAACTAATCCTAAGGCATTTAATTTTTGAACTTCTAAAAAGGTAGTAACGATAACACTAAACAATGAAATCAAAAAGGTTGCTGCAAAAATTTGTGCGAAATGGCGGCTTTTGTAATAGGAAAAAATTGTAGAGACATTAAATTCCTGATCTTTTTCTGCACAATCGGCCATTTTTAGAAATCCGGCAGTAAAAGGACTCATAATTGCCGATACTAAGGCTGTTCCAATAATATAAAGGACCAGATAAATTTGAGATAGATTTTGAGGCTGTATGTTCAGAAAGTTTGCATTGGTTAATTTGTCGATACCAAAAAATGCAACTAGTATGAGATAAGCAATAATGCCAAAGAATACCGAAAAAACCAACAGCATTAATCCGGCATAGACGGCTATTTTCTTGTAATTTTCAAAAGCATGATTGAAAACAGTTGAAAAATCTAAGGTATAGCCATGATTTTTAATGTCTTTGATCTGATCGGATGTAGATTTCATTTTTATTGGAGTAGAATTATTTTATATCGACGAAATTTTAAATAATTAATGTGCCGTAAATATAATATTTTTAATCAATTTGATATGAAAATCTTGAAAACATTGCGAAATTGTTTTTTTTAACCTTACAACCAGTTCAGTAAACGTTTTAGGGATATCAGTTTGTCTTTGTAGGGAGCGTAACGCATAGGTAAATCAAGCCAGTTTCCTTTTTTTACGACAGCTTTGTGATGTGAAAAAATATCAAAACTCAACTGTCCGTGATAAGCGCCAATCCCACTATGACCAACTCCTCCGAATGGTAATCTTTTGTTTGAGAAATGAACCACGGTATCATTGATACAGCCTCCTCCAAAAGAATGGGAAGTAATTAGTTTTTTAGCAAAATTTTTATTTTCACTGAAAACATAAAAGGCAAGAGGTTTTTCATAACGACTGATTACGTTGTGAATATCAGCCTCAGTTTCGTAAGTCAGAATGGGAAGGATAGGACCAAATATTTCCTCCTTCATGACGGGACTGTCCAAAGCAGGTTCTTCAATTAAAGTAGGAGAGATATAGTTTTTTTCAGCAGCTGTTTCTCCTCCAAAAATAACCTTTTCACGTTCGATCATACTGTCTAGTCGGACCCAGTTTTTGGTATTGATAATTCGGGCAAAATCAGGAGATTTGTCTATTTTTTTGCCGTAAGCTTTGAGAATTTCTTCTATCAGAAAAGATATAAAATTGACTTTCATATTTTTCTGTACCAGTATGTAATCCGGTGCAATGCAGGTTTGTCCGGCATTGATGAATTTTCCCCATACGATTCGTTTTGCCGCCAGTTTTAAATTGGCAGTTTCGTCAATAATACACGGGTTTTTTCCACCTAGTTCTAAAGTTACGGGAGTTAAATTTTCGGCAGCAGCTTTGGCTACAATTTTTCCAACAGCAACACTTCCGGTAAAGAAAATGTAATCCCAGCGCTGTGCCAGTAATTGGTTAGAAACTTCAACACCGCCTTCTATAACTTCTACATGTTTGACGTGAAAGGTCTTCTCAATAATTTTAGCAATCACTGCTGAGGTATGAGGTGTCAGTTCTGAAGGTTTTAAAACCACTCTGTTGCCTGCTGCTACAGCTGAAATTAAAGGACATAAAGCCAATTGAAACGGATAATTCCAGGGAGCAATTACCAAAACATTTCCGTAAGGTTCTTTAAAAATATAATCGGTAGAAGGGAAATTGAGCAGGGAAGGCAAAACACGTTTTGGTTTCGCCCATTTATTGATGTTTCTAATGGTATCTTTTAGATCCGAAATTACATAGTTGGTTTCGGTTAAAACAGCTTCAAATTCAGGCTTTTTAAAATCATCGTACAACGCTTTTACAATCAAATCTTCGCTTTTCTGAATGTTGTACAACAGTTTCTTTAACGTTTCTTTCCTGTAGGCAATGTTGTTTTTATAGTCCATAGTATATAATCCGATTGATTTTTTGCTTCTGCAAGTTAATCGATAAAACTTGAAATTTTAACAATTAAATCATAAAATCATAGCGCATTCCAGATCGTCTCGTCGGGAGTAGGAGCAATTATCGTGATATTTTCTTTAGAAACCGGATGTACAAAAACTAATTTTCGCGCATGAAGATGTATTCCGCCGTCAGGATTACTTCGGTCAAAACCATATTTTAAATCTCCTTTTATGGGAGAACCAATCGCTGCCAGCTGGGCACGAATCTGATGATGGCGGCCGGTATGCAAATTGATTTCGAGTGCCACATAATTTTGAAGCTCTTTGAAAACGGTATAATCCAGACTGGCCAGTTTACTGTCCGGAACTTCCTTTAAATGTGCTTTTGAAGTATTGTTTTTCTCGTTTCTTTTGAGATAATGAACGAGCTTCGCAGCGTTTTGTTGCGGTTTATTTTTAACAACAGCCCAATACGTCTTTTGAGTTTCACGATTACTGAACATTTCGTTCATTCGTGACAATGCTTTACTGGTTCTGGCAAAAACAACAATTCCTGTCGTAGGCCTGTCCAGACGATGAATGACGCCCAGAAAAACATCTCCGGGTTTATTGTATTTGTCTTTGATGTATTCTTTTACAATATCAGATAAAGGTTTATCCCCGGTTTTATCTCCTTGTACAATATCACCCACACGTTTGTTGACCACAATGATGTGATTGTCTTCGTGTAGGATTTGGAGGTTGTTTTTGTTGGAAACGACTTTCATTTTGGACTTTCTTAGACTTCTTAGATTTTAGACTTACTTAGATTTTATAATAAGGTAGTTCTAAATTTTGATGTCATTTTAATTATTTCTTCTAAAAGCAGTATTAATTCAGTTATGCCTTCTTCGTTTATAAAACCTAAATCTGATGAGATAAGAAGCTGTGTTTCTACTTCGTATGCTGAACCAATTGCGATTTCTAAAAATCGCGCAAATTCTTTATTAGAATTTCTTGAAGAACCTTCGGCTATATTTGAAGCAATAGAAACGGAAGCCCTTCGCAATTGATTTGTGATGCCAAATTTCTCTTCACTTGGAAAATCAGCAGTTACATTGTAAATTTTAGAACAGAATAACCTGCTTTTCTTCCAAATTAGCAGCTCTTTAAATTGATGCATCTTTTAGATTAATTAGATTTTTAGACTTGCTTAGACTTCTTAGACTTAGTTAGATTTGTTTTTTTTAAGACAAATAAAATCATAAATTCTACGAAGTCTACCATCTACGAAGTCTACCATCTAAGAATTCTAACGTCTAAGAAGTCTACCATCTAAGAAGTCTACCATCTAAGAAGTCTACCATCTAAGAAGTCTAACATCTAAGAAGTCTAACATCTAAGAAGTCTAACATCTAAGAAGTCTAACATCTACGAAGTCTACCATCTAAGAAGTCTACCATCTAAGAAGTCTACCATCTAAGAAGTCTAAGCAAGTCTAAGCAAGTCTAAGCAAGTCTAAATTAATACTGTTCCCCTGAATTCGGAAAATCCATTGATTTTACATCGGCGGCATATTGGCTGATAGCCTGAGTCATTTCTTCGTATAAATTTAAATAACGACGTAAGAAACGAGGGCTGAATTCGTTGTTCATTCCCAACATATCATGAATTACCAGAACCTGTCCGTCTACACCACCGCCGGCTCCGATTCCGATTACCGGAATGGAAATGCTTTTGGCAACCTGCTCGGCTAAATGTGCCGGGATTTTTTCTAAGACAATACCAAAACAGCCAATTTTTTCGAGAAGTTTAGCGTCTTCAATTAACTTTTCGGCTTCTTCCTCTTCTTTTGCACGAACGCTGTAGGTTCCGAATTTATAGATGGATTGAGGTGTTAAACCCAAATGTCCCATAACCGGAATTCCTGCGTTTAATATTTTTTTGATCGATTCTTTAATTTCTTTTCCTCCTTCAAGTTTTACAGCATGTCCGCCGCTTTCTTTCATGATTCTGATCGCAGAGCGCAAAGCTTCTTTTGGATCTGACTGGTAACTTCCGAAAGGTAAATCTACCACTACTAAGGCTCTGTCTACAGCGCGAACTACAGACGAGGCATGGTAAATCATTTGATCTAAAGTAATAGGCAATGTCGTTTCATGACCTGCCATAACGTTTGATGCAGAGTCGCCTACCAGAATGACATCGATTCCTGCGGTATCAACAATTTTTGCCATTGTAAAATCGTAAGCGGTAAGCATTGAGATTTTTTCTCCATTGCTTTTCATTTCGATTAATGACTTTGTGGTGATCTTTTTATAATCTTTTTTTGCTACTGACATTTTTGAGTTTTTTTGAATGTGTAAAAGTATTGAATAATTATAGATTGAAATCAGCAATAGAAGATTATTTCAATCGTAAATAATTTTCCGTCTCTGAATTCTATTCTAAATTCACTGTCTTCCAGCTGAATAGCATACAGATGCGGATTTTTCATGGAAGCACCGATATAAGTCCCGTATTTTTCAATAAATGCTTTTTCGGTCAGACTGTGATCGAGAGAAGCCGTCGGACTGAAAACAAGTTTGTTGTTTTCGTTGATAAAAACCTTTGTTATTTCAGCCTGATTTTGTTTTTCATCTACTGAAACTTCAAAATCCGGATAGTAGTAAAAAAGCTCGCTGAGGTAAATACCACATTCGTCGCTTACTGTTCCTTTTTTAGGAGGTTTACCAAAGTTTTTGACTAAATCTTTTTGCGAAAAAAAGAGTGATTTTGTTTTTACTCCTTTTAAAAGAAATTCGGCTTTTTTACTGAAAGCGGTAATTTCTTCCGGTTTTTTGGTTTTAGCTAATCCTTTGGCAATAGCGATATTCAGTTCAGTATCGGCCAGAAGTTTTGGGTCGTTTAATTGTTTTACAACTTCATAATATCTTTGATAAGCGGGTGCCAGTTTTGCATTTTCACTGTTCCAGGCCAATTCTACAATTCTTTCGCCAATCGTTTTGCGTTCTGTGATGGCATTGATATTCAGCTTATCAAAATCTTTGAGTAACGAATTAAAATCGGGTCTTTTTCCAAGGAATTTTCCAAGTGTAAATTGTGCGTATTCAGGATCACTATGACCTTGTATGTTTACCCATTCGCCCGGGTTTTTGGGAAGATAATTAACCGCTACGGGATCACCGGTGAAGAGAATGGCTCTGATTTTTGAGTTTTTATCCGGTAGTGCTCTTGCTTTTAAACCGGCGACTAAAACAAATAGATGGCTGCTGCCATAGTAATTGTCGTTACCTTCAATAATTGGATTTTCGGGATCCTTTGTTTGAACATCTTTTGCGTTTAACCTTTTTGCAATAAATTGCTCAGGCACATAACCTTCAGAGAAGTTGTCAGATCTTACTTTGTACCAGCCATTTTTACTTTCCGAAAGAAGCCGAACTTCTGCTCCATATTTAAAATAACCCAGAAAGTCGCCTGCGGTATTAGTTGAGGTATAGAGACGAGTATCAGAATTAAGAAAGTAACGTTCCTGTGAATGAATCAGAGCAGAGCAAAACAGTATTGCTATAAGTAAGAAGTGCTTTTTCATGAAGTGGTTTTTTCGCCACAGATTAAAAGGATTGAAAAAGAGCTTTAATAAGCTTAATTCAAACGTATTTAATCTGTGCAAATCTTTTTAATCTGTGGCAAATGTTCTTTAGCAATCCGCCATGTTTACGGCAATGGCCAATCCGCCTTCAGAGGTTTCTTTGTATTTGGAATTCATGTCTTTGGCTGTTTGCCACATGGTATTGATGACTTTGTCTAAAGGCACTTTTGCATTTTTAGAATCGGTTTCAAGCGCCAGTTCAGCCGCATTGATCGCTTTTATGGCTCCCATTGTATTTCTTTCGATACACGGAATCTGAACCAAACCGCCAATTGGGTCACAGGTAAGACCTAAGTGATGTTCCATGGCAATTTCGGCAGCCATTAAAACCTGAGCAGGAGATCCACCCATTAATTCACAAAGTGCTGCAGCAGCCATTGATGAGGATACACCAATTTCGGCCTGACAGCCTCCCATTGCAGCAGAAATGGTTGATCCTTTCTTGAAGATACTGCCAATCTCTCCGGCAACCATTAGGAATTGTTTGATTTCTTTTTCGCCTGCATTATGGTTTTCAATTACCAGATAATACATCAAAACAGCCGGGATTACACCTGCACTTCCGTTTGTAGGAGCAGTAACTACACGACCTAAAGAAGCATTTACCTCATTCACGGCAAGTGCAAAACAGCTTACCCATTTCAGGATTTGACGAAATTTAACCTCCGTTTTTCTGATTTCTTCCAGCCAGCTTTGCGGATCTGAATAGTTAGATAAACCGATTAAATTCTGATGCATGTCAAAAGCACGTCTGCGAACATTCAGACCGCCCGGCAGAATTCCTTCTGAATGGCAGCCAATGTACATGCATTCTAACATGGTATGCCAAATGCGCATTAATTCGGAGTGAATCTCGGCTTCCGGACGCATTGATTTTTCGTTTTCATAAACAATTTCAGAAATCGATTTGTTTTCGGTCACTGTATAATTTAAAAGCTCAACGGCATTTTGAATCGGGAAAGGGAAGGCACATTTGATCTCTTCTTTGATTTTAGCATTGGTGCGTTCTTCTTTAACGACAAAACCTCCGCCAATCGAATAAAAAGTAGATTCATATTCAGAATCGTCAGCTTTATACGCTGTGAATTTTAATCCATTAGCATGAAAAGGAAGGAAATTTTTATTGAAAACAATGTCCTGAAGAAAGTAAAACGGAATTTTATATTCATTAGCCAGAATAATTTCGTGCTGTTCTTCAATGTTTTTAATAATTCCGGCAATATTTTCAACCGGAATATACTCGGGATCCTGCCCGCTTAATCCCAGCATCACCGACAAATCAGTAGCATGACCTTTTCCGGTTAAGGAAAGAGATCCGTATAAATCGACTTTTACACGTTTAGTCTGGTCTAAAATTGATTCGTTTTTCAGCTCCTCCAAAAAACGTTCAGCGGCTCTCCATGGCCCTAAAGTGTGTGAACTTGAGGGACCAACGCCAATTTTAAGCATATCAAAAACAGAGATACATTCTTCCATTGTGCAATTTTTATGAAGACAAAGATAATTGAATAATGCAATCCCGCTCAATTTTCTATTGTTAATGTTGCAGTTTTGTTAAAATAAATATTAAATATTAATAATTTGGCAACGAAACAAAATTAATTGCTTAATATGCCATTTTCGTAGAAAGTTCGCATTTTTTTTAGGTATTTTTGTAATGAAACAATCACTAAAGAAGCCGTTTTTTCTGCTTTTCGAAGAAACGACAAATAATAACTTCTGAGATTTTATTTTGCTTTTGGCGCTTTTTTCTGCGGAAAATTAAAATACTGTTAAGAAGATAAAATTACATTATGATAGAATTTTTCAGGCATTTTTTACAAGAATTCGAATTACCACTCAGTAATCCGGTATTGATTTTTTCTTTGATCCTTTTCATCATCCTCTTGTCACCGATTTTACTAAAAAAAATTAATATCCCGGGAATTATCGGGCTTATCATTTCGGGAGTCATTATTGGACCGCACGGATTGAATATTCTGGCCAAGAACTCTGCTGTTGATTTGTTTTCGACAATCGGACTTTTGTATATCATGTTTATTGCGGGTCTGGAATTGGATATGAATGAGTTTAAAGCCAATAGAAATAAGAGTTTATTGTTTGGTTTTTTTACTTTTATTTTTCCATTAACGATTGGTTTTCCGGTTTGTTTTTATCTGCTGAAATATGATTTTAATGCGAGTTTTTTAACAGCCAGTATGTTTGCCACCCACACATTGGTGGCATATCCGATTGTGAGTAAACTGGGAATCGCAAAAAATCAGGCAGTGGCTATTACGGTTGGGGGAACTATTTTAACAGATACTGCCGTTTTGATTATTTTGGCGGTGATTATGGGAAGCAGTCAGGGAAGTTTGAATCAGGCTTTCTGGATTAAATTGACGGTTTCGCTGGCCATTTTCTCAGCCATCATGTTTTTGGTTATTCCAAGAATAGCGAAATGGTTCTTTAAAAAATTAGAAAGCGAGAAACACGCCCATTATATATTTGTACTTTCAGTGGTGTTTTTTGCTGCGTTTTTAGCAGAGGTAGCAGGAGTAGAGCCTATTATTGGAGCGTTCGTTGCCGGTTTAGCGCTAAACCCTTTAATTCCGCATTCATCAGCTTTGATGAACAGAATTGAGTTTATTGGGAATTCACTATTCATTCCTTTTTTCCTGATTTCAGTGGGAATGCTGGTAGACATCAGCGTGATCCTGAGCGGACCAACCGCTTTAATTGTAGCAGGAACTTTGAGTGTGGTGGCTATTTTTGGAAAATGGATCGCAGCCTTTTTTACGCAGATTGTATTTAGGTATACCAAAACCGAAAGACAGCTTATTTTTGGATTGAGCAGTGCGCATGCTGCGGCAACTTTAGCCGTTATTCTGGTTGGATTTAAAGCAAAAATTTTAGACGAAAATATCCTGAACGGAACAATTATTTTAATTCTGATTACTTGTATTGTGGCTTCTTTCGCGACAGAAAAAGCAGCTAAAAAGATTGCTATTTGTGAAGAAGAAGTTTCAAATGAAGATGCCAATGGTGATCAGATTCTGGACGAACATATCCTGATTCCGTTAGCCAAAACGTCGGCTACGGAAAGTTTACTGGATTTCGCACTTTTGATAAAAGATAAAAAATCATCTAATCCGGTGACGCTATTAACGATTGTACCGAATAACGATCAGGCTGAAATTAATATCTTAAAATACCGAAAAGCCGTTGATAAATTTGTTATTCAGGGGTCTGCTTCAGAAGTAAAAATCAATACGATTGCCAGAATCGACCATAATCCGGCAAGTGGAATTGCGAGAACGTCCAAAGAAATCATGTCCGATATTGTGATCGTGGGATGGCCTAGAAAAACCGGTTTTTTGGATAAAATTTTCGGTGAAAATGTAGACTCGATCATCAATAATGTAGACAAATGTTTGTTCATCTGCAGGTTTCAAAAAACATTTATTGAGGAAAAAAGACTGGTTTTCATCTGTCCGCCTTTCTCCGAAAGAGGTGTTGGATTTCACCTGCTGCTGCAAAAGATCTCTCGATTATCTCAGGAATTAAGTATTCCGATCGTCGTTTATGCTGAATACAAAACACATGAGGCCATTGTGCAGATTGCGACTAAATTAAAATTAAATGCCAAACTAGGTTTTAAAAGTATTATGAATTGGGATGATTTTGAATCGATCTCAGATGAAATTAAAGCTACAGATCTGATTGTTTTTAACTTCTCCAGAAAAGGATCCGTTTCGTACCAATCGATTTTTGACAGATTGCCGCAGAAATTTGAAAAATCATTTAGTGATAACAATCTGATTCTGGTTTATGGACAAGAAGACCGCAAAGAGACTGCAATGGATGCCTATGATGATTTCACTGCGACACCATTGACAAAAGGCCTGGAAGCAATAGAACAAATTGGTCGAGGTTTGGGTAATATTTTGAAAAAAGGCTAGAATAAATAATTTGTAATTTTCTAAGATGGTACTAAAATTTCCTTTAATTGTATTGACCTTTTTAACTCTTACAGCAACTGCGCAAAATAAAATGAAAAAAGCCGAAGAACTTATAGATAAAGTCGACCCGGGATGGACTCAGGTCGAAGAATGGATTAAGACAGCAAAAAATAAAGTAGAAATTTTGCCGGTTGACGCCTTAAAAGCAAAAGAGGTTTTGTACAAAATTCAGGTTAGCACCCGCTCGCCAATGGGAGCTATTGTATACCATACGGGAGGTCTTTTGATCGACGATGGCTGGATTAGAATTCTGGGTTCAGGAAATGCAAAATTCAATCGCACACTTCCGGATTGGAACAAAGGGAAATCGTTTAATGATTTTGGCGAAACAGCGCCTTTTTTATTAGTTGCCGACGATGCTATTGGAGGTTTCTACCTTCTAAACGGAGGAGGATTGGGAAGTGATGTTGGGAAAATGTATTATTTCTCTCCTGATAATCTGGAGTATGAACAGCTGGATATTACGTATTCGGAATTTTTAGGATTCTGTTTTGATAATGATCTGGATAAGTTTTATCAAGGCAACAGATGGAATGGATGGAGAGCCGAAGTATCAAAATTGAAAGGCGATGAAGTCTTTAACTTTTATCCTTTTTTATGGACTGCCGAAGGAAATGATATTAATAAAAATTCGCGAAAAATAATTTCGGTCCAGGAACAATACGGACTGAATTTAGATTTGCGAAAACAACTCGGTTTTGATAAATAGAAACCTGATTTATTAATTTCTAAAATGAATATTTATGAATCACAAAGCAATATCGATCCGACCTTTTATAGGAGCTAAAGATTTTGAGATTTCCAGAAGTTTCTATCGGGATTTAGGTTTTGAAGAAGGAGTTTTAGATCCAAAATTTTCTGTTTTTGAAGCGGGAGATTTGTCCTTTTATCTTCAGGATTATTACGATAAAAACTGGAATGAAAACACCATGATTTTTTTAGAAGTAGAAGATGTCGATTACTACTACAAGCAGCTTTTGGCGCTTAACTTAACGGAAAAATATGGAGTAAAATTAACACCTATCGTTCATCAGGATTGGGGAAGCGAGTGTTTTTTGCACGATCCTTCAGGTGTTTTGTGGCATTTTGGGAAGTTTAATAAGTAGTATATAAGTTGTCAGATTTGTGCCTCTTTATTTCTTTTTTATTTTTTCCAGATTTTCTTTTACTCTGAATTTTACAATTTCGGTAATTAAATCATAAGGTATAGGCTGATTTAAAGGAAATTGTACAGAGCCTTTTCCGGATTTGTATTTTGAAAGTTCTTCTTTAAAAGCATCATGTCCACTGGGCAAAGCATAAAGTCCAATATGATTTTTGAAAGCTGCAAAATACACTACGATTCCGTTTTGCTCAAAAGCCGGCATAGAATAACTAATTTTTTCTTTGGCATCAGGAGCTGCATTCTGAACAGTCATTCGAATCCTCTCTAAGATTTCCTGAACATCATTTGGAAAACTGCCGATATATTCATCAATGTTTTGAGGTTTCTTTGTTTCCATTTGATGGTTTTAAATTGTTTAAAGTTCCAGGTTTCAGGTTCTTGGTTGTTTATTCCAATCCTTTAGGGAATCGATCCAAAACTAAATTCAGCTGGATTTGATGTTCTAAATAAGCTTTTGCTCCGGCCAGAACCAAAGTAAAACCTTCGGTAGAATTTCGAACCTGATCGATGATTTTATCTGGATCTCCTTTTAAACCTGAATTGGTGATGCTGACAAAGGTGTCATTTTCGTTTAACGGACTAAATGTCCATTCGACTATGGTGGTTTCATTAGGATTTCCCCATTCGATTACGATTTTTTTATTTTCCTCTAAAATAAGAGTAGTTACCGTTAACGAGAATCCATACATTTCCCAAGTCCATTCGGTTGTAGTTCCGGCGATTAGTTTTCCTGAACTTTTTGTAAACCAAAATTTACTGGTGATTTCCGGATCTGTAAAGGCCTGAAAAACTTCTGAGACAGGTTTTCTGATCAGCATTTCGGCTTTTGCGAAGTGGTTGTTTTCTGTTTTCATGTTTTTTGATTGTGAAATGTGGAATGAGTTTTGTGAAAGCTGAAAATTTATATTTCATTTTTCCACGACCTCTAATGTATAAAATTTATGGCTTCGTTTTTACTAAACAGCTAATGATCAAAAGTAAAAAAGAAATTATAGAAGCTACGATTCGGAAAAGGTGGAGATTGTTCCATTTTGCTTCAAATTTACTTCGTAAAAGGGCTGCTTCCTGAATTGAGGGATGTACCAAATCTGTCTTATCAAGCATTTCGTTTAGCGGAATGTTTCCCAAAATAGTAACCAGAATAACACCTATAAGATAGATAATCGCAGCACTAACTGTCAGACTTAAAACAATTGTATTTGATTTATAAAAATAAGCCGCTGCAAAAGAAAACAGTAAGGAACCAAAAAAGACCAGAAAAAACAACGGATTCTGTATGGTGCGATTCATGTTTTGAAAAGCTCTGAGATAATTGATGTCATCCAATTTTCCAATTCCCGGAGTTACAGTGTTGCCCCAGGTTAAAAATATTCCGGCTAAAAGCCCTGTAAATAAGGTAGCCAGCAATAATGTAATGGTTTTAGTATCCACAATAAAAGTATCCATGATTTTAGTTTTTTGTTAATACTGTAAAATTAGAACTATTGATTGGCCGATACTTGTTCCGGAAGCATTATGATTTGTTTGAAAAGAATTTCTCTGTAACTATTTTTCAGATACTAGGATTGTGTGGTATCAATCCATTTTCCGGTGGCTGGCGGAACGTAATTTCTCATTTGATGTAATAAATCCTCAATGGTATCGCTCACTAGAAGCATTTCCTGATTGACAGGCTTTAATAAACCTTTCTCTACCATAACTTTGGTTAGTTCAATCAGCGAATCATAAAAGCCATTGATGTTCAGAATGCCGATTGGTTTTTTATGCAAACCTAATTGTCCCCAGGTCAGCATTTCAAAAAGTTCTTCCAAAGTTCCAAAACCACCCGGTAGTGCAATAACACCGTCGCATAAATCATTCATTTTGGTCTTTCTTTCGTGCATGCTTTCCACAACGATTAATTCGGTCAAACCTAGATGTGCAATTTCTTTTGACCTTAAAAAGTTGGGTAATACACCAATAGCTTTTCCACCTTCGTTCAGAACACCATCGGCGACAGCGCCCATCAGGCCTACATTTGCTCCGCCATAAACCAACTCTATATTTTGCTGGGCTAAAGTTTTTCCAAGCAGTGCTGCCTGCTCTTTGTAAATTTTGTCGGTCCCAAAACTGGAACCACAGAAAACAGTTATTCTTTTCATTATTTTTTTAATTCGTATACAAAATTATGACGGGATGGTTCATTGTAGTAAGCAACGTTTATTTCTTCTACTTTAACAGCACCCAGTTTTTCTATGGCTTTTTGTGAACGGTAATTTTCCGCTCCTATATGAAACTGGACTTTGTCAACTGCTTTAAACGCATAATCCAGCATCATTTTTTTCACCTGAGTATTAAATCCGGTGCCCCAAAATTTTCTTCCGTAAAATGTATATCCAATAAAAACAGTTTTGTTTTCAGGATTGTATTCATAAAATCGGGTGCTTCCTGCAATTTCTCCGGTTGCTTTATCGATGATCAGAAAAGCGCCTTTGCTTTCCATAGCACCTTCAAAGAAATTTTGAAAAACTTCTTTTTCATACCGATTTTTATTCGGGTGTTGCTCCCAAATCAAAGGATCTGAAGCCACTTTGTATAATTTTTCAAAATCATTTTCCTGAAGCGGCAGTAATTGAACCAGATCATCTTCCAGAATTTCAGGCTGCAGATTTAAAAGAGAGGTATTCATTATTTGAACTGTTTTTTAGTTGCACAATAGTTTTAGGAATTAAGCGGTAAACGAAAGCCAAATACGGCGAGTTCACCCTGCATAAAGTCTAAGTCTTCAGATCTTCTGAAGCCAATTTTTTCATACATTTCCCAGGCTGTTTTCATAGCTAAAGTCGAATGAATGATCAATTGAGTACGTTTGTTATCAGCCGCTTTTTGGATGCATTCCTGCGTTAGAAGTTTACCAATTCCTTTTCCGCGGGCAGTTGGTGCAACTCCCAGTAATCGAAACCCGGCTGAGTTTTGTTCCTGAGTAGCAATTCCGCCCGAACCGTAGTTTTTCATATCGTTAAAATAGACTACAGCACCAAGAATTGTATTGTTTTCGTCAGCAGCGACTAAAAGTTCGGTTTGCGGTTGATGGGTAAAATTACCAATATTGGCCAGCATTTTATAATAGTTGGGCTGCTCATTTTCTTTGGGAAAACCTTCTAATTGTGAATAAACACTAATGAGTAATTTTCCAATTTCTTCAAATTCGGAAGGGTGGGCATTGCGCAGAGTATAAGCTGAAGGAATCATTTTTTATTTTATTAATTGAAGAATGCGGGTTATTTTATGCCTTTCCACCATTGCCGGAATTGCTGTTTTTCATTTTTTAGTTCCACTAATTCTCCAATCATGGGAGTAATCAACGGAATTGGGTTTTGGGATAACTCATTTAATTCAGTTATTTTATTCAGTGGTTCATCCCAGGAATGCGGTGCCAATGAAAACTTAGAAGAATGCACCGGAAATACTCTTTTGGCATTCAGATCTTTCATAGCTTTGATAACATCTTCGGGTAAATTATGAATGTATTTCCAAGCAGGATTGTATTGACCGTTGTCGATAAGAGCGATGTCAAAAGGGCCAAATTGAGTGCCAATTTCTTTAAAGTGGGTGTCATAACCACTATCGCCGCCCAAATACATTTTAAAACCTTTGGTTTCTACTACAAACGACGTCCAAAGTGTGTTACATCGTTTAAAACTTCTGCCCGAAAAATGCCTTGAAGGAGTAGTATAAAGCGTTAAATTCTGATCGAGTTCTATTTTTTCAAACCAGTCTTTTTCAATGATATTTTCAGTTGGAAATCCCCAAAATTCAAAGTGAGAACCTACCCCAAGAGAACAGATTACCTGTTTGGTTTTGGGCTTTAATTGTAAAATGGTTTTATAATCGAGATGGTCATAATGATCGTGTGTGATCAGTAAATAATCAATTTCCGGAAGATCATCAACCGTGTAAATATCAGTTCCTTTGAATGCTTTTGTGGTACCGGGAATCGGGGAGGCATTGCCGCTGAAAACGGGGTCAATTAAAAAGCGTTTTCCTTCAAGCTGGATGAAATACGAAGAATGTCCAAACCAGATCAGCACCTCTTTTTCGGGAGAAAGTTCCAGTAAATTGGTTTTGATGGATGGGATTAAATCAGATGGAGTCTTCCTGTCTACTTTTTTAAGGAGAAAATCATACAATACTCTTGGATATCCGTAGCCTTCTACTAATTCCGGTGTATGGTTTTGATTTTCGAATTTGCCATTTTTAAATTGAGGTGATTTTTGAATCCATGCCAATCTCTCTCCTGAAGGTGCTTTACCAAACTTCGGGTGCTGTAAAAAGAAGTAAAGTGTAAGGCCTAAAATCAGAATTATAATTAGAAAAGGTGTAATCATTTTTATTGAGGGGGATATAGTTCTTGTAAGTGCTCAACTGATACGGAAATCATTTTTTTAAGAATTTCGAGGTCAATATCGCTTAATTTCTTGACATAGATACAGCCTTTTTCGGCTTTGTGTTTTCCAAATTTAGAGAGTAGCTCCTCTCTTTTTTCAGGTGATGCGTAAACATAAAGTGAAATTGCGGCTTTTCTTGGTGAAAAAGCCACCAATGGAGCATCGCCTTCGCGGCCGCTGGCATATTTGTAATGATAACTGCCGAAACCTATGATACTTGGTCCCCACATTTTGGCTTCGAAACCCGTTTGTTCCTGCATCAGTCTGACCAGTTCAAAAGCATCATTTCTTTTGGTTGTGTCTTCGACAGCATTGATAAATTCGGCAACACTGTTTTCTGTTTCTATGGTTTTATTTTGTGCCATTTTTTAAAGATTTAAAACATTACTTTTGATCTTTAGATTTTTGAATCTGAATTCGGAAGAATAAAGTTCTTTTAGAACATTCCATTTTCATTAATCATTTCGGTAGGAATGGATTGCCCTAAATCCCAAAATTCTACAATTTTATCCAATTCAAAACGAAGGATATGTACGACAGCAAAACCAATGTCAGCAGGAGTTTGTTTCAGGTGCGAATGTACGGCGACCAGATCTTTATCTTCCAGAATATGATGAATAGTTAAAGTTTTATTGGGATTTTTTCGGGTTGATTCTTCCATAGCCAGCATCAGTGTTTCGGCATCTCCTTTAAAATAAGCATTGTGATGCTTGAAATTCTCGCCGACATGTAGACGAAAAGCTTCGTGTGAATGTCCGTTTGCGGCGAGTTTTAAAAAGTCGCGGGCGATTTCTTTCTTAGTCATGAGAGTTAAGTTTAATGAGCTAACTAAGTTATGAAATTAATTGCACTAAACGGGCTTAAGTGTTTAATTTTAAGACAGTATAAAGTCTACAATTGCTTGAGAATGTATTTTTGTAGTGTCAAAAACAGGAACAGAAAAATCGGATTGACTTAGCAATAGTGGAATTTCAGTACATCCTAAAATGATACCTTCGACACCTTGTAGAATTAGTTCGTTTGCTATTTGGATATAATTTTGTCTCGAATCGGGATTGATAATTCCTCTTCCAAGTTCTTCTTTTAGAACATATTGTATGTAGTCGCGCGTTTCCTGTTTTTCGGGTATCAGGACATTCAGCCCAAAACTTTTAAGGCGATCTTTGTAAAAATCCATTTCCATCGAAAATGAAGTGCCTATAAGTCCAACGGTTGTGATTTTTTCTTTCACAATGACTTTTGCAGTCTCCGTTCCGATATGAATTAGGGGCAGTCCAATTTCATTTTCGATTTCACGAGCAAACATATGTGCCGTGTTTGCACACAAAACGACAGCATCAACACCGCTGTTTTTTAAACTTAAGCAGGCATTCCATAAAAGTTCATAGGAGTGAGCCCAAGTTTTTTCCTGTACATCACCAAAGTTTAATGAATAAATCAGACATTCCGCAAATTGAAGTCCGCCTAATTTTTTATTTACTCCTTCGTTAATAAATTTGTAGTAATCTATGGTAGAAACCCAGCTGATTCCTCCCACAAGCCCAATTTTCTTCATTATTTTATAAAGCGGAATTTTAGGATTTAGAATCTTTTTTTGCAAACCATTTTATAGCCAGATACGCTGTTGGTATATAGGCAAAGAAAAGGTCTGTGATCGTAAACCAAACCGGTGAAGGCAATGAGCACACATTCACAATTCCTCCAAGTAAAAAGAAAGCACCAATAACCAGCCCAAGTTTTGTTTTATTACTGATTGCAATTAAAACAGTTGTTCCCGCACCTGCAAACGTACCTATTGCGTGTGCCAGAAAGGGGAACAGAAAATGTTTGGGTTCAAACAAATGCATAGTAGCTTTTAGTCCTTCCATAGTTGTAACATCAGCACCATTGGGAGGTGGAATGACAGAACTGCTCATCAATATGATAGCCATATTGATAATACTTCCAACAAAAAGACCTGTTATAACTGCTAATGTATTTCTTAAAATAGGGTTCATAGTCATCGTTTTAGTAAAACGAATTTATGAAAATTATAGTTGGTATCGCAATTAAATGATTCTTTCGAGCTTATTTTTTATTCTTTTTCAGAAAGTTTTTTTTCGTTTTCTGTTTGTGGTTTTCCGGTTGCGTTTGGTTCTCCTTTTCCGGTTGTAATTAGTTTAAGCAAACTATTTCCAATATAATTGGTCCAGGCGCCTCTGCAAATTTCAAAACATTCATATTCCGGTACCAAACCCACATGAGTAAAACGAAGTTCCGTTTTGCCGTCTTTTTCCGAAATCTCAAAAGTAGGATGAGTTCCTGTCCATTCCGTTTTATCTTCTGTAAACTTGAAGTAATTTTTTTCCACCAACCAGACTATTTTCTGATTCGGAATCACTTCTGTGATTTTTACTTTACAACGATGGATATCTTCGTAATGATAGTCAAATTCATCGTTTAGTTTCGCACTATTGCCTTCGATTTCTTCCGACCACCAAGCACGTACATTCGTAACGGCATCAAAAACTTCCTGTGGGGATTCATCTACGATTATAACTGTGGTAAAATTTGGTGCACTCATTTAGTAAGGTTTTAAAAGTTACAACACAAATTTAGGTTTTAATTATCAGGGTGTTAGGGGCGTAAAGAGACAAAGTTGAGGGGTGAATCAGACAATTAGACAATCAGACAATTAGACAATTAGATAATTAGATAATTAGATAATTAGATAATTAGATTGTTAGATTGTTGAGTTTTCGACTTGCATCTTACATTTTATAGATCACATTTCATATCCCAAAGCGAGAGCAGTCCAGGAGCGCCTTAGGTCTACTCAATTCTTTTGACCACATTGTCGAGATCATTCACTACAAGTTTCAGAATGATTTTATGGTGTGGGAAATATTTTTGTATATCGTTTCTTAATACAACAAAAGGCTCAACGGTCGACGGGTCGTCTTTAACCGATTCGTTGCATGAAATAGAGATTTCGTAGTTGTTATTGATTTTTTCTAAGTAAACATACTTGGTTATGGCATCATCAAAAAAGGTTGTTTTTTGAAGGGCCTCAGCAATTTTATCGGCTTCGTTTTCATTAATATTGCTTTGATAGGCAATTTCATGATTCATAATGCCATATTTTTTAGTTGACTCTGTGAGGCCTCCGTTTGCTGTTTCGGTTAAAAAGGCAATACTGAATATTCCGCCAAGAAGAACCGAAATACCAATAACCGAAATGAGAATGATTCTCGGCCAGGCAAAATGTTCGCCGCCATTTTCGAGGTGTTTGCTAATTTGTTTTTCCTGATATTCTTTGGTGAAATAAGTGGCAATTGCCATATAAATTAAAGGGAAAACGATATTTGGAATCTTAGCACTGATGTGTTCCGGAATTAAGAATATCAGGGCAAAGATAAAAATAGTTGCAAGTATGGTTATAATCCAGGTTCTTTTAGCTTTGCCGGAATCACCAAAAACCTTAAAATTCTCCGCTAAAAAATACCCCGCAACCAAAGGTCCTCCTAAGAAAGTGCCAACACGGATTGCGTTGTCGGTATAGATTTTTTCGGTTGGTACTTCTTCAAAAACTGATTTTTCAATTGCTGTTTCTTCCATAATAGAGTTTTGGGGTATTTGTCTTTTTTAATTTGGTTTTGATGGAGTAAAAATAGGAATTACAAAGAGAATCTTGTTTAGTTGAAAAGTCTTTTATACTTTATATTCGGGTATTGTTTATCGTATGAGTTTCTATTTTCATTTCATCAGATGTATTTTTGCAGTTTGCTGCGGACTGTTCTTTTAAATTGTAACAGGCTGTTTTTTTGATGAACAAAAATACAGATTTAATCCCGAAAGAAAAGAAGCAGAACAATTTTTAATAGTAAGCTAAATTGCGAAATAGCTTCTGTAAAATGATAATATTCCTGGTGATTTTAGAAAAGGGATTAAGTTAATTGTTATTTTTAACCAACCATCTAAAACCAAATTATTTATGAAGAAAATATTCTTTGTAGCAGTTCTGCTGTTAACCATTACTTTTTCTGCCTTTGCACAATTAAAAGCACCTTCAGAATTTATTCCGAATTACGGAAAACAAATTAGTTATTACCATCAGGTCGAAGAGTATTTTAAATACCTGACGGAACAATCGCAGTCGATCAAAAAACAAAAATACGGCGCAACCAACGAACAGCGGGATCTGAATGTTTATTATATTTCGACTCCCGAAAATTTGGCAAATCTGGAACAAATCAGAAACAATAATTTAGCTGCCATTGGACTATCAGATAAAAAAACAAGTGGAGTTGAAAATAAAATTATTGTCTGGCTGAGTTTTAATGTTCACGGAAACGAATTTGCCGGAACCGAAAGTGCCTTAACCGTGGCCTACGAACTTTTGAATCCTTCAAATGAAGCCACAAAACAATGGCTCAAAAATACCATTGTAATTCTCGATCCGTGCATCAATCCCGATGGTTATTCGCGATATGGAAACTGGCTGCGAGAAATCTCCGGAAAAAAAACACATCCGGGTTTGTATGACAGAGAGCATATGGAAGTCTGGCCGGGTGGAAGATACAATCATTATCTTTTTGATTTGAACCGCGACTGGGCCTGGCAGACACAAATTGAATCGCAGCAGCGCATTAAATTGTACAATCAATGGATGCCACAGGTACATACCGATGTGCATGAAATGAGTTACAATTCACCTTATTTTTTCCCCCCGGCGGCAGAACCTCTGCATGAATTTATTGAACAATATCAGAAGGATTTTTATACGGTTTTAGGTAAAAATATCTCGCAGAAGTTTGACAAGGAAAACTGGATGTACAATACCAGAGAACGATTTGATTTGTTTTATCCGAGTTACGGGGATACCTATCCAACCTATAATGGTGCCGTAGGTCTTACGCTGGAAAAAGGCGGAATAGGTGCAGGACGTGAAGTAACCATGGAAAACGGCTCTAATGTTACCATAAAAGATCGTTTAACGCAACATGCAGCTGCAGTTTTGACCGTGGTAGAAAGTGCCGCCTCGCAAAAAGAAGTATTGCTGAAAGGTTTTAGAGATTTCCATATCAATGCCCGTAAAAAAGCCAAAGGGGTTTACAATACGTATGTTTTGAAAAATAATCCTAAACTGGAACAGCTGGTGGGGCTGCTTCAAAAGAATGATGTTGAATTTAGTTACGCGGATACTTCCGGAAGCGCCTCCGGATTTCATTATCAAACGAAGAAGAACGAGAGTTTTAAAATTGAGCCTAATGATTTGATTATTAAAGCAGATCAGCCAAGATCGGTTTTAACACAGGTATTGTTTGAACCCAATCAAAAATTAAATGACAGTTTATCGTATGACATTACCGCCTGGGCACTTCCTTTAGCTTATGGTGTTGACGGTTATGCGGTTAAAAATAGTGTTCCGATTAAAACAAAGAATAAAATCGAGTCTGCAGAAAAAAACATCCCGGAATCCGTTTACGCTTTTTATGTTCCGTGGAATAACAGAACGTCGGCACAGGTTGTTTCTTTGCTGCATCAGGCGGGAATTAAAGTTCGTTCGGCCATGAAAAAAGCAGTTTTCGGAACTGTTACGGTCGAGCCGGGAGGACTAATTATCAGCAAAGCCGATAATCCAAAAATTGCTGATTTTGAAAAGACAGTCAGCAATATTATCAAAGTCAAAACCGATTTTAGTTTTATCAGTACAGGATTTTCGACTAATTCTAAAGATATTGGAGGGGAGAATTTTACGCTACTTAAAGCGCCAAAAATACTAATGTTGTCCGGAAAAGGAGTAGTTTCAACCGAGTTTGGAGCGACATGGTTTTATCTGGATGAAACCGTTGCTTATCCGGTGAGTATTGTAGAAACGGCAAATTTAAACAGGGTTAAATTGTACAACTATAATACTTTGATTCTTTCAGATGGTAGCTATGACCTGGCGGAAGATCAGAAAAAACAAATTGATGAATGGGTGAAAAATGGCGGAAAAGTTATTGCCATGGCCAATGCAATTTCATTGTTTCAGGACCGTGACGGGTATGCTCTGAGTTTGTTTGCAAGTAAAGAAGATAAAGAAAAATCGGAAAAAGAAGAGAAAGAGATCGAACTTAAAAAGCGTTTTCTAGACTTTGAAGGTTCTGAGCGAAGAGAAATTTCGGGTTCGATTCCCGGTGCCATCATCGAAAATAAACTCGACAAAACCTATCCAATGGCTTTCGGCTTAGGAAATACGTATTTCAGTCTTAAAAGTAACGAAAGATCGTTCTCATTACTAAAAAAGGCCATCAATGTGGCGTACATTCCGAAAGATTATTTGAGCTATGGATTTGTAGGCAACGATATTAGAAAAAAATTGAACGAAACGGTAAGTTTTGCGGTAGACAAAAGAGGGGACGGGACCGTAATTTATATGATGGATAACCCGCTTTTCAGAGGTTTTTGGGAAAATGGAATTTTGTTATTCAGCAATGCTCTTTTCTTAGTTCGTTAAGAAACTAAAAGCTTTATTTCCGCTCTTCAAATCTTTTTGAAGAGCGGATTTTTTTTTTGATGGATTTCAAAAAAGGGTCAGGTAACTATTTTCTTTCACGTTTTATTTTATACTCCCTGTCAGTTCAAACAAAATGTAGGGGCCGTGTCCTGATTGTCCTCTTTCGATGGAAAAAAAGCCTTTTTTGAGATAGAAAGCGACGGCTTTGGAGTTGTTTTCTAAACATTTTAAAGTGATGGGCAGTTTTGTTTTTTGGATTGCCGCTTTCAATAATTCGGTCCCTATACTTTCGCCCTGATGCTGTTCGTCAACATACAAATGGTGAACGAAATAGTTCTTCATCCAGATCGAAATAAACCCAATTGGAACTTCATGATGTCTTGCGACCAAAATCAGTTCTCCTCTGGTATCGCGGTCAAAATCTTTTAATTGAAATTCAGAAGGGTCAAGCCACGAAAAAGTACGCCGTCTTTCGTTTAAGAATAAAGTTCTTAAAGGTTCGTAGTCGCTTTTTCGGAAGGCTGTTATTTCCATCGTAATTTTGGAGTGAATTAAGGAGTTGAAAAGGTATTGTTAAATTTCTATTTCAGTCCTGAAAGCGGCAACGGCATCACCTTTTATCTGAATCAATTGTGGGGTATTATCGGCAATTGTAACTTTAACCTGTAGGACTCCCAATCGATCTATTTTTTCACCTTGTCTTCCGTTAAATTGAAATTCAGTACCAGTAAAAGGAACAATTTTGTTTTGAATCAAATAGCCGCCCAAAGGTCCGTTTGCGTTTCCGGTAACAGGATCTTCGTTTATGCCAATTCCGGGGGCAAACATACGACCATAGGTCAAAATAGTTGTATCATCCGAATCAAAGGTAAAAACAAAATAACCATTGCAGTTGATCTCTTTACTTAAGCTGGCCAGAGCAGTATAGTTAGGCGTTAAAGCGTTTAGTGTTGCTCTGCTTTTGATGCCGATCATTACTTTAGAATGGCCTGTAGAAGCAATTTGAATGGGGCATTTTTCATCGATTTCCCATTTTTCAAGACCTAAAGCAGTTATCATTTTTTGCGCGATCGTTTCATTAAAAGGGGCGCTAAGTTCAAAACTTCCCTGCGTCATCACAACTTGATAATCATCATTTTTCCGAATGATTTCAAATGGGAGAATGCCAATTTTGGTTTTGTATCTTAAAATACAGGAGTCTAACTTTTCTTCGATGGCTTTTGCATACATTGCTGCAATTGTAGCGTGTCCGCAAATAGGAACTTCTGTATTTGGGGTAAAGTAGCGTATAATGCCATCACAGTCAGGACCATCAGGAGCGAAAAGAAATGCTGTTTCGGAGTTGTTTAATTCCCTGGCAATTTGTTGCATCTCGTAGTCACTCATTCCGTCTGCATTTACGACAACTCCTGCCGGGTTTCCTTTGAATTTTTCTTTTGTAAAAGAATCAATTTGATATGTTATGCGTTTTTTCATCTTAGTTTAAGGAGTAAATTATCTTTCTTCTTTCTTCTTTCCTCTTTCCTCTTTCGACAATAATTCTATTCTATTCTTATTGCGGTTTGTTTTTTATCGACATTTCTCATCCAGTACACAATATAAAATGCTCCTATTGTTCCGGGGATAAACCAACCGTAAAAACCAGGAAAAAATTCATTTACAACCACAAAAGCGGTGGTGGCGGAGATATAACCGCCAAGCATTTTTCCTAAATGCAATTTTAGCCACACACTTTTTAGTCTGGTTTTATTTTTAAAAAGCATTAAATCCCTGCTTGAAAAAACCAGTCCAACGAGGCCAAAAGCGGTTAAAACAATATTGATAGATTGATTTACTAACGGATTGTACAGAATCATTACAAGCCCCGTAACGAGCATAATTCCCGAAATGATTTTATCGTTTTTAAGGTTTACATCACTTTTTTTAAATCGCAAAGCCCTGTAGCCGGTTAGTACAAAATAGGAACTAAAAATTCCGATTGAAAATAAAAACGGACTTTGATGTTGGGGCAGTACCGAAATAATCATGGCGCTTATGGCCGACAGAAGCATGGTGTAATAAAAGAGCTTTCCCAGTTTTTTATGCGTGTTTTTCCCTTTTTGAGAGACTAACGAGATGAATCCCGAAACAAGTGCAATAGCGCCAAGCAGGGCGTGGAAATAGATTAGTATCTGTATTAGTTGTTCTTTCTCCATTTAAAAATTTAAAAAGTTTTTAGGATTGCTTTTCAATTCAAAGATTGAATATAATACTTTTTTAAATTATTTCAGACGTATTAAAACTCCCTTACGCTTGACAATGTTTTTATAGTCCCACTGAATTTTTCTTGCTTTTGCAAGCCAGCGTTTTAAGTCGGATGGGTTAATTTGGTCGACTGAGGTATAGCGAAATTCTGCCGCTTTGAAAGAGCCTTCATTGGCAAGTTGTTCTTCATCAAAAGACTGACCGCTCCAAAACAATAACCGAACATCATTTTTTAGTTTGCTGTAGCCTACAATAGGATTACCCTCTAAAAACCAAACCGGATGTGCGTGCCAGATTTTATTCTCGGCCTCCGGCAGATTTTCGTCGATTAGTACCGCCAGTTGGTGGCAGATTTCCTGATCAGAGCTGTTTTGTGCATTGTTATAATCTTGTACGGCTGTATTCATTATGATAAGAGGTTTTAAGTTTTATCGATGTAATGAGCTAAAATACGTTTTTTTAAGTTTGATTAGGAGCCTAAGTAGATGTGTTGATTAAAAGTAGTCGAAAAGTGATTTACAAATTCTTTGGTGTATTGTCCGGTAGGATCGAGATCAGGATCTAAAATGGTAATTTCAAGTCCGGTTAACAAATTACTTTGAAAAAGCATTGAAG
This sequence comes from Flavobacterium lipolyticum, assembly GCF_020905335.1. Classification (NCBI taxonomy): domain Bacteria; kingdom Pseudomonadati; phylum Bacteroidota; class Flavobacteriia; order Flavobacteriales; family Flavobacteriaceae; genus Flavobacterium; species Flavobacterium lipolyticum. The sequence continues at coordinate 197,952 of NZ_JAJJMN010000001.1, read as the reverse complement.
TTAGTTCGTTAAATTCGGCATAAGTAAGTCCGTCGGGTGTTCTGCTGTCGACGCAAGGCATTATGGTGTCATTTAAAACATCGACATCGATATGCAGCCAGAAACCATCGAGATTCTTATTTTCTATTTCCGAAAGAAATAATTGTACACTTTTTTGAATCCCCTGGTTTCGCAAGTGATCCAAACTAAGGTAGGTAGCAGAGGAGTTGCGAATTTCATTTTCATAGGCATCATCATATTCACGATTTCCCACACACCAGAGATTTTCTTCTTTGATATAAGGACGCAGATTTAGAATATTGGTTAGTTTTTCAGTTCCGTTTCCGGTAACTATCGAGGCGGCCATTCCGCCAACACCTCCAGTTTCGGATAACGCGATATCCATAAAATCGGTATGTCCGTCGAGATAAAACAGTCCGTAATTTCCTTTTTGCTTTAATGCTATAGCAGTTCCTAAAAGTATACTGCAGTCTCCGCCTAAGATAAACGGAAATTTGTTCTGAGAAAGTATATTGTTTAACAGATAAGCTTGCTCTCTGGCATAATCGATTAGTGAAGTGCTATTGAGAATTTGAGTTTCAGGATCCCGCTTATTTGAATATTTTGGAGGATCAAGTCTTATACTATTTTTAGGGCGAATGAGTTTATGAAGATGGTGTTTCCATAACCAGTCAGGTAAGTTTTTTACGCCCGGTTCTTTTCCGGGTTGAGGTTCTTTCAAACCCAGATTCGACGGAAATTCAACAATGCATATTTCTTTCATGACCCTTTTTATTTAGTGATAAAGTTATGAAAAATAATCGCGTGTAAATGTTTGAAACCGCCAAGTTTGTACCGTCTTTTTTTGAAGGAAAATAGTGCTTTGAAATGTATCTGATTGAAGAGTTTTATTCGCAAAATCATCCCTTGTGAACGGTAATTATCAATTTGTTTTTCCTTTGTTCTACATTTACCATCAGTCCTGCCATGAAGCCAAGACGACCAAGCCATTTGCCTTCAAGTATTATTTGTGGAATCATTATGGTTTTTCTGTAAGCCCGTGCTTGATGCTTTCTATGAATTTTCAGTTTTCTTGAATTTTTCATTTGTCATATAATTATATGACAAATATAAATTATTTTTTCGATCTGTCAATCTTTAGTATGACAATTTTGTAAGCAAATTGTATGACATTTGATAAATGACACGAGATATATTAAAAAAGAAAATTGGTCAAAGGATTGTCGAACTTCGAGAAAAAAGAGGTTGGAGTCAATCTGACTTGGCAAGGGCTTGTAGTAAAGACCGCCAAGCTATTGAAAAACTTGAAAACGGAAAAGTTAATCCGACGATTTACACTTTGCTTGAAATTGCAAATGTTTTAGGAATTTCTTTGTCAAAGTTACTTGACTTTTAATTATTGCTTTTGATAAAACATACGCTACCATAATTTTTCGTTATTAGGTGTTGCAAATGATTTGTGTCATTCCGACCGGAGGGAGGAATCACATCCTAAATTCGACAAAGATTGGAGATTCTAGCAACGGAGTTTCTAGTGCGATTTCTCCCTTCGGTCGAAATGACAAAAAAATCCAACCTATTTTCATAGGTCGGATTTACTATTTTCTTGATTAATCAGTAATCAATAAACGGGTTACTTTTTTACTCCAGTTTTTTAATAAGCTGAATCGAACCTTCCTGTAAGGCTTTATAATAATCGCCTTTTTTCAATTCCGGTAATACATAAGCTGATACGATGTCTTTAATTTCCTGATCGCTCATTTTTGGACGTAGTTTATTGACGCCCTGAATCTGAATTTGTCTCAGTTGCTTGCTTAAAACGATTAAAATAGAGGAGTCTATTTTTAGTTTAGAAACCAGATACTGTTCAAGGTCTGAAGAATAATCGGTAAGATTAGTGTATGGTGCTATTGAGGAGAGGGTTACAATAGTAATTTTAGTTTTAGTTTTAGTTTCGCCGGCTTTCAAAAAGTCGCTCAGATTTTTGGTTTGGCTTGAAGTAAGGATTTTTTCAAAATCATTTACATAATTAGTAGATTTTGCAAAAACATCAGGCGTTTCAGTTTTGGTTTGCGCAATAACCATTGCAGGTAAAAGAAGAGCGAATGTTACTACGAGCACTATTTTTTTCATGGCAGATTTGTTTTGGGTGCCGCAAAATTAGTGCTTTATTATTAAAAAAAGGTCTCTTAATGGTTACTATAAATTAATATTTATTTTCATAGAAATTTCAAAAAAAAAGTCCGATTTGCTGAGACAAATCGGACTTTAGATACTAAAAACTACAACAAAGGAATTAAATGTTCCCAGTTTAGTTGTTTTGCAAAGTCAAGGGCGGTCTTGCCATTGTTGGTCTTAACTTTTGTGTCTGCTCCCGATTCCAGTAAAACTTCAACAGAGGTTTTATTTCCTGCAATGGTTTCGCGATGTAAAAAAGTATAACCAAGTTCATCTGTCGCGCTAAGTTCTTCGGGATTATTTTTGACAAAATCAATAAGGCTTTCTTTTATGTTTTTGCTCATTGGGTGTTCTATGAGGTTTTCAGGTTTTTCTTTTTGATCTGAAACAACCAGAATATCGTTGTAATCTCCAAATTCTAAGCCCCAGGCTTCATCATGATCTTCTCTTTCCTCTTCACTCATTTCTGAACGCATCGCATGTATTGTAAAGGCTCCGTAGGTTTTACCCTGAGACGCATATAGCCAATCGCTTATTTGATTTACGGGAATTTGTACTTCGTCGCCATTGTTAACATTGGTTAAATCGTTAGGCTGATTTACTAAGATGCCGTAAATGGTATCACCGTCAAAATTGATATCGTTGATCCACATGTGTTCGACTACAGTTTCACCATCAATTTCCTGAGTAAAGGCTAGTTTTACGCAGGCAACGTCAAGTCCCGGAACAATTCGGCGGTATTCCCAGGATAATTCTCTCCAAAAATATTTAAAGGTTTCTTGTGCTTTTTGATAGGCTTCGATCATTTTTGGATTTTCTCCGTCGGCAAAGAAGGTAGGTGTGTTTTCCATTAGGTATTATTTTATAGCTTTTAAAGAATTTTAAGAAATTTTAAAACGAATAAAAAACCGATTTGTTTTGCAAATCGGTTTTTTTATCATCAAAAAAGGTCAATTTAGAAATTGATATCGTCTGCGATGTTTCCACCTTGTTCTGCGGCAAATTTAGCGGCATACTCTTTTTGTTTTTCCTGTTGGTAATTGAAGAATTCGTTAATGTCTTCAGAGTTCCAGTTTTGATTTTGCTCGGTCATCCATTGCATGGCAACAGATTGGAAATCCGCTAAATTAATTCCGAAGTTTTCCAGAATCCACTGAGCACCATCAATTCCGTATTCATAAGCTGCCTGTCTGGCTCCGGCAAGTTCTTCGTAGAAGTAACGATCTGTTCTGATTTTTTCAAGATTAGCGGCTCCTTCTTCTGAAGTTTCGGCTTTCAGATTCTCTAATTGTGGTACGGTTACATTTTCGGCATAATATTGACCAAATAAAGTAGTAACCGTAAACGAAGTATCTTCACCCATACGCTGTGGCCAGATCGTATTTAGTTCTTCCCAAACTGCCGGTTCAAATCCCATTGCTTTGCATACTTCAAGATAATCTATCCCGGCGCTTATTTTAAGACACATTGCAGTATAAGTTCTTAAATCTACTCCATGTACGGGCTCCAAAAACGGATTGTTGTCCTCTACTTTTACAAATCCTGAAACCTGAACTCCGCTGTATTTTAAAGAATTGGCGTGCTCAAAACGAATCATCTGATCTGAATCACAGTTGTTCCATTCCTTATATACTTCTCTTCTGTAATTAAAGTAGATATTTTGAACGTCTTTTTCGTCAAGATTTTCTCCACTTGCGCGTTCGTCTGTGATCCATGCTTCAGATCTTTCTGCTACTTCATTGTCGAAATCTTCTACAGAATAATGTGTGCCGTGTAAAGTTTCGGGATCATATTCTGTTTCCTGATCGTTATCTTCATAATCATTTTCATAATTATTGTTTGAAGTTTGAGTTTCATAATTTTGATTTTCCTGTTTGTTGTCTCCGGTTAAGGCTCCAAAAAGTTTTTTAAACATTTTTCCGTTTGTTTAGGGGTTAATAAATTATAAATATTGTAATTGGTTTTGATACATTTTTTCGTTGTGTTCTTTCAAATCGGGCGTGATTTTATTCCATTCGTCATACATGGCACGCAAATAGGCCTGATGCAGTTTTGGGGCATTTTGAATCACAAACTGTCTTTGTTCTTCAAGTTCCTCCATTTTTGCCAGAATCTGACTCAGTACTTTTTTATCAGATTCGTGAATTTTACTCAAACTCAATTCATGACGCTGATGGTATAATTCACGCTCTTTGTTATTTTCGATTTCAAAAGCTTTGTACAGATGTGCTGTTCTTTGCTCTGCCAGACCTCTGGCAATATTTTGCAGATTTCTGGCCTGTGTGCTGGGAGCAAACGTGTTTTGGGTATTGCAATACGGACACTGAATATAAGTTTCGATTAAAAAGATTTTTTCGATCTCAATATTTCCTCCACATTGTGTGCAGTTGAATTTATTTTTGATTGCTTCAAATTCGTCCAGTATTTTTTGGTACTCAATTTCAAGATCACGCTCCTGTGTTTTTTCGATTTGGGTTCTCCAATATTCGTATTGATCTTCAAAGTCATTATGACGATCAGAACAGACGCTTCTGAAATCTGATACTAAATTGTGATGTTTGCTTAAAACAGAAATCTGGGAATTGTAATGATTGTAAACGTCGATAATTTTTTCTTCATAAGTATCTCTCGCTTTTTCTCTGATATTGGATAATTGACCATTTACACCGGAATATACTCTGTGAAAAGCTCTTTTGTATAAATCATCATCACTTTGAAGAATCTCTTTCAATTCCGGAATTGCGGCAGTTGCAAATTCTTCCAGTTTGGCTTCCAGTTTTTCTAAAAAGTTAAACCATCTTTCCTGTGATTGCTGAAGCTCCGAATACCATTCCGGAAGAGCTTCGTCTTTTTGTTTATTAAATAATCCGAACATTACTTTAAAGGTTTAAATTGAATTGTCTTCTTTTTTAAGGTAAACGCCATCTGTGAGATTTACACTCAAAAACTCAAATCCGCAGTAGGCACAATGTGTTAGTCCGTCTTGTTTGGCTCTTCCTGCGCCACAATTTGGACAGTCTTTAGCATTCATCTTGGCTTCAGTCATTTCTGTTTCTCCGCCATAATTCGTTTGTTTTTGTGCCTTTTCTTTGAGCCTGCTCAAAAATGAATTTACTTTTTTCTCTTCCATTATAACTGACTTAGTAATTCTGTTTTCTTCGATTTAAATTCCTCTTCATCAATTAAACCGGCATCAAACAAAGATTTTAGTTTTTGAAGTTTTGAGGTTAGATCGTCTTTTATTTCTTCTTTTGAAGTCTCTTTATTCTGCTGTAGTTGATTTAAAAGAATCCCCATGCTTAAAGCATTTTGCGTTGCCTCGTGAAGTGCTGTTCCCTTATCGCCGATGGCAGTTGCGGTATTGAATTTGGTAAATTTATCCATATCGGTTACCATATTCATGTTGGTGATTTTGTCGTAATGTGCTGTTACTTCTTCCGGTAAGGTTACGCTGGTAATAACGAACTGAGTCAGCTCAATTCCAAATTGCTCGAAATAGGGTTTGAGATAAGGCTCTATTTTTTTGCCCAATTGCGTTATGTTTCCGGCAACATCCGTAACAGTTATGTTTTCGTTTGCTAAAACTTCACCAAATTTTGGAGCGACAAAATCTCTTAATTGATTTTGCAGTTCGAAAATGGTAAGCTGCTTGTAAGTTCCGGCATATTGGCGAAAGAATTTGGCAACATCTGTAATTTTAATATCAAAACTTCCAAAAGCCCGTATCCTGATTTGTCCAAATTGAGGATCGTTTAGGAGAATTGGGGCAGGAGTTCCCCATTTGTTATTGATAAACTGATGCGTATTGAAAAAGTAAACATCGACTTTAAACGGACTTTCAAATCCGTATTTCCAGCCTTTGAGTTTGCTTAGGACAGGAATGTTTTCTGTAGACAAAGTGTGAAGTCCGGGTAAATAAACATCCGCAAGCTGACCTTCATTTAAAAGCATGACCTGTTGACTTTCTCGGACGGTTAGTTTTGCGCCGTTTTTGATTTCTTTGTCTTCATCAGCAAATTTCCACATTAGCAAATTAGGATCACTGGTAGTGGCTTCTATTATTTCTATGAAAGGTAATGTCATGAATCTCTTATTTATAAGTAATAAAAATAAGAATTATAAGACGACTACAATGCTTTTTTTTGTCAAGTTTTTAACATTTTTTCGTTTGTTAAATTTTAGGACTCTGTATTGTCCTTTCGACTGAAAGGCAAAATCAAGCAAGAAATTACGCCTGGTAAAGTCCGGATGGTTGTAGATATTAGGAGTGCAATTTGCTTCTCCTATTCATTATCGCCTGAGTCTCCCTTCGATCAAAAGGACAACGAATAGACGAAGCAAATCCGATCTACTTTCGCAAATCGGATTTTATAAAGTTTAACTTAATTTCCATTTTGTTAGAATTTCTAAAAAATCATTTTGCATGCTTTCAAAATCATAACTGATTTTTTTCTTCTTAAGCTTTTCAATTGTTGCATTTAAAGAAATCAAAATATGTTTGGCTATGGCCTGTTTTTGTTTGATATAACTCAAATCACTTAATTCTTTTTCGAAATTTATTTCATTTACTATCTTCCCTTTTTGAGAATTAAAATTACCATATTCATATCGATTTCTTAGGAAATACCCGTTGCTTTCGATTTCTTGTTTTGAAAATATTTTGAGTAGTTCCGGATAAAAATCTTTTTGTTTTAATTTCAAACTTTCATCAGCGATTATATAATTTGTTTTACACGAATTATTATCATAAAAGCTATAAGAGCATGAAAATACTATTTGATTTATGGCTGTACCATATTTTTCAGGTTTCATTTTTAAATCTAATTCCGGCTGAAGTTCTTTATCTATGCTCTCAATGACCGATTTAGAATTTTCATAGCAATTACTAATTGTCCGTGTAATCAAAATAGGGTTTTTAGGAATCCAGTTTCGTTGATTGGCTAAAGCCAAATCTTGTATATCTTCTTGAATATAATATTCGTTTAAAATGGTTTTTTTTTCAGATAACATTGGGCTTTCAAAATAAGAAGTTCTACCTTTTTCCATTGTAAAGCCATCTTTTCTTTTAGACCATATTGCATCCACAAATCTTGGTTCACGAAATTTGTTTATGAAACAGGTTTCTGGATTTCCATTAAAAAACATTCCTTTTACCGCTTGTAATGGTTCATGTTTCCCCCATCCAACTATGGCAAGGCTTTCACAAATTTTTACTGCATTGTTCCAATCACTTGCATTCTTATATTCCGCAAATTTTAAAAACTCATTAATTAATTCTTCTCTTAATAATTTTTGATCTTGTTTTTCTAGATATTCTTTGAGTTCTTGAAGAGTATCTAAATGGTATATTGAATTCATAAATAAATGGGTGTTTTATAAAAAAAAACTAAGTTTTTACTACAAGTTTAGAATAGGTTATTAAGATGAAGGAATTCATTTTCATAAAAAATCCGATTTACTTTAAGCAAATCGGATTTTATAAATTGAAAATTATATATAACTCTGTATAGACATTACATCTTTACATTGTATATTTTTACAAGTGAATTACTTCGCCGTAAGCATCAGCAACAGCTTCCATAACAGCCTCACTCATGGTTGGGTGAGGGTGGATCGATTTAAGAATTTCATGACCTGTAGTTTCAAGTTTACGGGCTACAACTGCTTCTGCAATCATATCGGTAACACCTGCACCAATCATGTGGCATCCTAACCATTCTCCGTATTTCGCATCAAAGATTACTTTTACGAATCCGTCCGGAGTTCCGGCAGCTTTAGCTTTTCCAGAAGCTGAGAAAGGGAATTTACCAATTTTTAATTCGTAACCTTTTTCTTTTGCTTGTTTTTCAGTTAAACCTACAGAAGCGATTTCTGGAGTTGCATAAGTACAACCCGGAACGTTTCCGTAATCGATTGGGTCTACGTGTAAACCTGCAATTTTTTCTACACAGTTAATTCCTTCAGCAGAAGCTACGTGAGCCAAAGCTTGTCCTGGAGTAACGTCTCCAATAGCGTAGTATCCAGGAATATTAGTGGCGTTGTAAGCGTTTACTAGGATTTTATCTCTGTCAACAGCGATTCCAACTTCTTCCAAACCGATGTTTTCAATGTTAGTTTTGATTCCAACTGCAGAAAGTACAATGTCAGCTTCAAGAACTTCTTCTCCTTTTGCTGTTTTAACAAAAGCTTTTACTCCTGCACCTGTTGTGTCAATACGCTCAACAGATGAGTTGGTCATTACTTTAATTCCGGCTTTTTTCAAAGAACGCTCAAATTGTTTTGAGATGTCTTCGTCTTCTACAGGAACTACATTTGGCATAAATTCTACAATAGTAACTTCTGTTCCCATTGAGTTGTAGAAATGAGCGAATTCAACTCCAATTGCTCCTGAACCTACAATAATCATAGATTTTGGCTGAGTTGGTAAGGTCATTGCCTGACGGTAACCAATTACTTTTACGCCGTCTTGTGGTAAGTTTGGTAACTCACGAGAGCGAGCACCGGTTGCGATGATAATATGATCAGCGCTATATTCGGTAACTTTATTGTCTTTGTCTGTAACGTCAAGTTTTTTACCTGGTTTTAGTTTTCCAAAACCTTCAATAACGTCAATTTTGTTTTTTTTCATTAAGAATTGAACTCCTTTGCTCATTCCTTCAGCAACACCACGGCTGCGTTGAACCACTGCAGGGAAATCTTTGTCGAACTCAGAAACTTTCAATCCGTAGTCAGAAGCATGTTTTAGATAATCAAAAACCTGAGCTGATTTTAATAATGCTTTTGTTGGGATACATCCCCAGTTTAAACATACACCACCTAAGTTTTCTTTTTCAATTACCGCTACTTTAAAGCCTAATTGTGAAGCTCTAATAGCTGTTACATATCCACCGGGACCACTTCCTAAAACAATAACGTCGTATTTCATTTTTTTGGTTTTTAGTATTTATTATCGAAAATGAAGTTTAATTCCGAAACTCATTTATCGATTTATTCTTTTGTTATTTGTGCTTGCGAATTTAAGGATTTATTTTAAAAAATACTTTAAAATTTCTTTTCACCCTTGCCGATTTTGATCTTTTCACACAGATATTGAGAAAAGTTATAGAAAAGAATAAAGTTTAATTGGTATTTTATTTTTTTTTAATAACAAAGTAGCGAAAGATGGATCATTAATTTGGGATAAAAAAAAACACATTTTATTTTTTAAAATGTGTTTTTTAGTGAAATAGGAGAATACTTATTTAAGGATGATTTTTTTAACGGTGTGTGCTTCAGGGTTTTCGATAAAGATGTAGTAAACTCCTTTGGCTATTCCTTTTAAATCGATGTAATTTTCCTGAGTATCTGCTTTTAAGGATATTACTTTTACAATTTTACCCAAACTATCATAGATCGTTGCTTTTGTTACTGACACGTTTGTAATGTATAACTCGCCCTGAGATGGATTTGGATAAATATTGATGTGGTTAAAAACCTGCTCATTTGTTTCTAAAGTACGGCAAGTTGTCGAATATTTTGCGATTTCATCTTTTGCATCTGTCCAGGTAGCAGTTGAGAAAGAAGGATTGTCAACTTTTATACAAGTTAACTGAGCATTGTTTTTTAAATTTAAGTTGACTAAGATACCGTTGTTTCCATTTTGTAAATTCAAATCGGTTAGAAGGTTATTAGAACAGTTTACTTCTATTAAATTAGTGTTTTTTGATAAATCAAGACTTGACAGCTGATTGTTCGAACAGTTAAATTTTGTTAACAAAGTATTGTTCGATAGATCTAAAGTTGTTAACCTGCTAGGGGTCGAAGTCGATTTTTTAAGAATAATTTGTATTCCATTACAATAAAATTCTTTTAATAATTTATTTTTAGAAACATTAATACTAGTCAGCGGATTGTTTGAGACGTCCAGATAGTTTAACTGAGTGTTATTCGACATGTCAACTGTAGTAATTAAATTTCCTTTACAGATAAATTTCTCTAAAGCGGTGAAGTTTTCAATTCCTTTTAAATCCGAGATGTTTGAATTTGAAATGTCCAGAATTTTAATATTAGCAATACTGGAGGTGGCAACTTTTCCATTTTTTCCGTCAGTGTCAATACCTGCAGCAATAAGAAAATCTTCAAAATTAGAATCTGTTATCAAAGTACTATTGTTGCAATCTTCGCTAAATTTTGCCTTTGGATCTTTTCTTGTGGACCATTTCTCGTTTGAATAATAAGCATCATCAACCTGAATACAAGTTAAATCAGGGTTGTTTCTAAAATCTATTCTATATAAAATAAAATTAGGATCAGAGCCTGGAAGTGGATCAAACCTATAATTATTACCATTTTTTAGGTTTAGACTTACCAGTTTGTTGGATTCACATTCAAGCGACCTTAAATTTTTGTTATTAGAAACATCCAGGTTAGTGAGCAGGTTGTTAGCACAATCGAATGTGCCAAGCTTAGTATTTGCAGAGACATCTAAGGTGGTTAATTTATTCTTGTCACAGTATAAAAATTGCAAATCTATATTTTTTGAGACATTAAGATTGGTGATTAAATTCGTACCACAATCAAAAGAGCTTAATAGAGTATTGTTTGAAATGTCTATACTTGCTATCTTATTTTGGTAGACTAACAATCTTGTCAATGCAGTATTTTTGGAAACGTCTATTGATGTTAATTGATTTGTATTACATATTAGCGATTTCAAAGCAGTATTATTTGAAACATCTAACGAAGAGTACAGGTTGTTTCCAGCCCACAGTTCAGTTAATTTTGTATTCGAACGGATGTTTAAGTCTGAAATTTGATTTGAGGTGCAATCTAAAGACTCTAACAGGATATTTTGCGATACATCTAAACTTGAAATCTGGTTGTATCCAAGAGTTAGTTTAGTTAAGGCTTTATTATTTGTAACCTCTAAGCTTGTTAACTTATTGGACCCACATTGTAGAGAGGTTAAGTTTGTATTTGAGCTTACATCTAAAGTGCTCAGTTTATTGTAATAACAATTTAAATCAACTAAAGCCGTATTTTTTGATACATCTAATGTTGTTATAAGATAATTATTGCTACAGTCCAATGTAGTTAAATGGATATTTTTTGTAACATCCAGAGCTTTTAAAGTATAATTTGCTTGACATTTTAATGATGTCAAAGAGGTAAAGTCTTCTAGGCCTGTCAAGTCTGTAATATTGCTTAGGGAGACATCTAAAGACGTTACGGTGTTAACACTAGAGGTTAATACTCTTCCGTCAGGAGTTCCGGAATCAATTCCCAATTTAATCAATTTGTTTTCGAAATTGCTGTCAGGAATAAGCGTGTATAAATCATTCTGGCATTCGTTTGAGTAATTTGCTGTAGCATCTTTTGCGCTGCTCCAATTAATAGTAGAATATGAAGCGTTATCAACCTGAATACAACTAAGCTTTGGATTATTTTTAAGATCAAAATTGTAATTGCTCATAATCGTATTTTTTCCATTCTTCATATTTAAAGTTGTTAACGCATTAGAAGAACAGTTTAAATAGGTTAGACCAATATTATTTGAAAGATCTAAATTTTCTAATCTATTAGAAGTACAAAATAATTCCATCAATTTTAGATTTTTTGACAGATCAAGATTTGTTATTTGGTTAGAGTAACATTGAAAAAATTTCAATTCAGTATTTTTAGAAACATCTACCGTTTTTAATTGATTAAAATAGCAATGTATCGAAGATAAATTGGGATTCTGGGTTACGTCTAAGTTTGTTAGTTGATTATTAGAACAATTAAGATAGCCTAATCCAGTATTTTTTGAAATATCAATATTTGTTAATTGATTTTTTTGGCAACCTAAGGCCTTTAAATTTAAGTTTTTAGTAACGTCTATAGTCTTCAATAAATTTTCACCGCAGTATACCGTCTCTAATAATTGGTTTTTTGAGACATCTAAAGCTGCCAATTGATTGGTATGACAAGACAAAAGGCCCAAATTAGTATTTGCTGATACATTGAGGGTTTGCAGAAGATTATAATCGCAATTTAAGGTAATTAACTTAGGGTTATTAGAAAAATCTAAAGTGGTCAATTCATTTTTAAGGCAGAATACAATTTCTAAGGAGCTGTTTTTACTAATGTCTAGGTTAGTTAATTTGTTTTCGCCACAATCTAAAAGCCTTAAATTTGAATTGTTAGAAACGTCTAAAGTTGTTAATGAATTTCTGTTGCATGTAAATTCGTTCAAGGCAGTATTTTTAGAGATATCTATATTTGACAATTTATTCAATTGGCAGGTTACGATTTCTAATGCCGTATTTTGGGATAAGTTTAAAGTGGTTAATTGATTGTTGAAACAGTCTAATTTTTTCAAGGCGACAAAACCTTCAATTCCTGTCAGATTTGATAAGTTTGACGATGAAACATCTAAAGTTGTTACGGTATTAATCTTTGTAGTTAAAACTTTTCCATCGGCTACCCCTGAATCAATTCCTAGTGAAATTAATCTATTTTCAAAGTTAATATCCGGAATAAGAGTATATAAAGTGGTTGACGGACAATCGTTAGCATAATTTACCAATGCATCTTTTGCGGCACCCCAGTAGGCATTTGAGTAAGCGACATTATCAACCTGTATGCAGGCTAAATTTGGATTTCCTTTAAATCTAATGCTTTGCGATCCAATTAATTGGTTTTGTCCATTTTTTAGATTTAAACTTGTCAAAGCCGAATTGTAACAAAGTATTCCAGTTAACGCTGGGTTAGAGGAAAGATCTAATGTCGTAAGTTTTGTGTAGTTAGCACTCAGGACACTTAAAGTTGGAATTTCTGAGACATTAAGGGCTGTAATGTTATTACTGTCTATATTAAATTCATTTAGTTTTGTGTTTTTGGAAACATCAATTTTGGTTAGTTTATTTACACGGCAAATTAATGAACGTAATAAAGGATTATGAGTTACATCTAAACTTGTAAGTTGGTTACTAGAGCAATCAAGAACCGTTAGGTTGATGTTTTTTGAAACATCGAGTGTTTTTAGTTTTCCGTTTCCTCCAGCACTTGCATTACCAGAATCCCCATGACAAATTAGGTGTCTTAGTGCAGTAAAATTCTGTATTCCGGTTAGATCTGTAATGGTTGTATTGGTTCCTAAATCTAATTTTGTTACAGAAGAAACGTTTGAAGTCAAAACTTTTCCGTCAGGAATTCCTGAATCAATCCCTAAAGTAATAAGAGCTTTTTCGAAATTACTGTCAGGAATTAGTGTATACAGATTAGTAGGACATTCGTTTGAATAATTGACAATAGTATCTTTGGCGGCAGACCAGTTTGCAGTAGAGAATACCGCATCATCAACCTGAATACAAGTTAAATCCGGATTTCCCTTAAAGTTTATGCTTTGCGCTGCAATTAATTGGTTTTGTCCATTTTTTAGATTCAAACTTATCAAAGCCGAATTATTACATAGTAATCCAACTAACGCTGGGTTAGAGGAAAGATCTAATGCCATAAGTTTTGTATAGTCAGTATTTAGATAGCGTAAAGTTGGAATTTTAGAAATATCAAGCTGTGAAATATGATTACTACTAATGTCAAGATTATCCAATTTTATAGTTTGCGAAACGTCAATTTTGGTTAGTTTATTTACGCTGCATTTTAATGAAATTAGTAAGGGATTATTAGATACATCTAAATCAGTAATTTTATTGTACGAGATATCAAGAACAGTCAATTTTGTGTTTTTAGAAACATCAACAGTAGTCAATTTTCCGTTTCCTCCATTACCTGCACCGCCAAAATTCCCACGACAAATTAACCGTTGAAGTGCTGTAAAGCTTTGTATTCCGGTTAGATCTGTAATAGTAGTATTGGTTCCTAAATCTAATTTTGTCACCGAAGAAACGTTTGAAGTCAGTACTTTTCCGTCCGGAACACCTGAATCAATTCCTAAGGAAATAAGAGCACTTTCGAAACTGCTGTCAGGAATAAGAGTGTACGGACCAGTCTGACATTCATTTGAGTAATTGGCAGAAGCATCTTTTGCAGCAGACCAGTTTGCAGTAGCATTTACGGCATTATCAACCTGAATACAAGTTAAGTTTGGATTTTCCTTAAAGTTTATGCTTTGCGCTGCAATCAATTGATTTTGTCCATTTTTTAGATTTAAACTTGTTAAAGTCGAATTGTTACAAGATAGCCCAACCATTACCGGATTAGAGGAAATATCCAGTGATGTAAGTTTTGTGTAATCAGCGCTTAGGTAACGTAAAGTTGGAATTTTCGAAATGTCAAGCTGTGTAATATAATTATTGCTGATGTCAAGATTATCCAGTTTTATATTTTGAGAAACGTCGATTTTGGTTAGTTTATTTACGCTGCACTTTAATGAAATCAATAACGGATTCTTAGATACATCTAAAGCTGTAATTTTATTGTACGAGATGTCAAGAACAGTTAGTTTTGTGTTTTTAGTAACGTCAATAGTAGTCAAATTTCCATTTCCACCTGTATCCATGTGTCCAAAATTCCCATGACAAATTAACCGTTGAAGCGCTGTAAAATCTTGAATTCCGGTTAGATCAGTAATGGTTGCATTGGTTCCTAAATCTAATTTTGTCACCGAAGAAACGTTTGAAGTCAGTACTTTTCCGTCCGGAACACCTGAATCAATTCCTAAGGAAATAAGGGCACTTTCGAAATTACTGTCAGGAATTAGTGTAAATAAACCATTCGAACAGTTGGTTGAATAGTTTGCTGCCGGATCTTTTGCGGCAGACCAGTTTGCAGTAGAAAATGCTGCATCATCAACCTGTATACAAGTTAAATTTGGATTTCCGGTAAAGGTTATACTCTGCGGTACAATTAATTGGTTTTTACCATTTCTTAGATTTAAACTTGTCAAATCGGAACTTCTGCAAAATAATCCAACCAGTGCCGGATTAGAGGAAAGATCTAATGTGGTAAGTTTAGTAGATTCGGCAGTCAGAAAACGTAAAGTTGGAATTTTTGAGACATCAAGCGTAGTAATTTGATTACTGCCTACATCAAGATCATCCAGTTTTGTGTTTTGAGAAACATCAATTGCTGTTAATTTATTTACACTACATCTTAAGGAACGCAGTAATGGGTTATGCGTTACATCTAAATTGGTAAGTTGATTAAAAGAGCATTCAAGAATCGTTAGATTTGTATTTTTGGAGACGTCAAGTGTTTTTAGTTTTCCGTTTCCACCATCACCTGCGCGACCAGTATTTCCTTTGCAAACCAGCCACTCAAGGGCTTTGAAATCTTGTATTCCGGTCAGATCTGTAATAGTTGTATTGGTTCCTAAATCTAATTTCGTGACAGAAGAAACTTTTGAAGTCAGGATTTTTCCATCCGGAACTCCAGCATCGATTCCTAAAGTTATAAGTGCATTTTCAAAGTTGCTGTCGGGAATCAATGTAAATGAATCATTTAGACATTCGGTTGAATAATTTGTAGCGGCATCTTTGGAAGCAGACCAGTTTGCAGTAGCATTTACGGCATTGTCGACCTGAATACAGTTTAAATTTGGGTTTCCCTTAAAGTTTATATCTTGTGCTGAAATTAATTGGTTATTTCCATTTTTTAAGTTCAAACTTCTTAAATCCGAATTGTTACAAAATAATCCAACCATTGCGGGATTAGAGGAAACATCTAGTGAGGTAAGTTTGGTGTTGTCAGCTCTCAGGTAACGCAAAGTTGGAATTTTGGAAACGTCAAGTTGAAAAATAGAATTACTGCTTACATCAAGATAGTCCAGATTGACATTTTTAGTAATATCAATTTTATCAAATCTATTGATGTTACATTTTAACGAAACCAGTAAAGGATTTTTGGTGACATCTAAATTTATAAGCTGGTTATAGGAGCAATCCAGAGTGGTCAGGTTTGCGTTTTTAGAAATATCAAGAATTTTTAATTTTCCATTCCCTCCGTTGATTACCTGACCTGTATTTCCACGACAAATTAGAGTCTGAAGTGCTGTAAAGTCTTGTATTCCGGTTAGATCTGTAATAGTTGTATTAATCCCTAAATCTAGTGTAGTTACAGTAGAAACGTTTGAAGTTAAAACTTTTCTGTCGGGAGTTCCTGAATCAATTCCTAAAGCAATAAGAGCATTTTCGAAATTAGTATCAGGTATTACAGTATAAGTAGGGCAGTCGGTAGAATAACTTGTTTGAAGATCCTTTACGTATTCCCAATTCATACTGGAGTACATTACATTATCAACTTGTATGCATAACAACTGTGAATTGTGTGCTAAATTTAGATTATTGACATTTAAGGATGTATTGTTGCCGTTTTTTATATTGAGATTTACAAGATCGTTAGACTTCAAATTAACATTTTTAAGCTCTTTCTGTTTAGAAAGATCCAAAGTAGTTATTCGGTTGTTTTCGCAATATAAATCTATTAAACCCGTGTTATCGGAAATAGTAAGACTTTTAATCCTGTTAGTATTGCAGTTAAGTTCAGTAAGTAAGGTATTGCCGCTAAGGTTTAAAGAATTCAGTATGTTATCTGAACAATACAGTCCCTTAAGTCTTAAATTTTTAGAAGTGTTTAAAGAACTCAGTTTATTTTTAGAACAATTTAACTGTGTTAGAAAAGTATTTTGGGATATATCCAAATAATTTATTTCATTGGATTGGCAGTCTAAATTTTGCAGGCGGGGGTTTTTACTAACATCTAAACTTTGTATTTTATTGGAATGACAAATCAAAGTAGAAAGTTTAGGATTATTAGGAAAGTCTAAACCGATTATTTCATTGTTGGAACAAATTAAAGTCTCAAGATTAGTAAAAGCATGAAGGCCTCTAAGACTTTTAATAGAACTGGAACTTATATCCAAAGAAGTAACAGAGGAAATGTTTGAAGTTAGCACTTTTCCATCAAGAACGGTATCCAATCCGAGAGAGATTAGTTTTTGTTCGAAATTTTGATCAGGGATTAAAGTAGTTTGTGCAAAAGCAGATAAACTGAGTAAACACAGTAAGATAAGTAGTTTTTTCTTCATAAAATTATCTTTGAATTTGGTATGCAAGTTTACAATTAATAAAAGTATTAATCCTATTATTCTGCCTTTTTTGATTCTGAATTTTAATGTTTTGTAGTGAAGATATTCTAAATACTTAAAAATGAGAGATTTGTTTGGTGGTAGTTATGCAAAAAAAATGGAGCCCCTTTTAAGAAGCTCCAGATAATGATGGTAATAGAATGAATTTTTGTAGGTATCAGACCTTTATATGGCCCCAGTTTTCACCGCTGGCGATACGTCGTATTTGCATTTCGCTAACGCCAAATTGTTTGGCAATCATTTTCAGACGTGTTTTTTGTTCCGGGCGTGCGAGGATTTTTTTAATTAACATCACTTTGGTGGTCGTTAATTTTCGTCCATCGGCTTTTAAATTGTGTTCGATCAGATTCTTTTTTGCCTGAATCACATGCGGACTCTTACGGCTGTGCGCCATCATTTCGGTTTTTGTTGCCCAGCATAAATTTTTTACATCATCGTTGCTGCGGTTGTAATCCAGATGGAGTACATAAGTTTGTTCTTCTGATTCTTTAGGAATGAAATAATGAGCGACTAATTTGTACAGAAAAAGATATTTGTTGACAATTTTGTCATCATCTTTAACCTTAAATCTAAAAGTAGGATAACCATCGCTTAAACCGCCTTTTAGAATACGTCCGTTTTGAATTTCATCTGTAAAACTAATTAATCGGCCTTTGTTTGAAATAGCATATTTAAGTTGTAGTGAGGCGTTTATTTCTATTTCTTTGAATTCTTCGTTTGGATAAAATCTATTTTGTGGCATTTTCTTTTGCATTTGAATTTTGTCTCTCAAAGATAAATAATTCAAAAAAGAAGAGTGCTATCCTAAAGTCTGTGAATCAGCAGATTTATGATTCTTATAACGCTATTTTAACTTTTTTAAGAACTTTTTTAGCATTTCAAAATCTAGTTCGCTACAGCAAATTGAGAGTCGTACAGGTTTTTGTAATAACCGTCGGTTTTAAGGAGTAGTTCCTGATGCGTTCCTTGTTCTACAATTAAGCCTTTATCCATCACAACAATTTTGTCGGCATTTACAATTGTAGCCAATCGGTGTGCGATGATGATCGAAGTTCTCCCTTTGGTAATCGTTTCGGTAGCACGCTGAATAAGTTCTTCAGAATAGGTATCTATTGAAGACGTTGCTTCATCCAGAATTAAAATACTCGGATTACTGACATATGATCTTAAAAAAGCAATTAACTGACGCTGTCCTGACGAAAGCATAACCCCTCGTTCTTTTACATCAAAATCATAATTATCCGGCAGACTCATGATGAAATCGTGCACGCCAATTTTCTTAGCAGCCTCTAAAACCTGATCACGTGTAATTTCGGGATTGTGTAAAGTAATATTGTTGTAGATGGTATCAGCAAACAGAAAGACATCCTGCAAAACCACTGCAATTTGTTTTCGCAGCGAGGCCAGCGTATAATTTTCGATATTATGACCGTCAATGCAAATCGTACCGCTGTTGATTTCGTAAAAGCGATTCAGTAAATTAATTATAGTCGATTTTCCTGCTCCGGTGGAGCCTACAATAGCGACAGTTTGCCCTGAAGCGACAGATAAATCAATTCCTTTTATAACTTCTTCTTCCGGAATATAGCTGAAACGGACGTCTTTAAATTCAATACTTCCTTCAAAAATTGGAGCTTCAATTGTTCCGGTATCCTGAATATGATCCTGAGTATCGATGATGTCAAAAACACGATTGGCAGCAATCATTCCTAATTGCATCTCGTTGAATTTATCTGCAATCTGGCGTAATGGATTGAACAGCATTCCGATAAACATCGTATAGGAAAACAAATCCCCGAAAGTTGTAAAATGATCTCCGTTCAGGATTTTGAATCCGCCATAAACGACAACTACTCCTAGCGTAATAGAAGAGATAATATCGGCAATTGGGAAAAATATAGAGTTGTATAAAATAGTTTTAATCCAGGCAACTCTGTGTTTGTTATTGATCTCTTTAAAATTATCAGCTTCAATTTGTTCGCGATTGAAAAGCTGTACGATTTTCATTCCTGTAACACGTTCCTGTACAAAAGAGTTCATATTGGCAATTTGCGTGCGGACTTCTTCGAAAGCGACCTGCATTTTACGTTGGAATATTCGGGTGATGTAAACCAGAATCGGCATGGCAACGACTACGATCCACGTTAATTTCCAGTTCATGTAAAACATGAAAATAAGGACAACAAGCATTTTCATTAAATCACTAAT
Organism: Flavobacterium lipolyticum; assembly: GCF_020905335.1. Classification (NCBI taxonomy): domain Bacteria; kingdom Pseudomonadati; phylum Bacteroidota; class Flavobacteriia; order Flavobacteriales; family Flavobacteriaceae; genus Flavobacterium; species Flavobacterium lipolyticum. The sequence goes on along the minus strand of NZ_JAJJMN010000001.1, from coordinate 178,499 downwards.
GATCATAAAAAGTCCCTGGCTAAAAATACGGGCAATCGATTCAATATCTGAAACGGATCTTGTGACCAATTGTCCCACCGGAACGAGGTCAAAGTACTTCATTCTAAAACTTAATATGTGTTTAAAAAGTTTGGTACGAATGTCTTTTACGATATCCTGTCCAAGCCAATTGGCCCAATAGACGAAATAGAACTGAGAGAAAACTTCCATTAAAAGAACCGCTCCCATTAAAAGGATATAAAGAAGTAAACCTTCTTTGTCGTGTGTCTTGATATAGCCGTCGACCGTTTGTTTTAGCAAATAGGGGCGAAGGGCTGCAAAAATAGAAAGAGATACAGCAAAAATAATAACGCCGTAGTAGCGCCATTTATAGGGTTTGGTATATTTTAAGATTCGTTTGAATAATCCAGTATCAAATGCTTTTGCTTTCATTTATTTTTTTTAAGCTTTAAGCTTTAGGCAATAAGCTTTAGGCAAAAGCCTACAGCTTACGGCTTATGGCCTACAGCGATAAGTAATCGTAGTCAATTTCGGTTAAATACAATCCATGTGCCGGTACCGAAAATCCGGCTTTTTCTCTGCTTTTGCTGGCGATGATTGTTTCAAAATCAGTTAGAGAAATTTTATACAAGCCGATATTTACTAGTGTTCCAACAATTGAGCGAACCATATTTCTAAGAAAACGATTGGCCGAGATGGTAAAAATTAGTTTATTGTTTTCTTGTTTCCAATACGCCTCAAAAATCGTGCAATCAAAAGTATTGACATCGGTATTTACTTTTGAAAAGCATTGGAAGTCGGTATGATTCAGTAGAATTTTTGCAGCTTCATTCATTAAATCTACATCTAATTTTTGATTGAAATACCAGCTCAATTCCTGTAAAAAAGGGTTTTTAACCGTGTTGATGTGGTATTCGTAGGTTCTTTTAGTAGCATCAAATCGGCAATGAGCGTCATTGTGAACGAGAAGAATATTAAAAACAGCAATGTCTTTGGGTAAATAGGAGTTGAGTTTGTGTATTAAATTTGGAATATCCAGCGGGCTTTCAATATCAAAATGTCCATACATCTCTTCCGCATGAACTCCGGTATCCGTTCTTCCGGCACCCATAACGTTTATGGGAGTGTTCAATAAAATGGATAGTGCTTTGTTTAAAGTTTCCTGAACAGAAGAAGCATTGGGCTGAAATTGCCAGCCATGATAATTAGTTCCGTTATAAGCAAATTGAATAAAATATCTCAAGGTAAAGGTGCAAAGGTTTTTTTAAGGGACAAAGGCTCTAAGGGACAAAGGTACAAAGGTTTTTTAAAAAAAGATGTTAAGGTTCTGAGATACTAAGATGTTAAGTTTTTTAAAGGTGCTAAGGTTCTGAGATACTAAGGTGCTAAGTTTTTTTGTTTAGGAGGTACAAAGGTACAAAGGTACAAAGGAGCAGAGGTTTCTAAGTGTCTCAGTATTTCAGCATCTCAGCATCTCAGTATCTCAGTATCTCAGCATCTCAGCATCTCAGTATCTCAGCATCTCAGAACCGTAGCACCTTAGTCCCTTTAAAAAAAACCTTTGTATCTTTGCTTCTTTGAACCTTTGAACCTTCGAATGAAAAAAATTCTTCTCCTTTCCGATACGCACAGTCATATTGACGATACTATTTTAAAATATGTAGCTCAGGCCGATGAAGTCTGGCATGCTGGAGACATTGGTGATCTGAATGTTACGGATACAATTAAAAAGTTAAAGCCGCTGCGATGTGTATATGGTAATATTGACGATGCGCAGGCGAGATTAGAATTTCCTTTACACAATCGGTTTTTATGTGAGGATGTTTCCGTGTGGATTACACATATTGGCGGATATCCGGGAAAGTATAATCCCAATATAAGAGAAGAGATGGCGTCGGATCCGCCTAAATTATTTATCTGTGGGCATTCACATATACTAAAAGTTATGTTTGATAAAAAAAATAATCTGCTGCATATGAATCCCGGAGCGGCCGGAAAAAGCGGATTTCATCAGGTTCGAACAATGTTGCGATTTGTAATTGACGGTGATAAAATAAAGGATCTGGAAATAGTTGAAATGGGTAAAAAGTAACAGATTTAAAATGGTAGTGGAACCTTGATTTTTATAGAGGTTCCTTCGTTTGCCTTTGAAGTGATTGAGATACTTCCTTTGTATTTTTTGATTCTTGCCCTGATTCGGTTAAGTCCAAAACCTTCAACATTATTTAATCTTTCGGTTTCAAAACCCTTTCCGTTGTCCTGAATTACAATGATAAACTGATTGTTTTTTTCGGATAGGAAAATCTTGGCTTTTTGGGCATCACTGTGTTTTATAATGTTATTGAAAAGTTCCGAAACAATAAAATAAAGCTTCATCTCAAATTTTTCGATGTATCTTTTTTCAGTTGAAATGGCGCTCGAAAATTTAAAACTTATGTGAGAATTCGAGTTTCTTTCGCATAGATCTTCCAAAGCATAAATTAACCCAAAACGAACCAGAAGTGTAGGGACCAAGTCGTGTGACATATCTCGTAAAAGATCGTGTGCTTCCTGTAGAATAGATTTTGCTTTCTGAATTTCGTCCGATTTTATATCGTTTTGTGTTGTGAAAGTTTTTAAATGCAGTCCAACAGAAGATAATAAAGAATTAATGTTGTCATGTAAAAATGAGGCGATTTTTTTACGTTCAACTTCCTGGCTGTCAATGCCGGCATTAATTACATTTAGTAATATTTTTTGCTTGGCATCTTTCCGTTTAATTTTTTGTCTTAGTTTGTTGTTTTGGTAGAAAAAATAAAATAAAAAGAACAAGAGGATTATCATCACGATTGATAAACTTATTATTTGTTTGTTTCTTATTTTTTCAGGAAGATAAGTATTGTTTTTTTTTGTGTTGCCGACAATTGCATCAGTGTTGTTTTCTGTAACTGTTTTTTTCTGAGCAACAGTAGGATAGCTATTAAAAGTGGTTAAAAGAAGGAAAAATATAAAGTATCTGAAAAAGGACATAGTAACAGGTGTTTTCTGAGAATGATCAGGAATTTATCAAATTATTTTTCAGGGCATATTTTACCAAGCCAATAGAGCCTTTTATCTGCAGTTTCTTCATGATGTTTTTTCGGTGTGTTTCGACCGTGTTTGTACTGATAAAGAGCTGTTCGCCAATTTCTTTTCCACTGTATTCCAATGCAATTAAAGTGATGATTTCGATTTCACGGGCGCTTAGAATTGGGTTGTCTACTTTGATATTTTTATTGAGCTTTGGATTGTTATGAGAGAAAATATTAAAGATTTTTTCTCTAACGGCATCACAATAATATTCTTGTCCCTGATAAACGGCTTCTACAGCTTCTATAATATTTTCTCCCGCGCATTTTTTTGTGAGATAGCCTTTTACCCCCAGTTTCATCACTTCTTTAATAATTTTCAGATCGTCGTAGCTGGAGAGAATGATGATTTTACAGGGTACATTTTTTTGCTGAAGTTCTTTAACTACCTCGATCCCGTCTTTTTTAGGCATACTAATGTCCAGAATCAGGATATCGGGATTGTTTAGTGTAATATCGTCATAAACAGTATTGCCATCGTATGATTTGCCTACTACTTCAAAATTTTCAACCGTCTGCAATAAGTTGCTAAGGCCATCAATAAGTACCTGATGATCATCGGCCAGGTGTATTCTTATTTTATCTTTCATAATTATTCGGGGAACTGATATGCAAATAAATGAAAAAATATCTTACAAAGTTTTTTTTTAGGTTTGTTTTGACTGTCATGCAGGAAATTACAGAAAATTTAGAGCACAAAAAAACCCGAATTTAAAATTCGGGTTCTCTTCGCACAAAAAATTTAAGTTTATAGGTTTACCTCAAACGGTCTACAGATTTTACAAGATCTTCATCCTTTTTGATGGCCTTATTAGCTAATACTAATAATACGATAGCAACAATAGGTAGAAACATCCCAATACCTTTCTCTGATACAATGGTAGTAGTATCTCCAGATAAATTTAGAGAACGATATACAAATAATCCCAATAAAATTAAATTTAATATTATGTTCAGCCTGCCCATTACAAACTGATTTTGTCTTTTTTTGTATGAAATGATACTAATGATCGTAAGCATTGTACTCAGACCTAATAATATCGTGTAAAACTTATCCTGCATAAAGTAAAAAGGCTTACCATTATTTAAGGTCCAAAGCGGAGTAAAAAACAGTAATACCCCCGTGATTAAAAAGGTAAGAATTAAATATACAGTCTGAATTCGTTGTATCATGGTCTAAAATTGTTTTACAAAAATATATTTTCTTTTTTTAAAATACTATTGTATGATTAAATTTTATTCGTATTATTGCATCATAATACCGTAAGCACTTCATACTGCGGTCAATCGAAAAAAAATATCTACCTATTCTTTTTACAATATTTCCGTTAAAATAATTAAATTCATAGAACATTCATGTTTGATATTTCTGCATTAAAAGAAATGAAGCTTTCTGAGCTTCAAGAAATAGCTAAGTTAGCTAAAACTATAAAGTTTAATGGCGTTAAAAAAGAGACTTTAATAAGTCAGATTTTAGCACATCAGGAAGCGACTGTAGCGCCGCCGGTTAGTCCTGTGGCAGAAGCGGAAATAGTTGATGAAAAACCGAAAAGAGCAAGAATTGTTCCGGCAAAAAAGACAGCAGCAAATAAGAATGCACCGGTTCTGGAATTTGATAAAGCAGAGGAAACTCCTGAAAAAGAGGAAGCTCTGATAGCAGTAACTAAAACTCCGGCTATTAAAGCAAATCCTAAAACAAATCCGAAGATAAAAGGAAATGCAGCAGCAAAAGAAACAGCAGAAGTAAAAAGCGTTGAAACAACACCGGAAGTTCAGGAAAATATTGAGAATACCGAAAGTACTGAGAATACTGAAGATGCAGCAATAGAGAAAAAAGGACCAAAAATTGTAAAGTTTAGTAAATCGGCTTACGAGAAAAAGGTTGCTTTGAAAAAAGAAAAGGAGGCTACGAAAGATGTAGTTCCGGAAAATGAAGTTACAGCAGAAGTTGCTGCTGCTGAAAAAACAGAAGCACCGGTTCAGACCAAGAAGATTAATCCGAACCAGAATAAAAATCAAAATCCGAATCAGAATCCCAACCAAAACCCAAATCAGAATCCAAATTCTAACCAAAACGGGAACGGAAACAACGGGAATCAAAATCCAAATCATAAAAATAAAAAGAATAATTTCAGAGATTCAGACTTTGAGTTTGACGGAATTATTGAAAGTGAAGGTGTTCTTGAAATGATGCCGGATGGTTACGGATTTTTACGTTCATCAGATTATAATTATTTAGCCTCTCCCGATGATATTTATTTATCAACGTCACAAATCAGATTGTTCGGTCTTAAAACCGGAGATACTGTAAAAGGAGTAGTTCGTCCTCCAAAAGAAGGCGAAAAATTTTTCCCTCTCGTTCGTGTACTTAAAATTAATGGTCATGATCCACAAGTTGTTCGTGACAGAGTTTCTTTCGAACATCTTACCCCGGTTTTCCCTTCTGAAAAATTTAAATTAGCCGAAAAAGGCAGTTCAGTTTCAACCCGTATTATCGATTTGTTTTCTCCAATAGGAAAAGGACAGCGTGGTATGATTGTCGCTCAGCCTAAAACGGGGAAAACAATGTTGCTAAAAGACATTGCAAACGCAATCGCAGCCAACCATCCCGAAGTTTATCTTATCGTTCTTTTGATTGATGAGCGTCCTGAGGAGGTTACGGATATGCAGCGTAGTGTAAGAGGAGAAGTTATTGCTTCTACTTTTGACAGAGAACCACAAGAACACGTGAAGATTGCGAATATCGTTCTTGAAAAAGCAAAGCGTTTGGTAGAATGCGGACACGATGTGGTTATTTTACTTGATTCGATTACTCGTTTAGCGAGAGCTTACAATACTGTTCAACCTGCTTCAGGTAAAGTTTTAAGCGGTGGTGTTGATGCTAATGCATTGCAAAAACCAAAACGTTTCTTTGGAGCTGCCAGAAATGTAGAAAATGGCGGTTCACTAAGTATTATTGCAACCGCATTGACCGAAACAGGTTCTAAAATGGATGAAGTTATCTTTGAAGAATTTAAAGGTACCGGTAATATGGAACTGCAATTGGATCGTAAAATCGCTAACAAACGTATCTTCCCGGCTATCGATCTTACTTCGTCAAGCACACGTCGTGATGATTTATTACTGGATGAGAAAACATTACAAAGAATGTGGATCATGCGTAAGTACCTGTCTGATATGAATCCGGTAGAATCTATGGATTTTGTAAACGATCGTTTCAAGAAAACCAGAAACAACGAAGAGTTTTTGATTTCTATGAATGACTAGAAAAAGGGGCTAAGATTCTGAGGAGCTGAGATGCTAAGTTTTTTTACTACCGTTAAATTTCTTGGTTACTAATCTTTTAAGATGATAAAATATATAAAGGGGTGAATTCTTTGAATTCACCCCTTTCTTTTTATGTTTAGAAGAAAAAAAGCTCTAACATGAAATACCGATCGGTATTTGTGTTATATTTGTTTGAAGAACGATTGTTGAAAACTGGAAAATAATGAACACTTCTGAATTTATATTGGACAAAGTAGCACCTGTTTTTAACAGACAGGGATATGTGGGTACCAGTCTTTCGGATATTACCAAGGCTACGGGACTTACCAAAGGGGCTATTTACTGCAATTTTGCCAATAAAGAAGAGTTAGCTTTAAAGTCTTTTCAATTGAATGTAGAGGTAGCGATAACGCCTTTATTCAAAATACTGGCTTCTACTACAGGAAGTTTAGAGAAACTTTACACGATAACGAAATATCAACGGAGCTATTATGATGTAGTCAAAGACAGAGGTGGTTGTCCAATGCTGCGTGTAGGAGTAGATACTAAATTTATCAATCCACTGTTGTTTAAGAGTGCTCAGAGTTTGTCTCAGAAATTTATCACCGGACTTTCCAATATCATTAGTGAAGGTATTATAAGTGGAGAAATTCAGGAGAATATTGATCCGCTGCAATATGCAAAGCTATTATTGACTTTAATTGAAGGAAGCTCCCTTTTGGCCTTTACGCATAATGATGGGACATACATCACCACCGCTATGGATTTTATAGACCATGCGATAATTGATAAAATGAGGAAATAAAAATTTTTTAACCCTTCAGATACCGATTGGTATTTGATAAAAAAAGCAGAAAATGGAAAAAGTATTAAAAACAAAAAAGAAAATCAGATTTCAGGATTGTGATCCTTTTAATCATTTAAACAACGCAAAGTATCTGGAGTATTTTATTAATACAAGAGAAGATCAGATTGCAGAACATTACGATCTGGATATTTTTAAATATCTGAAAGAAACTGGTTTGAGCTGGGTAGTAGCATCCAGTCAGATTAGTTATATACGTCCGGCTTTTACGATGGAAACGACCCTGATTGAATCGCAATTGATTGAGTATCGCGATAATGCTTTGTTGGTTGAAATGAAAATGTGGAATGAAAATGAAACGGAATTAAAAGCAATTTTATGGATCAGGTTTATTCATTATAATATTGCGACAAAAAAATCAGCAAATCATTCGGATGATTTAATGCAATTATTTCAATCGGTTGTTGTGCCAGTTGAGCAGTCAATTTTTGAAAATAGATGTTTGGAAGTTGTACAGAAATTAAAATCAGGAGTACCCGCATAAAAAAGAAATCATTGGGATGGCTTATTTAAAAGTTGCTCTATGATGCAAGAATAATCTTTAAGTAATAGGAGAAATAAGTGAGGCTGTCTTTTTAGACAGCCTCCTATTTATAGAATAAAGTGGTAACTTAGTTTCTCAGCACTTAAAAAATCTTAGAGCCTTAGCATCTTAGCATCTTAGTATCTCAGTACCTTATTTAATCGGTTTATCCACTACTGGGCGATCAGACCTATTCGTTAATTAAAAGGTACAAAGGTTCAGAGTTGCAAAGGTTCAAAGGTTTTAGTTGGATTTCAAGCTTAAAGAATGATTAGGAAGTATAAAAAAACGAGGAGTTTAAGCTCCTCGTTTTTTGTTTGTTATTTTTAAAAGCCTTTGTAACTCTGAACCTTTGTTGCTTAGAGCCTTAGCATCTTAGTATCTCAGTACCTTATTTAATCAGTTTATCCACTACTGGGCGATCAGATCTATTCGTTAATTAAAAGGTACAAAGGTTCAGAGTTGCAAAGGTTCAAAGGTTTTAGCTGGATTTCAAGCTTAAAGAATGATTAGGAAGTATAAAAAAAACGAGGAGTTTTAGCTCCTCGTTTTTTGTTTGTTATTTTTAAAAGCCTTTGAACCTTTGAACCTTTGTTGCTTAGAGCCTTAGTATCTTAGTGCCTTAGCGCCTTATTTAATCGGTTTATCCACTACTGGGCGATCAGATCTATTCGCTAATTCCCAGGCAATGGAGAAAGCTAATTTTGTTCTTTTAGTCAAAGCATCGTATTCGATTTTCTGAGGTTCGTCACCTTTTCTGTGGTAGTCTTCGTGAACTCCGTTAAAGAAGAAAACCGATGGAATTCCAAATTTTGCAAAGTTATAATGATCAGAACGCTCGTAAAAATGATTTGGATCTTTCGGGTCGTTGAATTTAAAATCTAAGTCAATTTTAGTGTATTTTTCATTTTGTGCCACAACAATATTGTGTAAATCAGTGGAGAGTCTGTCGGCTCCAATTACGTACACATAATTGTTTGTTTTTTCGTGTTCCACATCACGACGGCCAATCATATCGATATTAATGTCGGCAATGGTATTAGCGATTGGGAATAAAGGATTTTCAGAATAATAGCGAGAACCATGCAGACCGTGTTCTTCTCCGGTAACGTGCAGGAACAGTATAGAGCGTTTTGGACCGTGTCCGTCTTTTTTGGCTTTTGCAAATGCTTTTGCCATTTCCATTACAGCAACAGTTCCGGAACCATCATCATCAGCACCATTATAAACGTCGCCATTTTTTACTCCTACGTGATCGTAATGTGCGGAAATAACCAAAACTTCATCCGGTTTTTCAGATCCTTCAATATAAGCCCAGATGTTTTCTGAATCCGGTAAGTTTTCATTTCGTCTGGCATTTAAAAATGAGGCAGGAATATGCTGGTAATAATCGGTTGCACCTTTAGGGAACGAAATTCCATGTTTTTTGTATTGCCCGATCATGTAAAGACCTGCTTTCTTTTGCCCTTTCGATCCGGTTTCACGCCCCTCCATTTCGTCAGAGGCTACTACATAAAGCATTGTTTTTAGATCTTTTTCAGAAATAAAGTCGATGTATTTAGAGGGATCTGAATTGTCTTTTAAGGTAACTGATTGTGTGTTTTTACACGAAAATGCAGTACCAATTAATAACAGGATTATGATTTTTTTCATAGGTTGTTTAGTGTAAATTGATAAAGGTATAGAAAATATAGAAAATCAGTAAGAATAAGATAAAAATTGAATTTATAAACAGCAATGCGATGCTTTTAAAGAAGGAAACCCATCTTGTTTCTCCGTAAAAACGGTGGTGTGCCGGAAAGAAATAGTAGAACATCCAGAGACCTCCAAAAAAGTCGGTTACACCTGAAATAAAAGATAGTGGACTGTCTTCTCCAAATAACCCAACCAATCTTCTAATTATAAATAGGAAGAAGATTACCAGAAGCAAAAACGAAAAGTAATGTAAAGTGAATATCCCATGATCAAAATAATACCATCTTTTTTTGTTATGAACGAGCCATAAAAAGAAAGCAAATAATGGCATTATAATGAACAGTACTTTGGGAATGTTATGTACAAAAGACTCTGTGAACTTGTTAATGAGTTCTTTTTTGGTATTGTGTTCTTTTACATATTTTACTTTTTGAATCATCCAGTAACTAAACGAATCTAATTTTTCCTTTTCAGGTGCATATTTTTGAACGGAATCGATCTCTTTGGTAAAATCATCAAAACCGTCTCCGGGTTTTAAATCGTTAAGATCTCCTGTAAAAATATTTTTTGGAACTTCTTTTTCGTTGCTTATGTCGAGATTAAAATCAGCGGTGGTTTCTTTTGAATGGCCCGGAAATAAGGCGATCATTAAGAAAGTGACAAAACTGATAAAGATGTACAAACGAACAGGAGCTAAGTAGGATAAACGTTTTCCTGAAAGGTATTCTTTGGTTAATGCCGATGGTTTAAACAAAAGGTTTTTGATCGTACGCCAAAAAGCATTTTCATAATGTGTCAAATCTTCAAAAAAGTGAACGAACAAATGATGGAATGTTTTTCGGGAATCGGTATTTTCCTGCCCGCAATTGGGGCAAAATTTTTGTTCAACAACGTGTCTGCAGTTTAAGCAGGTTTTGTCTTTTCTAATCGGACTGTGTGACATTGATTGTAAATGGTATTGGTTTGGTTTTCTTGGTTTGTTTTTTCTTGCAGCGAATAACGCGAATTTCCGTAAATTTTAAAAATAATTATCTGGCTTAATGCTGATACTTTTTTTTGTCACAGATGAAAAAGATTTTTTTGCTGCGAATTTCACTTATTGTCTGAATTTTAAAACCATATAGTTGAAGTCAGTTTTATTCTTTGAAATTGCAGTTTTAAAGCTTATTTTTTCAATACTTCGTTCAGGAAAAGCTGCAAATGTTCAAAAGCTCTTTTTGCTGCAACGGCATTATAGGCTGCTCCTTTTGAGTTGTCATTTCCTGCTTCAGGATTGGTGAAAGAATGTACGGCATTGGCATAATAAATCATTTGCCAATCGGCTTTTGAATCTCTCATTTCCTGTTGGAAAGCTGTTATTTCTTCTTTTGATTCATAGGGATCGTCGGCCCCGTGACAAATTAATACTTTAGTTGTGATGGGTTCAATTTTACGGGCGGCATCTCTGGCTAAACTTCCGTGAAAAGAAACTACTCCCTTTAGATTTAAATGTCCGCGTGCAGCTTCAAGAACACCGGTTCCTCCAAAGCAGTACCCAATGGCTACAATATTGTCGGCGTTGGCTCCTGATTTGATCAATTCCTGTAATGCGGCATTGATGCGTTTTTGATATATTTCAAAGTTATTTTTGTAGTAACTGGATTGCTTTGCCGCTTCTGAGGTATTGGCAGGTTTGTTTCCTTCTCCATAAATATCAGCAATGAAAACGTGATAGCCTAATTTGGATAAGTTTTCTGCAATATCTTTAGAGGCTTTGTCAATGCCAAGCCAGGCCGGAATCAATAAAATCCCCGGATTTTGAGTGCTTTTTTTAGCAGATTTTGCAAATAATCCACTTAGAGCCTGAGAACCGTCAGTGTATTTTACAGCTTTTAGTTGTGCATTTATACCGTTGGAAAACAATATGGTAGCAAATAAGAGAAAGGCCGAATTTTTCATAAGAGTACAATTTTTAACAAATATCAGAAATATTACGTTACGAAAAAACCTCAGAATGTATTTCTTCCGGGGTTTTTAAACGTTATTTTCTTACAATGAAAATCATTCACCGGGATGATAGGTTTTCTCGGCATTTTTGATCACATCATCTTTGTAAAACAAGACTTCTTTAAAGTTTCCTTTTCGATACATTTCACTTTGATCGTTGAAATGTTTGGAGTCAGGATTTCCGCTATTACCTCCGGCTAACAATGATTTTGCTTTTATTTTTGGACCAAATTCTACAGCACATACAAAGCTGTTGCCATTGTAGCCGTATCGTTTTCTGGAGTCTTTTTGATAACTGCTTTTAAAGGAAGGTAAACTTCCCCAGGAGCCCGGTCCAAAAGCGATCGGTAAACTCGGCTGAGCATCATCATATTTTAAATCGATGTCGCCGTTTGAACGTTGAAAACGATTTATTTCTCCCCAGGCTACTTTCCAGGTTCCCCATTTTGAGTTCAGTTCTTTTAAAACTAACTGTAATTGCGGAAGCATTTGAACAGCGGTGGCATTCGTGGCAAATTTTCGGGTATTCTCTACCTGATCCGGTTCTCCTTCATCGACATATGCTTTCAGTATAATCGGATCTAATTTGTACGCCCATTCGACTGCCAGAGTGGTGGCTACTGAATTTTCTTTGGCGTAATAATCCCAGTTTTTGAGTATCGAAATGACTTCATTTAATTCAGAATATGCTGTTTTGTTTTTTTCGTAAATCGAAATCAGGCTTGGAATTAAAATTTCAAAAATCGATAATTTAGTATCATATCCGTCAGCAATTACTTTGTCTAAAGTATACTGACTGCCTTTGCTGAAAATTCGAACGGCATTTATTCCTCTAAAATTTTCTCCGTCAGGTGCCATATAAGGCAGGTAGTTTTCTCTTTTCGGACTGTTTTCTCCCGCAACAGTGTAAGGTGTTGAGTTACAGTTTTGCAGCCATCCGTTTGTTGGATTATACAAATGAACGGTTTCGTTTACATTATGCAGGCCTTTCCATTGCGTAGCCGAGACCGATCCGTCAATGACTTTAGACCAATTGAGGCTTTTATCTCTGATTGGGATAAAATTTCCATGCCAATAAGCGATATTTCCTTTGTTGTCTGCGTAAACGGTATTGTTTGAAGTATTGGCTTTTAAGTCCATCGCTTTTTTGTAATCTTCAAAACTGGTTGATTTGGTTCTGACCCAACTCTGAATTAAACTGGTCATCGAGCGATTATTTGATTTTAAACTGATCCATTTTCCGTCACGTTTGGCCATAATCGGACCATTATTGGTGTAGTAGGTTTTGAATTTTTTAGGGATTAATTTCCCGTTTTCGGTGTAATGTAGTATAATTTCTTTTTCGATAACCGGGATTAGTTTTTTGTCGAATTCATAAAATAGTTTGCCTTTTTTATCGACAATTTTTTCGGCATACATATCGGCAACATCAACGTTGGAGGAGGTGTGCATCCATCCGCAATATTCATTGAAACCCTGATAGACGAAAAATTGCCCCCAGGTTACTGCTCCGTAAACGTTTAGGCCTTCTTCGCTGGTGACTTGTACTTCGGGTCTGAAATAAAAGGTGGTATGTGGATTGATGTATAAAATAGCATTTCCGTCGGCTGTTTTTGAGGGGGCAAATGCAAAACCATTAGAACCTGTTTGTACATTTTTCTCTCTTTCAACATACGCCACTTTATCACCATTACCGGAATAGAAAGCTTTTAATTCTCCTGTTGTTAAATCGGCAGTACTGATGGCTCCGATACTTCCATCGGTCCAAAGCAAAGGAAACCAGGGTTCGAAATGAGTTAAAAGCGCCGGTTTTACTTCGGGATGTTTGTAGAGGTAAAAGTTAATAGCATCGGCATAACTGTTTAATAATTTTTGGAGCCATAAGGGAGCTTTTTTATAATCGGCTTTGGCTTCTTCGGTGTCAATTAATAATTTAATTTCTAAATCATTGTATAAAACGGCTTGTCCTTTTATTTCTGAGAGGCGCCCCAACTTTTCAATATAGTTCATTTCAATGCGTTTAAAATCATCTTCGCATTGGGCGTAGAGTAATCCAAAAACAGCATCAGCATCCGTTTTTCCATAAACATGGGGAATACCCCAGTGGTCTCTGATAATACGAACCTGTTGGGCTAAATTTTCGAGACGTGCGGCTTCTTTTGAATTGATTTTTTGTGCACAAAGAGGAAGACTTGCGCAACAAAGTACAAAGGCTAATTTTATAGTTTTGGTGGTAAACATGTTTATTGGATGTTAAATTTTTGTCCGGCAGTATAAATGCTCATTTGTAGATTTTCAATCGAAATGAGATTATTCTTTTTAGATTTCAGAATTCCTTTTGGTTTTTTCACTACGATCACTTCACTTTCACCCGCAACTTCAATCTGATTGTTTCGGACAATGATGGCGGTGCTTTCGTCGATTCCAATTCCGGTTAAAGAAGGGAATTCCACTAATGCGGAAAGCAATCGGTTGTAACGATTTCTCTTTAAAAAATGCTGATCGATAATTGCGGTTTGGAGTAGTCCAAGACCTTCGGCAGTTTCGAGATTGTCGTAACGGATGTTGTCAAAAGTTCCGGAATATTCTTTTTGTAGTTTCTGATTTCCGGTAATCATTTTTTCAGACATCACAGCGGCACCGGCGCTAGTTCCGGAAATGGTGCTTCCGTTTTGGTAAGCTTTTTGAATCGCCGTTTGAATTGGAGTATTTTGCACCACGCTCATAAAACGGGTCTGGTCTCCACCGCTTATAAAAATCAGTTTTGCTTTTTGAAGTGAATCGGTCAGTTTTTTGTTTTGAGCAGTTTCTTTATTGAAATTAAGCATCACAATTGGATTGGGAGTTAATTTTACCATTTGTGTTTTGAAAAAAATAAAGGAGCTGTCCGGTTCTTCGCTTGACATGGGCAAAACAGCGATGAAATCATTTTTTGTCAATTCAGAAACACTTAAAACCTGTTTCATCAGGGCATCAGACCGATCGCCGCCGCCGATGATAAAAAGTTTGCCTTTGGGACTTTGTGCCTGAAGCAGACTAGCTGTAAAAAGTAGCATAAGGATCAGGATTTTTTGATAGAAAAAATGGAAGGAAAGTTGGTTTTTCATCGTTTTTTGAATGGAGTTAATGCAACTGGTTTATAAAATTTAAAAGAGAGGTATTGACGATAAAGAGAACATCTTTTATTTTATCTAAATCTACTTTTGTAGCGATATCTCTGGTGGAATGATAATCGTCGTGAAAACCACTAAAAAAAGTCATGATGGGAATTTCTTTAGCAGTAAACGAAGCATAATCACTTCCGGTATGTCCATTGGTTTCCCAAAGATCGAGTGTAAAAGGTTTCGAAAGTTTTGTATTGCTTAGGCTGGCAATTTCTTTTAAAGAAACATTTTCCTTTTGTGTTCCGATACTTAGGATTCGATGTAATTTGTCCTCGGGAGCACTTCTCGAAATCATATCCATGTTAATGGCGAGCAGTATTTTTTGTTTTTCGGAATCCAAATGCTGAACGAAGTATTCACTTCCCAAAAGCCCCATTTCTTCGGCCGTCCACGAAGCAAATAATATAGTGCAGGGAGGTTTTGTTTTGGTTTCGGACCATTTTTTGGCCAGTGCCAGCATTCCGGAAACTCCTGATGCATTGTCGTCGGCTCCATTGTAAATAGAATCGTTTAGGATGCCTAAATGATCGTAATGTGCTCCCACAATAATAGTTTTGGTAGTGTCTTTCCCCGGAATCATTCCTAAAACATTGCGAACCGGAAAGGTTTGGGATTGCAATTCTATAGAGAAATTAATTTTCGTATTTTTTAGCGGAACAGCAGCAAAGAATAATTTTCGTGCCGCTTTTTCTTCAAAATGTTCTAACGAGATAGTACTTCCTGTAAAAAGTTTTTCGGCAGCTGATTTACTAAGTTCAAAAATGGGAATCGAAGTGATGTTTGAATTTTCGAGGGAATGGAAGGTGGTTTCTTTTTTAAATTTGACCCATTTTTTGCCATCAATAAGAATCAATGCGCTGGCTCCTTTACTGATCGCGGTTTGAAGTTTAATTTCTTCGAGGTTGTTTTCTTCGGGATAGTACTTTTTGAATTTCTGATAGGATACTGATGTGCTGTCCAAATGTCCCGGGAAGCCTTTTAGAACGACGACAATTTTATCTTTTGTATTCAGGTTTTTATAGTCATCATAGTTTTCTTTCGGTAGATTTAATCCGTAACCGGCAAAAACGACTTCGGTTTCTTTTTGTAACGATTGTGCGACAGGGGTAACCTGAAAATCGGTATTTGGAGAAAGGGGAAAAGTTTCTTTACTGTTTTTTTTTATTTCAAGTGCAGCCTTTTTTACGGTGTGTTCTTCAATTTTGAAATTCTGATAGTATCCTGATTTTGTGTCGTACGGAACTAATTGGTAAAGTTCCATCATTGAAGCAATATATTCAGAGGCCAGAAAAGCTCCTTTTTGAGTAGTTCCGCGACCCTGCATCCAATCGGAAGCTAAAAAAGAAAGTGTCGGGGAGAAATCACTTTTTGACGGACCAGGAACAACGATTTGCGAAAACAGGGCTGACTTACAGCAAAACAAAGTAAGTAAAAGCAGTTTTCGTAACATCATGGTTTAAAATTTAAAAAGTAATTATAAAGAGATATTTCGTTTGAACGCACAGCCTAATTCAATAATCGAATCGGTTTTGGCAATACCCGGAATACCATCGATTTTTTCATAAAGGATTCGGCGCATGTGTTCATGATTTTTGGCTATGATTTTGATGTAAAGCGTAAAGGATCCTGTCACGTAATAGCATTCTGTAATTTCCGGAATTTCTTTTAATTCTTCAATAATCCGGTCTGAATCAGAATCTTTATTCAGGGTTATTCCCGTAAAAGACGCCCAGTCATAACCAATGTTTTTTTCCTGGATGATAGGTTTGATTCCACCAATTACACCTTGTTCGATCATTCTGTTTATACGCTGATGCACCATGGTGTTTGATATTTTCAAATTAGCAGCGATTGCAGAAAAAGCCATTCTTCCGTCTTTTTCTAATTCTTTAATGATGCTAATATCAAATTCGTCTAATATATCCATTCTTATAATTTGTGTTTAATCTTAATGCTTATGTTATTGCAGCTGTTCTAAAAAAGAACTCTAAATAGGCGACAATAATTTCGCATTCATAAAAGTAACTATTTTTTTTAATTAACAAGGGATTGAAGGGGATTATAAGATGTCTAAAATTGATTTTTTTAACCTCTAAAACCTTTGTTTTTGACTTTAAAAGTCTTTTTTAAAGTCAAAACTAGTAGTTATGGAGGTTTTAATGAGAAATTTTTAATACTTTTGGCTTTTAGAAAATTTTAAATAAAATAAGATCATGATTCATACTGAAAATGCCCTGTCGTCAAAATCAGAGGTTTTGATTGAAAAAGAAAATAAATACGGAGCACATAATTACCATCCACTTCCTGTTGTTCTGGAAAGAGGAGAAGGGGTTTATGTATGGGATGTAGACGGAAAAAAATACTTTGATTTTTTATCTGCTTATTCTGCCGTTAATCAAGGACACTGTCATCCAAAGATTGTGAAGGCTATGGTCGATCAGGCTCAGAAACTTACGCTGACTTCACGTGCTTTTTACAATGACAAATTAGGTAATTATGAAGAATTTGTAACAAAGTATTTTGGCTTCGATAAAGTATTACCTATGAATACTGGTGCTGAAGCAGTTGAAACGGCTCTTAAAGTGTGTAGAAAATGGGCTTATGAAGTAAAAGGAATTCCGGAAAATCAGGCACAGGTAATCGTGTGCGAAAATAACTTTCACGGAAGAACGACTACCATTATTTCGTTTTCAAATGATGAAGTAGCACGCAAAAATTTTGGACCTTTTACAGAAGGATTTATAAAAATTGAATACGATAATCTGGCTGCTCTTGAAAAAGCATTGGAGTCGTCAAAAAATATTGCAGGGTTTTTAGTAGAGCCAATTCAGGGAGAAGCAGGGGTTTATGTTCCTTCTGAAGGATATTTGGCGAAAGCCAAAGCATTGTGTGAAAAACATAATGTTTTGTTCATTGCAGATGAGGTTCAGACAGGAATCGCACGTACCGGAAAATTATTAGCCGTACAGCATGAAAATGTACAACCTGATATTTTAATTTTAGGAAAAGCAATTTCAGGCGGGGTGTATCCGGTATCAGCAGTTTTGTGTAATGATGAAATTATGAATGTAATCAAACCGGGACAACATGGATCTACTTTTGGAGGAAATCCGGTTGCAGCTGCAGTTGCAATAGCAGCTCTTGAAGTAATCAAAGAAGAGAATCTTGCCGAAAATGCAGAACGTCTGGGGATTATTTTAAGAAAAGGGCTAAATGAAATTGCAGAACGCAATAATCTGATCACGCTGGTTCGCGGTAAAGGATTATTAAATGCAATTGTGATTAATTGTGGTGAAGATTCTGATTTGGCTTGGGAAATTTGTTTGAAATTCAGAGATAACGGATTATTGGCTAAACCAACTCATGGAAATAAAATTAGACTGGCACCGCCTTTGGTGATGACCGAATCTCAAATTCAGGAGTGTCTTGAAATTATCGAGAAATCACTGAATGCTTTTAAGAATTAATTTTTTTTAAGTTCTGAGGTACTAAGATGCTGAGATACTAAGATTTTTAGGTTTTTTTTTAGAACTTTAGAACTTTCAAACTTTGTCAAAGTTTTAAACTTTGACGAAAAAACACAAAACAACAAAGGTGTAAAGTTTCATTACAAAACTTTACACCTTTTATTTTTAAGGAACTTTTTAAAGCACTCCGGAAAAAAAAATCTTAGTATCTCAGCATCTTAGTCCCTGAGAATCTAGGTAATTTTACTTGCTGTAACCCGGATTCTGGGTGATTTTTTTGTTGGCATCCATTTCCAAGATCGGAATAGGAAATACCAGTACATTGGCATCATAAGATAATAATTCAGATCCGTCACCGTCGCCACTTACATCAATAGAGCCTTTTGTTCTTCGGATGTCGTGAATTGAAAAGCCTTCCATCGCTAATTCGAATTGGCGCTCCAGTAAAATAGCATCAAGTGTTACTGCGGTCAGTTTTTGTGCATTGGCTCTTGTTCGGAGGATGTTGATATCGTCAAGCGGAGTGTTGCCCACAGCTGTTCCGGCCTGAAAATTGGCTTCTGCTCTGATGAGGTACATTTCAGCCAGACGAATGATCCCTACATTACCAAACTGATTGGTAAATTTTAAAGTCAGTAATCTGTCATTGGCAGGGTTTATATAATTGAAATTTGCACGATCGTCGTTAGGATCGGTAAATTTTTCCAGATAAGGATCTCTGATCGAAATATCACCTCCGCGTCCTCCATTATTCTCGGCTGCATAAAAGGTATTGGCATCATTTGTTCCGGTTTGTTTCGTAATTTGGATGGCAAAAACGTCTTCAACCTGATCGGTGTCATGATTAAAGGCATCTGCATATTTTGTAGACAAAGAGTGTCCGCTATTTTTGATGACATCATCGGCTGCGTCTCTTGCCAAAGCGTAATTGCCCTGTTGAAGATATACTCTTGCCAATAGAGCTTTTGCGGCATATTTGTCAGCATAAAAACTATTGTCTTTTGGAAGATTGGTGTAAGCGAGATTTAATCCGTCAATGATGACTTTGTAGACTTCAGCAACCGTACTTCTTTCTTTTGATAAATCGACGTTGAAATCATAAATGGCTTTGTCTCTTATTACAATTCCCAATTGATTATTGGGCTGACCGCTAACGTATGGTTTTGCAAAAAAGCGCACTAAATCAAAATAAGCAAGTGATCTTAAAAAATTAGCTTCACCGATCATTCGGGCTTGTTTAGCCGGATCCTTCACCTTGCTGATATTGTCAATAACGGTATTGGCTGCGTTTATGATTTCGTAACATCTCGAGTAAGTTCCGGTGATGATTACGTTATCGGCAAGCATTTTTTTAATATACATTTGTCTTAATTCGCCAAAAGTTCCTCTGAACCTAAAATCAGTAGTGGCGGTTACACCTGTTGCTCCCAGTAAATCGGCATAAACTAAGATTCTTCCTCCGTAAGCATTTCCGTTTGCGGCAAGAGCATAGGTTCCGGTAAGTACATTGGTAACTCCTTCTTCTGTACTCAAGGTAATAGAAGCATCTTCTCTTTGTCTTGGTTCTACGTTTAATTCGTCTTGGCAGCTTGTAAAAAAGACTGCAAAAAGCATAAATAATAGTATCGTATTTGATTTCATTTTGATCGATTTAAAAATTGATATTTACTCCCATAGCGATTGTTCTCGCTGGTGGAGCCGAATAAAATTCCTGTCCAATATTAGGATTCGCTCTTGAGATGTCATCTCTTCGTGACTCAGGATCAGAACCTTTGTAATTGGTAAAAGTCAATAGATTTACAGCCGTCATGTAAATTCTTAAATTGCTCATTCCCATGTCGCTTACGGTCTTTTTAGGTAATGAATATCCTAATGTCAGGTTTCTTAAACGTATGAAATCTGATTTACCAAGATAACGGCTCGAATTTTGGGTACCGTTTGAACCTCCAAATCTTGCTTGTGGTACATTAGTAATGTCACCCGGTTTTTGCCAACGGTCTAGCTGATCCAGTGTCTGATTATCAAAATAATCGGCTGCTGTAGACTGATAGATTCCCGCAGTGTTATAAATACTGGCACCCCATTCTCCTTGGAAAGTAAATGAAAAGTCAACACCTTTGTATAAAATCGTATTGGTAAGTCCTGACATTAAGGTTGGAAACGGATTTCCAAGAATGGTTCTCTGTGCTTCGCTATAGTCGTTGGTCGTACTTCTGTCAATACTTCCGTCGGCATTTTTTGTGTTTTTTACAAAAAGTGCATCTCCGTTTGCCGGGTCAACTCCTGCGTATTCTACCAAATAGAAGGATGAAATGTTTTCGCCAACTCTATTAATAGTATAACTGCTAATTACATCTGCATTGTTGTTAGGAAGCGTTTTTACTTTTGATTGATTTGTGGTTAAGTTGAAACTTGTAGTCCAGGTAAAATTTTCGGTGGTGATATTTTTAGTATTTAACGTAAATTCGAAACCACTGCTTCTGATTTTTCCGATATTTTTACTGATAGTTCCATCAGGACCGGCACCTGCACTTTTTGGAAGTGGAGCATCAAAGAGTAGTCCATCGGTATCTTTTTGATAGTAGTCGGCTTCAAAAGTAATTTTATCTAAAAAGCCCAGTTCGGCACCAAAATCGATTTGAGTAGATTTTTCCCAGGTTAAGTTATTATTTCCAGGTTGAAAGAATGTTAATCCGGATTTTAAATTATAAGGATTCGGACGGTACAATTGGCGGGAGGCAAAGTTTCCAATTTCGGCATTTCCTAATTTACCCCAGCTTCCTTTTATTTTCAAATAGGTTAAAACCGGATTTTCTTTTAAGAAATTTTCCTGAGAAATTACCCAACCGGCAGAAAGTGCCGGGAAAACACCAAAGCGTTCGTTTTTCCCAAAACGGGAAGAACCGTCACGACGAATACTGGCTTTGAACAGATATTTACCGTCAAAAGCATAATTAAATCTCCCAAATTGAGAAACAAAGGCATAATCAGTTTCGTTTCCGGCCCCGGCATTAACTTCTGCTCCTCCGTCAATTGTCTGGAAGCCATCATTAGGGAAATAGATGCTGTTTACATCTTGATACCTGCGGTTGTATTTGTTAAGTTCCATACCCGCAACGACATTTAGAACGTGTTTTTCTGCAAACGTTTTGTCGTAAGTAAAGTAGTTACTAAAAACATAATTTTCAGTATTAACAGAGGTTGCAAATACCTCACCGTCTGTCGCCATAAACGGAGCATTTTTTCCTTGCCAGGAGTCTTCGGTCTGTGTTAGATAATCATAAGAGAAATCAGAATTGAATTTTAAACCTTTTACTATTTTAAGTTCGCCAAAAACCTTTCCGGTAAGTCTGCGCATGTTCGTTTTCCAGAAAGTATTGTCTTTTGCTAATAAATAGTTAGCATATTCTGTGTTCGGATTTGCTGTTCCGTCTGCCAGTCTTGCTTGTGATATTGGAGCCTGCGCTACGGATTGTAGAGGTGATGTAAAAGAGTTATCGTCCTGAACTCTGTTGATGATGGCTCTTGAAAAACCAATGTTCATTCCCACAGTAAAACGATCTGATACTTTATGAGATAAGTTAGATCTTCCGGTTATTCTCTCCAGACTATTGCTGTCGATAATTCCGGTAGTGTTGTTGTAAGCTCCTGAAAAGAAGTATCTGGTTTTGTCGTCTCCGCCGGAAACCGAAAAATCAGCATCGGTGGTATATCCCGTTTGAAAGGCGATATCCTGCCAGTCTGTATCAATTTCTCCATTTCTCCAGTCAGTTCCCTGAGCCAGACGATCTAATTCTTCTTCTACCGAGGCTAAATCGTCAACATTTTTTCCTGCCTCACGTATTAATTCAACATATTGTTTTGCATTAAGCCACTTTCTCTTGTGTGTAGCTTCACTAACACCTTGTGAGAAATTAAGAGAGAAAGTTCCTTTTCCGTCTTTTCCTTTTTTGGTAGTGATGATTACCACTCCATTAGCTCCACGGGCACCATAAATTGCTGCAGAAGAAGCATCTTTTAAGACGTCAATAGACTCGATTTCATTCGGGCTCAAAGTCAGTAATGGATTTGTCGGCGCTCCGTTGCTGGATTCGTTGTCTGTAATCAAGGGGATTCCATCTAAAACGTAGAGAGGCTGTGTTCCTGCACTAATACTGGCAGCACCACGAACCCTAACATTAATACCACCTTCAACTTTACCGTTGGTCTGAGTGATTTGTACACCGGCAAGTTTACCCACCAGCGCATTTTGAACGTTTGAAACAGGTATTTGCTGGATATCTTTAGCCGTAACGCGGGCAATATTGTCCGTTAAATTCTTTTTGGTCTGTGTTCCGTAACCTACAACCAAAACGGCTTCCAGTTCATTTTGTGTTTCGACCAGTTGAACGGTCATTAAATTAGAAGCAGGGACATGTACAGTTGCAAAGCTGACATAACTTACGGTTAGAATGTCTCCTTTTTTTGCTGTTATTTTAAAATTTCCGTCAAAATCAGTTTGAGTACTGATTTTTGTTCCTTTTACAAGAATGTTAACTCCCGGAAGAGGAATTCGTTTTGAGTCAGTAACTTTCCCTGTAATCGATCCTTCTTGTGCATTGGCTATTTGCATAAATAATGCGATCAATAACCCCAAAAAAAACTTAAAGTTGATTTTCATTTGTAAATATTTTTGGTTAGTTTTCCCAAATATCTTAATTTTCTGTTAATAAGTAGTCTTTATTTAACATTTAAAATAACTAAAATACTTGTTTTTGTGATATTTGTAACAATTTGGTTTTAATTTAATATTTTTAGAAAAAAACAAAACGCTTTGTTGTTTATTGTGCAATTAAAATAGTTTTTGAATGTTTTAAATCTTAATATTTAGATAAAATTGTAATTTTATGTTTGATATTTAAGGTTTTGTTTGATTATTGTTTAAAATTTAATTTTTTAAACAAAAAAAGCGATTATCCGAAAACAATCGCCTTTGGTTATAATTACTCAAAATATTAAAAAAAGTAATTATTCTTTTTGAATAGGTCTAACTTATTAGTTTTTAGCATTGTTTTTTAAAATCTAACTTTTTTAAGTTCCCACAAGGTTTTGATAAAAGTATCAACATCTTCAGTGGTATTGTAAAAAGCCAGAGACGGACGAACAGTAGTTTCGACTCCCATTCTTCGCAAAATAGGCTGGGCACAATGATGTCCGGTTCGTACTGCAACACCTTCTTTATTTAAGGCTTGTCCCACCTGATCGTTTGTGTAACCTTGCAGATTAAAAGAAAGTACGCTTGCCTTATTTGCTGCTGTACCAATCAGTCGAACGCCCGGAATTTCTTTTAGCAGTTTTGTCGCGTAGTCTAACAATTGATGTTCGTACTGGCCTATTGCATCTATTCCTAATTTTGTCACATAATCTATTGCTGCCCCAAGGCCAATTGCATCGGCAATATTTCCCGTTCCGGCTTCGAAGCGATTGGGTGCTTTGTGGTATTTTATTTCCTCAAAAGTGACATCCTGAATCATGTTGCCACCAGATTGGTAAGGATGCATTTCATTCAGTAATTCTTCCTTTCCGTATAAAGCGCCAATTCCTGTAGGTCCAAAAAGTTTGTGTCCGGAGAAAACCAGCCAGTCCGGATTTAAATTTTGAACATCAACTTTCATGTGTGAAACCGATTGTGCGCCATCAATTAGAACTTTTGCTCCAACGGCATGAGCCATTTCGACAATCTTTTTGGCCGGGGTTACAGTTCCCAGTGCATTTGATACCTGAGTAAAAGCAACCAGACGTGTTTTTGAATTCAGCAATTTAGCATATTCATCCAGTAAAAGTTGACCATCATCGTCAACCGGAATTACACGAAGTTTTAATCCTTTTTTATCTGCCAGACGTTTCCACGGAACAATATTCGCGTGATGTTCTAAATTACTGACAATGATTTCGTCACCAGCAACTAAATTAGAATCGCCCCAACTCTGTGCCACAAGGTTAATACCTTCAGTAGCACCACGAACAAATACAATTTCGTTTACGGAGCCGGCATTGAGGAACGTTTTTACTTTTTCGCGGGCAGCTTCATAAGCATCCGATGCGCGGGCAGCCAATTCGTGAGCAGCACGATGGATATTCGAATTTTCATGTTCGTAGAAATAGGCAATACGATCAATAACCGACTGCGGTTTTTGCGTCGTAGCAGCATTATCAAACCAAACCAAAGGTTTTCCGTTTACGGTTTCTCTTAGGATAGGAAAATCTTTTTTGATTCGTTTAGCATCAAAATGAGAACCGGAAATACCACCAAAATCTTGTTTTTCAAAAGTATTTCCAACGATTAAATTCGAATTTCTCTGATCAAAAGCAAACGGATTTTGCTCTAAAAAGTAGTACGAATTTGACATCTCATTTCCGTTTAACGGAAGATTGGCACGTTTTGTAAATTGTGTATCCACAAAAGCCAATGCTGCTTTTAATTCTGTTTCAAACGAAGAACCTTGGTTTTGAAAAGGCAGGTATTCATTATTTAAAAGCAATTTCGAAAAAATACTTTCTTCATTTAGCTGAGCGGTTCCGTTATTCCCAAAATTTTCGTCATAAAAACCGGTTTGCGGATTGTTGACATTTACATTATTTCCGTGTGAAATTCCCAATGGAGAAGTTTCACTTTGAGGATCAAATCCGGCTCCGGCATTTGGATATAAAGCCGAAGCTCCTGAGCCATAATTAGCAACAGTTGGCGTTGCTCCAAATCCACTAAATGCTGGTAAAGCAGTTGGTGAAGCTGGTGCATCCTGCAAGGGCAGGGCTGCCGGGCTGTGGCCACTGAAGTTCCCCGTATTCAGGAAGGTTTCTGCAATTTTTGTGGCACGGGGATGTTCGCTACGATCAGGACTTAACGAAATCTCTTTGGGAAATTCGTTAGGTAACGTACTGAACAATTCGTTAGCCAAAAGCTGCAAATCCTCAATGTTGGGTAAGCCGTTGTTGTTAGTATTTATACTCATGGTACTTTCCAATTTCTACATCTTCAAGAACGGCGATGGCATCGTCTACCAATACTGCCAGTGAGCAATATAGCGATACCAGATAAGATGCAATTGCTTTTTCATTTATTCCCATAAAACGAACAGATAATCCCGGCGACTGTTCGCCTTGCAATCCTGGCTGAATTAATCCGATAACACCCTGACGGCTTTCTCCTGTACGCAATAAAATGATTTTTGATTTTCCGTCTTTGATAGGCAATTTGTCGGATGGAATAAGCGGAATTCCTCTCCAGGTTAAAAATTGAGATCCAAACAAAGAGGTCGTAGGAGGAGGAACACCACGACGTGTACATTCACGGCCAAAAGCTGCAATTGCCAAAGGATGTAGTAAAAAGAATCCCGGTTCTTTCCACACTTTTGTTAGTAGTTCGTCTAAATCATCTGGCGTTGGTGCACCGGTTCTGGTTTTAATAATTTGCGAAGGCGCAACATTGCTGAGCAAACCATAATCTTTATTGTTGATTAATTCGCTTTCCTGGCGCTCTTTAATGGTTTCGATCGCCAATCTAAGTTGTTCCGAAATCTGATTGTACGGTTTACTGTACAAATCTGAAACTCTGGTATGTACTTCAACAATCGTTTGAACTGCTGCCAGATTATATTCTCTTGGATTATCGATGTAGTCGACAAAAGTATTGGGTAAAACTCTTTCGTCTCTTGCAGAACAATCTACTTCGATATGACTTCCGTCTTTTACTTTATTCAAACGGAATACACCCGATTCTACTGGTGTCCAATGCAAAAGATGCGTTAACCAACGTGGTGTAATTGTTCCAATTTGAGGAACGGTACGGGTTGCAATTGCTAATTGTCTTGCTGCAACATCTCCTAATGCTGTTTGTTGTTGTTTTGTTTCAGCCATGGCTTAATGGTTTAATGGTTAATTTATTCTTTGCTGTCGTATTTTAAGAACTTTCATTCGTAAAAAAAACAATTTTATCGTACTAGTAAATTTAGTTTAAAACTAAAAACCCCCGCAATAAAAACCGTTTAATTTACAGTATAATAATGTCTAAATTGTTGAATCCTAAGGTTTATCAAAGTAGATCGAATTGCTCTTCAGACGAAAGACATCTTTGCGTGATAGTATAACCCGGTTTAAGGACCAACAATAAAATGATTGTGTAGTTGTACTCGGGGTGAATTTCGATTTTAGGTATAAAATCGATTTCAAATGAAAAGATTTTGAGGATTAATGGCAGAAGCACATATAACAAAAAGTGTTATAGGTATATTTTTTTGGAAGAATGTAATTGGATTGGCTTGCTGTTGTGTTCAAAATGTAGTTCTTTAAATTTTAATCTCTACTAATTCTATAGACAAAGTTAAATTTAAAATAATAAAATCCAAGAGTTTTTTTAAAATTTATTCAGATAAGTGAAAGAAAACAGGTAATGTGTTGATTTTTAATTAGTTATTTTTTTTGGATAAAAAAAAGACAGAAAAAGAAGTAAGAGTTGTTATTACTTCTTTTTCTGTCTTTAAAATGCTTTATAAAATGTAAAAAGAAGCTTCAATTATTTTTTTAAGGCAGCGCCGCCTGGCATCACTTCTTGTTTTAGTTTGAATTTACTGTATTCTACAACTCCGGTCTGATCGGCCCAATCAAAATAGGCAGCCGATAGTTTATTCACAATACCGAGGTTCTGTTTGGCTACATTATTAGTTTCACCACGATCTGTTTCGATATCATAGAGCTCCCACTCGTAAGAGGGGTAAATCGATACCAGTTTCCATTTTCCATCTCGTACGGCTCTGTTTCCGGCTCTTTCCCAAAATAACGGAGCTCCTCTGTCGACTTCGGAAGCATTGTCAAATAATAGAGGAAGGAGACTTTTTCCTGGTAACGGGTTCGATTTGGCACCATTGTATTCTTTTGGATATTCAATTCCGGCCAATTCATAGAAAGTAGGAGCAAGGTCAATAATGTGTCCGGTACCTTTATCGATTCGGCCTCCTTTTATTTTGGATGGAAACCAGGCAATAAATGGAGAGCTGAAACCGCCTTCGTGCATATTGTTTTTGTATTGTTGTAAAGGAGTATTCGATAAATAGGCCCAGTTTTGTTCCTGATAATCGAATGAACCTGAAGTTCCAATTGGACCATCATTTCGGACTAAACCTCTGCCTAACGGATTGTAGGTGTTGAAACCGCCCTGCGCACCATTGTCTGAGATAAAGATAATGAGGGTGTTTTTATCTTTTTTTAGCGCTTTTAATTTATTCATAACCTTACCCACATTCTGATCCATATTGTCTACCATTGCGGCATAAACTTCCATTTTGGCTTTCCAGAATTGTTTTTCGTCATAAGTAAGTTTATTCCATTCCGGCACTTCCGGATCTCTTGGTGATACAGTTTGATTGGGGGATAAAATGCCATTTGTTTTTAGCTTTTCGATTCTTTTTTCTCTTAAAACATCCCAGCCTTCGTCAAATTTTCCTTTGTATTTGGCAATGTCTACCGGTTTTGCCTGTAGCGGCCAATGTGGAGCGGTAAAAGCTAAATACAGAAAGAACGGCTTATTTTCTTTGTTTTGTTCGTCGAGAAAAGTCACTGCGTTGTTTCCGATTTCATCGGTAAAATAATAAGAATCGTCTTTAGGATGGAGTTCTTCATTGTTTCGAAGTAATTTTACCGGATAAGGTGTTTTTCCAAAAGGCAAAGGTTTGCTGTCGAAATAACTGGAAGCTCCTTTTAAGATGCCATAAAATTTATCAAAACCTCTCTGGTTAGGCCATTGCGACTGATCTTCGGAACCCACGTGCCATTTTCCTGAAAGTAAAGTACTGTAACCACCAGAACGAAAAACTTCTCCCAATGTCAAAGATTCTTTGTTGAGGTATCCCTGATAAGCCGGCAGGCCAAGGTTGATATCAAAAAATCCCATCCCCGCCTTGTGTTGATATTGTCCCGTTAATAAAGAGGCTCTGGTTGGTGCGCAAATCGAGTTGTTGTAGAATTCGCGAAGACGTAAACCTTCACTAGCCAGTTTGTCGAGATTTGGTGTTTTAATTTCGGAACCATAATTACCTAAATCAGAATAGCCCATATCGTCGACCAGAATCAGGATGATATTTGGTTTTGAATTAGGGGTAGTGGTTTTGTTTTGTGCGAAAACGAAAAGTACTGTCGAAAATAAGAGGTGGAGAGTGAGAAGTGTTTTTTTCATTTTAATTCATGTTGTGAGTTGCTGAAACGGGTTTATCTTTTATTGAATTGGTTTGTGGCCTGGAAACATAGCTTAAAAAAGTAGAGTAAATTATGATTTTTTAGAACAACTCTGTGATTTATTTTTAATGAAATGTGTTTTAGTACAATTAGTTACGTTTTAAAGTGTTCAAAAAATGATTCAGATTGTTATTCTTTAAAAAGTAAAAAAGCAATGATCAGCGTGACAACGATATTGAACAATTGTGCTATTAAAAAGGCATATAAAGGTTTTCGGCTGGTATTACCCAGTAAATCTTTAAATTTGGTTTCCAGTCCAATACTGGTAAAGGCCAGGGCAAACCAAATGCCTTGTAGATTTTTTAAGCTGTCTTTTACTTCGTCTCTCACTTCGGCAGTCAAAAAAAAGGAAAAGAAGAGTGAAGCGGCAATAAATCCAATGACAAATTTTGGAAAACGTTCCCATATAACAGCTAAAGTTGGTTTGGCTGCCACAGCTTCTTCCGATTGGTTCTGAGTATAAGTCCAGTATACGGATATGGCAAACGCAGCTAATCCTAAGAGTACATTTTGAGAGAATTTGACAATTGTACTAATTTTTAAAGCAGTTTCGCCTACCAAGGAGCCTGATGCCACAACGGCTCCCGAAGTATCAATACTGCCGCCCAGCCAGGCTCCGGTTACTTCTTCGGGAAAGTTGAAATGTTTAGCTATTATAGGCATGAAAATCATCATAGGTATTGCGGTGACCAAAACAATAGAAATCACGTAAGACAGTTTTTTTGAGTCGCCTTTGATGGCACCTGAAGTCGCAATTGCCGCCGAAACTCCGCAAATCGAAACCGCGCTGGAAATCATCATGGTTAATTCATCGTCGACTTTTAATTTTTTGCACAGCCAGAAGGCAAAGTACCAAACGGACAGTACAACTACTAATGCCTGAATAAGCCCTAATGAGCCGGCTTTTAGAATGTCTGAGAAAATAACAGTGGTTCCCAGTAATACCAAGCCAAT
This sequence comes from Flavobacterium lipolyticum, assembly GCF_020905335.1. NCBI lineage: Bacteria > Pseudomonadati > Bacteroidota > Flavobacteriia > Flavobacteriales > Flavobacteriaceae > Flavobacterium > Flavobacterium lipolyticum. The sequence goes on along the minus strand of NZ_JAJJMN010000001.1, from coordinate 149,205 downwards.
TTTGACAAATACCTCTGTCGAAAGTGAGGAACGAAACCACCGTGGAAGGATGAAAAAATTACCTAAACAGAGACCTATGATTAAACTAAAAATCACCGCTTCGAGATTTAGACCTTTGATGGTGGTATTTCCGGAGATCACCAAGGCAAAAATGGTTAAGAGATAAACAATTGGAAAACCCAGTAAAAAGTTTTTGACTGATTTTCCAATCAAAAAAGTCCCTAAGGTTCCCACGGAAACCAGATAAATAAATTGCAATCCGAGGATTTTAAGGTTTCTGAAATTAAGTACATCCACTACTAAATCTGATCCCGTTGACCATTTGAAAACAGGGATTTCAGGAAGAAATAGAAAAAGAGAAATTCCGATGATGATAAAACCAAGAACTACGACAGTCCAGTCTTCGTGAAGGGTAAATTGTTTGGTTTGAGTTGACATTTTTAAGGGTTGTATGCGATTATTTAGCGGTTTTTATTTGGAAGCCAAAGCGACATCTACATCATTTTTTAAATCTCCGAGACCTTCTTTTTTGAAAACAATTTTGCCTTTTTGGTATAAAATTAAAGTAGGAAAAACTTTTACCGTTTTTAAGTCGGCGATTACCTGAGGGCTGTCTTCCAAATCGATTTCCACGATTTTTAAATTGCTTCCGTATTGTGCTCTGATGGTTTCTAAAACAGGTTTTACTTTTTTGCAGGCACCGCAGTAAACAGAACCAATATCAACGAGAACATCATTATTTTCTGCAATGATTTTATTGTATTCGGCTAAGGTTAGTTTGCTTTTTGAATTGGCATAAAAGGGTTTCCCGTTTCCAATCCAGTTGGCAATTCCGCCTTCTAAACTATAAGCTTCTTTGAAACCATTTTTAAGTAATTCATCTGCGAGCCAGACACTTCTGCCTGCACCAATTGAGTAGGTAAAAACCGGTCTTTTTTTATCTAAGGCAGCAATGCGTTTGGCATAGTCTTTCGATTCCAAATTAAAATTTTGTGCTCCATTGATATGATTAAGAGCGAATTCTTCAGGACCGCGTGCGTCAATGATCTGTGGTTTTTTTTCGCTTTGAATTTTAGCATAAAAAACGTCTAATGAGACGGTGTTGGATGCTTTTTGCTGTGCAAAACTAATTCCGGATAAAAACAGTATCACAATAGCGATACTGTTTTGGATTGTTTTATTTTTTATCATGATTTTCAAGATTGAACCTGCTCGTAGTAAGCCGGATGGGGTACTGTTTTTTCTACTTTTTGGCGTATTGGAACTGCTAATACCCCCTCAGCCAAAGCACTTCCTTCTTTTTTGGATTTGAAGATAGGCCAAAGAAACTGTGCGTACCATTCTTCTTGTTTGTAGGACTTCATTCCGTACGATTTTGGAAATTTTCTGGTGATTAAACCTGTTCCGAAAATGATATCCCAAATAAAGAACATATTACCAAAGTTGCCTTTAAAATGTCCTACACCATCACCGCTGGTATCCGCATGATGTGCGTGATGAGTTGCAGGAGTCGAAATTAAACGTTCCAGAACCCACGCAATCGGATGTAAAACTTTGTATTTGTAAAAGGGTTTGTCCCAAGCAATACTGGAGTGAGCGCCTAAAGTGATAAAACTTTTGATCACTAATACAAACAATGCAGGTAATCCTAAACCTAAAAAAGTTAAAGTTGCCGTTAAGTAAATCTGCGAAAAGAAAATTGTATAAATAAAGTTTTGTCTGGAAGCCATGGCCATACCCATGTACGGAGCGGAGTGGTGTGTGCGGTGAAAACGCCATAAAAAAGGAACCTGATGGTGTAAGCGATGGTACCAATACTGCGTTAAATCATCGGCTACTGCGATAAGGAAAAAACCTCCCCAAAACGGAACCCACGAAAGCGAGTTGGCGAGATTGGGAATTAAATACGGCAATGCAGTAAGACTGAAAAAAGCAATTACCGGAGGCAAAAGCAATTTAGGAGCCAGAAAACAAATGATATCTACTTTGCGTTCCTGACCCGTCCATTGATCGTCGTATAAACCTGCTGTAAATTCGATAATACCCAGAATCACCATAAAAGCGGTTAATCCTCAGGTTCTGATGTTTTCGAAAGCCGGTTTGATAAATTCTAAAAAGGATGGTAAGGCAATATGTGATTGTGCGATCACACCATTTGTTAATTTGAAATACAGAAAGATTGCCAGAACAGGCAGTGCATAAAGGAAGAGACTAATACTTAGATCTCTGGTTAGTTTACTTTTTGAATTATAAGCTGTTGCTGCCATGATTTTTATTTTAAAAAGTTGCTAATTAAAGTTAAACCTCCCGCCAGAATGAGTAGCGGAACTAAAAAAACAATCGCACCCACGAGTATTTTTTTTCCTATAATTTCATAATCTGTTTTTTTCATGTGGATTGGAATTGAAAGGGATTCAGGTCTTTAATACATTGACAAAAGACCTGAATCTTTATTGGGTTAATTATTTTGAATTTCCGGGTCTGGTCGCCTGTTGGATGAGATCCTGTAATGTTTTTCCTTTGTCGGCTGTGGTGTTGTGTATTCTTCTGTTGTACACATCCTGCCAGTCAATCAATGGATAAACATTGTTTTCTTTGGCTTGTTCATCAAACAGTTTTTTAAGTTCGGCTAATTTTTCAGGATATTTTTTAGCCAGATCGTTACGTTCGTTGAAATCTTCGTTCAGGTTGTACAATTCCCATACGTCTGCGTCAAAATTACTTTCGGCCGGTTTTTCGTTTTTACCCAATGATTTTTTTACCGCAAAAGAGTCCGGCAGGTGAGCTGCTCCCGCTTTCCAGCCATCTTTGTAGATGGCTCTGTTTCCGAAAATATAGTAGTACTGAACGGTATGCAAAGAAGGTGCTTTGGCATCGTTTAGCGAAGCATAAAAGGTAGAGCCCTGAATAGCATCTTGTTTTATTTCTCTGATATATTCCGGAGCTTTAATTCCGGCAATGTCTAAAGTTGTCGGCAGCAGATCGGTTACGTGGCTGTATTGATTTCTGATTCCGCCTTTGTCTTTAATTCCTTTTGGATAAAAAACGATCAACGGATTGCGCGTTCCTCCTTCCGATTGTGCATCTTGTTTCCAGTTTTTAAACGGAACATTGGTGGCCTGAGCCCATCCCAACGGATAATTGGTATTGAGTCCTTTTGCCGTTCCGATTTCACCAATGTTGTTTAAGTTTTTCTGAAGGTTTTCTTCATCAGATCCGCCCTGAGCAAACAGACTTTGGTTGATGGTTCCTTGTGTAGTACCTTCTTTACTGGCACCATTGTCGCCAATTGCCACAAAAATTAAAGTATTATCGAGTTGATTGGTTTGTTTTAAATGTTCGACGATACGTCCAATTTCATGATCGGTATAGGTAAGATATCCGGCATAGACTTCCATGAATCTGGCGTACACTTTCTTTTGATCGGGTGTTAGTTTTTTCCAGTCGGTAATCAACGGGTTACGCTCCGGCAATACAGCGTTAGCAGGAACTACACCTAATTTTTTCTGGTTGGCCAGTACTTTTTCGCGATAAGCATCCCAGCCTTCATCAAATTTTCCTTTGTAAGGTTCGCTCCAGGATTCTGCCACCTGATGAGGTGCGTGAACAGCGCCAGGTGCATAGTACAAAAAGAAAGGTTTGTCTGGTGCAGCCTTGTGCTGTTTGGTGATATAGCTAATGGCTTTGTCTGTAATCTGGTCGGTTAAATGTCTTCCGTCAGGAGTAACGTGTGCATTGTCTTCCACCAAATCCGGTTTGTACTGATCGGTTTGTGACCCTAAGAAACCGTAGAAGTGTTCGAAGCCTTTTCCGGTAGGCCATCTGTCAAATGGTCCGGCATCAGTTGCTTCTTCATCAGGAGTCAAACCGTATTTTCCTACGGCAAAAGTATTGTATCCTTTGTCTCTCAGGATTTCGGCAATCGTACCTTTATCAGATGGAATTCTTCCGTCCCAACCAGGGAAACCAGCCGATAAAACGGTGTGAGAGAATCCGCTTACGTGTACTTTTCCCGAATTTCTTCCCGTTAAAATAGCAGAACGGGTAGGAGCACAAATGGCTGTAGTGTGAAAATTCGTGTAGCGTAAACCATTATTCGCCAGATTGTCAAAAGTGGGCGTTTGAATAAGGCCTCCAAAAGCACTAGAGGCACCAAATCCAACATCATCCAGCAAGATCCAGACAATATTTGGGGCACCCGTTGGTGCTTTTACAGGCTCAGGCCAATATTCTTTCGAATCGGCTAAAGTTTTACCTATAACGCCTTTAAAATCAGCATTGGGATTGTTTTGCGCAAAATTAAATTGTGCTGCAAGCAAGGCAGTAAATAAAAGCCCTTTTTGCGGACTTTTAATTTTACTATTGGGTTTAAAATTTTTCATAATCTATTAGTTTTTAGGGTTGTGTTAATTAATATCCGGGGTTTTGTGGTAATCCGATTGGATCGATGTTTCTTTCGCTTTGTGGAATCGGGTATAAATTATTTCGTTCGGAAACAGAATTTTTGGCCAGTACTTTTTTGACTTCGGTAACCAAAGTTCCCCAGCGAACCAAATCAAACCAGCGTTGTCCTTCCTGAACAAATTCTTTTTTGCGCTCTTCCTGTAGGGCAGCCCTGAAAGACGTTTGTGTTAATCCGGTTAAGTCCACCGTAACATCTGTTGTGTTAATTGGTTTCCCGAAAGCCCTTCTTCTTACCTGATTGATTAACTCGTAGGCTTCGGGCGTTGGTGCTCCCTGTTCGTTTATGGCTTCCGCTAAAGACAATAAAATGTCGGCATAACGAATTATCGGAAAATTGATTGAGACGTTAGACGGAGTGGCCAGATTTGTTAAATCCAGATACTTTTTGAAGATCGGTTTCGGAAAAGTATATACGTTTGCGGTACCAGGAATTGGTAATTGTTTGGCATAACTTACATCTCTTCTGGTATCTCCGGCAGCATAAATATCATAAAACAAAGCAACATCCGAAATAATATCGGCAGGTTCTGTAGCCGTGAATCCGGTAAAAGAAGTGGCCTGAAAAGTACTTCCGCTAGAGCCGTTTCCAGCTTGATTGGGTTCAAACTGAACGGAGAAAATGTGTTCTTTCCCGTTCTTTTTGGTTTTGGTAAAAATATCCTGGAAATTTTCAAAAAGCGCATATCCATAACCGCCATTGATGACTTCTCTGGCTTTTAAAATAGCATTCGGATAGTCTTTTCTTGTGAGATAAACTTTGGTCAGAATGGCTTTTGCTGCTCCCGCTGTAGCACGTCCGGCATCTGTTGCAGGATAAGTGGATGGTAATGCTTCAGCATCTTTTAAATCTGAAATAATTTGGGTATAAACTTCCGCTACAGTGGCTCTTTTCGATTTTAAACTTTCCAATTGAATAGAAGTAGGCTCATGCAATACAATTGGAACTCCGCCCCAAAGGCGTACTGCCTGAAAATACAATAAACCCCGGATGAATTTAGCCTCGAGAATCAATCTGTTTTTAACAGCGTCTGAACCGGCTACTTTTGGTATATTATCGATAGCAACATTGGCTCTGTTTATTCCGGCGTAGATTTGACGCCAGGCCACCTGAACACGATCAGAAGTGGCATCATGAGTCAGGCTGCTTAAAGCTCTCACCTGCGGATTGGTTGCCGAAACTCCCGCTGCGGCATAATCAGATGCCATGTCGGTCAGGAAATATAAATTTCGGCCAAATAAACTCTGTTCTCCCGGATCAAGGCTCAATGAAGCATAAACAGCAGTTACACTCGCAATGGCATCGTCCTGAGTTTTAAAGTAGTTGTCTTCGGTTACAAATGAGGTAGGGGTGACCTCTAAATCGGTGCACGATGCCAATAGTCCGGCACTCAATAGGAATGTTATAAAAATCTTTTTCATTTTGTATTTTTTTACTTAAAAAGTTACGTTCAGGCCTGAGATGAATGTTTTTGAATTGGGATAAGCGCCAAAATCAATTCCCGGGTATAAGTTGTTTTGTTCGTAGGAGCTTACTTCAGGATCGTATCCGGTGTATTTGGTCCATGTAATTAAGTTTTCGGCAGAGACATAAAATTTAACGCTCTTAGCACCCAGTCTTTTGGAAAGGCTTTTCGGTAAAGTATAGCCTAAGGTGATTAGTTTTAATCTTAAGAAAGAAGCATCTTCTATATAACGTTCTGAAACAATCCCCAATGGAGAACTGGTGGCTCTTGGAACTTCGTTGCTCGGATTTGCTGGTGTCCAGCGGTCTTCTAAAGTTACATTCGCATTGGTACCCAGGGTCGAAATTTCCAATTGCTGATTTAAAGCATTGAATACTTTACCGCCATAAGATCCCTGAAAAGAAAAGTTAAGATCAAAGTCATGATAAGAAATGGTGTTGCTAAAACTTCCGACAAATTTTGGTTGTGAACTTCCAAGATTTCCTTTGTCCAAAGCTGTAATTACACCATCTCCGTTAGTATCTACATATCTTCGGTCTCCAATTTTTGTATTGGCTAAACTGTTTATTTTAGGCTGAGTGTTGACTTCTTCCTGCGTTTGGAAAATGCCATTGGTTTTGTATCCCCAGAAAGTTCCCAGTGGCAATCCTACTTTTACGGTTACGGGTTGCTGCTGTAATAAAGATCCGTTTGGTACTACAGGAAAAAATTGATCGACTCCGTTTCCGATAGCCACTACTTTGTTTTTATTGGCTGAGAAAACAAAGTTAGAATTCCATGAAAAGTGTTCTGTTTTTAGATTTTCCGTGATCAGACCAATCTCGATACCTTTATTTTCAACACCACCAATGTTTTGTAATACAGTTGCATATCCTGAAATCAGCGGAACAGGTACATTGATTAGTAAATCGTTTGTTTTTTTGTAATATACATCAAAAACAAAATTGATTTTGCGGTCTAATAAAGACAAATCTAATCCTACATTATATTGATTTGTTTTCTCCCATTTCAAATCTGAATTGGCCAGTCGGGTAGGAGCTAAACCGGTTTGCAGTGTTCCTCCGTAAGCATAATTTACAGAACCCATCTGAGCCAGAGAAAGGTAATTTCCAATTTCCTGATTACCGGTAGTTCCGGCTGTTATTCTTAGTTTAGCTTCCGTTAAACCCTTGATATTATTGGCGAAAGATTCCTCTGTGATATTCCAGGAAAAACCTGCTGATGGGAAATAACCCCAAAGCGATTTTGAACCAAATCTTGAAGATCCGTCTGCGCGGCCGGAAAGTGTAAAGTTGTATTTTCCTTTATACGAATAATTCACCCTGGTCAGCCAGGATTTTAAGACACTTTCGAAAGCATCCGTGGAGGGTTTTACCGGAACTCCGTCTTGCAAAGCATTGTAAGTATTGGCATCGTTTACAAAGAATTGAGCTCCTGCATTCACCACTTCCCCTTGCGTGTACTGAAGCGTATACCCGCCTAAGGCTGAAAATTTATGATTGTCGCCAAAATTAGTGTTATAGTTCAAAGTGTTTTCATTCAGTACAGAGCTCACCAATCGGTCTCCAACAGAACCAAAGCCTTTCGTTCCGGCACCGGTAGCGGTGGTTGCCGGAGCATAGTAATTTTGTTTGGTATTGATGACATCACCGCTAACAGCAACTTTTGCAGTCAGTTTTTTGGTGATTTTATATTCACCGAATAAACTGGTCAGAATTCGGTTGATTTTAGTTTCATTGGTGGTGCTCACCAGATCATTTATCGGATTGGCAATTATCCCGTTAACAGCCGTTGCATAGGGATTATTGGTCAGATTATAGCTTCCGTCAGGATTTTTGATCGGAACTACGGGTGGCTGATACAAAGCAACCACTAACGGATTAGGCTGTCTTCCGGCAGAAGAACCGCCATTGGTACCAATACCATTGGCAACAGAATTGCTGTAGTTGGCATTTACACCAAATTTAAAGTTCTGAGAATAGTTTCTTTCGTAATTGACGCGCAACGAAATACGTTTAAAATCGGAGGCAATTACAATTCCGTCCTGTTGAAAATACCCCGCTGAAATGGCATACCTTGAGCGATCATCACCTCCTGAAAAGGACAATTGATGATTTTGAATCGGTGCCGCAGTTCTAAAAACCGCCGATTGCCAGTCGTATCCTCCTGAAGTTTTTAAAGCTTCGATCTGGGCAGCAGAAAAAGAAGGCGCCTGACCAATACTGGCCTGAACATCATTGCGTAAGCTTGCCCATTGGCTGGCATTCATTAAGTTCAGCTTTTTCGGCACATTTTGGAATCCAATATAGCCCTGATAGGAAATGTTATCCTGACCTTTTGTTCCCTTTTTAGTAGTGATAATCACCACGCCGTTTGCCCCGCGTGATCCATAAATAGCCGTTGCAGATGCATCTTTTAGTACTTCAATAGATTCGATATCACCCGGATTAATCGTCGAAAGTACATTGACAGTAGCTCCTGCATTGGCAACTCCGGCCGTACTGTTGTTATTGTCGTTATAAATTAAAATTCCATCCACCACATAAAGCGGTTCGTTACCGGCTGTAATTGAGTTTCCACCTCTAATCCGAACACTGGATGAAGCACCGGGACGACCCGAACTTTGTGTAACTACCACTCCCGGTATAGCCCCTCGAAGTAAGTTATCTGCCGATGAGGTCACCTGACTTAAATTGGCTTTTGGAACTGAAGCGACTGAACCTGTAATGTCTTTTCTTTTTTGAGATCCGTACCCAACAACTACCAGTTCATCCAGCTCCTGACGTTCTTCTTTTAAATGAATCGTGATCGGATTTTTTTCGACTATAATCTCTGATTTTTTGTATCCGATGTAGGTTATAATTAAGGTGTAAGGGAATTTCTGTCCGGTTTGAAAATAAAATTTCCCTTCGGCATCCGTCTGAACGCCGTGTGTAGTTCCTTTAATTACTACCGAAGCGCCAATAATGGGTTGGTTGGTGATATCATCTACAACCGTTCCGTCGAGTTTCGATTGAATAAGAGGTGTTGTGTTTTGGGCATTAATTCCCGCCGATAGGAGCAGGAGAAATAAGAATGAGTATATTTTTAATTTTTTTTTCATTTCTTTGTACTGGTTTAATTAATGAACAAGAAGCCCTGAAAGTTGAATTTTCAACTCTCTGATCATATTCTTGGTTTAGTGATAAATATTCTTTAAGCCTTGCCATTTCTGTTGCCGCAGAAATGGCTTTTTTTATTTACAGCAACAGCTGTGCATGTTTTTCATTTTGTTTTTTTTTAATGGTTAGTCATTTTTTTTAAGATATAGGTATAGTTTCAGTGCTCATTTTGACACAAACAAATGTGTCAAACCGACTTTGAAATTTCAATATGGAATCTTGTGTATATTTAAAAATTCGTTTTTTAAACGATTCGATGTAAAAGAGAAATCGAAGGCAAACGAAAAAAAGGGCAGAGGTTTAGCAACAGATGCACATATAACAAAAAGTGTTATATGTATATTTTTTAGGAAGAATGTAATACGATCTGTTTTCGGTTGTTTTCAAAATATGATTTTTTTGGTTTCAAATATTATTTTAAACTCTACTAATCCTATAGACAAAGTTAATTTTAATATAATAAAAACCAAAAATTTGTTTATTTTTTTTTGAGAAAGTACAAATCAGGGAGTTTTTTGTATGATTTTTAAGTTTATAATATGTTGATTATGAGTGGTTTGATTGTTTTGTTTGAAGAAGTTTAAAAATAATAGCTTGTCTTTTTTTATGTTAAAAAATGTAGTACTTTATACTTAGTTTTCTAGTTTTTAATGCCTTACCTAATTTTAAAATAATGCAAAAACGTCTGATAAAGTGTTTTTTGGTCTAAGAAGTTTCATAATAGATTAATAAGAGAGACCATTTCGAACCAGTCAAAATCTTTAAAATTTAGAAGTAAATCAGTTCATTTTAAGTGCTAATCATCAAACCAAATTGATTTTTGAAGGACTATTCCAAAGAATTAAGCTAAATTTATAGGGTGAAAGAAGAGGTAGTTATTAGTTATGAGTTATTAGTTATGAGTTTTCGATCTTAGTGATTAGACTAGGAGCAAACTTGAAACCTGAAACTTGAAACCTGAAACTTGAAATCTGAAACTTGAAATCTGAAACTTGAAACCTGAAACCTGAAACTTTAAACCTGAAACTTTAAACCTGAAACCTGAAACTTGAAACTTTAAACCTGAAACTTTAAACTTGAAACTTGAAACCTGAAACAAAATAATAAAATCATGGAAACACTTACAGCATTTATTCTTTGTGGAGGAAAAAGTTCTCAGCTGCAGTCGGAGAAAGGATTGGTTTTGTTTCGGAAAAAGCCGTTTATAGAGCACATTATCGGAGCCATTTTACCCGTAACTCAAAAGATTGTATTAATCACAGAATCTAAAGAATATGATTATCTCACTTATCCAAAAATACCGGATGTTATTGCAGATAAAGGTCCGCTAGGAGGAATTTATACAGCCTTACTACAATCTGAAACCGAATTTAATCTGATTTTGAGTTGTGATATTCCGTTAATTTCAACAGAATTATTGCAGGAACTTCTTTCTAAACATACAGAAGAAGCCGGAATTACAGTTTTTGCTTCAGAAAGCCGCATGCATCCGCTAATAGGAATTTATTCCAGAATAATGATTCCTTTTATTAAAAAAGCCATTGATGGTAATGAATTAAAAGTGATGGATTTGCTGGAAAGAATACCACACCAGATTATTAATCTGGAAGAAAGTGAAGTTTTTCACCTAAGCAGAATTAATTCGGCTGACGAATTAGACGATTTGAATGTCAATCTAAGTTAAACCGTTATGCAAAGTTTGAAAATACCAAAGTTAACGATTGTTGGAGCAGGACCGGGTGATGCCGAACTGATTACCATTAAAGCGATAAAAGTTTTAAAAAGCGCCAAAGTCGTTTTGTATGATGCATTAGTCAATGAAGAATTATTAACATACGCCTCAAATGCCGAAATTATTTTTGTTGGAAAACGATTGGGCTGTCATGCTTACACACAGGATCAGATTAACGAATTGATTGTTTCGATGGCAAGACGGTACGGGCATGTGGTTCGCTTAAAAGGAGGTGATCCGTTTGTTTTTGGAAGAGGAAGTGAAGAAATTGAATTTGCAGAACAGTTTGGAATTGAAACAGACATTGTTCCCGGAATCTCATCTGCTTTAGGAGTTCCGGCTTCGGCTGGAATTAGCATAACGCAGCGTAAGGTAGCTGAAAGTTTTTGGGTCATTACAGGAACGACTTCTGATCATAAATTATCTAAGGATATTCATTTGGCTTCTCAATCGGCGGCGACCGTAATTATTTTGATGGGAATGCATAAACTAACTGAAATCATATCGATTTATCAGGAGAATAGGAAAGACAATCTGCCTATTGCCATTATCCAAAACGGTACAAAAGAATCGGAACAGAAAGTAGTCGGAACGATTGATACCATTGTAAAATTGGCTTCCGAAAAAAGTATGACATCACCTGCTATTATTGTAATTGGTGAAGTAGTAAGAAACACTTCAGACTGGATCTCCTATTTTCAGGAACATTTTGACGATGAATTTATTTTTCAGAATTTAAACTTGTAAGGGTGACGAGAGTTAGGTAAGATCAAGATAAAAAGTTGCTTTGAAAGAGCCTTAGCCGTAGCATGGCGCGAAGCGCTATGTATGAATGGTGAAAAGATGTTTTACGCCCTGAAAGGGCAAAAGCCTGAACAGAATGAAAGAATAGTTATCCAGATTGCTCTTGCCCCTTCAGGGCAATATTCTCTTTTCACTTAGATCATAGTGCGTTGCACTATACTTGTGCTATTGGGCTTTCAGCCCTTTATTTACTTATTGTTGTATAAAAAAAGTTGCTCTGAAAGAGCCTTAGCCGTAGCATGGCGCGAAGCGCTATGTATGAATGGTGAAAAGATGTTTTAGGCCCTGAAAGGGCAAAAGCCTAAACACAATGTAAAAGTTGTTCTTGCTTTTTCAGGGCAATATTCTCTCTTAACTTAGATTATAGTGCGCTGCACAATATTTATACTATTGGTTTTTCAACCTTTTTATTCACTCCTTAGTTATATAAAAAAAGGTTCAACTTTTATAAAGTCAAACCTTTTTTAGTATTATTTTTTCTTTTTAGCTTTTGCCTTTTTTTTAGCCTTTGCTTTCTTTTTTGCAATTTTTTTGGCTTTAGCCTTTTCCTTTGCTTTTTTTGCTTTTTCTTTTTTCTTGGCTGCAGCTTTTAGTTTTGCCTTTTTAGCTTTTTCTTTCTGTTTATCTTTTTTAGCTTTCTCTTTTTTCTTAGCCAGTTTCTTTTTGGCTTTTTCTTTTTCTTTGTCTTTCACTTTTTTGGCTTTTTTAGCAGCTTTATCTTCGATTTTAACCGCCTGGTTAGTATTTTCTTCTTTTGGTTTAGAAACAGTTGTTTCAGTAGCCGATTTTTCTACTGGCTTAGCAGCTGGTGCAGCTGCGGTTTTTGCTGGTGTTTTCTGTGCGGCTGGTTTAGGTGTAGTCACTGCTGCCGGTTTTATAACCGCTTTGGCAGGGCCTTTTGCTGTGGTCGTCGTTGCAGCTTTTGCAACAGAAGCTGCCGGAGCTTTTACCGTTGCCGGTTTAGTTGCTGCTGGCTTTGCTGCTGTTGTTCTGGTAGCTGGTGCTTTACGAACGGGTGCTTTTTTAACAGGAGCGGTAACAGGTTTTACATTATCAGTAACAGGTTGAATGGTTTCAGTTTTTGGTGAATCGATCTTCTCAGGATTCGTTTCTTCGGTTTTGTTTTCCATATTTAATACGCTTTTAGATAAGGTTAATTACTGGCAATGTAATCAAATGGTTAATTTATAGTTAAGTAAAGATAATGATAAAACAAGTCTTGTAATGTTAAGTTTTCGGATAAATTTTGATATTAAGTATTTGAAAGTGAATTGTTTGTATGGGTTGTCAAAATTGTATGTCAAAATTCCTTAACAATTCTACATGGAAAATGGGAGGAGTTGATTGTTAATTGTTAATTACTAATTGTGAAATGTGAAATGTGAAATGCAAACTGTGCACTGTAAACTGTACACTGTAAACTGTAAACTGTGCACTGTACACTGAGCTCACTAGCCCAGATGGTAGTGACATCCTTTTGTACCGGGGTTCGGGACAAAAGATACAACGAACAGCTGGAAACAGCTTCTTATTCGGAATATTGTTTTAGATATTTTTCAGTTGTGATCGGAGAGGGCAGAACACATTTGGTTGAGGGTGGAGAGGTGTGGTGTAGAGACGCATTGCAGCGTCTCTACAAATGTTTGTATAACGAATTACTTTTTCTTTCCGATAAATCGGATTACGGAACCTTTTCCGTTATGAAAAAGGCCCTCATTGAGTTCAATTTCTTTTTCTTCCAGTGTGACGATCTCATAATTGGGAAAATCAGATTGGATTTCTTCCATTGAAAACAGAGAAGCAATATCTTTTGGTCCGCCAACTTTATCATTTATGGCGAGATAGTCTAAATGTTTTTTACTGAAAGCTTCAAAAATGATACAGCCGCCTTTGCGCAGGTATTGATCAAGTGTTTTATGAATTGACGATTTAATTTCTGCGGGAAAGTGTGCATAAATTAAAGCAATAGCATCGAATTGCCCCGGCTGATATTCTAAGGTTTCGAGTTCTCCAACCTGATAATCCAGAATGACATTTTCGGATTCGGCAAGTTTAAGGGCTTTGTTTTTGCCTTCCGAACTAATATCAAATGCTGAAACTGTCCAGCCCAGTTTAGCTGCATAAACGGCATTTCGACCTTCTCCCTCAGCGGGAAAAAGAATCGTTCCGGGGTCTTGTTTTTCTAATGATTCTTTTAAATAATTGTTGGGTGCGGTGCCGTAAGCAAATTCTTCGGCGCTGTAACGGTCGTTCCACCGTTCGGTCCAGGTGTTGGTCATGATTTATATATTGAAATTAATGATTAAAGGAATATGATCGCTGTACATCATCCAATCGCGATAAGTGCCCACTTCCACACTTTTTAAAACTTTCATGAAATCTTGTGAGGCAAAGCAGTAGTCAAGGTGGTAGGGTTTGTTTTCATGCCGGTAAAGATATAAAGTAGGATGCTCTTCTTTACCTTGTATTTGATTGAAGTATTTGTGATAGGCACTAAAAATTTGTTGTTCGCCCAGTTTATTTACAACGGAGGTATGATTGGCTTCTCTTCGGGGTTTATCCCAAATCGTGTTGCTGTTGAAATCTCCCGTTAAAATGGTTCTATTTTCGGTGATCAGATCTTCATAATAATGAATCGCTTTCCATACCTGAGTTACATATTGTCCGTCTTTGTCCTGAGGATTATTGGCCCAAATGGCAAACAAAGTAAAATCGATCTCCCCGTCGGTTACTGCTATGGGTAAAATGTTTTTGAAAAGAGGATTATGACAGTCTAATAATTTAAACCTGTAATTACTATAGGAGAAAACACCAAGTCCCTTGTGCGGATTGGTTCCGTACCAAAGCATGTCGTTTGGTAATATTGTTCCGGGACTGAACTTTAGATTTTCAGGATTTTCACATTCTGAAATAACAGCAATATCAGCTTTGTAAGCGTCAAGGAATGCTGCTTTTTTTCTGAATGCCATATTACAATTCCACGCTATAATTTTCATAAGCTGATTTTCCTGTCTTGGAAAAGACCCTCTCAAATATACTAATTAAAAAGGTGTGATTGGGAAGTTTGAATAGCAAAAAAAAAGCCCACTTTCATTTCGAAAGAGGGCCGATTGCATATCACGATTTTTAGCAAATAGATTACGTAATTGTACGTAATTTTTATAGCAAAGAATACTCTGTTGCTTTGTTTGAAAGCTCCATCAGGTTTTTTACTTTTAGTTTTTTCATCAAATTAAAGCGATGAACTTCGGCAGTACGCTTACTGATTTTAAGGGTTTCGCCAATTTCCTTATTTCCTTTTCCGGATAATAAAAGAGACAGAATTTCTTTTTCTCTCTTGGTAATCGTGATTTCTTCGGCTAAAGCTTGTTTACGCCCTAATGAAACAGTACAATGCACAAAGTGATGAATCAAAATTCCGGAAACATCACCGCTGTAATATTTTCCTCCGTTTAAAACGGTATGTAAGGCTTTTAAAAATTCTTCTTTGCTGGAATCTTTTAGTAAATATCCTTCGGCACCTGCTTTCAATGCACCTAGTACATATTCTTCAGATTCATGTGTGGTAAGTATAATAATCTTAACCTTATTATTTTCACTTCTAAGTTTTTCTACTACTTCAATACCGGTTAAATGCGGCATGCGTATGTCTAGTATAAGTAAGTCTGGCTCACTTGCTGCAACAGCTTCGAGCGTATCGATCCCATCTGTAGCTTCGCCTACAACTTCTATGTTTACTTCGTTTTCCAACAAAGATTTTATTCCGTCCCTTACAAAAACATGATTATCCGCGAGGACTACCCGAATCGTTTTACTCATTATTTATTTAATTGTTACTTCAAGACCCTACGTATATTGGTCTAAATTGACTAAGCAAATATACGTAATAGGAATGAAGAATTATGCAGAAGATACCGAAAGGAATTTACCTTAATTTAAAATGAAGTTAAAGACCTAAAGAGGCTTTTATCAGATTTAAGTTTTCTTCAGTATAACTAATCTTCAAGGCTTCCTGATGTCCTTTGTCAGACATTTTATCCCAGGTCTTCTTAATGATGTTTTTGAGTTTCTCTTCATCGTGTTTGTGCACAAACGGATCCAGATAATATTCTAAGAAAACCAAACAAATTACATCTTCCAACAGTTGTGTTTCGGCATCTTTTTTTAGAAGCTTCTTTTCAATTAAAAAGGAAACCCGATCGATAAATTCAGAATTATAGCCTGCTTTTTCCAGAATTGCGGCTGTGGTTTTTGCGTGAAATTTTTTAAGTTCTTCCCGCCATTTCAAATATCCGACACGATCCATTGGATACGATTCGCGTGCCACTTTCCATCGGCAGATGTGTTGTGCTTTTGAGGCAATTTGAACAGCTTCTGAAGCTTCAGGTTTAAACTGCATCAATCGTTTATACATTCGATCAGAATACAATAATTCTTTTGGATACTCTCTATTTTGATCGATTTCGATATTAGGATCCTGAGCGTTCTCAGCATCAATCAACTGGCCGGCTTTTTGAAAAGGTGTATTCATTTTTTTAGTAAAATAATAGAGTTCAAAGATACAGAAATTAGTTGTTTGGTAAATTTTTTCGACAATGCGAGAGGTGTATTTGTTTTACTTCGCATTATAAAGGGGTAGTGTTTGGCAGTATTTTTAGTTTTTAAGTTTATTTTAGTAATTGTATTATTTGTCTTAATTTTAATACTGGGTTCTGCTTAAAAAAATCATAAAAAACGGGCAGTATTGATTTTTGGCTCGGTTTTTTCTAGTGTGAAGTCATAATAAAAAATTTAATGATATGAAAAAAGTACTTTTACTATGCGCCCTAATGTCTGTGATCTTAAGTTGTAAGTCGGTTGCAGTTAAAAAAACAAACACGAAAGAAACCACTTCTCAAACCACTTCAGAAGAAGAAGAACTAAATGTTTATTTTAAAGCTACTGGAAATGAACCATTTTGGGGATTGAAATTTGGAAAAGATAAAATTGTTTTTACATCATTGATAGAAGGAATGGAGTCCATTAGTTTTGATGCCGTTGAACCAATAAAAGCAATGGATGCTAATGTAAAAATGTATAGAGTAAAAAGCGGAAAAACAGAGGCTACTATTACTGTTCAGCAATTCGAATGTACGGATTCAATGTCAGGTGCCGTTTCGCCTTACACGGTTAAAGTAGAAATGAATGGTAAAACATTAAACGGTTGTGGTCAGTATATTACGGATTATCGCTTGCACGATATCTGGGTATTAGAGGAGTTGAATGGAAGAAAATTGACTTCTTCTGACTTTCAAAAAGAAATGCCACGTATTGAAATTTACTCAGCCGAAAATAGATTTTCAGGATTTGGAGGCTGTAATAATATTGGAGGAAAAATTTTCTTCGAAAAAGGATTGTTGAGATTCTCTGATGTAATTTCGACTTTGATGGCTTGTATGCCGGCGAATAAAGAAGGTGAATTTGTAGAAACATTGCAAAAAACAACTACTTATTCAATTGAAAATTTACGATTGACACTTTCTAATCCTGATGGGAAATTATTGGTTTTTAGAAAAGTAGACTAAATTCTGTTTTATAAATAAAAATTAAATTTGCCATTCCGATTGCGATGAATTTCCAAAGATTAATGCTGATATAAACAGTATTGTTCAGGAAAATTCGCTGATTGGAATGGCAAATTGTTTTTATATAATATCCGAAAAGGGTAAAAAATACACAGGCTGTGTAATTATATCGATTTTACTTCTATTTCAGTCCGATTTTTTCTGATATAATGCCGATGTAATAGGAAAACAGCACAATGCAATTGGATTATATTGTATATACAATCGGTATTATTCCAGTTCTTTTGTTTTCGGTTCTTCTTCGTCTTCAATAAAATCAAGTTCTAAAGCTCGTACAGTCTGAACTGCATTTCCGGCAATACCACGAATCGAGCCGTACATTCCCAGCGTATTGTGCACTACTTTTTCAATTTGCTTTTCGCGTTGTTTCCAAATACGCTGCATGGCTCTTTTTTCAGATTCCAAATCACTTTGCATTTGCGTAAAACCCTCTACAATTCCTTCTACCTGTAAGCGGAA
This sequence comes from Flavobacterium lipolyticum, assembly GCF_020905335.1. Taxonomy (NCBI): domain Bacteria; kingdom Pseudomonadati; phylum Bacteroidota; class Flavobacteriia; order Flavobacteriales; family Flavobacteriaceae; genus Flavobacterium; species Flavobacterium lipolyticum. Next base: position 131,498 of record NZ_JAJJMN010000001.1, on the reverse strand, counting down.
TTCATTGCTGGTTAAAAAATCATAGAGCATCGACATTTTATCTCCTTTGTTCTCCTGTGCCTGAACGGCCTGGCTAACTTGTATGAGAGATTGACGTAAAACAGCACTTAGTCCTTTAAATTCTTCATAAGTACAAATCCATATCCCATCGCGCATACCCATACGATCCATTCCGGCAGGCATCACCTCAGTGACCAAAACACCAATATTGGCCTTTTTGGTTCGGATATCATTCTTGAATTTCTCAATCCATGCAGGCTGGAAAGCTTTAGTACGCTTACTTTCATAATAAATAGAACCACAATTTTGTACTTCTCGGGTATTTACAACCTGAAGACAGTCGGCTCCATTGGCTCCCTTTTTTACTTCGTCGATAGTGTCTAACGGAAAATTACTGGCCAGCCATTCCTCAATCGCAAGTTCCATGACTTCACCCTGCAATTGCATGGAGCCTTGTTCCTGCTTGCGTTTCATTTCCTCAATCAGCTTTTTCTGATCATCAGACTGTTTTTGGTATTCTTTTATTTTTAGTTCGTTTTTTTCCTCTTCTTGTTTTCGGATTTTGTCACGTTCCAGAATCAAAGTAGCGTTAAGCTGTTTTTGCGCTTCCGTTTCGATAGCCTCCTTCATTTCGAGTTTTTCACGTTGAAGTTTCGCAATTTCACCTTCCATTTTGTTCAGTTCGCGAAGTTTCTCTGATTTCTCCGAAAGCTCTTTTTCCATTAGAAGCAAACGATCTTTGTTTTCTTCTTCGAGTTTGGTTTTTAATTTCTGAGAAATTTCTTTTTCGGCTATTTTTCTCTCGCGTTCCAGTCTTTCGGCAAAAAGTTCATTTTCCTGTTTTTTCTTGGCCTCAAATTCAGCTTTTGCTTTTTCGAATTGCTCGTTTTTAAGTTCCAGCTCTTTGGACTGAGCACTGGCTTTTTGTTGAAATTCTTTACGGATACTATCTTCCAATTGATGTTTCAAAACATCATTTACATCGATTGGTGTGCCGCAATTGGGGCACTGGATTGAAGATTGCTCAGCCATTTTTTGTTGATTTTATTTAGGATGGTAATATTCTGCTAAGATATTTAAAATGGAGGTTTTTTTTGCTACTAAATTTTATGAATTTTCAGGAAGAATATATTTAAAAAAAACAAAGAAATTAAGATATTAGGAATCTTTGTTTTGGAGATTAGAGTGATTTTGTGTCTAAAGTAGCATAAATCTGGCTCATTCAGGCGATTCTAAATTCAGTACTGCAATAGTAGTTTTTTTCTTAGTTTTTAAGATAATGTATTCGGATGCTGAAAGAGTTCTTTTACTTCTTTTTCAAAATAGTTCTGAATTGTGTGAAAAACACATTTTTAGAATGATGTTTTTTCTTTTTTGGATTGGTCGAAACAATAAAAACTAGATAACATACAATTATTTTACAATAAGATAATATCTTTTTTTCAGTTGTTAATTAAATAATTTTATAAAAAAAAAACTATCAAATATGAATAATTAAAGATTTATTTGTTTTAAAAATTAATCTTTTTAACAAATTATCTGTTGATTTTATATTTGGAATAACAATTAACAAAAAGACCATTATTTTGAAAAAAAACTACTTTATTGCTGCAGTTTTTCTGCTTCAATGCTGCATTTCTTTTGGGCAAAACCAGAACCCAATTGGTTGTGGAACCCAATTATCCCAAAAGGAAGAGACCGCATTTATGAAATCGCTTTCTAAAATTAAAACCTGGAAAAAAGGGAATACAAAGAAAGCCGCTACTGTTCCTTATATGGTTCCGGTCGTGTTTCACATTCTGGCCGACGGAACTAATATTAATAATGTTTTTACCAAAGAGCAGATGAAATGCCGAATAGACGATGCGCTGCTAACGGTAAATAAGGATTTTAATGGTTTGTTTCCGGAGTATGCTACAACCGATCCTCGTTTTGACGCTGTTAAAAGTAAACTGAACATTCAGTTTGTCTTGGCAACCGTAGATCCGGAGGGCAATCCTTTAGAAATTCCGGGTTTAGACTGGCATCCCGAGGCACATGTTTCAGACGGCTATGATGCTAAAATTTATGACTACATCTGGTATGGTAAAAACAACAGGTATTATCTGGATGTTTTGGTGGTGGATGAACCCAATACGGGGCAGGGGCCTACTGGTTCAGGACATGCTTTTTTACCCATTCAGGATGCCATACCGCGTGTGGCTTTCAATCACAGATACATTGGGAGTACCTGCGGATCTCACGCGAGTGCTACTTTTGCAAAGGTAATGACACATGAGTTTGGCCATTATTTTGGATTGAAACACACTTTTCAGGACGATTGTGATCCGGTAAACGACGGGATGGCCGATACTCCTCCTACGAAAGTTGCCGAAGGCTGTACCAGAAACGTACTAAACAGCTGTGGAGTTTATGCCAATGCCGAAAATCACATGGACTATAATACCAATTGTCAGAATATGTATACCCGCGATCAGACGAATGCAATGACCTATTGGTTAGAAGACAAAACGGTTGCTAAATATCCAAGAGGGGTATTATGGGAGCCCGCTAATCTTAGTGCAGTAGGGGTTATTGAAAGCAATCCGACGGCTAATTTTAACAGTAGTACCACCGCTATTTGTGCAGGTAAAAGTATTGTTTTTAAAGATGTTTCTTTAGGATTGCCCAATTCAAGAGTTTGGACATTCGAAGGAGGAACTCCGGCAACCTCTACAGATCAAAATCCGGTGGTGACTTATAACACATCGGGAAAGTATAAAGTAACTTTAAAAGTAGCCAACTCACAAGGAACAAATACGAAAGAAGTATCCAATTATATCGAAGTAGATCAAAAATCAAATGCAAATTATACGGAAAGTTTTGCAGGTGCTTTTCCGCCTTCGGGGTGGGAAATTACAAATCCGGACAAAGGGCTTGGTTGGGAAAAGCGTAAAGGAGTGGGGCATTATGACAGTTCGTGCATGATCATGAACAATGCTGATAATTCGGTATTGGGAACTTTGGATTATATCAGATTGCCTTATTTTGATTTTACGGCCGGACAAAACAGTCAAATGTATTTTGATGTGGCTTATACCAAGTTTGATGATGTAAGCCCTGATGTTTTAAAAGTACAGGTCTCGACAGATTGCGGACAGACCTGGAATGATGTTTATTCGAAAACACACACATTATTAGAAACCACATCCGTTCCTACCGCACAGGCCAATAATTGGATACCGGTTACAGATGCCAATTGGCGAAAAGAAGTAGTCGATCTTACTGCTTATATCGGGAACAGCAATGTTTCTATTCGTTTTGTGAACGTATCAGGTTATGGAACGCGAATTTGGATCGATAATGTAAATGTTGCTGTTAATCAGGTCGCTACTCCGGTTTCTGATTTTGCATCCAGTATGAGAGATACACGCTGTACCAGTATCACAGCTCCATTTGTAGATGTTTCAACAGGAAATCCTACCTCATGGAATTGGTCGTTTCCCGGAGGGACACCTTCAAGTTCTACAGATCAGAATCCAACAGTAGTCTATGAGGTGTCGGGATCTTATGCTGTAACACTGACTACTAAAAATGCAAAAGGCATAGGGACAACACTTACCAGAAACAATTTTATAACTATTGTTGATCCTTATAAAACTTCTTTTATTGAAGGTTTTGAAGGTTCTTTTCCGCCTGCAGACTGGGAAATTATTAACCCCGATAACAAATTAGCCTGGGAACAGCGTACAGGAGTAGGGCATAATTCTACATCTTGTATGGTAATGAATAATGCTGATAATGAGAAAGTAGATGAAGTAGATGAAATCATTCTGAAACCGGCAGATCTATCGGTTGGAATAACCGATTTTTCATTTGATGTTGCTTATGCCAAGTTTGATGCTGTGAGTCCGGACGTTCTTGAAGTCCTGGTTTCAAAAGATTGTGGTGTAACCTGGGAAAGTGTTTATAAAAAAACGCACACTGAATTGGAAACATTTGTCAGCAACGATGCAAACAACTGGATTCCAACTTCAGATTCACATTGGAGAACCGAACGAGTGATTCTTTCTGATTTTAAAGGAGAACCAAATGTTTTATTTAAATTTAAAAATACTTCCGGGTATGGAGCGAGAATTTGGATTGATAATTTGAAATTCAATTTTGATAGCAAAGAAACTCCGTTTTCAGAATTTTTGATTAAAAATGAAAGGCAGTGCAGTGATCTTCCGATTGCATTTAAAGACAACTCAACCGGAGAACCTACTGCCTGGGTATGGTCATTCCCGGGAGGGACACCTTCTTTTTCAACAAGCAAACATCCTGCTGTAGTTTATGATAGTCCGGGAACTTACAATGTGACTTTGACAGCTTCTAATGCAAATGGAACGGGATCTACGGTGACAAAAACCGGTGTTGTAGTGGTCAAAAGTAAAAACAGTCTTCCATTCTTGGAAAATTTTGAGGAAAGTTTTCCGATTCAGGATTGGGAAATCATTAATCCGGGTGAGGATGCCATTACATGGGAAAAACGTTCGGATGTGGGCAAAGGAGATCTGTCCTGTCTGGTAATTAATAATGCCGATAACCCAACCGCTAAGGTTGATGAACTAATTTTAAAAGCAGTTGATTTTTCTTCCGCAGCAACACCTTACTTGTATTTTGATCTGGCTTATACGCAGTATTTAAGCGTATATGACCCTGAGCCAGCGCCCGACAAGATTGATATTCTTGTATCTTCAGATTGTGGAGTTACCTGGACGAATGTATATTCTAAAAATCAAATACAGTTGCAAACGGTTTCACCTCCAATTCAGGACAATCCTGCAACAACCGAAACAAATGAAACGAACGATTGGATTCCAACCAAAGATTCCGATTGGAGAGCCGAAAAAATTGATCTGAGTATCGTAAAACAGCAAAAAAATGTTTTAATTAAATTTAAAAACACTTCAGGTTTTGGAACCAGAATCTGGTTTGATAATTTAAAAATTGATAACGGCCCTAATTTGGCGGTAACGAAACCAAGAGAAATAAACAATCTGAAAGGGGTTCAGGTATATCCAAATCCTTCCACTAATGTTTTTCATGTGGTAACACCATCTACGGCCGACAATTATACGGTTACCGTTCATAGCGCAGAAGGAAAAATGATTCATACCGAAACTTTTGCCGGAGGAAACAACACTGAAAAAACAATTAATTTATCGGGGAAAACAAGAGGAGTATATTTTCTTAATGTAACTTCTTCAGCGAAGAAAACTTTCACCCAAAAAATCATAAAACAGTAATTTAGGCTGCTATAAAAAGAGAGAGACTGTGTCCGTTGGGATACAGTCTCTTTTTTATTTAATGATTTATCAGAAAACTGACCCGCACCTAAAAAGGATCAGATTTTGAAACTAAGCGATATCCACTACAATTTTTCCAACAGAAGTATTATCACTAACCGCTTTATGAGCTTCCATAGCAGTATCTAAAGTAAAGCTTCTGGGATCGATAAGAGGTTTTAATTTCCCTTCTTCGATAAATTTTGCAGCTTCTTTTAAAATATCTCCATGATGTTTTCTGCCTTCACCACTAATCATCGGGTGTAAAACAAAAACACCATGTAAACTTGCAGATCGAAGTGATCCTGTCGCCAGCGCATGTGTTCCAAAAGCATAACAACTGGCAATCTGGCCGTAATGGCGGATAGCAGCAAAAGAATCATCCAAAGATTGACCTCCAACCGTATCGTAAATAATGTCAAAACCTTTTCCGCCTGTAAATTGCTTTACATAATCTTCAGCTTTTACTGTCTTATAATCAATTGGAGTTGCTCCGTATGATTCAACGATGGCTGCTTTTTGAGGAGAAACAGTCGCATAAACATCAGCACCAAAAATGCGGGCAAGCTGTATCACCATGTGCCCAACACCTCCGGCTCCGGCATGAACCAAAACCTGATCTCCTTTTTTTACTTTTGCTCTGTCAATTAAACCTTCCCAAGCCGTAAGCAGTACCAATGGAACTGCTGCTGCCTCTTTCATAGTCAGGTTTTTTGGTTTTATGGCCAGTAAATCGGCGTCAACAGCAGTGTATTCTGCTAATGTTCCCTGAAGTCCCAAAACACCTCCGGCGAGCCCGTAGACTTCATCACCAACTTTAAAATCGGTAACATTCTTTCCAACTGCTTCAACAACACCGGCAAGATCAGTTCCTAATACCGCTGGCAAAACAGGTGAGGCATAGGGTGAAACCCCAATACGAATTTTGTTATCGATAGGATTAACACCACTTGCATGAATTTTGATTAAAACCTCTCCTTCTTTTGGAGTCGGTTTTTCTATTTCAGTACTTACAAAATCAGATTCGTAAGTAGTCGTTAAAAGTGCTCTCATTGCTAACTTTGATTATAATATTTGTACTGTTTTGTAAACCTGAATGGGCGAGGAGATTAAACCTTCACTTTGTTTAATAAAATCCTGCAGATACTGCTGATTGTTATGAATATCAAGGCCTGGCTGGTCTTTCCATTCTTCCCAAATAATAAAAACATTCTCGCTGTGATGCAGATCATATCGAATGCAAGCCTCTTCTTTTCTGGTCTCAGTAACCAAATGGTTTAACATGTTTTTGATTTGAGCTGTATTTTCCGGTTTACTTTTTAAAATAGCAGTGATTGAAATCATAATCATATAGTTTTAAAGATTTGTTTTAAATGGTTGGTATAGTTTTGTTTAAAGATACCAATATTTTCTTCAGTAGCGCCTTTTTCTACATCATGAAAATGAAAACCATCCAGTTTTTCCATTCCTACAAATTGATTCATTTTATGGAAACCAAACATAACCCCTTCGTCTACCGTAGTTTCTTCGAAAAATTCTCCCGGAAGCGTGAAGGCCGCTGCAGGAGCATTCCAGGTAGTGGTAAGCATGTATTTTCGCCCGTGCAAAAGTCCGCCTGTACCATAATTAAGATCGGGATTTGTTCTTGTTCTGCCGTCATTTTGGTAAATTCCTTTCTCGTGACCTTCACTAAAAACATCATCAATATATTTTTTAAAAAGATTGGGTAGGTGAAACCACCAAATTGGCGTATGGTAAATCACTAAATCAGCCCATACGAATTTTTCGACTTCTTCTTCAAGATCAATTTCGTCCTGAACGTGAGTGGTTCTTACTTCATATTTATTGCTGGTTGTAAAATATTCTATAGTCCAGTCTGTAATGGTTTGATTGAGTTTTCCACCTGAATGCGCAAAGTTTTGCCCGCCGTTGATAATAAAAATTTTCTTCATTTTGTAAATATTCTTGTAAATTTTGTTTGTGTATAAATTATGGTAATAGATTGAAGCATGTTTTTTTTTAACTTCTTAGAAAAGATGCTAAAAAATCACTTGACAAAATTATACCATTTTTAATTGTTTTAAGTGGTATATATTTGTGTTTTTCAGGTATATTTGCAACCGCAATAAATAACAGACAAAATGAAAAAAGAAAATTTATACGAACCGTTTAGTGTTTCTTTTGAGACTTTAGATGTATATCCGGATGTGGGAGATCGTCATAACTTTTTTGAATTGGTTTATGTTTTGAAAGGAACTGGTTTGCAATGCATCAATAAAAATGTTTTTGAATACGATGAGGGACATTTATTTTTGCTGACACCTGAAGACTGTCATAATTTTACCATTGAGACCAAAACAAATTTTTTCTTTTTGAGGTTTAATGATATTTATCTAAAAAACTCTAGTCTGCAGAACGAAAACATTCAGCGTTTAGAATATATTCTGCAAAATGCGAATCATCAGCCGGGCTGTATTTTAAAAAATGTTGCCGATAAATGTCTCGTAAAAGTTATGGTAGAGGCAATCATTCGAGAGTATGAAGATAAAGATGTTTACAATCAGGAATTGATTCAGCAATTGGTAAACACTCTTATTATTGTCGTTGCCCGTAACATTGCGAAGTATCTGCCGGAGCAGGTGAACATAGGCTGCGAAGCTAAAGCGATGGATATCTTGCAGTACATCCAAAACAATATTTATTATCCTGAGAAAATCAAGGCAGAATCGATTAGTGATTTTTTCGGAATTTCAAGTACCTATTTAGGACGTTACTTCAAGAAGCATGCAAATGAAACCATGCAGCAGTATATTAGTAATTATAAAACAAAATTGATTGAACATCGTTTGCAATTCAGTGATAAACGAATCAATGAAATAGCGTATGAATTTGGTTTTACAGATGAAAGCCATTTCAATAAATTCTTTAAGAAACAAAAAGGAAATAGCCCTTCCGAGTTTAGAAAAACAATCAGGATCAGTGCCTAAACACGAATTACACTAATTGTCACTAATTTTTTGCCACAGATTGGAACGATTAAATAGATTTTTACTTCGTGCTACTTCGTGAAATTGGTGCTTCAATAGGAATTACACTAATTGGTACTAATTTTTTGCCACAGATTAGATGGATTAGAAAGATTTTAATTCGTGTGAATTCGTGAAATTAGTGTTTCAATAGGAATTACACTAATTGGTACTAATTTTTTTGCCACAGATTAGATGGATTAGAAAGATTTTACTTCGTGTGAATTCGTGAAATTGGTGCTTCAATAGGAATTACACTAGTTTGTGCTAATTTTTTTGCCACAGATTGGAGCGATTAAATAGATTTTTACTTCGTGCTAATTCGTGAAATTGGTGTTTCAATAGGAATTACACTAATTGGTACTAATTTTTTGCCACAGATTAGATGGATTAGAAAGATTTTACTTCGTGTGAATTCGTGAAATTGGTGCTTCAATAGGAATTACACTAGTTTGTGCTAATTTTTTTGCCACAGATTGGAGCGATTAAATAGATTTTTATTTCGTGCTACTTCGTGAAATTGGTGTTTCAATAGGAATTACACTAATTGGTACTAATTTTTTGCCACAGATTGGAGCGATTAAATAGATTTTTACTTCGTGCTACTTCGTGAAATTGGTGCTTCAATAGGAATTACACTAGTTTGTACTAATTTTTTTGCCACAGATTGGAACGATTAAATAGATTTTCACTTCGTGCTACTTCGTGAAATTGGTGTTTCAATAGGAATTACGCTAGTTTGTGCTAATTTTTTTGCCACAGATTGGAGCGATTAAATAGATTTTTACTTCGTGCTAATTCGTGAAATTGGTGTTTCAATAGGAATTACACTAATTGGTACTAATTTTTTTTGCCACAGATTAGATGGATTAGAAAGATTTTAATTCGTGTGAATTCGTGAAATTAGTGTTTGTTTTGAAATCTAGAATCAAAATTCATTTTGGTAGTGCTGACAACCTTAATTTTCTTACTGTCCGGATGAGCCGGATTTATGAGGTAATTGAATTCCTGCGGTACTATACAGCTAGGAACTTTTAAAATAGCAGCTTCATTGTAATCAATAAAATCGTCGCCAATCGTTTGTGTTATCAGGATTGGAGGTTTGGAATTCCAGTCTTCCGGTAAATCTTCCAGTCGAACTTCCTGAATGGTGATTTCATCCGGGATTTCGATCTCCACATAAAATCGATCCAAAGGTAAATCTTCGCTTAAATCTAAATGAACTGATACTTCAAGCGTAGCTAATGCACGACTTTCGGCTGTGTAAACCATACGGGTGTTGAGGCTGTTCCATCGGAAACCTTCAGACATCGAGGCTCCGATTCCTGCTAAAGTAGAGGACAGGTATTTTTCTCTTTCGATTCTAAAAACCTTCATTAAGCTAAGTTTCCGTACTCTAATCGGTTTAAACTAAATTTCACCTCGTTAATTCCGGTTACAGTGTCCAGCATGTTCTCAGGAGTGCTTCCGCCAATAGATAAATTAGGCTTTTTAAGCCACCTTTGGAATTTTTCTTCTTCATTATTGAAAACTTCCAGGCCGTAATCGATCAGTTCATTGATTAAAATAACCAATTCACTGTCTCTGCTGTCTAAAAGTAAATGCTCGCTTTTTTTCTTATTGTAAGTGGTTTGAGGAATTCCCACAATTGCCAGCATAGATTTTACAGGGTTGTTTAGTCGCCTGCTAATGACTTCAATGGAATCATAAGGAATACCGGATCGGATAACTCCAACGCGTTCCATTTTGTTGCTCCAGCTGTATTCTTTCCCGTCAGAACTTAGAGTTGATCTTTTAATAGAAATTACTTTCCCGGAAGCATTTCGAATGCTTCTCTTAGTATCAAAAGGTTCTGTATTTTGTTTTATCTTTTCCATGATACAACTATTTTGCTATAAAGATACAACAATTTTGTTGTTCATATCAAAGTTCGAAGAAAAAAATCCCGATTTGCAAGGGTAGAGTTAGATGATCTTCTTAATTACACGCAATTTGTGAGTGTGTTTGTTTGTTTCGGGATTGTAGATTCCTAAGTGATCCAAACGATCAATGCGAACTTTACCGCTGGCATGAATGATGTAATTATTGTCCATGATAATACCAACATGTGTAATGTTTCCTTCGTCGTTATCAAAAAAGGCCAGGTCGCCGGCTTCGCTTTCTTCGATAAAACTCAGGGGTTCTCCGTCAAGAGCCTGTTGTGAGGCGTCACGATGAATTTTATAGCCGTTTAATTTGTAAACCATTTGAGTGAAACCCGAACAGTCAATTCCAAAAGGAGTTTTACCTCCCCAAAGATAAGGGGCGTTCAAATACATAAATGCAGTACTTATGATAGCGCTCTTAGGTTTGATACCGCTGGTTTTGGTTCCTTCAAAATCAAAATTGGAGATATTGATTTCACTGTTATTTAAAAAAGACAAAGAAGCGCCAAGCGGAATGGGTAGTAATAAATTGTTGGCAGAAGTGATGTAATCAATCAAGTCAGCATTTAAGATGATAGCATCATTGCTTAATTGTTTAAAATTTGCTTCCGAAATAACCTGGTATTGTTTCGAATCTACCCAGCCTTCATAGTCGTCATACTGAATTCTTATTCGGGCCCATTGATTTTGACGTTCCAAAATCTCGATATGTTCACCAAACAAAAGTTGAGTAACGATTTCACTTCTGTCACTTGGCTCAGCTCGTACGGGTACTATGGCTAAATTGCAAATTCCGAACATTTAAGGTAATTTATAAGTTAAAAATTAGGAGTTATCTGGAAAACAAATAACTCCTAACAGAATAGTATTAAGCTCTCTCGATAACAATTGCCGAAGCACCTCCACCGCCGTTGCAAATTGCTGCAGCTCCGGTTTTGGCATTGTTTTGCTCTAAAACACTTAGCAAAGTTACGATGATTCTTGCTCCCGAGCATCCTAGAGGATGGCCTAAGGAAACAGCTCCACCGTTTACGTTTACTTTATCGTTGTCAAGATTAAGAATTTTTGAATTGGCTAATCCAACCACTGCAAATGCTTCGTTGAATTCAAAATAATCAACATCACTTACTGAGATTCCGGCTTTGTCTAAAGCTTTCGGTAATGCTTTTGCCGGGCTGGTGGTAAACCATTTTGGCTCCTGAGCAGCATCAGCGTATCCTTTTATGTAAGCCAAAGGTTTTAATCCTAAGGAAGCTGCTTTTTCTTCAGACATTAAAACCAAAGCAGCTGCTCCGTCGTTTATGGTAGAAGCATTGGCAGCAGTAACTGTCCCGTCTTTAGTGAAAACAGCTCCCAGTGTAGGGATCTTATCCAGTTTTACATTGGTGTATTCCTCGTCTTTTGAAACGATAATAGGTTCACCACGTCTTTGTGGAACCTCTACTGGTACAATTTCATTATCAAATTTTCCGGCATCCCAGGCTTTTGCACTTCTTTCGTAAGACTGAATCGCAAAATTATCCTGTTCTTCACGGCTGATGTTGTATTCAGATGCACATAAATCAGCGCAAACTCCCATTGCGTTGTTATCGTAAGCATCTGTCAAACCATCTTTCTGCATTCCGTCAAGCATAGAAGCCGGACCAAATTTAGTTCCGTTACGCATCTGTACATAATGTGGAATCAAGCTCATGTTTTCCATTCCTCCGGCTACTACGATTTCGGCATCACCACAAGCGATAGCCTGTGCGGCGAACATAACAGCTTTCATTCCTGAAGCACAAACTTTGTTTACAGTGGTAGCAGCAACCTCTTCAGATAAGCCTGCAAAAAGTGCAGCCTGACGTGCTGGTGCCTGACCAACTCCGGCCTGTACCACATTACCCATAAATACTTCATCAACTAATTTTGGGTCAAGGTTAATTTTTTGAAGTGCGCCTTTTATTGCGGCAGCACCTAATTTAGGGGCAGGTACAGTAGATAAACCTCCCATGAAACTTCCGATAGGTGTTCTAACGGCAGAAACGATAACAACTCTTTTGTTCATTTTCTGTTAATATTAGTTAATCAAGCAAATTTACTCTTTATTTAAATAAATTCAAATTTTGTCTCAATTCGATTGAATTTTAAATTTAATGTGAATTTTTAGTTAATTCTATTTATTTGATTGTGAAGTGTTTTGAAAAAAAGATTGAAAAAACTTAAAAAAAAGCTTCAAAATAGTTGTGAGATATGGAATGTTGTTATACCTTTGCAACCGCAAAACAGAACACGTTTCTTGAGCTTGGAGAGGTGCCAGAGCGGTAATGGAGCAGATTGCTAATCTGTCGACGGGTAACCGTCGCCAGGGTTCGAGTCCCTGTCTCTCCGCTTAGATTTTGCCTCGGGGTGTAGCGTAGCCCGGTTATCGCGCCTGCTTTGGGAGCAGGAGGCCGCAGGTTCGAATCCTGCCACCCCGACAAGAACTTTGTCGGAAGTTTAATGAAAATGGACGCATAGCTCAGCTGGATAGAGCACCTGCCTTCTAAGCAGGCGGTCGAAGGTTCGAATCCTTCTGCGTTCACAAAAAGCCACTCTAATCGAGTGGCTTTTTTGTTTTTATACAGTTTTCGTGGATAACTGAGCTTGATAGTGCATCCCGATTTTTATCGGGACGGTCGAAGGTTCGAATCCTTCTGCGTTCACAAAAAGCCACTCTAATCGAGTGGTTTTTTTGTTTTATATAGTTTTCGTGGATAGCTGAGCTTGATAGTGCATCCCGATTTTTATCGGGACGGTCGAAGGTTCGAATCCTTTTTTTATGATGTGTTAGATTGGTTTTTTTCTCGATCTGCATGGGATCAAGGGGTAATCTAAAAATGATGAAACTTAAATATTTAAAATGTTTAAAAAGGGCTGAAAGCCTAAAAGCATAAAAATAGTGCAACGCACTATAAATTTAGATAATGAATCATAATGCCCTGAAGGGGCATAAGCAGTCATAAATAAAGCATAAGATCTTGATTAAAAGTTGCTAACTTTCGGAAATGTCATAAAATAAGATAGGTGCTTTTGGGGTATGCTTTCGCTCTTACAGAGCTTAAAGAAGCACTCATTAGTATTCATGGCACTTCGTACCATGTTATTGCTAAAGCTCTTTCAGAGCAACAGATTCTAAATACTTGTCTATTATGGGGTAAGCTGTAAATTATTATTTTTGCAATTAAGAAATTTTAGAAAAATGTAAATTTTTAAAAAATTGCAAAAGGCTGCTACTTTCATTCCTAAAGTGATTTACAGTAAAGAGAATACTATTTTTATCACTCCACAGCTTTTGAACCTGATTCTTTTTAGACTTACTAATACGTATGCCTAATTTTATAAATCCACAGGTTTTCTTGTTGATCCATATTGGTGGTATACAAATAAGATGTTGAATTAGTGAGAATGAATCTATGGTCATTTCTGATAAAACAATTAGTAATAACCTTCAGGGCAATGTGACATAACCATTAATTTTAATAACAAAAATAAATTATGAATAAAAGACTAATTCGTGCTGTTATTTATGTGTGTTTTATACCCGGTTTGACTCTATTAGTGGGGGCATTTTGTCTTTTTCAACAGAAATTAAATTTTATTGAAAAGGCAAGTATTGTTTACGGTACAGTTATCGAATCGATACCTCTTGCTGGCAACAAGAATGGATCACTCTATTATCCCCATGTTTCATTTGTTACAAAATCAGGGGAGCCAATAGATTTCACTTCTACTGTAGGGTCTTCTCTTCCGAATTACATGGAAGGAAGTTCTGTTAAGGTTTTGTATGATCCAACTAATCCGAATAAAGCGGAGATTGATGGGATTCACGGTTACATTGTAGACCCAATGCTTTTGGGTGGTCTTGGCGTATTTTTCTTTTTAATGGGTTTAGGTGTTGTTTTAAACGAGTATCAAAAAAGTAGAAAAACGGACTGATATTGAGTTTTCAAGCCTTTGATTTTTAAATTCATATAATATTAAAAGCAGAATAATAGCGACTCAGAAGTAATGAGCCAGATTTTTATGGATTCCGGAATTTTACGGGGTTACTCGCATTAAAATGCTTTAGAATCTTTTTGGGTGCAGTGATGACTTCTTTACGAATAGAATCAAACCATTCTACTTCTTTAATGAGCTCAGCGCAGCATTCGTTTTTAGAATTAAAAAAGGAACTTTTAATATTGATTTTGTCATTCATGAAGCAATATTTCATCTCAACAAAAAAATGTTCCGTAAACATTAGGTTTTTATAACAGACCAGTGCATATTTTCCTTCTTGTAAATCGAGTTGTAAAGAATTTAGCTTTTCTCTTGAAAATCCATTTTGAAATAAAAAACGGTAGAGTAATCGTTGTGTATAGGAGTTGTATGCGGTCTTCTCCATGACCATGAGATCGTTTACGTCCTCGCCTGTAACAATATAATTTTTGCAGATCATTTGAAATTTTTTAGGTTAATAGAAGAAGAGGCCAGCTAAGTATGAAACTGACCTCTAATCAATAGTCATGTTTAATAATCTTTTAAAGTAAAAAGTGATTGGGCTGGTTAATGTTGAATTGGGGAATTCTACTTACCAATTAAGCCTGATCTTTTACAATGGATTATTTAACTAATAAAAAATTGTAACTAATCTTAATTTTGTCGGCAATTTTCTTTCTGACTAGATTTGGTATTTCGATATCAAAATCTTCAGGTTTGACTTCAAATGAACCTACGGTACTAAGACCATTGGCTGCTTTGGATATTTTGATGCTTACTGTTATAGGTTTTGTTTTTCCATGAATGGTAAGATCGCCTTTTAGGGTAAAATTTTTAGGGGTATTGGTAATTTTAGAACTGTCAAAATCTTCTAATTTGCCTTTTAAAGTTGCTTTTGAAAACTTTTCAGACTCCATATAATTTTCGTTGAAATGTTCCTCCATTAAAGCAACCTTAAATCGGAAACCTTTTATCAGAGCCAGAGCTGCGAAATCTCCTGTAGATTGATCCAAAATTGCAGACACGCTTTTATTTTCAGCAGCAACTTCTTCATAGGTAGGCATAGTAGCCTGAAATTTTATAGTACCTGTTTTTGTGATTACTTTTTGTGCAAATCCATCTGTGTTTATCAAAATAGTCAACAGTACTATAAAGAAATTAAGAAACGATTTTTTCATAATAATTAATTTTCTTTTAGTCCGTCTGTATTCCATTTCACAATCAAATCGATATTGGTCTGAGACATTCTTCCTGCCTGAGGCATAATTCCTTGCTGACCGTTTTGTAGTTGAATTCGGTTCAGTAAACCGGCACCTTCAGTGGCTGTTTTTACTTCGGCATAAGTGGTCAATGGTCTGAAACCTGCAGATCTTCCGCTTTGATGACAGCCTACGCAATTGGCATCAATAATTGCTTTTACATTTTTAGAATAACTAATTGCAGTGGTTGGTGTTTCAGGTCCCGGAGTAGGATTATCTGTAACCGGAGGAGTTTCTATATCTTGGTAAGTATCAGAATCACTGCAGCTTGTAAATGTTAGTGCAGCTGCTAAAATTGTAAATGCTAATGTTTTTTTCATGGTTTGCTTGTTTATAGTTATTAAAATACTCTGTATAAGTTAAATCCGAAAAAGAAATCTCCTTTCCCCCAGTTTCCGGCGGCATTAGTAAGGTATCCGCTTTCGCTCATAGCTTGTGAATTGGTGAAAATTAATTGAAATACATGCCCTCCGGTTTCGACATCGAGACCAACGGACAGTGGGTTTTCATAAAAATTAGGTTTATTAAAATTGTGCATGTATTCTAAATTGACAGACAATCTTTTAGTGATTTTGTAACGTCCGCCACCGCCAAAAGAAAATTGGTTGTCTCTTTCTAAGTCTGGATTGTAAAGATTTCTATGCACAAATGAGGGTACTAGTTCTAAGGATAGTTTTTCGCTAACTTTTCTAGATATTAGTAATTGTTGTACATAAGTCATACGGTGCTTAAATTCTAAACCAGGATATTGATCTTTTTCCAAAAATGTATTGATATCCGCAACACTGTAGCTAACAATGTCTAAAGGAAAGCTGTCGCTTTGTCTCATCATTCGGTATTTCACTCCTGTTTCATATAATTTATTTAAGGTATGTCTGGACAGGCTTACGGATAGCCAATCGGTAACACCATAAATACCGCCAAGTTTTGTGGTGGCATTATCAAGGCCAAAAAAACTGTCAAAACCATCTTTAACAGTGCCAAAACGGTGTGAGACTACAAAATAGAACTCTTTTTTTGCAGGCATTTTTGTGGTCTGTAAGGTCACCAGCTGCAAGGCTTTAAACGTTGCTGTAGAAAAGTTTTTTTGTACCTGAGCAGAGTCAAGGCTGTTTAGTAAATCATCTTGCGAATAGGCTATAGTAGCCAGGAAGAAGCAGATTGGGACTAAAATTTTTTTCATAAATGGAGGAATTGATTTATTGATTAATGGTGCATTGGTCTAGTTTGACTTCTTGAAATAATTCATCAAAGCCAATGCATTTGCCTTTAACGGTTACTTTACTGTTCAATAATTTGTCTTTTGTTTTTTGGGTTAACAGGCAAAAAATGTTGTTTTCAAGTATCACGGCAGAATCGGTTTCTTTGGTTACTTTTCCGGTTATTTCTATCGTTTTATTGAGATATAATGAATCTGCTTTTTCTGTATTTGAGTTATAATCATCAAGCAATTTTGCTGTTGTTATGCTAAACTCAGGTATTTCAGATTCTATATTGCGTGCTTCCTTGAAGAGAAAACCGTAATAAAAATAGAGGCCTGTCGAAATCAATACTAACAAGGCTGTAATTGCAAATGCGATTTTTTTTGGGTTCATTTTTTATTCTTTTTTTGATAGGGTTCAGTAGTAAAACAGCTTTAATGCGGATTACCCTACTTTAAAAGCGATATTTTTAAAAAAAAGTACGATATTTTTTAAAATTCGGTTAGTAATAGTGTGAGGATGAGGTTTTAAGGCCTAGGCTCTTTAGTTGTTGTAAGGTTGGAGAAAAGGTAAAAAATCAAGTTAGCCCAACCGAAAGTTGAACTAACTTGAATAATAGCAGGCTAAGTGAGCGTATAAATGAATTGGATAGAAATAGTATGTTTCTTAGATCGCAAGCGGCGAATCTTTTACGGGTACTGGCCAAACAGCAGGACTTGGAAAACTAATTCCTTTATTGGCGCCTCTTACGTTAGCATCTTGACCAAAATAATACAAAGGCCAACCGTTGTAAACCAATTGAGATTTGCCAAATACCGTAATGACAGAAAATTTTGATTTGTCAAGAGTAGAAGGAACGACTATTTTGTCTGTTTCATAGATAGGCCAAACGGCATTGTTTGAAAAATCTGCTTTTGTAAAATTGTTTTTCTTGAAATTATCATTCTTAAAAGTATACAGCGTCAGTCCTTTTGCGTCTGTAAAGTACGTTGTAAGGCCATCACCAACAGTGTAATCAGATTTGTAGTTTTTTCCGTCATGTCCCAGAAGCTGACTTCTGACTAACATAATCGAATAGTCCGGTTTGGCTATAAACCAAACACCGCCAACACCATCTCCTGTTGTTTGTCCGGCAGTTTCGGGTGTATTAGTTCCGTTTACACTTGGCGCATAGTAATACAATGGCCATCCTTTGTAAGTCAGCTGTTTTTTACCCGATGTGGTGGTTATGGTAGCAAAATCAGAGAGTGTTAATCCGCTACTTAATTTTTCAGCAGTTAAATTGTCTATATAAAATGGAGGCCACACAGCTTCGCATCCGCCTGTACACGAGGCTTGCCCCTTGGCGTCTGTTGTGAAAAAATATAAAGATTTTCCATCTTTATCAGAAAGATAAGAACCTAATGTGGTACTTGTGGAAAGTGCAATTTCTTTTTTGGCTTCCGGACTAATCGTATCGTTGTCTTTGTCATTGCTACAGCCTGCAAAAAATAGGATTGCCGTAAGAGCAGTAAAAGCTAGTTTAAATGGTTTTGATTTCATGGTTTTTTAATTTAGGTTATATGAAGTGGGAAATGTGCTTTACATCTTTAGTAAAGTGTTTTATTATAATGTCCAGATATCAGCAAGAGGTACTTGCTTTGGGTAGGTAATTCGCGTAATGAATTTGATGTCTATGAACTGTCATAGAAAAAATACGCTAAATGGTATTGGATGAAGTTGTTTCCTAAAGTCACTTTTTATTTTTTTTGATAAGATTCAATAGTAAAACAGCTTTGATAAAGGTTACCCTACCAAAGAAATGTTGTTTTATGAAAAAAAAGAAAAAGTAATTTTAGGTAGACCTTGTGGAATAAGGTTAGAATGAAACTCTAAAACTCATGTTTGGAGTTCTTTGCAATGAGAAAGTTTCAACTTCTTCTATAGAATTAGTTAAAGAGCTTACTCTGTAATATTCACTGATTTCATTCTTTCGGTTTAGGATATTTAGAATCGACAAACCTAGTTTGTATTGAATTCCATTTGTAGTTTCCCACTTGTACGTAGAGGAAATGTTAACTTGTGAAAAAATATGGACATTGGTATTGTTTGGTTTGTTGTACACCAATACAGGATCTGAGAGATTAATTTGCGAAAAATCAGGCGAGGTTTTTGGTCTGCCGGACGACCATTTTGTACCCAGGGCTATTTTGAAATTGTTCTTTTCGTAAATTCCTGCCCACGATACCGTATGCATTACCTCAAAATTGTTGGGAAAACTTGGAGGTTCAAAATTGGAGAAATAATAATTATTGTGGTTATATGTATAACTCAACCAGGTTAAAAAGTGATTCATTTTTTTCTGAACCAACATTTCAGTTCCAAAAACCTCATAATCACCAGTCATTCGAACAAATTCCAATTGATTCTGAAAACCCTGACTCGAGGTTATAATTCCCGATACTTTTTTGTAGAAATTTTCTATATCCAGTAGCCAGTTGTTCTTTTTGTAGAATAAATTTAAAGAAACTTGTTTACTCCTTTGAATGGGAATGGTTGAATTGTTCGAAACAATCCAGCGTCTTTTTTCGATACCAAAATAATCTTTTTGCAAATCAATAATTTGCTGCGAATTTTGGCTTTTTAACTCAGCCAGCAGTTCTAAATTTAAACTCTTGTTGATGCCATAATTAAATTGAATGCGAGGTTCAATATTGTATTTTTTAAATTTTTCAATATAATTAAGACGAGCCCCTGCTTTAAAATAGATTCGGGAAAGTGTGTCGTTGTATTTTCCTTCTAAAATTAACGCATGGGTTTTTAGTACATCTTTTACTTTACGATAAAAATCTGGATTAGTTACTTGTTCTAAATTAGCAACACCAATCTCGTTGAACTGATAGCCATCGCTAAAGCTAAATCGGGAGTTGATAATATGGTGGTTTTCCAGATTAATTCCGTTATTATTCACCGTATTCTCCTGAATCACGATTTGATCTCCAATAGTCGTTTTTTGGTTGGCCAAAAGTTCATAAGCCGAATTATAAACATTAATTTTGGTTGTATTATAGTTGTTCCAGTTTCTTTTCCACGACAAATTTCCGCCATAATTTTGTTGGCGTAAAACATTGTTTTCCGATTTGTTCATGTTGTATACCGTTGCACTTTGAAAAACTTCCAGGTTGTCTTTAATCGTAATTAAATCGAGTACAATTTGATCTTTAGCACCTATTTTGTGCGTATATTTTAAGGTAGCATCATAAAAGTTAAATTTTTTATCACTGCGATAATTTATATTTTGTTTTTCTGAAAAGTCGGTGATCGTAGTGTTTTGAAATACTTTATTAAAATATTCCTTATAGGTTGGGGTTTCTACAAAATCGGTAATCGATTTACGTGCCGAAATTTCGATAGAACTCTTTTTGGAAAGATTGTACTTCGCGTAAACATCAGCGTTTATCATATTGATTCCGGCGCTAAAAGTATTTTTTTCAATTGTTTCAGGAGTAGAGGAAATGGCTACAACGCTGGACACACTCTCACCGTAGAATGCAGAGCTCCCGTTTTTGTAAATAGAAATGGTATGTGCTAAATTGGGGTTAAAAACAGATATTAAGCCAAAAAAATGTCCGGTTTGGAACATTCGTATGCCATTCCATAAAAATAAATTCTGATCGTGAGTGCCACCGCGTACGTTAATGCTGGAAACACTTTCGTCAAGACTGTTGACACCTGGAATTTGCTGCATGGTTTGCAAAGCATCAGGTTCTATAAGTCCTGGTAGAATACCAAATTTCTTAGGTTTAATTTCAAAAGATCCGTCCGGGCTTTTTGAAATCCCTGAAGCTAAAATAGCATTGGCTTTAATTTCTTGAAGCTCTGTTATTTCAGACTCTAATGTTATGTGCAGGCAATTTTTGAAAGAGGAATTATTGACTACAATTTTTTTGGTGATAAAGCCAACATGACTGACCAGAAGGGTGCTTTTGGAGTCTTTTTTAAATTCAAAGTAGCCATTGGAATCGGTTGAAACCTGAGTTTTGTTAAGCAGGTTAACATTGGCATTTTCAATAGGTTTTTTAGTGTCATTAGAAAAAACATAACCACAAATTAGTGGGACTTCGGTTTCGTTTTTATAAATATTGATAAATTGGTTTTCTATGTTTTCAAACGACAGATTCGTTTTTTCTGTCAGATATTGTAGTTTCTCATCTAAAGTAAGCGATTTTTTAGGAGGATTTAGTTGTAGACCGCTAATATTGTCTTCTGTGTAATTGAAGCTTACCTTATGTTGTTTTTCAATAGTCGCTATAATTTTTTTAAAAGGCACAGCTTTTCCTTTGTCTTGAGAGAAAACATTCAGGACAAGAAAAAATATAAAAAACAAAAAATGAAACCGTTTGGAGAATGACATTTATTTCTCGTCAAATATTATCTTATTTTTGGAGACTTTTTTAGCCTCTAAATGATAGGTTGTACTAATAATTTGTATCGCTGTATTTAAATCCTTAGCGGGTAATTTTCCGGTAAATAGAGAGGTGGTATCTTTTGTATTTAGTTCGATTGTAATGTTGTATTGTCTTTCAACTTCGTCCAGTATCGTTCTAATGTTTTCTTGGTAGAAATATATTTGATTGTCAATCCATTCGGGTTTTAACGAGTTTATAGTGGTGTTTACCTGTTTGCCATTTTCAAAATTAACGCTTTGTCCGTGAGTTAACACAATTTGAGTGTTTGCATAATTCACTCTTACACGTCCTTCATAACAAACGACATCAAACTTGTTTTTTCTTACCTTAACATTAAATTGAGTTCCTAAAACGGATACTTTTCCCAGGCTGGTCTGTACTTCAAATCGTTGGCCTTTGGCCACCTTAAAATAAGCTTCTCCTTTTAATTCAAGGTGTCTGTTGTTGGTCCAGTTCCATTTTTTATACCTTATTTCAGAACCGGAGTTTAGGACTACTTCAGAATTATCGGGTAACGAAAAAGTGGTTTTCTCTCCAAAATTTGCGGTTTGAGTCTGAGGAATCAAAAGTTTCATAACAAACGTAATTCCGAGTACCAACACAAAGACAGCGGCAGCTCGAAACATCCAGTTTTTGCGTAGCGGAATTACTTTTGGAGTTGCCTTTTTCTGATTCAGTATGTTAGATAGCATGGCATTTTCATCCAAATCACCTACTTCTAAGTGAGTAGTATAATTCTTGATTTTTTGGTATTTTTCAAAATCGGGACTTGCTTCAAATTCAGCTAATTCATCTTGAGATAAATCATTGTTAAGCCATTTTGCTAATAAGCGATTTTTTTTCATTATGCTGGTATTATGTTGTTAAAACAATTGAATCTAAATTTACCCTACTTCTATAAATCAATTTCTTTGCGTAAGCTTAACAAAGCTAGATGAATACGTTTTTCAACTGCCTTTATGCTAATATCTAACGCTATGGCAATTTCGCTGTATTTTTTTCCGTCAATTCGATGCATCAGAAAAGCGATACGTTGTTTTTCGTTTAAATTTTCAATGGCTTTCAAAAGTTTAGCTTGAAATTGTTTCTCTTCCAGAATATATTCCGGATTTTCATTTGTTTTATCTAAGCCGCTGAAGTTTTTCTCATATCTCAAAACAACTTTTTGATGTGCAATTGCGTTGAGACTGCTATTATTGGCAATCGTATAGAGGTATGATTTTGCTTTTTCCAGCGGTACCGAAGCGCAGTTTTGCCAAAGTTTTACAAATGCCTCCTGGGCTAAATCTTCTGCTTGATCGATATTGCCAAATTTGTAAAAAAGAAAATTGCGAAGTGCCTTTATGTGACTTTTAAAAAAATTCGAAAAGATCATTTCGTCGCAAGTATTGGATTGGTTTTTTTGTGGCATTTCGTTTTTCAGTTGTTACCTTGCAAAAGTATTTGTTTTTGGTTTAAGTAGGGTAAAAGCAAAGCTGATTGTTTTATACAAACAGGAAATATTGATTTCTGTTGATAATTAATGTTTTATAAAATGAAATGGAAGTCCCTGACGAGGATTTATTAGAAAACAAATTCTGAATTTTTGTTACCTTTGTAAAAATATAAGTATGTTCCCTTTAAAAAAATATTTATCTATAGTGGTCCTCTTGTTCTTATTGTCTTGTCAGAGCGAAACAGACGAGAAAGACGATACGGCACAAGGAACAGTCACAAATGTTTCGCCACTTGCTACTTATCTGCAAAGGGTTGCAATGGTACAAACAGTTCAGGATAATGTGATCGACGGATCGAGTTATTGTACCATTAGGTTGCCATATACCGTTACGGTTAACAATGTAAAAATTGCTATAAATTCCACTGCCGATTATAAAAAAGTCACAGACAATATAAATGCAAATGCATATGATGATGATATTGTTAAAATAGATTTTCCTGTAAAAATGGTATATTATAATTACATTGAAAAAAACATACCAGCTGAATCTGACTTCAAAGCTTTAATCGACTATTGGAATCTTAACCCTGATTTGTTGTCTAAAATTAATGGACTAAACATTAATTATCCCATAACGATTAATAGCTATAACAGTTCAAATCAAATTGCAAGTTCTGTTTCTATTATTAGTGATCAGGCTTTCTTCAATTTTATAAAAAATTTGAATAGCAGTCAGTATATCTCATTAAGATATCCCATTTCGATAGCAGATTATAATAATCAAACAAAATCAATTGCGAATAATTTAGAGTTCGAGAATGCAATAAAATATGCCATTGACAATGCTCCTGAAAATAATCTTGTAACACTCGATTTTGTGCAAACCATAACAAAGGGGAGTTGGGAGATACCATATTTTTTTGATGATTCAGAAAAGACGCCCTCTTATACAGGTTATTCATTTGTTTTTAAAAGTGACAAATCTGTAGTGGCTACTAAAGGAGCGGCATCACAAACTGGACAATGGGAAAGCACATTGCAAAATGGGGTTAGAGAAGTTAAAATAGAGTTTAATTCAGAGCCACTAAATAAATTGAATCGAAACTGGAAGTTGTTTGAGTTTAATAATTCTCAAGTTCGATTGCGTGATGTCAGTACTACTACTGATTATCTTTATTTGCAAAAACAATGATACTCGCAGAACAATGTTTTTCATGTCAGCCAGATGATTTTGCATGTACTCTTATTACAAAAGAAATTATTGATCGTTTAAATTAAATACCTGCTTATATAGAGTAACAACCCTACAGGTTTTAAAATCTGTAGGGTTTGTTTTTTGTTCCTATATATAAGAGTGGTTTTTGTCCAGCTGAGCGAAGTCGAAGCTTGGTGTTTGGAATTCTATACTATAATATAAGGAGTGATTTTGTCCAGCTGAGCGAAGTCGAAGCTTGGTATTCGAGATTCTATACTATATATAAAGAGTGATTCTGTCCAGCTGAGCGAAAATGCAAGAAAAGTAGTTTCTGTCCGGCTGAGCGAAGTTGAAGCTTGGTATTTGAGATTCTATACTATAATGTAAAGAGTTATTTTGTCCGGCTGAGCGAAGTCGAAGCCTTTATCCACTGCTATCGGGGCTAGGGGATGGGTTTTCAAAGGAAAGATCGGTCATAAAACAAAAACTTCGCGCCTTTGCGTCATTGCGAGATTAGTAAAAACCCAGTAAAAATGGGGCTTTGTATCTAAGAGTTTCATTTGAGAGAAGAAAAATCTTTCAAACCTGAAAATAGTTTAATTTGTAAAAGAGGTGTTATCAGACTGTTAAGAAGAAGTTTTAAAAAAGATTAAAAATAAGTTTAGAAAAAGCTTGTGAAAGCGGATAAAGTGACTACTTTTGCACCCGCAACAGCGATAAACGTTCACCGAAATACTGACAAGCAAAGGAGTTAAGGCGAAAAGAAATTTTCAAAAAAAGATTCGAAAAAGCTTGCGAGATTCGAAAACGGGTATTACATTTGCACCCCGCAAAACATGGGAAGTTCATTGAAAGATTGGTAAGGAGGGAAGTTAAAAATGAAAAGAAATTTTCTAAAAAAAAAACTTCAAAAAACTCTTGCCGATTAGAAATAAGTTTTCTACTTTTGCATCCGCTTTGAGAGATAAGCGAAACAATAAAAAGAACACGTTCGTAGACATATTGAATTGACAGCCGTTTCGATGAAAATCGGAACAAAAGAATAAGAGTAATAGAATCGTAAGATTCGAAAAGAACCGATAGATATTCATCGCAATATAATATTAAAATATACGATGAAGAGTTTGATCCTGGCTCAGGATGAACGCTAGCGGCAGGCTTAACACATGCAAGTCGAGGGGTATATGTCTTCGGATGTAGAGACCGGCGCACGGGTGCGTAACGCGTATGCAATCTACCTTTTACAGAGGGATAGCCCAGAGAAATTTGGATTAATACCTCATAGCATAGCAGTCTCGCATGAGATCACTATTAAAGTCACAACGGTAAAAGATGAGCATGCGTCCCATTAGCTAGTTGGTAAGGTAACGGCTTACCAAGGCTACGATGGGTAGGGGTCCTGAGAGGGAGATCCCCCACACTGGTACTGAGACACGGACCAGACTCCTACGGGAGGCAGCAGTGAGGAATATTGGACAATGGGCGCAAGCCTGATCCAGCCATGCCGCGTGCAGGATGACGGTCCTATGGATTGTAAACTGCTTTTGTACGAGAAGAAACACCCCGACGTGTCGGGACTTGACGGTATCGTAAGAATAAGGATCGGCTAACTCCGTGCCAGCAGCCGCGGTAATACGGAGGATCCAAGCGTTATCCGGAATCATTGGGTTTAAAGGGTCCGTAGGCGGTTTAGTAAGTCAGTGGTGAAAGCCCATCGCTCAACGGTGGAACGGCCATTGATACTGCTAAACTTGAATTATTAGGAAGTAACTAGAATATGTAGTGTAGCGGTGAAATGCTTAGAGATTACATGGAATACCAATTGCGAAGGCAGGTTACTACTAATGGATTGACGCTGATGGACGAAAGCGTGGGTAGCGAACAGGATTAGATACCCTGGTAGTCCACGCCGTAAACGATGGATACTAGCTGTTGGAAGCAATTTCAGTGGCTAAGCGAAAGTGATAAGTATCCCACCTGGGGAGTACGTTCGCAAGAATGAAACTCAAAGGAATTGACGGGGGCCCGCACAAGCGGTGGAGCATGTGGTTTAATTCGATGATACGCGAGGAACCTTACCAAGGCTTAAATGTAGTTTGACCGGTTTGGAAACAGATCTTTCGCAAGACAAATTACAAGGTGCTGCATGGTTGTCGTCAGCTCGTGCCGTGAGGTGTCAGGTTAAGTCCTATAACGAGCGCAACCCCTGTTGTTAGTTGCCAGCGAGTGAAGTCGGGAACTCTAACAAGACTGCCAGTGCAAACTGTGAGGAAGGTGGGGATGACGTCAAATCATCACGGCCCTTACGCCTTGGGCTACACACGTGCTACAATGGCCGGTACAGAGAGCAGCCACTGGGTGACCAGGAGCGAATCTATAAAACCGGTCACAGTTCGGATCGGAGTCTGCAACTCGACTCCGTGAAGCTGGAATCGCTAGTAATCGGATATCAGCCATGATCCGGTGAATACGTTCCCGGGCCTTGTACACACCGCCCGTCAAGCCATGGAAGCTGGGGGTGCCTGAAGTCGGTGACCGCAAGGAGCTGCCTAGGGTAAAACTGGTAACTAGGGCTAAGTCGTAACAAGGTAGCCGTACCGGAAGGTGCGGCTGGAACACCTCCTTTCTAGAGCCTTAATGTTAGCCTAGTGCACGTTAAGGAAAAAAGATGATTATTTATGGGTCTCTGAATTGGAGATTGTATTACTCTTGCTGTTAATTTAAAAAAATGAAAAGAATTAAGTAAAAACAGAGTCTCGTAGCTCAGCTGGTTAGAGTACTACACTGATAATGTAGGGGTCGGCAGTTCGAGTCTGCCCGGGACTACTTTTTAAAACAATTGACAATTGATAATTAACAATTGATAATTAATAACTAAAAAGACTGTAAGTTTAATTTAAAAGGAAATTTTAGAGGTTGAGTGACCGTTTTAAGTACTGTTAACTGAGAACTGTTAACTGACAACTAAAAAATGGGGGATTAGCTCAGCTGGCTAGAGCGCCTGCCTTGCACGCAGGAGGTCAACGGTTCGACTCCGTTATTCTCCACTAAGGGCTATAAGCTATAAGCTGTAGGCCGTAAGCTAAAAAGCTTAAAGCGTATTGCTTAAAGCCTAAAGCGAAACAAAGTTCATTGACATATTGAGATAAGAAAATAATAAGAAAGTAGAAAGCGTTTTTTGTTATTCGTAACAAAAGACAAAGAAAAACGGTCTTGTTTTATAGCAAGATTGGTACAATAAGCAAAATAAGGGCGTATGGGGGATGCCTAGGCTCTCAGAGGCGAAGAAGGACGTGATAAGCTGCGAAAAGCTACGGGGACGAGCACACATCGATTGATCCGTAGATATCCGAATGGGGCAACCCACTATGTTGAAGACATAGTACACCGATAGGTGGGCAAACCCGCTGAACTGAAACATCTAAGTAGGCGGAGGAGAAGAAAACAAAAGTGATTCCGTAAGTAGTGGCGAGCGAACGCGGATTAGCCCAAACCAATGATGTTACGGCATTGTTGGGGTTGTAGGACCACGACATTTTATGTACAAGGAACCAGAATCGACTGGAAAGTCGAGCCATAGAGAGTGATAGCCTCGTATGGGTAACAAGTATAATAGATAGTGGTATCCTGAGTAGGGCGGGGCACGTGAAACCCTGTCTGAATTTGGCGGGACCATCCGCTAAGGCTAAATACTCCTGAGAGACCGATAGTGAACCAGTACCGTGAGGGAAAGGTGAAAAGAACCGTGAATAACGGAGTGAAATAGATCCTGAAACCATACGCTTACAAGCGGTCGGAGCCCTTTAGTGGGGTGACGGCGTGCCTTTTGCATAATGAGCCTACGAGTTAACGTTGCTGGCAAGGTTAAGTGATTAAGTCACGGATCCGTAGCGAAAGCGAGTCTGAATAGGGCGCTTTAGTCAGTAGTGTTAGACGCGAAACCGTGTGATCTACCCATGGGCAGGATGAAGCGCTGGTAACACAGTGTGGAGGTCCGAACCGGTTGACGTTGAAAAGTCTTCGGATGACCTGTGGGTAGGGGTGAAAGGCCAATCAAACTCGGAAATAGCTCGTACTCCCCGAAATGCATTTAGGTGCAGCGTTATTTTAGTTATATAGAGGTAGAGCTACTGATTGGATGCGGGGGCTTCACCGCCTACCAATTCCTGACAAACTCCGAATGCTATATAATGATTGATAACAGTGAGGGCTTGGGTGCTAAGGTCCAAGTCCGAGAGGGAAAGAACCCAGACCATCAGCTAAGGTCCCCAAATATATGCTAAGTTGAAAGAACGAGGTTTGTCTGCCCAGACAGCTAGGATGTTGGCTTGGAAGCAGCCATTCATTTAAAGAGTGCGTAACAGCTCACTAGTCGAGCGGACGAGCATGGATAATAATCGGGCATAAGCATATTACCGAAGCTATGGATTTTGTAGTAATACAAAGTGGTAGGGGAGCATTCTAACAGGGTTGAAGGTGTATCGTAAGGTATGCTGGACTGGTTAGAAAAGAAAATGTAGGCATAAGTAACGATAATGCGGGCGAGAAACCCGCACACCGAAAAACTAAGGTTTCCACAGCTATGCTAATCAGCTGTGGGTTAGTCTGGTCCTAAGGCGAACCCGAAAGGGACAGTCGATGGCCAACGGGTTAATATTCCCGTACTACTAATTACTGTGATGGGGTGACGGAGTGATGAAAGCGCCGCGAACTGACGGAATAGTTCGTTGAAGTACCTAGCTATATTCTCTATAGGCAAATCCGTAGAGAATGGTGAAATACGATAGTACTCGGAGTCTTCGGACAAAGAGATAGTGCGCCTAAGGGCTTCCAAGAAAAACCTCTAAACTTCAGGTAATTAGTACCAGTACCGTAAACCGACACAGGTAGTTGAGGAGAGAATCCTAAGGTGCTCGAGAGATTCATGGCTAAGGAATTAGGCAAAATAGACCCGTAACTTCGGGAGAAGGGTCGCCCCGAGTAATCGGGGCCGCAGTGAAGAGGTCCAGGCGACTGTTTATCAAAAACACAGGGCTCTGCAAAATCGTAAGATGAAGTATAGGGCCTGACACCTGCCCGGTGCTGGAAGGTTAAGAGGAGATGTTATCTTCGGAGAAGCATTGAATTGAAGCCCCAGTAAACGGCGGCCGTAACTATAACGGTCCTAAGGTAGCGAAATTCCTTGTCGGGTAAGTTCCGACCTGCACGAATGGTGTAACGATCTGGACACTGTCTCAGCCATGAGCTCGGTGAAATTGTAGTAACGGTGAAGATGCCGTTTACCCGCAGTGGGACGAAAAGACCCTGTGCACCTTTACTATAGCTTAGTATTGACCTTGGATAAATGATGTGTAGGATAGGTTGGAGACTGTGAAGTGGCGTCGCCAGGCGTTGTGGAGTCATTGTTGAAATACAACCCTTTGTTTATCTGAGGCCTAACTCTTCGATGAAGAGGACAGTGCTTGGTGGGTAGTTTGACTGGGGTGGTCGCCTCCAAAAGAGTAACGGAGGCTTCTAAAGGTTCCCTCAGTACGCTTGGTAACCGTGCGTAGAGTGCAATGGCATAAGGGAGCTTGACTGAGAGACATACAGGTCGATCAGGTACGAAAGTAGAGCATAGTGATCCGGTGGTTCCGCATGGAAGGGCCATCGCTCAAAGGATAAAAGGTACGCCGGGGATAACAGGCTGATCTCCCCCAAGAGCTCATATCGACGGGGGGGTTTGGCACCTCGATGTCGGCTCGTCACATCCTGGGGCTGGAGAAGGTCCCAAGGGTTGGGCTGTTCGCCCATTAAAGTGGCACGCGAGCTGGGTTCAGAACGTCGTGAGACAGTTCGGTCTCTATCTACTGTGGGCGTTAGAAATTTGAGTGGATCTGATTCTAGTACGAGAGGACCGAATTGGACAAACCTCTAGTGTATCTGTTGTCCCGCCAGGGGCACCGCAGAGTAGCTACGTTTGGAAGGGATAAGCGCTGAAAGCATATAAGCGCGAAACCCACCACAAGATGAGATTTCTTTTAAGGATCGTGGAAGATGACCACGTTGATAGGCTATAGATGTAAAGGCAGTAATGTCATAGTCGAGTAGTACTAATAATCCGTAAGCTTATGTACACCCTTTTCCCTCCGAGCAATCGGAGGGAGGAAACTTTCTCTCTTCGACTCCAGCTCAGAGCTGAGTGAAGTCTTATTTGTTTCTTTATCTCAGTATGTTAAAATATTGTCCGCACGCGGAAAGTGACTAGTGAAGAGTGGCTAGTAAAGAGTCTAGGGACTAATTACTAAGGGCTAATAACTAATTACTAATGACCTTAAGGTGGTTATTGCGGCGGGGCTCACCTCTTCCCATCCCGAACAGAGAAGTTAAGCCCGCCTGCGCAGATGGTACTGCAGTTATGTGGGAGAGTATGTCGTCGCCTTTCTTTGAAAACCCTGTTCGTAATAAAACGGGGTTTTTTATTCTAATTTTGTTTAAATGAAAATTTAAATAAAAAAGGTACCTTAGCTCAGATGGTAGAGCAATGGACTGAAAATCCATGTGTCCCTGGTTCGATCCCTGGAGGTACCACATAATGCTCGGATGGTGAAATTGGTAGACACGCTGGACTTAAAATCCAGTGAACAGCAATGTTCGTGCGGGTTCAAGTCCCGCTCTGAGTACTAAATAAACTTCAACTGGTTGTACTAGTTGAAGTTTTTTTTCGAATAAAAGAGAGCTCAAGTTGTTCTCAAAGAAAAAACAACGGTTAAAGTTGTAAAATATTGGACGCATAGCTCAGCTGGATAGAGCACCTGCCTTCTAAGCAGGCGGTCGAAGGTTCGAATCCTTCTGCGTTCACAAAAAGCCACTCTAATCGGGTGGTTTTTTTGTTTTATATAGTTTTCGTGGATAGCTCAGCCGGATAGTGCATGGATCAGGTTCAAAAGTTGGGATCAGGCTCAAAAGTTGGGGATTAAGCAAAAAGCGGATCAGGTTCAAAAGGGATCAGGTTCAAAAGTTGGGGATTAAGCAAAAAGATTAGATAATCTGAACAAGAAAAAATCGGATCAGGTTCAAAAGTTGGGGATTAAGCAAAAAGCCACTCTAACCGAGTGTTTTTTTTTGTTTTATATAGTTTTCGTGGATAGCTCAGCCGGATAGTGCGTCCCGGTTTTTTATCGGGACGGTCGAAGGTTCGAATCCTTCTGCGTTCACAAAAAGCCACTCTAATCGAGTGGTTTTTTTGTTTTATATAGTTTTCGTGGATAGCTGAGCCGGATAGTGCATCCCGATTTTTATCGGGACGGTCGAAGGTTCGAATCCTTCTGCGTTCACAAAAAGCCACTCTAATCGAGTGGTTTTTTTGTTTTATATAGTTTTCGTGAATAGCTCAGGCGGATAGTGTATCCCGATTTTTATCGGGACGGTCGAAGGTTCAAATCCTTCTGCGTTCACAAAAAGCCACTCTAATCGAGTGGTTTTTTTGTTTTATATAGTTTTCGTGGATAGCTGAGCCGGATAGTGCATCCCGATTTTATCGGGACGGTTGAAGGTTCGAATCCTTCTGCGTTCACAAAAAGCCACTCAATTTGAACATGCTCCAAATAGTGTCTAGCTTTTTGGGGCATGTTTACTTAATTGGAGTGGCTTTTTATTTTGTATGGATTTTAGGGATATAGCTCGGTAGGAGAGAGCAGATCAAAAATGTACAAGCATTTATTGCATCATGCCCTTCATTTATTACATCAGATGCTTCAATTATTACAATTAATTACAGGTGAATTCTTGTTAAATTATATTTGTTGCGAATTGCAAGGTTCCGAGAAGGGTAAATCATTGTGAGGGAAATAAAACTGGGATTATTCCAAACCAAAAATGAATCTTGCATCAAAACTGTAACAAATGAATCTAACTAACGTCTTACGTGTTTATTATCAACCAAAAAAATAAATTTACCAATGGAATTAATCATTAAAAACCTGGACAAAAAGTACAGTAATGGCGTGCATGCACTGAATGATGTGTCACTTCATATTAAAAAAGGAATGTTTGGGTTACTTGGACCAAATGGAGCAGGAAAATCTTCTTTAATGCGAACACTGGCTACTTTGCAGGATGTTGACAGCGGTTCAGTTACTCTTGGAGACATTGACGTACTGAACAACAAAGAAGCGGTTCGTAAAGTTCTGGGTTATTTGCCACAGGAATTTGGCGTATATCCAAGAACTTCAGCGGTGGAACTTCTGGATCATTTAGCGTTGCTGAAAGGATTTGATAAAAAGTCTGATCGTAAACAAATCATAGAACAATTACTGGTCAAAGTCAATCTGTGGGAACATCGAAAAAATGCTGTGAGCAGTTACAGTGGAGGGATGCGCCAGCGTTTTGGGATTGCACAATGTTTAATAGGTAATCCACAGTTGGTTATTGTAGATGAGCCTACTGCAGGATTGGATCCTGGCGAGAGAAATCGTTTTTATAATATCTTGAGTGAAATTGGTGAAAATACTGTGGTTATCCTTTCTACTCATATTGTTCAGGATGTTCGTGAACTTTGCACAGAAATGGCGATAATGAACCAAGGAAGAGTTTTATTTAGCGGGAATACTGATGATGCTTTATTGCAAGTGAAAAGTAAAGTTTGGGAGAAAAAAGTAACCAAACTGGAATTACCTGAATACCAAAAAGACTACAAAGTCATTTCGAATAAATTAGTTGGCGGACAACCTTTGATTCACGTTTTTTCGAATACACATTTGAACAACGGATTCAGTCCGGCAGAGGAAAATCTCGAAGATGTGTTTTTCGCGAAATTAAACGAATTAGTTTAAGAAAAAAATGGTGGACTACCAGGATTATAGAAAGTTAGTCTGGTAGCCCCTCAGTATTGAAAAACGTCAATCTTTTATCCCTTTTTAAACAAAAAATTATGTGGAAATTTATACGATATGAATTAAAATATTGGTTGCAAACACCAATGATATGGATCTTTTTATTCATTAATACCCTGATCGTTTTTTTCGCGGTAGGATCAGAGCAGGTTACCATTGGCGAAAGCATTGGTAACATACACAAAAATGCACCTTTTGTAGTAGAACAATTCTACGGCATACTTTCAGTGATTTGTTTATTGATGACCACAGCTTTTATGAATGCCACGGCTAACCGTGATTTTCAAAGTGGAATGTATCAATTTATATTTTCCTCCCCGATCAAAAAGAGGGACTATTATTTCGGAAAATTTATTGGAGCATCGATTGTTTCGGTAATTCCTTTACTGGGTATTTCTCTCGGTGCCCTGATTGCCCCAATATTAGCTCCCATTTTTAATATGTGTCCGGCGGAAAGGTTTGGCGAAATCATTTGGTCCGGACACTTGCAAGGTCTTTTGGTTTTCGGAATTCCAAATGTCATTATTTCAGGTGTATTACTATTTGCTTTAGCGATTATTTTTAGAAGCAATATTGTATCCTTCATAGGGGCTATGCTTATTTTGGTATTTTATGTAGTCTCTTCCGGATTTACTAAAGATATTCATAAAGAATGGTTAGCCAATTTGCTCGATCCTTTTGGGCTTCGTCCGTTTAAGATTATGACCAAATATGCCACTGTTGCTGAAAAAAACTTAAACGCAGTCTCCTTGCATGGCGATTTATTAACCAACCGTTTGCTCTGGATAGGAGTAAGTTTGATTATTTTAGTGGCAGTTTATTTTAAATTTTCTTTTAATGCTAAAAAAGAAAAAAGTAAAGAAAGTAAAACAACAAAAGTATCTGAAGCTCCTTTTGTTGTTTCAAATAAGGTATTTGAAACAACAAAAGCCGATGTTTTTTCGATAAGTACCTTTTGGAATTTGGTAAAATTTGAAACTAAATCCATTATCAAAAATCCGACTTTTATTATCATTATTTCCATTGGAATGATTAATCTGATTGCAAGTCTTACGAGTTTTACAGGCCGTTACGGAATTGCTCAGTATCCTGTTACTTATGATGTAATCGACACTATAAGAGGTGCCTTTGGTATTTTTATGATTGGATTTATTACTTTTTATACCGGTGTTTTAGTGTGGAAAGAACGCGATGCCAAAATCAATGAAATTCAGGATGCAACCCCCATCAGAACGGGTACTTTATTCTCCTCCAAATTGGTAGCTCTTATTATTGCTTTAGCCATTGTTTTTGGCTTAACAATAGTTGTTGGGATTATTTCACAAACAGCTCATGGGTATTACAATTACAAATTGGATGTTTATTTTAAATCAATAATGTTGGTGTCTTTGCTGAGTTATTCTTTTATGGCGGTAATCTCTCTGTTATTTCATTATTTAATCAATAACCGCTATATCGCTTATTTTGCTTTCGTCACTTTTGTTATCGTTAATAATTTCATCTGGGGATTGCTCGAAATCAATACCAATATGTTGAATTTTGGTAACACACCAGCCATTACTTACTCGGACATGAATGGGTTTGGACCTTTTGTTTCCTCTACCATTTGGTTCAACATATATTGGATATTGTTTTGTTTGATCTTGTGTTTTGTCATTACGGCATTTTACATTCGTGGTAAAGAGCAGCAATTTAAATACAGATGGGTAAATGCAAAAGTACAGCTTAGAAAAAATAAGATTTCGATAGCCATTAGTTTGATTGCATTTGGACTTTGCGGTAGTTTTGTTTATTACAATACCAAAGTTTTAAACACTTACGATTCTTCAAAAGAGCAGGAGAACAAACAAGTGGAGTATGAGAAAAAGTATAAAAAATTTGAAAATTTGGTACAGCCACGTTTTTATAAATTCAATTACACGATTGACCTCATGCCCGAACAACGGAACATGACTGCAAAAATAGAAGCTTGGGCAAAAAACAAATCTAATGTATCGATACGAGAGCTCCATTTTACGTTGCCACAATTATCTGATAGTTTAAAAATTAGTATTGCCAGAGCAAAATTGAAGCTAAAAGATTCCCGTTTAGAGTATCAGATTTATGAATTAGATAAACCTTTATTGCCAAATGATTCCATTAGGATTAACATCGATGTAAAGAAATGGACAAAAGGATTCGAAAACGAAGTTAGTTTTACACAACTGACACAAAACGGAACCTTTTTCAATAATTCAGATATTTTACCTTCTTTCGGATATAATAGTGACGTGGAGATTTCAGATAAAAACAAACGAATCAAACTGAAATTGCCGAAGAGAGACAGAATGCCAAAACTGGATGAGGGAAATCTTTCGGCCAGAGCCAACACCTACCTCGGAAATGATTCGGATTGGGTTGAAGTGAATACTACGATAAGCACATCACCAGATCAAACGGCTATTGCTCCGGGATCATTATTAAAAACCTGGGAAGCCAACGGAAGAAAGTATTTCACTTATAAATTGGATCAAAAATCATTGAATTTTTATTCCTTTATTTCTGCAAAATATGAAGTAGTGCGCAAAAAATGGAATGGCGTTGATTTGGAAGTTTATTATGATAAGGAGCATGCCTATAACGTTCCGAATATGCTCAAAAGCATGCAAAAATCATTAGAATACTATACGAAGAACTTTGGGCCTTACTACCATAAACAATGCAGAATTATCGAGTTTCCAAGATATCAAAGTTTTGCACAAGCTTTCCCGGGTACTATGCCTTTTAGTGAGGGGATCGGTTTTATTGTGGATTTACGCGAAGTAAATAAAGATGATATCGATCAGGTTTATTATGTCACGGCACACGAAATGGGGCATCAGTATTGGGCACATCAGGTTTGCGGAGCCAATATGCAGGGAAGTGAAATGTTTAGCGAAGGTTTCGCACAATATTCTGCCTTGATGGTTATGGAAAAAGAATATGGGAAAGACAAAATGAAAAAGTTCCTGAAGTATGAAATGGATCGTTATTTAAGCGGTCGAAGCTCTGAACTTGAAGGAGAACAGCCTTTGATGAAAACCGAGCATCAACAATACATTCACTATCAAAAAGCAAGTGTCGTTATGTATTATTTAAAAGAAATGATTGGGGAGAAAAAAGTAAATCAAGCGCTGAAAAATTTGGTTGATGCTTATGCTTATAAAAACCCGCCGTTCCCAACTTCGATAGATGCCGTAAGTGAATTGCGAAAAGTAACTCCCGATAGTTTGCAATATTTAATTTCGGATATGTTCGAAAACATTACCTTATTTTCGAATCGAATGCTTGAAGCCAAGTATAAAAAAGTAGGGGCTGAGTACGAAATCACTTTAAAAACGTCTTCAGAAAAATTAAGATCGGATGCACTTGGAAAAGAAACTCAGGTACCGGTTGCGGATTATATTGATATTGCCGTTTTTGCAGAACCAAAAAATGATTCTGGTTTAGGAAAAGTTTTGGTTTACAAAAGATTGAAAATAACAAAAAAAGACAATGTTTATGTTTTTAGGACTAAAGAGAAACCTTTTGAAGCTGGTATTGATCCCTACAATTATTTGATTGATCGAATTCCGGATGACAATTTGAAGAAAGCAGAGGATTAATTTTTTAAGCAAAACTGCTAAAATATCGATTTAATTAAAAGATTTTAAATGAATTTTACCCTTTTTTTAAGGGTTTATGTTAATTCGAATGCTTGTGCGTTCGCAAAAAGCTACTCAAATCGAGTGGTTTTTTTGTTTATATCAGTTTCAACTACATAGTTCCGGATTGATACAAAAAATGGATCAGGTTTAAAAGTTGGTAATTTTGAAAAACTAAGCTAAGTGGAGATAAACATTAGCAATGGGTTCAGCCATTGTAATAAAGTAAATCTAGTAGAGAATAACAAGAGATCGCGACAGTGCTAATCTCACCAGATTAAGCCACTGGCAATAATCGAATCGAGAATAGACCAGGAGAAGTAAAAAAGGGTTTAGCTAGGATGAATGATCCTACTTTGTTTGGAAATAGAATAGCTAAAGGTTTTGAAGAGTATTCTTTTATGAAATCAGTAATTGTTGACTAACATATCGAATCTTGTAGCTAAAAAAAAAATCAAACTTTATACAAAAGCTAAAGTTGTATAAAGTTTGATAGTATTTTAAGAATGCTTCTTTTAATTCTCAATAAACACTCCTATTTGTTGCAGATGTTTTTCGGTTTGATATTTATTAAAGTTATTCCATTTCGGAGGTGAACTTGTTTTTTTTCCGTACATAAGATCCAAGCAGACGTTATTGTCTTTATATTTATCGTGTAAAACAGCCAAAATCTTAAAGAAAAACTGATCCAGTATAACAATGCCTTCAAATTCGGATTTTAGTTCATTATAATTACTATCTGATGGATTTAGTAATTGCAATAAGGTTAGGATTGTGTCTTTTTCAGTCTCAGTGATTTCGGTCAGGTAGCCAGTTTTTAAGGTTTTGAATACTAAATTGTTCCAAACCTTACTATCGTGTCCCCATTGAACGTCAGGTAGATTTAAGGAATGTTCGCAAATTAGAATAATCGAAAAAAGAACATCATTTAAGTATTCTGCCGGAAATTCGTCAAAACTTCTGAATTCAAAACCGCTTTGGTACATTTTCTCCTGATTAAAATCCAGACCCACTTCAGAAAGTAATTCGTACTCCATTTCTGTCTCAATCTGGTCGCGCCACCAAATATTATCTTCTTTTTTGAATTTTAGCAATTTTCTAAAGTCATCCACTTTATAGGTTAGAATTTTGCCTTTAGGCATTGCTTTATTAAAAGTTCCTACACCGATGTAGCGTGACATGGCATTTCTCATAGAACCTAGAGTAAATTTCTTGTCCAAACTATAGGTGTTGCTTATCACTCCCATAATATCAGGACTTCCAAGGGTGGCGATAAAAAAAGGCTCGAACCATTGCAATAAATAAATAGCATTGGCATGTGTTTTATTAAAATCACTATAATCGAGAATACGGCTGTCTTTTGTTAGCGAGGGTAAAGTAATGTGAAAATGATATGTTCCGTTATTAAACAAAACAAGATTTTCCTGGTTGGTCATGAACATGTTAAGGCCATTGTTGTAATCCGGAAAATTTAATTTACCATTAAGTATTGCTGAGTCATTAATTTTATCAAGAAATAACTTTTTGGTTGCCTTTAATTCTTTGCATGAATCAGCTATTGTTCGATTTTCAAAATATTTAGTTACAAATTCTATAGAATCACCATCGAAATGAACAGATCCCATCGTTTTGTTTCTTTGGGTAATCATGCTTTGAATATTGTATGGTTGATCTTCAAGGAAAAGTTCCATAATGGATTTTCCAAGATATTCCGGATTTTCAAGTGGTTGTGTATTTGCTTCAGCGGATTCGGCAGTAGGAACCAATGATTTTACGGGGGATAATGTTTTGTGCTGATAGTTTATATCCAGTTTTTCCAGCGAATGACTGTTCATCATTCTGCTCACTTTATAGCTCTCGTTTGTGTCAAAAGCTTTTTTAAGTACAGGTGCCAAACTTTCTGGTTTGTAGCATTTTCGATAGTCAATGCTGTATTTTTCAAACCCAATTTTTTTTTGTATAAATTCACCAGAAACTATTAGGGATTCTTCAAATTGCATGTAGGTTTCGTTTTCTAATCCAATTCCCCAAAAATATTTTTTTGTCTGATTGTCTTTCATTTATACTAATTTTCTTTTTTAAGGTTGTTTTAAAGTGTTTATTTTTATGCTAAACTAAGAAGTTCATCTACTGAAATTCTGAGTCGTAAGATCTTTTAACAG
The DNA here is from genome assembly GCF_020905335.1 of Flavobacterium lipolyticum. Lineage (NCBI taxonomy): Bacteria > Pseudomonadati > Bacteroidota > Flavobacteriia > Flavobacteriales > Flavobacteriaceae > Flavobacterium > Flavobacterium lipolyticum. The sequence continues at coordinate 93,000 of NZ_JAJJMN010000001.1, read as the reverse complement.
ATAAGACCTAATGGCTTGCATCTCTTAAAAAAGCTTTGTTTTGTTTGTAAAATGGTATGAATTAATAGTAGTCTGGGAAGTTGTGTACTTGTATCGATTGAAAAATTGATTAAATAATTTTATAATGAGGGTATAAAATTATTATTCTTGTTAATTATCTTTTTATCAATTGTTTAAGTAAGCGTATAGCCGAATTACAACTCTTGCGATTTCTGTTTTTTTCAGGTTGCGAAAGTAGTTCTTTATTATGTTATTTCCAAACCGTTAAAAGGTTGTAAATCAGTAATGTTTGGTTATGCGGAGAATTGAAGGTATTCTTTTTATTTATTCATGGTAATAAAATACGTAGGAGGAGTATAATTCGTCATTCCACCAGTCTTTTCTAACTTCTGAAAAATAATTATAATTAAGCTTTCCTGCCTGTGATTGCAGGGGATATAGGACTACGCCATTCTCTCGATAGGCCAGATTTAAATTTGTTTCGGGAACAACGGGAACGATATGACCAGATAGTCCTTTTTCTCTTCTTTTAGCACAAATTATTCCTATTCCACCATTGGTATTTACTTTGTTTTGAATTTCATCGGGAGTAAACATTCTTTCCCAGCCAAATTGAGGACCCCATTTTAGAAACCAATCGTGTATAGCACTGGAGTAAATGCGTTCAACGGTTTGCTCAAAAACAGCTTCCACTTCCTTTCCTTGCACTATTTTTTCGAGTGCTTCTTCAGTCCACCAAACAGTTGGGAGATAAACGCCGCTGAAATAGCAATAATCATAAGAGTAAACATTACAGTAGGTATCTTCTACTGTCCTTTGATATCTAATATTGGTTTCGACATCGAGTTTATCGATAAGTTGGCTAATGCTTTTTTTCTTACTGGAAACATCTGTTTGATCTCTAAATGGGATGCTGGAATCAGAAAGGGGTCTTTCTTTCATGTAAACAGAATCTAAACGGGATTGGGGATCCGGTAATAAATCGGCTTTTTTTAGTTTACTATCCCATGTTAGATGTCCGTCTAGTGTTAAGGGTGTGGTTTCTGCTGTATATTTCTCCATCTTGACTGCTTATTATGAACTAGCATAACAGGGGGAATCGATTGTGTCCATAGTGTTATTCGGCTAGGTAAAAAGTAAATATAAGAATTTTAAGCTTTCCAATATGTTTTTTTACCGCCCCAAAGGTTAATAGTTGAGTTAATCGAATAAATAGAAGACGGACATTTTTTTATATTGAAGAAAAAAGAGTGTAAATAATTAATTAATAATGATTTATGATTTTGTTGAATTTTGTTATAAGAATTTCGGGCAATATCTGTTCTGGAAAAATAGCAACGCCCGTCTTATCATGCTGTCTGGTTAGTTTTTAGAGAGCTAAAAGGCAAGGGAGCAAAGGAAAATATCATGCAGACAGGTTAGATTTAGAAGTTTGATTGGATTAGCTTACGTGGATTTGTTTATATTTACTTCTTTCAATATATATTTATCATGAAATTAAGTTCTTCTTCCGCTCATACTTTATTTTTTCTGTTTGGACTTTTCTTTTATGGACTTTCTTCAAATGCTCAAAATGAATCCTATTCATCTGAGGATAACGAAGAAATTGCCGACACCACTTTTGTGAATTTAAAAGATTACAGTAGTGATTTCGTTTATGATATGAAATATGCTACAGAAGATAATTTTTTGAAGGCTAAAGTCTATGATTGTGCCGAATGTTTGTTGCGTTATAAAACGGTAAAAGCGCTGATAGCGGCGAATAAAGATTTTATGAAAGATGGGTGTAAGATAAAACTTTTCGATTGTTACAGGCCTTTATCGATTCAGAAAAAGATGTGGGAGATTGTATCGAATCCGGAGTATGTGGCAGATCCAAAAAAAGGCTCCATCCATAACAAAGGAGGAGCCGTTGATATAACTTTAGTAAATGCGAAGGGAGAGGAGCTGGAAATGGGTACTAATTTTGATTTTTTTGGCATTGAGGCCAGTCATAATTATAAAAAATTTCCAGTGTCAGTCAAAGCAAATCGAAAATATTTAAAAAGAGTGATGATCAAAAACGGATTCAATTCTTTTGATTCGGAGTGGTGGCATTATAATTTAAAGACAGGTCTAAAGGATAAAGTCTCGAACCAAAAGTGGAAATGCGATTAATTATTCAACACATCTTATGTTTTCCATGAAGTAAGTATTCGGATGGTAAACTTTACCATTCAGTTCAGAGGTTAATTCTCTTTTTACAATGTAATCTTCTATATTAGTCAGATACTTTATTCGCATAATTGAAATAGGGGATTTTTTGAGCTCTTCAAAACCTTCTTTCATGAACATAAAAATACCGGTATTGATACGATTGTCAAATCCTTTTTCATCATGAATAAGTGTACCACAACTTTCTTTGTCGATATGAATTAATGTTACGATTTTTCCGTTTTCTAATTGTAAAAAAACTTTTGAATTTTTATCAAAGCAGTTGGCTTTTATAAAATCTTTACTTTTTTGGATAAGTTGTAAATTTAAGGTCGGTAGACCGTCAGTTTGTGCGAGCGCGAAAAAGACATAATTAAAAGTGCCTCCAAAGTATTTTTCGCTGACCATGTAGTCGTTTGTTACTTTATAAGTCCCAAGGGAGTCAGTTACATTCGCACTGTATTCACATGGTTTTTGTGCAAAGGCGGTAAAGGTTAGTAAAAAAAAGGTTAGTGTAATTAGTTGTTTCATTTTTAAGTTATTTTTCTGCAAATTAAAACTATTTTGTTATCATTTTTATCCGTTGTAAAAAAACAATATAAATTTCCGCCGTTTTTTATTTTCCATTTTTTTCGAATGTTTTCTACTGTGTCCGGAAAGTTTCGCGTTGTGATATTGGCCTGCTGATTGGCAAGTTCAATTTTCATCTCATTCTTACTGTAGGAGATTGTTTTTTCGATTTCAAAACGTCGTCCCGGAAACTCGATTAAAGCTTCTGAGGTATAGAGATGGGAATGTTTATGAAGTTTGTTGATCTTAAAAATAGTACTTACTTCATCGAATCCTCCTGATTTCATAATAGACGAGTTGGGCTCGTAAACGTATTTTTGAGGAAGCTCGTAAGAAGGAAGATTAATTTCATTTCCTAAAATAAAATCAAAAGTATCGATTTTATCTTTTAGAATATTGGCCGTTTTTATAGTGATTGCGCCGGAATAATTTTTACGAATCTCAAAAAGCAATTCTTTTACTTCGTTTTCAAGGGCAATAACATGTATGTTTTTAACAAACTGTAGTTCGGATAATCCTGCAGAAAGATCTAATAACGGAGCTGTTTTTATCAGTATGGAATCTGTTTTCTCAAAGTAAAAATTTAGCAAATCAGGAACATTGGGTAAGCAGTCTTTCAGCATAAAAACTTTACCTTTAGCGTCGTTTCTGCGGGACGGATCAATATAAATCCAATCCCATTTTTTATTGGATTGATTTAAAACTGAAGTAGAATCATCAGCATAAAAAGTACAGTTTTCGACTTTAAGCTGTTTGAAATTATGTTTTACAATTTCCGATAAATCTTTATTGATTTCGCAATGCGCTATGTTTTTGAATTTTTGAGAGAAATAGTAATCATCGACTCCAAAACCTCCAGTAAGATCAATTAAACTCTCTCCGGAAAGTAAAGTTGCTTTATAAGCGGCAGTTCTTTCGGATGAAGTTTGTTCAACCGATATTTTAGAGGGATAAATAATATTTTCGGCAGCAAACCAGGTAGGCAACTTGTCTTTTGCTTTCGATTTTGCTTCTATCTGATTTAAAATTACAATCCAGTCTATTTCAGGAAATGGGTTTTTCTGAAGCGCTAATTTTGTAATCGGGACACCACTATTTTGAGTTATGAATTCCTGAATGTTTGGGGCTAAAATAGCAGTATTCAATGTTAAATTCTTTCGGTTAATACAGAGACAATTTTGTTGTCAGGAAAAAATTCCTTTAAAATTACTTTCACCATAGTAAAGGCCGGAATAGCAATAATCATCCCAACAATTCCAAAAGTAATTCCACTGATTAAAGTAATCAGGAATATTTCTAACGGGTGCGAATTTACGCTTTTTGATGAGATTATGGGCTGACTGATGTTGTTATCAATAGCCTGAACCAACAGAAAACCTATAAGCACATAGATTGTTTTAGGTAGTATTTCAGATTGAAAATCACTTCCGATCATACTAATCATGGTTAAAAGCCCTGCCAGTATGGTTCCTATAATTGGTCCTATGTAGGGAATAATATTCAAAATGGCACATAAAAAAGCAATAACAAAGGCATTTTTATTTCCAAAAATCATTAAAACAATTAAATACAGGATGAATACAACCGTTAACTGCAGTAAAAGCCCAACAAAATAGCGGGTCAGAAAATGGTTTATTTTGGTTATTGAATTTAAGATTTTGTCTTCATTGGTGTCAGGAAGAATTTTTCGGGCACTAACTTTAAAGGCATCCTGATCTTTGATAAAGAAAAAGGTAATAAAAAATACAGATACCAATCCCATTCCCATATTGGCCATGAAGCCTATAATTGAATTCAGGAAACCAGTAAAGTAACTGAAATCGATTATGGATGTGATTTTGGATTCTTTTAAAACCTTATTGAGATCCAGATGCTGTATATTAAAGTAATTTTCAATACTGCGTTCTGTTTCGAGAAATTGCTGTTGCAGAGTTTGAGTATCGAGTAATGATAAATTGTTGGCTTGCGAAATGATTAATGGTACAAACAATAAAATAAAACCAACAATTGCAAGTATGAATAAGATTAGCGCTGTAGTGGCGGCCAGTGAATTACTGAACTTTAGTTTATTCTTTAAAAATTGGATTAACGGATTGGCAATTAAACACAATAACAGCGAAATGCACAGATAGACAATTACGGTCTGAATTTGGTATAGAAAATATAGGACAGCTGCGACAATTAGGATTGTTGTTAGAGCTCTTAAAATTCCGTTAGATATTGTTTTCGATGTTATCATGATTCGATTTTAGATGATAAATATAGGAAAAAGCTTTTGAAATTTTATAGTAAACAAAAAAAAGCGGGATGTTGCCATCCCGCTTTTCAGTTTGTCTTTTATACTTGTTTTGTATTAGATTCCAAAAGAAGCTCTTGGACCTCCGGTAACAAATATCGCAGCCATTCTGCTTTTTTGTCCTTGAGAGAACATATACATTGCGTTGTCATCAACGTAATCCATGTAGTTCATCGTCATTTCAACAGGAGTTCCTGAACAAGTGCTATAGTGAGGATAAGCTGGTACACCATAGTTTGCTGTGTTGTGTGTAGGAGTATCTGATACTAAATCGCTTCCACAAGTTGCATCTCCCCAGATGTGACGTAAGTTCATCCAGTGGCCTACTTCGTGAGTAGCTGTTCTTCCTAAGTTAAACGGTGCATTTGAAGCTCCGGAAAGACCAACATATTTAGGGTCAACTACAACACCGTCTGTAGCAGAAGCTCCTCCAGGAAATTGAGCATAACCTAAGATTCCACCACCAATTGTGCAAGACCAAAAGTTAAGTTTTGTAGTTGGTGAAGTTGGTGCAATACCACCCTGAGCTGTTTTTTTCATGGCGTCATTTGTTCCCCATGAAGTTTTGGTAGTCGATTTTCTAATTACCTGATCTAAAACGAATGTAATTCCAACATTTGCTTTTACACCAGAAAAAAGAGCTGGTACACTATTGTAATCTGAATTTAAGGCATTGAAATCTTTATTTAAGACATCAATTTGTGTTTGAATTTGCGCATTAGAAATGTTTTCTGCTGCAGTTCTGTAAAGAACATTAACTACGACCGGAATTTCAATTTTACCGTTTACAAGACGTTTTGTCAAGATGGCATTTTCGGTAAATGCATTGATTTCGTTCATTCTGATTGCTAAGGTTGGATCAGCTTTCAGTTGAGCTTCTAAAACTTCCTGACTTGCGCATCCGCGATGTGCAATAGCTTCAACTTTTGAATCCGCAGATTCTGATTGGTCGTTTTGGCAAGAAAACAGCACTAATGCTGTAAATGCAGTAACAATGATTTTTTTCATAATAACTTGGGTTTTTGTTATAAAAAATTTGTTTTGGTTAATTATAATGCAATTTTATAACAAAAAAATTATTGTAACAAAAAAAACAGATAATATTATTTGTGAGAATTTTACAATCCCTTGTATAATCTAGTTCTTACAAAAAAATCGCAATAATAATTAAGAAGTAAATTCGTACAATGCTGTTTTTGAGAATGTTATTGTGTCGATTTTCATCGTTTATGGAAGATTTTTTTGACAAATATTACAAAGTGAAATTTTAGTAAGTATTTATACGTAAGAATAACTGTTAAATTAATGGTAATTTTGGTCAAATTAGCCATGAGATTCCATACGACAGTTGTCTTACATTTTGGACAATAATTCCTGTTGTTTCTTCATTTGGAGTAAATCCCGAAGAAACAACAAAAGCTAGCATCAAAGTAAGTTGTATACTTACAATTTAAAAGGTGAAAAAAATTAAAAAGAAGTAATTTCATAAAGTGCAATACTTGCCGCTTGCACAACATTCATACTGCTGTTCTTTCCACACATATTGATGTGGACAATTTGGTTTGAAATTTTTAAAAGCTCTTCAGAGATTCCGTTAATCTCACTTCCAATTAGAAGTGCAATTTTTTGATTTTCAGGAATAAGAACTTCTCTTAGTGGTTTGCTGTTGCTTGCGATCTCTAAAGCAATAATCTCGAAATTATTTTGAAGCAGATAGTCAGCCAGGTCAGCTGTTTCTTCAATGATGGTGTGGGCTACATGAAGATGGGTACTTCGTGAAGTTTTATTTATTTTTCGGGGAGTTAACGGAATATCTTTTCCTAAAAAAATGATATTTTCCACTCCAAATGCCTCACTGATTCTAAAAAGAGAACCAATATTTTGCTGAAAATAAATGTGATCACAAACTAATGTTATCGGAAATGTTTTTCTTTCAAATTGATTTTCTTCGTGAGTAAGCTGCACTTTCTAAAATTTAATTGGTAAAAATATAATTGATAATGTTAGCTCCCATTTTAAGAGCTTTATCTCTAACCGCGACAGGATCATTATGAACTTCAGGATCTTCCCAGCCGTCTCCTAAGTCACATTCATATGTATAGAGTAATACCAATTTGTTTTCGATAAAGATACCAAAGGCCTGAGCGCGTGTTCCGTCATGTTCGTGGATTTTTGGCAGACCATTTGGAAACGGGAAAGGTTTTTGAAATATGGGATGATTGGCAGGAATTTCGATTAAGTTATTGTTTGGAAATATTTTTTTAATCTCTTTTCGGATGTATTGATCCATTCCGTAGTTGTCGTCAATATGCAGAAAACCACCACCATTTAAATAATTTCTAAGATTACTTACATCAGCATCGCTAAAAACAACATTTCCATGTCCCGTCATATGAACAAAGGGATAAGAGAGCAGATCCGGATTACTCGGTTCAACTGTTGATGGTTTTGCTTTTATTCTCGTATTGATGTTAGCATTGCAAAACTTAATTAAATTAGGTAAGGATGTTGGATTGGCATACCAATCACCGCCACCGCTATATTTTAACAACGCAATCTCCTGTGAAAAGGAAGAGATTGAAACCATTAGTAATAATAGAAATATTTTTTTCATATCATTTAAGTCGTGGGATGTGAGTTATGGGGTATGAGTTATGAGTTATGAGTTATGAGTTATGAGTTATGGGGACAACTATAAGCGGTAAATTTAAACAATTTCAAATTTTCGGTTAAACAGCAAAACAAATAAACGATTAAACAGTTTAACAATACCGGGTTTAATTTTCATTAAAAAAAACAACACTATGGCAGGCTACAATTGCAGCAGTCTCCGTTCGCAATCGGGTATTTCCTAAAGTAACGGGCTGGAATTTGTGTTCTAAAGCCAGTGCAATTTCTTTTTCAGAAAAGTCTCCTTCCGGTCCAATAAGTAAGGTCACACTTTCATTGGGCTTTAAAACCTCTTTTAAAGATTTTTTATCGGTTTCTTCACAATGTGCTATTAATTGCAGGCCTTCGTTTTTTTGTTTGATGAATTCTTTAAACGAAATGGCTTCATTTAATTTAGGTAGATAGGTTTCGTTGGATTGTTTCATTGCCGATAAAATAATCTTTTCAAAACGCTCCGGATTAATTACTTTTCTTTCTGAACGATCACAAAAAATAGGAGTAATTTCCTGAATTCCTATTTCTGTGGCTTTTTCCAAAAACCATTCAAAACGATCATTCATTTTGGTTGGTGCAACTGCTAAATGCAGTCTGAATTTTGGAGCAGGCGATTTTTGGATCGAAATAACTTCTACTATGCATTTATTGTCTGATGCTAAAGTAATTTGGGTTTCAAACAACAAGCCCAAACCATTGGTTACGTGTAGAATATCGGAATCTTTTTTGCGTAAAACTTTTATAATATGACGGCTTTCTTCCTTGTCAAAAGAAAAGCGTTCTGTAGATTCGTCGATATCAGGATTGTAAAATAATTGCATAATTAAAATTGAATTCGCGCTTTCGAAACTACTGCTGAAGTTTCGAAACGTTTTGATAAATATTTTTGATACCCCACAATTCCTATCATGGCGGCATTGTCGGTAGTATATTCAAATTTTGGAATGAAGGTTTTCCATCCGTATTGAGCTTCGCTTTCTTTCAATCGGGTTCTGATGCCTGAATTAGCCGAAACTCCTCCGCCAATGGCAATTTGTTTGATTCCGGTTTCTTTTACCGCTAATTTCAATTTGTCCATCAAAATTTCGATAATGGTATGTTGAATGGAAGCACAAATATCATTCAGGTTCTCTTCAATAAAATTCGGATTTTCAAGTTTATTTTTTTGAATAAAATACAAGATGGCCGTTTTTAGTCCAGAGAAACTAAAGTCAAGTCCCGGTACTTTCGGTTTGGTAAAAGTAAAGGCTTTTGGATTTCCTAATTTTGCATATTTGTCGATCAGGGGTCCGCCCGGATAAGGAAGTCCAAGGATTTTGGCACTCTTGTCAAAGGCTTCGCCAACGGCATCATCGGTAGTTTCTCCAATAATTTCCATATCAAAAAAACCGTTTACTTTAACGATTTGAGTATGACCTCCGCTAATGGTAAGCGCCAGAAAAGGAAATTCCGGTTTATCAAACCCTTCTTCATCGATAAAATGTGCTAAAATATGGGCATGCATATGATTTACAGCAATTAGCGGAATTTTGAGCGCTAACGACAGTGATTTACTAAAAGAACTACCTACTAATAAAGATCCCATCAAACCGGGACCTTGCGTAAAAGCGATAGCAGTTAGTTGATCTTTTTGTACATTTGCCTTACGAAGTGCGGCATCAATTACCGGAACAATATTTTGCTGGTGTGCTCTTGAAGCTAATTCAGGAACAACACCTCCATATTGATTGTGAATTAGCTGATTGGCCACAACATTTGAGAGTACTTTGTCGTTATGTAGGACCGCGGCAGCAGTATCATCGCATGAACTTTCGATGGCGAGAATAAAAACCTCTGAATTTTGCATATAAAAGCACGATTTTTGGATTATATTTGACGAATCAAATATTTGATTTTCTTTTATTATAAGGAGAAGCCAAAATTAAAGAATTTTTATCAAAAACAGCCGTTCTTTGTCTGTTCAAAGTAAATTTAAAAGAAAACTAAAATATAGCAACTATCAGAAAAGTAAAGAAAATAATATCCCGAACCCTAATTGGTTTAATTTTACTTTTGTTAGCACTTGCTATCATCTTGGCTTTGCCTGTGGTTCAGACCAAAATAGCGAGATATGTTACAGAATCTTTAAACACTGATTTTAAGACTGATATTAGTGTTGAAAAAGTTGCCATAAATATTTTTGGAGGTGTAAAACTCAAGAAGGTTCTGATTCGCGACCATCATAAGAAGACTTTAATCTATTCTGACATCATTACCACTGATATTCTTAGCATTAAAAGATTATTAGATGGTGATTTGCTTTTTGGTGATATTAGGCTGACCGGTATGATTTTTAATCTCAAAACGTATAAAAACGAAGACGAGAATAATATCAACAAGTTTATTAAGCTGTTTGAAACAGGAAAAAAAACACCAAAATCCAACAAGCACTTTTTGTTGACTGCTAAGAATGCTTACATATCGCAAGGGGCTTTTTCTGTTGTGGATGAGAATAAAAACACGCCAAGATTTCTTGATTTTAAAAAATTGAATGCGTACATCAGCGAGTTTAAGTTATACGGACCGGATATAAATACAAATATTCACCGTTTTTCTTTCTTAGACCACCGTGGATTGTATGTATCAAATTTTGCCGGGAAGTTCAGTTACACTAAAAAGCAGATCAAGGTTGAAAATCTGGCGATAAAGACCAAAAGATCTTCTATTTACGGAAAAGCAATTCTGAACTATAAAATAGAGGATTTTCTTCATTTTACCGATAAAGTAAAATTTGATGTAGCCCTGGATTCTGCTTCCATTGCGTCAAATGATATTCGTTATTTTTATGATGGCTTGGGGAAAAACCAGCATTTTAAAATTAAAACAAAAATAAAAGGAACATTGAATGATCTTAATTTAAGACGTCTTAGATTGAGTGATACTAATGGTTCAAGAATCTTTGGGACCATTAACTTCAAGAATCTTTTAGGAAGCAAAACGCAGAAGTTTTCTATGGATGGTAAGTTCGAAAAACTGGTTTCGAGCTACGATAATCTGGTCGTTTTATTGCCGGGTATTTTAGGTAAAACACTTCCAAAGGAATTACGACGAATTGGTAAATTCAATATCGTTGGAAAAGCAAAAGTTTCGACCACAGCCTTAGAAACCGATTTTAAAATGATTACCGATTTAGGTAACGGTCAGGTCGATTTACACATGAATAATATCGATTTTATTGACAAAGCCTCGTATTCAGGAAATGTAATTCTGGAGAATTTTAATATTGGTGCGGTACTGAATCGTAAAGATATTGGAAGAACGACTTTGAATGTAGATGTAGACGGGGTAGGGTTTACCGAAAAATACCTCAATACCATTGTTAAAGGAGATATCGCAAAATTAGATTACAATAAATACACCTATAATAATATTGTTGTTAACGGTAATTTTAAACTGCCTTATTATAAAGGACAGGTTTCTATAAACGATCCAAATTTAAGTTTACTGTTTGATGGAATGGTGGATTTGAGTAAGCGTGAAAATCGCTATGATTTTCATATTAACGTTGAGAATGCCGACTTGCGAAAGCTAAAATTTATAAGCGATTCTATTTCACATTTTAAAGGGGATGCCGTTGTCGCAGTGACCGGAAATTCGATAGAGAACTTACAGGGAACGATTTCGATCAAAGAGGCTGTGTATCAAAACCCACAGGATACCTATGTTTTTGATGATCTTACAGTCAATTCACATTTTGATGCCGATAAACTACGCACAATTACTATTGGTTCTAATGACGTAGTAAAGGGTGAAATAGTAGGTAAGTTTCAATTTGCACAGCTGGACAAGCTGGTCATGAATTCAGTAGGAAGTTTGTATACCAATTATAAACCTTACAAACTTAAGAAAGGGCAATTTTTGCGTTTCAACTTTCATGTGTACGATAAGATAGTGGAGATGTTATATCCGGACATCAAAATTGATTCAAGTACCACAGTGAGAGGAAAAATTGATTCGGATCTTCAGGAGTTTAAATTTAAGTTTAATTCCGAAAAAATTGTCGCTGCCAAAAATACCTTTGACAATATTCGAATTACGATCGACAATAAAAATACGCTTTATAATGCTTATGTAGAGCTGGACAGTATTAAAACACCTTATTATAAAGTACGCGATTTTAATTTGATTAACGTTACGGCTAAAGATACCCTGTTTGTAAGATCCGAATTTAAAGGAGGGGATAAAGGGGAAGATTATTTTAATCTGGATCTCTATCATACCATCGATAAAAATAAAAACAATATCGTAGGGATTAAGAAGTCTGAGATGAAATTTAAAGACTATTTATGGTATCTAAATGAAGATGCTGAAAAAGACAATCAGATTGTTTTTGATCAGTACTTTAAAAATTTCACTATTGATAATATTGTATTGTCTCATGAGAATCAAAAAATAGATTTGAATGGTGTCATAAAAGGGAAAGATTATAAAGATTTGGTGTTGAACTTTGAAGATGTGGATATTAATAAAATCACACCTTTTAATTCTAAGTTCGTATTTAATGGTAATTTAAATGGAAATGTAAATTACAAACAGAATAAAGACGTTTATCAGCCCACGGCCTCTATTGTGATTGATCATCTGAATTTGAATAAAACGGATTTAGGTACGCTTAATTTTGATATTGCGGGAGATGAAAGTTTTAAAAAATTCACTATCAATTCCTCTATCCAAAACGGATTTACAGAATCGTTTAAAGCAGAAGGAACTTTTGCGGTTGAAAATAAGGAGACTTTTTTAGATTTGAGTTTGAAACTCGAAGGATTTAATCTGGCTACCTTAGGGACAGTTGGAGGTGAAGTGCTTTCTAATGTGAGAGGGTCGGTTTCAGGGAATGCCGCCGTGGTAGGGAATCTGAAAAAGCCTGAAATTAATGGACGTTTGTATGTGGAGAAGGCCGGGATGACCATCCCATACCTGAATACAGATTACGAATTAAGCGATCGTACCGTGATTGACTTAACAGATGAAAAATTTCTGTTTCGAAACAATCAGCTAACGGATACCAAATACGGAACAAAAGGCTTGCTGAACGGAAGTATTGAGCATCATAATTTTGGCGACTGGAAGCTGGATTTAAATATTACGTCTAAGCGATTGCTGGCACTGGATACTAAAGACAGTGAAGATGCAGCTTATTTTGGTACGGCATTTATAAATGGTACAGCCAGTATTAAAGGTCCTACAGAAGGATTGTTTATAAAAGTAGAAGCGAAATCAGAAAAAGGAACTCAGGTTAAGATTCCTATAAACAATGCCCAGAGTGTTGGAGAAAGCAACTGGATTCATTTTGTAACACCGCAGGAAAAGTACAATCTGGCAAATGGTATACTTGAAAAGACCAAGAATTACAACGGATTGGAACTGGAGTTTGATTTTGATATTACACCTGATGCCGAGGTAGAGGTAATTTTAGATCGAAGTTCCGGGCATGGAATGAAAGGAAAAGGATACGGATCGTTATTATTTAAAATTAATACACTGGGTAAATTTAATATGTGGGGAGATTTCCAGGCATACGAAGGAACTTATAATTTTAAATACGGTGGTTTAATTGATAAAAAATTCTCCGTTAAAAAAGGAGGATCAATTATTTGGGAAGGAAACCCAATGAAAGCACAATTAAATCTGGAAGCGGTCTATAAAACAACGGCAAATCCGGCAGTACTGTTAGATAATACTTCTTCATTTAATAAAAAAGTTCCGGTTGAGGTGGTAATCGGATTACGTGGAGATTTGGCCAGTCCGGAGCCTAATTTTGATATACAGTTCCCTTCTGTCAGTACTGTGCTTAAATCAGAGATACAATATAAGTTAGACGATAAAGACATTCGTCAGACACAGGCCTTGTATTTGCTATCTACAGGTTCGTTTATGAGTACAGACGGATTTAGTCAGGGCGATTTTTCAGGTACCTTAACCGAAACTGCTTCCAGTTTGTTAGGCGGTATCATAAAATCAGATAATGATAAGGTCAATATCGATTTGAATTATATCTCTGCTGATAAAAGACTTGGGCAGGAGGCCGACGGTCAGTTTGTAGCGAATATTTCTTCTCAGATCAATGAAAGAATTACAATCAACGGAAAATTGGGAGTTCCGGTAGGTGGAGTAAATGAATCTGCTATTGTTGGAGATATCGAAATCTTATATCGTGTAAATGAAGACGGATCGATGAATCTTCGTTTGTTCAATAAAGAAAATGATATTAATTATATAGGACAAGGAATTGGTTATACACAGGGAGTTGGTATTTCGTATGAAGTGGATTTTGATACTTTTAGCGAGCTGGTAAATAAACTTTTCAAAAATCATAAGCTGGAAAGAGCGATCAAAAATTCCACAAACGATTTGCAGGACAACAACCTGAATCCTGATTTTGTTAATTTCTCGAATAAAAAGAACGCAGATAAGAACAAAAAGAAGGAGGAGAAGAAAGAGAAAAAAGAAGAACCAAAAGTTCCTCCACCCATAAATAATGAAGGATTAATTCCTGACAATGACTTTTAGAGGATTTGTTAAAAAGATACAGATAAAAAACCATTCGTTACTGCGAATGGTTTTTTTGTTTTAATTTTAGAGACTTGCTTATTTTTTGCTAATAGGGATAGCTGTCAAATTTTATAACACTTCAGTAATGTATTGTTAATTTTAAATATTCAATTTAAATAGGCAACATTTATTATGGAGAATGAAATTTTTGCTTTAGAAAAACTTATTAACGAAAACGTTTGAATTTAACATATTTTGCTAATTTATTATAAAGATAACCCGATAAGTGGTGAATGTTTGCTAATTTTACACTTTAATACTTAAATAATGCCAAAAACGATAAAAAAAGTTGGTGTTCTAACATCAGGAGGTGACTCACCAGGAATGAATGCCGCAATACGATCAGTTGTTCGAACATGTGCTTATCATAATATAGAATGCATAGGGATTTATAGGGGATATCAAGGAATGATTGAAGGTGACTTCAAAGAAATGGGACCCCGTAGCGTAAATAATATTGTGAACAAAGGCGGAACGATTTTGAAATCAGCTCGTTCAGTTGAGTTTAGAAGCCCGGAAGGTAGAAAAAAAGCGCACGAAAATCTTTTAAAAGCCGGAGTAGATGCTTTGGTTGTTATTGGAGGAGACGGAAGTTTTACCGGAGGATTAATTTTTAATTCAGAATACGGCTTTCCGGTAATGGGTATTCCCGGAACAATTGACAATGATATTTTTGGAACCAGCCATACTTTAGGTTATGACACAGCCTTAAATACTGTTGTAGATTGTATCGATAAAATTAGAGATACTGCAAGTTCGCATAACCGTCTGTTTTTTGTAGAGGTAATGGGTAGAGATGCAGGTCATATTGCTCTTAATGCCGGAATTGGAGCCGGTGCAGAAGAAATTCTTATTCCTGAAGAAGATTTAGGGTTAGACCGATTATTAGATTCTCTTCAAAAAAGTAAAGCTTCAGGAAAATCATCAAGTATAGTAGTTATTGCCGAAGGAGATAAAATAGGTAAAAATGTTTTCGAATTAAAAGATTACGTTGAAGCCAATCTGCCGGAGTACGACGTTAGAGTATCTGTATTAGGACATATGCAGCGTGGAGGTTCTCCATCTTGCTTTGACCGTGTTTTAGCAAGCCGTTTGGGAGTAAAAGCGGTAGAATCTTTAATAGAAGGTAAATCAAATTATATGGTCGGTTTGCAGGCTGATAAAGTTGTTTTGACACCTCTTGAACAAGCAATTAAAGGTAAATCTGAGATTGACAGAGAATTGTTGAGAGTGTCCGATATCATGTCGACATAAAAAAAGTTTAAAAAAGGAAAGAAGTTTATTGTGAGGAAATTAGACTTTGAATTAGTGTAATAAAAAACAAAAAATTAAGTAAAATGTCAAAAGTAAAATTAGGAATAAACGGATTTGGACGTATCGGAAGAATCGTTTTTAGAGAAACTTTCAATAGAGATAATGTAGAAGTAGTAGCAATCAATGATTTGTTAGATGTAGATCACTTGGCTTACTTATTAAAATATGATTCAGTTCACGGACGTTTCAACGGAACTGTAGAAGTAATAGACGGAAAACTTTTTGTAAACGGAAGAAATATTCGTATCACTGCGGAAAGAAATCCTGCTGATTTAAAATGGAACGAAGTAGATGTAGATGTAGTTGCTGAATGTACTGGTATCTTCACAACAATCGAAACTGCAAACGAGCACATCAAAGGTGGTGCTAAAAAAGTAATTATCTCTGCTCCGTCTGCTGATGCACCAATGTTTGTAATGGGAGTAAACCATGAAACAGCAAAAGCTACAGATTTAGTGGTTTCTAACGCTTCTTGTACAACAAACTGTTTAGCTCCTTTAGCTAAAGTAATTCACGATAATTTCGAAATTGTTGAAGGTTTAATGACAACGGTTCACGCAACAACTTCAACTCAAATGACAGCTGATGGTCCTTCAAGAAAAGACTGGAGAGGTGGACGTGCTGCAAGCATCAACATCATTCCTTCTTCAACTGGAGCTGCAAAAGCAGTTGGAAAAGTAATTCCTGCTTTGAATGGGAAATTAACAGGAATGTCTTTCCGTGTTCCTACTGCTGACGTTTCTGTAGTAGATTTAACAGTAAAAGTAGCTAAAGAAACTTCTTATGAAGAAATTATGGCTGTTTTGAAAAACGCTTCCGAAACTACAATGAAAGGTATCTTAGGATATACAGAAGATGCAGTTGTTTCTCAGGATTTTATTTCTGACAAAAGAACTTCAGTAGTGGATGCCGGAGCAGGAATCGGTTTAAATTCAACTTTCTTTAAATTAGTATCCTGGTATGATAATGAGTACGGATATTCAAGTAAATTGATTGATTTGTCTGTGCATATCGCAGGTTTAAAATAATAATATATATTTTTGCAAAATCCCGTTATTGAATAGTAATGGGATTTTCTTATTTTGTTGCTTCTTTAATTAAGGTAAAAACACATTTTTTATTTAGCTAAAGAATGACTAATCCAAAAACTAAATAAAATGAAATTAATAGTTGATAGTGGATCTACTAAAGCCGATTGGATTGCAATTGATGATAATGGAAAAGTATTATTCACCACACAAACTTTAGGATTAAATCCTGAAATTCTTGACGGTCCGGAGATAGTAGAAAGATTAAACGATCGTTTTGATATTCTGCAAAATAAAAAGAACGCTACGCATTTGTTTTTTTACGGTGCAGGTTGCGGAACTGAGAGAATGAAAATAGAACTTTCCCGAATATTTCAGGAATATTTTGAGAATGCAATTGTAGAAGTTCAGGAAGATACTTATGCTGCAGTATATGCAACTACTCCAAAAGGACAAGCTGCCATTGTGAGTATTTTAGGTACCGGTTCTAATTGCAGTTTTTTTGATGGTAAAGTATTGCATCAAAAAGTTCAGTCACTTGGGTTTATCGCAATGGACGACTGCAGCGGAAATGTTTTTGGAAAAGAATTAATCAGAAAGTACTATTTCAATAAAATGCCAAAAGAACTGGCAGTTGAATTTGAGAAAGAGTATAATTTAGAACCTGATTTTATCAAGAATAAATTGTACAAAGAACCAAATCCAAATGCTTATTTGGCGACCTTTGCAAAGTTCCTGATCAAGCATAAAGACACTGAGTTTTGCAGAAAAATTATCTTCAAGGGAATGAAATCTTTCGTGAAAAACTACATCAAGCAATTTGACAATTGTAAAGAAGTTCCTGTTCATTTTGTTGGGTCAATAGCTTTTTATTTAAAAGACGAATTGCAAGAAACCTTTGATAAATACGGACTTCAGTTGGGTAATGTTTTAAGAAGACCGATTGATGGGTTAATTGCTTACCACGTTGCAAATCAATAAATAAAAATAGAATATGGAAATTGCTATCATAGCTCATGATGGGAAAAAAGCAGACATGGTTCAGTTTTTGAATAAAAACAAGACCTTACTGCTTCAGGAAAACATTAAGTTAATCGCAACAGGAACGACAGGGAGTAAAGCTGAAAACGCCGGTTTTAAGGTGAAAAGAATGCTCTCAGGACCAATGGGAGGTGATGCGCAGATTGCTGCGAGAGTGGCAGAAGGAAAGACAAAAATGGTTTTCTTCTTTAAAGATCCGTTGGCAAGCCATGCCCACGAAGTAGACATCAATATGTTGATTCGTGTCTGTGATGTTCATAATGTACCTCTGGCAACTAATGAAGCTTCGGCGCAGTTACTGCTTAATGCCATTGCGCTGCAATTATAGAATTTCTTTTTAGAATATAAAAAAAAACCGTTACGAGCTGTAACGGTTTTTTTGTTTCAGGTTTCAGGTTATGCTCAAAGTGTCAAACTTGAAACCTGAAACTTGAAACATTTTTTTATTGCACAGCAATTATTGAAATCTCTACATTTACATTTTTAGGTAAACAGGCAACCTGAACAGTTTCACGAGCAGGAGCCGTTTTTTCGTCGAAATAAGAACCGTAAACGGTGTTTATAGCTGCGAAATTATTCATGTCCATGATAAAAATCGTAGCTTTTACTACATTTTCAAAAGACATATCGGCAGCTTCTAAAATGGCTGCAATATTTTCCATTACCTGTTTGGTTTCATCATTGATATTGTCTGTTACAAGTTCGCCGGAAGTCGGATTGATCGCGATCTGACCTGAGGCATAAAGTGT
The DNA here is from genome assembly GCF_020905335.1 of Flavobacterium lipolyticum. NCBI lineage: Bacteria > Pseudomonadati > Bacteroidota > Flavobacteriia > Flavobacteriales > Flavobacteriaceae > Flavobacterium > Flavobacterium lipolyticum. The sequence goes on along the minus strand of NZ_JAJJMN010000001.1, from coordinate 74,554 downwards.
GTTTCCTGATAATACAGCCTGATTGTAAGGACCAATTGGAGCCGGTGCCTTTTCGGTAAAGATGATTTTTTTCATAATAAATTATTTTTATTCGATGGTTTATCGATTTGAAGTACTACGCTTGTTCCATTTAATATCACTCAACATTCCGGATTTAATCCCAATAAAGAAGTTCCAGTTGGAGTTTGGACCAATTGGAGTCCAGTTAAAGGCCATTCTCCAGCTTAATAAGTCTCTTTCAAAACGAAATTGTGTAAAAGTAACTCCTTTTTGTACAAAATCGTAACCCGTAGAAACTCCGCCTTTCCATTTAGGTGTAATGTCCATATTGGCAGATATCATGATCGAGTTTCCGATAATTTTATTTTCTCTGGCGGCATTCGAGTAGGTTAGGGAGTATGCCATAGTCATATCCCACGGAAGTTTAGAGCGGAAAAACTCAGTTATCACATCTTTGTCATCATCTTTTTCGTTGGCAAACTGACTATTTCTGCTATCGTTTAGATCTGTATTTGTTCCGAACAAGTCGTCATTACGACCACCATTTCGCTGGCTCTGTGTGTTCTTTTCCTGTGCACCGCCTCCCTTGTTCGAGAAGGAATAGTTTACAGTAAGGTTGGCACTCGTCAATCGGAATAAACTCCCTCCGTTATCAATATTGAAGACATTCATTACTTGCCCTGCATTATCAATCGCATACGGGTTTAAAACAGCTCCGAAGTTCAGATTCATTTTGTTGTCCAAAAGCTGTGTTCCACCACTTATAATCACCGGCTGCCAGGCTAAAGTTTGTTTTCCGTCAGCATTGAAATTATAACTGGTGCTGAAGTTTAAGTTGTTTAGTAACATGATCTTTTTCGGCTCTGTTTTTGTGCTGTCACGATCTCTTACCTTGGCTTCGAAAGTATTGCTTAAAGCAAATGACACAATATTAGAGTTGCTGTTTCCGGGAGCGCCAAAAATACCATTGTCAAACCTGGAATATGTGCTGATTTTTCCGGTTGCGTCTACCGTATAATTGTCGTAATACTGATCAAAACTTGGAGTGTAAGAATACGTCATAGTGGGTCTCATGACGTGACGTATGGATTGAATTTTTTTGTTGTCACCAAAATTAAAAGTACCATAAATGGTAGTTCCTAAATTGGTGCTGAAATTATAAGTTCGGTAAGCATCAAAGCCATTAACAGTTGTGGTTACAGCCTGCCCTTTAGTAGCATCGTATTGTCTGTTTTCGGTTTTAGTTACCCAGGTTTCCTGATAATTGGTAGAGGCTCCGGCACTAAAATATTTAAACAATTTAAAGTTAGTACTAATTGGGATACTGTGTTGCATTCCAATCTTAGCATCTCTAAACATCTGTGGTTTGAAAAACAGGGAATCTGTTGTTGAGATACTGTTTTTACCACTTAAATTATATTGTAAATTGATGTTTTTTATAAATCCTTTTTTAACGCCGTCTTTTCCAACAAAAGGATATACACGATCCACACTTGCCTGTAAGGTTGGTAAAGTCATGTCGATTTTTTCCGTTTGAGTATTTTGCGAGTGCGTGGCAGTTAACGAAATACGTGCTTGAGGTATTGTATTGAATGTTTTGCTGTAGGAAATGGAAGAATTTAAAGTGTTATTTAAATTCGATCCTGCGTTCGCCTGATTAATAGATCGCTTGAAGTACTTACTACTACCCATGTTTACAGAGGCAGAAAAAGTAGAGTTAGGATTTGATTTTGTATCTTTCGAATGCGACCACTGAATGTTGTAGATTTTTTCTTTAGAATAATCAGGGTAACCACGCTCACTGTTGATTAGATTTTCATAACGAATATTAATATTTCCTCTGTATTTGTACTTCGCAGCATACGTTGATTCGAAGCGCATGGCATAACTACCATTGGTATAATAGTCACCCAGAACCGTCAAATCATAATTATCACTCAATGCAAAATAATATCCTCCATTTTGTAAAGAGAAACCTCTTGTATTAGAATCGTTGTAACTAGGTAAAATAATACCCGAAACACTTTTTTCCTGACTCATCGGGAAATAGGCGAAAGGCAATGCCAGAGGGGTAGGGACATCCGCAATGACCATATTCGTTAAACCGGTAATTACTTTTTTACCGGGTATAAATTTTACTTTATTGGTCTGAAAATAGTATTCGGGATTGTCAATGTCTTTTGCGGTTGTAAAACGGGCACCGCGTAAAAAGTAAACCGAGTCGTTTTCTTTTTTGGTAATGGCCGCTTTAATCTTAAATTCACCTTGTTCTGTTCTCGAATTATAGATCAGCGCCTTTTTTGTTTTAAAATTAAATCGAATAGAGTCCGGCTGAACTTCGCTGCCTCCTTGTTTGAAGTTTGGATATTGTATCAAAACACCTGCTGAGTCCCGAATACGTCCGGCATAAACTTCTTCCTTCTCCATGTTTAAAACAATGATACCCGATTTTAATTCGACATCTTTGTAATAAAGTTCGGCTTCATTATATAAGGTAAGAGTTTTTGCTTTTTTGTCGTATTTAGCGTAATCTTTAGCTTTGTATTTGGTAACAGCGTCCAGAAAATTCTTTTTTGCCTTAACCGTATCCAGCTTTATAGTGTCTGAAACGGCAACCTCAGGTTTCTCTGTTGTAGTGCTTTTGGGTTTATCTGTTTGTTTTACAGTAGGTAAAGGCTTTTTTTTGTTTTTTATCTCTTGCGAATATAAATTACCACATCCTAAAGTTAGGAAAAATGATAATAAAACGATATTAAATAAGTTTGTATGCAAAGGTTTAAATGCTATTTTTGTAAAATTATGGCTTGTTTTTTGACATGTCAAACTTACATATAATTTTTTGTCAAAAATAATCAATTGTAAAAATTATAGCTGTAGCGTTTTATTAAAATTAACTTTTAGATTTATGAATGGATTTAACAAAATTAAAGTAATATTTACTTTTTTTCTAACGATATTGTCTTTTTGTGCTTATAGCCAGGCAAATGTTTTTAAAGTAACACTTGATGCTGGACATGGTGATCACGACTTTGGAGCTGTTTACAGCGGACGTATTGAAAAAAATATTGCTTTAGCTATTGTTTTAAAAGTGGGTAAAATCTTAGAAGGAAGTCCTAATGTTAATGTAATTTATACTCGTAAAACGGATGTTTTTATTGATTTGGTCGAAAGAGCCAACATTGCAAACAGAGCAAATTCGAATATTTTTGTATCAATCCACTGTAATGCAAACAAAAACACAGCTGCCGACGGAACAGAAACCTATGTAATGGGTTTAAGTAAAGTAGCATCGAATCTTGAAGCTGCGAAAAAAGAGAACTCGGTAATTACTTTAGAAAAAGATTATAAACGTAAATACGAAGGTTTCGATCCAAATTCACCTGAATCAATGATTGGAATGACTTTAATGCAGGAAGAATATCTAGACAACAGTATTTCTTTGGCCAGTAAAATTGAAGACAATTTTGATAAACTTGGGAAAAAATTGAGACACGGAGGGGTAAAGCAAGCGCCTTTTATGGTACTTCATAAAGCTTATATGCCTAGGGTTTTAGTAGAAACCGGGTTCGTATCCAACCCAACAGAAGGAAATATTCTAAACTCAGAAGAAGGACAAAATGATATTGCAAAAGCGATTGCCGAAGCAATTTTGAGTTATAAAAGCGAATATTTTGGTTCAGGTGTTCCGGAAATAATAGATTCAAGACCGGCAAAAGACACTTCAACTCCGATAAAAACAAAGGAAGTTGAAACTCCTGCGGCAGTTAAAAATACTCCAAAAGGGACATTCTTTAAGGTACAGCTTATTGCCAGTATTAAAAAAACACCATTGGAACCTAAAAATTTTAAAGGACTTAAAAACGTAACCATGCTGTACGAAAATAATATTTATAAATATTTCTATCAGGAAACTTCAAGTTACGATGCTGCCAAAAAATATTTGGAAGAAGCTAAAGATAAAGGATATGGAGCTGCTTTTTTGGTTGCAACCAAAGATGGAGAAAAGATCAGTATTCAAGACGCCATTAAATAATAGCTTCTAGTTCGAATATTTATATTAATTTTGTACAAACACTAAGAATTTTGAAACTAACAAGAGAAATTAAAACGGCTATTTTAGTCATTGCGTCAATTTTATTATTTATTTGGGGCTATAGTTTTTTAAAAGGCAAAGACCTTTTTACAGATTACAAAACATTATATGCAGAATATGATAATGTTGAAGATTTGTCAGCGTCAGCTCCCGTTACCATAAACGGACTTACGATTGGTAAAGTAACTAAAATTACAATCAATGAAGTAACAGGGAAATTATTAGTTGAACTTCAATTAAAAACGGATTTTCCAATTTCTAAAACAAGTCAGGCATCTTTATATTCTCCAAGTTTAATTGGAGGGAAACAGATCAAAATTGTTCCTAATTTTGCAGACAAAGAACTGGCAGTTGATGGTCAGACTTTAGCTTCGGTTGTTGAGCCGGGACTGAAAGAATCTTTGGGTGGAAAAATTGAGCCAATTCAGGTGAAATTAGAAAAAATGTTGGTCAATATTGATAATCTGGTTTCTGGATTAAACAACGTTTTAGATAAAAAAGGACAAGAAGATCTGAAGAAAACTTTGGCTGAATTGAGTCAGACTATGGAGCAGTTTCATAAAGCTTCAGGAAGCATCAATACTATTTTAGATACCAACAAAGGACAGATTAACGGAGTGGTAAGCAACTTTAATAAAATGTCCAGTAACTTCAATAAAATCTCTGATTCTTTAAACAAAGCAGATTTAGGGAAAACTGTTCGAAACTTAAATCAGACATTAGCTAAAGTGGATGGTATTATGAGTAATTTGAACTCAGGAAAAGGTACTGCAGGTAAATTATTGAATGATGATGCTTTGTATAATAATCTGGCTAAAACTTCAAAAGAGCTTGAATTGTTGTTACAGGATGTTCGTCTTTACCCAACACGTTATGTAAATGTTTCGCTTTTCGGAAAGAAAAACAAACCTTATGTAGCACCAACAGAAGACGCTAACACAACCACTAAAAAATAATCAGAATGAGTTATTTAGATAATATTTTATTCGCTATACTTCTTATAATAGGTTTTGGCTTTTTTGCATCGAGCGTAAAAAAGATCATCCGAAACATTAATTTGGGAGTAGATGTAAATCGAAAAGATAATTCTAAAGCACGTTGGAAAAACATGGCATTGATTGCTTTAGGGCAGTCAAAAATGGTGAGACGCCCTGTAGCTGGAATACTTCATATTTTTGTATATGTAGGTTTTATAATTATCAACATCGAATTACTCGAGATCATTATTGACGGACTTTTTGGAACGCATAGAATTTTTGCGCCTTATTTAGGGGTAGTTTATGATGTTTTAATTGCGTCATTTGAGATATTGGCAATACTGGTCATTTTTGCTGTTACCGTTTTTTGGATTAGAAGAAATGTAATCCGATTAAAGCGTTTTGTGAACAAAGACCTGGACGGATTTCCAAAAAGCGATGCTAATTACATCTTGTATTTCGAAACCGTTTTGATGTTATTGTTTTTATTGATGAATGCTTCCGATCTTCATTTGCAAAATGTTCCGGGAGGAGTTTTTCATAAAGCAGGAAGCTTCCCTATTAGTCAGTTTATAGCACCAATTTTTAACGGAATGTCGAATGAATTGGTAGTGCTGTTGTTTGAAGTGTTCTGGTGGCTGCACATAGCGGGTATTTTAGTTTTCATGAACTATTTATATTTTTCTAAACACCTGCACATTCTTTTGGCTTTCCCCAATACGTATTTTGCAAACCTGAACCCTGAAGGTCAGTTTGATAATTTAGAGTCAGTAACCAAAGAGGTAAAGTTGATGATGGATCCAAACGCAGATCCATTTGCGGCTGCTCCGGTTGACGAAAATGCTGCTCCTGCAAAATTTGGAGCAAGCGATGTTCAGGATTTGAACTGGGTACAGCTTTTAAACGCTTATACCTGTACGGAATGTGGTCGTTGTACATCATCATGTCCGGCAAATCAAACGGGTAAAAAATTGTCTCCTCGTAAAATTATGATGGATACGAGAGACCGTTTGCAGGAAGTTGGTAAAAACATCGATGCGAATAAAGGAGTTTTTGTTCCGGATAATAAGACCTTATTGAACGATTATATTACACCTGAAGAATTGTGGGCTTGTACCTCGTGTAACGCCTGTGTAGAAGAATGTCCGGTAAACATCAGTCCGTTGTCTATTATTATGGACATGCGTCGTTATTTGGTGATGGAACAAAGTGCTGCTCCAATGTCATTGAATGCCATGATGACCAATATCGAAAACAATGGAGCGCCTTGGCAGTACAGCCAGCAGGATCGTTTGAATTGGAAAAACGAAAATTAGAAATAAAAGTTTAAAAGGTTATTGGTTTAACCGTTTAATCGATTGGAATAAAATAGTAAGGTTTTTGAGTAGGGTTATCGCAAAGAGTGCGATTAACCAAATAAACAATTAACCGATTTAACAACAAAAGAAGATGTCAGAAAGTTTAGTAGTGCCAACAATGGCTGAGATGCTAGCCCAGGGAACACAGCCTGAAGTTTTATTTTGGGTAGGTTGCGCAGGGAGTTTTGATGATAGAGCAAAAAAAATTACAAAAGCATTTGTGCGAATTTTAAATCGTACCAATGTGTCGTTTGCGGTTTTGGGTACTGAAGAGAGCTGTACCGGAGATCCTGCAAAACGTGCCGGAAATGAGTTCTTGTTTCAAATGCAGGCCATGATGAATATCGAGGTACTTAATGCTTATGAAGCAAAGAAAATTGTTACTGCTTGTCCGCATTGTTTCAATACTTTAAAAAACGAATATCCGGAATTAGGAGGTCAGTACGATGTTATTCATCATACAGAATTCTTAAAATCATTAATTGATGATGGAAGGCTAACCGTAGAAGGAGGTCAGTTTAAAGGAAAGAAAATTACTTTTCACGATCCTTGTTATTTAGGTAGAGCTAACAAAGTATATGAAGCGCCAAGAGACTTGATTCAGAAACTGGATGTTGAACTAGTGGAAATGAAGCGCTCAAAAGCAAACGGACTTTGTTGTGGAGCGGGTGGTGCACAAATGTTTAAAGATGCCGAACCTGGAAATAAAGAAGTAAACGTATTGCGTACCGAAGATGCTTTGGAAGTACAGCCGGATATTATTGCAGCCGGGTGTCCGTTCTGTAATACAATGTTGACCGATGGTATCAAGCATCAGGAAAAAGAAGGACAAGTGAAAGTAATGGATGTTGCGGAGCTAATTGCGAATGCACAGGATCTTTAATTTGAGGTTCTCAGATGCTAAGGCGCTAAGGTTCTAAGTTTTTCAACCTGAACTTGAAACCTGAAACCTGAAACTTTTTCAATCTAAAATCACCAATCTAAAATCTAAAATTAAAATGTATATACCTTTTGAAAATTTACCTGGTGAATCCAGAGTTTGGATTTATCAATCAAACAGAAAATTTTCTGAGGAAGAATTTTCTGAAATAGAAACCGACCTGAAAGCTTTTGTAGAAGAATGGGCGGCACACGGAACAAGTCTTGAGGCTTCGTATCAGCTAAAATACAACCGATTCATTATTTTGGCTGTAAACCAGGAAGTACAAGCGGCAACAGGCTGTTCGATCGATAGTTCGGTGGAGTTTATCCAAAGTTTAGAGAAAAAGTATAACGTTGATTTGTTAGACAAAATGAATGTGACTTTTAAACTGGGGGAACATATTGCACACAAACCTTTAATCGATTTCAAGAAAATGGTTAAAGATAAATCAGTTTCCGAGAACACTATTGTTTTTAATAATCTCGTTAACAATATTGAAGAATTCAACGAATCGTGGGAAGTTCCTGCTGCCGATAGCTGGCACAGCAGATTTTTCTAATAGAAATTTATGATATTTGAAAGGCGCAAAACTTAAGTTTTGCGCCTTTTTTATTGTGATGTGTGGCTTCAAAATCCGGTCACTTTTTTTAGGATCTGGTATAGTTTAGTTTTATTTTTTTTAAAGTAAGTATTTTTAGTAGAAAACCAAATACTAGAGCATATAAGAATGAAATTAGAATATTTTCCTGGAGAAAGGTAAAAATATCATGAGGACTATTTGAAATAATCAGGTATAAATTTTTCGGATATAATAATAGATCTCTAATAGAAGATTCTATAATGATATAGGCCAAGAAATAGGCTATGTATATTTTGCTGATAACGGCATAGGTTAACAACCAGTAGTTAGAAGGTTTATTGAATTTTATAAAAACATTTTTCAATTCTTCATTAAGTCTTTCTGTTAAATTGTGTATGGCGAAAAAATCAGATACTATCCAATACCCATCAGAGCGATATAATGGATCTAATGTATAGATAAAACGAAGCAAATAGATAAAAAGTAAATGTGTGGGATTAAATCTGAAAAATAGATTAGCAGCAAGTAATAGTGTTAGCATAATCATTTCAAAGTACAGACCTCCAAAATTAACGATTAATCGTTGTGCCTTTTTTAACTTCCATACATTAGTGACATCCGTATATAAAACAAGATTTAGTAAGTAAATACCACAGCCGATAGTACATGATTTCTTAGTGTACTTGTATAAACTGGAGGCGTGACCCAATTCATGAAAGATAGTGCTGATAAAGAATGTTATAAGATAGAATGAAAATGAATCATAAATAATCGATTTGTCAATGATAAGGTAATTGTAGAAAAGTAGAAAAATAAGTAAAATGGATGTACTTATAAAAACAGTACGATGAAACAGTGGATAAAGAATGATGCAGAATAAAGCAGTGGACTTTTCGGACAATAAATTACATTTGAATTTTATGTATTGATCTCTATTCTTTTTTAAATCAATATTTGAAGTGTCATCTATCAAAGCGTTAAAAAGATTTTGACTAATTATTGAGATAATTTCATCATTACTGGAATCGCCTAGATTTAGTTTGTTTTTTGCTTCTTCTAAATTTTCACTTTGTTTCCAAATTTGAATGAATTCTGCAATAAATTCATTTATGATAAATGATTTATTATATTTTGGTATAGTTAAAATGTGTCCGAAATCATTTACAGTAATTTCATAATCAGTAGCAATCTTATAAATTTTCTGGTGAGACATTTCATTCTGGATTAAAAGATTTATATTTTTCAATTGCTAATGCACAGAAGCTTGTGGTAATAACTTTATTCGCCCATAAGTAGGGCTTTTTATTTTCAATTGTAAGTGTTTGTTTTATAAAGGGCGATGGTCTAAATTCTCCATCTTCTTTCATTTCTTTTTCAAGAAAGTGGATTCCTTTTTTTATACTTTCTACTATTTCAGAATCTGGTGTTTCTTCGAATAAAAGTGTTAATACAGCGAAAGCTGTTTCCGTGCTGGCATGTTTCTCTTTCCCAAATCGACCTTCCGTTTTATTTTGTGATTTGATAATCCATGATTGTGCCTTTTTTATGGCTTCGTTGTATTTTACGGCATCTACTTTATATAAAAATTTAAGGCAGATGTAGGTAGGGTAGAAGCATCCCGAATACCACCTGCTGCCCAAACCAAAACTTCCGTCTTTTTCCTGATTATTTACAAGGTAATCTGCATTAGTGATTATAATGCGCTCAAAATCAATTTGATTAAGTATATTTGTCTTTTCTTTTGCGATATATAAACCACACCCCATGTTGGCTATGACAGCCAAATCGTTATCTCTTCCCCAGTATTTATCGGTATAAAAATTTAATTGTTTTGAATTTCTTTCAAAAATAGTCCAAGTTGGGAAAATACCATGATTGGACTCTGTTACTTTCAGTAAAGATAGAATTGGATTTTCAAACAAAGTATGAAATAATTCATTATCGTAATACTTTGAAAAAGATTGTAATATTTGACCTAAAGAATCTGCATCATAGGGTACTTCAATTAACAGAGGATGGTACGACCAGCCCATTTTATCAAGTCCGATTTGTGACAGGATGTAATTTTGTTCCTCTGTTATAATTTCTTTTAATGAATCTTTTTTTTGTATTTCAATCAAATGGGTTGTGGCCATCGCTCTTAGAAATGTGTCTCCCAAAGCATAATGCGTTGTAAGCAAATCGTTCAATGAAATAGGAGCCTGTATGTAGTTAAGATCAATAAAATCTTGAGACCATTTCTTTAAAATGTATCTTACCGGTTGGGATAGCGCATTATTGATTTCAGTCTTCTTAACAATTTGAATTTTTTCTTCAAAAGGGATGCTAATCTTGCTCTCGACGCATTCTTTCAGTCGCATATAGTTTTTATTTTCAAAAAGGGCTTTTGTACTTAATAGTCTACGTTCTAAAAGATAAGCATTCATTCCTAAACATAAATTCAAGGCTTTATCGATATAAGTCAAGGCTAATTTATAGAGATCGTCAAAGGCATAAACATAAAGTATTTGACTATTTAAATTTTCAGAGGATAATCCGTTGTCTTTCAAAAGCTTTTTGGTTTTGTGTATGGCAATATTGTACTGACCATTTTTTAGATCTTCATCAAAGTCAATAATGTCATCTAGGATTTGGTAAGCTATGTAGAATAGTTTATGGATTGTTGTTACCTTATCGTAGATGGCTTTACTTCCATTGGAGAATTCTTTGATAAAATCCAAAGGAATTAAAGCGACAGATACTTTTAATTCTGATAATTTTTCAAAATCAGCGATATCAAAGTCTTTAGTTTTGATTTCCTTTTCAAGTTGATACGACTGGTACCATTCTTTTGTACGGTTCTCGATGGCCTCCCAAAGTTTGTCAATACTTACCTTATCTGTACCAAGCTCTGTAACAATGATTCTAAGACTTTCTTTTTCGAGGGCATGTTGAACAAGTGTTACTTTCGAAGTTTGGTCTTTGTCAAATTGCCCGTCCGTTATCTTATCTAAAACCAGCAAAGACATCTTATATAATAATGAGGCATAGCAGATTTTTTCGACAATCTCATAATCGGTAAAGTCAAATGGCTCAGCAAACAGATAGGCGTAATAAATGTAAGGACTCTGGAGATTATTCTCGATTTCTTTCAGTACAAATGGGTGAAAGGGTTTCGGAAGTCTGCCATTTATTAATTGTTTTTTTATCCTTTCAGATTTTATATATTCATTTACTTTTTCTAGATGCATTAGATTATGTTATTTTTAAATTAATTTATGTTTTGTCATGAAAATTGTCAATACAATGACCTAATTGTTTTATACTATGAGTTTTTTTAATTTTATCTTAAAAGAATTTTGTAACTAATTTTCAAGATTTAAGATCATTTTATGGTTGATGGTTTAAAATGTCTTGTTTATTCGTAGAAGTCCATCTTAATTTCGAGGAAAGTGATCTATAACATTCTGCTTTTGGAAAATTAAACATACTTTGTAATAAATCAGTTTTTGTGTTTATTTTACAGAGAAACCTAATATATTATTAAAGGAGTAAGAGGGCATTTGCAGCCCTCTTGTTTTTAGCATTTTAGTGCTTGGGTTACTTCTTTTTCTTCGAAGGTTTACCCATTACGGCATCGCTATACATTGCCATTTCAAGTCGTTGTTCCAGTTCTTCTACGCGAAACTTTTTTACTTCGTTTAAATCAATTTTTTTCATATTAAAAATATTATTAATTATGCCTACTCTTTTAAAGATTTTCAGCTTCCTCTTAAATTGTTTTGATCTATAAGATCTCCATTGAATACAATTAGTTTGAACATACAGATTTTGGACTTAAAAAACATTTTTGGTATCCTTAAATATTGATCGCATGTAATATGAATGTTGCTTTGTTTATGTTTAGATTTTATAATTCAGAGTATTAAATGTATTTTATGATGCGAGCAATTAAGCTGTCTTAAATCAATTATTTTATTGCGAAAGTATTTATGATATGGGTATGGTTTTATCTGTTTGTAATAAGTGGATTAATGATGTAATAAATGGAGTCTTTAGGTAATGTAAGAAAAAACTTTCTTTTTATTTAATCGCGACCCCTGCCTATTTCATCTTAGATGATATTAATTTTAACATATTGAAAAAAAAATATTAAGTTTACTATTCACAAAAATCTAACAGTTTAAAAGAGCAACTAAAAGCTATTTTTAAGTACTTTCGTAGTTACTAAACTTAATACATGAAAATAGCAATAGTTTGTTATCCGACATTTGGTGGTAGTGGTGTAGTTGCTACGGAATTAGGCCTTGAATTAGCCAGACGCGGACACGAAATCCACTTTATTACCTACAGTCAGCCAGTTCGGTTGGCACTTTTAAATCCCAATGTTCATTATCACGAAGTAAACGTTCCTGAATATCCTCTTTTTCATTATCAGCCTTATGAGTTGGCATTGTCCAGTAAATTGGTTGATATGGTGAAATTGTATAAAATAGAAGTACTTCACGTGCATTATGCCATTCCTCATGCATATGCAGGTTATATGGCGAAGCAAATGCTGAAAAATGAAGGGATTAATCTTCCAATGATTACAACGCTTCACGGAACAGATATTACATTGGTCGGGAATCACCCCTTTTATAAACCTGCAGTGACCTTTAGTATCAATAAATCAGATTATGTGACTTCGGTTTCTCAGAGTTTGAAAGATGATACTTTAAAGCTGTTTAAAATCAAGAATAAAATTAAGGTTATCCCTAATTTTATCGAATTGGATAAAGTTAGAAAAGATCCTCAGGCACCTTGTCATCGTTATGTTATGGCCAAGGAGGACGAGCGCATTATCACGCACATTAGTAACTTTAGAAAAGTGAAGAGAATTCCGGATATCATTAAGATTTTCTATAATATTCAGAAAGAAATTCCGTCTAAACTGATGATGGTAGGTGATGGCCCGGAAAAAGAAAAAGCAGAAGTTTTATGTATGGAACTTGGTATCTATGACAAAGTGATTTTCTTTGGAAATAGTAACGAGATTGATAAAATTTTATGTTTTACCGACTTATTCCTGCTTCCATCAGAAACAGAGAGTTTTGGTTTGGCAGCTTTAGAAGCAATGTCAAGCGGAGTTCCGGTAATTTCAAGTAATTCAGGTGGTTTGCCGGAGGTTAATTTTGACGGCTTTTCAGGATATTTGAGCAATGTTGGTAACGTTGAAGAAATGGCTGCCAATGCAATCAAAATACTAAAAGATGATGACGTGTTGAATCAGTTTAAAGCAAATGCACTAGAAGTTGCCCGTAAGTTTGATATCAAAACAATATTGCCTAAGTATGAGGCGTTGTATCAAAAAGCAATTGATGATTACAAACAGGAGAAACACGAAAAACAATAATCTTAAAAGTTAACGTAAATGAAAAAAGTAATTTCGGTACTGGTGATTCTGGTTTTAGTTTCTTGCGGGGTTAAGAAAAACGCTGACGGAACCTCTAAAATTTTGTATGAAGTTCTCACAGAACAATCTGACGGAGGAGGAAATATCAAATTTTTTGAAATTCTGACGGAACCGAACGAAATCAAAATGCTGGAAAATGATCCCCATTTGAAAGCAAAAATGAAACAGGACGATATCAGTAATTCAAATTATGTAATTCTGAATATGGGAGAAAAAAATACCGGTGGCTATTCTATTGGTGTTGAAAAGGTAGAAGAAACGGATAAAAATATTATCATCACCGTTAAGGAAAATAATCCCGCTGCAGATGCTATGGTAACGCAGGTTATTACGTATCCGTACACCGTAATCAAAGTACACTCTAAAAAAGAGATCATCGTGAAGTGAGTTATGAGTTATGAGTTATGAGTTGTGAGTTGTGAGTTGTGAGTTGTGGGGTGTCAGGCTGAGCGAAGTCGAAGCGAATGTCAGGCTGAGCGAAGTCGAAGCCTCAATGTAAACATAAAAAAACCTGTCGCATTAAAAACGACAGGTTTCTTTTTATAATTATTTTTGTCTTTATTTAGAATCTGAATTTCACTCCTAAACCTACGTCAAATCCAAAATTGTCATCGTCATAATATCCGGAACCAACTTCAGGTCTCGCGTCTAATGATAGTGTGATTGGTGCTTCTTTAAATCTGTATTCTATACCAATATCTCCCGCAGCAAAAACATACGTTCCGTTATCTTTGTATCTGTTGTTGTTGGTGTAATAGTCGTGATTCCAGCTTGCAAGACCACCACCAACACCTGCATACCAGTTGAAACCGCCATCAATATTCCAAACCCATTGATAAAGTGCTACACCTTTAATAGCGTCAACGTTACTGCTATTTCTCCATCCTAAATCAAATTCCAGTCTGTTTTTTTGGTTTAATCCTAACTGATAAGATACTTCTCCGCCAAAACCGTTATTATCTCCTAAACGGATACCAAGGGCATGTTTCGAAATTTCTTGTGATTGTGCCGTAAACGCTAAACCTAATAGCATTAGGGCAGATAAAATGATTTTCTTCATAAAAAATGGTTATTAATTTTTATCAAATTTAATCCTCACAATAATTTTGAAACGTATAGGATTATTAAAAATTGTTATATAATTCACATTTTTAAGAAGCAATAAGGCAGGTTTCAAGTAGTTTTATTTGCGATAGGCAGTGTGTTTAGAGGTTTATTTGTTTAGAATGATAGTAGAAATTAACTGAGAGCTCAGTGTGTCCTCCATTTCAAAGAGATTTTCTTCCTCGGTAAAATTACTTTCGGCATAAGAGTATAATTTCCATCGCTTTTTATGGTATTCCAATGCAGTAAGATTTTCCACCCAATCTCCTGAATTAAGGTATAAAGTCGACCCGTGTTTGTTTTCTTTGGTGACAATTTTCGGTTCGTGTATGTGTCCGCAGATGACGTAATCGTATTTTTTTTCAATAGCCAGATCAGTTGCAGTAGTTTCAAAATCAGAAATAAATTTAACGGCTTTTTTCACGCTGGCTTTTATCTTTTTAGAGAAGGAGTAAGGTTCTCGTCCTAGTTTTGCAAGGCACCAGTTGGCAAATCGATTGCTTAGAATTAAGTAATCGTATCCTAGTCCGCCCAGTTTTGCAATCCATTTAGAGTGTTGAACGGAAGCATCAAAGACATCTCCATGAAAAATCCATGCTTTTTTATCGTCCAGTTCCAAAACTAATTTATCGACCAGTGCAAAATTCCCCATGTTCATATCGCTGAATTTCCGAAGAATTTCATCATGGTTTCCGGTGATGTAATATACTTTTGTGCCTTTAGATGCCATGCCGATAATACGCTGAATGACTCTTAAATGTGCTTTTGGAAAGTATGATTTTCTAAATTGCCAGGCATCAATAATGTCACCGTTCAGGACTAATGTTTTAGGCTTTATGCTTGATAAGTAGTTGTTTAGTTCTTTGGCGTGACTTCCGTAAGTTCCTAAATGGACATCTGATATAATGACCAATTCAACATTTCGTTTTTTCAATTTTTCTTTTTTTGAAGTTTAACAAATGAAAGAAACTCTTGTGAGAGAAATTTTATGAAATGGTTACCAATTTGGCTGCAATTTTAACAAATTGTGATTTTTAATCCCCTTAACCTTTGCTTAATAATACCAATTTTAAATTTTTTAATTTAATTCATAAAACTTACATTTGCTCAAAACTAATTACAATGGCAGGAAATAGCTACGGCAATTTATATAAAGTTACAACATTTGGAGAATCTCATGGTGAAGCTTTAGGCGGAATTATAGATGGTTGCCCATCAGGAATTGAACTTGATTTAGATGCAATTGAAGTTGAAATGTCCAGAAGAAAGCCCGGACAGTCGGCAATTGTAACACAACGTAAAGAACCGGATGCAGTTCAGTTTTTATCGGGTATTTTTGAAGGTAAAACGACTGGAACGCCTATTGGTTTTATTATTCCGAATACCAATCAAAAATCAGACGATTACTCCCATATAAAAGACAATTACAGACCTAGTCATGCTGATTATGTATACGACCAGAAATATGGTTTTCGAGACTATCGCGGTGGTGGAAGAAGCTCTGCCAGAGAAACAGCAAGCAGAGTAGTTGCGGGAGCGATAGCAAAACAAATGCTTCCTGAAATAAAAATTAATGCCTACGTTTCGTCGGTTGGTCCAATTCATTTGGATACACCTTATCAGGATTTGGATTTTTCTAAAATAGAGAGCAATCCTGTTCGTTGTCCGGATGAAAAATCGGCAGCGATTATGGAAGAATATATTCGCGATATCCGCAAACAAGGAGATACCGTTGGAGGTGTAGTTTCCTGTGTCATTCAAAATGTTCCGGTAGGTTTAGGAGAGCCGGTTTTTGATAAACTGCATGCTGAATTAGGAAAAGCCATGCTTTCGATCAATGCCGTAAAAGGTTTTGAATACGGAAGCGGATTTTCGGGTTCTGAAATGAAAGGAAGTGAGCACAACGATTTATACAATCCCGACGGAACTACAAAAACAAATCTTTCCGGAGGAATTCAGGGAGGGATAAGCAACGGAATGGATATTTACTTCAGAGTAGCTTTCAAACCTGTTGCGACTATCATGCAGACTCAGGATTCATTAGACAATAAAGGAAATATTACACCAATGACCGGTAAAGGCCGTCATGATCCGTGTGTAGTGCCTCGCGCAGTGCCAATTGTCGAAGCAATGGCTGCGATTGTTTTGGCTGATTTTTATTTGATCAACAAAACGTATTTATAAAAGTTAAGACAGTGAGGGTTTTGACATTTTAATTTAAAACAAACAAATTAATGCAAGAAGTTACAGAAACTAAAAAGAAATCTTTTCTTAAAGGATTAACAGGGCAGATTATTATTGCAATGGTTCTTGGAGCCGCTTTGGGAATAATTTTACACAATTCGATTTCGCCTGAGGCAGCACAATCTTTTAGCAATAAAATTAAAATGCTTGCCACAATCTTTATCAGATTGGTACAGATGATTATTTCTCCGTTAGTATTTACCACTTTAGTTGTAGGTATTGCAAAGCTTGGAGATATCAAAACTGTGGGGAGAATTGGAGGGAAAGCCCTTGGATGGTTTTTTACTGCTTCTTTTATCTCCTTATTGATTGGGTTGTTTTATGTGAATATTTTAGAGCCGGGTGTAGGTTTAAAACTGGATCATGTTGATATGGCTGCTGCTTCAGAAGTAACTGCTAAAACAAAAACATTATCTGTTGAAAATTTTGTAGAGCACATTGTACCTAAAAGTATTTTTGAAGCAATGGCAACCAATGAAATTTTACAGATTGTTGTATTTTCAATCTTCTTCGGGTTAGCTGGTGCCTCTTTGGGAAGTACAGTAAAACCGGTAATCAATGCTTTAGATAAGACTTCGCATATCGTTTTAAAAATGGTAAACTATGTGATGAATTTCGCTCCAATTGGAGTTTTCGGAGCCATTGCTGGAGTATTCGCTATTAGAGATGCCGAAGAGTTGGTCATTACCTATTTTAAATTCTTTGGATCGTTTTTAGTTGGAATCGGTACTTTATGGGTGGTTCTGGTTGCGGTAGGTTATCTTTTTCTGAAAGGAAGAATGACAGAGCTTTTAAGACGTATTACAGGTCCTCTGGCGATTGCTTTCGGTACAACGAGTAGTGAAGCTGTTTTTCCAAAATTAACAGAAGAATTGGAAGATTTTGGTGTAAAAGACAAAATTGTAGCCTTTATGCTGCCGCTTGGATACTCGTTTAACCTTGATGGTAGTATGATGTATATGACTTTTGCCAGTATTTTTATTGCTCAGTTTTATGGAGTGCATCTGGACTTAGGAACGCAAATGGTAATGCTTTTGGTTTTAATGTTAACCAGTAAAGGTATTGCAGGTGTGCCAAGAGCCAGTTTGGTTGTCGTAGCAGCTACTTGCGGTATGTTTGATATTCCGGTTGAAGGAATTGCATTAATCTTACCAATCGATCACTTTTGTGATATGTTCAGAAGTGCTACAAACGTTTTAGGAAATGCGTTGGCAACATCAGTTGTGGGGCAATGGGAGGATGATAAAGACCCTGAAATTGCTTCCGAAAACTTATAATTATTTTTATTCAGGTAGGAAAAGACTTTAAAAACTTTTAAAGTCCAAATAAAAAAGAAGCTGTATTTTTAATAGAAATACAGCTTTTTTTTATTTTTGATGTATATTTGGTCAAATTAGCCTATTTATGCCCCGAATACGGATTCTTTTGCTACTACTGCTGGTGTGTCTGAATTGTTTTGCCAATTCAGCCATTGTGCAATCTGAAACGGTGCCGGAGGCAAAGATTAATAAACTTGTAGAGGAAGCCTGGGGAGACTATAGGAAATCAAATTTTGAAAAGTCACTCATCACCTCGAGAATAGCATTAAACTATGCTACAGCCGCTAAGAATAATAATTTAATAGCAAAATCGTATAAAATAATTGCCGGGAATTACAATGAATTGTCGGAATTTGATAAAGCTATTTTCTTCTATAAAAAAGGATTGTTGTACGCCAGTAAAACCAATAACGATTCCTTAAAATACAGTCTTTATAATAATCTTGGTAATATTTATTGTTTTGAGAAAAAACAGTTCAACCGGGGAATTAATTATTACAAAAAATCCATAGCCTACAGTTTAAAATTAAACGAGATGCCGCAGGTATATTTTACAAACGTAAATATTGCCTGGGCTTATTTTGATATAGGAAAATTTCAAGAAGGATATCCGTTTCTAAAATTTGTAAACGGCAATAAGACTAAATATGGTGATGAGTCTACAGAGATCGTTGTAAACATGCTAAACGGGATGTATTATAGTTACCATAATGATTATGAGTTGGCGAATGTTTTCTTTCTCAAAGCAATTCAGGCAGGTAAAAATAGTGAGGAGCGATCGGATTTGTCGTATTCGCATCAGGAATATTCTAAGTTTTTAAACAAAATAGGGAAGTATGAAGAAGCTTATGTGAATCTGGCCTCATACAATAAGATAACAGAAGAATTGTACAATGAGGAAAAACTCAAAAAAGCCTCTATTGCCGGTTTTAATTTAGAATTAGACGAATACAAAAGGCAGATTGATAAGATTGAAAGCGAGAAAGATTCACAGTATCAAAGTCTTAAAAAGTCAAGGATTATTGTGATTTTATTTGTACTGATTTCACTGATACTTTTGGTTCTCATTATTACTCTAATTAAAAACATCAGGTTTAAGAAAAAACACAATGCAGAGCTTTTAGAAGCAAAAGAAATTGCTGAGGAAGCTTCGCTATTGAAGACTCAGTTTATTTCGACTATAAGTCATGAATTGCGTACGCCATTGTACGGTGTGGTTGGAATCACCAATATGCTGCTCGAAGAACACAAAGAACTGTCCAGAAGTCAGCATTTGAGTTCGTTAAAATTTTCGGCCCGTTATTTATTATCGTTGGTAAATGACATTCTTCAGATTAATAAAATTGAGGAGAATAAAGTGGTATTGGAGAATTTGACATTCAATATTTCCGATGAGATCGTGATGATTAAGAATTCGTTGTCCTTTTTGTCGCAAAAAAACAATGATAAAATCACAGTTTCTATTGATCCCTGTATTCCGGAATATCTGATTGGAGATAAGTTGCGACTTGCTCAGATTTTGATGAATCTGGTCAGTAATGCACTTAAGTTTACGAAAGATGGTGAAGTTGAAATTATCGTAAAACTGAATCGATTTGAAGGAAAGATGTATTTTCTGGATTTTTGGGTAAAAGATAACGGAGTAGGGATTGCAGCTGTAGATCAGGATAAAATTTTTGAGAAATTCGTCCAGGTAGGAAGAAAAGATGAAGATTATCAGGGAACTGGCTTAGGTTTGAGCATTGTAAAACGATTGTTGGGGCTTTTTGGCAGTACAATTGATTTGAAAAGCGAAGTAGGCTTTGGGACTTCATTTTCATTTACCATTCCGTTTGAATTCGATCCTCAAAAAACAAAACTGATTATTGAAGAAATAGAGGTTGATCTGAGTTCAAATGAGGTGTATAAGATTCTAATTGTAGAAGATAATCTCATCAATCAGCTGGTGACGAAAAAAATTATCGAAAAACACAATTATGTCTGCAAAGTAGTTGATGATGGTTTTGCGGCTTTAAAAATGCTGGAGAGCGAAAATTTCGACCTGATTTTAATGGATATCAACATGCCTTTGATGAATGGTTTTGAAACTACGAGAAGGATTCGTTCAAAAGGGCTTAAAACTCCCATTATAGCGCTTACTGCTTTTGATAAAGACGAGATTACAGATGAAGCGATTTCTTCAGGAATAAATGATATTATTATCAAGCCGTTTGAACCGGTACGCCTTTTTAAGATAATGAATTACTTAATACTGGAAACGAAAAACGCCGGTTAGTATCCGGAAGTCTGAACACAAATTCCACTAATTTGCACAAATTTGAATAGGTTAACCTTTTTTGTGAAATTAATTTCACAAACAAATTAGGGGTATTTCGTGTTGCTTTTCATACTTGTATCCACACGGTAGCTCATTATCGTTCCTTAAAAGAGGATGCAAAAAAAACTTTCACATAGCAAGATGTGTGCATTTAAATGTAGTGAAACGTCTTTTTTGCAGGTGTAGCACCTATGTTGCTATGTGTTAAAGTTATCCCCAATATAGTAAAATATTGATACTAAACGGGATAGTTGTAGTCTACCGTGTGAACACAAATTTCACAAATTTGCACAAATCTTAAAAGGATAACCTTGTCTGTGAAATTAATTCCATAAACAAATTAGTGACAATTTGTGCAATTCGTGTTATTTTTTATACTTGTGCCCACACGGTAATTTTAGTACCAGCGTTTTTTATTTTGTTTAGAAGCATTTGATTTTCTCGATTTATGAGCACCACCGCTTCGGTTTGAGTTTTTAGGTTTTTCATCCGTCGCCTCCGGGCTTCCTGAGTGCCATGGGTAAGGATGATCGGTAATGGTTTTTACCTCTACTTTTATAAGTTTCTGAATGTCTTTCCAGTAAGGCTGTTCGTCTTTACCGCAAAACGAAATGGCAATTCCGCCATTTCCGGCACGCCCCGTACGTCCAATTCGGTGTACATAAGTCTCCGGAATGTTGGGTAAATCAAAATTGATAACAAAAGGCAATTGGTCAATATCGATTCCTCTTGCAGCAATATCAGTTGCAACAAGAACGCCAACTTCTTTGTTTTTAAACGCATCTAAAACACGCTGTCTGGCATTTTGAGATTTATCTCCGTGAATAGCCTCGGCAGGAATGTCTTTTTTACGAAGCGCTTTTACCACATTGTCAGCACCATGTTTGGTTCTTGAAAAAACCAGCACATTAGACAGGTTTTCATTTTTGATCAAATGATACAATAAATTTCTTTTCTCTGTTTTTTCTACAAAGTAAATGCGCTGCTCAACTGTTTCTGCCGTTGATGAAACAGGTGAAACTTCTACCTTTTCAGGGTCTTTTAAAAACATTTCAGCCAGTTCGCGAATGGCAATCGGCATAGTAGCAGAGAACAATAAAGTCTGCCTGTTTTTAGGAGTTAGTTTAACAATTTTTTTGACATCATTGATAAAACCCATGTCCAGCATTTGATCGGCTTCATCCAGAACTAAAGTGTGTAAATGATCGAGATCCAGGAATCCTTGTTTGTGTAAATCAAGTAAACGGCCTGGGGTTGCAACTAAAATGTCAACTCCATTTTTTAGAGTGTCTACCTGAGGATTTTGTGAAACCCCTCCAAAAATAGTCAATTGTGTTAAGTTGGTATATTTGGCATAAGTGTCAAAACTTTGTCCAATCTGAACCGCTAATTCACGTGTAGGAGTAACTATAAGAGCACGAACTTGTTTGGCCTTTTTAGACGAGCCTACAATTCGGTGTAATTGATGTATGATTGGAATAGCAAATGCTGCTGTTTTTCCGGTACCGGTTTGTGCACAGCCAATTAAATCTCTTCCTGACAAAACGATCGGGATCGATTGTTCCTGAATAGGAGTAGGATTTAAGTAGCCTTCTTCAAATACGGCTTTTTGTATACTTTTTGAGAGTGACAGATCTTCGAATAACATATCTTGACTTATTAAGAATTTAGTTTTAAGTACTAAAATTCAGTGCAAAGATAGGTTTATTCGTTTAATCCTTTAATTGAATATTGCTTTATTTGGCAAACGCCTATTTTTTTTGATTGTTAAAGTTTCTGTCGCGATTAGATTTTTTCGTTATTCGCTTTAATAAAATCAGTTACTAAATAGCCTATCAGCTTGCCAATTAAATTGTTGTTCGGAGAATCGGCCAAATCTGGCGCACCTTCGCAAATATGCAGATAGGTCGCATTTTTATGTTGCCCGAAAAAGGAAACAAACTGACGTACTTGTTCTACTGAAAAACCGCTGATGGTCATCGCGCTGCTGGCAATGTTCGGAAGAGCATCCAAATCGATTTCGATTCCAAAAGAATCTGTTCTGATGAATTCTAAAGCCAAAGCCATTTCTCTGTCAAAATCTTTTTCCCTGCGAATGCCGACGCTGTCGTACGTATTGTAACGAACGCGGTCTTCCAGTTTTTTGATGATGTCTAAAACGCTTTTAGAAGTATAGTTTTCATGCAGACCAAAAATGAAGTATTTTTTTAAGAAACCTTCCTCATAGGCATACGAAAAACCGTTGCCGCTATGACGTCCTTCAAGGATTCTAAAATCAGAATGTGCATCAAAATTAATAGCATTGATTGGTTTTCCTTTGGCTAAAGCCGATCCTTTTATATTTCCGTAAGCATTATTGTGTCCGCCTCCAATTATGATAGGTGTTTTTCCAGCTTTTATAAGTGTAAAGATAATGTGTGAAACTTCTTTGTCAATTTTTTCGACTAACTGACTTAGCTTGGACCTGTCGTCAATATCATTAAAATCAAGATTTTCGACATCACGCATTTCCTGAGCAACGTCCAACTGTCCTAAAACCAAAATCTGACTGCCTTTAGAGAAACGATTGTGCTGAATATTGGCAATGCTTTTTATCGCACTTTCCCATGCCGATGCTGCTCCGGGTCTGCCGTAATTGGCGCGTACCCCAATATCTTCAGGTATCCCAAAAAGCACATATTTGGCCTCACTTCCTTTTAGAAAATTGATCTTGTCAGCCCCTTTGGGTATGATGACCATTTTTTCTCCAAATTTTATTTCACCACTTCGATGATTGGTGATTTTTGCCAAATCGTTAACAGTAAAAGGAATTAGTTTCTCCATGAAAAAAAAAATATTTTCCAAAAATAATATAATTGTGGCAACTTACGTTATTACCTTATATTAATTCTTAAATTTGTTTTAAAGAAAATTTTTTAAATATGGAAAACCCAAAGAACAACAACTCAAGTCTAAAAGCGGTAATCGCAGTTTTAGCAGTCCTACTGATTGGTAGCTTAGTGTATATTTTTAAATTATCATCTGATACAGATGTAGTTAAAACTGAACTTACAACGACAATGACAGAAAAAGAATCTGTTATGAAAGATTTACAGGAATTAAAAGCAACTTATGATGCTGCGATTGCTGAAAATACTTCAATGTCTGATGAGTTAATTCAGGAAAGAGATAAAGTAGTCGCTCTTATGGATGATTTAAATAAATCTAAAGGAGATGTTTCTAAGTACAGATCACAAGTTCAGGCAATGCAAGGTAAAATGAAAACTTTAGTTGCTGAAAACGATGAGTTGAAAAAACAAAATGGTGTTTTAACAGTTCAAAGAGACAGTACAATTGTAGTGTTAGGAGAGTCTAAGAAATACAATGAAGTTTTGGTTGGTCAAAACGAAGAATTGGCTAAAACAGTTGAAAAAGGAGCTAAATTATCAGTCTTAAATACTAAAACAATTGCTTATAAAGTAAGAAGCTCT
This sequence comes from Flavobacterium lipolyticum, assembly GCF_020905335.1. Classification (NCBI taxonomy): domain Bacteria; kingdom Pseudomonadati; phylum Bacteroidota; class Flavobacteriia; order Flavobacteriales; family Flavobacteriaceae; genus Flavobacterium; species Flavobacterium lipolyticum. The sequence goes on along the minus strand of NZ_JAJJMN010000001.1, from coordinate 50,736 downwards.
GGTAAGCAAATTGAAACTGATAAAGCAAGCCGTGCTGATGTATTGAAAGTAAGCTTTACAATTGCTGAAAATCAAATCGCTAAATCAGGAGATAAAACGTACTATGTTCAGGTTATTGATTCTAAAAACAATGTTTTAGGAGAAAAGAAAACAGAAAGCTTTGGAGATAATACTTTAACGTATAGCTTTAAAACTACTGTGAAATATGAAAATAAAACAGTAAACGTTTCAGAAGATTTAATTGGTAAAGATTTCGAAAAAGGAACTTACTTTATTAACGTTTTTGACAATGACGAATTAGTTTCTAAAACTAGTTTCACTTTAAGATAATACGCCGTTTAGGACAAATACCACTAAAAGTAAAAAAGGTCTGTGATTTTTCACAGACCTTTTTTATGCTTTAACGCGTTGGGTAAACTCGAATGAAATTTAATTTTAGCACGTAGAAACATAGATTTTTACAGCTCTAAAAGAAGGTTGGAGAGGCACGTTTCGTTTACATAGTGTTATGTGGCTTATTTAAAGTGGAGCGCCTTTTTTGTACCAGTACAGAGCTTATGTTTCTATGTGTTAAAACAATTTTCTTCTAGCGATTATTTTACTGTTTTAGAATTTTTCCTTCAAGAAAAACACTTTCGATAAGATTGCTTCCAAAAGCGTAAGGAATTTGATAGTAAGAGGAAACGGGTTTTGTAAGGATCAGATTGGCTTTTTTTCCTCTGGTGATACTTCCGTGTGTTTCTGAAATTCCCATTGCGTAGGCGCCATTTATAGTAGCGGCATTTATAGCTTCTTCAGGAGTCATTTTCATTTTAATACAAGCCGTTGCAACGACAAAATTCATGTTTCCGGATGGAGTAGAACCTGGGTTGAAATCTGTAGCCAGGGCAATTGGCAGACCTGCTTTTATCATTTCACGAGCCGGGGTGTAAGGAATGCTTAAAAAATAAGAACAGGACGGTAAAGCAACAGGCATCGTTTCGGTGTTTTTTAAAGCCTCAATGTCTTCCGGGTTCATAATTTCAAGATGATCCACTGAAAGGGCGTTGTATTTGATTCCAGCCTGTATTCCGCCAATAGAATTGAATTGGTTCACATGAATTTTAGGTTTCAGCCCAAATTGTATTCCGGCTTCCATGATTTTTTCTGTTTCTTCAACTGAAAAGTAACCAGTTTCACAAAAGGCATCTATGTAATCGGCCAGTTTGTTTTGGGCAATCTCAGGCAGCATTTTGGTGATGATTTCATCAATGTAACCTGCTTTGTTTTCTTTGTAATGCAAAGGGAAGGCATGTGCTCCCAGAAAAGTGGCTTTTATGGCAATCGGATAATTCTGAGCTAATTTTTGAATTACGCGAAGCATTTTGAGTTCGCCTTCGATAGTTAGTCCGTAACCTGATTTAATTTCTACCGCTCCGGTTCCCAAATGCATGACTTCTTCTAAACGAAGTTTCGACTGCTCGTAGATTTCCTCTTCAGTAGTTTCATTGAGTTTTTTAGCCGAGTTTAGAATGCCACCGCCACGATTCGCAATTTCTTCATACGAAAATCCATTGATGCGGTCTACAAATTCCTGTTCGCGATTCCCTGCATATACAATGTGGGTGTGGCTGTCGCACCACGTAGGCAGTATAACTCGTCCAGTTGCATCGATTGTCAGATCGGCATTGGTTTCAGGAAGATTTTCCATCAGACCATAATCCTGAATAAGATCGTCTTTTAGAATTAAATAGGCATTTTTCAGTGTTGGAAGTATGGCCATTTCTGCTCCGGAAACTTTAGTGACTGAAGTTTCGCGGACCTGAAGTAATTCTTTTATGTTTGTTATAAGAGTTGTCATTATTTTGAGGTATAAAGTAAAAAGCACAAATTTCACAATTATCACACAATAGATTAGTGAAATTAGTGAAATCTGTGTTTGAAAATTTGTTCTTAATTATCTTATTCTGAAACGGTTATTTCGAAGATTTTGCTCCAGTTTTTACCGGTAACAAAAATAGTTTTAGTTTTGGGGTTGTAAGCAATTCCGTTTAAAACGTCATCTTTAGTCACATCAGTCATCAATTTGCGTAATCCTGACATGTCCAGAATTCCTTCAACGGCTCCGGAAACAGGGTTTACGACAGCAATAGCGTCCTTAAACCAAACGTTGGTATAGATTTTTCCGTTAATCCACTCCAATTCATTAATGGCTTTAATTTTTGAAGTTCCCGAGTATACGTTGATGTAATCTATCATTTTTTGCGTGGCAGGATCCATTTTCCAGATTTTTTCGGTTTTGTCCGTTTGATAAATGTATTTCCCGTCATTCGTCATTCCCCAGCCTTCGATATCTTTCTCGTAAGCAAAGGTTTTTTCCAGTTTTAAAGTGTTGGCATTGTAGATAAAACCTGTTTTGTTTTGCCAGGTTAGCTGAAATAATTTGCCGTTGATGAACGTAATACCTTCACCAAAGTATTTTTTGTCTAAATCAATTTGCTTGAAAATTTTCCCGGTTTTATAATCGTATTTTCTTAAGTAAGAGGCTCCTTCCTGACCGGTGCTTTCGTATAAAGTGTCTTTATAGAACTCTAATCCTTCAGTAAAAGCTTGTTTGTCGTGCGGATAGGTATTGATTATTTTATATTTTAATAATTTAGGTTCTATATTAGAAACCAGCTCCACACGTTTAGTAGCATCTGAGGAATCTGATCCAAAATAAACGGTAGCTTTTAGGTACTGATATCCTAATCTTTGTTCTTTTAATTCAAATTTGAATTTTTCCGCACCTTTAGTGCTTCCCACTTTTTTATCGTTTACAAAGTAGGCAATGCTGTCGATTTCTTTCGAATTTGGGTTTAAAACACCGATCGAAATGGCTTCCTGAGGTAAAAAATGGGCCGGAAAAGCCGAATCATCGATAGTAAACAAAGAATTTTCACCTTTTTTTGTATCTCCACATCCAATTAATGTGATTCCTAATAAAATGACAGTTAGGAAGTTATAATTTTTCATAGTTTAAAATTTGAATAAGCCAATATACGATGATATTTTTATAGCAACAAAGGTCTTGCAAAAATATAAAAAGATTGTATATTTGCACCGGCAAGTCCTACACGACCAGCTCCTGCAGACTCCCCCAGGATGGGAACATAGCAAGGGTACGTGGTTGAGCGGTGCGATGTAGGTCGCTTGCCATTTTTTTTTTTTTTTTAGTTCCCGATCTTTCGGGATTTTTTTTAGAATTAATTTAAAAGTAGTCTTCCTTATGGAGGATTTTTTTATTTTTGACCCTTTTGAAAGTTAAAGTTAAGTGTTGGAAATTAAAAATTTCTCCACATAACCCATAACCCATAACTCATAACTCAAAACTTAAATAATGAGTAAAGTTGTTTTAATTACCGGCGGATCTTCAGGAATTGGAAAGTCTATTGGAGAGTATTTACATCAAAAAGGTTTCGTGGTATACGGAACGAGCCGAAATCCTGAAAAGGTCCAGCATTCTGTTTTTCCTTTGGTTGCTTTGGACGTTCGTAATGCGGAATCTATACAGTTGGCAGTGAATCAGGTTATTGCAGCATCCGGAAGACTGGATGTTGTCATTAATAATGCCGGGGTTGGAATTACCGGACCTTTAGAGGAGATTCCGACGGAGGAAATCAAGAATAATTTTGAAACCAATTTTTTCGGACCAATTGAAGTGATGAAGGCTGTTTTGCCTCAAATGCGAGAGCAAAAATCGGGTTTGATTATCAATATTACTTCGATTGCAGGTTATATGGGATTGCCGTATCGCAGCGTGTATTCGGCTTCCAAAGGGGCTTTAGAATTAATTACCGAGGCTTTGCGAATGGAAGTGAAGTCGTTTGGAATTGAAATTACGAATGTGGCTCCGGGTGATTTTGCTACAAATATTGCAGCAGGTCGTTATCACGCACCGGTGGTAAAAGGTTCGGCTTACGAAAAAGTGTATGGCGATATTCTGGCAACGATGAACGAACATGTTGATGCAGGGGGGAATCCGAATGAAATGGCTGAAGCTGTTTATAAAATCATCCAAAAGGAAAAACCAAAAGTGCATTATAAAGTAGGGGCTTTTATGCAGAAGTTCTCTATTGTTTTAAAACGTGCATTACCGGATAAAGTTTATGAAAAAATGCTGATGAATCATTATAAGTTGTAATTTTGCACGAAATTTTTAAACACACAATTAAATATAAATAGATTATGAAATTTTTTATTGACACGGCTAATTTAGCTCAGATTAAAGAAGCGCAGGCTTTAGGAGTTTTGGATGGTGTAACCACTAACCCATCATTGATGGCTAAAGAAGGAATTACCGGAAAAAACAACATTTTGAAGCACTATGTTGACATCTGTAATTTGGTTGAAGGAGATGTAAGTGCTGAAGTGAATGCGCTGGATTTTGACGGTATGGTTAAGGAAGGTGAGGAGCTGGCTGAATTACATGACCAGATCGTGGTAAAATTGCCTATGACGAAAGAAGGTGTTATGGCGGCAAAATATTTTTCTGATAAAGGTATTAAAACGAATGTAACTCTTGTGTTTTCAGTGGGACAAGCTATTTTGGCTGCAAAAGCGGGAGCAACTTATGTGTCTCCGTTTGTGGGTCGTTTAGATGATGTTTCAACTGACGGATTGAATTTAATCGAAGAGATTAGATTAGTATATGATAACTACGGTTACGAAACTCAAATTTTAGCAGCTTCTGTACGTCACACGATGCACATTGTAAATTGTGCTAAAATTGGTGCTGATGTAATGACAGGGCCTCTTTCTGCAATTTACGGATTGTTGAAACATCCATTAACAGATATTGGATTGGCTCAGTTTGTAGCTGATTTCGAAAAAGGAAACAAGTAGTCCTTAGCTAATAAAAACTTAAAAACGCCATTTTTCAATAGAAAGATGGCGTTTTTTTATGATATAAACCCAACAGATTTTTGTAGCCTGTCTCGTTTGTTGTGAGTATAGGAAAGTAGTACTAAAAAAAAAATCTCAAATTCCAAATTCCAAACACTCACTAAGGTTTGGAATTTGGAATTTGAGATTTGGAATTTAAAATTTTATTCGGTTTAGTGACCTCCACCTCCACCTTCAACGTGATTGATTCCTTGTCTTTTTAAAATTTTAGGGCAATAGAAACCATAAAACCCTAAATAAGCAAAGCCTAAAAGAGGAACGATATAGGAGAAGTGTGTCCATGTGATTCCAAAAATTCCGTTTGGACTTGTAAGGTCGATATCACAGATGCTTCCCTGAATTAGAGGGATAATTCCTCCTCCAAGAATCATCATGATTAAGAATGATGACGCTTTTCCAGTGTTTTTACCTAAGCCGGCAATTGCTAAATCAAAGATAGACGGCCACATGATAGATAAGAATAAACCTCCGGAAATAAAGAAGAATTTAGCAATTTGCGGATCCGGGTAAACCAATCCGGCAAACATCATCAACACACCAGAAATTCCGAAAAGCATTAAGGTTTTACCTGCATTTTTACCTCCAACAAAACTTACTGCTATAAATAGTAAGATCCAGATTGGGTAAATGTAAAAAGAAGAAACATCGTGCGCGGCAAAAAGGTTAGCGCCAATGATTACTCCAAATGCCAATGCAGGAACAATAAATTTAAGCGCTGTATTTACTAAGTTTGAAGTGTTGAAAACGTTAACCCCGCCATTCCAGCGGCCAATCATTAAACTTCCCCAGTAAAGGGCAATAAATGGAGCAATAGCATCTTCGAGGATGTTTCCAAATTCATGTGTATGCAATAAGGCAGGTAAGTTACTGATGATGGTTACTTCTGTACCCACGTAGATAAAAATCCCTAACATTCCTAAATAAAGCTGCGGGTAGTCTAGTATGTTGAATTTTTCATGAGCTACTTTAATCTCTTCTTCGTCCTCTTTTGCAGGATCTTCAATTTTGGAGAAGTTCATGAAAACGGCTACTATGATAAAAGCAAGTCCAAGAATAATAAAAGGCAGTTTAATGTCCTCTAAAGAAAGAGCTGTTTTTTTGTTGTCCCCCATTCCGAATAAAGCGATTCCCAGTAAGATAGCGCCAATTGTAGTTCCGAAAGAGTTAATTCCACCTGCTAAAGTCAAACGGTGTGCACCTGTTGCAGGGCTTCCCATTTTAATGGCAAGAGGATTGGCAACAATTTGCTGGATAGAGAATCCTAATCCAACTGTAAATAAAGCGGTTAAAAAGAAAGGGAAGCTTTCCATTGTTGCAGCGGGAATGAATAAAAATGATCCAACGGCAGATAGGAGTAAACCGGCAGAAAGTGTTTTTTTGTATCCAAATTTTTGTAAAACATCTAATTTTAAGGACACCAAAAAGAAAATCAAGGAACCTACGAAGTATGCCGCATAAAAGGCCCAGGCTACTAATTGTGATTGTACTTGCGATAAGGTGAATACTTTCTTGAAAACAGGAATCAGGATGTCATTGGCAGAACCAACAAAACCCCAAAAGAAGAAAACAATTATCAACGAGATAAACTGTCCCCATTTGGTTTGAACATTTTCTGAACTCATAATTTAAGAGGTTAATTTTTTATTTTATTGTTTTTTGAAGACCGTAAATATATTTGTTAAGTGTATCAAAAAAAAATAAAAAGCTACAAATAATGTTAAATTTAAACCAACGACATTATTTTTTCAACAATGTGTTAGTTTTTACTGAGTTACAAAAACGATTTAGGAAGCTGAATTTATTCCAGAATTTTGTTTTTTACTTCTTTGCTGTAATTTCTTCCAATAGGAATGGTGTAGGATTGTATTTGAATACGATTACCTTCTATAGATTTTACTTTGTTGAGTGCGATTACGTATGATTTGTGAATGCGCAGGAATCGGTCAGCCGGTAATTCTTCAGATAAAGAAGTTAACGATTTATGTGTAATATAGGTTTTGTCGGAAGTCACCACTTTTATGTATTCTTTCATGCCTTCAACAAAAAGAATTTCTTCAATATTAATTTTCATCATTTTTTTATCGACTTTAATAAAAATATGAGAGTCTCCTTTTACGGTTTCGACTTTAATATTGTTTTTTAAATTGTATTCGGTGGTGATTTTATTAATGCATTTTATAAATCTTGGAAGCGGGATAGGTTTTACTAAATAATCCAGAACATCCAGATCGTAACTTTCGGCGGCAAATTCTCTAAAAGCCGTTGTGATGATAACTTTGGTTTTGTTTTCGATTAAGCTAATAAGTTCGAATCCTGTCATCATAGGCATGTTAATGTCTAAGAATACAGCATCGACAGTGGTACTGTTTATAAAATCAAGCGCTTCCAAAGAATTATTAAATGTGCCGATTACTTCAAAATCTGTAAAATTGGTAAAATAATTTTGCAGGACTTTGATTGCTAAAGGCTCATCATCAACCAACACACATTTAATTTTCATTATTAAGAGGTATTTGCAAACGGATTATATAGTAATTTAATTTGATTGTGTTTTTTAGACTAAAATCGTTCTTGTAAATCAGTTTTAATCTTTTTTTGGTATTCGCCAGGCCAATACCACCTTTCGAGTTAAGATTTTGTGAAATTACAAAATTATTTAAGATTTCAAAGTCTAACATTTTATTGTCGATAACTTTACAATTGATTTTGATTTTTATATTGTTGTTATTGACTCCGCCATGTTTAAAGGCATTTTCTACCAATGAAATAAAGATCAGCGGAGGTACCACAATATCCTCGATATTGGATTCCAGATTGATCGTAACTTCTACATTTTCAAAACGTAACTTCTCGATTTCGATATAATTTTGTATGTAATCAATTTCTTTGATTAAGGGAACAGATTTGGTTCCTTTGACATCGTATAAAACATACTCCATCAAATTAGACAGTTTTAAGATTACGTCCGGTACTTTATCTGAAGATTCAAGCGACAAAGCATACAAGTTATTCAGCGTATTAAAAAAGAAATGAGGCTGAATTTGATTTTCCAGATATTTTAGTTTGATCTTAAACTGATTTTCTCTTAATGATCGGTTTCTTTCACGTTCTCGCAACCAGGTTAAGGTAAGGTAAACGGAAGACGCCATGGCAACAACGTACAATTCTCCAATGCAGACTGCCAGTACGTGGTTAATGTCGAAAGTGTGGTATTCACGGTTCGCTTCCGGCCAGATATTTTCGGATATAAGATAATAGGTAAGACCGGTTTTTATTAAGTAGACCCCCAATAGGCTAGCCACCATCATAAAGGTGTACTGAATGTACTTTTGTTTTAGCACCAAACGAGGAACCAGTACAAATAAATTAAAATAGACTAATGGAATGTGTAAAGAGAATTCTATCAAGTTTGACTTGAACGAATAGGAGTAGTCATTAAAGTAGGCTCCCCATCTTAAAAAATTTAAGGTAAAATAGCAGCTCCAAAACCAAACATGATTTTTAAGTTTTAAGTCAAATTTCAATTTTTGCAGTTCGTTCAATTTTTAGGAATAGTTTATTAAGGATTTTCTTTAGCTTAAATATTGTGCAACTTTAAACAATTACTTGCTAAAACACAATTCTTTTGAATAAAACTTTGACAAAAAAGAAGCACTTGTGTTTTTTTAATAAGATAATGTTTTTATGAAAGATAGTAGAGCGTAAATAATGTAATTCAATTATCAATGGTATTATGTTATTCAATTGATGTTATAGCACGGTCTATTAAGAATTATTTTACGTAAGAAATCACAGTCATTTATCTATATTTTATCAGAAAATGGTTATAAAATAACTCTTAAACAGTGTTTTATGGATTGTTTTGTGTCGTTTGTGTGAAGTTTAGTGCTGTATGTTTATGATAATTTCTTTAACAATATTTTAATAGTATTTTTACCTTATAACTAACAAAATAAATTATCATGAAAAATTTTTTTTTAATCTTTATGATTGTTTTTACAGCGCAGGTTTCTCTTGCTCAGGTAAAGAGCATTAAAGGTGTGATTACAGATTCTGACGGAATGCCATTGCCGGGAGTTTCTGTTGCAGTTCAGGGAGGTCCAAAAGGAGCTACTAGCGATTTTGACGGATTGTATTCAATTGAAGTGCGAATAGGAGAGACTTTAGTTTTTACATATGTTGGTCTTGAAACAAAAAAAATTGTTGTAGGTGATGAAGCTACAATCAATGTAAAAATGGTACAGGCAGCTTCTAATGCTTTAAATGAAGTAGTTGTCACTTCATTAGGTCTTAAGAAAACCAGAAAATCTTTGACTTATGCTGCTCAGGAACTTAAAGGAGAAGAGTTAACACGTGTAAAAGATGCCAACCTTATTAACACTGTTGCGGGTAAAATTGCCGGTGTTGCTATTACAAAAAGTTCTTCAGGATCTGGAGGATCTACAAAGGTAGTTATTCGTGGAAATTCTTCTTTTACAAATAACCAGCCATTATATGTAATAGACGGTATTCCTTTGCTTAATGCAGGTATGACACAACCAAACGGTACATTTGGGGATTTAGCAGGAGGTAACCGTGATGGCGGAGATGTTGTTTCATTAATTAATCCGGACGATTATGAAGGAATGACAGTTCTTAAAGGTGCTGCGGCATCTGTACTATATGGTTCTCAGGGAGCCAGAGGTGTAATTTTGCTTTCTTCTAAGAAAGGAAAAACCGGTAGTGAAACTTTTAATGTAAATTCAGTTACAACAATTGATGCGGCGGCTTATTTGCCTAAATTCCAATCAGATTATACTTCAGCCCCCGGCGATTTAAGAACTTGGGGAGCCAAACAAAAAGTAGAAAGTAATATTAAAGGTTTTTTTGAAACCGGAGTTACAAAAATTACTTCTATGGCTTTTTCAAAAGCGACTGATGGTGCAGCGCTATCTTTAACTTATGCGAATACAGATGCTTCAGGCATTATTCCGGGGAATCATTTGAAAAAGAATAACTTTGGTATTCGTCAAGCAGGGAAATTCTTTAAAGACAAATTAAATGTTGCTGTTACTGGTAACTATGTTAATCAGATAATTAATAACAGACCGGTAAACGGATTATATTTTAACCCAGTTAGCGGTGTTTATTCTCATCCAAGAGCATTTAGTCTGAATGACTTGAAAAACTATGAGGTTTATGATCAGTCAAAAAACTGGATGGCTCAAAATTATCCTGGTTTTGAAACAGCCCAGATTAATGAAAGTAACGAAAACCCATACTGGCAGATTAACAAACAAAAATCTTTTGATACGAATAGTTTCTTCAATGGTGCTATCGCTTTTGATTACAAAATAAATAGCTGGCTGAACTTAACATCAAGATATAGCTATAACAGAAATGAAAGCAATTTTCGAAAAGAAATGTATGCTACTTCAGCTTCTTCACTGGTACATCCAAAAGGAAGATATATCAACTCTACTTTAATTACAACTCAAAATTATGCTGATTTTATAGCTTTAATTCATACTAAATTATCCGAAGATTTCTCATTAAACGGAACGCTGGGAACCAGTATCAATAATGGGAAAAGTGCAGGTATAGTTCTTGACTCAGGAATTGGAGGAGGATTGGCGAATGCAAATATCTTTACATTAGGAAATTTTGTTAACAATAATGGTAATGTAGAGACCACTTATCAAAGAGAAGTACAATCCATATTTGCAGCTGCTACACTTGGTTACAAAGACTATTTATTTTTAGACGTTGCCGGAAGAAAGGACTGGTCATCTACTTTAGTAAATACAGATGATGCAGGATATTTTTATCCATCATTAGGATTAACAGGTATCTTAAGCGAAATGACTGCAATGCCGGACTTTGTTAACTTCGGAAAAGTTCGCGCTACCTATGCACAGGTAGGTAATGATATTGCTGCTTTTGTTACTAGCCCAACTTATTCTATTGTAGCCGGTACTCCTATTAATCCTCCTGCAGGACCAAGACCGGGCACTACATTAAAACCGGAATTAAAATCAGAGGTTGAGGTAGGTACGGAATGGAGAATGTTCAATAACAGATTTGGTTTTGAGCTGTCCTATTATAATTCAAAAACTAAAAACCAATATATGTTAGTTCCTGCAGAATCAACAAATATAAATGGTTATACAAACTATGCTATCAATGCAGGAAGTATTTCAAACAAAGGTTTTGAGGCAGTTGTATTTGCTGATATCATCAGAGGTGAAAAATTCAATTGGGAATCAAGAGTTAACTTCTCACAAAATAGAAGCATGGTAAATGATATTCCGGCTCAAAATGAAGAAGGAAGAATTGTTTTAACTGATCCGGGATCTAACAGTTATCGATATTCATTAGTCGAAGGAAGGCCATTTGGAGTGATAGAAGGTTATAGATTTAAGAGAGATGCCCAGGGAAGAATATTAGTAAACAAGGACAACACAATCCAAAGGACTGATTGGGAGGAACTTGGTAATGCAAATCCTGATTTTATGCTAGGATGGTCTAATACATTTAAAATAGGAGCATTTACTGCAAGCATTTTAATTGATGCGCGTTTTGGGGGTGAGGTTTTAAGTTTGACCCAGGCTATAAATGATCAAAATGGAGTTTCTAAAGCTTCCGGAGACGCAAGAAATGCAGGAGGAGTTCAAATTAACGGAGTCAGAGCCAGTGACGGAACCACACCGGTTACTACAATGGACGCAAAAGAATACTACAATACAGTTGGAGGAAGAAATGGAGTTAGCGGAGAGTATATTTATGATGCTACAAATGTGAATGTTAGAGAGGTTTCTATTGGATATACATTTAAGAAAGATAAATTACCATTCGTACAGACTGCAAGTATCTCCCTAATTGCAAGAAATCTATTCTTTATTTACAAAGATGCTCCTTTTGATCCAAATGTGGCTCTAAGTACCGGAGAAGGTTTACAAGGTGTTGATGTTTTTGGAATGCCATCAACAAGAAGCGTCGGTCTAAATTTAAACTTAACTTTCTAATCTTACTATCATGATACTAAATAAAATTAAAAAAACAGCGCTTTGCTTTTCTTTACTGGCAGCTGTAAGCTGTACAGATAATTTTGAGGAGATTAACACAAATCCCAAAGAAGCAACAACACAACAACTAGATCAGGATTATAACAGTATTAAAAGTTTATTTAAACCTGCTTTCAACAGAATGTACATTTGTGACGTTACCTGGCAATATCAATTGCAGCAAAGTCTGCAAGCTGATGGTTGGTCCGGTTATATGACAACACCGGTTGCTTTTGGAGCATTTAACAATCATGATTATGCGTTAAATGTTGGATGGAATAGTTTTGCATGGGATGATGCGTATGTAAACATCATTGCCTACTTATATAAAGTAGAACAAAGATCTAAAGGGAAATTTGATCAGTTTTATGCCTGGTCATTAATATTTAAGGCAGCTACAATGCAGAGAATAACCGATATGTACGGGCCGGCAGTATATTCTAAATTTGGCGCTGATGCCGTAACATACGATTCACAGGAAGAGATTTATAAGCAGATGTTCAAAGATTTAGATTTTGCAGTTGCAGAATTATCTAAAAGGATTACAGCAAAAGAGAAAACATCTTTTGCTGAAACAGATTTATCAACCTATGAAGGTGATTATACAAAATGGGTGAAATATGCCAATTCACTTCGTTTGAGAATGGCAATGCGCATTTCTAAAGTAAACCCTGTATTAGCAAAAGCAGAAGCAGAAAAAGCAGTAAATGACCCTATCGGAGTTTTTACTACCGTTGCCGATCTTATGAAAGTTAAATCTCCGGTAAATTTAAATGTAATAGATGTAATGAGCCACGCCTGGGCAGGACTTTTTATGGGTGCTGATATGGAGTCAATTTTAGGAGGTTATGAGGATCCTCGTATTGCTAAATACTGGGAAACTTCTGATGTTACTTCGGGGCAATATAAAGGCGTTAGAACGGGTATCGTTTATCCTTCAGGAACAACTTATGGTAAATTCTCTAAAACTGCTGCAAGAACAAAAAACGGTGAAATTACCTGGATGTCGACTGCTGAAGTGTACTTCCTGAGAGCTGAAGGAGCTTTAAGAGGATGGAACATGGGCGGGGCAGCCAAAGATCTTTATGAGGCAGGTATTAAAGCATCATTTGATCAGAATGGTGTTGAAGGTGTAGCCGCATATACTGCCAATAATGTTAAAAAACCTAAAGATTATGCAGACCCGATTAATGCTGCCAATAATGCTGCGGCCGTCTCTAAAGTTACTGTGGCATGGGGAGCAACTAAAGAGGAAAATCTTGAAAAAATTATCACTCAAAAATGGATTGCAACTTACCCTGATGGACAAGAAGCCTGGTCAGAATTTAGAAGAACAGGTTATCCAAAATTGTTCAGAATTACCAATAACAAAAGTGGTGGTGTAATCAGTACTGAATTAGGGGTTAGAAGATTGGGGTACTCTCAATCTGAGATTAACAATAATAAAGTCGGAGTTGAATCCGGAATTGCCAAATTAGGAGGACCTGATAATGGAGCTACCAGACTTTGGTGGGATGTTAACAAAGCAAACTTCTAAAATACAAACAGAATTAAAAGAATTTAAGTTTGGTTAGTAAATGGCGTAGACAACGCAAGTTGTTTATGCCATTTCATAAACCAAAATTGTAAATGTTATAAAAAGAAAAGAAATGAAAAGTGCTTTAGAAATAATACCTGATATCAGCTATAAAAGCGCGGGGAAATTTGAAGAGACACGATTTGAGAAAATCCACAATGAAATCTTCAGGAATTCCGCAGAAGCTTCGGTAATTGTAGCACAGGAAATTGCGCAATTAATCCGATCTAAACAAGAAAAGAATAAATCTTGTGTATTAGGTTTAGCCACAGGTTCTTCTCCTATCAAAGTTTATGAAGAGTTGGTGAGAATGCACAGAGAAGAAGGCTTAAGTTTTAGCAATGTGATCACTTTCAATCTGGATGAATATTATCCGATGAGCAAAGAGAACAATCAGAGCTATCATTATTTCATGCACCAACATCTTTTTAATCATATTGATATCAAACCCGAGAATGTAAATATTCCCGACGGAACCGTTGCCATTGAAGAATTGAATCAATGCTGCATCGATTATGAAATGAATATTAAAAATGCCGGGGGACTGGATTTTCAATTACTGGGAATTGGTCGTACGGGTCACGTAGGTTTCAACGAACCTGGATCCCACATCAACTCCGGAACCAGAATCATTACACTGGATCACATTACCAGAGTCGACGCTTCGTCAGATTTTAACGGGATCGACAACGTTCCTAAAAGAGCGATTACCATGGGAGTTTCTACTATCATGAGATCGGAAAGAATTGTACTAATGGCCTGGGGACAGAACAAAGCCGATATCATCAAGAGAACTATTCAGGGCGATATCAGTTCAGAAGTTCCGGCTACATTTTTACAAAACCATCCTAATGCGACTTTCGTATTAGACCAGTCAGCAGCTTCAGAATTAACCCGTTTCAAAACGCCTTGGTTAGTAGGAGAATGCATCTGGACACAAGAATTAAAAAGCAAAGCGATTGTTTGGTTGTGCCAAAAAACAAAACAATCTATTTTAAAATTAACAGACCGTGATTACAACAACAACGGAATGTCAGATCTTTTGGCGCAGGAAGGTTCTGCTTACGATTTGAACATCAATATGTTCAATGTTCTGCAGCATACCATCGCCGGATGGCCGGGTGGAAAACCTAATACCGACGATTCACATCGTCCTGAAAGAGCCAATCCGGCAAAAAAACGAGTGATTCTTTTTAGTCCGCATCCCGATGATGATGTGATTTCTATGGGAGGAACTTTTTCAAAACTGATCAAACAAGGTCACGATGTACATGTGGTATATCAAACCTCCGGAAATATAGCCGTTACAGACGACGAGGCACTTAAATTTGCCGAAGTGGCTAAGGATTTTCTTGGTGATGCTGCCTTGGGAATCAACTTTAAAGCTGTCATTGAATTTTTGAATAGTAAGTCTGAAAACCAAATAGATTCTTTGGAAGTCCGCAAATTAAAAGGATTGATCCGAAGAAGAGAATCTTATGCAGCGACCCGATACATCGGTTTAAAAGATGAGAACACGCACTTTTTGGATCTTCCGTTTTATGAAACCGGACAGGTAAAAAAGAATCCATTGGGGCCTGAAGACATTGCTATTGTAAAGGACATTATTGCACAAATTAAACCCCATCAGGTATTTGCAGCGGGAGATTTAGCAGATCCGCACGGTACACACGAAGTTTGTCTGAATGCCATCTTTGCAGCAATGAAACAACTGAAACCGGAAAAATACATGGACGACTGCTGGTTGTGGCTGTATCGCGGTGCCTGGCACGAATGGGACATTCACGAAATTGATATGGCCGTTCCGCTTTCTCCATCTGAAGTATTACTAAAACGTCACGCAATTTTGTACCACCAATCACAAAAAGACCGCGTAATGTTCCAAGGAAATGATTCCAGAGAATTTTGGGTAAGAGCCGAAGACCGTAACAAAAATACTGCCGTTTTGTATGACGAATTAGGACTGGCAGAGTATGAAGCCATTGAAGCTTTTAAACGTTTTGATTATTAAAATTACATTATAAGATCCGGGTGAGAGTGGATCGAAACACAAAATTCAGATTGATTTCATTATGAATAGTGAGGATTCGAGAGAAGCTATTCTGAATTTTGTTTCTTTTTATTTAATAGTACTTAGAGGTTTGTTACTTATGAAATGCATTATATATTATGTAGGAGAAAAAAAAATGTTGCGTTTTGGAAAAAGAATATTCGTGTAGAGTATATCAGTATATAGTTAGAATAATTCAACTATAAATGCCCTTAAGATGTTAATGATTATTAAATGATTGTTTAATAAAAGTGATTTTTTTTGTAGTAAATATTTATTTTGTTGTAAAATTTTACCAGAAAATGGCTAGAAAACGTTTTCGAATAGCATATTATTGATTGTTTTATGTCGTTGGTTTAAAATTTAATGTTGTTTGTATAAATTATTTTTTTTAACAATCCCTTAAGAATAATTTTACCCTATAACTAACAAAATAAATTAACATGAAAAAAATTTTCTTAATCTTTATGATTGTTTTTACGGCGCAGGTTTCGCTTGCTCAGGTAAAAAGCATTAAAGGTGTGATTACAGATTCTGATGGAATGCCATTGCCAGGGGCTTCCGTTGCAGTACAAGGAGGTCAAAAGGGAACTACTTCCGATTTTGACGGGGTGTACTCGATTGAAGTTCAAAAAGGACAGACTTTAGTTTTTACTTATGTTGGTCTTGAAACACAATCAATTGTTGTAGGTGATGCTGCTACAATTAATGTTAAAATGCTACAAGCGGCATCAAATGCACTTACAGAAGTTGTTGTAACTTCATTAGGTATCAAGAAAACAAGAAAATCTTTAACTTATGCGGCTCAGGAACTTAAAGGGGAAGAGTTAACACGTGTAAGAGATGCGAACGTTATCAATACAATTGCAGGTAAAATTGCGGGTGTTGCTGTAACAAAAAGTTCTGCCGGTACCGGTGGTTCTACAAAAGTAGATATTCGTGGTAGCTCTTCAGCAACAAACAATCAGCCTTTGTATGTTATTGATGGTATTCCAATGTTAAACTCTGGTTCAGGTCAGCCAAATGATACTTTTGGTAGTTTAAATGGTGGTAACCGTGATGGTGGAGATGTTGTATCTTTAATTAACCCGGACGATTACGATGGTATGACGGTTCTTAAAGGAGCAGCAGCTTCTGTATTATATGGATCGCAAGGAGCAAATGGAGTAATTTTACTTTCGTCTAAAAAAGGAAAAGTAGGACAGTCAAGTTTTTCAGGTTCGTCTGTAACTACTTTTGAATCGGCTGCTTATTTGCCAAAGTTTCAAAAAGATTATGCTGCAAGAACAGGGGAAGATGAGTCTTGGGGTGCGAAACAAAACATAAAAGATCATGTTAAAGATTTCTTTCAAACCGGAGTTACTCAAATTACATCGGTAGGATATTCTGCAGCAACTGAAAATTCTTCTACAGCATTGACTTATGCTAATACATCAGGATCGGGGATTATTCCAGGTAACGGAATTAAGAGAAATAACTTTGGAATTCGTCAAACGGCAAAGTTTTTTGATAACAAACTTACAGTGGGGGTAACCGGAAATTATACTACACAATCAATTGCCAATAAACCGGTAAATGGTCTTTACTTTAATCCACTTACAGGAGTTTATTTAATGCCAAGAGGAAATGATTTCAATTTTTATAAAAATAATTATGAAGTTTTTAATCCGACTAGAAATTTAATGGCTCAAAATTGGATGACGAACAGAGATATTATGCAAAACCCATATTGGGCTATTAACAGAAATAAATCTGAAGACACAAACACTTTCTTCAACGGAGCAATTTCGGCTTCATACAAAGCAAATGAATGGTTAACAATTGCTTCAAGATATAGTTATAACAGAGTTGACAGTGGATTTGAAAAGAAAATTTTTGCTACTACTCAAGGAACACTTTCTCACGCTAATGGTAGATACATTAGTAATGATGCAGTAAGTACTCAGCGTTATGGAGATTTAATTGCTACGATCAATACAAAATTCAGTGATGATTTTTCATTCAATGCTAATATTGGTACCAGTATTACAAATACGATGACGAATGACAGAACAATTTTAGATTCTGGAATTGGTGCCGGATTAAAAATAACAAACTGGTTTACACTTAACAATTTTGTAAACAATACAGGAAATTATCAGACAATCGACTCAAAAAGAGAAATACAGTCTGTATTTGCAGCTACTACATTGGGGTACAAAGATATGTTGTTCTTAGATGTTGCAGCTAGAAATGACTGGTCTTCTACATTAGTGAATACGAATAAAGGATCCTATTTTTACCCTTCTGTAGGTTTGACAGGTATCCTTAGCGAGATGTTCAAAATGCCGGAGTCAATTAGTTTTGCAAAAGTTCGTGCAACTTACGCTCAGGTGGGTAATGATGTTGCTGCTTTTGTTACTACTCCTGTAGATTTATATGTTCCGGGTAATAATAGTACACAACCTCAGGTTGGATTACAAAGAGGAACTACTTTAAAACCGGAGTTGAAATCAGAGTATGAATTTGGTACAGAGTGGAGATTCCTGAACAACAGATTTGGTATTGAGCTTTCTTATTATAATTCAACAACAAAAAATCAATACTTCCAATCTGCTGCGCCGGACGGAAGCCCTGAGGGAGTTAGATTTTACGGATTTAATGCCGGAAGTATCGAAAATAAAGGTTTTGAAGTTGTAGTAAATGCTGGTATTGTTAAAGGAGATAAATTCTCATGGGATTCATCTGTGAACTTTTCTCAAAACAAAAATACAGTAAAAGAACTTCCTGCTTCATCTAAAGGAATAGTGAATTTGACTGTTCCTGGAGTTAATAATTACCAATACTCTTTAATTGAAGGAAGACCGTTTGGTGTTATCATGGGAAAAAACATTCTGAAAGATGCACAGGGTAGAATTTTATTAGATAAAGATGGTAAAATTCAAGGTACTGAAGGTTTTACTGAAGTAGGTAATTCAAATCCTGATTTCATGTTAGGTTTCTCTAACACTTTCAAAGTTGGTGCTTTCTTCGCAAATGTTTTAATTGACGGACGTTTTGGTGGTAATGTTATGAGTATGACTGAAGCTCAGAATGATTTCTTTGGAGTTTCTAAAGCAACAGGTGATGCCAGAAACGCAGGAGGAGTTCCAGTAAATGCAATTAAACCAGACGGAACGGTAGTAACAAGTATACCAGCTGAGGATTATTATAAAAAAGTTGGTGGTAGAGATGGAATTACAGGTGAATATGTTTATAAAGCGACAAATGTAAGTGTAAGAGAGATCTCTGTAGGATATACTTTCAACCCTAAAAAACTTCCTGTTTTTCAAACAGCTTCTATTTCATTAATTGCCAGAAATTTATTCTTTATATACAAAGACGCTCCATTTGATCCAAACATTGCATTAAGTACAGGAGAAGGATTGCAAGGTATTGATATCTATGGTTTACCTTCTACCAGAAGTATTGGTCTTAATTTAAATGTAACTTTCTAAATTAAAAAAAATGAAACTAAATAATATTAAAAAAACAGCTATCTGTATGTCGATACTTGCTACGGTAGGTTGTACAGGTAATTTTGATGAGATTAACACCAATCCAAATGGTTTTAGTAATGAGCAGTTAAAAGATGATTTTAACGACATCAAAAAAGGATTTGCTCCAATGTTTAACAACATTCAGGTGTTAGGAGATCAGCTTGAGTCTCAGTATCAATTACAACAGAATCTAAATGCAGATATTTGGTCCGGTTATATGGCCACTCCAACTCCTTTTAGAGGAGGAAGTAACAATACAACTTATGACTTAATTGACGGATGGAACAATGCTATTTGGACAAATGCTTATCCTACTGTTATGTTTAATGCATATGATATTGCAAACAAAACTAAAGGGAAGTTTGATCATTTTTATGCACTTTCTCTTATCTTGAAAGTAGAAGGAATGCACCGTGTTACGGACATCTTTGGTCCTATCATCTATTCTCAATACGGTAAAAATGCGCCAATTGCTTATGATTCTCAGGAAGAAGTATACAACCAAATGTTTAGCGAGTTGGATTTTGCTGTAGATGAATTAACAAAAAGAGCAGATGCCGGAGAGCCTTTTGTATTTAAAGATGCGGATTTATCTGGTTATGAAGGTAACTATGCTTCTTGGGTAAAATTTGCCAACACTTTGCGTTTGAGATTAGCGATGCGTATCGTAAAAGTAAAACCTGCTTTAGCAAAAGCTCAGGCTGAAAAAGCGGTAGCACAAAAATTCGGAGTATTTACAGCTAAAAAAGATGCGTTTAGAATTGTATCTCCAACTTTTACAAACCCTATTGCTACCATTAGTGGTTCATGGTTAGACATTAGAATGTCTGCTGATATGGAGTCTATATTAAAAGGATACAACGACCCTAGAATGCCAATTTACTTTGATAAATCAGCTCAATTTACGGGTCAGTATAAAGGAATTCGTACAGGTATAGCCATTGGAGGAAAAGGAGACCGTGAGCGTTTTTCAGGTATTGGAGAAGTGGTTAGATCTAAAACCATTTATTTAGTTACTACCGCTGAAGCCTATTTCTTAAGAGCAGAAGGAGCTTTAAGAGGTTGGAATATGGGAGGTGATGCTAAATCATTATACGAGGCAGGTATTGGAGCGTCATTTGACCAAAGAGAAGCTTCTGGTATTGCTAAATATTTAACGGATAATACTAGTTTGCCTGTAGCCTATGTTGATCCTGTTGCTGCTGTAAACAATTCAGCTCCGGTAAACAATATTACTATTGCCTGGGATGATGCAGCTACAAATGAGGTGAAATTGCAAAGAATTATTACTCAAAAATGGATTGCAGGTTTCCCGGAAGGACAAGAGGCTTGGTCTGATTACAGAAGAACAGGATATCCAAAATTATTCCCTGTAGTGGTAAACAATAGTGGAGGAAAAATTTCTACCGCACTTGGAGCCAGAAGAATCAACTTTACTTCAAATGAAGTACTAAATAATAAAGAAGGTGTAGCAACTGGTGTAGCTAAGTTAGGTGGTCCGGATAACGGAGGAACCAGACTTTGGTGGGATGTTAACGCTCCAAATTTCTAAAAAAAATAATCAAAGAATTAAAAGAATTTAAGTTTGGTTAGTAAATGGCGTAGACAACGCGAGTTGTTTATGCCATTTCATAAACCAAAATTGTAAATGTTATAAAAAGAAAAGAAATGAAAAGTGCTTTAGAAATAATACCTGATATCAGCTATAAAAGCGCGGGGAAATTTGAAGAGACACGATTTGAGAAAATCCACAATGAAATCTTCAGGAATTCCGCAGAAGCTTCGGTAATTGTAGCACAGGAAATTGCGCAATTAATCCGATCTAAACAAGAAAAGAATAAATCTTGCGTATTAGGTTTAGCCACAGGTTCTTCTCCTATCAAAGTTTATGAAGAGTTGGTGAGAATGTACAGAGAAGAAGGCTTAAGTTTTAGCAATGTGATCACTTTCAATCTGGATGAATATTATCCGATGAGCAAAGAGAACAATCAGAGCTATCATTATTTCATGCACCAGCATCTTTTTAATCATATTGATATCAAACCTGAGAATATAAATATTCCCGACGGAACCGTTGCCATTGAAGAATTGAATCAATACTGCATCGATTATGAAATGAATATTAAAAATGCCGGGGGACTGGATTTTCAATTACTGGGAATTGGTCGTACGGGTCACGTAGGTTTCAACGAACCTGGATCCCACATCAACTCCGGAACCAGAATCATTACACTGGATCACATTACCAGAGTCGACGCTTCGTCGGATTTTAACGGGATCGATAACGTTCCAAAAAGAGCGATTACCATGGGAGTTTCTACTATCATGAGATCGAAAAGAATTGTACTAATGGCCTGGGGACAGAACAAAGCCGATATCATCAAGAGAACCATTCAAGGGGATATCAGTTCAGAAGTTCCGGCTACATTTTTACAAAACCATCCTAATGCGACTTTCGTATTAGACCAGTCAGCAGCTTCAGAATTAACCCGTTTCAAAACGCCTTGGTTAGTAGGAGAATGCATCTGGACGCAAGAATTAAAAAGTAAAGCGATTGTTTGGTTGTGCCAAAAAACAAAACAATCTATTTTAAAATTAACAGACCGTGATTACAACAACAACGGAATGTCAGATCTTTTGGCGCAGGAAGGTTCTGCTTACGACTTGAACATCAATATGTTCAATGTTCTGCAGCATACCATCACCGGATGGCCGGGTGGAAAACCCAATACCGACGATTCGCATCGTCCTGAAAGAGCCAATCCGGCAAAAAAACGAGTGATTCTTTTTAGTCCGCATCCCGATGATGATGTGATTTCTATGGGAGGAACTTTTTCAAAATTGATTAAACAAGGTCATGATGTACATGTGGTATATCAAACCTCCGGAAATATAGCCGTTACAGACGACGAGGCTCTTAAATTTGCCGAAGTGGCTAAGGATTTTCTTGGTGATGCTGCCTCGGGAATCAACTTTAAAGCTGTCATTGAATTTTTGAATAGTAAGTCTGAAAACCAAATAGATTCTTTGGAAGTCCGCAAATTAAAAGGATTGATCCGAAGAAGAGAATCTTATGCAGCGACCCGATACATTGGTTTAAAAGATGAGAATACCCACTTTTTAGATCTTCCGTTTTATGAAACCGGACAGGTAAAAAAGAATCCGTTGGGGCCTGAAGACATTGCTATTGTAAAGGACATTATTGCACAAATTAAACCCCATCAGGTATTTGCAGCGGGAGATTTAGCAGATCCGCACGGTACACACGAAGTTTGTCTGAATGCCATCTTTGCAGCAATGAAACAACTGAAACCGGAAAAATACATGGACGACTGCTGGTTGTGGCTGTATCGCGGTGCCTGGCACGAATGGGACATTCACGAAATTGATATGGCCGTTCCGCTTTCTCCATCTGAAGTATTACTAAAACGTCACGCAATTTTGTACCACCAATCACAAAAAGACCGCGTAATGTTCCAAGGAAATGATTCCAGAGAATTTTGGGTAAGAGCCGAAGACCGTAACAAAAATACTGCTGTTTTGTATGACGAATTAGGATTGGCAGAATACGAAGCAATTGAAGCTTTTAAACGTTTTGATTATTAAAATTACATTATAAGATCCGGGTGAGAGTGGATCGCAATGCAAAATTCAGATTGATTTCATTAGGAGTAGTGAGGGTTCAATCGAAATCATTCTGAGTTTTGCTTTTATTATTTATTATTAATGTTGTGTAAAAGCAACATCTTTCCAAAAACAAAAAAAATGAAATATTTATTAGTCCTACTATTAGCGGGTGTAACTGCTAGTGCTCAGATTAAAAAAGAGCAGTTAAATCTTATGCCCTGGCCCCAAAGCGTTGTGTTAAATGATGGTAATTTTGCGTTAAATAAAAATTTTAAAGTAAATATTACCGGAAATCCAAATCCCCGAATTTTTGGCGGAGTAACTCGCTTTTTGCGCCGACTAGATGGTAGAACCGGTATTTTTTTCGAACAGGGATTTATTACCAAATTAAATGAAGTCCCAACAGCTGAACTTCAAATCAATTGTACTAAGAGTGGAAAAATTGGTTTGTATGAAGATGAAAGCTATCATTTGGATATCAAAACAAACAAAATTACAATCAATGCAACAAGCGATTTAGGTGCCCTGCACGGTCTTGAAACCTTATTGCAAATGTTGCAGAATAATAACACCTCATTTTATTTTCCTGCATCCAAAATTTCAGATTTTCCAAGATTTACCTGGAGAGGTTTGATGGTTGATGCTGCCAGACATTTTCAGCCAGTAGATGTAATCAAAAGAAATATTGATGCATTAGCAGCTACAAAAATGAATGTCCTTCACTGGCATTTGGTAGACGACCAGGGGTGGAGAATTGAAATGAAAAAACATCCAAAACTTATTGAAAAAGCTTCGGATGGAATGTATTACACACAAGAGGAAATTAAAAATATCGTAAAATATGCTGATGAGCGCGGTATTTTAATCGTTCCGGAAATAGATGTTCCTGGTCACGCATCTGCAATACTTACAGCTTATCCTGAGATTGGAAGTAAAGTAATCACACTGACAGGAGGAACTTCTGAAAAAAATATTCAGGGAACCGCAATTGCGACCTATGGAATTGAAAGAAATGCGGGTATTTTTTCACCAACATTAGATCCTTCAAATCCTAAAACATATCAATTATTAAGTGAATTATTTGATGAGGTTTGTCCGTTATTTCCGGGGGCTTATTTTCATATCGGAGGAGATGAAAACGAAGGAAAGGACTGGGATTCAAACCCTAAAATTCAGGAATTTAAAAAGAAAAATAAGTTAACAACCAATCATGAGTTACAGACTTATTTTACCATGCAGTTGATTCCGATGCTTAAAAAACATGGAAAACAGTTAATGGGATGGGAGGAAATTCTGACCAAGAACATGTCAAAAGACGCCATTATTCATGCCTGGAGAGGCCCTAATGAAGGAGTAGTAGCAGGACAGTCCTTGATTGAATCAGTAAAAAAAGGATATAAAACCGTAATGTCTAACGGATATTATATTGATTTATTATATCCGATAGCAAGTCATTATCTAAATGACCCTATGCCCAAAGGCGCTGATTTAACCGCTGAAGAAAAAGCGAGAGTATTGGGAGGAGAAGCGACAATGTGGACAGAACTTGTGTCGCCACTAACAATCGATTCGAGACTTTGGCCGAGAACAGTTGCAATTGCAGAACGCCTTTGGTCAGCCGAAGATATTACAGATTTAGCCAGCATGCGCAGACGTCTTGATGTAGTTTCTTTCAGATTGGAAGAGTTAGGAATTACGCACATTCGCAATAAGGATGTGATCTTAAGAAATATCTCGAACAATCAGAATATTGATTTCGTAGAAGAATTTACAAATGTTTGCGAGCCTTTAAAAGGTTACAAACGAAATAAAGGAGGAACTGAGTATCAAATGTACTCTCCGCTAACTCTTTTTGCTGATGCCTGTACACCGGATGCTAAAGATTCTCTGGCTTTTGACGATGCAGTAGCACAATATTTAGCAAATAAGACACCGGAGAATAAAGCAAAAGTAACAGCATTTTTAAACAAGTGGATTGCTGTAAACAAAGGATTGGTAGAATTGAGTGCAAATGCACCTTTGATACAACACTTTTTACCTCTGTCTAAAAAATTGAATGATGCATCACAAGAACTATTACTTGTTTTAGATAACAAATCAACTTTAAAAGTGGATGATCTGAAAAATTTAATCGAGCTATGTAACAGTAAAGACCACGCTGATGTTGAGTTGTCAGTATATGAAAGTCTTAAAAAATTAATTTAAAGATTTGTTTGAGTTAGTATTTAGTATGTTTTTTTTACCATGATTATTTAGTAATTCGTTATCTCTGCCATATAGGTTTCTGGCAGAGATAATTGTGGTAGACTTTACTACATCTTTAACTTCGGAACAATTAATAAGCATAAAATTATAACCAAAAAAAGTATTAACATTTAAAAACCAAATAGTAAGTCGCATACCACAAACATGACAAAAAGTAAAGTATTTAGATTGATGAATCCCAAATTTATCTTCTGTGTTTAAACTAATTTTTTTTAAAATTAAATAAATATCAGTCACTACTATTCACTAATGATTATGGCTAGAATCAGTAATAGTAATATTTATTTTTAGAAGTAATGAATTAAAAATCCAGTGTGTCGTGATGTTATCTATTCGCGGTGTATTGAACCCCGATTGCCGTATTTATTTGCCGCATTTTGGCAGGTAAGGTATTGTAATTGGAATATTTATTATCTATTAACCAATATTTATTAACTATGAAACATTATTACAGATTACTCTTTATGTTACTGTTTCCCTTACTTGCGTCGGCCCAACCAGCCCACGGCAAAAAAGTAGTAGGGTATTATGCGCAATGGGCTATTTATGCCCGGGATTTCAACGTTCCCAAGATAGACGGGAGCAAGATAACCCATTTGAATTATTCTTTTTACGGGACAACTTTTGACCCTGCCCGTCCGGAGAATACAAAATTAAAATGTTTGGATACCTATGCTGATTATGAGCATACGGAAGGCGGAATTCCATGGGATGCTCCTGTAAAAGGGAATTTTTATGACTTGAAAAAGTTAAAAGAAAAGTATCCGCATTTAAAAATTTTAATCTCTGTTGGAGGATGGACTAAAGGTCAGGATCTTTCTCCAATCGCCGCAAGTCCGGTGGCAAGAGCTGCTTTAGCTGCAGATATGGCAAACTTCATCGTCACTTATCCGTTTATTGATGGATTTGATATTGACTGGGAGTATCCTCTTATGGGAGGAACAGACGGTACTGAAATCGTGAACGGAATCCCGGTTCCTCCGCAAAAGTACCACCCGGATGACAACAAAAACCTTGTACTTTTACTAAAAGCCATGCGTCAGGCAATGCCTAATAAACTGGTTACTATTGCAGCCGGAAACAATGTTCGAAATGTGCCTAAACAATATTTAGGACCAAACAACAGGGCAACGTATGGAATGACCGAAGATATTTCAACGTACTGTGATTACATTACTTACTTTGGATATGATTTTGGTGGAAACTGGTATGATAAAACATGTTATAATGCTCCTCTTTATGGAAGCGGAAACCCGAATGATCCATTATATGGTGCAACTCAGTCAGAATCACTTGATGAGTTAACGAACATCTATTTGAATGTAGTTGGTTTTCCTGCCAATAAATTAATCATGGGATTGCCTTTTTACGGTAAAAAATTTGACAACGTTGCCAATAACGGAACCAATCCAAACTTTCCTGGGTTATTTGTTGCTGCACCAAGATATAATGTTGCAGGTTGTACAAATCCGCAAAACCCAACAGGAACCTGGGACGGGCCGGCAGCTTGTGAGAAATCCGGCAGCATCGAAATTTGTGGCCTGGTTGGAAATCCGGTTACCAATTCACATGCTTTTTTAGATCCAAATACCATGTTAGTTACGCCAACGGCAGCTGCCGCAGGTTGGGTAAGGTATTTTGATAATACTACTAAAGTTCCTTATTTGTACAACAGTAGTTTGAAACAGTTTATCAGTTATGAAGATAAACAATCAATGGATTTAAAAGTACAGTACATCAAATCTAAAAATCTGGCCGGTGGTATGATTTGGGAATTATCTCAGGATACCAGAGGCTCTATCCCTAATTCACTTTTAACTCAGGTAGATACTTCGTTTAAAAGTATTGTTCCCGGAACGGTTAGCATTGGAGGTTCTGTAAAAAATGGAACAGCTTTGGTTACTAACGTTACTATAGAGATTAGAAATGCAAGTAATGCAGTTATAGAAAGTGTAGTGTCTCCAACAGGTAATTTTGCATTTTATAATTTGCCAAAGAATCAAAACTATACCCTTACAGCGATAAAGGCGGCCTATAATTTTACACCGGTTAGCTTAACAAATGTTGCTGCTGATCAGACAGGTGTTGTGATTCAGGGAACACAGCCTTTGTACACAGTAAGCGGAACTATTGTAGTCGGCACAAGTACAACACCGGTTTCAGGAGTTACCGTTACAGCAACTTCCGGTACGACTGTTTTAACTGCTGTTTCCGGTACTAATGGAACCTACAGTATTACAGGTTTAACAGCCGGACTTAATTTTACAGTTACAGCTGCCAAAACTGGCTTTCCTTATACACCAGCTTCGACAGTGTATAATGCAATTGATAGCAATAAAACGTTAAATTTTGCTCAGGGTGATCCAATTGTATATTATATTGTTAGTGGTACGATCTTAAACGGAACTGCCCCTGCTGTGGGAGTTAATGTTACAGCAGCATCCACAGGAGCACCTATTACAGGAACTTCTAATGCAAGTGGTTTTTATACCCTTACCTTACCATCAGGAGGAAATTATACCATAACAGCTGCGGCTACAGGAAAAACTTATACGCCAGCTTCAACAGTTTATACCAATTTATTAGCCGACAAAACTTTAAATTTAACCGAGTATAACGTTGGAACTAATAAAATTAGCGGTACGGTTAAAAACGGTACAGTTCCGGTTGCAGGAGCTAAAGTAGAAATCGTTTTACCTTGGACCGACAATACACACGGATGGAAAAGCGTTCTAGCAACTACAGATGCACAAGGAAATTATAGCTTTGCCAATTCAGTTGTCGACGGATATGCTATTATTTCGAGTTTGAAATTGAATGCGTGGCAAAATAATGACGTTAATTATTTTCCAAATAATCTGACCAGTTTTGCTGTTCCGTCAACCCCAACGGTTTATAATTTCAATACCGCCGCTACCGCAAGAACGTCCTCTTATGCAATGAGCGGAAAAGTTCTAAACGGAACTACTCCGGTATCAGGAGCTGTAGTTTCGGCAGTTTCAGGTACGACAGTTTTAACTGCTACAACAGATAGAAATGGAGCTTATTCTTTTGCAGGTTTAACTTCAGGATCAGATTATAAGGTATCTGTTGCTAAAACAAACCTGACATTTGCTCCGGTTTCGGCGGTTTCGACAACACAGTCTGGTAACAAAACTCTTGATTTTACACAAAATTTGGCCAGTACAAATCTAATTAGCGGAACCGTTAAAAATGGTTCAGTTCCGGTTGCAGGAGCGAAAGTAGAATTAGTTGTGCCTTGGACTGATAATACACACGGATGGAAAAGTGTTATCGCAACAACAGATGCTCAGGGGAATTTTACCTATGACAATACAGTTACAGCAGGTTATGCACAAGTTTTAAGTTTAAAATTGAATGGATGGGAGAATAACGGAACGAATTATTACCCAAACAATCTGGTGAATTTTGCAATGCCAACAACGCCAACGGTTTATAACTTCAATACGCAGGCAACGGTTGTAACTAAACCAGTAGTTGCCATTACAGCGCCAACGACTCCGACGATTGCAATAAATTTAGGGTCAGCGATTAATTTTGTGGCTAGTGTTGGATTAAGTGCTGCAGATGCTACTACAATCTCGTCTGTTTCCTTTAGTTTAAACGGACAAAGCCTGAGTGCTACCAATTCTTCAGGAACTTATACCTCAACTTGGACACCAGTAGCCAATCAGTTTTCGCTTAGTCATACATTAACAGTTACGGCTACTGCCTCAAACGGTACCACAGATTCAAAAACATATAATTTTGTATTAAACTGTTCAGGTGCAAACTGTCCAAATACATTGCCAGTAATTACTTGGAATTCACCATCTAATACTACTATATTTCAGCCTTCTTTCCAAGTTGTGCCAATTTCAGTGACAGCTGTGGATAGTGACGGATCGGTTTCAGGTGTAACGATTACAATAAACGGAGGTACATTTAACATGACAGCAGGTACAAATAATACCTATACGTATAATTTTACACCAACTGCTTATCAGGATTATCCGATTGTAATCAAAGCAACCGATAATAAATCCGGGCTAACTACATTAAACAATACCATTAAAATTACTTCGGTAGGTACTAGATTCGTTCCGCTTCCACCAGGCAAAATTATTTTAGGATACGCACATTCCTGGGAAAATGCTGGTGCTCCATTTTTATATTTTTCTCAAATGGTAGGAAGTAAGTTTAACGTAGTGGATTATGCATTCGTAGAAACCGTTAACCGTGATGGTTATACTCCGGTATTAACTACAAATGATGCCAGATATTTGACCAATGGAGTTTTCAATAAACAATTGTTGAAAAATGATATCAAATCCTTAAGAGATAGCGGAGTTCCTGTTATTGTTTCTATTGGAGGTCAAAATGGTCATGTTGTTTTAGAGAACGTAACTCAAAAGAATATTTTTGTTAATGGTCTGAAGGCAATTATTGACGAGTATCAATTTGATGGAGTTGATATCGATTTTGAAGGTGGATCGATGAATTTTAGTGCAGGAGGTTTAAGAGATATTTCTTATGCGGGTATTTCTGCTTATCCAAGATTAAAAAATGTAGTAGATGCTTTCAAAGAATTAAAAGCGTTCTATGGTCCTGGATTTTTATTAACTGCAGCTCCGGAAACACAATACGTACAAGGAGGATATTCAACCTATAATGATACCTTTGGTTCGTTCCTTCCAATCATTCAAAACTTACGTAATGAATTGGATTTGTTAGCCGTACAATTGTATAATACAGGAGGAGAAAACGCATTAGACGGTCAATATTATGGTTCAGCTAAGAAATCAAACATGGTAACTGCCCTAACGGATATGCTGATAAAAGGGTACAACATTGGTACAACAGGAATGCGTTTTGATGGTTTACCGCCTTCAAAAATCCTTATTGCATTACCAGCTTGTCCAAGTGCAGCAGGAAGTGGTTTTTTAACGCCGACAGAAGGAATTAATGCAATGCATTATTTAAGAACCGGGACTACTTTCTCAGGAAGAACCTATACCATGCAGCCAGGCGGACCATATCCTGCTTTGAGAGGTTTAATGACTTGGTCTGTAAACTGGGATTTTTCTTCTTGTGGGAATTCAGCTGAATTGTCTAAAGCGTATGCCGCTTATTTTGCAGGACAGACAGCTGCAAGGGCATTACCTGAAGGGATCGAAACGAAAAACACGACTATCGCTTACTTTAAAAATGATGCTTTATTAGTGACAACTGACTCTGGAGATATTGCTCAGGTAGAAGTTTTCAATACCATTGGACAACCATTGGTGAGTCATAGAAATGTTCATCAAAACAAAGAAGTGGTGCTTCATAACTACAGCTTTACCACTAAGCAATTATTTTTAGTTGTGGTGACGGACAAAGCAGGAAATAAAAAATCATTCAAAGTAATGAACTTTTTGAACTAAAAGGACAGTATGGAAGAATGAAAAATACAGAAATAAAAAGTTGGAATGGTTAAAATTGAGTTTGGTTATTTATTTTTTAATCTAATTTTTATTTCGAATAAATGCTGCAAATTGAGGTGATTTGTTATTTGGTTTTCACCTGAAGGAAGCGCATTATAAACCCGACAATTGTATTGTCGGGTTTTTTTTTGTCCAAAAAATAATAATTACTCTTTGCTTTTATTTTATAAGTTTTATCGGATATTTAAAATTTTACCCGATGATAGTTTTGTAAATAATTTCTTATATTTGACAAAAAAAAGAATGATTGGGGAGAATGTAAGAAAGATTAGGGTTATTAAGGGATATTCTCAGCAATATATGGCTGATTTGTTAGAAATTTCGCAAGCTGCCTACTCAGATATGGAGACAGGTAAAACAAAGATTAGTTTTGAGAAATTGCAGAAAATTTCTTTAGCCTTAAATCTTGACATGAATTATATCGTTAATTTTCATGAGAGTAAATTGTTCAGTTCTAATTTGAATAATTTGATGACAAACAAAGAAGAGATTAATGACCTTAAAACTCACTTTGCTAAAGAAAGAGAACTTTATAAGGAACAAATCAATACTTTAAAAGGGGAGATAAGCTATTTAAGGAATAAACTTGATAGTAAAGAATAAGTAGATAATGTAAGGCGAAAACTAAATCTTTTTTGAACGTTTTGTGAATCATGCAGTATTCTTTAAAGAAGGAAGTTTTTTTAAGGATAAGTGAACCCACAAAGTGCTATTTTTTTTGCTGCTTTATGGACCCTAAAATTGAATTTTAAGTACTTTTGAATTTCATAAATTCATTAAAAAAGTCATGCAAAAATTTATCGGTCTCTTAGTCCTATTTATAATTTCTATTACAGCCACAGCTCAGACAAAATTTAGCGAACCCGAAGTTGATCCTATCCAGATTCAAAAAAACTTTAAGGACTGGTCTGTCTATCAAAGTAAAAATATTATGCTTTCAAGAGATTTTCTAGCGTTGGATGCTCTTTCAACGGAAATTTCCAAAGAAACTTTTTTGGATCAATTAGCAAACGAAAATTACATTCCAATTCGATTAAAGTCAGAGCAGGGGATCTATTGCTACAAATTGTTTACAATTCAGCCCAATTCAGATACCAGTATAAAAGCAACAATAAATCAAATAGGTTTTGATGCTCTAAAAAACTATAAAATGGAAGGAACTGTTTTTCCTCCATTCTCTTTTAAAGATTTAGAAGGTAACCTGGTTTCAAACGAATCGATGAAAGGAAAGATAGTAGTCATCAAATGCTGGTACATTCATTGCACACCCTGTATCAGAGAATTTCCACAAGTCAACAAATTAGCCGCGGAATACAAAGATCGAAAAGACATGCTGTTTGTAAGCCTTGCAGAAGATTCTGCCACGCAATTAAAAACATTCCTCTCCAGAAAGCCATTGTCCTATGCTGTAATTCCAGACATGAAAGTATACATGAATGAAGCCTTGCAGTTAAATTCATTTCCAACGCATTTTATTTTAAACAAAGAAGGAATGATTGCTAAAGTCCTGCCTAATTTCGAAAGTTTAGAAGTCGCTTTGGATAAAGAGAGTAAATTATAGTGTGTGAGATGTAAAGCGTAAGATGTTATCACATTGGAGCGAAATGAAGTGTTTTACAATTAACAATTAACAATTGGCAATTAACATTTCACATCTCACAATCCACATTTTACAATAAACATAAGGGCTTTGCAACTCTGAACCTTTTTTCATACTTTTGCACCAAATTAATTAAAAAGACATTCATGTTAACAGTCAATAATTTATCAGTTCAGTTTGGCAAACGAATTTTGTTTGACGAAGTAAATACAACTTTCACTCATGGAAATATTTACGGAGTTATTGGAGCCAACGGTGCTGGAAAATCTACTTTTCTAAAAATCA
Organism: Flavobacterium lipolyticum; assembly: GCF_020905335.1. Classification (NCBI taxonomy): domain Bacteria; kingdom Pseudomonadati; phylum Bacteroidota; class Flavobacteriia; order Flavobacteriales; family Flavobacteriaceae; genus Flavobacterium; species Flavobacterium lipolyticum. The sequence continues at coordinate 18,363 of NZ_JAJJMN010000001.1, read as the reverse complement.
TCTCAGGTGATATCGATCCAACTTCGGGGCATATTCATTTAGAACCGGGAAAACGTATGTCGGTTTTGAACCAGAACCACAACATGTTCGATGAGCATACGGTTTTGGAAACTGTGTTGATGGGAAATAAAGTTTTGTATGCTGTTAAGAAAGAAATGGATGAACTTTATGCAGACTACAACGATAAAAACGCAGACAGAATTGGAGAACTTCAGGTTCAGTTTGAAGAAATGAACGGTTGGAATGCTGATTCTGATGCTGCGGCCATGTTGTCTAACTTAGGAATCACAGAAGCAGATCATTATACTCTGATGGGGGATTTGGAAGGAAAAATTAAAGTACGTGTGCTTTTAGCGCAGGCACTTTTTGGAAATCCCGATTTGCTTATTATGGATGAGCCTACCAACGACTTGGACTTTGAGACCATTGCGTGGTTAGAGAATTTCCTTGCGAATTATGAAAATACGGTAATTGTAGTATCTCACGACCGTCACTTTTTAGATGCGGTTTGTACACATATTTCTGACATTGATTTTGGAAAAATAAATCACTACTCAGGAAACTATACGTTCTGGTACGAGTCTAGCCAATTAGCGGCAAAACAACGTGCACAGCAGAATAAAAAAGCAGAAGAGAAGAAACAGGAGCTTGAAGAATTTATTCGTCGTTTTAGTGCGAACGTTGCGAAATCGAAACAAGCTACTTCTCGTAAAAAAATGATTTCGAAATTGAATATTTCTGAAATTAAACCTTCAAGCCGTCGTTATCCTGCAATTATTTTTGATCAGGATCGTGAAGCCGGAGATCAGATTTTGAATGTTGAAGGCCTGGGAGCTTCCATCGATGGCGATCTTTTGTTTAAAGACGTTGATTTGAATATGGCAAAAGGCGATAAAATCGTTCTTTTTTCTAAAGATTCACGTGCTACAACAGCATTCTACCAAATTTTGAACAACCAGCAAAAGGCAGATGCCGGAACTTTTGATTGGGGAATTACAACCAATCAGGCTTATTTACCGGCTGAGAATCATTCTTTCTTTGAAAATGATCTGACTTTGGTAGATTGGTTACGCCAATACGCCAAAACAGAAGAAGAGCGTGATGAGGTTTTTATTAGAGGATTCTTAGGGAAAATGATTTTTTCCGGAGAAGAGGCGTTAAAAACAAGCCGCGTATTATCAGGAGGAGAAAAAGTACGTTGTATGCTATCCAGAATGATGATGGAGAGAGCTAATATCTTAATGCTTGATGAGCCAACCAATCACTTAGATCTGGAGTCCATTACAGCTTTTAATAACTCATTGAAAAATTTTAAAGGTTCCGTAATTTTCACCACACATGACCACGAGTTTGCACAAACAGTTGGTAACAGAGTAGTGGAATTAACACCAAACGGAGTCATAGACCGTTACATGACATTTGACGAATACCTGGACGATGAAAAAATTCAGGAATTAAGAAAAAAAATGTACAACCTGTAATTTTATAATTTATAATAAGAGAAATCCCGTTCGCTAGCTGAACGGGATTTTTTTTGATTTATTTTTTGCCAAACAGTTTGGCGAGAATGAAGATAATTATCGCAATAATAAAAATAACGATAAAGATACCAAAGCCCATTCCGGCTTTAAAAATGTCTCCGATAACTTCGCAGCTCGTAAATGAAAATACTATTACAAATACCATTAACAAACGTTTGATTTTATTTTGCATGACTTTGATGTTTTAAGAACCTACTGTTCTGATTCGTATAACTTAAAATTAGGCCAAAGAATAAGAAAGATCTTATATGATTTAATTAAAAAGTTCTATGATTTAAATTAAAAACAACGAGGTGCAAAAGGTTAAACAACTTTACAATAAAGAGAAGTAAAGATAAGGGAAAGGTAATGTTCTCTTAAAAGCTATTACGTTTTCGAACAATACTTTTGTTCAGTCTAAACAAAAAAAACGTATGAAAAAACTTTACTTATTATTTATGCTTCTGGGGCTAAGTTATGCTTCAAAAGCGCAAAATTTATTTCCTTATCTGCAAAACGCGACACCAACATCTATCTACGTTAACTGGAAAACGGATAGTAATCCGGAATCTATCGTAGAGTACGGAACAACAGCATCGAATCTAAATGTTACCGTTACCGGTAATACTAATGTTTTTACAGATTCAGGTTATCCGGGGAATTATTTCTATCATAGTGCAAAGCTGACGAACCTTTCGGCTAACACGAAATATTTCTACAGAATAAAAACCGGAGCAGATGTGTCTTCGGTTTATTCTTTTAAAACATTGCCCAATCCGGGACAAGCAGCCACAGCTAATGGACACATTCGGTTTTTGATTATGGGGGATAATCAACTGAAAGCTGTTCCGCGTTATGATTCTTTGGTGTCAGCTGCTAAAAGAAAAATAAAACAGAAATGGGGAAAAGACGCATCTCCGGATGATAATATCTCTATGACTTTTATGGTGGGAGATCAGGTTGATGTGGGAACTTTAGATCATTATGAAAATGTGCATTTTAAAAAGAACAGAGGTTTGTCAGGTAATGTGCCTATTCAGACCACAGTAGGAAACCATGAAACTTATGGAACGCTGGGAATGAATTCCTATTACGATCATTTTTATATAAGTGAACTTTCATACAAAGGCATTTCGTCGGGAACAGAGAATTATTATGCCCAGCAGGCCGGTAATGTCTTGTTTATCAGTTTAAGTTCAGAACATACAGGTGCTGAACAGCTAAGCTGGTTGCAAAAAGTTCTTACCGCTGCAAATGCGGATAATACCGTAGAATGGATTTTCTCTTTAAGCCACAGACCATATCAGGCAGAGCAATATGTGGGGGATATTTCGACCTGGGTTCGTAATACAGCCGTACCGCTATTGGTTACTTCTCCAAAATATTCGATGCATATTGGAGCGCACCATCATTTGTATCATCGCGGACAATTGAAAAATACACCTACCTATAATATTATTTCGGGAGGTACAGCCTGGGATCAATATTGGGGATCTTCTACAGAGCAGGATTTTGATGATGTACAGAAAACCATTTGTAACTGGATTTACCAAATTGTAGATATTGATGTGACAAACGGAAAAATGGACATTGAAAGCTATTCTATTGGAAGTGTTGATAAATGGAAGAACAACCAGCTAATGGATGAATTTCATCGATATAAAAACAAAGCGGCACCTGCCAAACCTTCGATTACGAATACTTTTACTGCGACAAATACATTGCCGCTAACCGTTTCCGGATCGACTTATACGACAACTACAGAGGAGAAGTTGAATACCAGTCAGTTTTTGATTTCTCAGACACCAACATTCGATATTGTAAAGAAAGAAGTATATAGAGATTTCGAAAATTTATACGGAAAGTATGGCACTAAGAAAGATTCGACTGTAAACATCAATCTGGGTGTAGATATTACCAAAATGGATTTGGCTTCTAATTCACTTCCAAATGGCAAATACTATGTGAAGTTAAGATACAGAGATCGTAATCTTGAATGGTCGCCATGGAGTGATGTTCAGACTTTTACGATTACAGGAAGTAACAATGTAAATACGGCAATAGTTACAGGTGCTGTTACTTATTCGTTGAACGCACCCATAAAAGTTGATTTTACTGATGCTCCGGCCAGTACTTCAACGTGGATTGGTTTATACAAAGAAGGGCAGACTCCGGGAGGTTCTTCGCCATCGCAAACCTGGAAATATACGGACGGAAGTGCCAGCGGGTTTATCACTTTTTCTAGCGGACTGGCTACTAAAGGACGTTATTATGCTGCAATATTTTCAAATGGAGGGTACACGGAAATTGCACCGCGAAAATACTTTTATGTAGGGCCGGTACCGACCTTAACGACTGATAAAACGGAATATTCTGTTGGAACTCCTATCCTTATTAATTATACAAATGGTCCACAACTGGCAAAAGACTGGATCGGTATTTACAGAATGGGAGTTAATCCCGGATCCGGAGTTACAGCAACAAGCTGGCAATATGTTACAACGGCTGCAGATGCTAAATCTTTCACAGGACTGCCAAAAGGCTACTATTATGCCGAGTATTATTTACAGGACGGATTTAATCCGATTGGAAACAAAGTATTTTTTAAAGTAGGAGCGGTCGTTACCGAATTATGGATCAATAAACCGGTTTATGATTTGGGCGAGCAGATTACCGCTTCGTGGACAGACGCTCCGGGAATTGTAAAAGATTGGTTGGGGATTTATCATGATGGAGATAATCCGAATGAAAAACCACTGGTGAGTTATACCTATTTCGAAGGACTTTCTGAAGGAACAAAAAATATTGCAGCTACGGAATTACCAACACAAAAAGGGAAATACTTTTTGGTAATGTTTACTAACGATTCTTATAATGAAGTTTCCAACAGAGTATCTTTTGAAGTAATCGATCCACATCTGAACAATGATGAATTTAAAATCGATAATGGTTTGAGAGTCTATCCAAATCCAACAAAGAATGATACGGAAACCTTTATTCAGTCCGAATATCCTATTGATGAAATAGAAATTTACAGCATGGAAGGGAAATTATTATATGCTACAAAAAATGTAAACAATAATAAGTTTTCTCTAATCAATCAGGATTTACCAAAAGGAGTTTATATTCTAAAAATACATTCCCGTAAATTGTTTACGGCTAAACTAATTGTGAAGTAGATTTTTTTTTTTTTTTTTTTGAAACCCCATTTGCGTTTGTAAGTGGGGTTTCGTTTTTTAGGTTATGACAGTTCGTGTTCGGGAACTGTCTTTTTTATTGATTCTTTTATGGTGTCAATTTGATTCAGATGTCGTAGGATATGATGAATAAAAAACTGAAAAGTATCTCCCAGTTTTAATCTTAGTAAACGGGATAAAGAAGTGGGGATTTTGATACGATTCAAACTCACCTTTTTGGATTGTTCCAGTAACGCTAATAATTCAAATTGTTGATTGATGAATTTGTCAATTACACTTTTGTCAAGCTCAGAGTTTAATGGATTTTTGTCTTTAAAGGTTTTCATTTTGTTCAGTTTTTCTTTTGGAAGCATACTTTTGGCAAAATAACCGCCTAAAAATCCGCTATTAAAATGAGTTTCAGAAGAGGTTTTCGAGTTCTTTATCTTGTCTTTTATCTGAGGCAGGTAATAATCACCATACAAATTCAAATGCTCCATGCATTCGAGAATGTTCCAGGACGCAGGATCTTCTTTCCACGTCAAAGTTTGTATGTGATCATTCTTAAGTTTCTCCGCCTGATTGATGCTATCTTTCGTTTGATCGATTAGTAATTGTATGAGTTTTTCTGATTGCATAGGTTTTATTTTTGAAGCAAAGTTTCAAAAAGTTTTTCCGGAAATGATTGATTGAAATCAAGACTTTTTTAATCTCGATAAAGTCTCAGGTGTCATTCTTAGATAGTTGGCAATGTGTTTGTTTGGCACTTCCTGAAAAAGCTGCGGACTTCTCCTTAAAACTCTTTGGTATCTTTCTTTTGGAGAATTGGTTAAAATATCAATTTCGCGTTCCATTTGCTGCACTACTAAGTTTTCTAAAATAGTAATCCATAGGTTTTTATTGACTTCAATTTTTAAAAACTGATCGATTTGCTTCTTTGTGATGACCTTCAGAACTGTTTTTTTAATGGCCTGAATACACAGGTCAGAAGGTTTTCCTGTTAAGAAAGAATCCAGTGACACAATTAAATTTTGCTGGTAACCAAATCGAATGACTTGTTCGTCATCATCGTCCAAAACAAAAAGCCGTAAGCTTCCGCTCTCGACCAAATAGATATTGTCGTCTATGCTTCCTTTTACTTTAAGAAATTCATTTCTGTTTAGGGTTATTGTTTTTTCAGAAAGTGCAATGATTTCTTTCATTTTTTTGAGCAATTAGTATCGTATGAATTTCAATATTTTCGGATTTTGGATATTTAATTTCAAACGATTTAATGATTTTGAAATTATGTATAGAAAGCTGTTTTTCTATGTTCTTTAAATTATGATAATAGAAATAGGTTCGGTCGCCGGTGCTTCCCGAAATGAAACCTGATTCAGTCGAATGCCCTTCAACAAAACTAAGATAAAAAATACCACCAGAACAGAGTATTTTATAAATGTTGTTGATTAGTTTGGAACAATCTTCTTCGGACAAATAGGGCAGACAAAAACCACAAATAATGGCATCAAATTGTTGATTTACTTTGTTGAGGTCTCGCGTGTCCATTACTTCAAACTGGGCAGAAGGATTATTCTTTTGTGCTAATTCAATCATTTTGGGAGCAATGTCAATCCCCCTAATTTTTAAATTGGGTTTCTTTGATAATAAATATTTTGTGATGTTTCCCGGGCCACAGCCAATTTCAAAGATATGAAGCTGTTCGTTTTTCAAAGCATCGCAAAAGAAGTCGTAAGTTTCATTATACAGCTTTAAATCCATGAACTTATCTTGATAAATAGTTGCAATTTTATCCCAGGTTTCGAAAGTTTCTTTGTATTGATCCATAGCTTTAATCTTGTGTTTGGTCTGTAAGCAAGAAGTATAGGTAAGTGCTGTACTGCTAAAATATAATTTTAAATTTAGAGACGGAAATAGTTTTTTTGATGTAGACTTTTAGTCTGGTCTCCAGCTTTAAAGTTTTTTTTGACAGTTTATGGTCGGCTCAAAATGATTGGGCAATGGTTCCGGTAAAATTTAATTAGCGGGTTATTTTACGCATAAGGGCTTCAAATGGGCCGTTCTTAAAGTGTCTTGCCCAAAGTTTACTAAAGTAGTAACTGAGTGCAAAGTACGCAATTGAAAACAGTAAAATATAAATTGGTTTTGTCGCTTTCGGATCTGTTGAATATTGGACCAGATCATTACCTGTTAGCGCAGAAAATAAAATTAAACCAATGGTAAGATGAGAAATATAATGCGTAAGCGTCATTTGACCCGTTGGTGCAAAATTTTGTACATATTGGTTATTTCCGTTTTTTTCTCCGATGTACATAAAAAAGGCAATCAGCATCAGAGCAAATCCGGAGGTGCTTAGCATAAAAGGAAGGTACGGAGGGAGATAATCGGCATTGATAAATAAATGTAAATTCTCTGAAAGTACAAATTGGCCGGACAGTAATTGAAGTAATGCTATCGATACATATAGTAAAAGTCCAAGCACAAACATTTTTTTCTGCATTTTGATGCTGCTCCAGTTTAGTCTTCCGAGATACATTCCTAAAAGAAAATAAGCAATCCAGGGGAATACAGCATTCCAGCCATTGTAAAAAGTATTTCTGATAAACCCGTTCAGGGTATAAAAATCTTTGTATTGAAAAGTGGCAATGTTCCAGCCCGTTTCATAAGGGACGATAAAAATTAAAAGGTGAAAACCAAATACCGCCACAGCTGCCAGAAACAGAAAAAACCTTTTGTCTAAAAAGATTATAAAAGAAATTATGAACATATAGCAACCGTAAAAGTGCAAAATATCGGCAGGCCAGATCAGGTTAAGTAAAAGTCCGATGACAAATAAAAAACCAGCTCGTTTGAGGATGGTATTTCTCAGCTTGTTTTTCTCGGCAGCAGTATATTCCACTCTGTTGGTCATAAGCGCAATACCCATTCCGGCCAGTATCACAAAAACAGAACTTGAGTTGCCGCTAAAAAGAGACATAAATTGTGCAATGGTGCTTTGGTCGTTATGGGAGCCAAAAACCATATTGAAATTCACAATAAACATTCCGAAGATGGCATATGCTCTTGCCAGGTCAAATCCTATAATTCTTTGTTTCATTTTTTTATATTTTATGAAACAAATGTCGAAATGAAAAATCGCGGGAAATTTGACTTAAGTCAAATAATACATTTAAATTCGGGACCGGATCCTGCTTAGCGTTTCCAAAGATATTCCAAGATAAGAAGCAATATGTGTAAGCTGGATGTTTTTAATGATATGCGAATGTTCTTTAGTTAATTTAAGATAGCGGGTCGTAGCGTCGAGTGTGCGAAACTGAAACAATCGATCCTCCAGCCAAATTACGTAATATTCGGTGAGCATCAAATCCAATTCTGTCAATTTTGGGAATTGCTTTTTTGCATTCTGAAATCCTTTAAAGTCAGTTTGTGAAACGGTGATGTCTGTCACGGCCTGAATAAATTCGTTGCTTGTCGTTTGAAGGCAATAACTATTAAAAGACACCGCGATATCATCTTTAAAGTATAATTCTGTCGTGATTTCTTTTCCATCATCGAGGTAGTACTTTCTAACAATCCCTTCTTCTATAAAATAGCTTTTACTGCAAATTTCATCTTGCCGTAATAAAAAGGCTCCTTTTTTTAAAGTTCTGGTAGTGGAGATGTTATTTAAAGCGGCTAAGGTTTCCTGATCAAGGGTGTTTATAAAAGCATCTATTTTGGTGAGATAGGAATTCATTTTTTCGGTATGTATTCGGTTTTTAAAAGTAATCATAGCCAAGGATGATTAAATTTCTCCTAATCTTAGGTGTTTTGATTGGTCAAATATAATAAAATAGCAAAAAGGATCTGATTAAGTTAAGAGATGTTGATGAGGTTGTACGAAAGGTTCTTTGACTTGTATAGTTTCATGAGCAACGAATTTCAATTTTGTGCTGTACTATTATTCATTTCTACGGAATTTAAAGAGAATGCTTTGTGCTATTACAACGCTAAAAATTTATTCAAATATTTGTATTTAGAAAGAGACTGCAAATAAATTCTGATTTTGTATATTTGCCCAACCAAACATTATACTTAATTATGAGCCAAAAAGTATTACTTAATTCAAAAGAAGTTACTATCATACTCCATCGTTTGGCTTGTCAGTTAATCGAAAAACATCTTGATTTTTCAGATACTATTTTAATCGGAATTCAGCCAAGAGGTGTTTTTTTAGCCGAACGTTTGAAACAAATATTAGAAAGCGAGTACAAAACGCCCGAAATTTCTCTGGGTTATTTAGACATCACCTTTTTTAGAGACGATTTCCGCCGCACCGAAAAACCGCTTGAAGCGAATAGAACCCAAATCAATTTTATAGTCGAAAATAAAAAAGTCATTTTTATTGATGACGTTTTGTTTACCGGACGAAGCATTCGTTCCGCGTTAACTGCTATTCAGTCTTTTGGAAGACCTTCAGAAATTGAATTGTTAGTTTTAATTGACCGACGTTTTAGCCGTAATCTGCCAATTCAGCCCGATTATCGTGGCCGTCAGGTAGATGCTATCAATGACGAAAAAGTAAAAGTAAGCTGGAAAGAAAATGACGGTGAAGATGTTGTTCACTTGGTAACAAATTAGTTTAATCGGTTAACCGGTTAATTGTTTAATCGGAAGGAATCGATTAAACAGTTAAACAAATAAACGATTAAACAGTAAAAACAGTTAAACATTAAACATGAAAGAATTAAGCGTAGATCATTTATTGGGAATTAAATATATCAATGAAAATGATATTAACCTGATTTTTGAAACGGCCGATCATTTTAAAGAAGTCATTAACAGACCTATTAAAAAAGTTCCTTCATTACGAGATATTACCATTGCCAATATTTTCTTCGAGAACAGTACAAGAACTAAACTTTCCTTTGAATTGGCACAAAAAAGATTATCGGCTGATGTGATTAGTTTTTCGGCAGCCCAGTCTTCGGTTAAAAAAGGGGAGACCCTGATTGATACTGTAAATAATATCCTTTCAATGAAAGTTGATATGGTTGTAATGCGCCACTCCAATCCCGGAGCGGCTTATTTTTTATCCAAAAATGTCAAAGCCAGTATCGTGAATGCCGGAGACGGAGCACACGAACACCCAACTCAGGCTTTATTAGACAGTTATTCGATTAGAGAAAAATTAGGCGATGTGGCCGGAAAAAAAGTGGTCATTGTAGGAGATATTCTGCATTCGAGAGTAGCTTTGTCTAACATATATGCTTTGAAGATGCAGGGAGCTGAGGTAAAAGTATGCGGGCCAAAAACACTGATTCCGAGATATATTGAATCACTTGGTGTCACAGTTGAACCCAATTTGCGTAAAGCTTTAGAGTGGTGTGATGTTGCTAATATGCTTCGTGTTCAAAATGAACGTATGGATGTGAATTTTTTTCCATCGACACGTGAGTATGCACAGCAATACGGAGTAGATAAACCGTTACTCGACTCTCTTGGGAAAGAAATCGTCATCATGCACCCGGGACCAATTAACAGAGGGGTAGAGATTACTTCCGAAGTGGCTGACTCCGATCATTCTGTTATTCTAAATCAGGTCGAAAACGGAGTAGCGATCAGAATGGCAGTGATTTATTTGCTAGCGTCTAAGATTCAACAGTAATGTGATATAGTCTTCAGTCTCGGTTCTCAGTCTCAATATTGACAGGGAAATTTCCCTGAGACTGAAAACTGAGACTGAAAACTGAGACTGAAAACTGAGACTGAAAACTGAGACTGAAAACTGAGACTGAAAACTGAGACTGAAAACTGAGACTGAGACTGAGAACTGGGAATAAGAACTGAAAACTAAAAAAACTTCGTACCTTAGCTTTTCAAATCAGAAGTGTATATATTATAAAGATGAAAGTAGATCAAAAAGGACATACCGTTACCATTAAAGATACTCAGGGAGATTTTAATGCTTTTTTGGAAAGAGTAACGCAACAGTTTAAAACCTTTGAAAAACAAAATATTATAATCGATTTATCAGCAGATAGTGATGTGTCGGAAAAAGAGGTGAAACTTTTTTTACCCCTTGCCAAGCAGCAGAAGAAAGCCAAAAAATCATTTGTAATAGTAGTTTCAGATCTAGACTTTAATGCCGTTTCAGATAAATTAGTCGTTGTTCCGTCACTTTTGGAAGCGCACGATATTATCGAAATGGAGGAAATCGAAAGAGACCTCGGGTTTTAATTGTAGATTTTAGAGTTCAGATTTTAGATTTTGAATGTTGAAATCTAAAATATATATTCAATCTAGAATCTAAAATCAACAATCTAAAATGAAGCTTACCATACTTGGCTGTTATGCCGCTACTCCCAGAACAATTACGAACCCTACTTCGCAGGTTTTAGAAATAAGAAATCGGTTATTTTTAATTGATTGTGGTGAGGGAACACAGGTGCAACTTAGAAAGAATAAGATTAAATTCTCAAAAATAAATCACATCTTTATCTCGCATCTTCACGGAGATCACCTTTATGGATTAATTGGAACTATTTCTACTTTTTCTCTTTTAGGAAGAACGACCGATTTACATATTTACGGACCGAAAGGGATTAAAGAACTTATTCTGCTTCAATTAAAATTGACGGAATCCTGGACGACCTATAAATTGTTTTTCCATGAATTAGAGTCAAAAGAAAGCGAAGTTATTTTTGAAGACAATAAAGTTATTGTAAAAACGATTCCGTTGAAGCATCGCGTGTATACAAACGGATTTTTGTTTCAGGAAAAACCCGGTGACCGAAAATTAAATGTAGAAGCGGTTCAGCAATACAATATTCATACGGCCTATTTTCAAAAAATAAAAGGAGGGGGTGACGTTACACTTGACGATGGAACTGTAATAAAGAACAAAGAATTATCCTTTGATCCTATTCCGTCAATGAGTTACGCGTTTTGTTCTGATACAGTGTATCACGAAGACGTACTTCCTATAATTAAGGATGTTGACGTTTTGTATCACGAATCTACCTTTTTGGAGTCAGAAGCCGCTTTGGCACTGAAAACGTTACACTCAACCGCAAAAGAAGCCGCAACAATTGCACTTAAAGCAAATGCAAAAAAGTTAATTCTGGGGCATTATTCAACACGTTACGATGGTATCGAACGTTTTAAAGTAGAAGCCGAAACCGTTTTTCCAAACACACTTTTGGGAGATGACGGGAGGAGTTTTGAGTTTTAAAATGTGAGTTATGAGTTATAAATGACAAAATGGTAAATTGTTTTTTTTTTGTAAGAATTTGAAATCAAAAAAAATCTACAATCTACAATCTACAATCTACAATCTACAATCTGCAATCTACAATCTACAATCTAAAATCTACAATCTAAAATCAACAATCATGAACGATTTAAGCAATTATAGAAAATCTTACGAAAAGAGTGAATTATTGGAAACCAATATTCCCGAAGACCCAATCAATCTGTTCAACCGATGGTTTCATGAGGTAGAAGATTTTGGTGCAAGCGGAGAAGTTAATGCCATGACGGTATCGACAATTGGATTGGATGGTTTTCCGAAATCGAGAGTGGTTTTATTGAAGAAATTCTCGGAAGAAGGGTTTATTTTTTATACCAATTATGATTCGGAAAAAGGGAAGGCGATAGCCGCAAACCCGCATGTTTGTTTGTCATTCTTTTGGCAGGAAATGGAACGTCAGGTCATCATCAAAGGAATCGCTACCAGAACATCAGATAATATATCTGATGGCTATTTTGATTCTCGTCCTGATGGAAGTAAATTGGGTGCGATTGTTTCAAAGCAAAGCGAAGTGATTCCGTCCCGAACTTTTTTGGAAGAAAATTTGAAAAAACTGGAAAAAGAATTCGAAGGAAAACACATTCCCAGACCTGAAAATTGGGGTGGTTTTTTAGTAACTCCTTTAGAGGTAGAATTTTGGCAGGGGAGACCCAATAGATTGCATGACAGAATTCGTTATCAAAGTCAATCTGACTTTTCATGGAAGATGGAAAGGTTATCCTCTTAGCTTGTAGGATTATTACTTTCGATTGTAGAATTATTGCGTATTTTATCGATATTATTTGTAGTTTAACGATAAATTGAATAAGTTTGAGAAAGAAACAAGTCAATTTATTTTAATAAATATTTAAAGGATTTGCCCCAACATCTACTTTAAAAATTAAACTACTATGTCATTATGAAAAAGATGATGCGTAACATGAGGTTCGTTGCAATAGTTGCCCTACTTGTTGCAATGAGCTCCTGTTCAGCGGACAGCGCAGAGGGTAGCGAAAACCCTGCTACAGCCGAGGCTGTCGTTGCTAACTACAATTACAATGATTCAGAAATCGAATCGATGAAACTTATCAATGATTATCGGGTAAGTATTGGTCTGAATGCTCTGAAAGGAATCAATCACGTTTCATTTAAGTGCGAAGAACACAACAAATACATGATCGCAAACAATGTGGTTGATCATAATGATTTTACTTCGCGTTCCAATAATATCATGAGTGTTTTAGGTGCTAAAAAAGTAGGCGAAAATGTTGCTTACAATTATAAAACTTCTGAGGCTGCTTTAAGAGCCTGGTTGGATAGCCCCGGACACAAGGCAAATATTGAAGGAGACTATACTCATTTTGGTTTGTCAGTTTCGATTGACTCTAAAACCGGAAAGAAATACTATACGAACATCTTTGTGAAGATGTAGAGAAAATATTGGACTGGTTTAGTTTTTATTGATCGTTGTAATTCAGAGAATTGCAACGATTTTTTTTTGGCTATGTATGAAATTAGTTCTTAAGATGTACTGATGTAAAAGTGGGTTAGTTGTTCTCAAAGAGTCTAAATAAAGCATAAAGTTAAACGCTATGAGTGACGAAAACTATGGTTGGTGTGAAGCCTAATCCCAAATAAGTAAAGAAGACGAATCATACAGATTCGTTTCACGAAAGCGGAATTTTAAAGGAGTTATTTACAAGTTTAAAAAAAACAAATTCCAAATTCCAATCAGTATTTAATCTGCTTTTGGAATTTGGAATTTTAGAGTTTAAGATATTACGTTTTTTTAGAATTATTTGAATTTGGTTTTTTACAAGGCTGTGATAATAAATTCGCTTCGTCTGTTCATTTGATGTTGTTCTTCTGTACACGGTACACCATCAGAACAGCCATTTACCAGTTGGGTTTCTCCATATCCTTTTCCGGTTAGTCTGTTTTTAGCGATTCCGTTTTTAACGAGCCATTCAATTGTTGATTTAGCTCTTCTGCCGGATAAGGCTTCGTTGTATTGATGTGTAGCACGACTGTCTGTGTGTGAACGAATATCAAGTTTCATCGTTGGATGGCTGTTTAAGACATCAAGTATTTTTTCTAAATCCAGAGCAGCTTCTGTACGGATATTTGATTTATCCAGATCAAAGTAAATCATTTTGATACCAAAACATTTTCCTAAATCATCGCCAATAGTGACTTTACAGGCGGATTTTTCCAATGCAATAGGAAGACTGGTTTTTCCAGTTAGTTTTCCAATGGTAATATTGATTTCTTTGGTGGTATATTCTTCTTTTTCTGCTCTTACATTATACGTTTTTCCACATTCAACAGGGAAACTGTAAAAACCGGTTGCATCTGAAATAGTAGTGTTTTTTATATTGCCCAGATTGTCATACAAGGTTAATTTTGTGTTTGGTAAAACAGCTAAGGTTTCAGCGTCTGTAATGATTCCGTTTAGCTCTTGTATGCATTGCAGTTTTCTTGTTTCGAGAAATTTGTAGATGTCATCAGAACCTTGTCCGCCATCTTTATTAGAGCTAAAATAGCCTCTTCTGGATACAGGATCAATAATGTAGGCAAAATCATCTTTAGGCGAGTTAACATCCGCTCCAAGATTCTGAATATTGCTTATGGTTCCGTTATCTTCAATTTGACCTACAAAAACGTCCAGACCGCCAAGTCCGGGATGTCCGTCAGAAGCAAAATAAATTTCATTATCGCTGGTAACAAACGGAAATGTTTCTTTTCCTTGTGTATTTATCACTTTACCTAAATTCACAGGTGTGCCATAACTGCCATTGCCATTGATGCTTACTTTGTAAATGTCAGACTGACCTACTGTTCCGGGCATGTCTGAAGCGAAATACAGCGTTTTTTCATCAGGACTAAGTGCAGGATGTGCTGTACTGTAATTATCACTGTCAAAAGGAAGTTCGGTTATGTTGGTCCATTTTCCGTTTTCAAGAGTGGCTCTGTATATTTTGATTAAAGTAATTTTGTTGTCATCTTTTCCTTTTTTACCGTTTATATAATTGTTTCTGGTGAAGTAAACCGTTTGTCCGTCTTTCGTAAAAGCGGGAGAAGACTCGTGAAACTTTGTATTAAGTGATGTTTTGAATTTATTGACTTTCACTGTACTGTTAGCAGGAGGGTCTGTATCGGCAAAATACAAATTCGTAAAATATTCTCCGGTCCATTTGTGTTTGCGTTGTGAAAAGTTTCCGGTATCCCGGGCAGAGGCAAAGTATATTTTACCGTTGTAAACATAGGAACTGTAATCAGAGTATTTAGAGTTGATTCCGGCATCTTCAATTTTGTATCGGCCGGAATTGGCTTTGATTTTGTCCAGATAGTTTACATCCTCGGCATATAATTTTGCTCTGTCATCGTTCTTAGATTTAGCCAAAAAATCAGCCATAATTTTACCAGCCTTATCGGTTTGTCCGATTGATTTCAGACATTGTGCATATCGATAGTAATACTCTGGCTCGACAGCGGTGTTCATCGCAAATAATTCACCGTACCATTTTGCGGCAGCTTCAAAGTTAGAGTTGAAGTAGTGTGAGTTTCCGAGCTTCTTAAACAAATCTTCCGATTTGTATCCTTTATCAGCTACACGTTCATAGGTTTTAATAGCGTCGATATACGCATAATTGTCGTAGTTCTTATCGGCAGTATTAATTTTCGATTGTTGCGCATAACTGCCGGCTGAAAAAGAACAGATAATTGTTAAGCAAAGGAGTATATAATTTTTCATAATCGTTATTTTTAGAAGAAACGTGGCGTTGTCATTTTACCATTGTTTTTGAAGAATTCGTAACGCAGGAATATCTCATGTGATCCTGAATTATAGTTGTTTAAACGTGTGGTTTCGCGGTCGTAACCATAACCAAGATAAAGACCGTCAGTAATCTGGAATCCTACCATAGCACTAAGTGAGGCGCTCCATCGGTAGGCCGCTCCAACCACAAGTTTATCCATGAACATAAAGTTGGCAGAAACATCTACCTGAAGCGGTGCTCCTTGGACCATTTTGGTTAGTAAGGCGGGTTTGAATTTGATGTATTGAAGTCTATCAAGATCAAACACATATCCGGCTATTAAATAATAATTGATTTTATCTTTGTAAATGGCATAATCATTATCACTGTACCGGTTGGTTTCGATAAAATTAGGTACCGATAAACCAATGTATGCTTTATCAGAATGCCAATAGACTCCGGCTCCCACATTCGGTGAAAACTTATTGTTTAAATCCTGAAACTGTGGATCTCCCTGACTCTCCGGATTTAATTTGCTGACATCCAAATTGAACAGGTTGGCTGTTCCTTTGATACCAAACGAAAGTTTAAAATCGGCTGAGGTCTGAATAGTATAGGAAAGGTCAACCGAAAAGTTATTTTCGTTAGTTGGGCCAATTTTATCATTTATTAAAGAGGCTCCAATTCCTAAATTACTATTATTTATAGGGCTATTGATTGAGAAAGCGCTGGTTTCTGGTGCCCCGTCGAGTCCAACCCATTGGGTGCGGTATAATCCAAAAACACTTAAAGCTCCTCGCGATCCTGCATAAGCCGGATTAATGTTTATGGTATTGTACATGTATTGCGTAAATTGTGCATCTTGCTGTGCATAGCTCGCAATTGTTACAAACATAATGACGAAGAAAAATAATTTTGTTCTCATAGTGGTATTTATTATTTTCATTAGTACTACTTTTTATCAATTTAAATTGTAAAAAAGTCTATGCATTTGTATATTCAAAAATAAGGATTTTTTTATTAATTAATTGTAAATTGTCTCTTTATGTGCTTGCTATGCAGTAAGATATGTTTAGTTTTTTATTTCGATAAATAAAGATATCCGTCTTTTTTATTATTCTGTAGTACATTATTTCCGTCCAGTGATTTGTAGTTAATAATGTAGAAGTAAGTTCCTGTTGGCAGCCCGTCAGATTGTTTCACAGTGGTTCGGCCTCTTGAAATTCCATCAAAGGCATTGGTTTGATTGTTGTAATTGTGTGTTTCAAATACTAATACCCCCCAACGGTTATAGATTTCTACATCATTCTCAGGATAACAAGTGGTATCGCCAATACTGTCTATAGTGAAGACATCGTTGATTCCGTCACCATTTGGAGAGAAAGCATTGTGAACTACTATACTTCCACAGGCAAGTACTTTACAATCATCATTTATTGCCATATTCAGTACAATACTTCTTGGACAGCTAGCATCAGGTATTTTGTATTCGAATGTATAATTGCCTATTGCCAGACCTAAAGGATTGAAATTGTTTCCTTGTATGCTGTTAGTATTACTGTTATCTACCCAGATTCCGTTAGTAGGAGTATTTTCAGGTAACAAGGATAGCAAGTTAATAATGGTCGAATCATCGTTACAGGCTGTACTGCTAACATTTGTTGTTTCGTTAGGAGTTGCCGTGATTGTAACAGTTGCAGTTGCAGTACATGCTTGATTTCCCTTGTTTACAGAAGATGTTGCTGTAAGCGTGTATGTACCGGCCGGTAAATTGGTATTTCCAACAGTTTCATTTTTTTCATTTTTAATGATAACAGTTGAGCCTGGACTATTAGTTACCAGAATCGAACCAGTTCTTCCGTTCGAACAGTTCACATTTGTAGCAACTCCAGATACTGAAACTTTGTTTTGTACCGTAAAGGTTTGAGTTAATAGTGTTTTATTACCGGCACAATCTGTTAAAGTATAGGTTCTTGTTAGGATGTAAGGACTTCCGTCACAACCGCTTCCTCCATTATTGGCGTCACTTACAGTAATATTTACCGTACTGCTGCAATTGTCCACAGCATTGGTGATGTCGCTCGGATTTCCAACAGGGATATCAGCAATAGTTTGCAGATTTGCCACATTTACCGGAGCGGTTCCTGTAGGTGGAGTGGTATCTCTAACAGTTATGATTTGAGTGTAAGAAATTGTATTACCACTACAATCACTGGTGGTCCATTTACGGGTTAAAGTGTAATTTGTACTACATTGATTTTCAGTATTACTTTTTGTTTCGCTGAAAACAATTGGTAAGTTACCACTACAATTATCGGAAGCTTCCATATTTGCCGGTTGAGGTACAGCATCACAAGAAACAGTAATATCGGCAGGTAGCGTTCCTGTAAAGGTTGGTTTTGAAGTATCCTGAATAGTAATCACCTGAGTGAAAGTATCTGAAGTATTTCCACAATCGTCTTTCACAGTCCAGGTATTGGTATACGTTCCGGCATTAGAACAACCTTCAGAAGCTACAAATGAACCGCTTACTTTTACGATGTTTGAGACATTAGTGTCGCAAGCGTCTGTAGCCGTTGGGAATAAAGCCTGTGCGGCAGTTAAAGCTGCTGTATCGCTGCATTCTACTGTTTTGTTTA